>NZ_LMRZ01000003.1 GCF_001428305.1 Janibacter sp. Soil728 | reverse complement strand
CCCCCGCTGAGCGACTCCCCCTTCGCCCACTCACCTCCCATCGCCCGATTGGAGGTAAACGCGCCGACGATTCACCGGTGTCCTGTGAAGGGACATGTCGGACAGTCGTGAAGGGACATGTCGGACAGTCAGGGGTGTGTGTCTATTCGGACATGGTCGCGTTGTCCGGCTGGTTTGTCGATCCATTCCTGGGTCAGTTGGACGTGGCCTAGGACGCGGTCTTCGTGGAAGAGCACGGCGTGGTCTCGGTCGATGAGGTACTGCAGCTTGACGCCGCTCCATGCTCGGCCGAAGTTCACGCGCATACCGGGCAGGTTGAAGAATCCAGCGGAGCTGAGGGTGACCTCGTTGAGGAACTGTCTGGGTTTGAGCGCGGTGGGGTCTGGCAATGCCTTCTCGGACGCGCTGTAGCGCGTCGCGGGGGTCACTCCGCCGATGCCTTGGTGGGGCCTTTGCGTGTTGAAGATCAGGTCGTAGGCATCCACTAGGCGTTGCAGTGACGGCAAGTCGGTGGGCGCCTCTCGTGCTTTCAGCCATTGTTCCAAGGTGCGCCATTCGCGTTCCTTCTTGCCGTTGGTCTGCGGGTGGCCCGGGCTGGAGTTGATCATTCCGACCCCGATGCGGTGCAGCTGCGCCTCGAAGGTGCTGTAGCCCCCACCTTTGGCCAGGCGAGCCGTGAACGCCGAGCCGTTGTCACACTGGATGATCGCGGGTTTACCGTGCCGGTTAATCGCCTCTGTCAAGCATTTCCACGTGTCCAGACCGTTTTCAGAGGACGCCGCACGTGAGGCCATCAGCATCCGGGAGTGGTCATCCTGGAAACGTAGGACGACCACGTGTCCATCGTTGAGCTTGACCCGGTGGCCATCCAGCTGCCACACCCCGTTGGCCTTCATCGCCTCGAACCGCCGGTAACTCGATTTGGGTCGCTTGGCCGGCGTGGGCACGGTGCGGCCATGAGCAGCGAGGATCTTGTGGCAGGTGCGCGCCGAGGGCACCTTCACGCCCTCGAGGGTGAGCCAGTCGTGCACCGACGTGGCGCCACCGTCCCACCCCTGGGAGATCAGTTCGTCGTGCTTGGCGACGACGACATCGACCACCTCCGCAGGTGTGGCCATCGGAGAATGTAACGGCTTCCTCGAGCGCGGTATCAGTCCCTCGATGCCCTCCGTGAGCATCTGTCGTCGATAGCGGTAATAGGTATCACGCGAGATCTCGTACTTGCGACAGACCTCAGTGACCGACGTGCCAGACACCTCCTCCAGCACCGCATGTGCACCGATCGCCAACCGAACTTCCACAGGAACCGCCCGCGTGCTCATGCAGCCATCATCTGGCCACTACCGGAGCCCCGGACTGTCAGCGGTGTCCCTTCACATACCTGTCAGACATGTCCCTTCAAATCACACCGANCGTGCTCATGCAGCCATCATCTGGCCACTACCGGAGCCCCGGACTGTCAGCGGTGTCCCTTCACATACCTGTCAGACATGTCCCTTCAAATCACACCGAGGATTCGTCCGCGCGTTTACCTCCACCCGGGTCTGGGGGACTGGTGGGGGAGCGGGTGTGGCGGTATTCACCGCGGATGGGTCTGTGGCACGAGCCCACGCGCGGGTACCTTGCCATCATGGCCGACAGCACTGATGCCCCCACCCCTGCAGCCGAGGCTGCGCGCCCCGAGCGTGACCGCCCCTGGGTGATGCGCACCTACGCCGGGCACTCCAGTGCCGCGGCGTCCAACGAGCTCTACCGTCGCAACCTGGCCAAGGGGCAGACCGGTCTGTCCGTGGCCTTCGACCTGCCGACGCAGACCGGCTACGACCCCGACCACGTCCTCAGCCGCGGTGAGGTGGGCAAGGTCGGCGTGCCGATCAGCCACATCGGCGACATGCGCCGACTCTTCGACCAGATCCCGCTGGACGAGATGAACACCTCGATGACGATCAACGCGGTGGCGATGTACATGCTCGCCATGTACCAGGTCGCCGCCGAGGAGCAGGCCGAGGCTGCTGGTCAGGACCCGGCCGAGGTGCGGGCCCGGCTGGCCGGCACGACGCAGAACGACATCATCAAGGAGTACCTGAGCCGCGGGACCTATGTCTTCCCGCCGGCTCCCTCCATGCGGCTGATCACCGACATGGTCACCTACACGGTGAACGAGATCCCCAAGTGGAACCCGATCAACATCTGCAGCTACCACCTGCAGGAGGCCGGGGCGACCCCCGTCCAGGAGATCGCCTACTCCATGTCGACCGCGCTCGCGGTCCTCGACGCCGTCCGCGACTCCGGCCGGGTGCCGGAGGAGGACTTCGGCAAGGTCGTCGCCCGCATCTCCTTCTTCGTCAACGCCGGCGTGCGTTTCGTGGAGGAGATGTGCAAGATGCGCGCCTTCGTCGAGCTGTGGGACGAGATCTGCCGTGAGCGCTACGGCGTCACCGACGCCAAGCAGCGCCGCTTCCGCTACGGCGTCCAGGTCAACAGCCTGGGCCTGACCGAGGCGCAGCCGGAGAACAATGTCCAGCGCATCGTGCTCGAGATGCTGGCTGTCACGCTCAGCAAGGACGCCCGCGCTCGCGCCGTGCAGCTGCCGGCGTGGAACGAAGCGCTCGGCCTGCCGCGGCCGTGGGACCAGCAGTGGGCGCTGCGCCTGCAGCAGGTCCTCGCCTTCGAGTCCGACCTGCTCGAGTACGACGACCTCTTCGCCGGCTCGCCCGTCGTGGAGAAGAAGGTCGCCGAGCTCGTCGAGGGTGCCAAGGCCGAGATCGAGCGCATCCAGGACATGGGTGGCGCAGTCCCGGCCGTCGAGTCCGGGTACATGAAGAATGCTCTCGTCGCGAGCCACTCCCTGCGTCGACAGCGCATCGAGGCCGGCCAGGACATCGTCGTCGGCGTCAACAAGTTCGAGACCACGGAGCCCAACCCGCTCACGGCCGACCTCGACACGGCGATCCAGACGGTCGACGCCGACGTGGAGGCCAAGGCGATCGAGGCCGTGCGCGCTTGGCGCACCCAGCGCGACGCCGACCCGGCCGACGCCAAGGCGGCGGCGGACTCGCTGGAGCGGCTGAAGGAGATCGCGGACACCGCGGACAACCTCTTCGAGGCATCCATGGTCTGCGCCCGCGCCGGCGTCACCGTCGGTGAGTGGGCGGGAGCCCTGCGCGAGGTCTTCGGCGAGTTCCGCGCACCGACCGGTGTCTCCGGCTCGGTGGGTGTCGCCTCCGGTGGGTCCGCCGACCTCGCCGCGGTGCGCGACCGGGTCCGGGCCACGAGCGAAGAGCTCGGCGGCAGCCTGCGCGTGCTCGTCGGCAAGCCCGGCCTGGACGGTCACTCCAACGGCGCCGAGCAGATCGCTGTGCGGGCGCGCGATGCCGGCTTCGAGGTCATCTACCAGGGCATCCGCCTGACCCCCGACCAGATCGTCTCCGCCGCAGTCGCCGAGGACGTCGACCTCGTCGGGGTCTCGATCCTCTCCGGCTCGCACATGGAGCTCGTGCCCGACGTGCTCGAGGGCCTGAAGGCCCAGGGTGCCGGTGACATCCCCGTCATCGTCGGCGGGATCATCCCGGAGTCCGACGCGGCCAAGCTGCGCGCGATGGGCGTGGCGGCCGTCTTCACCCCCAAGGACTTCGGCCTCAACGAGATCATGGGTCGCTTCCTCGACATCATCCGCGACAACCGGGGACTGCCCGCGCTCGAGACCACGGACGCGTGAGCGACCGGGCTGGTCACCAGCCCGGTCTGGGATCGACGGGTCTAGTCTCGAGACATGGGCCTGCACTGCCCGGCGATCCTGCTGGTCGCCGCCTCACCCCGGGATCCGAAGGGGGCCGACGCGCTCGTCGCGGCCCTCGCCGGTGAGCGAGTGCTGTCGGTCGTCCGGGCTCCCGGGGACGAGGCCGGTGGTCGGCTGGCGCAGACGCTCGACGTGCCGCTGGAGGACGAGCCCGGCCTGACGCAGGCGCCGCCGCCTCGAGCCGTGCTGGGGGAGATCGCCGACCTGCACCGTGGCGAGACGGTGCTCGTCCTGACCTCCGAGCGGGCGGGGGATACCCCCTTCGCCCGCATGGAGCTGGACTGACCTCGCTAGAAGAGGCGGTGCATGCTCGTGTCGATGCCCTTGAGCTCGTCGTAGTCGAGGGTCACGCAGCGGATGCCGCGGTCCTCGGCGAGAGTGCGCGCCTGCGGCTTGATGACCTGGGCCGCGAAGACGCCGCTCACCGGCCGCAGCGCGGGGTCGCGGTTCATCAGCTCGAGGTAGCGGGTGAGCTGCTCGACGCCGTCGATCTCGCCGCGACGCTTGATCTCGATGGCGACGGAGACCCCCTTCGCGTCCCTGGCGAGGATGTCGACCGGACCGATGGCGGTCATGTACTCGCGGCGCACGAGTGTGTAGCCCTCTCCGAGGGTCTCGATGTGCTCGGCGAGCAGCTTCTGCAGGTGGGCCTCGACGCCGTCCTTGACCAGGCCGGGGTCGACGCCCAGCTCGTGGGCCGAGTCGTGGTGGATCACGTGCAGCTTCACCCGCAGGCGGTCCTCGTTCTTGGCGTGCTGGACATTCCACACCGCGGTCACCCCCTCGGTGACCTCCGTCTCGTCCGGCTCGATCTCGGCCATCGAGCACGGGGGCGCCATCCAGTTCAGCGGCTTGTAGGAGCCGCCGTCACTGTGGATCAGCACCGATCCGTCTGCCTTGACGATGAGCAGACGGGTCGCCAAGGGCAGGTGGGCGTTCAGTCGCCCCTCGTAATCGACGCTGCAGGTCGCAATCACCACTCGCACCTCGCAGACCCTACGCGCACAACGGAATTGTGTCGTGATCGTCCTGTGCGGACCGTCACGCCGCCAACCCCTACCGACGGGTCACCCCGCCTGCGATGCTGCCTGTCATGTCTGACTCCCGCGCCCTCGCCGACGCCCTCGTCTTCCCCTACCTGAACCACGCCGCCTCGATGTTCGAGGAGAAGTACGCGTCCCGTGAGGACGTCGACAACGGCATGCGGTTCGGCTGCGGTCTGCCGAAGGGTCCGCTCACCGTCCTCGACGAGCTCGGTCTCGAGACCGTCCGTGACGCCCTGGCGGCTCGCTTCGCCGAGACCGGCGACCCGCGCCACCAGCCCAACCCCGCCATCGAGCGGCTCATCTCCGAGGGTCGCACCGGCAAGGCCGCCGGCAAGGGCTTCTACACCTACGAGGGCGACGAGGTCGTCGCGGACGACCTGACCCCCGCCAGCACCGGTCAGGGCGCCGCGCGCCCGATCAAGACCGTCGGTGTCGTCGGTTCCGGCACGATGGCGACCGGCATGGTCGAGGTCTTCGCCGCCAACGGGTTCCCCGTCACCTACATCGCGCGCAGCCAGGACAAGATCGACGCCGTCGCGGCCAAGATCGCGAAGAACCTCGGCCGTCAGGTCACCAAGGGCCGGCTCGAGCAGGGCGACGCCGACGCGATCCTCGGACGGCTCACCGGATCCACCGAGCGCGAGGCGCTCGGCGACGTCGACATCGTCGTCGAGGCGATCGCCGAGGAGATGAGCATCAAGAACCAGCTCTTCGCCGACCTGGACCGCATCTGCAAGCCCGGCGCCGTGCTCGCCACGACCACCTCGTCGCTGTCCATCTCCGACCTCGCCGCGCAGACCAAGCGCCCGCAGGACGTCGTGGGCATGCACTTCTTCAACCCCGCCACGCTCATGAAGCTCGTCGAGGTCATCGATCACCCGAGCACCGGCCAGGACGTCCTCGACACCGTCCAGGACCTGTGCCGCAGCACCCGCAAGGTCGCCGTCAGCTGCGCCGACCGCTCCGGCTTCATCGTCAACGCGTTGCTCTTCCCGTACCTCAACGACGCCATCAAGGCGCACGAGGAGGGCGCCGAGCTCGACGTCGTCGACGGGGCCATCACCGAGCACTACGGCTACCCGATGGGTCCCTTCGCCCTGCTCGACGTCGTCGGCAACGACGTGGCCCTGGCCATCGAGGAGGAGCTGCTCGCGGAGTTCGAGCACGAGTCCCTGACCCCCGCGCCGCTGCTGCGCGAGGTCGTCGCGGCCGGCAAGCTCGGCCGCAAGACCGGTGAGGGCTTCCGCACCTACTGATCGAACCCGTTCGCTCATCCGAGCCTGAGCCCCGGACCTCCTGGCCCGGGGCTCAGTGCGTCCTTGGGTGCGGAAGGGAGGTGGGCCGACGCTGGGCCGAAGTCCTTCGTCCTCGTGTGGTCACCCGCGTCGTTCTCGACTTCGGCTTGATTCGCGTCGACCCACCTCCCTTCCTTCCCCGTGCGCTGAGTTTGGGACACTGCAGCCATGGGTCGATCCAACCGCCGCCGACGTGACGAGCACCGTCCGCTCGCACTGGGTCGGGCACCCCAGACGCGGATGACCTGGATGGGCCGGGCCTGGATCGTGCGACAGCTGACCGGCCACACGTCGACCCGCAGCTACACCTGCCCGGGGTGCACCCATCAGATCGCGCCGGGGAACGCGCACGTCGTCGTCTGGCCCGACGACGGACTCGGGGGAGTGGACGACCGCCGGCACTGGCACCACGCCTGCTGGAAGGCCCGTGACCAGGGGCGCTACGGGCGCTGAGGTCCCTCCCTTCGAGACGGCCGCGGGCGGCCTCCTCAGGGATCGGTAGGCGAGGCCGCCGCCGGCCTCCTCAGGGATCGGTGGGCGAGGCCGCCGCCGGCCTCCTCAGGGATCGGAGGGCAATGCAGTTGGGCAACTGCCTGCACGGTGCAACAATCATCCGGTGCTCCTACGCCTCGTCCGTCGCCACCTGAGTGGCGCCGGCGGCCGGGTCGCGGTCCTGCTCGTCCTCCAGCTGGCCGCCACCCTCGCCTCCCTCTACCTGCCGAGCCTCAACGGCGAGATCATCGACAACGGTGTGGCGACCGGTGACACCAGTTACATCGTGCGTCACGGCGGGCTGATGCTCGCGGTCTCCGTCGTGCAGATCATCACCACCATCGCCGCGACCTGGATCGGCGCCGGCCTGTCCGCCACCATGGCCGCCCGGCTGCGCGCCGCCGTCTTCTCCCGGGTGGGCAGCTTCAGCGCCCAGGAGGTCGCCCGCTTCGGTGCGCCGACGCTCATCTCGCGCACGACCAATGACGTCACCCAGGTGCAGCTGGTCACCAACATGGCGCTGACGATGATGGTCACCGCGCCGATGATGATGATCGGTGGCGTCATCATGGCGCTGCGTGAGGACCTCGGGCTGAGCTGGCTCGTGGCCGTCGCCGTGCCGCTGCTCGCGGTCTCGGTCGGACTGGTCATCCGCGCGATGGTCCCGAACTTCCGGCGCATGCAGACCAGCGTCGACACGGTCAACCGGATCCTGCGTGAGCAGATCACCGGAGTGCGCGTGGTGCGGGCCTTCGTGCGCGAAGGGAGCGAGCGCGAGCGCTTCGAGGTGGCCAACACCGAGTACACGGGGTCGGCCATCGCGGTCGGCCGCCTGATGTCGCTCGCCTTCCCGATCGTCATGGTCATCCTCAACCTCTCGACGGTGGCCGTCCTGTGGTTCGGTGCCCAGCGCGTCGACAGCGGACAGATGCAGATCGGGGCCATGACCGCCTTCATGACCTATCTCATGCAGATCCTCATGTCGGTGATGATGGCGACCTTCATGTCGATGATGATCCCGCGTGCCGCTGTCTCGGCCGGACGCATCGACGAGGTGCTGTCGACGCAGTCCAGCGTCGTGCCGCCGACGGACCCGCGGCCGATGGCGCAGTCCCGTCCCGACGTCGTGCTCGAGGACGTCGAGTTCTCCTACCCGGGCGCCGACGCGCCGGTGCTGTGCGACGTGAGCCTGCGGGCGTTGCCGGGGCGCACCACGGCGATCATCGGCTCGACGGGCGCGGGCAAGAGCACCCTGCTCGACCTCGTGCCCCGGTTGCACGACGCGACCGGCGGGCGGGTCCTCGTCGGAGGGGTCGACGTGCGTGAGCTCGACCCCGACGCGCTGTGGCGCAGCATCGCGGTCGTGCCGCAGAAGCCCTTCCTCTTCACCGGCACCATCGCGACCAACCTGCGTCAAGGGCGCCCGGAGGCAAGCGACGAGGAGCTCTGGGAGGCCTTGCGGATCGCGCAGGCACAGGACTTCGTGCGGGACCTCGAGCTGGGCCTCGAGTCGCCCATCGCCCAGGGCGGTACCAACCTGTCGGGCGGTCAGCGACAGCGGTTGTCGATCGCCCGGGCTCTCGTGCGTCGCCCGGCGATCTACCTGCTCGACGACGCCTTCTCCGCGCTCGACCTGACCACCGATGCCAGGCTGCGCGCCGCCCTTCGTCCCGTGGTCGCCGACAGCGTGGTCCTCGTCGTCGCCCAACGGGTCTCCTCCATCATCGACGCCGACCACATCGTCGTCCTCGACGACGGGAGAGTGGTCGGCGACGGCACCCACGAGGAGCTGCTCGCGAGCTGCCCGACCTATGTCGAGATCGTCGAGAGCCAGGCAGCACGGGAGGAGGCGGCGTGAGCGAGGTCCCCACCGCCGAGGAGAAGGCGGCCCAGGCACGGAGGGGGCCCCCGCGGCGTGGCCCCATGTCCGCCGGGACGCCGGGGGAGAGGTCGAAGAACTTCCTGCCCTCGGCCAAGCGCCTCGTCGCTCGGCTGCGACCCGAGCGCACCCGGGTGCTCACCGCCATCGTCCTGACCGTCGTCTCCGTCGCGATGAGTGCGGTCGGGCCGCTCATCCTCGCCCGGGCCACCGACCACATCTTCGCCGGTTACATCGGCTCCATGCTGCCCGCCGACGTCCCGCTGGACACCGTCGTCGATCAGCTGCGCGCGACGGGGGAGGGCCAGCAGGCCGACATGATCGCCTCGATGCCCTACCTCGTGCCCGGGCAGGGCATGGATTTCGGTGCGATCGGCCGGATCTTGCTGCTGGCCCTCGGTCTCTACGTCGTCGCCGCGGTCCTGTCCTGGGTCCAGGGGCGCGTCATCGTGGGCGCGGTCAACCAGGTCGTCTTCGACCTGCGTGCCCAGGTCGAGGCGAAGCTGCACCGGCTGCCGCTGCCCTACTTCGACCAGCAGCCGCGCGGTGAGCTGCTCAGTCGGGTCACCAACGACATCGACAATGTCGCGCAGTCCTTGCAGCAGACGCTCAGCCAGCTGCTCACGAGCCTCATCACGGTCGTGGCAATGGTCTCGATGATGATCTGGATCTCGCCGCTGCTCGCGGTCATCGCCCTCGTGAGCATCCCGATCTCGATCGTGCTCACCGCGGCGATCGGCAAGCGCAGCCAGCGCCACTTCGTCCAGCAGTGGAAGTCCACCGGCGAGCTCAGCTCGGTCATCGAGGAGACCTACACGGGCCACTCGCTGGTCAAGGTCTTCGGTCGTCAGGCCGAGGTCGACGCGGCCTTCGCCGAGCGCAACGAGGAGCTGCGCGCGGCGGGCTTCGGCGCCCAGTTCGTCAGCGGCATCATCATGCCCGCGATGATGTTCGTGGGGAACCTCAACTACGTGATCATCGCCGTCATCGGTGGTCTGCGCGTGGCGTCGGGCACGATGACGCTCGGCAACGTCCAGGCCTTCATCCAGTACTCGCGCCAGTTCACCCAGCCGCTCACCCAGGTCGCCTCGATGGCCAACCTCATGCAGTCGGGTGTGGCGTCCGCAGAGCGGGTCTTCGAGGTGCTCGACGCCCCGGAGCAGGTCGCGGACCCGAGTGCTCCGGCGGGCATCGGCGAGGGCCACGGTCGGGTCGCCTTCGAGAACGTCTCCTTCCGCTACGACCCTGCCCGTCCGCTCATCGAGGGGCTGAACCTCGTGGTCGAGCCGGGCCAGATGGTCGCCATCGTCGGTCCGACCGGCGCTGGCAAGACGACCCTGGTCAACCTGATCATGCGCTTCTACGAGCTGGACTCCGGCCGCATCACCATCGACGGCGTCGACATCACGCAGATGTCCCGGGCGGACCTGCGCTCGCGCACCGGCATGGTCCTGCAGGACACCTGGCTCTTCGCGGGGACCATCGGCGACAACATCGCCTACGGTCGTCCCGGTGCCACCTCGGATCAGGTGCGCGCGGCGGCGGAGGCGACCTATGTCGACCGCTTCGTCCACTCGCTCCCGCAGGGGTACGACACCCACCTCGACGACGAAGGGGGCAACATCTCCAGCGGCGAGAAGCAGCTGGTGACCATCGCCCGCGCCTTCCTCGCCGACCCGAGCCTGCTCATCCTCGACGAGGCGACGAGCTCGGTGGACACGCGCACCGAGCGCCTCGTGCAGCAGGCCATGGCGGCGCTGCGCGGTGACCGGACGAGCTTCGTCATCGCCCACCGACTCTCGACGATCCGCGACGCGGACCTGATCGTGGTCATGGAGGACGGGCACATCGCCGAGCAGGGCACGCACGAGGGCCTGCTCGCCGCCGACGGTGCGTACGCGCGCCTGTACAGCAGCCAGTTCACGGCCGCGGTCAACGAGCTGGACACCTCGGTCAGCCTGGGCTGACCCCTTCGCCCCGTGGCGACGAAGGGCGAAGGGGGATGGCTGCGCACATCAAGCCGAAGTCGGGAACGACAACGGGAGCGACCAGCGAACGAAGGACTTCGGCGGGCGCAACCACCCCCCCTCGACCGGAGGTGACATGACGAAGGCGGCATGCCGAAGGGGGCCCCACCGGCTCGAGCCGGCGGGACCCCCTTCGTCGGGTCAGGCGTTGATCAGTTGTCGCGGAAGCGGTTGATCTGCTTCTCGAACTTCGCGCGCTTCTCCGGGTTGGTGACACCCAGGCCTGCCTCGGGGGCGAGGGTGAGCACGCCGACCTTGCCCTGGTGCTTGTTGTGGTGCACGTCGAGCGTGGCCTGGCCGACCTCCTCGAGCTTGTAGGTGCGGCTCAGGGTCGGGTGGACGAGGCCGCGGTTGATCAGCTCGTTGGCCTCCCACGACTCGCGGTAGTTGGCGAAGTGGCTGGAGATGATCCGCTTGAGGTTCATCCACAGGTAGCGGTTGTCGTACTCGTGCATGTAGCCCGAGGTCGACGCGCAGGTGACGATCTTGCCGCCCTTGCGGGTGACGTAGACCGACGCGCCGAAGGTCTCGCGGCCCGGGTGCTCGAAGACCATGTCGACGTCGTGGCCGCCGGTGAGCTCGCGGATCTTCTTGCCCAGGCGCTTCCACTCCTTGGGGTCCTGCTCGGTGTCGTCGTCGTTCCAGAACTTGTAGCCCTCGGCCTTGCGGTCGATGATCAGCTCCGCGCCCATGGCGCGGCAGATCTCGGCCTTCTCGGGGGAGGAGACGACGCAGACCGGGGTGGCGCCGGCCGCGAGGGCCATCTGGACGGCGTAGGAACCCAGACCGCCGGAGGCGCCCCAGATCAGGACGCGGTCGCCGAGCTTGAGGGCGCCCCCGTTCTTGGAGATCAGCTGGCGGTAGGCGGTCGAGTTGACCAGCCCGGGGGAGGCGGACTCCTCCCAGGTGAGGTGGTCGGGCTTCGGCATGAGCTGGTTGGCCTTGACGATGGCCAGCTCGGCGAGGCCGCCGAAGTTGGTCTCGAAGCCCCAGATGCGCTGCTGCGGGTCCATCATCGTGTCGTCGTGACCGTCGGCGTCCTCGAGCTCGACGGACAGGCAGTGGGCGACGACCTCGGTGCCGGGCTTCCACTTGGACACGTGCTCGCCGGTGCGCAGGACCACGCCGGAGAGGTCGGAACCGACGATGTGGTACGGCAGGTCATGACGCTTGGAGTACTTGTTGAGCTTGCCGTAGCGCTCGAGGAAGCCGAAGGTGGAGACGGGCTCGAAGATCGAGGTCCACACGGTGTTGAAGTTGATCGCGCTGGCCATGACGGCGACGAGGGCCTCGTCGGGAGCGAGCTCCGGGATCGGCACGTCGTCCAGGTGCAGGGACTTGCGCGGGTCCTTGTCGCGGCTCGCCAGACCCTTGAACATCTCGACCTCGTCCTTGTGGACAGTGGTCGCGCGGTAGGTGTCCGGCAGGGGGATGTTGGCGTAGGTCTCTTCGCTGCGGTCTCCGGAGAGGATCGCGTCGCGGATCTGGTCGATTGCCATGTGAAGGGGGCTCCTCGGCCTCGTGGGGTTGGGTCGGGTGGTGCGTCAGCGTGAAACCTAGGTCGTCATGACGCCGTGCGGGACGGAGCCATGACTGAGTTCACACGCGGGATTGTGGTGCCCGCCCACACCTGCAGGACGGGCGAAGAGGGTCAGTGCGCGCTGTCCGCAGCGGGCTCGACGAGCTCCACGAGGATGCCGCGGGCGTCCTTGGGGTGGATGAAGTTGACCCGGGAGTTGCTCGTGCCCCGCTTGGGGGTGTCGTAGAGCAGGCGCAGGCCGCGCTCGCGCAGGGTGGCGCAGACAGCGTCAATGTCCTCGACCCGGTAGGCGAGCTGCTGCATGCCCTGCCCGCTGCGGTCGAGGAACTTGGCGATCGTCGACTCCGGGGAGAGGGGAGCGAGCAGCTGGATGCAGGAGCCGGAGTCGCCGACGCGCATCATCGCCTCGCGCACGCCCTGCTCCTCGTTGGTCTCCTCGTGGGCGAGCTCCATGCCGTAGGAGTCGCGGTAGAAGGCGATGGCCTCGTCAAGGTCGGGCACGGCGACACCGACGTGGTCGATGGCAGTGAAGAGATCAGTCATGACTGCAGCGTAAGGACGACGGTGCGTGAGGGGGAGTGGCTCCGCCTGTGAGGCCGGACACCGAGGTGAGCCGTTGTGGCGTCCACCACGAAGGGAGGCACTGCCCTCCCTTCGTCGTCGTCGCTAGGGTGAGTGGCAAGAGACGCGACGTCCCACCGGGCGCGCGCACCCCACGAATGTTGGAGGAATCCACATGTCTGACCGTCCCGTGTCCGTCATCGTCGCCGGGGCCCGCACCCCGATGGGTCGCATGAGTGGCTCCCTCAAGGGTTTTTCCGGGTCTGACCTCGGCGGTTTCGCCATCAAGGGCGCCCTGGAGAAGGCAGGCGTCAAGGGCGAGGACGTCGACTACGTGATCATGGGTCAGGTCCTCACCGCGGGCGAGGGGCAGATCCCCGCGCGTCAGGCCGCGATCAAGGGCGGCATCCCCAAGAACGTCCCCGCGCTGACCGTCAACAAGGTCTGCCTCTCGGGCATCGACGCGATCGCCCTGGCCGACCAGCTGATCCGCGCCGGTGAGTTCGACGTCATCGTCGCCGGTGGCCAGGAGTCGATGACCAACGCTCCCCACCTGCTCCCCAAGAGCCGCGAGGGCATCAAGTACGGCGACACCAAGCTCAAGGACTCGATGGCCCACGACGGCCTGTACGACATCATCACCGACCAGGCGATGGGCTCGTTGACCGAGGCCAAGAACTCCGAGAACTCCGAGTTCACCCGCGAGGAGCAGGACGCCTTCGCCGCCGCCAGCCACCAGAAGGCCGCCAAGGCCTGGGCCGCCGGCACCTTCGCCGACGAGGTCGTCCCGGTCGAGATCCCGCAGCGCAAGGGCGACCCGGTCGTCTTCGACACCGACGAGGGCGTGCGTGGCGACACCACCGTCGAGTCCCTCGGCAAGCTGCGTCCGGCCTTCGCCAAGGACGGCACCATCACCGCCGGCTCCGCCTCGCAGATCTCCGACGGTGCAGCCGCGGTCGTCGTCATGAGCAAGGCCAAGGCGGAGGAGCTCGGTCTGACCTGGCTCGCCGAGATCGGCGCCCACGGCGTCGTCGCCGGCCCGGACTCCACCCTGCAGGCCCAGCCCGCCAACGCCATCGAGGTTGCCGTCAAGAAGGAGGGCATCTCGGTGTCCGACCTCGACGTCGTCGAGATCAACGAGGCATTCGCTGCAGTCGGCCTGGCCTCGGCCAAGCAGCTCGGCATCTCCGACGACAAGGTCAACCCCAACGGTGGCGCGATCGCGATGGGCCACCCGCTCGGTATGTCGGGCGCCCGCATCACCCTCGCGCTCGCGCACGAGCTCAAGCGTCGCGGTGGCGGTGTCGGTGCGGCCGCCCTGTGCGGTGGTGGCGGTCAGGGTGATGCCCTGATCGTCCGCGTGCCGAGCGCCTGAGCTTGATCCGCAGCGTCGACGTCCCCGTCCTGGTCCATGAGGCCAGGGCGGGGACGTCCCGCGCCGTGGGGCGGCTCATCTCGCTCGTCGACGACCAGCACCCGGCGCTGCCTGAGCTGATGGCCGCGCTCGCTCCGCACACCGGTGGCGCGCACGTCATCGGCATCACCGGGGCGCCCGGGGTCGGCAAGTCGACGACGACCAATGCCCTCGTGCGCGCACTGCGCGAGCAGGGCCAACGGGTTGCCGTCCTTGCGGTCGACCCGTCGTCGCCCTTCTCGGGTGGTGCCCTCCTCGGGGACCGCATCCGGATGAACGAGTCCGCGAGCGACCCCGGTGTCTACATCCGCTCGCTCGCCAGCCGCGGGCATCTCGGTGGGCTGTCGGTGGCGACACCGCAGGCGATCCGGGTGCTCGATGCGGCCGGCTTCGACACGATCCTCGTCGAGACCGTCGGCGTCGGGCAGTCCGAGGTCGAGATCGCGGGGGCAGCCGACACGACGCTCGTGCTGCTCGCGCCGGGGATGGGTGACGGCATCCAGGCGGCCAAGGCGGGGATCCTCGAGATCGGGGACGTCTTCGTCGTCAACAAGGCCGACCGCGACGGGGCGGACTCGACCGTCCGCGACCTGCGGCACATGATCCAGCTCGGTGAGGGACTGACGCCGGGTGGTTGGCGCCGCACCGTCGTCAAGGCCGCGGCCCTCGACGGCACCGGCGTCGACGAGATCGCCGCGGCCATCGCTCGGCATCTGGACTGGCTCGCAGCGAGCGGCACTCTGCGGCAACGCCGCACGACTCGAGCGCGCGACGAGATCACTGCACTGGTCATCGCTCGGTTGCGTGCTCGCATGGGCGACCTCGGCTCGGGTGGGACCCTCGAGACGCTCGCGTCACGGGTCGTCGACGGGACGAGCGACCCCTATGCCGCCGCGGAGGAGCTGCTCACCACGCTCGTCGTTCGGCGTGAGGTCAGTAGCCCTCGGCGACGCGGATCTCGTCGGCATCCGAGACGTCGGAGAACGCTCCGATGCAGGAGGGCGAGTAGTCCGTCGCCCCCGCATCGAGGACGGTGGTCGTGCACGTGACGTCGTCGATGACGTTGCCGTCCTTCATGAAGTAGAAGGTGAGGTGGAAGAAGTCGCTCGAGGACTTGTCGTTGCGCACCGTCAGACCGGTGATGTCGCCGTCGAACTCGCTCCAGCCGGACTGGATCGAGGCGCTGTCGACGACGACAGAGCCGCCCTCGCTGACGACGAGCGCGTTGGCAGCGTCGGCGCTGTCAGAGGCGTTGGCCGAGGAGCTGAAGTCGGTGTACTGGTCATTCGCCTCGTTGGCGATGAAGACGAAGAAGCCGGCGATGCCGCAGCAGCAGAGCAGGACGACGCCACCGATGATGCCGAGGATCCACCACAGGGTGTTGTCCTTCTTGGGTGGCGTGCCCATCGGCCCACCTGAGCCGTAGGGAGCCCCCTGGTACGGGTTGGGGCTGCCGGCACCGCCGGGTGGCGGCGGAGCTGAATACGACATGGTGGTCCCCCTGCAGGATGTGTCGACTGGAGCGGGCGAGCGCCCGCGTAGTGGAGTCTACGTGCCGCTCATCGGGGGAGCATCTACGCTGGCTGAGACATGACTGACGACACGACGCCCGGGCTGATCGGCGACCGCTACGAGACCGTGCGGCCGATCGGGCGTGGAGGCATGGGCATCGTCTGGCTCGCCCGCGACACCGTCCTGGGTCGTCAGGTCGCCGTCAAGCAGATCGGCGACTTCCCCGGGGAGAGCGAAGGGGAGACCCGCCGCGCGATGCGTGAGGCACGGGCCGCAGCCGCACTGAACCACCCCAATGTCGTCGCCGTCTACGACGTGACCGAGCACGAGGGCACCCCGTGGCTCGTCATGGAGTACGTGGCCGGCCCCACCCTCGCCTCCGCGATCCGGGAGCGCGGACCGATGACGCCGAGGGGGGCCGCTGACCTCGGCGCGCAGCTGGCCGGGGCCCTCGCGGCCGCGCACCGGGCCGGGATCGTGCACCGCGACGTCAAGCCCGCCAATGTCCTCATCGGAGGCGGCCGGCCCAAGCTGGGTGACTTCGGCATCGCGCGGTCCGGGCCGGATGACCAGCTGACCCAGACCGGCCTCGTCACCGGCACCCCGAGCTACATGGCGCCGGAGGTCGCTGTCGGGGACGACCACGGCGAGGCCGCCGACGTGTGGGCACTCGGAGCGACGATCTATTTCGCGGTCGAGGGCAAGGACGCCTACCCGAGCCAGGGCAATGCTCTGGCGACACTGCGCACCATCGCGGCAGACCCGCCACGTCGACCGGAGCGCGCCGGCCAGCTCGAGCCCGTGCTGGCGGACATGCTCTCGCGCGATGCGTCCCGTCGCGGCTCGATGACCCAGGCGCTGCGGCGGTTGGAGAGCATCGCGGCCGGAGGGTCCGGTGGTGCTCCTGCGAGCGCCACCCACAGGATGCCGGCCGCGTCCGCGCCGGCTCCCGCCCAGCATCACCCGCGCCAGCACCCGCAAGGGTCTCCTCGACGAGGACGTGGGTGGTTGTGGGCGATCCTCGTCGCCGGACTGGTCGCGCTCCTCGTGGCGGGAATCGCCTTCGCCATGTCCGGGGGGCCCGGGTCGGATGGCTCCTCCGGTGGTGCCACCAGCGACCGGACCAGTGCCAGCCGGACCAGTGCCGACGGGACCAGTGCCAACCGGACCACGACGACCAGTCCCACGTCGAGTGCGAGCTCCACGGCCGCGAGCTCGACGTCCGACGGTTTGATCACCGAGGCCGAGGGGCGCACCTTCATCGAGGACTACTTCTCGACCGTCACGTCCGACCGCGACGCTGCGTGGGAGATGCTCGCCCCTGAGCGTCAGACCAACCGGTCGGGCTACGACAGGTTCTGGAGCGGGATCGACTCGGTCACGACGAGCGATCTCAGCGTCGACGAGGCGTCCGGCGAGGTTGCCGTGACTCTCACCTATCAGCCCGAGGGCCGAGGCGAGAGCGTCGAGGACCACACCTACAAGCTGACGCGTATCGACGGCCAGATCCGCATGACCAAGTGACCCGGGAGGTCCCTGTGCTCCTCGCTTTTTCCATCGCCCCGTCCTCGCCGGATGCCGAAGGGTCCTATGCCGAGGCGGTTGCTGCGGCGCTGCGCGTGGTCCGCGACAGCGGCCTACCCCACGACCTCGGATCGATGTTCACGACCATCGAGGGGGAGTGGGACGAGGTCATGGCCGTGGTCAAGGGATGCGTCGACGCGATGGAGCCCTACGGTGACCGCGTCGGTCTGGTGATGAAGGCCGACATCCGGGCCGGTCGCACCGGCCAGATGGCGGCCAAGATCGAGCGCGTGCAGGGGCTCCTCTCGCAGGAGTGAGCACGTCACTTCCGTGACCGATTTGTGACATTCGGGCAACCTTTGTCATGGTTGGTTGTCCGCCGCAGTCGGCGGGCACCTCCTGATCTCTTACGGAAAGCACTGATGTGAGCATGCTCATCCAGCGCGTGGCCGGCGTGGCTCTTGCCCTCGTCGGTCTCGTCGCCGCGATCGTCGGCGGTTGGTTCCTCGCCAACCTCGGCACGTCCGGTACAGCAACCTTCACCGCCGACCCGGGCCAGCGCGTCGTGGTTCTCGGACCTGATGTCCTCAACCGGGTCGATCACCCCGTCACGGTGACCGCGACCGGCAAGGGCGAGATGTGGGCCGGCACGTCGCGCCCCTCCGACGTCGAGGCGCTCCTCGGCGATGGTGCGCGCGTGCAGGTCACCGGCGTCGAGGTCGGCGACTGGGCCCTGACCACCACCGCGGTGGGCAAGGGCGATGCCGTCTCTCCCCGTGGGCTCGACATCTGGCAGGAGGCGGCCAACGGCTCGGGCGAGATCAAGCGCACCGTCGACCAGGCCGACGCCCCGCAGTCGCTCGTCGTCGCGGCGCCCGCCGGCGCCGAGGTCGACCGCGTGACCATGACCGTCGAGGACGGCAGCTGGGGGACCAAGGCCCTGACGACCCTCGTCGTCGGTGTCGTGCTCGTCATCGCGGGTCTGGCTCTGCTCGTCCGCAGCGGGACGCTGGCCGCCATCCGCGCGCGCTCTGCCCGCACCACTCGTGAGGAGGGCTCCTCATGAGCCGCACCAACACCCCCTTCGTCGCGACCGTGATCGCGCTGCCCGTCCTCCTGGGCGGTTGCGGTGTCGGCACCTCGCTGGCCGGTATCCACGACGCGCCCGCGGAGAAGTCCGGTGGGGCGTCGATCTCCTCCGACAGCGCGAGCACGGTGAGCAAGCGGGTCATCGCCGACGCGGTCTCGGTCTCGCGCCAGAGTGGCAAGGCCCATGACACGGCGCGCGACAAGGCCCTGTCGGGACTCGCCCTGCGGGAGGTCGATGCCGCGGTCACGAGCAAGGACCGTCAGAGCCGCGCGAGCAAGGAGGTCAAGGGCCTGAAGGTGCTCGCCGTCAGCCGCGGCAAGGACTGGCCCCGGGCCGTGCTCGCCACCTCGCAGACCAAGGACGTGCAGTACCTCCACGTGCTCGTGTCGCAGGCCGCCGACCAGCCGTACACGCTCTTCGCGGACGTCCCGATGGCCGCCGGGGCGAGTGTTCCGGCGCTGGCCCCCCTCGAGGAGGGGGCACCGGCCAAGCTGACCAAGGCTCCGTCGCAGGACGTCACCGCAGCAGCCGACTCCTGGGCGAAGGGAGTGGCCTTCCCCGCGGCCAAGAAGGCACCCAAGGACGTCTCCGTCAGTGACGGCTTCTCCGCGGCGCTGAAGAAGAACGCGAAGAAGACCAGCCGTGAGCTCGGGAAGCTGGCTGAGTACCGCCAGAGCCAGGCCCTCGCCAAGGGCGAGAGCGTCCAGTTCGAGCTCGACGGAGGGGGGTCGCTCACCTTCGTGCCGATGACGCGGACGGACACGGTCACGGCGACCAAGAAGCTCAAGGAGCTGAAGATCCAGCAGCCCGCGCTCAAGCACGTGCTCGACGCGTCCACGGTCAAGAAGTCACTGACGGTCAAGCACGTGGAGACCATCGCCTTCGTCACGCCGGCGGAGGGCAAGTCCCGGGTCGTCGCGGCCAGCGATGTGCTGCACTCGGCCAAGGGCCGCTGAGTCGCGGCTTCGGCGGTGGGGGACAATGTGGTCATGAGTGATCCGAGCCGAGCCCTGCGCGGTGCCGTCGATCTGTCCGGTCTCGGCGGCCCCGCCCGCCCCGCACCAGCCTCCGCTCCCGCTGGTGGCCCCGCCGATGGTGGTGGCGCGCCCGTGAGCACGCCACCCACTGACGGTGGCGCGATCGACGGGCTGGTCGTCGAGGCGACCGACGAGAACTTCAACCAGATCGTCGGTCGTACGAGCATCGTCCCCGCGGTGGCCGTCGTCTGGTCCTCGCAGCAGCCCCAGAGCCGTGCCCTGCTCGAGGTCGCGGTCGAGATCGCCACCGCGCTCGAGGGCCGGGTGCAGGTCGTCGGGATCGACGTGGCCACCAACCCCGCGATCATGCAAGCCGTCCAGCCTCCCGAGGTCCCGCTCGCGCTGGGTCTCGTCAGCGGCCAGCCGGTGCCGCTCTTCAACGGGATGGTCGACAAGGAGCAGTTCCGCGCGGTCATCGACCAGCTCCTCCAGGTCGCTGTCCAGCACGGCGTCACGGGACGGGTCAGCGCGAGCGAGACGCCGGCCGAGTCGCAGGACGAGCTCCCGCCGCTGCACCAGGAGGCCTACGACGCCATCGAGCGTGACGACCTCGATGCCGCGACGGCGGCCTACGAGCGGGCCATCGCCGCAGACCCCAAGGACACCGACGCCCAGCTGGGTCTGGCGCAGGTGGCTCTGATGAAGCGCACCCGTGGCGTCGACCTGCAGGCTGCGCGCGAGGCCGCCGCCGGCGATCCGTCGGACGTGGACGCGGCGCTCGTCGTCGCCGACATGGACGTCCTGGGCGGGCACGTCGAGGACGCCTTCGTGCGACTCATCGACCTCGTGCGGGTCACTGCTGATGACGAGCGTGAGCGCATCAAGGCGCGCCTGCTCGACCTCTTCGCCGTCGTGGGCAACCACGACGAGCGCGTGCGCAAGGGCCGCACGAGCCTGATGAGCGCGCTCTTCTGAGCCCTCCGACCTGCATTGCCCTAGGGCAATGCAGGTTCAGGTTGGGCCCTCCGACCTGCATTGCCCTAGGGCAATGCAGGGTCCGGGGCGTGGGGGGTCAGGTAGACGGCGCTGAGGGCGGCCACGTGGACCTCCACGGACCACGGCTGGTCCTGCCACGCGTGCGGCTCGGCGTCGAGCACGATGCCCGCCTGGCTCGGTGAGCCGGCCGCGTCGAAGCCCGAGGTGTCGAGCCGGACCTCCCAGCGACCTCCCTTCGGCAACCCGATGCGAAGGGGGGAGCGCGCCGACCCGCCGAAGTTGACGACCACCGCGACCACGTCCTCGGCGTCCTCCGCGAAGCGCAGGAAGGCCACGGTGTTGCCGTGGTTGTCGTCGGCGTCCAACCACCTGAACCCGGCGGGGTCGGCGTCGAGCGCCCACATCGCAGGGTGGCTGCGCGCGAAGGCGTTGAGCTCGGCGACGAGCTCACCAGTACGTCGGTGGGCCGCGTGGTCGAGCAGGTGCCAGTCCAGCGAGCGACTCTCCGCCCACTCGCTCGTCTGCCCGAACTCGGTGCCCATGAAGATCAGCTGCTTGCCGGGGAAGGCCCACTGGTAGGCGAAGAAGGCCCGCAGCGTGGCGAAGCGTTGGTCATCCCCGCCGGGGATCTTGTAGGGCATCGAGCCCTTGCCGTGGACGACCTCGTCGTGGCTGATCGGCAGCAGGTAGTTCTCCGCGTAGGCGTACATCATCGCGAAGCTGAGGAGCGTGTGGTGGTGCTCCCGGTTGACCGGGTCCTCGCCGAGGTAGCGCAGGACGTCGTTCATCCACCCCATGTTCCACTTCAGGCCGAAGCCCAGCCCCCCTTCGTCGGTGGGGCGGGTGACGCCGGGCCAGGCGGTCGACTCCTCGGCCACCGTGACGATGCCGGGGGAGCGCCGGTAGGCGGTCGCGTTGACCTCCTGGATCAGCGCGACGGCCTCGAGGTTCTCGCGGCCGCCGTGGACATTGGGGACCCACTCGCCGGGTTCACGCGAGTAGTCGAGATAGAGCATCGAGGCCACGCCGTCGACGCGCAGCCCGTCGATGTGGAAGTCCTCGAGCCAGTACAGGGCATTGGCGACGAGGAAGTTGCGCACCTCGGGCCGCCCGAAGTCGAAGACATAGCTGCCCCAGTCGGGCTGCCACCCGCGGCGCGGGTCCGGGTGCTCGTAGAGGGGCAGCCCGTCGAAGCGCACCAACGCCCACTCGTCCGTCGCGAAGTGCCCCGGGACCCAGTCGAGGAGGACTCCGACGCCGGCGTGGTGGAAGGCGTCGACGAGGTGACGGAAGTCGTCGGGTGAGCCGAAGCGCGAGTTGGGCGCGAAGTAGCTCGTCACGTGGTAGCCCCACGACGGCGGGTAGGGATGGTCCATGACCGGCATGAGCTCCACGTGGGTGAAGCCGTGGCGCACGACGTACTCGACGAGCTCGGTGGCCATCTCACGCCAGCCGAGCCCCTGCCGCCACGACCCGGGGTGCACCTCGTAGATGCTCATCAGCGCTGTGTGCGGGTCGCTGGCCGCGCGCTGCTCCAGCCAGGCGTCGTCCTGCCAGACGTGGGTGCTGCTCGTGACGACCGAGCCGGTGGCGGGGGCCGTCTCTGCCAGACGGGCCAAGGGGTCGGCCTTGTGCCGCAGCACGTCGTCGGCCCCGCGCACCGCGAACTTGTAGACATTGCCCGCGGCCGCACCGGGTACGAAGAGCTCCCACACGCCCGAGCCGCCAAGGGCCCTCATGGGGTGGGTCAGCTCGTCCCAGCCGTTGAAGTCACCGATGACGTGGACGGCCTTGGCCCGAGGCGCCCACACCGCGAAGGAGACGCCGTCGACCGTGCCCATGGGCCCGTCGTAGGAGTGCGTGTGCGCCCCGAGGACGGTCCACAGCTGCTCGTGACGACCCTCGTTGATGAGGTGCTGGTCGACCTCGCCGACGGTCGGGGCGAAGCGGTAGGGGTCATCGCCCACGTGCTCGACGCCGTCCTCCCACGTGCTGAGGACCCGGTAGTCCATCGTCCGCGTGGCGCCCGCGCGCACCCCGGAGAAGATGCCCTCGCCCTCGTGGTCGAGCCGCAGGACGACGTCGTCCTCGAAGCGCACGGCCACCCGGGTGGCGAGCGGTCGTCGCACGCGCACCCGCAGACCGGCCCCCTCGAGGTGCTGGCCGAGCAGGTCGTGCGGCTGGGCGTTGCGGCCGTGGGCGAGTGCCCACAGGGCGCCGGTCAGGGCGGGTTCGGGGGTGGGGTTCACGAGCGTGCCTCCTGGAGGAGTCGGTCGATCGCGGTCGTGGGCAGCGAGAGCCACCCGGGTCGGTGGTGCGCCTCGTAGACGACCTCGTAGAGCGCCTTGTCGAGGACGAATGCGGTGAGCAGCCCGGCGTGCCCGCGCGGGTCGGGACCGACCTCGGCATAGCCGTCGAGGAAGGCGGTCTGCGCGGCGGTGCACCACGAACGGGCGTCGATCGGGCGGTCGGCGCGCTCGAGCGTTCCGGCCACGTAGTCCAGCGAGCGCAGGATCCCGGCGACATCGCGAAGGGGGGAGTCCAGCTCGTTGCGCTCCGCCAGGGAGCGCAGCGGCTCACCCTCGAAGTCGATGAGCATCCATCCACGGTCCGGTACGTCGAGTACCTGACCCAGGTGGAGGTCGCCATGGATGCGTTGCAGCGCAGGCCAGTCGGCTGCAGCGGCAGCGTCGAGCAGAGCCGCGACGCGAGCGTCGTGGGCGGACAGCCCGGGGACCTCGCTCGTCGCGAGGGCGGCCCGTCGTCGCATCGCGGCGACACGTCGCTCGACATCGGCCGCGTCGGGCACCCGGGTGGGCAGGGCCCGGGCGAGGGTCTCGTGGACGCTCGCGACCACGCGCCCGAGCTCGCGAGCGCGCTCGCCGAGGTCCGTGCCGGAGGCGGCCATCTGCAGCGTCTCGCGCCACGCGTCGCTCGCACCCTCGAGGTACTCCTGGGCGAAGGCCAGCTGACCGAAGTCCCTGGCCTGCCCGTCGGGCCGTTGCCAGGCGCCGGCGACGTGGCCCACGCTCGCCGGGACGAAGGGGGAGCCGGAGGCCGCCAGCGTGCCCTGCAGGGTGATGTCCGGGTTCTCGCCGGGGGAGAGGGTGCGGAAGATCTTGAGGATGACTGGCGCTCCGGTGCCGGCCGCCGGGGTCACGATGATCGAGGTGTTGGACTGCTCTCCGCGCAGGACCCGGCTCGAGGCGAGCACAGGGTCGCTCGGCCACGCAGGGTGTGGGGCGCCGACGATGTCGGGGTCCGGGGTGTCCGAGGTCGAACCTGCCTGCGCCGCAACGCGTCCGCAGAGCAGCTCGAGCAGCTGGGTGACGTACACGCGGTCGTGCGGGGCGTCGTAGACCCATCGGGGCCCGAGGACGGAGTGCTCCATCTCGCCGACGAGGGCTGCCTCGGCACCCTCGAGTGGGGCGCCCCGGTAGGTGAGCGGCACCTGGTAGACGACGGGCGTGGTGCTGGCCTCGTCGAGCACGACGAGGGTCTCGATGCCGACCTCGCCCTGCGGATCGTCCAGACGCCACGCGTCGAGCTTGCGCAGCCGTGGGCGGGCCGTACCGACGAACCAGCGCTGCTCGCCCATCCACTCGGTGAGCAGCTCGAGCTTGGAGGGCTGCAGCTCGGCCCGGTGGATCGTCGCCATCAGGCGTGCCGGACGTAGACGATGTGGACGGGCTCGGCCTCGACGCCGACGCGCACATAGGTGGCCTCGCCCCAGACCCATCGGGCACCCGTGACGAGGTCCTCGACCTGGAGCTGGTCGCCCCAGTCGAGGCCCAGGGCCTCCATGTCCAGCCGCAGCGTCGACTCGCGCGTCGAGTGCGGGTCGAGATTGGCGACGACGATGACGGTGTCGGTCGTGCCGTCGGCGAGGGTGCGCGACTTGGAGTAGGCCAGCAGGTTCTCGTCGTCGACGTGGTGGAAGGTCAGGTTGCGCAGCAGCTGCAGGCTGGGGTGCTCGCGGCGCACCCGGTTGAGCATCGTCAGCCAGTCGACGAGCGACCCACCGGCCTCGACGACCTCGTCCCAGCGGCGGTCCTTGAACTCGTACTTCTCGTTGTCGATCTGCTCCTCGGAGCCGGGGCGTGCGACGTGCTCCATGAGCTCGTAGCCGGCATAGACACCCCAGGTCGGGACCATCGTCGCGGCGATGGCGGCGCGCACCTTCCACGCCGCGGGGCCACCGAACTGCATGTAGGGCGTGAGGATGTCGTGGGTCGTCGGCCAGAAGCTCGGCCGCATGTAGGCCGCCGCCTCGCCAGTGATCTCGGTGCCGTACTCGACGAGCTCGGGCACCGTGTTGCGCCAGGCGTAGTAGGTGTAGCTCTGCTGGAAGCCGGCCTTGGCCAGCGCGTGCATCATCGCGGGCCGGGTGAAGGCCTCGGCGAGCCAGATGACGTCAGGGTGCGACTCCGCGACATCACTGATCAGCCACTGCCAGAACTCGACCGGCTTGGTGTGCGGGTTGTCGACGCGGAAGATCTTGACCCCGTGGTCGATCCACACCTGCACGACGCGGCGCACCTCGGCGTAGATCCCGGCCGGGTCGTTGTCGAAGTTGACCGGGTAGATGTCCTGGTACTTCTTCGGCGGGTTCTCCGCGTAGGCGATGCTCCCGTCGGCGCGGGTGGTGAACCACTCGGGGTGCTCGACGACCCACGGGTGGTCGGGGGAGCACTGCAGCGCCAGGTCGAGCGCGACCTCGAGACCCAGGCGGGTCGCGTCCGCGACGAAGGCGTCGAAGTCCTCGAAGGTGCCCAGGTCGGGGTGGATCGCGTCGTGCCCGCCGTCGGGTGAGCCGATCGCGTAGGGCGACCCGGGGTCGTCGGGCCCGGCCTCGAGCGTGTTGTTGGGTCCCTTGCGCGCGGTCGTCCCGATCGGGTGGATCGGCGTCAGGTAGACGACGTCGAAGCCCATGCCGGCGATGGCCGGCAGACGCTGGGCGGCCGTGCGCAGCGTGCCGGTGACCCAGCGTCCGGTCACCGGGTCGAGGTGGGCGCCCTCGCTGCGGGGGAAGATCTCGTACCAGGAACCGAAGAGGGCCAGCTCCCGCTCGACGAGCAGCGGCAGGTCGGCGCTCGGGCTGACCAGCTCGCGGTGCGGGGTGGTCGCCAGCTCGACGGCGGCAGTGCCGGTCGTCACGAGGTGCAGGGCCGAGGTGGCCTGGTGGCCCTGCTCGTCGCGCAGCACGGCGGCGGCGGAGCGAAGGGCGGAGCGCCCCCCTTCGTCCCGGTCCGCGTCGGCAGCCGCCCGGTCGAGCACGATCGCCCCTTCGGCGCGCATGAGGGACGCGTCGATGTCGGCGGGGATCTTGATCGAGGCGTCGTGCACCCAGGTGGCCCACGGGTCGGACCAGCCCTCGACGCGGTAGGTCCAGCCGCCCTCGCGATCGGCAGCGACCTCGCCCTCCCAGATGCTGAGGCCGGGGTTGGTGCAGGCCATCGGCAGGTGGTGCTCGGCGCCGTCAGGGTCGGTGAGCACGATCGTCGCGTTGACCGCGTCGTGGCCCTCACGGAAGACCTCGGCGGTGACGGTGAAGGGCTCGCCGACGACGGACGCGGCAGGCCGCGCGCCGTGGTCGACGCACGGGCGCACGTCCAGGACCGGGATGCGGCCGAGGGGCTGCTGCGGCGGTGCCGAGACAGGAACCGCGCTCATGGGGGACGGGGCAACGGTGAAGTCGGTGCTCACCGTCGCAACGTTACCCGCGAGGGCATCCCCGCGGACTTGGCGTGCCGCCACCGGACCCCCCAAGATGGGCTGGGTGAAGGCCATTCGACGTTTCAGCGTCCGCACTGCCCTGCCCGAGCCGATCGCCGCTCTCGGAGATCTTGCGATGAACCTGCGGTGGAGCTGGCACTCGCCCACACGGGAGCTCTTCGCGGGACTCGACCCGCAGCGGTGGACGGAGGCCGGCCACGACCCGGTACGCCTGCTGGCTGCCTTCTCCGGCAGCGAGCTGGAGGAGCTGGCGACCGACCAGGACCTCGTCGCCCGTGTCGGTGCGGCCAAGGCCGGTCTCGACGAGTACCTGACCTCCCGCCGGTGGTACCAGGACGAAGGGGGGGACCTCCCTTCGTCCATCGCCTACTTCAGCCCCGAGTACGGCATCACCGAGGTGCTGCCGCAGTACTCGGGCGGGCTCGGCATCCTTGCCGGTGACCACCTCAAGGCGGCCTCCGACCTCGGCGTCCCGATCGTGGGTGTCGGCCTCTTCTACAAGACCGGGTACTTCAAGCAGAGCCTCGACGCCGACGGCTGGCAGCGCGAGACCTACCCGGTCCTCGACCCGCAGGGGCTGCCGCTGACCCTCCTGCGCGAGGACGACGAGACCCCGTGCGTGATCACCGTCGGCATGCCCGGCGGCGGGAAGCTGCGGGCGCACGTGTGGCGAGCGCAGGTCGGTCGGGTGCCGCTGCTGCTCCTCGACTCCGATGTCCCCGGCAACGACGACGCGATGCGTGCGGTCACCGAGCGCCTCTACGGCGGCGCCGGTGAGCAGCGACTGCAGCAGGAGATGCTGCTCGGTATCGGTGGTGTGCGCGCGCTGCGCCTCTGGTCGCGCCTGACCGGCGCGACCGAGCCGGAGGTCTTCCACACCAACGAGGGCCACGCCGGTTTCCTCGGCATCGAGCGGATCAGCGAGTTCACCCAGTCCGCGGGCATGAGCTTCGAGGAGGCGATGGAGGCCGCGCGCGCCGGCACCGTCTTCACCACGCACACGCCCGTGCCCGCTGGCATCGACCGCTTCGACGTCACGATGCTCGAGCGCTACTTCGGCGGGTCGCAGGAGCTGCCAGGCGTTCCACTGGACAAGCTGCGCACGCTCGGCGCCGAGACCTACGAGGGTGGCTCCGAGGGGATCTTCAACATGGCGGTCATGGGACTGCGTCTGGCCGAGCGGGCCAACGGCGTCTCCCGCCTGCACGGGGTCGTCTCCCGCGGGATGTTCGACGGGCTCTGGCCCGGCTTCGACGACTCCGAGGTGCCGATCACCTCGATCACCAACGGCGTGCACGCCCCGACCTGGGTCGACGACGCCGTCTACGACATCGCCGCCCAGCACCTCGGCGGTCGTGACGTCGAGGCGTCCGACCGCTGGAGCGAGATCCCGGATGTGCCGGGAGAGGCGATCTGGTCGGCCAAGGCGCAGATGCGCTCGCGGCTCGTCGACGACGTGCGCGCCCGGCTCCGGTCCAGCTGGGCCAAGCGTGGGGCGAGCGATGCCGAGCTCGGCTGGACCGACTCGGTGCTCGACCCGTCCGTGCTGACGATCGGCTTCGCCCGTCGGGTGCCGACCTACAAGCGGCTGACCCTGATGCTGCGCGACCCAGAGCGGCTCAAGGCGATGCTGCTCCACCCCGAGCGGCCGATCCAGCTGGTCATCGCCGGCAAGTCGCACCCGGCCGACGAGACCGGCAAGCAGCTCATCCAGCAGATGGTCCGCTTCGCCGACCAGAACGACGTGCGCCACCGCATCGTCTTCCTGCCCAACTACGACATCGCGATGGCCCGCACGCTCTACCCGGGCTGCGATGTCTGGCTCAACAACCCCCTGCGCCCCTTCGAGGCATGCGGAACCTCCGGCATGAAGGCGGCGCTCAACGGCGGGCTCAACCTGTCGATCCTCGACGGCTGGTGGGACGAGTGGTACGACGGCGACAACGGCTGGGCGATCCCCACCGCTGACGGTGTCGAGGACGAGACCCGGCGGGACGACATCGAGGCGGCGGCTCTCTACGACCTCATCGAGACCCAGGTCGCGCCGCGCTTCTACGACGTCGACGAGGCCGGCCTGCCGCAGCGCTGGTTGTCGATGCTGCGGCACACCCTGACCACGCTCGGCCCCAAGGTCCTGGCCACTCGCATGGTGCGCGACTACACCGAGCGCCTCTACGCTCCCGCCGCCGCCCACAACGCACGGGTCAACGCCGACGACCACGCGGGCGCCAGGACGCTCGCCGACTACAAGGCCCGAGCCCGCGCCGGCTGGCCGTCGGTGCGCGTCGACCACGTCGAAGGCTCCGGCGTCTCCGACAGCCCGCTCGTCGGCGAGTCGCTCAGCGTCGACGCCTACGTCGCCCTCGACGGGCTGGCCCCGCACGAGGTCGACGTCCAGGTCGTCGCCGGCCGCGTCGCGCTCGGTACCGACGACCTCGTCGAGTGGGATGCGACCTCACTGTCCTTCGTCGAGGACTACGAGGACGGCAAGGCGAAGTTCGCCGGGCAGGTCCCCATCGAGCGCACCGGCCAGTTCGGCTGGACCGTGCGCGTGCTGCCCAAGCACGAGCTGATGGCCTTCCCGGCGTCACTCGGGCTGGTGGCCAACGCCTGAGTTCCGCCTGCTTCCGCGCGACCCGCTCGGCCTGCACGACCTGCACGACCCGCACAGCTGCTCGCGTACGCGGGCGGCGGCAGCGGGGTGGCGCTGGAAAAGTCCGGACCGCGCTCTTCGTCTCACGCGAAGAGGAGGTGGTCCGGACTTTTCGTTGCTGCGCGCCTCTCGCTCCCGTCTCCCGCACCTGCTTCCCGCACCTGCTTCCCGCACCTGCTTCCCGCACCTGCTTCCCGCACCTGCTTCCCGCTCCCGCCTCCCGCTCCCGCCTCCCGCTCCCGCCTCCCGCTCCCGCTCCCGCTCCCGCCTCCCGCTTGGCTACTTGCGGGTACGACGTGCACTTGTGGTGGGAGGTGCTGGCAAAGCCGCAGAAAATCAGGGGTTGAATTTTGCCGGTGCCCACAAGTGGGTGTCGTACCCGCAAGTAACGACAGGCCGGCCCAGCCCGCCGCCCGGGCCGCCTCCCGCTCGCGCCACCCGCTCCTCCCGCTCGCGCCACCCGCTCCTCCCGCTCCGGCCACCGCTCGAGCCGAGCTACTCGCGGGTACGACGACACGTTGCGTGGCTGGGCCACGTGGGATGCCCGAAATTCCGGACCTCCTGGCGATGCGGGTGGGCCGACGTGTCGTCGTACCCGCGCGTCATGAGAGTCGCCGGCCCAGCCGTTCGCCCGGGTCGCCTCCCGCTCGGGCCTCCCGCTACGGCCTCCCGCCCGCTGCGGCCTCCCGCTGCGGCTTCCCTGCGGCCTCCCGCTCCCACGTGGTTACCTGCAGGTGCGACGTGGTTGAGCGCACGGAGCAACGGCAGGGGCGTGGCTCAGCTCGTGTAGAGGCGCAGGCTGAGGGGGGTGAGGGTGTCGACGCCACGCTGGCCCGGTGCCCCACTGGACTCGTCCGGCCGCTCCCAGGCGCTGTCCCAGCGCAACCGCAGTGGTCCGACGTCGGGGAGGGTCACGTCGACGGGACCGAGGCCGCCGTGCACGACCAGCAGGGCCGAGGGCTCACCGGCCAGATGCAGCTGCAGCGTGCGGCGGTCGTCCTGCTCCCAGGTCTCGTCCGTCATGGGCTCGCCGGCCTCGTCGTACCAGTCGATCACCGACTCGTCGTGGTCGCGCAGCACCGGCACCTCGTGGCGCAGCGCGGTCAGGTGCGCGGCCGTCGCGAGCAGGTCCGTGCGCGCCGTGTCGAGCTCCCAGTCCAGCCAGGTCATCTCGTTGTCCTGGCAGTAGGGGTTGTTGTTGCCGTCGGTCGTCCGGCCGATCTCGTCGCCCGAGGCGATCATCGGGATCCCGGACGACAGCAGCAGCGTGCCGAGCAGGTTGCGGACCGAACGCCTCCGCGCGACCTGGATGACCACATCGTCGGTCGGGCCCTCCGCGCCGTGGTTCCACGAGCGGTTGTGGTCGTTGCCGTCGCGGTTGTCCTCGCCGTTGGCCTCGTTGTGCTTCTCGTCGTAGGCCACCAGGTCGGCCATGGTGAACCCGTCGTGCGCGGTGACGAAGCCCACCGACGACAGGGGGGTGCGCTCGCCGAAGAGGTCTCGGCTGCCGACGAGCCGAGTGGCGATCTCGCGCACGCCCTCACCACTGACCTCTCCGCGCGACAGCGCACCGGAGTCGGCTAGCCAGAAGTCGCGCGCGGCGTCGCGGAAGCGGTCATTCCACTCCGCCCACGCCCCGGGGAACTGGCCGGTCCGCCAGCCGTCCGGCCCCAGGTCCCAGGGCTCGGCGACGTGCAGCACCTGCGACAGGACCGGGTCCTCCAGCACCGCCACGAGGAAGGGGTGGTCCGGGTCGTACCCGAGGTCCTCGCCGCGTCCCAGCGCGACGGCCAGGTCGTAGCGGAACCCGTCGACGTGGCACTCGCTGACCCAGTAGCGCAGCGAGTCCAGGACCATGTCGATGACGACCGGGTCGGTCAGGTCGAGCGTGTTGCCGCAGCCGGTCACGTCGACGTTGTTGCCCTCTTCGTCGAGCCGGTACCAGGTCGCCTCGCCTAGCCCCCGCCACGAGAGCGTCGCGCCACCGATGCTCTGCTCGGCCGTGTGGTTGTAGACGACGTCGAGCAGCACCTCGATGCCGGCGGCGTGCAGCAGCTTGACCATGCCCTTGAACTCGCGCAGCACCTCGTGCGGGTCCTGGTTGCTCGCATAGCGCGCGTGGGGGGCGAAGAAGCCGAGCGTGTTGTAGCCCCAGTGGTTGGTCAGGCCCCGCTGGGCGAGGTGCGGCTCGTCGGCGAAGGCGTGCACCGGCAGCACCTCCACCGTCGTCACGCCCAGCGTCTTGAGGTGCTCGATGGTGGCCGGGTGGCACAGGCCCGCATAGGTGCCGCGCAGGTGCTCGGGCACCCCGGGCAGCCGCATCGTCATCTCGCGCACGTGCACCTCGTAGACGACCCGCTCGTCACGAGGGTGAGCCGGCGGCGCGTCGTCGCCCCAGTCGAACGTGGTGTCCAGCACCACGCACCGCGGGACGAAGGGGGCGGAGTCCAGGTCGGAGCGGACGCTCGGGTCGCCCTCGCCGCTCTCGTCCACGACGTGCCCGTAGACGGCCGGCTCGTAGGAGAGGCTCCCCTCGACGGCGCGGGCCCACGGGTCCAGGAGGAGCTTCGCGGGGTTGTGCCGGTGGCCCTCGGTGGGCTCCCACGGCCCGTCGGCCCGCAGCCCGTAGCGTGCGCCCGGGTGGACGTCGGGCACGAACCCGCCCCACCAGCCGTCCGCGGCGGAGGGCAGCGCGAAGCGGGTCTCGCCCCCTTCGTCGTCGAAGGTGCACAGCCACACGGCGGTGGCCGCCGCGGCGTGGATCGCGACCTCGACCCCGCCGTCGACGGGATGTACGCCCGGAGTCGGGAGGGGGGCGGGTGCCTGCGCGGAGGTGGTCGACATGGCTCCTAGGGTATGCAGTCGGTACGTTGTGGGCATGAGTGATCCGACCGCCCTCCCGAACTTCGGCCCCACCCCCACCAACGGTGGTGCCCAGCCCGAACCAGAGACCCCCCTGAGCGACCGCGTGCAGGATGCCCTGCGCGAGCTCGGGCTCGAGCCCTCCGTCGACGACGAAGGGGACATCGCCTTCCTCTTCTCCGAGCAGCAGATGTTCGTCCGCTGCCAGGACGACGAGTCCAATGTCCTGCGCGTCTTCGGCCAGTGGGCCCTCGAGGACCCGGTGCCCACCGACCCGATGGAGCGCCTGCAGGTCAGCAACGACCTCAACGTCGCCTTCAACCTCGTCAAGGCCGCCGTCGCCGGCGACACCCTCCTGGTGACCAGCGAGCACATCCTCCCGCGCGGCGCGGACGTCCGTGGCCTGCTCGGGCTGGCCCTCCCGCTCGTCCTGCAGGGCGTGCAGCTGTGGCACCAGCGCGCCACCGGTCAGGACCCCGACGAGCAGGGTGCTCCCGATGGCGGGACCACCCCCGACGCAGGCGAGCCGCAGGCATGAGCGAGATCGTCCGCCTCGAGGTCGCCGACGGCATCGGCACGATCGTCCTCGACCGTCCGAAGATGAACGCGCTCGACGCCGACATGCAGCGCCGCCTCGTCGACGTGGCCCAGGAGGCCGCTGACCGCGACGACATCAAGGCCGTCATCGTCTGGGGCGGCGAGCGGGTCTTCGCCGCCGGCGCCGACGTCAAGGAGATGGCGGAGATGTCGTACACCGACATGGCCGCCCACGTGCGTCTGCTGCAGCGCTTCTCCCGCGCCCTCGCCGCGATCCCCAAGCCGACCGTCGCCGCCATCACCGGCTTCGCCCTCGGTGGCGGGCTCGAGACGGCGCTGTGCTGCGACTTCCGCGTCGTCGCCGACAACGCCAAGCTCGGTCTGCCCGAGATCACCCTCGGGATCATCCCCGGTGCCGGTGGCACGCAGCGGCTACCGCGGCTCGTCGGTCCGGCCAAGGCCAAGGAGATGATCTTCTCCGGTCGCTTCGTCGGCGCCGCGGAGGCACTCGAGATCGGTCTGGCCGACAAGGTCGTCCCCGCTTCCGAGGTGCTGGCCACCGCCCAGGCGATGGTCGCCCCCTTCGTCACCGGCCCGACCCAGGCACTGCGTGCGGCCAAGGAGGCCGTCGACAAGGGTCTGGAGACCGACCTGGGCACGGGTCTGGAGATCGAGGCGCAGCTGTTCTCCGCCCTCTTCGCCACTCAGGACCAGAAGAGCGGCATGCGCAGCTTCGTCGACAACGGTCCCGGCAAGGCCACCTTCGAGGGCATCTGATGGTCACGACCGGCGCCGCGAGCGCCGAGGAGGTCGAGCAGGCCTGGGCGGACAACAAGCTCGCCCAGGTGCTCTACCACGACTGGGAGGCACAGACCTACGACGAGAAGTGGTCGATCAGCTTCGACGGTCGGTGCACCACCGTCGTGCGCGACCGCTTCCTGCACGTCCTGGAGTCCACGCGTCATCCCGGTGAGTCGCTGCCCTACGGCAGGACCCTCGAGCTCGGCGCCGGGACCGGCTTCTTCTCGCTCAACCTCAAGCTGGCCGGCCTGGTCGACGAGGTCCACGTCTGCGACCTGTCCCCGGGCATGGTCGAGGCGGCGAAGGAGAATGCCTGCAGGATCGGCTTCGAGATCGACGGTCGGGTTGCGGACGCCGAGGCGCTGCCCTACGAGGACGACAGCTTCGACCTCGTCGTCGGCCACGCAGTGATCCACCACATCCCCGACGTCGAGGGCGCCCTGCGCGAGGTCGTGCGGGTGCTCAGGCCGGGCGGTCGCTTCGTGATCGCCGGCGAGCCGACCACGATCGGGCACTGGTACGCCCGCCACATCTCCCGCGCCACGTGGGAGACGGCGACCCGGGTCAGCACGCTGCCTCCCTTCCGCAAGAAGTGGGCCCGCGCGCAGGCCGAGCTCGACGAGTCCTCGCGTGCCGCAGCACTCGAGGCAGTCGTCGACCTGCACACCTTCGACCCGGCCGAGCTCGCCGCGACCGCGCGTCGGGCCGGCGCCGCCGACGTCGGTACCGCGACCGAGGAGCTGCTCTCCGCGTTCGCCGGGTGGCCGATCCGCACCTTCGAGTACGCGGTCGCCGAGGACGCGCTCAGCTTCGGCTGGGCGAAGTTCGCCTACGGGGCGTGGAAGAACCTGATGAAGGTCGACGCGGTCCTCGGCCGCGTCGTGCCGCAGAAGTTCTTCTACAACGTCGGCGTCACGGGCACCAAGCCCGCACGGTGAGGTACGCGCGCTGATGGCCGCCTCCCACTTCACGTGGTGGCACTGGGCCCGGTGGGTCATCGCCAACCGGGCCTGGAGCCACCACCACGTCCTGGGCTACCTGCGGATGGTCCGGGCTCGCGCCACCACGCCCGGGCTGGTCTTCGAGGGGCCCTGCTTCATCGGACCCGGCGTGCAGTTCCAGGTCACCCCGGGCATGGGACGGCTCATCGTCGGTGCCTACACGCACATCGGCGGTGGGTCCGCGCTGCGCGCCCACGAGGGCACGCTGCGGATCGGTGCCAAGACCATTATCGGCATCCGCAACACCTTCAACACCTGGCTCGACATCGAGGTGGGCGAGGCCTGCCTCTTCGCCGACGACGTGTACGTGTGCGACTTCGACCACGTCACTGCCGACCTCGAGGTCCCGATCAAGGACCAGGGGATCATCAAGTCGCCCGTGCGCCTCGGCGACGACGTGTGGGTCGCGACCAAGTGCGTCATCACGCGTGGCACCGACATCGGTGCCCACTCGGTCGTCGGTGCCGGCGCGGTGGTGCGGGGGAGCCATCCCCCCTTCGTCGTCATCGGTGGGGTCCCGGCCAAGGTGCTCAAGCACCGCCAGCCCGTCGCCGTGACCGAGGACAAGCTCGACCTTCCCGCGGGGTGGTGAGGTGAGCGAGCGCGAGGCCCTCGACGTCCTCGTCGCGCACATCCCGGCCACGCACACCGAGCAGGTCCTCGAGGCGCTCTTCGCTGTCGGGGCCGGCGCGGTGGGGGAGTACCGCGAGTGCGCCTTCGTGCTGCGAGGCGAAGGGAGGTTCCGCCCGGTCGGAGCCGCGAACCCCACCATCGGGACCGTCGGCGAGCTCGAGCACGTCGTCGAGGACCGGGTGGAGGTCACCTTCCCCCGGTCGCGACGGACCTCGGTGGTCGCTGCCCTGCGCGCGGCGCACCCGTACGAGGAACCGTCCTTCCACGTCCTCGTCAACGCCGCCGACCACGCTCCCTGAGGAGCTTGCGCAGGGCGTCACCACCGCTCCCTGAGGAGCTTGCGCAGCAAGCGTCTCGAAGGGTGTGTCGAAGGGCACCCCGGGCCACCTTGGTGGTCCAGTGCCTCGATGGATAGCGTGAGCGGACTGGGAGCCTCCCCACAGTTCGTGCCCACAACGCACGTCTGCTGAGAGGATCGCCCGGTACCCAGCCCCCTCACCCAGGAAGAGGACGATTCACCGATGAATATCGTCGTCTGCGTGAAGCACGTTCCGGACGCACAGTCCGACCGCGGATTCAACGAGGACAACACCACCGACCGTGAAGGTGTGGATGGTCTGTTGTCCGAGCTCGACGAGTACGCCGTCGAGCAGGCCCTCCAGATCGTCGAGGCCGGAGAGGGCGAGGTCACTGTGTTGACCATCGGCCCCGCCGCCGCCGCCGAGGCCGTCAAGAAGTCGCTCCAGATGGGTGCCGACAAGGGCGTTCACATCTGCGACGACGCGATTGCCGGCTCTGACGCCCTCGCGACCTCCCTCGTCCTCGCCGAGGCCATCAAGAAGATCGGTACCCCGGACATCGTCCTCACGGGTATGGCATCCACCGACGGCACCATGGGCGTCGTTCCGGCGATGCTCGCCGAGCGCCTCGGCCTGCCCCAGGTCACCTACGCCTCCGAGCTGTCCGTCGATGGTGGCGTCGCCACGATGCGCCGTGACGGCGACACCGCGAGCGAGACCATCCAGGCCTCCCTCCCGGCACTGATCTCGGTCACCGACCAGATCAACGAGCCGCGCTACCCCTCCTTCAAGGGGATCATGGCCGCCAAGAAGAAGCCGGTCGAGGAGTGGACCCTCGCCGACCTCGGCGTCGACGCCGGCCAGGTCGGCCTCGCCAACGCGGCGACCGCCGTCGTGGCGACCACCAAGCGTCCTCCGCGCGAGCAGGGCACCATCGTCACCGATGAGGGTGACGGCGGCACCAAGCTCGCCGAGTTCCTGACCACCAACAAGTTCGTCTGAGTGACGACTCCGGACATCAAGGAGCAACAACATGGCTGAAGTCCTCGTCCTCATCGACCACGCAAACGGTGAGGTGAAGAAGCCCGCCGCGGAGATGCTGACCATCGCCCGTCGTCTGGGTGAGCCGTCTGCCGTCTTCATCGGCCCCGGTGCCGAGACCGCCAAGGACCTGCTCGCGCGCTACGGCGCCGACAAGATCTACGCAGTCTCCGACCCGGCCGCTCTCGAGCACCTCGTCGCCCCCCAGGCCGAGGTCCTCGCGCAGCTGGTCGCCGAGAAGCAGCCCGCTGCGGTGCTCATCCCGAGCAACGCCGCCGGCAAGGAGATCGGTGCGCGTCTGGCCGTCAAGACGGAGTCGGGTCTGCTGACCGACGTCGTCGACGTCCAGGCCGGTCCGGTCACCACCCAGTCGGTCTTCGCCGGCAGCTACAGCGTCGAGGCGAAGGTCTCCAAGGGCACGCCGATCATCTGCGTCAAGCCCAACTCCGCTGCGCCCGAGCAGGCCAATGGTGCTGGTTCCTTCGAGGAGCTCTCCGTGAGCTTCTCCGACAGCGCCAAGGCGTCCAAGATCACCGCGTCCGAGCCGAAGAAGGCCTCTGGTCGTCCCGAGCTCACCGAGGCGGCCATCGTCGTCTCCGGTGGCCGTGGCACCGGTGGCGACTTCAGCCCGGTCGAGGCCTTCGCGGACTCCCTCGGTGCCGCTGTCGGCGCCTCGCGCGCCGCGGTGGACGCTGGGTGGTACCCGCACAGCTCGCAGGTCGGGCAGACCGGCAAGCAGGTCTCCCCGCAGCTGTACGTGGCAGCGGGCATCTCCGGTGCGATCCAGCACCGCGCCGGCATGCAGACGTCCAAGACGATCGTCGCGATCAACAAGGACGAGGAGGCCCCGATCTTCGAGCTCGTCGACTTCGGAGTCGTCGGTGACCTCTTCACCGTCCTGCCGCAGGCCACGGAGACCGTCAAGGGCAAGTGACCCTCGGTCCTTCCTGACGAAGGGGAGGTCGGCGCCCTCGGGTGCTGACCTCCCCTTCGTCAGGTCCCGGTCAGTGCGGCTGCGAGCCAGCGTGAGCGAGGTCTCCCTGCACTCCCTTTACCAAAACGTGACTTTGGCCTGAAGATCTCGCTATGGTGTGCGTGGCCGTGAGGCCAGTCCCTGTTTTCAATGCTTTGAGGTCTCGCGTGAGCACGTCCCGTTACGTCAGCCGCCACGGCACCAGCCGTCGCAGCCCCTTCGCCCGCCTGGGCAGCCTGCCGTCCTCGGCCAGCGCCAACGGCGCCCGTGCGGCAGCCAAGACCGTCGCCGGTGTCGGCATCGTCCTGGGGTCCGGCGCCTTCGTCATCGCCCCGAGCTCGGCCGCGGACACCGCGACCTCGACGGACCTCGCCTCGTTCAGCGCTGACAGCGCCACGGTCACCGAGCTCCTCGGCGACCGTGCGGGTGACCCCGCCGCATCGCGCTCGACCTCCCGCGCCGCCGCGGCCGTCACCGCTCCGACGGGGACCACGGCCAAGGACGTGCATGACACGGCCGGGGCCCTGGCCGTCGACCCGGTCGTGAAGCTGAAGCCCAAGCCCAAGCCCAAGCCGAAGCCCGAGCCGGTGGAGCAGCCGGTCGAGGAGCCGGACACGACCGCGGACCCGCGGTCGAGCGACAGCCAGGCGCCCGAGCAGACCTCGCGCAGCTCGGAGCGCGAGAGCGTCCAGCCGGAGAGCACTGCCAGCAGCGCCCCGGAGCCGACGCAGGCGCCGAGCAGCTCGGTCAACACCAGCAACTACGCCTCGCAGGGTGCGGCTCTCGGCCTGGGCCCCAACGCGCAGAAGGTCTACTCGGCCGTGCGCACCCAGTTCCCCGACATGACCAACATCGGTGGCTTCCGCGCCGGTGACCCGGGCGACCACGGCAGCGGCAACGCCGTCGACATCATGGTCACGGGCTCCCGCGGGGACCAGGTCAACTCCTGGCTGCAGCAGAATGCCGGCAGCCTCAACATCAAGTACATCATCTGGCAGCAGCGCATCTGGTTCCCCAACGGGACCTCCAAGATGATGTCGGACCGCGGTAGCCCGACGCAGAACCACTACGACCACGTGCACGTGTCGGTCAACTGACACCAGCCGCACTCAGGCCCCGCCACGCACCCGCGTGGCGGGGCCTTCGTCGTCCCCGTCCCCCCGCTCACAAACTGTGGCTGGCCACATCGGCGGTGGTCAGCCACAGCACGTGGTGTGGCTGACCTTCGAAGGTGCGGCCAGCCACAGTTTGTGCGGACGGGGGAGGGGGCGGACGGGGGGCGGGCGAGGGGAGGGGGCGAAGGGGGCGGGCCCAGCGATCGTCCCGCTCAGCGACGGTCGCGCTGGTCCTTGACCGCCACGGCGAGCGCCACGAGGACGACCAGCAGGATCACCCCGAAGCTCGTGGCCATCGCCACCGGCCAGCTGCTCACGGCGAGGGTGGCAAAGGCCACCGAGGTGATGACAGCGATGCCGATCGAGGTCCCGATCCGCTGACCGGTCTGCATCACGGCGCCGGAGCTGCCGGCGTAGGCGAGCGGAACCTCCTCGAGGGCCAGCGCCTGGTTGGGGCTGATCACCGCGCCCTGGGCCGCACCGACGAAGGCGAGGGTGAGCAGCAGCCACCACTCGCTCACGTGGCCGCCCGCCTGCAGGAGCACGACGACGATGCTCGACGTGACGCCGATGAGGGCCAGGACGAGACCGCCGATGATGATCCGGTGGCCGTACCGGGGCACATTGCGTCCCGCCCAGCCGGAGGCGAGCGCGGCGAGGATCGCCGACGGGACCCCGACGAGCCCCGCCTGCAGGGCGCTCTTGCCCGTGCCGTCCTGCAGGTACAGGGCCACGAGGACCCAGATGCTCGTCATCCCGAGGAAGTAGAGCAGCGCGATGATGCTGCCCTGGGTGAAGCTGCGGATGGAGAAGATCCCCAGGTCGACCATGGGGGTGCCACCGGTCGCCCGGTGGTGCCGTTCCCAGCGCACCCACGCCCACGCCAGAGCCAGCCCGACGGGCAGGGTGAGCCAGAAGAGCGGTGAGGACCCCCCTTCGACGAAGGGCAGCATCGTCGCCAGCACCGCGAGACCCAGGAGGAGCGAACCCACGGGGTCGAGCGAGCGCCACCCGTGGGCACGCTGTCCCTCGACCGCGACGGGACGACTCAGCAACGGCTTGGGGAACCACAGGAAGGCGAGCACGATGCACAGCACGCCCACCGGCACGTTGACGAGGAAGGTGAGCCGCCAGCCGATCTCGCTCCCGCCGAGCTCGATGAGCAGACCGCCGATGACGGGTCCGATCCCGACGGCCACGCCGACGACACTGCCGAAGGCGCCGAAGGCCCGCGCCCGATCGGCGCCCCGGAAGTACTGCTGGATCATCCCGATGCCCTGCGGGTTGAGCAGTCCCGACCCGACTCCCTGCACGAACCGGGCGGCGTTGAGGGAGTTGGCGCCGGGAGCGAGTCCTGCGCCGACCGACGCGACGGTGAAGATCGTGGCGCCGATGACGAAGAGCCCGCCGCGCCCCAGCAGGTCACCGGCACGGCCTCCGGCGACGAGGACGACGCCGAAGGTCAGCGCGTACCCCGACAGGACCCACTGCACGTCGGAGTCGCTGGCGTCGAGGCCGTGCTGGATCGAGGGGATGGCGACGTTGACGATGCTCACGCCGACCAACGACATGAAGATGGCGACGAGCAGGACCGCCAGGATCCGCCAGCGCTGGGCGCTCGGGATCGCGGTGTCATCCACGACCCCACTCGGCTCGGTCGCCACCGGCACCCCCTTCGCGTGTTTCGTGCATCCTGCAGGCAAACCTGCCAGAGACCGGAGTCATTCCCGTCAGGCGAAGGGGGGAGGCTCACGGGCAGCGAGAGCCGCGCAGGGGTGTCCGACCGCCGTGGGCGGAATGTTTCCGGATCCCGGCTCGTAGACTCATGGTGATGACCACCTATCTCGACCACGCGGCGACCACGCCCATGACCCCGGCCGCCCGGGAGGCGATGGTCGAGCAGCTGGCGATCACCGGCAACGCCTCGAGCCTGCACGGTCCCGGCCGCGACGCGCGCCGGGTCGTCGAGGAGTCGCGTGAGCGCATCGCTGCCGCGCTGGGTGCGCGACCGAGCGAGATCCTCTTCACCTCCGGCGGGACCGAGTCCGACAACCTCGCGATCACCGGCAGCCTGCGGGCCGCGCGGGCGGCCGACCCCCGACGCTCCCGCGTCGTCGTCAGCGGTGTCGAGCACCACGCCGTCCTCGACGTCGTCGACCACGCGGTCGAGCACGAGGGTGCCCGGGCTACCTTCGTCGCGCCGGGGGAGTGCGGCACCGTCAAGCCCGACGCCGTGCGGGCCGCGATCGAGGAGGACGCGTCCACCGTCGGCCTGGTCTCGGTCATGTGGGCCAACAACGAGGTCGGGACCGTCCAGGACGTCGCCTCCATGGCGCAGATCGCCCACGAGCACGGACTCGCCTTCCACACCGACGCGGTGCAGGCGGCCGGTCACCTGCCCGTGGACTTCGCCGCGAGCGGCGTCGACCTGATGAGCGTCAGCGCGCACAAGCTCGGCGGGCCGATCGGCATCGGTGCCCTGGTGGCCAAGCGCGATGCGCGGCTCGTCGCCCTGAGCCACGGTGGCGGGCAGGAGCGGGGCATCCGCTCCGGCACCCTCGACACCCCGGCGATCCGTGCCTTCGCCGTCGCGCTCACCGAGGCCGTCGAGCACCGCGAGGCCGAGGCCGAGCGCGTCGGCGCACTGCGCGACCGATTCCTCGCCGGCACCCAGGCGCTCGACCTGGGCATCCGCGTGACCGGCTGCTGGGAGGCCGGCGACATCACGACCCGCCTGCCCGGCAATGCCCACATCACCATCCCCGGCTGCGAGGGCGACTCGATGCTCTACCTGCTCGACGCCGCCGACGTCGCCGTCTCCACCGGCTCCGCCTGCCAGGCGGGGATCCCGCAGCCCTCCCACGTCGTCCTCGCGATGGGACGCTCCGAGGAGGAGGCGAGGGGCTCCCTTCGCGTCTCCTTCGGCTGGACCTCCACGCAGGCCGACGTCGACGCCGTGCTCGCCGCCCTCCCCGAGGCCGTCACCCGAGCCCGGCGGGCCAGCGGGGCCGCCTGATGCGCGTCGTCGCCGCCATGAGCGGGGGCGTCGACTCCGCCGTCGCTGCCTCCCGGATGATCGAGGCAGGCCACGAGGTCGTCGGCGTGCACCTCGCCCTGGCCAAGAACGCCAAGACCCTGCGCGAGGGCGCCCGCGGCTGCTGCACCATCGAGGACGCCGGTGACGCGCGTCGCGTCGCCGACCGGCTCGGCATCCCCTTCTACGTGTGGGACATGGCCACTCCCTTCGCCCGGGACGTCGTCGAGGACTTCGTCGCCGAGTACCAGGCCGGCCGCACCCCCAACCCCTGCCTGCGCTGCAACGAGAAGATCAAGTTCGCCGCCCTGCTCGACAAGGCGCTCGCGCTCGGCTTCGACGCGGTCGCGACCGGCCACTACGCCCAGATCGTCGACGGGCCGCACGGGCGTGAGCTGCACCGGGCCGTCGACATGGCCAAGGACCAGTCCTATGTCCTCGGGGTGCTCGACGAGGAGCAGCTGGCGCGCGCCTTCTTCCCGCTCGGCGACACGTCCAAGCCGCAGATCCGCGAGGAGGCCGCCGAGCGCGGCTTCGCCGTGGCCAAGAAGCCCGACTCCCACGACATCTGCTTCATCTCCGACGGCGACACCCGCGGCTGGCTGACGCAGCGCCTCGGTGAGCAGGACGGCGAGATCGTCGACGAGGGCTCCGGCGAGGTCGTCGGCGGGCACCGCGGCGCCTACGGGTTCACGGTCGGCCAGCGGCGCGGCCTCGGGCTGGACCGCTCGGACCTCGACGGGCAGCCGCGCTACGTGACCAGGGTCGAGGCCGAGACCAACCGGGTCTTCATCGGCACCGCCGACCTGCTCGGGGCCGACGAGATCGAGGCCGACCACGTGCGCTGGTGCGGTCCCGCGGCGTCGGGCCGCCACCGGCTCGGCGCACAGATCCGCGCGCACGGCGAGGAGATCCCCGCCACCGCCGAGGTGATGGGCGAAGGGAGCGACGCGCGCCTCGTCGTCCGCCTCGACAGCGCCGTGCGCGGTGCCGCTCCCGGGCAGTCGATCGTCCTCTACGACGGCACCCGGGTCGTCGGGTCGGGCACGATCGCCCGCGCCGGCCGCGCTGCGCGTGCTCCCTCCATGCCGGGTGGAGGTGCACCCGCCGACGAATCGTCAGCGCGTACACCTTCAACCAGCGAGGCGGGGGCTCAGTGACGCGCGCGTCCGGCGTCGGCTCCTGGCCCGGCACGCGACCGCGCGAGGCCGTCGTCGCCGTCCGCGACCTGCTCGGCGACGGCGTCCCGCACCTGCCCGAGCTGCCGGCACGCGGCGTCGGCGCCGACATGGTCGGCCGTGCGGCGGCCCTGCTCGAGGGCCTGCACGTGGAGACCCAGCCCTACGGGTGGCGCTTCGCCGACCGTCCCGGCAAGGACGAAGGGAGGGCCGCCGCCTTCCTGCGCGAGGACCTCGACGAGCTCGCCGAGGCCTACGACGGATGGACCGGCCCGCTCAAGGTCCAGGTCACCGGCCCGTGGACGCTCGGCGCGAGCATCGAGCTGGCGCGCGGTGAGCGAGCCGTCGCCGACCACGGTGCCCGGCGCGACCTCGCGGGCTCGCTCGCGGAGGGACTGCGCTCGCACATCGCCGACGTCGAGCGGCTCGTCCCCGGCGCCGACCTCGTCGTCCAGATCGACGAGCCGGGCCTGCCTGCCGTGCTCGAGGGCCGTCTGCCCACCCAGTCCGGCTACGGGCGGCTGCGGGCCGTCGACCGCGCCGAGGTGCGCGACGGGCTGCGCGAGGTGCTCGCCGCGGCGGGGGAGCGGCCGACGGTCGTGCACTGCTGCGCCGGCGAGGTGCCGGTGCAGCTGTTGCGGGAGAGCGGCGCCCGCGCGATCTCGCTCGACATCTCCCTGATCGACGGGGCCCGCTGGGAGCAGCTGGCCGAGGCCGTCGAGGCCGGGGTCGTGCTCTGGGCCGGTGCCGTCCCGACGACCGGCGGTGACTGGCGGACCGCCCGTGACCTGCTCGTCGGTGCCTGGCAGCGGATCGGCCTGCCGATGGCTGCGCTGGGCGACCTCGTGGTGACGCCGACCTGCGGACTGGCGGGGCCCCCCCCTTCGTCGGCCGTGTCGGTGGTGCGCACGACGACCGACCTGGCGGCCGCCCTCACCGATCTGGCGGTGGGGTGAGCACAAGAGGTCGTCCTCGTGCGATCCGTGGCGGACGAAGCCATCAGATGCACCAGGACGACCTCTTGTGCACAGCCCTTCGAGACGGTTGCTTCGCAACCTCCTCAGGAGCGTGGTCGCTCAGGCGGACGGGGCGTGGATCTCCCGCTTGAGGATCTTGCCCGTCGGGCCCTTGGGCAGCTCGTCGAGGACCCACACGGTGCGCGGGTACTTGTAGGCCGCGATCCGGTCCTTGACGTACTGCTTGATCTCCTCGGTGTCAGCCGCAGCGCCCTCGCGCAGGGACACGGCGGCGCCGATGTCCTCGCCGAGCTCCGGGTGCGGGACGCCCACGACGGCGCACTCGAGGACGTCGGGGTGGGAGTAGAGCACCTCTTCGACCTCGCGGGGGTAGACGTTCATGCCGCCGCGGATGATGAGGTCCTTCTTGCGGTCGACGATCGTGTAGTAGCCGTCCTCGTCGACGCTCGCGATGTCGCCGCTGCGGAACCAACCGTCGGGGATCGCCTCGGCGGTCGCCTCGGGGTTGCCCCAGTAGCCCTTCATGATGTTGTCGCCGCGGATCGCGATCTCGCCGACACCCTCGCCGGGGCCGACCTCGTTGCCGTCGTCCCCGACCAGCTTCATCTCGCAGCCGGGGATGGCGCGGCCGATGGTGCCCGGCTTGGTCGGCTGGTCGAGCATGTTGAAGGACGCGACGGGCGAGGTCTCGGACAGGCCGTAGCCCTCGAGGAGGCTGACCTTGAAGGTCTCCTCGAACTCGCGCAGCGTCTCGCCGGGAAGCGAGGAGCCGCCCGACACGCAGGTGCGCAGGGACGAGGTGTCGGTCTCGGTGACGCTCGGGTGGTGGAGCATCGCGCCGTACATCGTCGGCACGCCCTCGAAGATCGTCACCTTGTCGCGGGCGATGACCTCCAGGGCCTTGCCCGGCTCGAAGCGCGGGACGAGCGTCAGGGTCGCGCCGCTGCGCACGGCCGCGCCGAGCCCGCAGGTCAGCCCGAAGACGTGGAAGAGCGGCAGGCAGCCCATGATGACGTCACCGGGGGCGATCTTGATGATGTCCTCGGCCGACCGCTTGGCGTTGAGGTCGAGGTTGTCGTGCGTGAGCTCGGCGCCCTTGGGGCGTCCGGTCGTGCCGGACGTGTAGAGGATGACCGCGGTGTCGTCGCCGGCACGCTCGAGTGGCGTCGCGATCGGCTCGCCCGCCGGCAGGTCCTCCTCGCTCGGGCCGACCGGGCCTGAGGTGATGACCGTGGTCGAGGTGCCCTCGGCCCCGATGTGCGCCTCGGCAGCGAAGTCGCCCCAGACGAAGGAGAACTTCGCGCCGGAGTCGTTGTAGAAGTACTCGATCTCCTGGCCCTTGAGCAGCGGGTTCATCGGCACGACGATGCCGCCGGCGAGCAGCGTCCCGTAGAAGAGGACGGGGAAGGCCGGGACATTGGGCAGGATCAGGGAGACGCGATCGCCCGGCTGCAGACCGGCAGCGCGCAGGGCGCCGGCCGCCTTGGCCGCGAGACCGTGCAGCTGCGCGTAGGTCAGCTCCGCGTCGTCGAGCTTGATGGCCACCGAGTCAGGGTGGTTCTGGGCGGTGGTGACCAGATTGGTCGCCAGGTTGGTCATCGTCGACTACTCCTCGGTAGGCCAGCGGGTGTGAGGGCAATCTCTCACGGCAGACCTCAGGAGTGGAAGGGGGGCACGCTGTCATGCTCCCGGACCGATCAGGTCCGAGAGCATGACAGGCGGCGCTCAGGAGCGCGGAGTCACTCTTCGGCGTCGGGTGCCGTGATCATGGGGAGTGCTGCGTCGAAGCGATCGGCGTAGGTCAGCGTCGGCAGGATGTGGCCCTGATCCGGCGCACTGTTGACCTGCTTGACCGCCCAGCTCGCTGCGCCAGCGCGCTGGTTGGGCGTGCCGTGGTGGCCGGGGTTGGTGAAGCCGCAGTCACCGACCAGGTAGGAGGCCCGGAGTCCGTCGAGGGTCCTCTTCTGGTTGAGGGCCTCGCCGCGGGCGTGGACGAGGAAGTAGGCGCCGTAGGCGTCGGCCATCAACTCGGTGCGCCGGGTGGCCTCGGGGCCGGTGAGGTCGGACTCGAAAAGGTTGTGGGCGTACTGCACCTGGTGGCCGTACTCGTGAGCCAGGATCGAACGCGGTCCGACCTTCGGGCCGACGCCGACGCCCGTCATCCCCTCCATGATCCCGTCACCCATGATGATGCGCTTGGAGACGTCCAGGCCGGTGTCCTGAGGGTCGAAGGCGAAGGCGTTGAAGCTGAAGATGGGATGGTTGCCGTCGCTCAGGCCGGGCGCCACGTCAAGCAGGTCGATGAGGAGCCCGGCGAGTTCGCGCACCTCCGGTTCGATCGGCTCGTCCGGGTCGCCCGAGAACGCGAAGGTCAGCACCCGGGCGAACCGCTCCTGGTCGGCGAAGACGTCCCCACCGTGCATCGGAATCAGCTCGATGTCCTGACCCGGGACGTCCCAGAAGTCCCGCAGGTCCTTCATCTGGCTCCGCAGCAGGTTGGTGTACTCGCCGTCGCTCCCGAAGGTGGCGGTCTTCGACTCCGACCCGTACACCAGCGCGTCGTACGTCACGAAGTCGCTCCACGGCATGAACGAGTAGATCAGCACCTCTGCGAAGCCCCAGTCACTTGTCTGCCCCCTCATCCAGTCTCTGAGCTGTGTGTCGGAGCACTCGTAGTCGTCAGGGTCGATGGCGCTCGCGGCAATCTGCGACCACTGCGTGTCACCCACACCGAGGCGAGCACGTGTCGTGGCCATCTGCTCGCTGAAGTCGCTCGGCAGCAGCGCCGAGATCTCACGGACCTTCGCCTTGACCTCGTCGGAGACGGTCGGCGAGGCGAGGATGGCATCGAGACGCTGCTGGAGCGTGTCACCCGGGGTGGCCGTAGCGGTCTGCGCGGCAGGGGTCTGCGCGGTGGTGGCGATTGCGGGCGCGGTGGCCAGCATCCCGATGGACGTGCAGGCAACGACCAAGGCGGCTGAGGAACGACGGAGTTTCATGCGTGGTGCTCTCCCTAACGGGTGTCATCGGGCCCACTTGGGCGCCCTCACCGCCGGGGTGGCGGTGACAGCATGCTTCCGCGAGTGTGACGACGAGCACAGTGCAAGAACTGCACATATGGTTGGTGCATGGAACAACCGGGCGTCGCCACGTCGAGCGCATGGGTCGAAGAGGTGTGTCGGTCCGCCCTCGCCCTGGCCATGCGAGCCGACGCTGGGGGAGCCACGGACCTCATCGCTGGTGCGCTGCGTACCCCGGGCCGGACTGACGCCGACGTCGTGCCCCTGGTGTCGACCCTGTTGACGGTGTCCCACTGGACGGGCGAGCGGGACCGCGCGCTCGAGGTGGTCGGACCCCTCCTGACCGAACCACTGAGCGCGACAACGCGGGGCAAGGTCCTCACCGACATGGCCCTGCTCGTCCCGCGGGAGAAGGAGATCAGGGGGCGAGAGGGACTGGCCGAGCTGACGATCGCCGGCGACGACCAGGGACGGGCGAGCGCCATGCTCGGCCTCGCCTTCCCGAGCGTCACCCTGCTCCCGGGCCTGGACCACCGGCTGCGTCTGTGCGATGCGGCCGAGTCCCTCGGGCGCCAGCTGGGCGACGAGGCGATCGTGCAGCGCTCGGCGGCTGTCCGGGGCGCGGTCCTGGCCTACGGCGGCCGCATCGACGAGGCGAGCGACTCCTTTCGATCCGTGTGGGACCGGGCGGACGTCGAGAACCCCAGCATGGTGACCTGGTGCGGCAACGCCCTTGTCAACCACGCTCTCATCCTTCTCGGGCTCGGTGAGTACGACGAGGCCGCGGCCATGGCCGATGTGGCCGAGATCCGCTTCCTCGGGAGTCGGCACCGGGGGTTGCTGCAGGCGACCCGCGCCGCGGCCCTGATCCATCGCTGCCGACACCGAGCCGCCCTCGAGGTCCTCGACTCGATCTCGGGGCGCGCCGAGGAGCTGACATCCCTCGTCACCCTGCTGCGGTCCGCGGCCACGGTCGAGGTCGGACGGTACGTCCCGCGTGAGGACCTCACCGAGGAGGTCGAGGCCCAGGAGCAGGTGAGCATGCTGACCGGGTGGCTGGGCCGGGTCGTCCAGGCGGACCTGCGGGCCGCGCGGAGGGAGCCTCGGCCGCACCGCGACCTCGGCCCGGCGCTGCGCCGGTTGGCTCCCAGCCGTCCCGCACTGGCCTGGGACGGCTTGGCGCTCGCGCTCGCCAGACACGCGCCCGAGGAGGCGGCTGAGACGCTGGCGGACATGTGGGACTTCTGGCCCGTCGGTGAGCGCGCGGCGATCCAGCGCGACTTCACCGAGACGCTCCTGGGGCGGCACGACCCGTACCCCGCCTACCTCGACATCGCCCGACGGTACGCCCAGCGAGGGGAGGTGCTGCCGGCCGCCGAGGCCATGCGCAGGGCCTCGCGCGTCGCACCCTCCGGCAGCGAGTCGCTGACGGCCCACCGGTCGGCGATCGACCTGCTGTCGGGCACGGACGCGGAGCGCACGCTCGCATCGCTGCTGCGCGAGCGGCGGGTGCGACGAGCGCCGGGCACGGCGACCATCCCGGACAGCCAGCGGTACTCCGTCAACGGAGGGCTCACTCCGCGCGAGTCCGAAGTTGCGCAGCGGGCCGCCCAGGGCCTCACGTCCAAGGAGATCGCGGCCGAGCTGGGCATCAGCGTCGGCACCGCGCGCAACCACCTCCAGCGGCTGCGGGACAAGCTGGGGATCCGGTCCAAGCGAGAGCTCGCTCGCTGGGCCGAGGCCCGCTGAGGTGTGCTGGTCGGCACGTTCCGGCGGGGAAGCCCTGTCGGGTCCGTGCGGCAGGATGGTCGGGTGAGCGAGATCCCCGACGACGCCCGACACGCATGGACCGATCTGGCCGAGCAGGCCACGGCGGCGCAGTTCGCCTACCACGTCAAGGACGCACCGACGATCAGTGACGCCGAGTACGACCGGCTCATCCGTGGGCTGAAGGAGCTCGAGGAGGCCCACCCTTCGCTGCGCACGCCTGACTCGCCGACGCAGACCGTGGGCGGTGCGATCTTCTCCACCGACTTCACCGCCGTCGACCACCTCGAGCGGATGCTCAGCCTCGACAACGCCTTCGACGGTGACGAGCTGCTCGACTGGGCGCGCCGCGTCGAGCAGGAGGTGAGCGGCTTCCACTACCTGTGCGAGCTCAAGATCGACGGTCTGGCCATCAACCTCCTGTACGAAGGGGGGCGCCTGACCCGCGCGTTGACCCGCGGCGACGGCCGCACCGGCGAGGACGTGACGATGAATGTCCGCACCATCGAGGGCATCCCGACGCAGCTGGACGGCAGCGAGCACCCCGTACCGGACCTCGTCGAGGTCCGGGGTGAGGTCTTCTTCCGGCTCGAGGACTTCGCCGAGCTCAACGCCGGCCTCGTCGAGGCGGGCAAGGCTCCCTTCGCCAACCCGCGCAACTCTGCCGCAGGGTCCTTGCGGCAGAAGGACCCTCGCGTCACGGCCCGTCGCCCGCTGCACATGCTCGTGCACGGCATGGGCCGACGCGAGGGCTTCGACATCGACAGCCAGAGCCATGCCTACGAGCTCATGGCCGGCTGGGGGCTGCCGACCTCACCGCACTACCGGGTCTTCGACTCGATGACCAAGGTGCGCCGCTTCATCACCGAGGTGGAGGAGCAGCGCCACGAGTACGACCACGAGATCGACGGCGTGGTGGTCAAGGTCGACGAGATCGCGATCCAGCGCCGCCTCGGCACCACCTCGCGGGCACCCCGCTGGGCCATCGCGTGGAAGTACCCGCCCGAGGAGGTCAACACCACGCTCCTCGACATCCAGGTCAACGTCGGACGCACGGGGCGGGTCACCCCCTTCGGCGTGATGGAGCCGGTGACCGTCGCCGGCTCGACGGTCTCCCTCGCGACGCTCCACAACGGTCACGAGGTCAAGCGCAAGGGCGTGCTCATCGGGGACACGATCGTCCTGCGCAAGGCAGGTGACGTCATCCCCGAGATCCTCGGGCCGGTCGTCGAGCTGCGCGACGGCACCGAGCGCGAGTTCGTCATGCCCACCCACTGCCCGGCCTGCGGCACCGAGCTCGGCCAGCAAAAAGAGGGCGACAAGGACATCCGCTGCCCCAACTCGCGCACCTGCCCGAGCCAGCTGCGCGAGCGGCTCTCCTCGCTCGCCGGTCGAGGGGCCTTCGACATCGAGGCCCTGGGGTGGGAGGGCGCGGTCGGACTGCTCGACTCGGGCGTGCTGACCGACGAGGGCGGCCTCTTCGGCCTGACCGCCGAGGACATCGCGCGCGTGCCGCTCTTCACCCGGACGGCCAAGAAGAGCGACCCGCAGGAGGCCGTGCACGACGGGCGCGTCCTGTCGGCCAACGGCGCCAAGCTCGCCGAGCACCTCCAGCAGGCCAAGCAGCAGCCGCTGTGGCGGGTGCTCGTCGCGCTGTCGATCCGCCACGTCGGACCGACCGCTGCTCGGGCACTGGCCCAGCACTTCGGCTCCATCGCCGCGATCCGCGAGGCCGACGAGGAGGCACTCGCCGATGTCGAGGGTGTCGGGCCGACCATCGCGGCCTCCGTGCGCGAGTGGTTCGACGGCGAGGGCAACGAGTGGCACCGCGGCATCGTCGAGCAGTGGGCAGCCGACGGCGTGCGCATGGAGGACGAGCGCGACGAGTCGATCACCCAGACGCTCGAGGGCGTCACCGTCGTCGTCACCGGTTCGCTCGAGCGCTACTCGCGGGACAGCGCCAAGGAGGCGATCCTCGAGCGGGGCGGCAAGGCATCGGGCTCGGTGAGCAAGAAGACGCACTGGGTCGTCGTCGGCGACAACGCCGGCACCAAGGAGGCCAAGGCTCGCGACCTGGGTCGGCCGATCCTCACCGAGGACGAGTTCACCGAGCTGCTCGAGACCGGGAGCGTGGCGCGCTTCGCCGAGCCCGAGCCCGAGCCCGAGCCCGAGGACGAGTCCGAGGCCGAGCCCGAGGCGAAGGACGAGTCCTGACCGGCGCCGATGGGGTGCCGGCGTCGGACTCTCCCTTCGGCAGTCCGCTCGCGGTCTGGTCGAGTCGGCACTACCGGACGAAGGGGGTGCCCCTCACCTGTGAGTGGGAGGGGGAGCGCGGGGTCGCGCTGCCGCTGCGCCCACCGCCGTGGTGGGCCGTCCCGCTCTTCGGGCTGCTCACCATCGCCATCGTGGCCGCTCTCGTGGCCGGCGCGGTGCGCCTCGTGCGTGGTGGGACGACAGCGGGGCCGGTGTCCCTCGTCGCCGGGTTCGCCGTCCTGCTGCTCTTCGCCTGGCTCTTCGCGCTCGCGACCCGCGAGTCGCTCAGGCGGCGACGTGAGCCGGGACAGATCGGGGTGACCCCGACCTGGCTCGTGGCGGATCGGGTGCAGGTGCAGTGGACGCTCGTCGACGCGGTCCTGGCCACCCAGGAGCAGCGACAGGGACACCTGCGTCCGATCGACAACGCCTGCGTGAGCGTCGAGGGACGGACGATCACGCTCTACGAGGCGCGGCACCTCGACGTCGAGCCGCGAGCCACGCTGGAGGCGCTTCGACGGCTGCACCGCAACCCGGCGCTGCGTGCGCGGCTGGCGACGGACGACGGCCCGGGCATCTTCACCCGGGTGCCGGCCGAAGGGAGCAGGTCATGACCGCCGGCATCACGCGCGCCACCCTGCAGTGGTACATCGACTCCGCCCTGGCCAAGCTGCTCGCGCGGGCGGACGAGCTGGACGAGGTCGGGGGAGCCGAGCTGCTGTGCCGCCAGCCCGAGGTCGAGGGGGCCAACAGCGTCTACGCCCTGATCGTCCACTGCTGCGGTGTGATGGAGCGGTGGGGCGGCGAGACGATCGCCGGTCGATCGATCTCCCGGGACCGGTCGGCGGAGTTCACCGCGGCGGGCACTCTCGACCAGCTCGAGGCGATCGTCGCCGCGCAGCGACGGCGCTGGGTGGAGGATCTCGCCGACTTCGAGGCCGACGAGGTCCCGCGCGGACCCGATGGCTGGGAGGAGGGCGACCCCGAGCCGATCACGCAGGGTTTCGTCGCGCTCCACGTCGTCGAAGAGCTCTTCCAGCACCTCGGACATGTCGATCTGAGCGTCGATCTGGTGCGGGGGCGTTGAGGGACACACGTGGCGCTGTCGCCGGGAGGTGGTCTGCACGACTACCGTCGGGGGTGTGAGCGACGACAGCGTGACCACCCCAGAGCCCGAACAGCAGTCCTTCGCCGACCTCGGCCTCGACGAGCGCGTGGTGCGCGCACTCAAGGACATCGGCTACGAGACACCCTCTCCGATCCAGGCGGCGACCATCCCCGCCCTCCTCGAGGGGCGCCACGTCGTGGGCCTCGCCCAGACCGGTACCGGCAAGACCGCGGCCTTCGCGCTGCCGATCCTCAGCCGGCTCGACGTCAAGCAAAAGCTGCCGCAGGCCCTGATCCTCGCGCCCACCCGTGAGCTGGCGCTCCAGGTCTGCGAGGCGATCGAGAAGTACGCCTCCCGGGTGCCGGGCGTGCGCGTCCTGCCCGTCTACGGCGGCCAGGGCTATGGCGTGCAGCTGAGCGCCCTGCGGCGCGGCGTGCACATCGTCGTCGGTACCCCCGGACGCATCATGGACCACCTCGACAAGGGCACGCTCGACCTGTCGGAGCTGCGTTTCCTCGTGCTCGACGAAGCCGACGAGATGCTCAAGATGGGCTTCGCCGAGGACGTCGAGACGATCCTCGCCGACACCCCGGACGACAAGAATGTCGCGCTCTTCTCCGCGACGATGCCCTCGCAGATCCGGCGCATCTCCAAGAAGTACCTCACGGACGCGCTCGAGATCACCGTCGAGCGCAAGACCGCGACGGCGCCCAACATCACCCAGCGCTACCTCTTCGTCTCGTACCCGCAGAAGGTCGATGCGCTGACGAGGATCCTCGAGGTGGAGAACTTCGAGGGCATGATCGTCTTCGTCCGGACCAAGAACGAGACCGAGACCCTGGCGGAGAAGCTGCGGGCGCGCGGCTTCTCGGCGTCCGCCATCAACGGTGACGTGGCGCAGGCCCAGCGTGAGCGGACCGTCTCCCAGCTGAAGTCGGGCAAGCTCGACATCCTCGTCGCGACCGATGTCGCCGCCCGCGGCCTCGACGTCGAGCGGATCAGCCACGTCGTCAACTACGACATCCCGACCGACACCGAGTCCTACGTGCACCGCATCGGCCGCACCGGCCGGGCCGGACGCTCCGGCGACGCGATCTCCTTCGTCACCCCGCGCGAGCGCCACCTGCTGAAGTCGATCGAGAAGGCGACCCGCACGACGCTGACCGAGATGCCGTTGCCGTCCCCCGAGGACGTCAATGCCACCCGGCTGGGCCGCTTCGACGACCGGATCACGGCTGCGTTGGCTTCCAGCGACCTCGCGGACTTCCGCGGTGTCGTCGCCCACTACGTGGCCGAGCACGATGTGCCCGAGAGCGACGTCGCGGCTGCTCTGGCGATCCTGCTGCAGGGCGACGAGCCGATGCTGCTCGGCCCCGACCCGGTCCGTCCGCCGCGGCGTGAGCGTGACGACCGCGGACCTCGCCGCGACGACAGGGGTGGCTCCCAGAGCAGGGGCGAGCGCAATGACCGTGGCTCGCGAGGCGCCGGCGGACCGCGCGGTTCGTCGGGCCCGATGGCCACCTACCGGATCGCGGTCGGCAAGCGGCACAAGGTCGAGCCGCGCCAGATCGTCGGCGCACTGGCCAACGAGGGCGGCCTGGGCCGTCAGGACTTCGGGCGCATCGACATCCGCGGCGACCACTCGCTCGTCGAGCTCCCGGCCTCCCTGCCGGCCGGTACCAGCGACCGGCTCAGCCAGACCCGGATCTCCGGTCAGCTCATCGAGCTGAGCGAGACCAGCGAGCGCGCCGACAAGAAGCCGTACCGCAAGGGCCCGCGCACCTGATGGGTCCCGATCCCGACCCCGTGGACCGGCTGCTGATCGACGAGCTCGGGGACCTCCCTTCGGGGCGGACCGCGGTGATCGGTGACGATCACGGTGCGCTGGCCGCAGCGGTGGCCGAGCTGGCCGGGGCCGACGTCGTGGCCCACAGCGACAGCCTCGTCAGCGAGCGACGAGTGGCCGCCACTGGAGTCGACGTGGCGTCCGATCTCGTCACGGCTCTCACGGGTGCCCACCTCGTGGTGCTGCGCCTGCCCGCGTCCCTCGATGCCCTCGACGAGATCGCCCGCACCGCCGCGGTGGTGGGCGCACCGGACGTCCGGGTCGTTGCCGGTGGACGGGTCAAGCACATGACCCGATCGATGAATGACGTGCTCGCCGTGAGCTTCGAGCAGGTGAGCGCCAGCCTCGGTCGGCAGAAGTCACGCGTCCTGCACGCCGTGGGCCCGCGAGCGGTCGAGCAGAACTGGCCGCGCTCACGCCACCACGACGGCCTCGACCTGACCGTGCACGCGCACGGCGCGGCCTTCGCCGGTACGCGCGTCGACGCCGGGACGGCCCTGCTCGTCAGCCAGCTGGACCGGCTCGGCGACACCGACGCCACGGTCATCGACCTCGGCTGCGGCACCGGCATCCTCGCCGCGCTCCTGGCCCGTCGCTTTGCCGATGTGGTCGCGCTGGACGTGTCGTCTGCAGCGGTGGCCTCGACCAGGGCGACGACGAGAGGCGCGCTCGACGTGCGACGCACGGACGGTCTGACCGAGCTGGCGGATGCCTCCGTGGGCGCCATCGTGAGCAACCCGCCCTTCCACGTCGGCACCGCCAAGGACTCGACGCCCACGCTGGAGATGATCGACGACGCGGCTCGGGTCCTCGTGCCCGGTGGTGAGCTGGTGCTGGTGTACAACGCGCACCTGCCCTATCTGCAGCGTCTGCGAGACCTCGGCCCCACCGACGTCCTCGTGCGTGACCGCAGCTACATCGTCACGCGCACCGTCCGCGCCTGACGTTCTCCCGGGCCGACCCTTCGGACATGACGAAGGGGGGATGTCGCCGACGTGGACGACATCCCCCCTTCGGGGTCGGGACCGATCAGCCGAGCGCCTTGACGGCCGCGTCGTAGTCGGGCTCCTGGGTGATCTCGGGGACGAGCTCGGTGTGCAGGACCTTGCCGTCGGCGTCGAGGACGACGACCGAGCGGGCGAGCAGACCGGCCATCGGGCCGTCGGCCATCGTCACGCCGTAGTCCTCACCGAATGAGGAGCGGAAGGTCGAGCCGACCTTGACCTTGTCGATGCCCTCGGCGCCGCAGAAACGAGCCTGCGCGAAGGGGAGGTCCTGGGAGACGTTGACGACGGTCGTGTTGTCGAGGCTGGCGGCGAGCTCGTTGAACTTGCGCACGCTCGCAGCGCAGACACCGGTGTCGATGCTGGGGAAGATGTTGAGGACGACGCGACCGGAGACGTCGGCGGTGGTCAGCGCCGACAGTCCGTCGCCGACGAGGTCGAAGGCCGGAGCGGTGGCGCCGGCGGCCGGCAGCTCGCCGACGGTGTTGACGGGGTTGCCCTTGAATGCGGTGGTAGCCATGCCTTATGCCTACACCCTCAGGCGCGACGAGTCACGACCGGCCCGAGGTGTGGGCGCTCAGCCGAGGAGGTTCTTCACGAGCAGGGCCACCGGGACGAGCACGAGGGCGGACAGGCCCATCACGCCCATGACGAGCGCACCCTTGGACTCGGCGTCGAGCGTCGCGCGCCAGCCCGCGCGGGTCATGACCTCCCTGACCGGCTGGTTGATCTCTGCGGTGGAGAACTCGAAGTCGACCCTCTTCTTGAAGCCATCCAGCCCCAGGCCGTACTCGACCCGTCGGGTGCGGCCCCACTGGCGTCCGGACTGCACCGCCAGCTGGGCACCGAGGTGCGTCACCCCGGCGCTCGCCTCGAGCCGGCGCGACTCGTCGGTCCGGCGGATCACCCCCTTCGTCCCGGTGGGGGTGAAGCGTGCGACGAAGGTCTGCCGCAGGTGGTGGGCCGTCGCGACGTGCTGCCAGCGCGCGTCGACGAGATCGGCGTGCACGAGGATCGAGCGGCCGTTGCTGCGCACGACATAGGGCGTGCCTGCGAAGGCCTCCGCCAGCGCCGGGGCCAGCCACTCGACCGGCCACGGGTTCTTGCGGTCGGTCGCGGGAGGAAGGGGGGCCGCCGGGGGAGCGACGACGGTGTGGCCCCCTTCGTCCACCAGCGCGGGGTCGGTCTCTCGGAGGTGGCCGACGAGGCCCCAGGTCGTCGTGGCGACCGCGATGCCCCAGACGAGCGCCCAGCCGGCCGCAGGCCACGGCTGGCCGGTGCTGGCGAAGAGCGCCGCGCCACCGACGAGGGCCAGCGCGAAGGCCAGGATCGCCGCACCGAAGATCAGCGCCTTGACGCGGCGGGACATCATGCGGGCAGCGGCCCCGGGCCCGGAACGGTGGCCTCGTGACCATCGGCGCGCAGGCGGGAGCGCAGTCGCTCGGCGATCTCGTCGAAGCGCTCGGCGGGCACGTCCTTCATGATCGCGTGCGGCTCGACCTCGGCCGCGGAGGCCGCCGGCCACACGTGCACGTGCAGGTGGGGAACCTCGAAGCCCTCGAGCATCAGGGCGACCCGCGGGGTCTGCCACTCGGCCTGCTGCGCGCGGCCGATGAGCCGGGCGACCTCCTGCAGGTGCGCCCAGGTGGTCGGATCCGCATCGGTCCACTGCTCGATCTCGGCGCGGGAGACGATCATCGTGTGGCCGTCGGTGACCGGCTCGATCGTCAGGAAGGCCACGCAGGTCTCGTCGGACCACACGAACCGTCCGGGGATCTCGCCGTTGATGATCTTCGTGAAGAGAGTCGCCATGTCACCCAGCCTAAGGTGGAGACATGCCACAGGTCAGCGCCGACGTGCACGTCCCGATCCCGCCGGACCTCGCCTTCGCCGTGTCCCAGACGACCGGTGCGGTCCGCCGACGGTGGGACCCCTTCATCCGCGAGCAGCGCTTCCTCGACGGAGCGGTCGAGCCGGGGGTGGGGGTGCGCACCTACACCCGCTCGTCCTTCGCCGGGCCGATCTCGCCGAGCATGGTCAGCGAGTACGTCTCGTGGCGCCCGCCCACGTCAGTCGGGATGACCATGGTGCGGGGGCCGTGGTTCTTCGCGCGCTTCGGCGGCGGGTGGCGCTTCCAGCCCGATGGTGACGGCACGCTCGCGGTGTGGAAGTACACCTACGACGTGCGCCCCACCTGGCTGCAGCGCATCGCCCACCCGATCGGCCAGTGGCTGCTCGGCCGGGAGATCCGCAAGCGGATCGACGGCTTCGCCGGGGGGTGCCGGGACGAGCAGGTGCTCGCGGCGGCCCGTGCGGACATGGCCCGTCGTGCCGGTGCCGACCAGCAGGCCGAAGGGGGCGAGGTCGCGTGAGTGACTCTCTTCGCCTCGCGGGGTGCCAGTGGACCTCCACCGGCGACCCGGTCGCCAACCTCGCGCGCATCGACGAGCTCACCGGTCGCGCCGCCGAGGCCGGCGCGCGGCTGGTGGTCCACCCGGAGGCGGCGATGGCCTCCTTCGCCGGGCGGCTCGACACGGTCGCCGAGCCGCTCGACGGGCGTTTCGCCGACGGGGTCCGCTCGCTCGCCGAGCGCCATGGCGTGAGCATCGTCGTCGGTATGTTCGCCCCCGCCGACCAGATCACGACCGCTGACGGCCGGGAGCGCTCGCGGGTGCACAACACGCTGTTCGCCACCGGGCCCGGCACGACCGAGACGAGCTACCGCAAGATCCACCTCTACGACGCCTTCGGCAACACGGAGTCCGACACCGTGGCGCCGGGGGAGGAGGTCGTCACGGTCGACGTCGACGGCTGGCGGGTCGGCCTGGCCACCTGCTACGACGTGCGCTTCGCCGATCACTTCACCGCGCTCGGCCGGGCCGGTGCGCAGGTCGTCGTGCTGCCGGCGTCATGGGGTGACGGGCCCGGCAAGGCGAGTCAGTGGGACCTGCTGACGCGGGCCCGTGCCCACGACGCCCAGGCGTGGCTGCTCGCCGTCGGCCAGGCGTGGACGGCTGACTCGGTGCGCGGCCCCTACGGCATCGGCCGCTCCGTCCTCGCCGACCCCACCGGCGAGGTCCGCGCCCGCCTGGGCGGGGGAGAGGACGTGCTGGTCGGCGAGATCGACCGGCAGGCCGTCGAGAGTGCCCGGTCCGCCGTGCCCCTCCTGTGACCCCACCCGCCGGGCCGTCGAGCGGACCCGGTCCGCCGTGCCCCTCCTGTGACCCCACCCGCCGGGCCGTCCTCTGGCTGCCCCGCCGCGCCGTTACGCGCGGGTACGACGACATGTTGGTGGACATCGGATGGTCAGCCCCCCATGGGGCGGGGGCTGTGGGGGCGGCGGTCACGCAACGTGTCGTCGTACCCGCGAGTCACGTTGCGCTACTGTGCGAAGGACGAGGTCACGGACCCGCTCGGGGTGGTGCATGACCTGGTCCCAGCTGAAGCGCAGGACCAGCCACCCGTCCGCGACCAGCCGGTTGTACCGGATGCAGTCGCGCTCGAGGGCCTCGCGCTGCCCGTGCCACTCGAAGGAATCCGCCTCGATGACGATCCGCAGCTCCTCGTCCGCCAGATCGACGCGGCCGATCGGCCCGTCACCATCCGTGATCTCCACCTGTGGCTGGACGCTCAGTCCCGAGATGTCCGAGACGATCCAGCGCAGCACCGACTCGAAGGGGTTCGCCGCCAGAGGGCTCGCCATCCGGACGAGGCTCTCGACTCTGCTGGAAGACTTGCGAGGCAGACCCGCCGAAGCGAAGAGCAGCTCATCCCGGTCGATCGCACCTTCGCGCAGCGCGGAGTCGAGGACAGCCAGCCCCTCATCTGCCGGTAGTAGAACCGCGCAGTCCATGGCGGTCCGCACCCGAGAGGTCACCCAGCCGTCGTCGCGGTCGCCCGGCAGCACTGGTCGCCATCGCACGTCGATCGACCGTCGAGCACGTGGAGAGACCTTGCGGCCCAGGGGGACGGCCACCTGAGGGAGGGTGGCGACCCATTTGGTCGACCAGCCCCAGCGCGCCGCTGCACTCAGCAGGATCGCAGTCCCTGACAACTCGTGGGCAGCGCGCTGGCCGGAGAGGGCCAGCTCTGCAAGCTCAGCGCGTTCGCCGATGCGTGGCCTGACGGGAAGGGCATACCTCCCTCGGGACTGGCGCACCACGGATCCCGCCGCGAGGGCTCGTCGCAGGGACGCCTCGGTGACCTTGGCGAGCAGGTCGGCTCGAGAACCCATCCCGCCCAGTTCCGAAAGAACCTGATCTGGCTGCATGGCAAGCATTTTGGTGGCGGGGCCCAGATGCGTGCTTCGGGTTGTCCACAGGACATGTGACGCGCGGGTACGACGACAGAGTGTCGAGCGAAGCCTCAAACGACGCCGAGTTCCCGGGGGTTGGGTGCACCAAGGCCACGGAGCCTGTCGTCGTACCCGCGAGTCACAAGCGCCGACCGCATCAGGCTGTCAGGTGGCGGCCCATCCACGACAGCTGCGAAGGGGTCCTCGTCGTCGCAGTCGACACCCACCGGGATGCCGCGCAGCCGCGACTGGCGCCCCTGACCGCGTGAGCCGCCTAGTACTCGGCGTCGTCGAAGCGCCGGCCGGGGTCCCGCCCGCGTTGAACCACAGGGCCGGGGACTCCGCCGCGACTCCCGCCACACGCGCTCGCCCCAGCGACCCGGTGAGGAGCAGTGCCCCGTACCCGCCCAATGGACCCGCCGAGCAGTCCGATCCTCGTCGTGTCGATCGCCTGCTCGTCCGCGAGGAGCGGCAGGAGGTGCTCGGTGACGAGGGCGCCCAAGTCGCTCCCGTCGGCCCGGGCCTGCCAGTAGTTGTCGCCACCGTCGACCGCGGCCACGGCGAAGGGAAGTCCCCGTCGGCCAGCAGGTCGGCGAGGACCTCCTCGGCCCGCAGCCCACCTCCGAAGACCTGGTCGACGTGGCCTCCCTTGCCGTGCAGCACGACGCAGACGGCCACCTCGGCGTCACCGTCCGGCCGGACGAGTGCCCACTTCGCGTCCCGGATGCCCGCTCCGGAGACGGTGCCGCGCTCGACCCTCACCCCGGACGGCACCCCTTCGCCTCCCGGCGCGTCGGCACACCCGACCACCACGCCCGCTCCTGCGAGCGTGAGCGCACCGGTAAGGGCGCGCAGCACCGCCCGACCGACCGGGGGCGGTGCTCCCTTCGCCGGAACCTAGACTGTCCCGCATGGCTGACCTCACTCGCGACGACGTGGCACATCTCGCCTCGTTGGCTCGTATCGACCTGTCCGACGCCGAGCTCGACACCATGGTGGGCGAGCTCGCGAGCATCATCTCCTCGGTCGCGGCCGTGCAGCAGGCCCCGATCGATGGCGTCGAGCCGATGAGCCACCCGATGCCGATCGTCAACGTCACCCGTCCGGACGAGGTGCGTGCGTCGTTGACCCCCGAGGCGGCTCTCGCGATGGCGCCCGCCTCCGAGATCGAGCGCTTCGCCGTGCCGCGCATCCTCACCGAAGACTGAGCCAGAAGGACACCATGAGCGACCCCACCCGCATGACCGCTGCCGCGCTCGCTGACGCGCTGGCCTCCGGTGACCTGTCCTCCGAGCAGATCACCCGCGCCCACCTCGACCGCATCCAGGGAGTCGACGAGCAGGTCGGCGCCTACCTCCACGTCGCGGGTGAGTCGGCCCTCGCCGAGGCGCGCGAGATCGACGACCGCCGGGCGAAGGGGGAGGACCTCCACCGTCTCGCCGGCGTCCCGATCGCCGTCAAGGACGTCATGACGACGACCGGCATGCCGACGACCGCCGGGTCCAAGATGCTCGAGGGCTGGGTCCCGCCGTACGACGCGACCATCGTCGCCAAGCTCAAGGCGGCCGGCCTGCCGATCCTCGGCAAGACCAACATGGACGAGTTCGCGATGGGCTCCTCCACGGAGCACTCGGCCTACGGCCTGACGCGCAACCCGTGGGACCTCGAGCGCATCCCCGGCGGCTCCGGCGGTGGCTCCAGCGCTGCCGTCGCCTCGTGGCAGGCACCTCTGGCCACCGGCACCGACACGGGTGGTTCGATCCGTCAGCCCGCGGCCCTCACCGGTTCGGTCGGCGTCAAGCCCACCTACGGTGGCGTCTCCCGCTACGGGATGATCGCGATGGCCTCCTCGCTCGACCAGGGCGGCCCCTGTGCGCGCACCGTCCTCGACACCGCGCTCCTGCACGAGGTCATGGCCGGTCACGACCCGCTCGACTCCACCTCGATCGACCAGCCCGTCCCGGATGTCGTCGGCGCCGCCCAGCGCGCTGACGTCAAGGGCCTGCGCATCGGCATCGTCAAGGAGCTGACGGGAGAGGGCTTCTCGCCACTCGTCCAGGCCCGCTTCGACGAGTCGGTGCAGCACCTCGTCGACGCCGGCGCCGAGGTCGTCGAGGTCTCCTGCCCCAACTTCGTGCACGCCCTCGGCGCCTACTACCTGATCATGCCGAGCGAGGCCAGCAGCAACCTCGCCCGCTTCGACGCGATGCGCTACGGCCTGCGGGTCTCCCCGGACGGGATCGACGCACCGAGCGCCGAGCAGGTCATGGCGGCCAGCCGCGACGCCGGCTTCGGCGACGAGGTCAAGCGCCGCATCATCCTGGGCACCTATGCCCTCTCCTCGGGCTACTACGACGCCTACTACGGCAGCGCGCAGAAGGTGCGTCGTCTCATCGCCGACGACTTCGCCGCGGCCTTCGGCAGCGCTGACGTCCTCGTCAGCCCGACGGCCCCGACGACGGCCTTCCGCTTCGGTGACAAGACCGACGACCCGATGGCCATGTACCGCGGCGACATCGCGACGATCCCGGCCAACCTCGCCGGCGTGCCCGGCATGTCACTGCCGAGCGGTCTGGCCGAGGACGGGCTGCCCGCAGGCTTCCAGATCCTCGCGCCGGCCATGGCCGATGACCGTCTCTACACCGTCGGCGCGGCTCTCGAGCAGCGCCTCGTCTCCGCCTGGGGCGGGCACCTGCTCGAGCAGGCCCCCGAGCTGGCCATCACGAAGGGAGCCTGAGACATGGCGACGACCACCACCGACGACGTCCTCGGCTACGACGAGGCACTGACGACCTTCGACCCCGTCATGGGTCTCGAGGTGCACGTCGAGCTCGGTACCAGGACCAAGATGTTCTGCGGCTGCGCGACCGAGTTCGGCGCCGAGCCCAACACCCAGGTCTGCCCGGTCTGCCTCGGCCTGCCCGGAGCCCTGCCCGTGGTCAACGAGATCGGTGTGGAGTCGGCGATCCGCATGGGGCTGGCGCTCAACTGCTCGATCGCGCAGTGGTGCCGGTTCGCCCGGAAGAACTACTTCTACCCGGACATGCCCAAGAACTTCCAGACCTCGCAGTACGACGAGCCGATCGCCTTCGACGGCTACCTCGACGTCGAGATCCCCGCCGCCACCGGCGAGGGCACCGAGATCTTCCGTGTGGAGATCGAGCGCGCCCACATGGAGGAGGACACCGGCAAGAGCCTGCACGTCGGTGGCGCCACCGGCCGCATCCAGGGAGCCGAGTACTCGCTCGTCGACTTCAACCGCGCCGGGATCCCCCTCATCGAGATCGTCACCCGGCCGATCGCCGGTGCGGGCGAGCGGGCCCCCGAGGTCGCCAAGGCCTTCGTCGGGGCGCTGCGGGACCTGCTGCGCTCCCTCGAGGTCTCGGACCTGAAGATGGAGCAGGGTTCGATGCGCTGCGACGTCAACCTGTCGCTGCGTGCCAAGGCGGGCGACGACCCGACCTCACCGGAGCAGTTGGCCGTCCCCCTCGGCACGCGCTCCGAGACCAAGAACGTCAACTCGCTGCGCAGCGTGGAGCGCGCCGTGCGCTACGAGGTCTGCCGCCACGCGGCGGTCCTGACCTCTGGCGGGTCGGTCCTGCAGGAGACGCGGCACTGGCACGAGGACACCGGCGTCACGACGAGCGGCCGCGAGAAGTCCGACGCGGACGACTACCGCTACTTCCCCGAGCCCGATCTCGTCCCGGTCGCCCCGAGCCGTGAGTGGGTCGAGGAGCTGCGCTCCGCTCTTCCCGAGCCGCCGGCGCTGCGCCGCAAGCGGCTGCTGGGCGAATGGGGCTTCTCCGGCCTCGAGATGCGCGATGTCATCAACGCCGGCGCCATCGAGCTCATCGAGGCCACCGTTGCGGCAGGCGCCAAGGCCCAGTCGGCGCGCAAGTGGTGGCTCGCCGAGCCCTCCCGTCGGGCCAACACCGAGGGCGTCGACCTGGCGACCTACGCCGAGCAGGTCGGGATCACCCCGGAGCACGTCGCCGAGCTCGAGTCGTTGATCGTGGCCGGCCGGCTCAACGACAAGATGGCTCGCCAGGTCCTCGAGGGGGTTCTCGACGGCGAGGGCGCACCCACGGTCGTCGCCGACGCGCGCGGTCTCGAGCTGGTCCAGGACGACGGGGCGCTCGAGGCGGCGGTCGACACGGTCATCGCGGCCAACCCCGATGTCGCGGACAAGATCCGTGGCGGCAAGGTGCAGGCCGCCGGTGCCCTCATCGGCCAGGTCATGAAGGAGATGAAGGGTCAGGCCGACGCAGACAAGGCCCGGGCGATCATCCTGACGAAGCTCGGGGTCGAGGGCTGACCTCGGTGTGACTATGGTCGGCAGCATGGTCACCGTCTCGCTGCCCGATCAGTCCTGGCTCGATGCCGTCGGTCCCGTCGAGGGCGTCACCACCCTCGTGTGGGACCCGACGCAGCCGCCACCCGAGGTCGAGCTCGACGTCTTCGTGGCGCCGTACATGGCCTCGCCCGACAAGATCGAGCCGATCCGGCAGCAGCCGTCGGTGCGGTTGGTCCAGCTGCTCTCCGCCGGCGTCGACGCGGCCCTGCCCGTCGTCCCCGACGGCGTCGAGCTGGCCAATGCGCACGGCGTGCACGACGCTGCGACCGCAGAGCTGGCGGTGGCGCTCGTGCTCGCGTCCCAGCGCGGCTTCGACGAGTTCGCGGCCGCTCAGGCGAAGGGGGAGTGGCTGCCCCGCGAGTTCCGCCCCGGTCTGGCCGACAAGCGGGTCCTCGTCCTCGGCTACGGCTCGGTGGGCTCCGCGATCGCCAGACGACTGGCCCCCTTCGAGGTGGAGCTGACCGCGGTCGCCTCACGGGCCCGCGACGGCGACGACTTCGTCGATCGCATCCACGGCACCGACGAGCTGCTCGACCTGCTCCCGGAGCACGACATCGTCATCTCGGTGCTGCCCGGCACGGCCGCGACCAAGGGCATGCTCGGGGCCGAGACGCTCGCTGCGCTGCCCGACGGGGCGCTCGTCGTCAACGTCGGGCGTGGTCCGGCGCTCGACACCGACGCAGCGCTGGCCGAGGCAGGACGCCTGCGCTTCGCACTCGACGTCACCGACCCCGAGCCGCTGCCTGCGGATCACCCGCTGTGGTCGGCCCCGGGCGTCATCATCAGCCCGCACGTCGGCGGGGTGACCGAGGCCTTCCGGCCCCGCATGGTCGCGCTGCTGCGCGAGCAGCTGCGCCGGCTCGCTGCGGGTGAGGATCCGCTGCACGTCGTGGACCGCGGCTGAGGCCGGCTCACTTCAGGGGGTAGACCTGCGCGCCGACGCGCAGGACGCCGTCGGCGATGGTCGAGGCGCCGTCGAGGGGAGCGCTGCCGCCGGTGAAGGGTCCGTGCAGCGTGCCATCGGGTGAGACGGCCCACGTGGTCCGGGTGCGCTCACCGACGATGTTCGTGGTGGAGCCATCGACCGCGACCCAGCCGCTGCTGTCGGCCTCGGAGATCGAGATGCGCGGGCTGCCCGGGATGCGTACGACCTTGGGGGTCCCGACCTCCCACAGCCCGGCCGAGGCGCCGCGACGGACGGGTTGCCACAGCACGTCGGCCCGTTGGTCCTGCACGACGTCGGTGTCGGACACCCACCCGCCGGGCGGTCGGGTCTGCGTGATCTCGCCGGTCCGCAGGTCGAGCGCGGAGTAGTGATCGACGGTGGACCCCTTGCCGTCCCTGCTCAGCTTGTCCGGGATGTAGATGGTGCCGTCACTGTCGGGGAGGGAGAAGGGCCGGGCCTGCGCGATCCAGTCCTGCTCCCACTCGAGCGCACCGGTGCTCACGGACCGTCCGGTGAGGACCCCGTCTCCGTGCTCGACGTAGATGCCTGCGACGACGCGGCCGTAGTTGAGGCAGTCCAGCCCGCGCGCGACGACCTCTCCGTCGTAGACCCGGGCGAGGTCGACCCCCTTCGACCCACGCTTGGACGAAGGGAGGAAGACCACCGACTGCTGCAGGTCGGGCACGTCGAGGGTCAGCGGGACGCCCTGCTTGCACTCCGTACCGGCTCTGCGGGCCGAGGTCCACAGCTCATCGCCCGTGGTCAGGTCGTGGCCGGTGGTGCCCTCGCGGGTGCTGATGACGAGGACGCCGTCGTGCTGGGCGACGGCGGTGGGCCGCCCTCGGGTCATGGTCCACCACACCTGTCGACCCGAGTCGATGAGGCGCGCGACCAGACGCCGCCCCTCTTCGCCCTCGACGGCCTCGTCGAGGACGACGGTCTCGTCGGTCGTGGTCATGACGTGGCTGTCGTCGGGGGCGGTCCAGCGCACCTCACCGGTCTGGGCGTCACGGGCGATGCCCTCGGCGAAGAGGATGCTGCCCAGGCGGAAGGAGTCGACCGCGAGGTGGCCCTCGTTGCTGCCCTCCTCCCAGTGTGGATGACTGTCGGGGAGGGTGTTGAGGGCGAGCCAGGCGCCGCCTCCGAGGCCGAGCGCGATGGCCAGGGCGGCGGCGATCGCAGGGGTCCGGCGGTTCAGGAGGCGGACGACGACGAGGACCAGACCCACGACGAGCAGGACTGTCCCGACGAGGTAGGGCCAGCGGCCGAGGTCGGCAAGCACAGCAGCGGCGATCAGGCCCGCACCGGTCACGGTGAGGGTTGCGCCGACGACGACCGGGTGACGTCGGAGCCATCGCACGACCTTGCTCACCATGGGTCGGAGTCTAGTTCGGGGGCCACCACCCCAGCGGGTCACCGCGCCGGGGAGAGCAGGGTCATTCGAGTGGATGAACGGTGCTGTCGACCATGATCACGCCGTCCTCGGCGTAGGCAGAGCGACCGGTGAAGGGGCCGTGGAGATCGCCCTCGGGGGAGAGCGCCCAGGCCTGTGGGTGATCGTCACCGACGGGGTCCTCGACATGGCCGCTGACGACGAGCCACCCACTCGTCGGGTCCGACTCGAGACTGCGGTGGATCCGGGGGCCCGGGACGGGGACGACCCGATCGGTGCCGAGCTCCCACATCCCCAGTCCGCCTTGCTCTCGGACTACCGGTTGCCACACGTGCTCTCCGACCTGACGCCGTGTCTCGTCCCGGGCGACCCGCCAGCCCCGGGGTGGGCTGGTCTCGGAGACATCGCCGGTGGCGACGTCGATGGCGAAGTAGTCCTTGGAGCCATCGGGGGTGAAGATGGTCGATCCGTTACCGGACACGTTGTAGTGCGATCCGAGCGTGATGTGCTCCGGTGTCCACCAGACGGCGGTGCCGTCCTCGGTCGAGCGAGCGACGAGGCGACTGTCATCCGCCTGCACGATGACATCGCCGACGACACGGGCGCTCAACAGGCAGCTGAGATCCTCGACGAGGACCTTGCCGTCGCTGACCCGCACGACATCGGCCCGGGCGCCTCGTCCCTCGCCCGACAGCAGGACGACGCTCTGCGACGGGGACGGACCATAGGAGTGGCGCAACTCACCGAGCTCGCACGATGCCGCCGACCCATCGGGCGAGGTCCACACCGTCTCGCCCGTACTCAGGCCATGGGCAGTGGTGCCTTCGGATGACGTGACGACGAGGGCATCACCGTCGACGGCCGAGCCGCGCACGATCGGGCTCGGGACCGACCAGAGCGTGCTGCCGTCCGCTGGAGCGCGTGCGACAAGCTGTCCGCTGTATCGGTCCTGCGTCGAGGGCTCGAAGCTGACGACCATCGTCGGCGTCACGGCGATCAGCCGGATGTCCTCGGCGCCACTGGGCGGTGCGCCCGTGCCCCAGCCGGTCCAGCGCACCTCACCCGTCGAGATCTCGTAGGCAGCGGCCCCGGTGAACCACAGGTCACCCTGCCGGGCGGCGTCCCCGGCGACGCGGTAGTCGACGGATCCGCCCTCCTGCGGCCAGGCCGAGTGCTGCTCCGGCAGACCGTTCAAGCCCAACCAGGCTCCACCGCCCACGACGACGGCGACGGCCAGGCACGCGCCGCCGAGCGCAGCGCGGTGTCGCAGGACCCGACTGAGCAGCAGTGCCACACCGATGACGAGCGCGACGGCTCCGCCGTAGTACGGCCAGCGACCGAGATCGGCGAGCACGGCCGCGGTGATCCCCACGGCGCCCACGATGACGAGCCCAGCTCCCACTACCGCCACGCGCCTCATGTCCATGGATATTAGGGGCGGACGGGGCGGTCCGACGGTCAGCGGAGGGTGACCTTCAGGACACGGTCGTCGCCCTCACGCGGCTCTCCGCGGAAGGTGTTGCTCGTCAGGACCCACAGGCTCCCGTCGGGTGCGAGCTCCACGTCGCGCAGCCGGCCGTGCTGGCCCTCGAGCAGGCGTTCGGGCTCACCTGCTCGTGCGTCACCACCCTCTCCCTCAACCGGAACCCGCCACAGGCTCTTGCCTCGCAGGGCCGCCATGACGACCGAGCCGTCCTTCGCGACCGCGATGCCGCTCGGCGAGGCGTCCGCTGTCGACCAGGTCGCCACCGGATCGATGAACCCCGACCGCCCACCGGCGCCCTCGACCTGCGGCCAGCCGTAGTTGCCGCCCGGCACGATCCGGTTGAGCTCGTCCCAGGTGTCCTGCCCGAACTCGCTGGCCCACATCGTCTCGTCCTCGCCCCACGCGAGTCCCTGCACATTGCGGTGGCCTGAGCTCCACACGGGGGAGCCCGGGACGGGGTTGCCCCGTGCAGCGTCGCCGTCGGGCGTGATCCGCAGGATCTTGCCGCCGAGACTGTCCGGGTCCTGCGCCGCGGAGGTGTCGCCCGCATCCCCGGTCGCCACGTAGAGCTGGCCGTCGGGGCCGAAGGCGATGCGACCGCCGTTGTGGTTGCCGGCCTTGGGAATGCCGGTGAGGACCGGCTCTGGTGAGCCAAGGCCGTTGTCCCCCAAAGCCATCCGCAGAACCCGGTTGTCATCGGCCGTCGTCACGTAGACGAAGACGGACCGGTCCCGCGCGAAGTCGGGGGAGATCGCGAGGCCGAGGAGACCCCCTTCGCCCTCGGCCACGACGCCCGGAACGGTGCCGACGGTGCTCACCTCCTCGTCCTCGATCCGCACCACCTCGCCGCGATCACGCAGGGTGACGAGCGCGGCGCCATCGGGGAGGAAGGCCAGGTCCCACGGCACGTCGAGATCGCCGACGACCTCGGAGACGACCGGCTGCGCGGCGGGCGGAGTGACCGGCGATGACGAAGGGGGAGGGGTGCCCCCTTGGGGCGTGCTGCAGGCGGCGAGCGCGATCGGCAGGGCCATGCCGAGGAGGAGCCGGACCGCTGCGTGCCGCGTCATGCACAGACGTTATCGAGGAGTGGCGTCTCAGTGTGTCTCGGGCCACACTCAAGTCATGACGACGTCAGCGGAGGACCGGACACTCATCCTGCTGCGGCACGCGGAGCCCGAGACGGGCCGTGCCGGACAGGACGACCGTGAGCGACCACTGACCGAGCGTGGCCGAGAGCATGCGCAAGACATCGGACGCTGGCTGCGTGAGCAGGGCCTGGGCTGCGACGAGGTCATGTGCTCACCCGCGCTGCGCACCCGCGAGACGATGCAGGAGGTCGCGGAGGCAGGGTGCTCCGAGGCCGAGGTGCAGATCGAGCACCGCCTCTACAACGCGGACGCGGACGCGGTCCTGTCCGTGATCAGGGAGTCGATCAACGACGCCAATGTCCTGCTCGTCGTGGGGCACGCCCCCGGTCTGCCGGCGGTGGCGAGCCTCCTGGCGGACGGCGAGGGCGATGACGACGCGCACGAGCTGCTGAGCAACGGCTTCCCGCCCGGCGCGGCTGCCGTGCTGCGCTTCTCCGGGCACTGGCAGGACCTCGCCTTCGGCGCGGCCGTGCTCGACCAGTACCGGGCTCCGACCAGCTAGTCCTGCCGGGGGCCATCCACGTCGAGCGCGTAGTGCCTGAATGTCGAGACGACCTCCATGCCGACGTGCTCGTAGAGGCCGAGGGCGCCGGTGCGGGAGTCGGTCGACAGGCCGGAGCGGGCGAATCCTCGGCTGCGCCCCTCGGCGAAGGAGTCGGCGAGCAGGGCTCGGGCCAGCCCGAGGCCACGTCGATCCGCAGCAACGGCGAGCTCGTCCACCCACAGCATCCCGTCGTCGCTGCCGATGATCATCGCGACACCGACGACCGCGCCCTGCGGCCCGCGGACGACGCGGCAACGCCAGGACGCCGCCTCCGCGCCCTCGAGGAAGTCAGCCGACCACTCCTCATAGCTCGTCGAACGGCGACCGGGCCACTCGCCGAAGGCGTCCTCGATCACGCGGTGCACGGCGCGCATCTCGTGGGGCCGGCCCTCGTCCAGGGTGTGGCCACGGGGGAGGGGCTGGTCGACCAGCCGGCGCTCCGCCGGCAGCTCCAGCACCCAGGCGTCGTACTCGGCCCGCCCGCCGGCCGCGACGAGGAAGGCCTCGGCGGGGCTCCCGACGGGGACCGTCTGCGAGACCTCGACCGCGTCGAGGGCGAAGGCGCTCGCCCGGGCCCAGTCGAGGAGCGCCCGACCCAGGCCACGGCCACGCCACGAGGACGAGACGACGGCGTCCAGGCGTCCGTGCCGGCCGATGACGACGTACCCGACGAGCTCGTCACCGTCGAGGAGCCCCAGCGAGCGCGCGGCGAGGTCGGTGCCCGGAGCGCGCCAGCTGCGCTGCACGTCGACGAGCTCGGTCATCGCCTCGGGCAGGCTCTCGATCTCGTCGGCGCGGGCGAGGTCGACCACCGCCTCCGCGTCCGTGACCTCGAGCGGGCGGACGGTGAGCGCGGCACCGTCCGGGAGGGTGCAGGGGGTGGTTCCATCGCACATCGGGCCAGCATGCTCCCTTCGCCGGGTCTCGTCACCCGAGTTTGCGTCCCGAATCGTGGACTTCGTTGTCTCAAACGTTGACACGCTGCGGGCGGCGGGGGAAAGTAGCGACATGGCCCTCCTCCTCGTACTTCCCCGGCGCGCTGCCTGAGCGACGACCCGTCGTCGACGCAGCGCGCGCCCTTCATGTCCACCCGGACTGAGGGGCTTTTTCATGCCGGGAGAGGATCAAGGAGCACCAGCAGATGGCACGCCGAACCGAAGGACACACGGTGACTGACACGAGCAGCAGCGCCCCGAGCCCGGCCGCGATGGCCCGTAGGCCCGGGAACGCCCGACCGACCCCCGAGCAGGTGACCGGAGCCAAGAGCCTGGTCCTCGCCCTCGAGCACGTCGGCGCGGAGGTCGTCTTCGGTATCCCGGGGGGCGCGATCCTGCCGGCCTACGACCCGCTCATGGACTCCACCGCGGTCCGTCACATCCTGGTACGCCACGAGCAGGGCGCCGGCCACGCCGCCGAGGGCTACGCCTCGGCCACGGGCAAGGTCGGCGTGTGCATGGCGACCTCCGGACCCGGCGCCACCAACCTCGTCACCGCGATCGCCGACGCCCACATGGACTCGGTCCCGATGGTCGCGATCACCGGTCAGGTCGCCTCGAGCTCCATCGGCACCGACGCCTTCCAGGAGGCGGACATCCGCGGCATCACGATGCCCATCACCAAGCACAACTACCTCGTGACCGACGCGGCGCAGATCCCGCGCGTCATCGCCGAGGCCTTCCACATCGCGAGCACGGGCCGACCCGGCCCGGTCCTCGTGGACATCGCCAAGGACGCACTGCAGGCCACCACCACCTTCGCGTGGCCGCCGCAGATCGATCTGCCGGGTTACCACCCGGTGACGCGTCCGCACGCCAAGCAGATCCGCGAGGCCGTGCGCCTGATGGCAGCCAGCCGGCAGCCGGTCCTCTACGTGGGTGGTGGTGTCATCCGCGCCGGCGCCCACGCGGAGCTGCTCCGGCTCGCGGAGATCACGGGCATCCCCGTCGTGACGACCCTCATGGCGCGGGGCGCCTTCCCCGACGGGCACCCGCTGCACCTGGGCATGCCCGGCATGCACGGCTCGGTCGCTGCCGTGACCGGCCTGCAGCGCAGTGACCTGCTCATCACCCTCGGCGCCCGCTTCGACGACCGGGTCACCGGCCAGCTGTCGTCCTTCGCCCCGGGCGCACGGATCATCCACGCCGACATCGACCCGGCCGAGATCTCCAAGAACCGGGCCGCAGACGTGCCGATCGTCGGTGACGCCAAGGCGATCATCAGCGAGCTCATCACGACCATCGAGGCCGGCGTGGGCGACGCCGCCGACGTCAACCCGCACACCTACGACGCATGGGCGGCGACGACGAAGGGGTGGGCGCAGGAGTTCCCGGTCGGGTACACCGCGCCCAGCGACGACGCCCTCATGCCGCAGCAGGTCATCGAGCGCATCGGTGCGATCGCCGGGCCGGAGGCCGTCTACGCGGCCGGTGTGGGGCAGCACCAGATGTGGGCAGCGCAGTTCATCGGGTACGAGCGCCCCAACTCCTGGCTCAACTCCGGCGGAGCCGGGACGATGGGCTACTCGGTGCCGGCAGCGATGGGGGCCAAGGTCGGCGAGCCCGACCGGGTCGTGTGGGCGATCGACGGTGACGGCTGCTTCCAGATGACCAACCAGGAGCTCGCGACCTGCGTCATCAACGACATCCCGATCAAGGTCGCGATCATCAACAACTCGAGCCTGGGCATGGTGCGCCAGTGGCAGTCGCTCTTCTACAACGAGCGCTACTCCAACACCGACCTGCACACCTCGGTCGGCAGTCGCATCCCCGACTTCGTCAAGCTCGCGGAGGCCTACGGCTGCGTGGGCCTGCGCTGCGAGCGACCCGAGGACCTCGACGCGACCATCGAGCAGGCCATGGCGATCAACGACCGCCCGGTCGTCATCGACTTCGTCGTCGAGCGCGACGCGATGGTGTGGCCGATGGTGCCCGCCGGCGTGAGCAATGACGCGATCCAGACAGCCCGTGACGCTGCCCCGGTCTGGGACCGGGAAGAGTCCGAGGCCGAGGAGCAGGACACCGACGCAGACCACGACGGAAAGTGAGGCACGAGACCATGAGCACCAAGCACACCCTCTCCGTCCTCGTCGAGAACAAGCCGGGCGTCCTTGCTCGGATCTCGGCGCTCTTCTCCCGCAGGGGATTCAACATCGACTCGCTCGCGGTCGGTCCGACCGAGAATGACGCGGTCTCCCGGATGACCGTCGTCGTCGACGTCGACCTGCTGCCCCTCGAGCAGGTGACCAAGCAGCTCAACAAGCTCGTCGAGGTGCTCAAGGTCGTCGAGCTCGACCCGCTCGCCTCGGTCAACAGCCAGGTGGTGCTCGTCAAGGTGCGCGCGGACGCGAGCAACCGCAGCGGCATCCTCGAGACGGGTCAGATGTTCAAGGCCAAGATCGTCGACGCGACATCGGAGGCGATCGTCCTGCAGGCCGTCGGCAATGCCGACAAGCTCAACTCGATGCTGGAGATCCTCGAGCCGCACGGCATCAAGGAGCTGGTCCAGTCGGGTGTCGTGGCCATCGGCCGCGGTCCCCGCTCGATCACCGACCGTTCCAGACACTGACCCCCTTCGTCATCTTCGCGCCGGACGCGAGACGATGACACCCAGACGTGACTGCAGTACCTACACCACAAGGAGAACCGCCACATGGCCGCCGAAATGATCTACGACGACGACGCCGACCTGTCCATCATCCAGGGCCGCAAGGTCGCCGTCATCGGCTATGGCTCGCAGGGCCACGCCCACGCACTCAACCTGCGTGACAGCGGCGTCGACGTGCGTGTCGGCCTGAAGGAAGGCAGCAAGAGCCGCGCCAAGGCGGAGGCCGAGGGCCTGACCGTCCTCACCCCGCGCGCGGCCGCCGCCGACGCTGACGTCATCGTCATCCTCGCGCCTGACCAGGTGCAGCGTCACCTCTACGCGGACGACATCGCCCCCGAGCTCAAGGACGGCGACGTCCTCGTCTTCGGCCACGGCTTCAACGTGCGCTTCGGCTATATCAAGGCACCGGCCGGCGTCGACGTCATCCTCGTCGCGCCCAAGGCCCCCGGCCACACCGTGCGTCGCGAGTTCGTCGACGGCCGCGGCATCCCGGACATCATCGCCGTGGAGCAGGACGCCTCCGGTCAGGCCTGGGACATCGCCAAGGCCTACGCCAAGGGCATCGGCGGCACCCGCGCCGGCGTCATCAAGACGACCTTCACCGAGGAGACCGAGACCGACCTCTTCGGGGAGCAGGCCGTCCTCTGCGGTGGTATGTCGCACCTCGTCCAGGCGGGCTTCGAGACGCTGACCGAGGCTGGCTACCAGCCGGAGATCGCCTACTTCGAGGTGCTCCACGAGCTGAAGCTCATCGTCGACCTCATGTGGGAGGGCGGCATCGCCAAGCAGCGCTGGTCGATCTCCGACACAGCCGAGTACGGCGACTACGTCTCCGGCCCGCGCGTCGTCGACTCGAAGGTCAAGGAGTCCATGCAGGGCATCCTCAAGGACATCCAGGACGGGACCTTCGCCACGCGCTTCATCGAGGACCAGGACAAGGGCGCCGTCGAGTTCAAGCAGCTGCGCGAGAAGGAGGCCGGTCACCCGATCGAGGCCACCGGCAAGGCGCTGCGCGCGCACTTCGCGTGGAAGTCCGGCGACGACGACTACACCGAGGGCTCTGCCGCTCGCTGATCACGCACTCCCGCCGCGGTCACCCCCGCGAGCGGGTCCCCACAGGGGGCGCCCACCGGCTCATCAGCCGGGGCGCCCCCTGTGTCATGCCCGGCCCGCGCTGGGTGCCTGGGTGCGTGGGTGCCTGGGTGCGTGGGCGGGGCCATGGCTGGGGGAAGCAGCTGGGTGGAGGTGGACGCGCGGGGGATTCGTCGGCGGGTTTACCTCCACCGACGAAGGGGGAGCTGCCCTCAGCCGGCGAGGTGGCCCCACGCGGGGGAGAGCTCGCTCCACGGGCCGATCGCGACGGCCCGGCCCGCGACGAGCACCACGACCCGGTCTGCCTGCTCGAGCGCAGCGCGCTTGGACGTGGCCCCGATGACCGTGGCGCCCTGCTCGCGCAGGCCCTGCCACAGAGCGATCTCGGTCGTCGCGTCGAGCGCGGACGAGACATCGTCGGCGAGCAGCAGCTCGGCCTCGGTGGCCAGCGCGCGGGCCAGCGCCAGACGCTGGACCTGTCCGCCCGAGAGACGCACCCCGCGGTGCCCGACGAGCGAGTCCGGGCCGCCGGCCGAGGAGACGTCGTCGCTCAGCCGGGCCAGAGCGACCGGGTCCTCGAGGGGCCGATCGTGCCCGAGCTGCACATTGTCGGTGAAGGTCCCTGACAGCACCCGAGGCACCTGGGCGACGTGGGCGACCCGACCGGGTCGCAGCACACGCTGTGGGTCGGTGACGGGCTGGCCGTTCCACAGGACGCTGCCGCGGTGATCGACCAGCCCGGCGAGGGAGGCGAGCAGGCTCGACTTGCCGGACCCGACCTGCCCGATGAGCAGCACGAGCTCTCCGGCGTGGACGGTCAGGTCGATGTCGGTGGCGCCGATCGTCCCGTCGTCGTGGACGACCGTGACATCTCGTAGCTCGAGGTGCTGCAGTGGCTCGCGCTCACCGGCGACCGGTGACGGGGCGGTGCCCTCGACCAGGTCGACGCCCTCGGGCAGGTCCATCAGGTCGGTCCCGCCTGCGAAGTGCGCCGTCTCCACCTGCCAGGCCCGCGTGCCGGGGGCCTCGGTGACGACCATGCTCGCGACCCGACCGAACCAGTCGAAGCCGGCGACCGCACCCGAGACGAGGATGGCCGTGCCGAGCCCCCAGCCGCCCGCGACGTGGATCCACCAGGTCGCGACGACTCCGGACTGCACCATGACGAGCGGCACGGCGTCGAGGACGGCCTGCACCCGGTGCTCCTTGACCGCGGCATCGACGCGTCCGCCGTCGACCTCGCGCAGGTGCCGTCGGACGTGCGGGGTCGCCGCCGCCAGCTTGATCGTGCGCACCGACTCCAGCGCGGAGACGACGGCTCGACCAAAGCCTGCGCGCGCGGTGGACGCGGCAGCAGCCGAACGGCCGGCGATCGGACGGCCGAAGCTGGCCGCGACGGCAGAGGTGACCATGACGGTCAGGAGCACTGCACCCGCGACCCAGGTGCCGGCGAGCACAGCGGTGAGCGCCGCGATGACGAGGCCGTTGATGAAGTCGACCCACCTGTCGGCATAGCGCGCGTAGCGGTCGGCGTCCATCGAGCGGGCGACGACCTCACCGGGAGGGGTCCGGGGCAGCCGCTCGGCGCGGATCTGGCCGACGAGGACCGCCATGCGGGTGCGCAGCATGACCTCGATCCACCAGCGTGGGTAGCGAGCGAAGGCTTCCGCGGTGAGGAAGGGGACGACGAGCAGGCTGAGTGCGAGCACGATCGCGAGCGCTGTCGGGTCCTGCCCGGCCTGCAGGCCCTCGACGATGCGACCCCAGACGAGGCCGGTGACTGCTCCTTGAGCACTCAGGAGCGACATGGCCAAGAAGCAGATCGCTCCGGCGACGCCCCACGTCGGAGTGACCGAGAGCGCGTGCACGATGCCTCGTGCGAGCGAGGGGCCGTCGCTGATCTCGGGCACCTCGGGGGGCGTCGTCGTGCGGCGCCGTCCGCCGACCGGGTCGAGGTCGGAGTGGTCGAGGTGCCCCTGCGCTGCGGGCAGGTCCGTCGCCGACTCGGTCCGGCTGTCGAGCAGGAGTCTGCGGAAGGGGCCCTCCATCTCCGCGAGCTGCGTGCGCCGCCCCTGCTGGATGACTCGGCCGTGATCGAGGACCACGACGTGCGGTGCTCGCTCGATGGTGTTGAGGCGGTGGGCGATGAGGATGCCGGTGCGGCCGACGAGCAGCCGGTCCGCGGCTGACACGACCCGGCGTTCGGTGAGCGGGTCCATGCGGGCGGTCGCCTCGTCGAGGACGACGACGCGGACACGGCGCACGAGCAGTCGGGCGAAGGCGACCAGCTGCTCCTCCCCGGCGGACAGGGTGGTGCCGCCGGGGCCCAGCAGCGTGTCGAGGCCGCCCGGCAGTCCCTCGACCCAGTCGCGCAGACCGAGCTCGATGACGGCCGCCTCGATGTCAGCACGCGGGATGTCGTCGAAGAGGGAGATGTTGTCAGCGAGGGTGGCAGCCACGATCTCGGTCCGCTGCGTGACGACCCCGACATCCGTGCGCAGCCGCTGCAGGTCGATGTCTCGCACGTCGACACCGCCGACGAAGACGCTGCCGCGGGGCGGCTCGACAGCCCGCGAGACGAAGGACGCCAGTGTCGACTTGCCGGAGCCGGTCCTCCCGACGAGCGCGACGGTCTCGCCCGCGGGTGCGGCGAAGGTGACATCGCGCAGGGCGAAGCTGCCTTCGGCATAGGAGAAGTCCAGGCCGCGCACCTCGACGGCGACCTCGGCCCCGTCGGGAACCGGGACCCCGCCGCGCGGCTCGGGCTCGACGGCGAGCATCTGGCGCAGCCGGATGACGGCACCCAGACCGGCCTGCAGGTCTGGGAGGTGGTTGGCCAGCTGGCTGACCAGTCCGACGAAGGTCGACGTGACGAGGAAGAGGGTGACCAGCTCGCCCACCGACAGCGAGTCGCTCACGGTCAAGGCGATGCCGGCGATGCCGATGCCGGCGAGGAGCGAGTGGAGCAGCAGGCCCGCACGACGGGCCAGCTGGCTCTCGAGAGTGACGACGTCACGGAATCGTGCGTGCACCCGGGCCGTGAGCGTTGCCAGCCGTTGCACCATGTGCGCCTGACCCAGGCTCGTGCGCAGGTCGTCGCGTCCGGCGATGCCCTCCTCGAGCGCGCTCGCGTGGTCGGTCCAGGCCATCTCCTCGATGACCTTGCGGCGGGCGATCTCGCCGAGCAGGGGCCGCACGGCCACTCCCGTCAGGCCCGCGAGCACCGGGAAGATCAGCCACGCGGGCCACCAGGTCAGCCCGGCGACGATCCACATCGGGAGGACGGAGAAGGCGGTGCGGGCGAACATCCACAGCTGCCATCGCATGAGGTTGCCGACCTCGTGGGTGTCGTCGTCGACCCGGTCGAGGATCTCGCCAGCGGCCTGCTCGGACAGGACTGCGACCGGCTGGGCCAGGGCCGCGTCGAGCAGGTCGTCGCGCAGCACGCCCTCGGCCCGGTCGGACAGGCCGACCCACACGACCTTGCCGATGTTGTCGATGAGCGCGCCGCCGATCACGAGCACGGCGAGCATCTGGACGAGAGCGATCGTCGGGGTCTCGGCGAGGCGACCGATGACCACCGTGCCGAGGGTGAGCAGGATCGCGGCCAGGGCCGAGCACACGAGCGCCGCAGCGGCGGCGGGCGAGCGCATCCGGCGCCAGGTGACGGTGCGCTCCGGGGGTGTCGGGTCGGTCGTGGTGGTCGGGGGCGGCGTGGCGGTCCGCTGAAGGGTCTGGGTCATGACCTGTCAAGGCTATGTCCACCCACCGACACGCGCCTCCCATTTATTGGGTCCCGGTCCCTGAGGAGGCCGCCCGCGGCCGTCTCGTCCCGGTCCCTGAGGAGGCCGTCTCGTCCCGGTCCCTGAGGAGGCCGTCTCGTCCCGGTCCCTGAGGAGGCCGCCCGCGGCCGTCTCGAAGGGTCAGACGCCCGTCCACGCACTGGATGGGGCCTTCCGGTGGGCCACCCGACCGGCGTACCGTCGCACGATCGCCCGGCCTACCCGGCCCCACCCCCTTCGCACCATCGGCACCCCCACCCACCGTGCCCGTCCGCACCACCCCAGCTGCACATATCGAGGAGCCGTCATGAGCGACGAGGCCACCGAAGCCCGCCGCGCCCTCCAGGAGAGCCTGGACCGCCGCGACTGCGGCGAGTGAGCGCACCCGCACCTCCAGGCGCCCCCGACCGCACGGTCGGGGGCGCCTGCATGTGAGACGCGGTATCACTCCTCGGCACGTCGAACTACGGTGGAGGCATGCCTGAGCTGCGTTCTCGAACCACCACCCACGGTCGCAACATGGCCGGTGCCCGTGCCCTGTGGCGCGCCACCGGTATGGGTGAGGGCGACTTCGGCAAGCCGATCGTCGCGATCGCCAACTCCTTCACCCAGTTCGTCCCCGGGCACGTCCACCTCAAGGACATGGGCCAGCTCGTCGCCGGCGCCATCGAGGAGGCCGGGGGAGTCGGCAAGGAGTTCAACACCATCGCCGTCGACGACGGCATCGCGATGGGTCACCACGGGATGCTCTACTCCCTGCCGAGTCGCGAGATCATCGCCGACTCGATCGAGTACATGGTCAACGCGCACTGCGCCGATGCCCTCGTGTGCATCTCCAACTGCGACAAAATCACGCCCGGCATGCTCCTGGCCGCGCTGCGGTTGAACATCCCGACCGTCTTCGTCTCCGGCGGGCCGATGGAGGCCGGCAAGGCGATCATCGGCGAGGACGGCGAGACCTTCACCCGCCTCGACCTCGTCGACGCGATGGTCAAGGCGGTCGACGACAACGTCAGCGACGAGGAGATCTCCGCGATCGAGCAGGCGGCCTGCCCCACCTGCGGCTCCTGCTCGGGCATGTTCACCGCCAACTCGATGAACTGCCTGACCGAGGCGCTCGGCCTCTCGCTCCCGGGCAACGGCTCGACGCTCGCGACCTCCGCGGCCCGCCGCGACCTCTTCCTCGACGCCGGCGCCCTGGTCGTCGACCTGTGCCGCGACTACTACGACGGTGACGACGAGTCGGTCCTGCCGCGCTCGATCGCGACGAAGGCCGCCTTCGCCAATGCCATGCGTCTGGACATCGCCATGGGGGGCTCGACCAACACGATCCTGCACCTGCTCGCCGCCGCCCAGGAGGCGGAGGTCGACTTCGACCAGCACGACATCGACGCGCTCTCCCGCGTGACCCCGTGCCTGGTCAAGGTCGCGCCCAACTCGAGCGACTACTACATGGAGGACGTCCACCGGGCCGGCGGTGTGTCCGCCATCCTCGGTGAGCTGCACCGCGGGGGCATGCTCGAAACCGATGTGCGCTCGGTGCACAGCAAGACCCTCGAGCAGTGGCTCTCCGACTGGGACATCCGCTCCGGCGCCACGACCGCCAAGGCGACCGAGCTCTTCCACGCAGCTCCCGGCGGCGTGCGTACGACCGAGGCCTTCTCCTCGACCAACCGCTGGACCAGCCTCGACACCGACGGCGAGGACGGGTGCATCCGCTCCGTCGAGCATGCCTTCACGGCCGAGGGCGGGCTCGCCGTCCTCACCGGCAACCTCGCCCCCGACGGCTGCATCGTCAAGACCGCCGGAGTGCCCGAGCACCAGTGGAACTTCTCCGGCCCGGCCCGCGTCGCCGAGTCCCAGGACGACGCGGTGACGATGATCCTGTCCAAGGAGGTGCAGGAGGGCGAGGTCCTCGTCATCCGCTACGAGGGCCCCAAGGGCGGCCCCGGCATGCAGGAGATGCTCTACCCGACCTCTTACCTCAAGGGCACCGGTCTGGGCCAGAAGTGCGCCCTGATCACCGACGGCCGCTTCTCCGGCGGCTCCTCGGGCCTGTCCATCGGCCACGTCTCCCCGGAGGCCGCCTCGGGCGGCGCGATCGGTCTGGTGCAGGACGGCGACGTCATCGAGTTCGACATCCCCGGCCGCCGCGTCAACCTGCTCGTCGACGACACCGAGCTGTCCCGCCGCCGCACCGAGCAGGACGCGAAGGGGTGGGCCCCCGTCAGCCGCGAACGTCCCATCTCCCCGGCGCTGAAGATCTTCGCGAAGTTCGCCCAGTCCGCCGACAAGGGCGCCGCGCGCAAGGTCGACTGACGAGACCCCTTCGCCCCCTGTCGCTGCATTGCCCTAGGGCAATGCGGGCTCACGTCCGCATCGCGGGACGAGGGGTTCACATGTCGGGACGGCGTCCTAGGGTTGACCGCATGAGCGACGCGCAGCAGACCACGTTCGACATCGCTGTCCTCGGGGGCGACGGAATCGGCCCCGAGGTGGTGGCCGAGGGCCTGAAGGTCCTCGCGGCCACCGGCGTCGACGTCCGCACCACCGAGTACGACCTGGGCGCTGCCCGCTGGCACCGCACGGGGGAGACCCTGCCCGACTCCGTCGTCGAGGAGCTGCGCGGTCACGACGGCATCCTCCTGGGCGCGATCGGCGACCCGACCGTACCGTCCGGTGTGCTCGAGCGTGGCGTGCTGCTCCCCCTTCGCTTTGCATTGGACCACTACGTCAACCTGCGTCCGGCCAAGCTCTTCCCGGGCGTCACGAGCCCGCTGTCGAACGAGGTCACCGACAAGGGCCTGGACTTCGTCGTCGTCCGCGAGGGCACCGAGGGTCCCTATGTCGGCAACGGCGGCGCGCTGCGCGTCGGCACCCCGCACGAGATCGCGACCGAGGTCAGCGTCAACACCCGCTTCGGCGTCGAGCGCGTCGTGCGCGACGCCTTGGCCCGCGCCCAGGCCCGACCGCGCAAGCACCTGACCCTCGTGCACAAGCACAACGTGCTCGTCCATGCGGGTCACCTCTGGCGCCGCACCGTCGAGGAGGTCGGCGCAGAGTTTCCCGACGTCGAGACCGCCTACCAGCACGTCGACGCCGCGACGATCTTCCTCGCGACCGACCCGGCGCGCTTCGACGTCATCGTCACCGACAACCTCTTCGGCGACATCATCACCGACATCGCCGCGGCCGTCGCCGGTGGCATCGGCCTGGCCGCGAGCGGCAACATCAACCCCACCCGCGAGGCCCCGAGCATGTTCGAGCCGGTCCACGGTTCGGCCCCCGACATCGCCGGTCAGGGCAAGGCCGACCCGACGGCCGCGATCTTGTCCGTCGCCATGCTGCTGGACCACCTGGGTCGTCCCGAGGACGCCCAGCGCATCGAGGCGGCCGTCGCGGGCGACCTCGCCGAGCGCTCGGGTGAGCGGTCCACCAGCCAGATCGGGGACGCGATCGCCGCTCTGCTCTGAGACACCGCTCCCGAGGGGTAACCTGCAACACACCAGACCCCCGAGGAGACGTGTCACCGATGACCGCTGAGCTGACCTTCGCGACCACCCGCAGCGAAGCCCCCCTGTCCGACGCCGAGCGTGAGGCCGTCCTGGCCAACCCCGGCTTCGGGTCCACCTTCACCGACCACATGGTCACGGCCACGTGGACCAAGGGAGAGGGCTGGCACACCGGCGGGGTGCGTCCCTTCGGGCCGCTGCAGATCAGCCCGGCCGCATCGGTCCTGCACTACGCCCAAGAGGTCTTCGAGGGCATGAAGGCCTACCGCCACGAGGACGGCTCGGTGTGGACCTTCCGGCCCGACCGCAACGCCGCCCGGATGGCGCGCAGCTGCGAGCGACTGGCCCTCCCGACGATCTCCGAGGAGGACTTCGTGGCGGGGATCAAGGCCCTCGTCGAGGCCGACAAGGCGTGGGTCCCGGCGTATGGCAGCGGCGAGATGAGCCTCTACCTGCGTCCCTTCATGTTCGCCTCCGAGGCCTTCCTCGGCGTCCGGCCGGCCAACGAGGTCACCTTCTGCGTCATCGCGAGCCCGGCGGGTGCCTACTTCCCCGGTGGCCTGAAGCCGGTCAACCTGTGGTTGAGCCGTGACTACGCGCGTGCTGGCGCCGGGGGCACCGGCGCCGCCAAGTGCGGTGGCAACTACGCCTCGTCGCTCGCCGGTCAGATGGAGGGCATCGAGCACGGCTGCGACCAGGTGGTCTTCCTCGACTCCTCGACGCAGACCTACATCGAGGAGCTCGGCGGGATGAACCTCTTCTTCGTCACCAAGGACGGCCGGCTGCGCACCCCCGCGCTCACCGGCTCGATCCTCGAGGGCGTCACCCGCGCCTCGATCCTCGAGCTCGCTCCCGACCTGGGCCTCACGCCCGAGGAGTCGCGCATCGAGATCGACGAGTGGACGCAAGGGGTCGCCTCCGGTGAGATCACCGAGGTCTTCGCCTGTGGCACCGCCGCCGTCGTCACGCCCGTGGGTGAGCTGCGTTGGGACGGTGGCTCGACTGCGTCCACTGCTGGCGAAGGGGGCGGGGAGTACACCCGCAGGATCCGCCAGGCACTCCTCGACATCCAGTACGGCGTCGCCGAGGACACGCGCGGTTGGATGACCCGCCTCGCCTGACCTCGCCCTCGTGGCCGAGACTGGGCCCGTGACCCCACGGCTCATCGCGACCGATCTCGACGGCACCCTGCTGCGCAGTGACGGGAGCGTCTCGCAGCGCTCGGTCGACGCCCTTCGCGCTGTCGCCGAGGCCGGCATCGAGACGGTGCTCGTCACCGCGCGCCCGCCCAGGTGGCTCGACGAGCTCGCGCACGTCGTCGGGGCCAGGGGAGTGGCGATCTGCGGCAACGGTGCCTTCCGCTACGACGTCGCCGAGCGACGGATCTTCGGCGTGCGGTCCATCCCTCGCGGCATCGTCACGGCGATCGTGCACGACCTGCGCGAGCAGGTGCCGGGCACCGGCTTCGCCGCGGAGCGGCACAACGGGTTGGCCGCGGAGAGCATGTTCGCCGCGATCCACGACCACCCGGAGGACCTCGTGACGACACCGGCCATCGAGCTGCTCACCGATGCCTCCGTCGGCAAGCTGCTGGCCCGCAACCCGCACCTGACCGACGACGAGTTCATCCGGGTCGCCACCGAGGTGGTGGGGGACCGGGCGATCGTCGCCTTCTCCGGGGCCGGCGGGCTCGCGGAGATCTCGGCTGTCGGCGTGACCAAGGCCGCCGCGCTCGCCGGCTGGTGCGCCGAGCTCGGGATCGCGGCGGAGGATGTGTGGGCCTTCGGCGACATGCCCAACGATCTGCCGATGCTCACCTGGGCTGGGCGCTCCTTCGCCGTGGCCAATGCCCATCCGGAGGTGCTGGCCGTGGCGACCGACCGGGCGCCGGGCAATGACGAGGACGGCGTCGCGCAGGTCCTCGAAGGTCTCATCGGGTGAATCGCCGCGTCCCACGATCCGGACACGGGACAAGGTGGCCGATGCATCGGTGCCATGGTGAGCGCGTGATGCTTCAGATGACGACCCGGGCTGCTACCGCAGCCGAGCTCATTATCTAGGCGCGACGAGCCACCTGCTCGTCGCGCAGACCTCCCGCACCCGGGGGGTCTTTTGCATGTGTCGAGCAGTTGGCGACAACGGCAGACGGATCCGGAGCATCACCCCAAGCACCGGACGGGCGCGACGAGCAGGTGTCACACTGCGGGGAGGCGAGCAGCCCCCTTCGTCCCGAACGAGAGATCCCGCCATGCACGGCTTCCACGTCTACGACACGACCATGCGCGATGGTGCCCAGCAGGAGGGCATCAACCTCTCGGTCGTCGACAAGCTGACGATTGCGCGGCACCTGGACGACCTGGGCGTCACCCACATCGAAGGGGGCTGGCCCGGCGCCAACCCCAACGACACCGAGTTCTTCGCGCGGGCAGCCACCGAGCTCGAGCTGCACAGCGCGACGCTGGCCGCCTTCGGTGCCACCCGGCGTGCGGGTGGCTCGGCCGCCACGGACCCGCAGGTCCAGGCACTCCTCGACTCCGGGGCCGAGGTCATCACGCTCGTGGCCAAGATGCACCCCGGCCACGTCGAGCGAGCACTGAAGACCAGCCGCGAGGAGAACCTCGCGATGATCACCGACACCGTGAGCCATCTGCGCGCGCAGGGTCGCACGATCATGGTCGACGGTGAGCACTTCTTCGACGGCTACCACCTCGAGCGTGACTACGCCCTGGCCTGCGTGCGCGCCGCCCATGAGGCCGGCGCCGAGGTCGTCGCCGTGTGCGACACCAACGGCGGCATGCTGCCGGGGCAGGTGAGCGCGGCGGTGGCTGACGTCATCGAGGCGACCGGTGCGCGCCTGGGGATCCACTGCCACAACGACACCGGCTGCGCGGTGGCCAACACGATGGCGGCCGTCGAGGCGGGCGCCGACCACGTGCAGGGCACGGTCAATGCCTATGGCGAGCGCACCGGCAACGCCGACCTGATCACCGTGATCGCCAACCTGCAGCTCAAGCTCGGCATGGACCTGGTGGAGCCGCACCGGCTCCAGGACGCCACCCGCATCGCGCACGCGGTGAGCGAGGTGACCAACTTCCCGCACTTCTCCCGCCAGCCCTATGTCGGCTCGGGGGCGTTCGCCCACAAGGCCGGTCTGCACGCGAGCGCGATCAAGGTCGACCCCGACCTCTACCAGCACATCGAGCCCAAGGACGTCGGCAATGACATGCGCATGCTCGTCTCCGACATGGCTGGGCGGGCGACGGTCGAGCTCAAGAGCCGCGAGTTCGGCGTCGACCTCTCGGGCGACGACGACGCACTGACCCGGGTCCTGGCCAAGGTCAAGGAGCTGGAGCAGCAGGGCTACACCTTCGACGCGGCCGATGCGTCCTTCGAGCTGCTGCTGCGGCGGGAGCTCGACGAGGAGGCTCCCGAGTACGCGCAGATCGAGTCCTGGCGGATCATGATCGATGCCCGGGGCGGAGCCGACGCGATGTCCGAGGCGACCGTCAAGGCCGTCGCCGGCGGGCAGCGGCTCGTCGCGACGGGGGAGGGCAACGGCCCCGTCAACGCCCTCGACCAGGGCCTGCGTCAGGCGCTGTCGGTCGTCTACCCGGAGCTCGATCGGATCGAGCTCATCGACTACAAGGTGCGCATCCTCGACGCGGCACACGGCACCGATGCGACGACCCGGGTGCTCATCGAGCACAGCGACGGCGCGACCTCGTGGACGACCGTCGGGGTCGCGCCCAACATCGTCGAGGCCTCGTGGTTGGCCCTCGTCGACGGCGTCACCTACGGGCTGATGCGCGCCGGCGTCCCCGTCCGCTGAGGCGCGGCAACCCCCCTTCGCCCCGCCGCCCCCCACTCCCCGGGTGGAGGTAAACGCGCGGGTGGATCGTCGGCGAGTCCGCATCCACCCGGGTGCCCCGACCGACGGGTGGAGGTGAACTCGCGGGCGAAAGGTCCGCGGGTATACCTCCACCCGGTGGGCGGGGGACGGAGGGGTCGAGCCTCAGGCGCTCGCCACGTGACCGAAGCGGTGCCGGGTGGTGCTGACGGCCTGCTCCCTGACGAAGGGGAGGAGCTCACGTCGTCCGGTGGCCAGGACCTCGCCGGTGATGACGTCGACGCCAGCGGCGACGAGGTCGTCGACAAGCGAGGCGGGAGCGCCGCCGATGGCGCGGACCCGCACGTCGCTCGTGCGTCCGGCACGAGCGATGAAGGCACCGTCTGCCTCGGTGATGACCTGCACGTGCCCGATGCTGCTGGGCAGCGTGGCGGTCGGGTCCGCCGAGATGGTGACGTGGGCGCCGGTCAGGGTCGCTGCAGCGACGAGACGCACTACCTCGACCAGTCGGGTGCCCGCACCGGCCCGCACGAGCACCTGCGGGTGGGCGCGGTAGCGGAAGACATTGGTCTCGACGACGAGGTTGCTCTCGTCGTGCTCGACGCCGAACTCGTCCGCCCAGGCGGCGGCGTCACTGGCCATCGCGGCCTCGAGCCAGGTGCGCTCGGAGTCGGTCACGCGATCGCCGAGCGCTGCCAGCTGCGCGTCGACGGTCGCGCGGACCGAGGAGGTGACGGGTGCTCCCTTCGTCGGGAGCGTGTCGCTCGTCCACGTCCCGAGCTGGGCGATGTAGTTGGGGCCGCCCGCCTTGGCGCCCGGACCGATCGAGCTGGCCTTCCAGCCGCCGAAGGACTGGCGGCGCACGATCGCACCGGTGATGTGCCGGTTGACATAGGCATTGCCGACCGCGGCCGCATCGGTCCAGCGCAGGATCTCGCCCTCGTCGAGGCTGTGCAGACCGCCCGTGAGGCCGAAGTCGGTCGCATTCTGCAGCTCGATTGCCTCGTCGAGGGAGTCGGCGCGGATGAGGCCGAGCACGGGACCGAAGACCTCGGTGAGGTGGAAGAAGGACCCGGGGCGCACCCCGTCCTTGACGCCCGGCGACCACAGCCGGCCGGTGTCGTCGAGCTGACGGGGCTCGACCAGCCAGGTCTCGCCGGGCTCGAGCGTCGTGAGTGACCGCAGCAGCTTGCCGCTCGGCGCCTCGATGATCGGTCCCATCCGGGTGCCGAGGGCGCTCGGCCAGCCGACGGCGATCGACTCGACGGCGTCGACGAGCTGGCGGCGGAAACGCGGGGAGTCCGCGATCGAGCCGACGAGGATGCCGAGCGAGGCGGCCGAGCACTTCTGCCCGGCGTGGCCGAAGGCGGAGGAGACGAGGTCGGCGACCGCCAGGTCGATGTCGGCGGAGGGGGTGATGACGAGGGAGTTCTTGCCCGAGGTCTCCCCGAGGACGCGGGCACCCTCCGTGCGGCCGGCCCGCCACCCGGCGAAGAGGCGAGCGGTCTCGCTGGCACCGGTGAGCACGACGGCGTCGACGCCGGGGTGGGCGACGAGGTGCTGACCGACCTCGTCCTCCTCGGTGCGCACGACCTGCAGCGCGTCGCGGGGGATGCCCGCTGCGTGGAGTGCGTCGACGGTGACCTCGACGCACACCGGGGTCTGCGGCGCCGGCTTGATGATGACGGCTGAGCCGGCGGCGAGCGCCGCGAGGACCCCACCGATGGGGATGGCGACGGGGAAGTTCCACGGCGGCGTCACCAACGTCAGGGCGAAGGGGGTGAAGCTCGCCCCGTCGGCCATGGGCCCGTCCTCGAGCTCGAGGGCCCGGTCGGCGTAGTAGCGGGCGAAGTCGACGGCCTCGGAGATCTCCGGGTCGGACTCGGCGATGGTCTTGCCGGCCTCGGCCGCCATGACCGCGAGGAGCGGCTCGCGACGAGCGTCGATCTCACGAGCAGCCCTGCGCAGCAGCTCTGCTCGCTCCGCCGCGGGACGCGCCGCCCAGCTCTTGTGCGCGGTGCGGGCGATGTCGACGACGTCGTCGACGGCCTCGGTGATGCTCAGGTGGGGCGAGGTCGGCTCGGGCCGCGCGGCGGTGACGGCGCGGGTGGCCCACTCGCGGTGGCCGGGCAGGGCCGGGTCGGAGTCGGGGGTGTTGTCGAAGGTGTCACCGATCGGGGCGCGCTCGGCGGAGCGGCGCGGCCCGACGGGGACGGACCCGATGTCCTCGACGCTCGCGCGGAATCGACGCTCCTGGTCGGTCATGGCTGCGGGATCGTCGGCGAAGGAGGCGTGGATGTAGTTCTCCGGCGAGGCGGTCTCCTCGAGGCGGCGCACGAGGTAGGAGACGGCGGCGTCGAAGTCCTGGGGGGCGACGACCGGCGTGTAGAGGATCACCGTGCCGACCTCGTCGCGGACGGCGCGGGCCTGCGCGGGCGACATGCCCTGCAGCATCTCGATGTCGAGGGCGTCCTGGACCCCACGGTCCTGGGCGAGCAGGTGCGCGGCGGCGACGTCGTAGAGGTTGTGCGAGGCCACGCCCAGCCGCAGGGCACCCGCGAGCTCGGGGCGCAGTGCGCGCTCGATGCAGCGCAGGTAGTTGGCATCGACATCGGCCTTGGTCGTGTACGGCGCCTGCTCCCAGCCGTGCATGACCGCCTCGACGCGCTCCATCGCGAGGTTGGCACCCTTGACGAGGCGGATCTTGATCGGCGCGCCGCCGGCATCGCGGCGCCCGACGGCGAACTCGATGAGTCGCTCCATCGCGGGCAGTGCGTCGGGCAGGTAGGCCTGCAGGACGATGCCGGCCTCGAGGTCGTGGAACTGCGGCTCGGACAACAGGGTCATGAAGACCTCCATCGTCATCTCGAGGTCGCGGTACTCCTCCATGTCGAGGTTGACGAAGGCGTGCGGGGTGGATGCCTTGGCGGTCTCGTAGAGCGGGCGCAGGCGGGTCAGGCAGCGCTCCACGGTGCCGTCGGTGTCCCAGGTGCTGATCTGGCTGACGAGGGAGGAGACCTTGATCGATGCGTAGTCGACGTCGGGGCGCTGAAGGATCTCGCGGGTGCGTTCGGTGCGTGAGGCCGCCTCGCCCTCACCGAGGACGGCCTCGCCGAGCAGGTTGATGTTGAGGCGGAAGCCGTCCTCACGGGCGCTCGCGAGGTGCTTGGCCAGCTTGGGGTCACGAGCGTCGACGATGAGGTGGCCGACCATCTGCTTCATCCGGGCGCGGGCGGCGGGCACGACGACCTTGGGGGCGATCTTCGCCGCGCGGGCGCCGAGACCGAGGAGGCCGCGGTCGAGGGTGCCGAGGAAGGATGCGGAGTCCGACGCGGTGATCCGGTTGAGGGCCGTCGCGGCGACCGTGTTGTCCTCGGGGCGGGCGACGCGGTCGACGAAGAAGACCGCGAGGTCGAGCCCGGCGTGGTCGGACAGCAGGGCGGCCAGCTGACCCGTCGTCTGCGCCTCACGCTTGGTCTCGCCGGCGTGGGCGGCCGCGGACCACCGCTCGGCGAGAGTGATCGCACCCTCGACGAAGGGGGCGAAGGCTGCGGTGCTCGGGTCGGTCGGCGCAGAGGTGGTCGTCATGTCTTCGACGGTAGGTGCCGGTCGTGGCCATCGCCACAGACAGATGTCCATGAACCACGACGGCGTGGCATACATTTGTCTGATGGCCGATGTGCAGGACCTCGTCGACGAGGCATCCGCGATCCTCCTCGCTCCCGTGACCTTGGAGGACCGGCGCTTTCGCCTGCTCGCCTTCGCCGCGCACGCGGGCGATGTCGACAGCGTGCGGGCCGAGACCGTCCTCTCCCGCGGGGCGCACCCGCGCACCCGCGAGTGGTTCGAGAGCTTCGGCATCGCCCGGGCGATCGGCCCGGTGCACATCCCGGCCGATGCGGATCGGGGGACCGCGGCCCGACTGTGCCTACCGGCCCGCTGGCGTGGTGTCGTCCAGGGCTACCTGTGGGCGGTCGAGCCGCCCGAGGGCCTGTCGCTCGAGCGGGTCCGCGCCGCAGGCGTGCTCGCCGACCAGGCGGGGGAGCACCTCGCCCGGCTCGCCTCTCGTCGCCGTGAGACCGAGCGCCTCGTCCTCGACCTGCTCGATGCCGAGCCGAGTGCCCGTCGCGGGCCCGCGCGTGAGCTGGCCGACGAGCTGGCGGTCGATCCCGCCACCCGGGCCGGGGTCGTCGTCCTCGGGGCGGCGCCGGGAGTGCGGCTGCGTGCGGAGGAGGTCCACGGCCCCGGGGGCCTGCCTCGACGCATCGGAGTCGCCGAGCGCTCGGGTGACCTCGTCCTGGTCGTCCCGGCGACCACCGACGCCGAGGTCCAGGCCGCAGCCGAGGCTGCGCTGGGTGCCATCGGACGGATCGTCGACGAGCACGTCGTGGCCGGGGTGGGTGATCTCGCGCCTCTCGCGGAGGTGGCCCGATCACTGCGCGAAGGGAGGGCCGCCCTCCGTGTCGTCCGCCCGACGAGCCCCGACCTGCCGTCCCTGCCGGTCGCTGCGCGGATCCACCCGTGGTCCTCGCTGGGGATCGAGCGGCTCCTCGGCGGCACCGCCGGCGACGAGTTGCTCGACGCCGTGCGCACCCCTGCCGTCGCGGAGCTGCTCGCTGCCGCACCGGAGCTCATCGAGACCGCCTGGGTCCATCTCGAGGCTGGCTGCTCGGTGGCCGCGACCTCGGCCCGGCTCGGTCTGCACCGGCAGAGCGTCTACGCCCGGTTGCGTCGCATCGAGGCGATCACCGGCCTCGACCTCTCCCGTGGCCGCGACCGGCTCGAGCTGCACCTGGGGCTGCTCGTGCTCAGGCGGCCGGCTGGCGGGTGAGGATGGCGCTCAAGAGGTCCTCGTGCTGCGCGTGGACGGGCCCCACCCCGGGGGTGATGTCGAGGATCCGTGGGTCTCGGGTTCCGCCGACGACGGTCACCTCGATCGGTCCCGTGAGGGAGAGGGCGCGGGCGGCATCCCGGATGTGCGCAAGGGCCGCCTGAGTGCTCGAAGGGGGCACGGGCGCGCCCTCGAGTCGGCACGCCGTGGCCGTGGCGGCGCTGCCATCGGCGGAGAGGTGCAGCGTGATCCTCCAGATCGGGGGCTCGAAGGAGCAGACCAGGTGGTCGTCACCGATGAGGGCGAAGTCGAAGTCGTCGGCGTCGAAGATGCTGACCGCGGAGTCGGTGCTCCACGGCTGGCGGGGCACGAGCAGCGTCCTGCGTGTGTGAGGTGGGCCGGGCGATGTGCCGTCGGCCAGCTCGCTGGGGAGCGACGACCAGACAGTCGGGATCGACCGGGCGTCGAGTGCGCGAAGGGCGTAGAGACCGTCGGCGATCATGGCCAGACCGCGGGGGTCCGGAACGGCGACCTGCACGTCATGCGCGGCGAACATCGCCGACGCGGCAGCCATGTCGGCCAGCTCCTCACCGAGCGTGGGGATCACGGTGTCGATGTGGTGCCGGAGGCACAGCTTGAGCAGCGCCGGGATCCTCTCGGCCGACGTTGGTGCCGGGCAGCCATGTCTGCGGTGTGTGACCCATGACAGCCTGCTCGCGTCCATCCCCGGGGCACCGTCGACGGCATGGGTGAGATGGCCGGCCGTGCCCAATGCGGCAATGATCTGCCGTCCTGTGGAGCTCTGGGCCCCGGTCACCAGGATCGATCGCAAGTGCACCTCGTCTCTGCCCCTCATGCCTCGACCGCTCGGATCTCCACTAGGGTCCACGTCAAGACATGAACGAATCCTCTAGTTGGTCACGGTGTCGTGGAGTCCCCTGGGGCCCGAATGGACAGGCTATCTCATTCGGAAACAGTGTTCTCGCGGTGACGTGAGTGCGAGCCTCGTGAAAGGTGGTCCAGATGAGTGGCGGGCGCTCCGAGTCCAGCGGTATCGGCGCCGCTCGGCGCGAGCGACTGCACCGACAGGTTCTCGAGGAGATCAAGGACGCGGCTCGCGCAGAGCTGCGGGCCCACGGTCCCTCCGGGGTGACCATGCGGGCCGTCGCTCGGGCCGTCGACATCACCCCGTCCGGTCTCTACCGGTACGTGGCCGACCACAACGCGCTGTTGGGCCTGTTGGCAGCGGACGCCTACGCCGAGGCGCTCGCCGAGATCCGCGCGGCTGGCGCCCAGGCTCCCGACGAGGAGTTCGCGACGACCTGGTACCTCAGCACACTGGCGCTGCGCCGCTGGTCTCTCACACACGAGGCCGAGCATGCGCTCCTCGTCTCGCCGACGGTGATGAACCCACGCCCTCGGGAGGTCGTCGAGGCAGTTCGGGAGTCCCTGGCGATGTGGGCCGAGATCTGCGAGAAGGCCATCCAGGCGGGTCAGCTGGATCCGCAGCAGGCAGGGCTCCCTGTGGTGCACACGAAGGTGACGAGCGGCGCGGCCAGCGCCGAGGCGGTGTCGCTGGCGAGGTCGGCCATCGCTGCCATCACCGGGCACATTGCGCTGGAGGTTCGTCTCGGCTGGGAGGGCTGGGAGGGCTCGGTGGAGGACCCGGCGGAGTACTTCAGCGACTACTCACTGGCCATCATGACGGCGATGGGCTTCGTCGTCAGGCCGACGATGGTGGCGAAGGCGACCGGATAGTCCAGGACTTCGGGATGTGAACTCGATGTGGCGGTCTCCCCACCGCCGGGCTAACCTGCGGCGTCGTCTGACAAGGCAGGGGGGCGCAATGGACAACCTTGGTCCAGTGGTGCGAGCGGTCGCTGAGGACCTGCGCGCAGAATGGTCGGCACCCTCGGGTGCGCCCACGGCCACGACCATGTCCGCACACCTGTGCTCCGCACTGGAAGCCCGGACCGTGCAGCTCGCTGAGCTCGAAGGGGCCGCACAGCGCCTGCGTGTGGTGCTCACCAGCGGCCGCGCGCGCGAGCGGGGGACCGGACGGGAGGGTGGTGACGCCATTTCTCTCACGCAGCACCCGCAGCTGGAGGAGGTCCTCCTCGACGGAGAGGCCTGGGCGGGTTCGGTCGGCGGCACGCTGGCCGAGGGCGAGCGCCTCCTCCTCGAGTGGATGGGTGCGCCCCATGCTCTCGTCCTTCCCGTGGTGGTGGGGCTGCGGACGTGGGGCGCTGTACTGGTGACGCGTGAGCAGGCCGCGTTCACCCCCGACGAGATCGCCCTGGGGCAGGTCCTCGTGGCAGCGATGGCTCCGGTGCTCGCTCGCCGGGACGTCGAGGGTCCGCAGAGTGCGCTCGCGGATGCGCATGCCTTCCATGCCCACGCTGCAGCCCTCATCTCGGGCTCGCTGGTGCAGCGCCCCCTGCAGCTCGTCGTGGCCCGGATCCACTGGCTGCGGCAGGACGGCGGCGGACTGGGCTGGGAGGCGGCGGATGAGGTCCGGGGACGAATGGCTGCGCTGCTCATCGACCGGACGCGCTCGTGGGGGGACGTCGTGGTGGCCGAGCTCGGTGGGGACGAGTTCGGCATCGTCGCAGCCGGGCGACCGTCGGACTCCCTCGAGGCCAAGGTGGCTGGTGTGCGTGAGGCGGTGCGTGGCATGGGCGACCCCGTCGACATCACCTGGGGTTCGATCGAGATCACAGAGCCGCCGGTCCATCCTCGGTCCCCGGAGGAGGCCGCAGCCGCGGCACTCCAGCTGGCGCGGGCCTCCCGTGACCTCGAACCCTCTGGGGTACGCGCGGCGTCGCCGGGAGCTGGCGCCCCGGTCCCGGACGAGCTGGTCCGTCTGGTCGCCGATGTCTTCGGAGAGCTCGATGCCATGCCCTCCGAGCGGATGAGCCATCGCTTGGCACTGGTCGCCGAACGCTCCCGCGGCGCCATCAATGGCGCGCTCTGGTGGGTGGGCCGGGTCGAGGAGGGCGTCGTGGTCAATGTCCGGCAGGGGAGGCGTCCGAGTGGCCGAGGGGCGGTGGACCCACTGCCGGAGCCGGAGGACTTCGAGCTCGCGTCCTACCGTGCCAGCGCCGATGCCGCGGAGGGCTTGGCCATGCACACGGATCTGACCCGGGGTGATGTCCAGGAACGCTTGTACCTCGCAGCTGCTGGCTTCGAGGGCATCTTCGCGTGTGGCGGGTACGACCCCGATGCCCACCAGTGGCTGGTGGAGATATTCACGGATGCGCAGTCGGCGCCCACGCCGTGGCTGGCCCCGGTCCTCGAGGGGATGGTGCAGGCCGCGCTGAGCTTCCCACGCGGTGTGGACGTACCCCTCCAGCCGGAGGAGGCCCTCCCGGGAGAGCCCGTGCGCCTGTGGAGCGTCGCCGACTGACTCGACCCGCCCACGTGAGCGTGCGGGTGACATGCCCTTGCTCGTGAGAGAACATCGTTCTCGTAAGAGAACGATGTTTGAGGGGGTGGGTGGTGCGCGTTGTGGTCCTCGTGCCTGCGCACAACGAGGAGGGTCAGATCGCCGCGACGATCGAGTCCCTCCTCGGTCAGACTCATCGTCCGCACCGGATCGTCATCGCGGTCGACAACTCGACCGACGAGACCCTGACCATTGCGCAGCAGTACCCGGTGACCGTGATGGAGACGCTCGGCAACACGGCCCGCAAGGCCGGGGCGCTGAACCAGGCGTGGTGGCGCCACGCCCGCGACGCCGACTACGTCCTGACGATGGACGCGGACACGGTCCTCGTCCCGACCGCACTGGAAGGCTTGGTCGAGGCTCTGTCCGCCGACCCGGACAGGGGAGCCGTGTGCGCCCGGTACTGGGCCAAGGACTCAGCGACCCGTGGCTTGGCCTGGCGGCTGCAGCGGCTTGAGTACGCGCGCTACGACGACGGCCGAGATCTGCGGCGCTGGAAGGTGCAGGTCGTGTCGGGGGCGGCGAGTCTCTATCGCGCCGATGTCCTGAGGGAGGTCTCCACGCGAGTGCGGGGCGGGCTCCCGTGGGACAGCAAGAGTCTCATCGAGGACTACGCGTTGACCCTCGACATCAAGACCCTCGGCCACACCGTCGGCGCCGCGCCCGGTGCGCACGTCCTGACCGACACCCCGGCCACCTTCGGTCAGCTGTGGCGGCAGCGGCTGCGGTGGGGGCGTGGGGGTGTGGACGAGTGCCGCAAGCGCGGCTGGACCCCGGCCACCCGCCGGGACATCCTCGCGTACTTCCTGTTCGGGGCGTCGTCGCTGCTCCGGCTGCTCTGGGTGGCCTATGTCATCGCCCTCATCTACCTGGGGCTCGGGCTGGCCATGTCGCTCATCGGGCTCATCCCTCTGGTCGTCATGTGGGTCGACAGGGTCACCTCCGCCTGGCGTGTCCCGGGCCGCGCCTGGGAGGACGTCCTCCTGAGTGCACTCCTGATCGTCGAGGACGTCTACGGAGTCTTCCTCGAGTGCTGCACGGCCGTGGCCGTTGTCGGCAGTTTCCGTTCCACCTCTCAAGATTGGTAGGGATTTCGCCACATGTACGCAGGTTCATCCGGCTCTGGAACCACTCAGGCCGCAGCGGTCACCTCGGGGTCGTTGACCCTCGCGGGTCTCAGCACCGCCTACTGGGTCCTCCTGATCTTCGCCCTGATCTTCACCACCTTCCTGCTTTACCGGATCACCGTCCGGACCATCCGAGCGATGGAACCGTGAGGCGGGCAGTCGTGGCTGGTGCGCTCGCTGCACTGGCCCTCGGCGCCGGCTCTGCCTGTGCTGCCGGAGGTACGTCGGCTCGCGCGGACGCACAGGTGGCGCAGTCCCCCGCACCGGGGTCGGCCGGACTCATCGCCCTGACCTTCGACGACGGACCCACCGCCATGACCGACGAGATCCTCGACGTACTGGCGGACAAGGGCGTCCAGGCGACCTTCTTCGTCGTGGGGGAGAGGGCGCAGCGGAGGCCGGCCACGCTGCGGCGTCTCCAGCGGGAGGGGCACGTGATCGGCAACCACAGCTGGTCCCATCCGAACTTCAGCGACCTCGATGCCCACCAGACACGACGGCAGATTCTGCGCACCAATGCTGTGGTGCGTCGGGTGACGGGGACCTCCCCGGTGCTCTTCCGCTATCCGTACGGCGACGAGACCCAGGAGGGCAACACCGTCATCCGCGAGAACCAGATGTGGGGCGGTGTCCTGTGGCACTGGCAGACAGGGGCCGGTGACTTCACCTGTCCCGGCCCCGAGGGTGTGGTGCGCTACCTCAACGACAACGCCGTGGACCAGGCACTCCTGCTCCTGCACGACGGCAACGAGGTGGACTCGTGCTCGAGGCCTCAGATGGAGTACCTGCCCGAGGCCATCGACAGCCTGCGGGCACGTGGCTTCGAGTTTGGGGTCGTCGCCTCCGCGGGCGGTCCGAGCGCGGTCAACCAGAGCTCATGGGTGCGGGTGATCCCCGCGTCGGACACGGGAGCGCGCACGGGCACGCGAGGCTAGGCGTCGCTCTCGCTTGGTGGCCGAGTGACGATCCGCTCGGCCACCCGGTAGGCAGCGGTCAGCAGTGCGATGGCCACGGTGATGTGCAGCAGCACTGCGAGGGCGACCCCGGCGATGACGCCGGCGGCCCGGAAGCGCCCCCACGTCAGACCGAGCAGGATGGGGATGACGATCGCCCCCAGGGCGCCGGTCATCAGCTCCACCCACCACGCGTGTTCGCCCATCCAGGGCACCCCGCCGACGATCGGCACCCGGATGTCGAAGAGGTCGAAGGTCGCGAGCACGCCAAGGACCGCGGTCAGCAGGAGCGTGACGCCGGCGGTCAGCCGCCACCGCCGGCGTTCGCCCGACGACCAACTCGTGCCGCGGCCCTGGAAGATCGTGCCGAGGGTCACGGCGGTCCACATCAGCCATCGCCGGATGAGCCCGGTGCCGGTGTCGGCCATGGCTGCTCGGAAGACGAGGTCGGCGCGCTCACGATCGATCGTCACGTCGGGCGCAGCGGTGAAGGATCCGCGGACGAGGCCGTCGTGCAGCAGCGCCGCGGGCAGATGTCGGCCGGTGCGGGGGACGAGCCAGAGGAAGATCGACGGCACCGACGTCAGGTCGGTTGTGTAGGTCGCCGTGTCCACCGGCACGAGCAGCTGCCCGAGCTCACGATCGCGGTAGCCCAGACGTCGGCCCATCCGGAACTCGTCGACGTCCATGTCGAGCGTGCGCTCGAGGACGATGAGCGGGGGAGAGGTCGGGTCGGGCTGGCCCCCCGACGGTCCGCCGTCGTAGAAGCGACGAGGCTGCGTCTCCAGAGGCGTGTCCACCACCCCAGCGTGGCACTACCCGACCCCATCGCGCCCTCGGACCCGCATTGCCCTATGGCAATGCACGAAAGCTTGCATTGCCATAGGGGAATGCACGAAAGCTTGCATTGCCATAGGGCAATGCAAAGGGAGGGGGTCAGGAGGGGAGGAGGAGGAGCTCGCAGACCTCGAGGATCCGCCGGCGAAGGGAGTTGGACGTCACCATCAGCTCCCGCTGGCGGGCGACGTACTGCGCCTTGCCCTGCGTCGTCTCGATCGCGACGGGGTCCAGGTCGAAGCCCGAGACGTCGTAGGGAGAGGCCTGCATGTCGAGCCTGCGGATGCGCAGCGCGTGCCGGAAGGCGTCGAGCGTGATCTCCGACGGCACCGCCGGGGCGAGCTTGAAGGCCCACTTGTAGGTGTCCATCCCCGCGTGCAGGCAGGCCGGCTGCTCGTGCTCCAGCTGGTCATCACGCGTGGGGCGAAGGGAGTTGAGCTCCGCCGCTGCCGGTGTGAAGAAGCGGTACGCGTCCGCATGGCTGCACCTGATCCGGTGGGACTCCACGACGGCATCGGTCTGGGCCTGGTCGAGGCGAAGGGGGAGCTGTTCGTGTCGCTGCTCGCCCGGCTGGAGGCCGTAGACCATCGCCCACTCGTGCAGGCCGAAGCAGTCGTGGGTCCCCGGCCGTGACAGCGTCGCGGTGAGCAGCTCCCTGACGAAGGTGACGGCACGCTCCCTTCGCCCCAGGAAACCGGCCACGTCCAGCCGAGCCGAGCCCGCCTCGTCGACGACGTAGCCGGACCTCCCTTCGTACCGGTCGGCGGCGTCCTGCAGCACGACCCCGGGGCCGGGGTGCCACCGTCGCAGGTGGGTGGGGCGGTGGGCGTAGTACTCGAAGAGGAAGTCCTCGACCGGGTGGCGCTCGCCGCGGGAGCGACGATCACGGTGACCGGCGGTCAGCTCGTCGACCGCGTCCTCGTGGGCACGCGCACGCGTCATCCACTCATCGCGAGTGAGGGTCGTGGAGGGCATCGCAGACAGCGTAGGCAGTCGCCTAGTGTGGGGTTCGTGCGCATCGCGAGATATACCGAAGGTGACGACCCGGTCTACGGGCTCGTCGACGCAGACGGCAAGAAGATCGCCGAGGTGAGCGGGGACCCGTTCTACCAACGCATCGAGCTGACCGGCAAGGTCACGACCATCGACGAGGTGCGTCTGCTGGCTCCCGTCATCCCCCGCAGCAAGGTCATCGGCATCGGCCGCAACTACGCCGACCACGCCGCCGAGATGGGCAACGACGTCCCCGACGAGCCGATGATGTTCCTCATCCCCAACACCGCGGTCATCGGGCCCGGCGACCCGGTCGTCATCCCGACCACGCTCACCTCCGAGGTCCACTACGAGGGCGAGCTCGCGGTCATCATCGGCCGGATGTGCAAGGACATCGAGCCGGAGGAGGCCAAGAAGGTCATCTTCGGCTACACGATCGCCAACGACGTCTCCGCCCGCGACCTGCAGCGCGGCGACGGCCAGTGGGCGCGGGCCAAGGGCATGGACACCTTCTGCCCGCTCGGCCCGTGGATCGAGACCGACCTCGACCCGCAGGACGTCTCGCTCGTCACCCGCCGCGACGGCGAGGTCGTCCAGGACGGCCACACGTCCGACATGGTCCACGGCGTCGCCCACCTCATCAGCCACTGCTCCAAGGCCTTCACCCTGCTGCCCGGCGATGTCATCCTCACCGGCACCCCGGCGGGCGTCGGCCCGGTCGTGGCCGGCCAGCGCGTCGACATCGAGATCGACGCGATCGGCACGTTGTCCAACCCCTTCGTCAACGCGGGGTAGTCGTGGACGTCGCCCGCTCGGTCCCGCTCTTCGTCCTCGCGGCGCTGCTCGAGATCGGCGGCGCGTGGTTGATCTGGCAGGGCATCCGCGAGCACCGCGGCTGGCTGTGGATCGGCGCCGGTGTCATCGCGCTCGGCCTCTACGGCGCGGTCGCGACGTTGCAGCCCGACGCCAACTTCGGTCGCATCCTCGCGGCCTACGGCGGGGTCTTCGTCGCCGGTTCCTTGCTGTGGGGCATGGTCGTCGACGGCTTCCGGCCCGACCGCTGGGATGTCTCGGGCGCCCTCGTCTGCCTCGTGGGTGTCGCCCTGATCATGTACGCCCCGCGCACGACCTGAGGGCGAAGGGGGCAGCCCCCGCCTGCTGCGCGCGGCCGGTTCAGCTCACTGCGTGCGGTGCTGCCACCGGGGCTGGCGCTTGTCGAGGAAGGCCCCGATGCCCTCGCGGGCGTCGGGGGTGAAGGAGTTGTCGACCATGACCTGGGTCATCTGCTCGTAGGCCGCCTCGATCGGCAGCTCGATCTGGTCGTAGAAGGCGCGCTTGCCGATGGCCACGGTGGCCGATGACGCGCCGGCGACGGTGCGGGCCAGCTCGTCGGTCGCGGTGACCAGGTCCTCGTCCGGGACGACGTCCGAGACCAGACCCATCGTCAGGGCCCGGTCGGCCGGGACCATCTCCCCGGTCAGCAGCATGCGCATGGCCTGCTTGCGAGGGACGGCGCGGGAGAGGGCGACCATGGGGGTGGAGCAGAAGAGCCCGATGCGCACGCCGGGGGTGGCAAAGCGCGCGGACTCAGCGGCCACGGCCAGGTCGCACGAGGCCACGAGCTGGCACCCGGCGGCGGTGGCGACGCCCTGGACGCGGGCGATGACCGGTTGGGGGATCTGCTGGATCAGGAGCATCATCCGCGAGCAGACCGAGAAGATCCGCTGTTGCTCCTGCACGTCCGCGGCATGGACCTCGGCGAGGTTGTGACCCGACGAGAAGACGTGACCTGCCGTCGCGAGGACGACCGCGTGGACGTCGGTGCGACTCGCCACCTCCTCGAGGGCCTCGATGACGGCCTCCATGACGGGCAGCGACAGGGCGTTGCGCGTCTGGGGCTGCTCGATGGTGATGGTGGTGACGGTGTCGGCGGTCTCGACCGTGACGAGTGGGGTGGCCATCGGTGCAGCATCGCAGAGGGTTCCTGCCGGCGGAAGGGCGAGCGATAGCATCGAGCCATCATGAGCAGCCCCTCCGCAGACACCCCCGCACCCGCCTCCGCCCCTCGCCTGCGCGTCGCGCCGTCACCCACCGGTGACCCGCACGTCGGCACCGCCTACATGGCGCTGTTCAACCTCGCCTTCGCCCGGCAGCAGGGTGGCAGCTTCATCCTGCGCATCGAGGACACCGACCGGGTGCGGTTCAACGAGACGAGCGAGCAGCAGCTCTACGACACCCTCGGGTGGCTCGGGCTGACCTGGGACGAGGGCCCGGACGTCGGTGGCCCCTTCGCGCCGTACCGCCAGAGCGAGCGGCTGGAGACCTACCGTCCCTACGTCGACAAGCTCGTCGAGGACGGCCACGCCTACTACTGCTGGTGCTCCACCGAGCGCCTCACGGCGATGCGCGAGAAGCAGCAGAAGCTCAAGCTGCCCACCGGCTACGACCGCCTGTGCGTCGGCAAGACGCAGGAGGAGCGGGCCCAGCTCGAGGGCTACAACGAGACGCCGGTCGTGCGGATGCTCGTGCCCGACGACGCCCCGACGACCTTCGAGGACGTCATCCGCGGCACCGTCTCCGCGCCGCGTCCCGACGACCAGGTGATCCTCAAGGCCGACGGCTTCCCGACCTATCACATGGCCGTCGTCGTCGACGATCACGAGATGGGCATCACCCACGTCGTGCGCGGCGAGGAGTGGATCTCCTCCACGCCCAAGCACGTGCTGCTCTACCAGTGGCTGGGTCTGCAGGCGCCGAAGTTCGCCCACATGCCCCTGCTGCGCAACCAGAACAAGTCCAAGATCTCCAAGCGCAAGAACCCCGAGGCGCGCCTGACCTGGTTCAAGGAACAGGGTTTCCTGCCCGAGGCCGTCGTCAACTTCCTGGGCCTGCTGGCCTACCCGCCGGCGAAGGGGGAGGACGGCCAGGACGTCGAGAAGTTCACCGTCGAGGAGTTCAGCCGCGACTTCGCCTGGAGCAAGGTCAACACCGTCGGCCCGATCTTCGACCTCAAGAAGCTCGAGTGGCTCAACGGCGCCTGGATCCGCGGTCTGGAGCTCGAGGACTTCACGTCGCGGCTCCTGCCGTACCTGCAGGCCGACGGCGTGCTCGGTGACAACCCCTCGCTGGGGGAGCTGGCCCGGCTGAAGTCGGTCGCCGAGCTCATCCAGACCCGGATCGTCCTGCTCACCGAGGCCTCGGCCATGGTGCGTCCCTTCTACACCGAGGACGCGTCGCTTCGGATCGACGACGACGCGCGCGCCGGGCTCAAGGACAACGCCGGCGAGGTGCTCGACGCGGCGATCACCACGCTCGAGGGTCTGCACGTGCCCGCCGGGGTGCTCTCGCAGGAGAGCCGCGACGGCAACGAGTGGCATGCCGAGCAGATCGAGGCGACGCTGCGCGCGGCGATCGTCGAGGGCCTGGGGATCAAGCCCAAGCTGGCCTTCGGCCCCCTTCGTACCGCGGTGTCGGGCGCGCGGATCAGCCCGCCGCTCTTCGAGTCGATGGAGATCCTGGGTCAGCCCGCGACCCTGGCGCGGCTGCGGTCGCTGCGTGCGTCGATCGGCTGAGCACGATTTGGGGTGGCGGGTGATGACGGGTAGCATCATCACTCGGTTCACAGCCCGCGCGGAGTTCGCTCCGAAGGGGCCGTGATACCCCCTTGGGGTATGGTGTAATTGGCAACACGGCTGATTCTGGTTCAGTTGTTCTAGGTTCGAGTCCTGGTACCCCAGCGAATCAAGTGGTTCGCCACTCGATTTAGGAAAGTGACCTTCCTCCGGGTAAGGTTCTCTCCGTTGCCCAGCCGGTTCGCCGGTCTGGGAAGTGCATAGGGCCCCGTTGTGTAGCGGCCTAGCACGCCGCCCTCTCACGGCGGTAGCGCGGGTTCGAATCCCGTCGGGGCTACATCGAGCAAGGCCCCCGTTCTTCGGAACGGGGGCCTTTGTCGTGTCCCAGCCCGGTCCGTCTACATGCCCGGCGTCGTTGCGCTGGGTTGGCCGACAACAGAACGCCAGCCAACCCAGCGCTTCGACGCCGGGTGCGCAGTTCGACGCCGGGCGCTCGCCAGGACAGCCGAACGAAGGGGGCTCGCCCTCTACGCTCGCCCCATGTCGCTGCCTGCTTGCCCTTCCGCCCGTGAGCTGACGGAGCCCGAGGTCGAGCTGGTCGACCTGGCCCGTCGGACCATCGACGCCACGACTGACGCAGGCCCCGACGAGGACGGCGTCCACACCATGGGTGCCGCCGTGCTCGCCGCGGACGGCCGCAGCTTCGTGGGGGTCAACCTCTTCCACTTCACCGGCGGGCCCTGCGCCGAGCTGGTGGCCCTCGGGTCAGCCAGGGCCGGCGGCGCCACGCAGATCACGCACATCGTGGCCGTCGGCAACCACGGGGTCGTGGTCCCGTGGGCCCCTGCGGTCGGGACCGTCAGGTGCTCTTCGACCACTACCCGGGCATCCGCGTCATCCTGCCGACCCGCGCGGGTCTGCGCAGCGTCGAGATCGCCGACCTCGTGCCGTTGGCCACGGCTTGGTCGGCGGACGCCGGGTCCCACATGGCCTGAGTGCCGTGGGTGCACGGGAGGGGTGGTGGCGAGCGGCTCGGCGAAGGGGGGAGCCCCCCTTCGTCACTCGGTGTCGCGGTCCGCGGCCTCGGCGGCCTTGGCATGCTTGGCCAGGACCTCGGTGAGCTTGTTGGCGCCGGCGATGACGGTCGCGGCGTGCAGGCGGCCGGGCTGACGGGACAGGCGCTCGATCGGGCCCGAGATGGACACGGCCGCGATGACCCGGCCGCTGGGGGAGCGGACCGGGGCCGAGACGGATGCCACGCCGGCCTCGCGCTCGCCGACGCTCTGCGCCCACCCGCGACGCCGCACGCCCGAGAGCATGGTCGCGGTGAAGGCGGCCTCCTGCAGGCCGCGGTGGAGGCGGTCGGGCTCCTCCCACGCGAGCAGGACCTGGGCGGCCGACCCCGCGTGCATGGTCATGGTCGCGCCGACGGGGATCGAGTCGCGCAGGCCCACGGGGCGCTCGGCGGCCGAGACGCAGACGCGGTGCTCGCCCTGCCGGCGGAAGAGCTGGGCGGACTCGTTGGTGTGGTCGCGCAGCGCGCCGAGCACGGGGTTGGCCGCGACGAGCAGCTTGTCCTCGCCGGCCGACGCTGCGAGCTCGCCCAGGCGTGGCCCGAGGACGAAACGCCCTTGCATGTCACGCGCCACGAGCCGATGGTGCTCGAGGGCCACGGCCAGTCGGTGCGCCGTGGGGCGCGCCAGACCGGTTGCCGCGACGAGCTGCGCGAGGGTCGAGGGGCCTGCTTCGAGGGCACCCAAAACGATGGCGGCCTTGTCCAGAACGCCAACTCCACTACCGTTGTCCATGGAGTGATACTGACATCTCATGTCGTGAGACGCAAGATCCGAGGCGTCCCGGACGTGGAAATGTCATCGGTGACACACCGTGCCCTCATCGTGGCACCTCGCATGGATGGGAAGAGAGACATGGCTGGAACGCTGGCCGAGAAGGTCTGGGGCGAGCACGTCGTCCGACACGTCGACGGGGAGCCCGACCTCCTCTACATCGACCTGCACCTCCTGCACGAGGTGACGAGTCCGCAGGCCTTCGAGGGGCTGCGCATCGCCGGCCGACCGGTCCGCCGGCCCGACCTCACCCTCGCGACCGAGGACCACAACGTCCCGACGACCCCCGGGCCGATCACCGACCCGGTGAGCAAGATCCAGGTCGAGACCCTCCGCGACAACTGCGCCGAGTTCGGCGTGCGCCTCTACCCCATGGGTGACGCCGAGCAGGGCATCGTCCACGTCGTCGGCCCCCAGCTGGGTCTGACGCAGCCGGGCATGACCGTCGTCTGCGGCGACAGCCACACCAGCACGCACGGCGCCTTCGGGGCGCTCGCCTTCGGCATCGGCACGAGCGAGGTCGAGCACGTGCTCGCCACGCAGACGCTATCGCTCAACCCCTTCAGGACCATGGCGATCAACGTGACCGGTGAGCTGCAGCCCGGTGTCACGGCCAAGGACGTCATCCTCGCGGTCATCGCCAAGATCGGCACCGGCGGCGGCCAGGGCTATGTCCTGGAGTACCGCGGCGAGGCCATCGAGGCGCTGTCGATGGAAGCCCGGATGACCGTGTGCAACATGTCGATCGAGGCCGGCGCCCGCGCCGGGATGATCGCCCCCGACGACACGACCTTCGACTACCTCAAGGGCCGCGACCACGCCCCGGCAGGTGCCGACTGGGACGCGGCCGTCGAGCACTGGCGCACGCTGCGCTCGGACGACGACGCGGTCTTCGACGCCGAGGTCGACATCGACGCCTCGACGCTCACCCCCTTCGTCACGTGGGGGACCAACCCCGCGCAGGGCTCGCCGCTCGGCGACGCCGTCCCGGACCCCGAGGCGATGGCGGACGAGAACGAGCGCGCCAACGCCGCCAAGGCGCTGGAGTACATGGGCCTGACCGCCGGCACCCCGCTGCGCGAGGTCGCGGTCGACACCGTCTTCGTCGGCTCGTGCACCAACGGCCGCATCGAGGACCTGCGCGCCGTCGCGGAGGTCATCAAGGGCCGTCAGGTCGCCGACTCCGTGCGCATGCTGGTCGTGCCCGGCTCGGCCCGCGTGCGCCTGCAGGCCGAGGCCGAGGGCCTGGACCAGGTCTTCACCGCTGCGGGTGCCGAGTGGCGCCTGCCCGGCTGCTCGATGTGTCTGGGCATGAACCCCGACACGCTCGCGCCGGGGGAGCGCTCGGCGTCCACGAGCAACCGCAACTTCGAGGGCCGTCAGGGCAAGGGCGGACGCACCCACCTGGTCAGCCCGCTCGTCGCTGCCGCCACCGCGGTGCGCGGCACCCTGTCGAGCCCTGCCGATCTCGAGCTGATGGAAGGAGCCTGAGGAATCATGGAGAACTTCACCACCCACACCGGTATCGGAGTCCCGCTGCGCCGCAGCAATGTCGACACCGACCAGATCATCCCGGCCGTCTACCTCAAGCGGGTCTCGCGGACCGGCTTCGAGGACGGGCTCTTCGCCGCCTGGCGAAATGACGAGACCTTCGTCCTCAACCAGCCGGCCTATCGCGACGGCTCGGTGCTCGTCGTCGGCCCCGACTTCGGCACCGGTTCCTCCCGCGAGCACGCCGTCTGGGCGCTGAAGGACTACGGCTTCAGGGTCGTCATCTCGTCGCGCTTCGCCGACATCTTCCGGGGCAACTCCGGCAAGCAGGGGCTGCTCGCCGCACAGGTCAGCCAGGACGACGTCGAGCTGCTGTGGAAGTACCTGGACAACACCCCCGGCGGAGAGATCACCGTCGACCTCACGGCCAAGACCGTCACCGCCGGTGACATCGTCTGCGCATTCGTCGTCGACGACTACACCCGCTGGCGTCTCCTCGAGGGCCTGGACGACATCGGTCTGACGATGCGTCACGAGCAGGACGTCACCGACTTCGAGTCGACACGTCCGAGCTGGAAGCCGGTCACGCACTCTGCGTGATCGCGACGACCGGCCCTCGCGCCGGTGAGGACGAAGGGGGTGCTGCGGCACCCCCTTCGTCGTGCGGTGGGCGGTTGCACGCGCGGTCGATCGTCAAAACCGTTGGGGCGCAAGCAAGTTCGCTCCACTGCGTTGCTGTGGTCGACGTCGGCCCGACGAACGGGCTTGCGGCGCAAAGAAATGGGGAGGCCCAAATCACACACGGGGCCAGCTGACACCCCTACCGTCAGAACAGGTCGGGTGCACGACTCGGCTGTCCTTGCCGGAGGATGACCGGCGCCGTACCGCTACGGGAGTGACCGTGAACAAGGCAGAACTCGTCAAGGCTCTCGAGGAGAGGCTCGGTAGCCGCAAGGCCGCCCAGGAAGCGTTGGAGGTCGTGCTCGACACGATCGTCCGCGAGGTCGCCAAGGGGGGCCGCGTCGCCATCACGGGATTCGGCACCTTCGAGAAGGCGGCCCGGGCCGCCCGCACCGGCCGCAACCCGCGCACGGGTGAGGTCGTCAAGATCAAGAAGACGTCGGTGCCGCGATTCAAGGCAGGGACGAGCTTCAAGGGCTATGTCGCAGACCCGCGCTCGCTGCCCAAGGCCGCTCCGGCCGCCGCGCGTGCCGCAGCCGGCACCGTGACCTCTGTCGCCGGGACCGCCCTCGGCATCGCCGAGAGTGCCATCCCGGGGCGGAAGTCGAAGAAGTCCCCGGCGGCGGCTGCTCCCGCGAAGAAGCGCCCGGCAAAGAAGTCGCCGGCCAAGAAGGCTCCTGCCAAGAAGTCGACGGCCACGAAGTCCACGGCCACGAAGGCCGCGCCTGCGAAGAAGACATCGACGGCCAAGAAGGCATCGACGGCGAAGAAGACGGGGACGAGGGCGACGCCGGCCAAGAAGACGACCGCGGCGGCGTCCACGGCCAAGAAGGCCACTCCGGCGAAGAAGGCGTCGAGCGCCAAGAAGGCCACCCCGGCCAAGAAGTCGACGCCGGCGAAGAAGTCCACGCCGAAGAAGGCCGAGTCCAGCGACAGCTGAGTCGACCTGAGGAGGGGCCGGTGACCATCGCGGTCACCGGCCCCTTGCTGTCTCGGTCCCTGAGGCGGTTGCGCAGCAACCGTCTCGAAGGGTCAGCCGATCGTCTCGCCGTCGCCGATGCCGACGATCCACAGCCGGGTGACCACGCCGTCCTCGACGGTGATGCTCACCCGCTGGCCGGGGCGCACGAAACGCAGGCCACTCGCGGCGAAGACGTGGGGCTGCGCCTGCAGCCGCAGACCGTCGTCGGTGACGACGACGGTGGGGCTGTCCGGAGCGTGGGAGAAGACGGTGGCTTGCACGAAGCCGAGCGTATCCGTGGCTTAGTGTGAGGGCCCACAGAGGTAGCCGGAGTCGAGGGACTCACGGGCGAGCGCAGAAGAGGTGACATGGTCGTCCACCGCACCCCCACCCCGGTCATGTACCGAGTGGCAGCCGGGATCCTGCGTGCGGGGATGCGGGCCGTGGCGCGCTACGAGGTCACGGGCATCGAGCACGTCCCGACGCAGGGCGGCTTCGTCCTCACTCCCAACCACCTGTCGTACATCGACCCCTTCCCGTGGGCGCACGTCCTGTACGACCGCGGCTACAGCCCGGTCTTCCTGGCCAAGGGCAGCCTCTTCGAGACCCCCGTGGTCGGCTGGGTCCTGCGTCATGCCAAGCAGGTGCGCGTCGATCGTGAGACCGACCGGGCGGGCGAGGCACTGACCCACGCGGTGAGCGCGCTCGAGGCGGGGGAGTGCGTCGTGGTCTACCCCGAGGGCTCGCTCACGCGCGACCCCGACCTGTGGCCCATGCGGGGCAAGACCGGGGCGGCCCGCCTGGCCCTGCAGTCCGGGGCCCCGGTGATCCCGGTCGCCCAGTGGGGACCCCAGGACCTGCTGCCGCGCTACGCCGGGCGACCCCGGCTCTCCCGGCACCGCACCCTCATGCAGATCCGGTTCGGTGCGCCGGTCGAGCTGGGCGACCTGACCGGTACCGAGGCTCCCGAGACCCCCGCCGCCGTCGCCACCGCGACCGACCGCATCATGGCCGCCATCACGCACGAGCTCGAGGGGCTGCGTGGACAACGCGCTCCGACCACACGATTCGACCCCGCAGCCCATGGCCTGCGGGTCACGGGCAATTACCGATCAGGAGACGACACATGAGTCACATCGCAGTCTTTGGCGCCGGGAGCTGGGGCACCGCCTTCGCCACGATCCTCGCTCATGGCGGCAACGACGTCCGGGTGTGGGGGCGTCGTCCTGAGCTGGTCGCCCAGATCAACTCCGGCGTCAACGAGGACTACCTGCCAGGGGTGGAACTCCCTCCGGGTATCAGCGCGTCGACCGACCCCGGCGAGGTGACCGACGGCGCCGAGATGGTCATCCTGTCGGTGCCCTCCCAGTCCCTGCGCACCAACCTCGCCGACTGGGCGCCCCTGCTCGGTGACGACAAGATCGTCGTCTCCCTGATGAAGGGCATCGAGCTCGGGACGACCAAGCGGATGAGCGAGGTGATCCACGAGGTCGCGGGAGTCCCCATCGAGCGCATCGCGGTCGTGAGCGGTCCCAACCTCTCCAAGGAGATCGTGCGGCGGCAGCCGGCTGCCAGCGTGGTCGCCTGCCCGGACCTCGCGGCGGCCGACAAGGTCGCGGCCGCGTGCTCGACCGACTTCTTCCGGCCCTACACCTCGACCGATGTCATCGGTGCGGAGCTCGGCGGCGCGGTCAAGAACGTCATCGCGCTCGCGGTGGGCATGGCCGCGGGCCTGGGCTTCGGCGACAACACCAAGGCGACGATCATCACGCGTGGCCTGGCAGAGACGACGCGTCTGGCGATGGCGCTGGGCGCCGACCCGCGCACGATGTCCGGGCTGGCGGGCGTCGGTGACCTCATCGCCACGTGCATGTCGCCGCTCTCGCGCAACCACTCCTTCGGGGTCAAGCTCGGCGAGGGCATGTCCGTCGCCGAGGTCACCGAGCAGACCAAGCAGACGGCCGAGGGTGTGAAGTCGTGCGCCTCGATCCTCGATCTGGCCCGGGCTCACGGCGTCGACGTGCCGATCACCGAGCAGGTCAACCGCGTGGTGCACGAAGGCGTCTCGCCCCAGGACATGGTCGGCGTGCTGCTCGCCCGCGCCCGCAAGCACGAGGCGGAGTGACCCTCCTCGGCGCACGCTCCCTTCTCGACGGGGTCAGCCGATCGCGTCCAGGGCCTGGCGCAGGTCGGTCCACAGGTCGTCGACGTCCTCGACGCCGACGGACAGCCGCACGAGGTTGACCGGCACGGCCTCCGGCTCGCCGGGCTGACGCCGACGGCGCTCCAGCTGCGACTCGACGCCGCCCAGGCTCGTCGACGGCGACCAGATGCGGGTGCCCTCGGTCAGGGCCTCGGCAGCCGCTGCGCCATCACCGTCACCGGCGACCTCCACGGAGACGATCGCCCCCCACCCGGGGTAGCGCACGCGCGAGATCCGCGGGTGCGTGCCCAGCCGCTCGGCCAGGTCGGCGGCATTGGCGCACGCGCGCTCCAGGCGAAGGGAGAGGGTGCGCAACCCACGCAGCGCCAGCCAGGCCTCCATGGGCCCGGCGATCGCCCCGGCGAGCGTGCGGTGGCGGGTGAGTCGGGTGTGCAGCTCGCGCCCACCGTCGGTGTCGGCGGTGACGGTCAGCCCGAGGATGACGTCGGAATGCCCGGCGAGGTACTTCGTCGCCGAGTGCACGACCACGTCGACACCGTCCTGCAGCGGTCGCTGCAGCAGGGGCGTGGCGAAGGTGTTGTCGACCACGACCAGAGCGCCTGCCTCGTGGGCCGCAGCGGTCAGGCCGGGGATGTCGGCGAGCTCGAGCAGCGGGTTGGAGGGCGACTCGAGCCAGAGCAGGTCGGCACCCGGCAGCGCCGCGAGCACCGCATCGCTGTCGGTGACGTCGACCCAACGCACGGTCACGCGTCCATCGGCCTGCGCCGCGGTGAGAGAGACGACGACGCCGTTGTAGGCCGCCGCAGGGGCGACGACCGTCCCGCCCGTGGGGACGAGGGCGAGGGCGGCGTGCACGGCAGCCATGCCGGAGGCGAAGAGGAGGGCTCGCCCTCCTTCGAGCTCACCGACGGCCACCTCGAAGGGGGTCCACGTCGGGTTGTCGACACGCGCGTAGTTGACCGGCCCGTCCTGGATGTACGTCGAGGTGAAGGTGACCGGGGGGTTCAGCGACGCCCCGGGCGCACGCTGCGGGCGGCCGAGGGCCACGACCTTGGTGCGGGGGGACAGGTCGGTCTGCGCGTCGTGCTCGTGCTGCTCCATGCTTGTGAGGCTAGACGTTAGTCTTCCCCCGATGAGCAGCCATCCCAGCCGCAAGCCCCGCGTCGCCGTCGTCTTCGGTGGCCGGTCCTCCGAGCACGCCGTCTCGTGCGCCACCGCCGCAGGCGTCCTGCGGGCGATCGACCGCAACACCTACGACGTCGTGCCGGTGGGCATCACGCGCGACGGTGCCTGGGTCCTTGCCGCCGACGACCCCGATGCGCTCATGCTCACCCCGGGCAGCACGCCCGAGGTGACCGACACCGGGACCGAGGTCATCCTCCCCACGCGCGTGGGGCAGTCCTCGCTCTCCGTCCACCGTCCGGGCGAGGCGCTCGAGGCCCTCGGCGAGGTCGATGTCGTCTTCCCGCTGCTGCACGGCCCCTACGGCGAGGACGGCACCCTGCAGGGCATGCTCGAGCTCACCGACATCCGCTACGTCGGCTCGGGGGTGCTTGCCTCCGCCGCCGGTATGGACAAGCACTACATGAAGGTCGTCTTCGAGGGAGCCGGCCTGCCCGTCGGGCCCTACACGGTCATCACCGACACCCAGTGGCGTCGTGACAAGACGGCGGCGATGGACGCGGTCGGCGCCTTGACATACCCCGTCTTCGTCAAGCCCTGCCGCGCCGGGTCCTCGATGGGTGTGTCCAAGGTCGATGGCCCCGAAGGGCTCGAGGCGGCGATCGTGGCCGCGCGCGAGCACGACCTCAAGATCATCATCGAGTCGGGCATCGTCGGTCGCGAGATCGAGTGCGCCGTCCTGCAGGGACGTGGCCTCGACGCCCCGCGGACCTCCATGCCGGGCGAGATCGTCGTCGAGTCCGGTCACGGGCACGACTTCTACGACTTCGAGGCCAAGTACCTCGACGAGGCCTCCGTCGTCCTGTCCTGCCCGGCCGACCTGCCCCAGGCCGTCTCCGACGAGGTGCGTCGCCTGGCGGCCGAGGCCTTCGAGTCGCTGGCCTGCGAGGGCCTGTCGCGGGTCGACTGCTTCGTCACCGAGGACGGCGACGTGGTCATCAACGAGATCAACACGATGCCCGGGTTCACCCCGCACTCGATGTACCCGCGGATGTGGGAGGCCAGCGGCGTGTCCTACCCCGAGCTCGTCGACGAGCTCATCCAGCTCGCTCTCGAGCGGCCCGTCGGCCTGCGCTGATCCCTCAGCTGCAGGAGTAGTCGTTGGTCGGCAGCTCCTTGACCGCCGCCGAGAAGGCGGGCAGGAGCAGCGGGCCGGGTCCGTGCTCGCTCGGCACGATGACCTCGATCGCGGGATCGCGACCGAAGCTCGTCAGGCGGGCACCGTCACCGAGGTCCTCGGCGATCCACCCGATGCCGTCGACGACGACACACTGCTCCTTGGTGGGCGGCATCGCCGGCATGCCGCAGCGGGCGACGACCGCAGGATCGCCCCAGGCCTTGATCGCCGGGCTGCTCGGGCTGGTCTCACGGGGCGTCAGCCCGGACAGGTCGGTCGGCCAGTGCTTCGCCGCGGCCGCGCACGACGGGCTGTCGGCCGCTGGTGGCATTCCCACCTCGACGGACCCACCGCAGCCGGCGAGGAGCAGGGGGAGGGACAGGACGCCGGCGAGTGCGGCACGAGGTCGGCGTGAGGAGGGCACGGCCGGGAGGCTACCGTGCGGTGCTGACCCCCCTTCGTCCGAGCGGAGCGTGACCGATGGCCCCCACCCGCCTGTCCGACCTGTCCGAAGGGGATCTGCTCGCCCGCCTCTTCCCGATCTTCGACGGGACGAAGGGGGTGGCCCGCCTCGTCCTCGGGCCCGGCGACGACGCTGCCGTGCTCGGGTCACCCTCGGGCGCGGTCGTGCTCACGACGGACTCGATGGTCCGCGACCGCGACTGGCGGGACGACTGGTCGTCCGGTCATGACGTCGGACGCAAGGTGGTCGCTCAGAATGTCGCCGACATCGCGGCCATGGGCGCCGTGCCCACCGGCCTGCTCGTCGCGCTCGCGGCGGACCCGAGCACGGAGCTCGCGTGGGTCCTCGACCTCGCCGAGGGGATCGCCGAGGCGGCCCGGGAGGCCGGCGCCCCGGTGGTCGGCGGCGACCTGTCGTCGGCCGGCGAGGGCACGGTCCTCGTGGCGATCACGGCGACGGGTGATCTCGGGGGACGTGCGCCCGTGCGCCGGGACGGGGCCCGCCCCGGGGACGTCGTGGCGGTCTGCGGCGGGCTCGGTCGCTCCGGGGGAGGGCTGCAGCTGCTGCTCGAGGGCCGCGGGCGCACTCACGCCGACGGCGAGCCGGAGCCGGCCGACCGGGCCGTCCATGAGCTGTGCCTGGTGCACCGCACCGCGGGAGCGCCACCCGTCGAGCAGGGACCGCTCGCGGCCGACGCCGGGGCCACCTCGATGATCGACATCTCCGACGGGCTCGTGCGCGACCTGGGTCGGGTCGCCCGGGCGAGCGGCGTGCGGATGGAGCTGTCGGGAGCGGCGCTGGCGCGAGCGTCTGCCGGCGCGCTCACCGAGGCGCTGGGGGAGGCCGACGCCCTGCGTCAGGTCCTCTCCGGTGGCGAGGAGCACTCGCTCGCGGCCACCTTCCCCGCGGGTGCGGTGCCGCAGGAGTGGGACGTCCTGGGCGTGTGCGCCGAAGGGGAGCCCGCTGTCGTCGTCGACGGCCAGGTCCCCCTGGTCACCGGCTGGGACCACTTCCGGCCCTGACCCCCTTCGCCCCCATGACCGTTCGTCTGCATTGCCCTATGGCAATGCAGACCAGGGAACGCAAGCATTCCCCTATGGCAATACAGGGGACCCTGCATTGCCATAGGGCAATGCAGGGTCTTGGGCTCGTGGGGACGAAAAAGCCGCCGTCCCCTGGAAGGGGAGCGGCGGCTTCTTGTCAGGCTCGGGTCAGCGCTTGACCTTGCCGGCCTTGAGGCACGAAGTGCAGACATTGAGACGCTTCGGGGTCACCCCGGCATCGCCCACCTTGGCGCGCACGCGCTGGATGTTGGGGTTCCAGCGACGCTTGGTGCGGCGGTGCGAGTGCGAGATGGAGTGTCCGAAGGACGGTCCCTTGCCGCAGACGTCGCAGTTGGCAGCCACGGGTTTCTCCTGTGTTCGTCAGTCAGTGAATGATGTCGCTCGATCGCTCCACCCGAAGGGGGCGCGTCACCGGGCAACCGGTACAGACTAGCCGAGGTCGTGCCGCAGGGCCAAAACGGTGCCGGGACCGCCATCGTGCCTCGGCCGGAGAGAGGTCCTTCGCCCGCGATGTCGCCGTCGTCCACTAACCTGAGCGCGTGCTGGAGGTCCTCGACGCAGAGTCAGTCCGTCGGTGGGTCGTCGTGACCCGAGCGGCCCTTGCCGCGCGACGGGCTGAGATCGACGCGCTCAACGTCTACCCCGTCCCCGACGGCGACACCGGTACCAACATGTACCTCACCCTCGACCAGGCCCTCGACACCGCCCGCACGGAGCAGGAGCGGTTGGGGATCTTCGGGACGGTGCCGCTGCCGGTCGAGACAGCCGCCCTCTCCCGGTCGGCCCTGATGTCCGCCCGCGGCAACTCCGGCGTCATCCTCAGCCAGATGATCCGCGGCGTGAGCGAGGTGGTCACGGCCGGCAACCTCGAGGTCATCGACGCAGACGCGGTCGTCCGGGCAGTGCAGCAGGGGGCCATTCGCGCTCGCGAGAGTGTGGTGCGTCCGCAGGAGGGCACGATCCTCAGCGTCGCCGACGCGACCGCGCTGGCGATGGCGCGCGTACGAGCCGAGGACGGCACCCTCGGTGACCTGACCCGCGCTGGCGTCGAGGCCGCGCGCACCGCCCTGACCCGCACCCCCGAGCAGCTGCAGGTCCTCGCTGATGCCGGGGTCGTCGATGCCGGCGGTGCCGGGTACCTGCTCTTCGTCGAGGCGCTCGACCAGGTCGTCCACGAGCTCGGGACGCCCTCTCGGTTCGCCGTCGACGAGTTCACACTCAACCCCTCCCTCGAGCGACGCGCCGACTGGTCGCGTGAGCGCGCCGAGGGCGCTCCACCACCGAGCCACGAGGGTCCCGCCTACGAGGTCATGTACCTGCTGCACGACGTGAGCGACGACGGGGTGAGCCGTCTGCGTCTGCGCCTGGACGAGATCGGGGACAGCGTCGTGGTGTCCACGGCCGAGGACCTGTGCCACGTCCACGTGCACACCGCCGACATCGGCTCGGCCCTCGCGGCCGGGCTCGAGCATGCAGCACCCCAGCGTGTCGCCGTGACCCTGCTCGAGACCCTGGTGCAGCGGCCACGGAGCGGGGTCACCATCGTCGCGTGCGCCGCGGGTCCGGGGATCGCCGCCGCCCTCCAGGAGTCCGGCGCGATCACCCTGGCGTCAGGGCCGGGCCACCGGGCCTCGGCCGGCGAGATCCTCGCTGCGGTCCGGGCGGCCGGCAGCGAAGAGGTCATCCTCCTGCCCAACGACCGGGACACCCGGATGGCCGCCGACGCCGCAGCCCACGCAGCCGAGCAGGAGGGGCAGGTGGTGCACGTGATCACCTCTGGCACGGCGGTCCAGGGGTTGGCCGCACTCGCCGTCTTCGACCCGGGCGCGTCCACGCAGCACAACGTCCTGGCGATGACGCACACCGCGGCGGCCACCCGGCACGGCGCGGTGACCGTCGCCGTCAAGGCCGGCCTGACCAGCGGTGGCCTCTGCGAGGTCGGCGACGTGCTGGGCGTCGTCAGCGGTGACATCACCATCGTCGGATCGGACGCCGAGCAGGTCACCCTCGAGGTCCTCGACGGCATCATCTCCACCGACACCGAGCTGGTCACCCTCGTCGTCGGTGAGGGCGCACCCGACGGGCTGGTCGAGTCGATCACCGAGCAGGTCGAGTCCCGTCGCGCCGGCATCGAGGTCGAGGTCCTCGACGGCGGGCAGCCGCACTACCTGCTGCTCCTCGGGGCGGAGTAGTGGCCGGGGAGTCCACCCGGCTCAAGGGCCTGCTCGGCGGTCAGGCAGCGGGCAAGCTGGCCAAGCACCGCCAGATCGAGACCGTCGGGGAGCTGCTCGACTTCTGGCCACGCCGCTACCGCACGGCCGAGGCCGACCTGGGCGACCCGCGGGTCGGGGACTTCCTCGTGGCCGTCGCCCGCGTCGAGACCGCCAACGCACGGCCGATGGCCAAGCGCCGCGGCCGGATGCTCGAGGTCGTCATCACCGACGGCAGCTCCCGGATGCGGGTCACCTTCTTCGATGCCCGGGGTCACGAGCACAAGCTGCTCCCCGGGCGTGAGTTCCTCTTCGCCGGGACGGTCTCCGAGTTCAACCGTCAGCGCCAGCTCGCCCACCCCGGCTACGCGACGCTCGAGGAGGCGGCGGCACTCGGCGAGCTCGGCGACGCCGACCACAGTGGTCTCATCCCGATCTACCGGCATGTCCCGGGCGTCCATCCGTGGACCATCACGCGGTGCGTGAGGCTGGTGCTGGGTCAGCTCGACGACGTCGCCGACGCGATCCCCGAGGCGGTGCGTGCTCGCCGGGGTCTGCTCGACCGGGGCGGCGCCCTTCGTGCCATCCACGCACCCCGGGACGACAGTGATGTCGCCTCGGGCAAGCGCCGCCTGCGGTACGAGGAGGCCTTCGTCCTGCAGTGCATCCTCGGCCAGCGCCGCCTCGCGGCGGCTTCCGTGGTCACGCAGGGGCGGACCCCGCGCGAGGGCGGACTGCTCGCTGCCTTCGACGAGCGGCTGCCCTTCGACCTGACCGCAGGGCAGGAGCAGGTCGGCCGCGAGGTCCTCGCCGAGATGGCCCGGCCCACGCCGATGCACCGGCTGCTGCAGGGTGAGGTCGGCTCCGGCAAGACGATCGTCGCGCTGCGGGCGATGCTCGCCGCCGTCGACGCGGGTGGCCAGGCTGCCCTGCTCGCTCCGACGGAGGTCCTCGCGTCGCAGCACGCCACCTCCATCCGCTCCATGCTCGGTGACCTGGCCGAAGGGGGGATGCTCGGCGGCGACGAGCACGCCACCCGCGTCGCCCTGCTCACTGGCTCGATGTCGACCGCCCGCCGCCGCGAGGCGATGCTCGAGATCGCCTCCGGCGACGCGGGCATCGTCATCGGCACGCACGCACTCCTCGAGGACAAGGTGACCTTCGCCGACCTGGCCCTGGTGGTCGTCGACGAGCAGCACCGCTTCGGTGTCGAGCAGCGAGACGCCTTGCGGGCCAAGGGAGTCACGCCTCCGCACCTGCTCGTCATGACCGCCACGCCGATCCCGCGCACGGTAGCGATGACCGTCTTCGGCGACATGGAGACGTCGACCCTGCGCGAGCTTCCGCGAGGACGCCAACCGATCACGACGCATGTCGTGCCCGTGTACCGGCCCGGATGGGTCGACCGGGTCTGGCAGCGAGTCGCCGAGGAGGTCGCCGCCGGTCGGCAGGCCTATGTCGTCTGCCCGCGCATCGGTGGCGACGAGGACGACCTCGACGGCATCGACCTCGTGACCGAGGGTGTCGCCGACGACGAGCACGACGACGGGGAGCGTCTCGAGAGCGACGAGACCGTGCGGCCCGAGCGGCCGCTGGCGGCCGTCGAGGAGGTCATCGAGACCCTGCGGGCCCACCCCGCACTGCATGGACTGACCCTCGAGGTGCTCCACGGGAAGATGGCCCCGGAGGACAAGGACGCGGTGATGGCCAGGTTCCACTCCGGCGACGTCGACGTCCTCGTCTCCACGACGGTCATCGAGGTGGGTGTCGACGTGCCCAATGCCTCGACGATGGTCATCCTCGACGCCGACCGCTTCGGGGTCTCCCAGCTGCACCAGCTGCGTGGTCGCGTCGGACGTGGCGGCGATCCGGGGATCTGCCTGCTCGTGACGGCGACCGAGAGCGAGAGCGCCGCCGAGCGGCTGACGGCCGTCGCGGACACCACGGACGGCTTCCACCTCGCCCAGCTCGACCTCGAGCAGCGACGCGAGGGGGATGTGCTGGGCACCGCCCAGCACGGCGTGCGCAGCCAGCTGCAGCATCTGTCGGTGCTGCAGGACGGCGCGATCATCGAGGAGGCTCGCGAGGACGCCCAGGCGATCCTGGCCGAGGACCCCGAGCTCGCCGCGCACCCCGATCTGCGCGAGACGATCGACCACTGGCTCGACGCGGAGCAGGCCGCCTACCTCGAAAAGGGCTGACCGCTCCCTTCGCCCCGTGCTCCGGCCGGCAACTCCCCGGGTGGATCCTCCACGAGGTGATGGCGCATCATGGACGCGTGACTCGGATCATCAGCGGCGAGGCCGGCGGGCGGCGACTGCGCACGCCCACGGGCGACGGCACCCGGCCCACGACCGACCGCGTGCGTGAGGCGCTCTTCTCAGCACTCGAGTCGCGCGACGTCCTCGACGGGGCGCACGTCATGGATCTCTACGCCGGATCCGGGGCGCTCGGGCTCGAGGCCGCCAGCCGCGGCGCGGCCAGCGTGCTGCTCGTCGAGTCCGACCGGGGAGCCTCGGCGACGATCCGCGCCAACATCTCCGACCTCGGTGTGGCTGGCGCCCGACTGCAGTCGTGCTCGGTGGAGCAGGCGCTCAACCGGCCCGCCTCCCTGCGATACGACCTCGTCCTGGCCGACCCGCCATACGACGTGACCGAGGAGTCGCTGGCAGCCGTCCTCGAGATGCTGCTGGCCCACCAGTGGCTCGCGCAGGAGCCGGTGATCGTCATCGAGCGGTCCTCCCGGTCGCCCGAGCCGACCTGGCCCGACGGCATCGTCGCCGAGGGGTCGAAGTCCTACGGGGAGACCGTCCTGTGGTTCGCCACGCAGGTCGGGCCCGACTACCAGATCTGACTCGGGACGAGAGGGTGTCGCGGAGGTCGGGATCGGGTAGGAATGACCCATGACCGACTACTCGATCCCGCAGCCCACCTCTGGGGACATCGTTGACCTGATCACCGACGACCACCGCCTCCTCGAGGAGCTCATGCGCGCGATGCGCGACGAGAGCGCCGACCGGGACGCGGCCCGTGCTGCCTTCGCCGACCTGCTCGTCGCCCACAGCGAGGCCGAGGAGGGCGATGTCTACCCCAAGCTGAAGTCGAAGAAGGTCATCGACGGCGAGGAGGAGGAGCACGGCGAGGAGGAGCACGCCGCCACCAACGAGGCACTGCTCACGCTGCTCCAGGCCAAGGGCACGGACACGCAGAAGTTCGAGGACGCGCTCGAGGGCGTCGCGGAGGTTCTCAACCACCACATCGGTGAGGAGGAGCTGTCGATCCTCAACCCCGCTCGAGAGGACGCCTCCGACAAGCTGCGTCAGGAGCTCGGCACGAAGTGGCTGGCCAAGCGCAACGAGCTGCTCGATAGCGGTGCCGGTTCGCTCGACAATGTCGAGGCCATCGTCAAGAAGGCCTACGACGACGGTCTGCTTCCCAACGACGACCAGCCCGACGAGTGACCCGCGCCGTCTGCCCGGGGTCCTACGACCCGGTGACCATCGGGCACATCGATGTCTTCCGGCGGGCCGCCGCGCTCTTCGACGAGGTCGTCGTCGCGATCCTGCACAACCCGGCCAAGCAGGGCACCTTCACCGTCGACGAGCGGGGCGGTTTCATCCGTGACCAGGTCGCCGACCTCGACAACGTCCGGGTCGAGGCCTTCGCCAACCGCCTGATCGTCGACGTGTGCACCGAGCTCGACGCGCAGGTCCTGCTCAAGGGGCTGCGCGGTGAGACCGACTTCTCCTACGAGTGGCCGATGGCGCTGATGAACCGTCACCTCACGGGTGTCGAGACCCTCTTCATCCCCGGAGATCCGCGCCACGAGTACGTCTCCTCGTCCCTGGTCAAGGAGGTCGCCCGCTTCGGCGGAGACGTCACCGGTCTCGTCTCCGACGAGGTGCGCGCTGCGTTGGGCGAGCGGCTGCAGCGGCCCTGAGGCGGCTCCCTCCGGCCGGTTTGGGGCGACGGGGAATCGCCGGTAGTCTTGGGCGTCGGTCTACGTCGTCGTGTCGTTGACCGATCTCTTCGGAAACTGGAGCCATGAAGCGCAACGCCCCCGCCTCGTCCTTGGTGCTCGATGCCAAGAACGTCGGCCGCAGACCCGGGTCGATGCACGAAGTGGACTTCCAGGCCGAGGCGCCAGCTGATTTCGGTACGGACGTGCTGTCCATCCCGCAGGGCCAGATGATGGAGCTGCGGGTGCGGATGGAGTCCGTGCACGAGGGTGTGCTGGTGACAGGAACGGTCTCTGCCTCGGCAATCGGACCCTGCGTACGGTGCTTGGACGATCTCGACCTTCCGGTCAACAATCGCTTCCAGGAGCTGTTCGTGTGGCCGGATCGGGCAAAGCACCACCGCGAGGTGGATGCGGAGGCTGACGAGCAGGACGAGCACCAGATCGTGGACGAGGAGATCAACCTCGAGACGGTGCTGAGGGACGCGGTGCTGCCGAACCTGCCGTTCCAACCGGTGTGCCGGGATGACTGCCCGGGACTGTGCTCCGAGTGTGGAGCCAGGCTCGAGGACGACCCGGACCACCACCATGAGCTGATCGACCCCCGGTGGGCGGCACTCGAGGCGCTTGCGCCTCTTGCGTCGTCGTCGGGGGATGTGGACAACGAAGAGAAGAGGAACTGACGTGGCCGTCCCGAAGCGGAAGATGTCGCGCTCCAACACCCGTAGCCGCCGCGCGAACTGGAAGGCGACGCCCACCGCGCTGTCGACCTGCCCCCAGTGCAAGTCGCCGGCGCCGGCCCACCAGGCCTGCCCGAGCTGTGGGACGTACAAGGGTCGCTACTACGCGACCGCAGATCGTACCGAGCACCAGGCCTGAGTTTCCTGTCGCAATGAGCGACAGGACCTCATCGCAGCAGCGGCCCGTCGAGGAGCTCTCCCGATACCTCACCGAGGTGACAGGGGAGCCCGTCGACGAGCCGCTGCTCACGCGTGCCCTCACACACCGCTCGTACTCCTACGAGCACGGCGGTCTGCCGCACAACGAGCGGCTGGAGTTCCTCGGGGACTCCGTGCTCGGTCTCGTCGTCACCGACCACCTGCACACCACGCACCCCGACCTCACCGAGGGGGAGCTGGCCAAGCTGCGTGCCGCGGTGGTCAACATGCGCGCGCTGGCGCAGGTCGGCCGCACGATCGACCTGGGTGCCTTCGTCAGCCTCGGTCGTGGTGAGGAGACGACGGGCGGTCGAGACAAGAACTCGATCCTCGCCGACACCGTCGAGGCGGTCATCGGGGCGGTCTACCTGTCCACCCCCAGGCCTCGCGGCTTCGACGCCGCCGAGCTGCTCGTCCACTCCCTCCTCGGACCGCTGATGAGGAGCTCGGCGACCCTCGGCGCAGGCCTGGACTGGAAGACCTCGCTCCAGGAGGTCGCGGCGGCCCAAGAGCTCGGGGGCGTCCACTACCGCACCAGCGACGAGGGCCCCGACCACGACAAGACCTTCACCGCCGAGGCGGTCATCGCCGAGGTGCCCCGCGGTCACGGCAGCGGTCGGACCAAGAAGATCGCCGAGCAGGAGGCCGCGGCCGACGCCTATGCCGCCCTCACCGCTGACCGCCCGGCCGCCTCCGCCTGACGTGACCCGGTCGCGACATGCCTGAGCTGCCCGAGGTCGAGGTCGTCCGCCTGGGTCTGGCCGACCACGTGAGTGGGCGGACCATCCAGACGCTGACCCTGAGCGGGCACCGGGTGGCCCGTCGTCACGAGCCCGGCCCGCGAGACCTCGAGGACCGTCTGGCCGGTCGCACGATCACCGGGGCGCACCGCCGCGGCAAGTACCTGTGGCTGTCCCTGGCGGAGGCACCCGAGGCGGTGCCCGACGAGGGGCTCATCGTCCATCTCGGCATGAGCGGCCAGATGCTCGTCACCGACCGCGACGACCCCTTGGCCAAGCACACCCACGCGCGGGTCCGCTTCGCCGACGAAGGGAGCGAGCTGCGCTTCGTCGACCAGCGCACCTTCGGAGGCTTCGCCCTCGCCGATGTCTCGGACGGCGTGCCCTCGAGCATCGCGCACATCGCGCTCGACCCCTTCGACCCCGACTACGACCGCGAGGCGGTCGTGCGCGATGTCAAGCGACGCCGTAGTGGGATCAAGCGGGTGCTGCTCAACCAGACCGTCGTCTCGGGCATCGGCAACATCTATGCCGACGAAGCCCTGTGGCGCGCCTCGGTGCACGGTGAGCGGCTGGCGAGCGACCTGACGAAGCCGGCCATCGGCCGACTGCTCGATCACGCACGCGAGGTCATGGCGCAGGCGCTGGCCCAGGGCGGGACGAGCTTCGACGCGTTGTACGTCAACGTCAACGGTGCCTCGGGCTACTTCGACCGGTCACTGTCCGCGTACGGGCAGGAGGGTCGCCCGTGCTCTCGGTGCGGCACGACGATGCGTCGGGAGCAGTTCATGAACCGCAGCTCCACCAGCTGCCCTCGCTGCCAGGTCCGGCCGCGCGCAGCGCGCTCCTGAGCAGGCAGCGCGTCAGGGGCGGGGGAGCTCCTTGAGCGTGACGGTCTTGCCGGTGTGCTTCTTGCTCAGGTCGGCGAAGGCCTGACGGATGGTCGCCGCGTAGGTGTGGGCACCACCGAGCGAAGGGTGGATCCCGTCGGCCTGCAGGTCGGAGGCGTCCACGGCCGAGTCCCAGTCGGCGAGAGCGACATTGGGGTGCTTGGCGGCGATCTTCTTCAGCGCCGCGTTGTCGTCGTCGATGCGTGAGAGACGGTCAGCGTGCAGGTTGACGATGACGACCATGTGATCGTCTCCGATCTCGGCGAGGATCTTCTCGACGGTCTCGGGGTCGGTGCCGGCGTTGGTCCCGAAGGCGAGGACCACGGCCCGGCGCAAGGAGGTGCCGGCCGCATCCACGGCAGCCAGACCGTCGCTCCAGCGACGGTTGGAGCGGGCGTCGATCTGGATGCCGGGGAAGTAGTACTCGAGCGCGGGGACCGACCCGACGACCATGGAGTCACCGAAGACGTCGATCTGGTTGCCCGTGGGCATCGTGAAGCTCGCGGTGCCGGAGAAGGTCGGGGCGGGCTCGGTCTTGCGCGGGGCCGCTGCGCGCGCTTGGTTCTGCTCGATGGTCCGCTGCGTCGTCGTGGTGTCCGGTGCAGTGACGAGGACGACGCCGAGGACCAGGGCCGCGGTGACGGCGCCGCCGAGGACGATCCGGCGGGTCCGCACGGAGTGCAGGAGGGCGAAGGCCCCGAGGATCCGGCGACCGGTCTTGCGGAAGCCGAGCCGTCGTACCGGTGTCTCGACGAAGCGGAAGGACAGGTCCGCCACGGCCAGGGTCACGACGATCGCCCACACCCGGGTCCACACGAAGGCCGAGGTGCCCGCGTTGGTCGGGATGTCCTGGGCGACGATGAGGATGACCGGCCAGTGCCACAGGTAGATGCCGTAGGAGCGCTGACCGATCCACGCCAGGGGCGGCAGCTCGAGCACGGCGCGCAACCTGCCGGGCCGCTCCACGGCGGCGAGCAGGAGGACGGCGGTGGCCACGGAGACGAGCGGGATGCCGAGTGCGAAGGTCCACGCGTGCTCCTCGCCCGCCAGGACGAAGAGGGCCACGATGGTGGCCATCGCCCCACCGACGAACCAGCGGCGGTGGGTGCACCACCGGGGCGAGGTCGTGTAGGCGCGAAGGGGGCCGGTCCACACGATCGCGAGGGCCGCCCCGAGCATCAGGCCGAAGAGGTGGGTGTCGGTGCCGTAGTACGCGCGGGTGGCGTTGGTGGCGTCGTAGGTGAGGGCCATCGAGACGGCCGAGGCGACACCGACGCCCAGCACGATCGTGGCGAGCACGCCCTCGGTGAGGGCGAAGCGGCGATGGAGCGCCAGCAGACCGAGCATCACGAGCGGCCAGAAGAGGTAGAACTGCTCCTCGACCGCGAGGCTCCAGAAGTTCATGAACAGCTGCGGTGAGCTGGCGGCGAAGTAGTTGCTGCCCTGGGCGATCTCGAGCCAGTTGGTGGAGAAGGTCAGTGCACCGAGCGCCTGGCGACGCACCCCGACGAGCAGATCGGCCTCGACGGTGCGGGCGATGAGGATCGCCGCCGGGACGACGACGAGGAGCGCCGGCAGCAGCCTGCGGGCCCGACGGGTCCAGAAGCCGCGCAGGTCGACGCGGCCGCTCTCGCGTCTCTCCCGCACGAGGAGCGTCGTGATGAGGAAGCCGGAGATGACGAAGAAGACGTCGACGCCCAAGAAGCCTCCGGGCAGCCACGAGGGGTCGAGGTGGAAGATGACCACCGCGATGACGGCGAGGGCACGCAGGCCGTCGAGTCCGGCGAGGTGCCCGCGAGGGGTGCGCCGGGCACGTGTGGTGCTGGCGTCGGGGGTGGCCGCAGCGGGCTTCGAGGTGACCTCGATGTCGGCGGTGGCAGTTGGCTGACCCACGGGGTTGACGCTATGCACTGGGGGGACCGCGGTGGGGGAGGCGCACCGGAGGGCCGGTAGTTTCGCGGGCATGAGCAGCACGACGCGCGCGACCTTGTTCGTCCGAGGGCGGGTCCAGGGGGTGGGCTTTCGGTGGTGGACACGCGCCCGGGCACTCGAGCTGGGCCTGGTCGGCCATGCCCGCAACATGGATGACGGGAGGGTCGAGGTCGTGGCGGAGGGCCCCCCTTCGGCACTGGATCGCCTCGAGGAGCTGTTGCGCGAGCAGCCCTCCACCACCCGCCGACCCGGCAGCGTCACCACCGTGGTCCGGCAGGACTCCAGCGCGAAGGGAGCAGCCGCCGGCTTCGTCGAGAGGTGAGCCTCCTTGTGGAAAACCGCGGACCGCCGACCGCCCTCGTCGATAGCGTCGTCAGCAGGTCGACCGCCGTGGTCGACGGTCGAAGGGGGAGACATGGACACCGAGGCGGCGCTCACCGCATTCAGGGACCAGACTCGTCAACGGATGGCGATGGCCATCCGCGAGTTCGGGGTGTGGAACACCTACGTGGGTGGGGACTGCGAGTGCGCCACGTGTGCTGCGGTGCCCGCCGATGCGTGTGACGACGACCTGGCGACGGAGAGGACCCCCTTCGCCTACACCACCGGGCTGCACGGCGTGGGGCACCCGGAGCTCCTGGTCTTCGGGTTGTCGCCCGACCTGGCCTGCGGCGTCCTCAACGCCGTGTCCGGGTGGGTGCACGCGGGACGCGACCTGGTGCCGGGCGAGCTCGTCGAGCTCGACGGACGAGGACGGGCGCTTCGCCTGGGAGGACGGGAGCCTGCTCGACCCCGCCGACCAGCCCCGACCGGGGGAGTTCCGGGCGTGACCTAGCCTTGACGGGTGAGCGAGACACATCCCGAGCTGCTGCGGCTGCGCCAGTCCATCGACAACATCGACGCGGCCCTGATCCACCTGCTGGCCGAGCGCTTCAAGGCCACGCAGAGCGTGGGCGTGCTCAAGGCCGGCATCGACCTGCCGCCGGCCGACCCCGCCCGCGAGGAGCGCCAGATCGCCCGGCTACGCGACCTGGCCCGCGACGCGGGCCTCGACCCGGTCTTCGCGGAGAAGTTCCTGAACTTCGTCATCGCCGAGGTCATCCACCACCACGAGCAGATCGCGGGGCGCCAGGTCGGCTCCGCAGATTCCTGAGTTTCGCTCGGAGTGTACGGACGAGGCCGCGAGCCGTCGATCGTGGACAATGCGGCCATGGCAACTCAGTACTCCGAGATCTCGGATCGCCTCCGCGGTGTTCTCGAGGAGCAAGCGATGTTCTTCGTGGCCACAGCGGCAGCGGACGGACGGGTCAATGTCTCACCCAAGGGTCTCGATTCTTTGCGGGTTCTGTCACCGAACCGGGTCGTGTGGCTGAACGGGACCGGCAGCGGCAACGAGTCGGCAGCTCATGTGCTCAGCAACCCGAGAATGACGCTCATGTTCTGCTCCTTCGTGCGCGAGCCACTCATTCTCCGGCTGTACGGCGCTGCTCGTGCAGTGCACGAAGGCGACCCGGACTGGAACCGGCTGCTGGATCTCTTCCCTCCGATGCTTGGAGCGCGGACCATCTTCGACGTCGACATCGACCTCGTGCAGACGTCTTGCGGATACGGCGTGCCGCTCTATGAGCTCGAGGGTCAGCGTGACTTGATGCCACGGTGGGCGGAGAAGAAGGGTGAGGAGGGGTTGCGCGCCTACCACCGTGAGCGCAATGCCTCGAGCATCGACGGATTGCCGACGGGCCTGCCGGGGACGTGAGTAGATCGCATAGCGTGATCCCATGATCGAGCTGAAGACCCCCCAAGAGATCGAGGCCATGCGGCCCGCAGGACGCCTGGTGAGCGACGTCCTCCAGCGGCTCACCGAGACCGCGAAGGTCGGCACCAACCTCCTCGAGCTCGACGCACTGGCCCACGACATGATCCGTGCGGCCGGCGGGAGCTCCTGCTACATCGACTACCACCCCTCCTTCGGGGCGAGCCCCTTCGGCAAGGTGCTGTGCACCTCGGTCAACGACGCGGTCCTGCACGGACTCCCGCACGACTACCGCCTGCGCGACGGCGACCTGCTGTCGGTCGACTTCGCCGTGTCCGTCGGCGGCTGGGTCTGCGACGCCGCACGCTCCTTCGTCGTCGGCACCCCCGACCCCGAGGACCTGCGCCTCATCGACACCACCGAACGGGCGCTCGCTGCCGCGATCGAGATCGCGCGTCCCGGCAAGAAGATCGGTGACATCGGCGCCGCCATCGCCGGCATCGCTCGCGCAGAGGGCTACTCGATCAACACCGACTTCGGTGGCCACGGTGTCGGCCGGGAGATGCACGGCGATCCGCACATCTCCAACGACGGTCGTCCCGGGCGCGGCATCCCGCTGCGGCCCGGCCTGACGATCGCCATCGAGCCGTGGTTCCTCGCCACCACCGACGAGATCTTCACCGACCCCGACGGCTGGACCCTGCGCAGCGCCGACGGCTCCCGCGGTGCCCACAGCGAGCACACCATCGCCATCACCGACGGCGACCCGATCGTCCTGACCGCCTGACGCTCCTGGTCCCGAAGGGCCGGCTGGGTCCCGAACGACCCGCTGGGTCGGGCTGGGTGTCGCGGAGCCCGGGTGGGTCGGCGCTGGGCCGAAGTCCTTCGTCGTCCCGTGGTGCCGATCTCGTTCTCGACTTCGGCTTGATTCGCGCCGACCCACCCGAGCTCCGCTCCGTCGCCGATCCGCGCCGGCCACCTGCGGGTAGGTCGCCGGGCGGCAGCCCACCCGGCCAGCGCAACATCGGGCCCCGAGCGAGCCAGGCACCGTAGAGTGGCCCGGATCGCCCGCCGTCAGCCCGAGGAGCGTCCCGCTCGTGTACGTCAAGAGCCTCACCCTCAAGGGCTTCAAGTCGTTCGCCTCGTCGACCCACATGCGGCTCGAGCCCGGGATCACGTGCATTGTCGGCCCCAACGGCTCGGGCAAGTCCAATGTCGTGGACGCGCTCGCCTGGGTGATGGGGGAGCAGGGGGCCAAGACCCTGCGCGGCGGCAAGATGGAGGACGTCATCTTCGCCGGGACGACCGGCCGGGCGGCGCTGGGACGCGCCGAGGTGACGATGACGATCGACAACACCGACGGGGCGTTGCCGATCGACTACTCCGAGGTGACGATCAGTCGCACGATGTTCCGCAACGGCGGTTCGGAGTACGCGATCAACGGCACCTCCTGCCGGCTGCTCGACATCCAGGAGCTGCTCTCCGACTCCGGTATCGGTCGCGAGATGCACGTCATCGTCGGCCAGGGTCAGCTCGACGCGGTCCTGCGCGCGACCCCGGAGGAGCGGCGCGGGTTCATCGAGGAGGCCGCGGGTGTCCTCAAGCACCGCAAGCGCAAGGAGAAGGCGATCCGCAAGCTCGACGGGATGGAGGCCAACCTCTCCCGGGTCGCCGACCTGACCACCGAGATCCGTCGCCAGCTCGGCCCGCTCGGTCGTCAGGCGGAGACCGCCCGCAAGGCCGTCGTCATCCAGGCCGATGCCCGTGACGCGCGCTACCGGCTGCTCGCCGACGACCTGGTGCGGATGACGTCCGCCCTCGAGCAGGAGGTCGCCGACGAGCAGGCCATGCTCGAGCGGCGCAAGGCCTTGGAGCAGGCGGTCCTTGCCGCCCGTACCCGTATCACCGAGCACGAGGAGGCGGGCGCCGCTGCAGCCGCCGACCTGGCGGCCGCCCAGCAGCGGGCCGTGCGTCTGGCCTCGCTGGCCGACCGGCTGGCAGCGACCGCGTCCCTGGCCGCGGAGCGGGTGCGTCTGCTCGGGCAGGACGAAGAGGTCGAGACGACGAGTGGCCGCGATCCCGAGGCGCTGCGGGCGCAGGCAGCCCAGGCCCGGGCGGACGAGGAGGCGCTGCGCGCCGAGATCGCCCGGATCACCGAGGAGCTTGCCGAGGCCGTTGCCGCTCGCGAAGGACTGGAGAAGGCCTTCACCGCCGAGCAGCAGCGCATCGCTGCCCTGGCGCAGCGTGCCGCCGACCGTCGTGAAGGACTGGCTCGGCTGGCTGGCCAGGTCGGCGCCCGCCGTTCGCGCATCGAGGCCCGCGAGGCCGAGGTCGGTCGGCTCGAGGAGAGCGTCGCCACGGCGCTCGCCCGGGCCAGCGAGGCCGAGCGCGAGTTCCACCGCCTCGAGGGCACGATCGCCGACGAGGAAGGGAGCGAAGAGGGCCTCGACGAGGTCTACGAGCGCGCGACCGACGCGCACGACGCTGCCGCCGAAGAGGTCGAGCGGATCGTCGAGGCCGGTCGCACCGCTGACCGTGACCGTCAGTCGGCACAGGCCCGCCTCGAGGCCCTGGAGCTGAGCCTGCGCCGCAAGGACGGGGTCGAGGCGCTGCGCGAGGCAGCCGACGGCGAGCACGAGATCCTCGGCTCCGTCGCCGAGCTCGTCACGGTGAGCGGTGGCCACGAGGCCGCCGTCGCCGCGGCTCTGGACCAGGCGGGCAATGCGCTCGCCGTGGGCAGCATCGACGCTGCGGCCCGCGCGGTCGAGCGGCTGCGCGCGGACGACTCCGGCCGGGCGACCCTCGTCGTCGGGGCCACTGCCCGACCCTCCGACCGGTCGACCTGGCCCGGCCTGCCGGACGGTGCGGTGTGGGCTCTCGACGTGGTCGAGGCGCCCGACGGGGTGCGCCCCGCGGTCGACCAGGTCCTCGAGCGCGTCGCCATCGTCGCGGACACACCCGCAGCCCTGGCCCTCCTGGCCCAGGTCGGCCACCTGACCGCGGTCACCCGCGACGGTGACGTCTACGGACCCGGCTTCGTGCGCGGCGGGTCGAGCGCCGCTCCCAGCCTGCTCGAGCTGCAGGCCGCCGTCGACGAGACCCGCTCGACGCTGCAGGACGCCACGCGGCGCAGCGAGGAGTCGACCTTCGCCCTCACGACGGCCCGCAACGTACTCGCGGAGCGACGCGAGATCCTGGACGGCGCCATGGAGGCGCTGCACGAGTCCGATGCCCGGATGGCAGCCGTCGCCGAGCAGCTGGGCGGTCTGGGCACCACGACCCGCACGGCGCGAGCCGAGGCCGAGCGCACCCGGGCCAAGATTGCCGACGTCTCCACCGCGCTGGAGACCGACAGGGCCGAGTTCGCCGAGCTCGAGCAACGACTTCAGGATGCGTCCGCGGCGCCGACGGAGGACGAGAGCGACGAGTCGGCCGACGACCGTGAGCGTCTCGAGCTGGAGGCGAGATCTGCCCGCACCGCGGAGACCGAGGTGCGTCTCGCCCTTCGGACCAAGGAAGAGCGAGCCCGGTCGCTGCACGGTCGGGCGGAGTCGCTCGAGGGCGCAGCCCGCAACGAGATCGCCGCGCGGGAGCGACTGCGGGCCCGCCGGGAGCGTCGCCGCCGCGAGGCCGAGGTGGCTGCCGCCGTCGAGACCGCTGCCCGCTGGTCGGCAGAGCGCATCACCGCTGCGTCCGTCGTGGCTGCCCAGCAGCGCGACACGGGGGAGGCCGCCCGTGTGGAGCGCGACGAGGCCCTGCGTGGCCTGCGCACCGAGCTGACCGGGCAGCAGGACTCCCTGCGTGAGCTGACCGACGAGGTGCACCGCGACGAGGTCGCCCGGGCCCAGCAGATCGCGCGGATCGAGCAGCTGCAGAGCAAGGCGATCGAGGAGCTGGGGGTCGACCCGGACGCCCTCATGGAGGAGTACGGCCCGCACCAGCTCGTCCCTCACGTCGCCGGTCCCGACGAGGACCCGCAGGCCGAGGACTTCCCGCAGCCGCAGCCCTATGTGCGTGAGGTCCAGGAGAAGCGGCTGCGCACCGCCGAGCGCGGGCTGAAGGCATTGGGCCGGGTCAACCCGCTGGCGCTGGAGGAGTTCGCGGCGCTCGAGGAGCGGCACACCTTCCTCACCACCCAGCTGGAGGACCTGCGCCAGTCCAAGAAGGACCTGCTGTCGATCGTCGCCGAGATCGACGAGCGGGTCGAGCAGGTCTTCTCCGAGGCCTTCGCCGACACCGCCGAGCAGTTCGAAGGGGTCTTCTCCCGACTCTTCCCAGGGGGTGAGGGGCGGCTCATCCTCACCGACCCCAGCAACATGCTGACGACCGGGATCGAGGTCGAGGCGCGCCCGCCGGGCAAGAAGGTCAAGCGCCTCTCGCTGCTCTCGGGAGGCGAGCGCTCGCTCGTCGCGGTGGCTCTGCTCGTGTCGATCTTCAAGGCGCGGCCCTCGCCCTTCTACATCATGGACGAGGTGGAGGCAGCGCTCGACGACACCAACCTCGGCCGACTCATCATGCTCTTCGAAGAGCTGCGCGACTCCAGTCAGCTGATCGTCATCACCCACCAGAAGAAGACGATGGAGGTCGCCGACGCGCTCTACGGCGTATCGATGCGCGGTGACGGCATCACCACCGTCGTCAGCCAGCGACTGCGTGACGTCGCCCCCGAGGGCCAGGCACAGCCGGCCTGACCTCCCACCGCCTCAGTCCGTCGAGGTCCGGACGGCGGGTCGAGTTGAGCAGCCTGACCTGAGAGAGGACCATGGGGCCATGACCGCCATGATCGTAGGACTGCTGCTGTGCCTCGCCCTGTCAGTCGCCGTCATGAGTCTGGTCGCCATCCCTGCCAGGCGCGAGGGCCGCGAGGTCCTCACCGCGCGCGGCGAGCGCGTCGTGGTCAAGGTGCGTGAGGGGGCCGACGGCGCAGCGAGCCGCACGTCCGACCTGATCTCCAGCGCCACGTCCAAGCGGTCGGTCGACAAGGGCGCCACGCTCACCAAGGGCGCCGCCACGGACAAGCCGGTCACGCCCACCAAGCGACAGGCCTCATGAGTTCCGTGACCGACCGCACACCCGCCTTCAAGGGCCCCGTCGATCCGCGGGTCCGGCCGCAGGACGACCTCTTCGGGCACGTCAACAACCACTGGCTCGAGGCCGTGGAGATCCCGGCCGACCGGGGGCGCTACGGGGCCTTCGACGTCCTGCGTGAGCGGGCCGAGGAGGACGTGCGTGCCCTCATCGAAGACGTCGCCCAGCAGGTCGAGACGGGCGAGATCGCGGCCGACCACGTCGCCGGCAAGGTCGGCGCCCTCTACCGGTCCTTCCTCGACGAGGCCCGCGCGGACCAGCTCGGGACCGCACCGATCGCTGATCTCCTCGCAGGCGTCGACGAGGCCACGAGCGTCCCCGACCTGGTCGCCCTGACCGGCCGGCTGGCGCGCGAGGGCGTCAGTGGGTTCGTCATGCCCTTCGTCAACACCGATGACCGCGATTCGTCGCGCTATGTCCTCTATCTCGAGCAGGGCGGTCTCGGCCTGCCGGACGAGTCCTACTACCGCGACGAGCAGCACGCGGCGACGCTGACCGCCTACCGTGAGCACGTCACCCGCCTCTTCTCGCTGGCGCTCGGTCTCGACGAGGAGTCCGCTGCGCAGACTGCCGATCGCGTCGTCGACCTCGAGACCACGCTCGCCAAGGACCACTGGGACCGGGTGAGCAACCGGGACCCGGTCAAGACCTACACGCTCGTCGATGCGGCAGGGCTGACCGACCTCGCTCCCGCGATCGACTGGGGAGCCTGGGCGGCCGGACTCGGCAGCGAGGCCCCCTTCGCCGAGGTCGTCGTGCGCCAGCCAGACTTCCTGCGCGGCCTCTCCCGCACCCTGGACTCCACTGAGCTGGCGACCTGGCGCGACTGGCTGCGGCTGCGCATCGTCCAGTCCAACGCGGCCTACCTCGACGCGCGGATCGTCGACGAGGAGTTCGACTTCGTCGGGCGCACCCTCTCCGGCATACCGCAGCAGCGCGCCCGGTGGAAGCGCGGCGTCTCTCTCGTCGATGCCTCTCTCGGTGAGGCCGTCGGTGAGCTCTACGTCGCTCGGCACTTCCCGCCGGCCGCGCGCGAGCGGATGGCCGAGCTGGTGGACCACCTCGTCGAGGCCTTCCGTCGTTCCTTCGCCGCCGCCGAGTGGATGAGCGAGGCGACCCAGCAGCAGGCCATCGCCAAGCTCGAGGCCTTCACCCCCAAGGTGGGGCACCCGAGCACCTGGCGCGACTACTCCTCCGTCGAGATCCACGAGGACGACCTCGTCGGCAATGTCCGCCGGGTGGCTGCCTTCGAGGTCGACCGGGCCCTCGCCAAGCTCGGCGGGCCGGTGGACCGCGACGAGTGGTTCCTCACGCCGCAGACGGTCAACGCCTACTACAACCCCGGGCTCAACGAGATCGTCTTCCCCGCAGCGATCCTGCAACCACCCTTCTTCGATGCCGAGGGTGACGACGCCGACAACTACGGCGGCATCGGCGCCGTCATCGGGCACGAGATCGGCCACGGCTTCGACGACGCCGGCTCGACCTTCGACGGCCAGGGCAACCTGCGCGACTGGTGGACCGAGGAGGACCGCAGCGCCTTCGAGGCGCGGCGCGACGCCCTCATCGCGCAGTTCGACGGGTTGACGACGCGCAATGCGCCCGGCCACACCGTCAACGGCGCCCTGACCGTGGGTGAAAACATCGGCGACATCGGTGGCCTGGCCATCGGTCATGCCGCCTATCTCATCGCCGCCGGCGAGGCGGCACAGGCGGTCGACGAGGACGGCTTGACCGGAGAGCAGCGCTTCTTCAGCAACTGGGCCCGCGTCTGGTGCGGCGACGCCCGCCCGGAGGAGGCCGTGCGGTTGCTCGCGATCGACCCGCACAGTCCTCAGGACGTGCGCGCCAACGCCGTGCGCAACATCGACGCCTTCCATGCCGCCTTCGACACGCGTGAGGGCGACGGGATGTGGCTCGACCCGCAGCAGCGGGTCTCGCTCTTCTGAGTCCGCGATGACTCCTGAGCGGGACCGCGACGCGCGGGGGCGGGCCGAAAACGCCCGGCCCCGCGACGGGCTCGGCCGGCCCCTGCCGCACGGAAGCCCTGGCGTGGAGCGGGTCGAGGCCCGTGACCGCACACCCGACGAGGCCATCGCCGATGCCCAGGCCTACCTCGATCGCGAGATGCCCTTCCACGCCCACGAGGTCCTCGAGGAGCAGTGGAAGGGAGCGCCGGAGCCCGAGCGGGCCCTGTGGCAGGGGCTGGCCCAGCTCGCGGTCGGGCTCACCCACCAACGTCGCGGCAACACTGCGGGCGCGACAAGCGTGACGACCCGTGGCGGCGACGCCATCGCCCCGTACGTCGCCCTAGCCCCGCACGGCATCGACGTCGTGGGGCTGCTCGCCTGGGCGCGCGCCCTCGCGGCCCACCCCGAGCGCGAGGTTCCGGTGCCCTCCCTTCGCTCCTGAGGGTGGTTCGTCGCGGTCAGGTGATCCTGCGAGGATGGCCCCGTGATGGGCATCGACACACTGACCGAGTACATCGCCGTCGCCGTCGGCCTCCTGCTTCTCCTCGGAGGACTTGCAGTGGGCCTGCTACGCGGCGGAGGCGGCAAGACCAAGGAACTCCCGAAGGAGCACCGCCCCCCGGAGCGCCCCAAGGGCGCGACCGACCACCGCAGCGGCACGATCGTGCTGGACCGGCCGAGCGAGCACACCCAGTCGCAGGCCCCGCCGCAGGAGGCGAAGGGGGAGCAGCCGCCGGCCGAGCAGCAGGAGACCACCCCCGAGGCGGTGACGACGCCGGCCACGACGCCGGCAGACGAGGACTTCACCCCGCCTGCCTCGGACGAGGGCGCCGAGCGGGCCCGGACTGTTGCACCGCCGGCCGAAGCCCCCGCAGAGGCGCCCGCCGAGGTCCCGGCCGAGCCCGCGACCCCCGCTGAGCCCGAGGTCGCGGCCGAACCAGAGACCACGACCGAGCCGGAGCAGCAGCTCGACACCCCTGCTCCCACCCGCGACCGGATGCGGGCGTTGCGCTCGCGGCTGGCCCGTTCCAACGGAGCGATCGGCAAGGGCCTGCTCGCGCTGCTCTCCCAGGGCACGCTCTCCGAGGAGGACTGGGAGGAGGTCGAGGACACCCTGCTCATCGCCGACCTCGGCATGGAGCCGACGACCGAGCTCGTCGACTCCCTTCGTGCCCACGTGTCCGTCGACGGCACCACGGACCCCGAGGTCGCCAAGGACTGGCTCTACTCCGACCTGCTCGCACTCGTCGACCCGACCATGGACCGTGGCCTGGCCGCCTCACGTGTCGGCGATCGTCCGGCCTGCATCCTCGTCGTCGGGGTCAACGGCACCGGCAAGACGACGACCGTCGGCAAGCTGGCACGCGTCCTCGTGGCCAACGACCGAGACGTCCTGCTCGGTGCTGCGGACACCTTCCGCGCGGCGGCTGCCGACCAGCTCGAGACCTGGGGCGCCCGCGTGGGCGTACCCACCGTGCGCAGCGACCGCGAGGGCGCCGACCCCGCAGCCGTGGCCTTCGACGCGGTCAAGGCCGCAGCGGACGCCGAGGTCGACGTGGTGATCATCGACACCGCGGGTCGGCTGCACAACAAGGTCGGGCTCATGGACGAGCTGGCCAAGGTCAAGCGGGTCATCGAGAAGCAGACCCCGATCGACGAGGTCCTCCTCGTGCTCGACGCGACCACGGGGCAGAACGGTCTGGCCCAGGCCAAGGTCTTCGCCGAGGCCGTCGACGTCACCGGTGTCGTGCTGACCAAGCTCGACGGCACCGCCAAGGGCGGCATCGTCGTGGCCGTGCAGCGCCAGCTCGGGGTTCCGGTCAAGCTCGTGGGCCTCGGTGAGGGCCCGGACGACCTGGCTCCCTTCGTCCCGGAGGCCTTCGTCGACGCGATCGTCGGCTGATCGGCCGCACGCCTCACGCACAGGGCCCCGACCGCAGACGCGGTCGGGGCCCTGTGCGTGACTGCTGAGAGGGACTAGTTCAGCGGCTGGTTGAAGTTGAGGTAGTAGCGGGCGTCGGAGCCGACGATGACGGCCCAGACGACCTCGACGGTGACCGTCGAGGTCGTGCCGCTCTTGCCGGGGACCGGGGCGGTGCAGAAGGCCTTACGGCCAGCGACGAGCACGAGGTCGGAGGGGCAGCTGATGTCGGACTTCGTGTGGCCGTAGGCCTTCATCCCGTTGGCGATCTGCGTCTCGACCTCGTCGGCGGGGAGCTTCAGCGAGGTGTTGGTGTTGGCCTTCGACCCGGCCGGGGTCGGGGGCGCACTCGACGTGGACGGCGTGGCCGGCGGCACGGTGAACGTCGACGAGTCGCTCGAGGTCGGGGGAGTCGTCGTCTCGGAGGTCGAGGACTCGGTGGGGGACTCGGTCGTCGACGTCGATGTGGATGACGTCGTCGTGGACGATGACGACGAGTCGTCGTCCGACAGGGCGACGAGGCCGATCCCACCGCAGAGGCACAGCACGAGGACCAGCGCGATCCCGCCCACGACCCAGGCCCAGACCGGGACCCCGCCCTTGCGCGGGGGAACGCCGCCGCCGGGTGCGCCGTACGGTGCGCCGTAGGGCGTGCCGCCGGGCGGCTGCTGGCCATACGACGGCTGCTGGCCATACGGCGGCTGCTGACCGTAGGGCTGGCCGTAGGGCGGCTGGTTGTTGCTCGGTCCCTGGGGGCGCGGTCCCGGCTGCCCGGGGCCGGGGGGCGGCATGCTCATGGTTCTCCCTGCTGGTACGTCGGGAGTGGGCGCACAGGCGTTCCCCCCGGAAGTTGTGTCTGCGGCCTCACCGTATGCCACCTGGGCTGGCGGCCGCAGCCCGGGCGCGTCACAGAGGCTTAACCCACGGCCCGGGAGCGAAACACCCACGTAACCTGGAGCGCCCCGAGATGAAATGCTGCTCTCGCAGTCTGTGGCACATGAGTCCAGCCATCGCGCCCCTCGCGGCGAGCCCACCCACGATCGACCCCTCAGCGACTGCCTTCATGATCATCTGCGCGGCCCTCGTCCTGCTGATGACACCCGGCCTCGCCCTCTTCTACGGAGGGATGACGCGCGCCAAGTCCGTGCTCAACATGATGATGATGAGTTTCGGCTCCATGGGCGTCGTCGGCGTCATCTACGTCCTGTGGGGATACTCGATGTCCTTCGGCGGCTCGGACGTCGCGGGGGTGATGGCCAACCCCTTCGACGCCTTCGGCCTGCGCGGGGTGGCGAGCACCCTCGAGGGGGTGACCAAGACCGTGGGCGCCGACGGGACACCGGTGATCGATGTCTTCGGCAGCGGTGTCTACATCCCTGAGATCCTCTTTGCCGGCTTCCAGCTGACCTTCGCGATCATCACGGTCGCGCTGATCTCCGGAGCGGTCGCCGACCGCGTGAAGTTCTCCACGTGGATGGTCTTCGCCGCCGTCTGGGTGACGGTCGTCTACTTCCCCATGGCCCACATGGTCTGGGGAGGCGGCCTGCTCTCCGGTGCCGAAGGGGGGATCCCCGCGAAGCTCTTCGGCGTCACCGACGGTGCGGCCACGGTCGCCCCCATCGACTTCGCCGGTGGCACGGTCGTGCACATCAACGCCGGCATGGCCGGGCTCGTCCTCGCCCTGGTCGTCGGCAAGCGGATCGGCTTCGGGCGCACCGCGATGCGCCCCCACAACGTCCCGCTCGTCATGCTCGGCGCCGGACTGCTGTGGTTCGGGTGGTTCGGCTTCAACGCCGGCTCGGAGCTCGCAGCGGACGGGGTCGCCAGCCTCGTCTGGGTCAACACGACGGTGGCCACCTGCGCGGGCATCCTCGGCTGGTTGGCCGTGGAGAGGGTCCGTGACGGTCACGCGACGTCGATCGGCGCAGCCTCTGGTGTCGTCGCCGGGCTCGTGGCGATCACTCCGGCCTGTGGCGCGCTCTCACCGGTCGGCTCGATCGTCCTCGGGCTCGTCGCCGGTGCCCTGTCAGCCCTGGCGGTGGGGTTGAAGTTCCGCTTCGGCTACGACGACTCGCTCGACGTGGTCGGGGTCCACCTGGTCTCCGGTCTGTGGGGCACCGTCGGCGCCGGACTGCTCGCGACCGGCACCGGGCTCTTCTACGGAGGAGGCTTCGACCAGACGCTCGTCCAGGTCGTCGTCGCCCTCGCCTCGCTCATCATCTCCGGTGTGCTCACACTCGTCATCGCCCTGGCCCTCAGGGCGGCCATGGGTTGGCGCGTCGCCGATGATGTCGAGGTCGCCGGCATCGACGGCAGCGAGCACGCGGAGTCCGGGTACGACCTCGTCGCCCGAGGTGGACGCGTGGGCGTGTCCGGCGCCGGTCTGCAGCACGATGCACGTCACCACGAGGAGATCACCGAAGGAGCCACCTCATGAAGCTCGTCACCGCCATCATCAAGCCGCACCAGCTCGACGACGTCAAGGAATCGCTCGAGGCGTACGGGATCACCGGCATGACCGTGAGCGAGGCCAGCGGGTTCGGCCGCCAGCGTGGTCACAGCGAGGTGTACCGGGGAGCGGAGTACACCGTCGACTTCGTGCCGAAGATCCGTCTCGAGGTCCTCGTCGAGGACCTCGACAGCGAGGGCGTCGTCGCTGTCGTGGTGACCGCTGCCCGCACGGGGCGCATCGGCGACGGCAAGGTCTGGGTCAGCCCGATCGAGGACGTCGTGCGCGTGCGCACCGGGGAGAAGGGAGTCGAGGCGATCTGAGCCTCGGAGCCTCATGACAGCGACCGGAGACGACCTGCGGGCCACCCGCCTCGACCTCGCCGGCACCCGGGAGTTCACCCTCCCGGGCGCCGGCCCGGCCCGGCGGGCCGCCATCGCCGACGCGACCCGCGCCTGGCTGGGAGAGCTCTACGCCGGTGCCGTCGGTGAGCACGAGGGCATCGCGCTCGCGGCCGTCGGCTCCCTCGGGCGCGGGACGTCGGGCCCGCTCAGCGACCTCGATCTGGTGCTCGTCCACGACGGTCGCAGCACGAAGGGGGAGTCCCTCACCGAGATGGCCGACCGCCTCTGGTACCCGATCTGGGACTCGGGGCTCTCCCTCGACCACTCCGTGCGCTCCAGCCGCGAGTGCCGGGACATCGCCCGTCACGACCTGTCGGCTGCGGTCGGTCTGCTCGACCTGTCGCTCGTCGCGGGCGATGAGGAGCTGGTCGCCGGGGTACGGGCGACCGTCGCCCACGACTGGCGGTCGGGCGCACGGACCCGGCTGCCGCAGTTCGTCGAGTCCGTCCGCGCGCGACACCACCGGCACGGAGAGCTCAGCCAGCAGGTCGAGCCGGACCTGAAGGAGGCGCTCGGCGGCCTGCGTGATGTGACGGTGCTCGACGCCCTGACCAGGGCGTGGCTGACCGACCGCCCCCACGGGTCGGTGGGCCCGGCGCTCGAGCGGCTCCTCGACGTGCGGGACGCCCTGCACGTCGTGACCGGACGCGGGCGTGATCGTCTGCTGCGTGAGGAGCACGACGCTGTGGCGGCGCTGCTCGGCCTCGCTGATCGCGACGAGCTGCTCACCACCGTCTCCACGTCGGCTCGCACCATCGCCTGGGCGCTCGAGGCGACCATGCGACGCGCCGGCCAGAGCCAGCGGGCACGCACCCTGCGGGTCGGCCCCCGGCGCCCGACGATGACACCGCTCGGCCACGGACTCTTCGTCCACGACGGGGAAGCGGTCCTCGGCTCGACCCGGCTCGCCAGCGCCGACCCGACCCTCCCCCTTCGTGCTGCGGTGGTCGCGGCCCGTGCCGGGCTGCCGCTCTCGCCGCAGACGCTCACCAACCTCGCTGCCTGCCCCGACCCATCGCGTCCTTGGAGCCAGCAGCACCGGGACCTGCTCACGGACCTGCTCGCCGCGGGGCGAGGTCTGCCGAGCGTCTGGGAGGGCCTGGACCAGGTCGGCGTGGTCGAGCGGTGGCTGCCCGAGTGGGCGGCGGTGCGTGGCCGGCCGCAGCACCACCCGATCCATCGGCACACCGTCGAGCGACACCTCCTCGAGACGGTCTCGCAGGCCACGGTCGTCGGGCGCGATGTCGCGCGAGCCGACCTGCTCCACCTCGCAGCCCTCCTGCACGACATCGGCAAGATCGCTGGAGCCCGGGACCACTCACGCACCGGGGGCGACATCGCCGATCTCGTGCTGCGGCGATGGGGCCTGCCCGACGAGGAGCGTGCCACCGTCGTCCTGCTCGTCCGCGAGCACCTGACGCTCATCGAGACCGCCACCCGCCGGGACCTGTCGGACCCGGCGACCGTGGACTCCGTGTGCCGGCTGGTGGGGGAGGACCCGCAGACCTTCGAGCTGTTGCGGGCGCTGACGATCGCCGATGCACGCGCGGCCGGGCCCGTGGCGTGGACCGACTGGCGGGCAAGCCTGCTCGACTCCCTGACCGGACTGGTGCGAGAGCGCCTCACGGGCCGTGCGCCACACCTTCCACCGCTGGCCCCTGCACCGACCATGGACCCCACTGCCCTCGAGGACGTCACGGCCGGACGGGTGCACGTACGCGTCGAGCCCGGACCGGGGGGATGGACGGTGACCGTCCACTGCCGCGACCGGGTGGGGCTCTTCGCCGACACCGCCGGACTCCTCGCCGCCCACGGCATGACCGTGCGTCGGGCCCGGCTGGCCACCACCGAGGGCATCGCGGTGGACGAGTGGTTCGTCGAGTCCCCGGGCGGTGACGCGCCCGAGACCAGCCGGCTGGCGGCGGGGCTGACCCGGCTCGAGGCCGGCGACCGAGCCGCTCTGACGGCGCTGTCGCCACGCCGGAACGACCCGATGTCGTCGGTCGCCACCGCCGGCACCAGCGCCTTCGTCCTGCCGAGCGCCGGCAGCGGAGCCACCGTGCTCGAGGTGCGCTCGCACGACAGGGCTGGCCTGCTGCACGACCTCGGGAGGGCCCTGACGCGGGAGGGGCTGCGGATCCGCTCGGCCCACATCTCGACCTTCGCCGGGCAGACCCTCGACACCTTCTACGTCACGGATGCGCAGGGGCGCGAGCTGGCCCCAGCGGCCGTGGGACGGGCCGTCTCGGCCGTCATCGACGCCTGCGACACCGCCTGAGCACGGGCAGTGCTCGCGGGCAAGTACCCTAGGCCGGGTGTTCACCAGCCTGTCCGACCGTCTGACCGCGACCTTCAAGAACCTTCGCGGCAAGGGGCGCCTGTCCGAGTCCGACGTCAACAAGACCGTCCGCGACATCCGGATGGCCCTCATCGACGCCGATGTCGCCCTGCCCGTCGTCAAGGAGTTCACCTCCGCGGTGCGCGAGCGCGCCACCGGCGCCGAGGTGAGCGGGGCCCTCAACCCGGCCCAGCAGGTCATCAAGATCGTCAACGAGGAGCTCGTGACGATCCTCGGCGGCAACACGCGGACCATCCAGTTCGCCAAGCGTCCGCCGACCGTCATCATGCTCGCCGGCCTCCAGGGCTCCGGCAAGACGACCTTCGCCGGCAAGCTCGGCGCCTGGCTCAAGCAGCAGGGCCACACGCCCATCCTCGTCGCCGCCGACCTGCAGCGCCCCAATGCCGTCACGCAGCTCGAGGTGACCGGCCAGCGCGCTGGCGTCCCCGTCTTCGCCCCCGAGCGCGGCAACACCGGCGGTCACGACGCCGTCGTCGAGTCAGGAGAGGGCACCCGCTCCTTCGGAGACCCCGTCTCCGTCAGTCGGGCAGGCATCGCGCACGCACAGTCCCAGCTGCACGACGTCGTCATCGTCGACACCGCCGGTCGCCTGGCGGTCGACGCCGAGCTGATGCAGCAGGCCGCGGACATCCGTGCCGCGATCAACCCGGACGAGGTCCTCTTCGTCATCGACGCGATGATCGGTCAGGCCGCGGTCGAGACGGCCAGGGCCTTCGCCGAGGGTGTCGACTTCACCGGTGTCGTCCTGTCCAAGCTCGATGGTGACGCCCGCGGTGGTGCGGCCCTGTCGGTGGCCGGGACCACGGGTCGACCGATCATGTTCGCCTCCACGGGTGAGCAGACCAAGGACATCGAGGTCTTCCACCCCGACCGGATGGCCAGCCGCATCCTCGACATGGGTGACGTCCTCACCCTCATCGAGCAGGCCGAGCGCGCCTTCGAGGCCGGCGAGGCCGAGGAGATGCAGCGCAAGTTCCTCTCGGCGGAGGACTTCACCTTCGACGACTTCCTCCAGCAGATGTCAGCGCTCAAGCGCATGGGCTCGCTGAAGTCGATGCTCAAGATGATGCCCGGCATGGGCCAGATGTCGGCACAGCTGGACAACCTCGACGAGCGCGAGTTCGACCGGGTCGAGGCGATGGTGCGCTCGATGACCCCCTTCGAGCGCACGCACCCCAAGCAGATCAACGGCTCGCGCCGCTCACGCATCGCCAAGGGCGCCGGCGTGACCGTCTCCGAGATCAACCAGCTGCTCGAGCGCTTCGGCGAGGCGCAGAAGATGATGAAGCAGCTCGCCCGTGGCGGTGGCATGCCGGGGATGCCCGGGATGCCCGGCATGGGCGGTGGTCGCAAGAAGCAGACCAAGCAGGTGAAGAAGAAGGGCAAGTCCGGCAACCCGGCCAAGCGCGCTCAGCAGGAGCACGAGGCAGCGGAGCGGGCAGCAGGTCGCGGCCCGGCCGGTCCGGCGGGTGCGGCCTTCGGTGGGGGAGGCGCGGGCGGTCCGGCGGGTCCGCCTGCCGACCTCGACCCGAGCCAGCTGCCCAAGGGCTTCGAGAAGTTCCTCGGTCAGTGACCTGAGGGGAACTAGCCGATATTGCCCGTCATTCCGGGGCTGTGAAGCCCTGATGTGAGGAACGCTAGCACGCATAGCGCTCATAGTGAAGATATTGGTACGCTAGGGGTGTGGCGAAGCAACCTGAAGAACCCGGTCTGACGCTCGAGGCTGCCCTCGAGCTGGTGGAGTTCTGGTTGGTGCACCTGCGGGGCATGGGCAAGTCGGACAACACGCTGGTGACCTACCGGCGCGGCGTCGACCAGTTCCTCGAGTTCTGCCGCACCCACGGTCACGATGAGCCGATCCGCCGGCGCGTGCTGTCCGCCTGGCTGGCCTACCTGCGAGACGAGCAGGGGCTGCAGGGGTATACCGCGCGATCTCGGCTGACCGCCGTTCGACAGTTCACCAAGTGGCTGCTGGACGAGGACGAGATCGACAGCAACCCTTTTGTGGACATGCCGCAGCCTGCCGTTGACGAGAAGCTTGTCGAGCCGCTGACGGATGAGCAGATCGCCGCCATGATCGCCGCCTGCCAGACGCCGAAGGGGGCCGGGGCCGAGCGCGCCTACATCGACGTGCGCGACCTGGCGATGATTCATGTACTGGCAGAGACGGGCATGCGTGCGGGGGAGTTGCTGGGGCTCGATGTTGCCGACGTGCATTGGAAGGACAACCCGCCCGGCCTGAGCATTACGAGGACGAAGACACGACAGGGCCGCACGGTCCCGCTGTCCCCACAGGCTGCCGCACGGCTGGGCAAGTACGTGCGCGCCCGCCAGAGGCACAAGGACTCGACCACCTCGACATTCTGGCTGGCTGCCCGTGGTGGCCCACTGCAATACGCCGGGCTGTACGACGCGCTGGGCAAGCGCGCGGAGGCCGCAGGCGTGCAGGGATTCCACCCACACCGCATGCGCCACACCGCAGCCCATCGCTGGCTGGCCAAGGGCGGGTCCGAGGGCGGTCTCATGTCGGTGGCTGGCTGGCGATCACCGCAAATGCTCATGCGATACACCAAGGCGCAGGCGTCCGCTCGTGCCGCCGACGAAGCCAAGCGATTGAACCTGGGGGAGCTGTGAATCTGTGGGACGAGCTCATGGGCGAAGAGATCGCGTCAGAGCCGGCACCTCCGGGGAGTCCGATCCGATGCCGCTGCGGCCGCAGAATTGGAGTCGAGACCGGGGTCTTGGTGTGGACGGCTGGCTATGACCATTCGCCGGCGGGCGCTGCCGACATCGTGTTTTCGACCGCGTTGGAGGATTTCGAGGTGGCGGCACGGGCCGAAGATGCCGAGACGGTGGCGACCATTCTCGAGTTCACGCGCCGAGCCAACGCCCGACGTGATGGCGACCTGTCGGCGTTAGCTGCAGTATTGCCGCGACTGAGAGTGCCTGCCCGGGCGATGTCGTCCGAGCAGTTGCAGGCTGAGCCCGGTGTCGATGCCCACCGAGCTGGGGGGCCGTGGGCTCCAATGGGCTGCGGCACCTGTCGCACGATTTTCGATGCGCGCCAAGTGGTGGGCGTCGGACGACGCAACAGACGTGGCGAACTGCTGGCGGACCGGCCCGTGAGTGTCTCGAGCACGATCTACAGGGTTCCTGAGAGTGGACTGTCTGGGCGTGTCTCGATGTACCGGCGTCTGAGCGCAGTGCTACCCTGAAGGCACAGCGCGTCGTAAGACGACGAAACACACCTGTGAAGTAGCGCACGCAGGCTTTCCCTTAGGAGAGCCGTCGTGCGCTTTGACGTTTCTGACGCAGAACGAAGGTTGGCCGCCTCGATGGCGGCCGACATGTCCTGGGCCAACACCGAGGACCGTTCTGCCCGCACTGCACCCGCCCGCCGTGCCCTCGATGCGAAGTTCCTCGAGCAGGCCGGGGGAGACCCCCAGCGGGCCAAGAGCCTGCGCAGCGCTCACTTCAAGCGGCTGGCGCTGAAGTCGGCACAGTCCCGACGTCGTGCCCGCGAGGCCACCGAGGCTGCAGTTGCCGCCGAGACCGAGCTGCGGTCCCTGGCCGGTGGTCTCATTGCCTGAGCAGACAAGCGAACGCCCCCCGGTGTGGGTCCGAGGGGACGTCCAGAAGATCAACGGGCCAACGCGATCTGAGTCCAGTCTAGGCGCACTCGATGCTTCCCTGCAGCGGTCTGACATGGCGCTGCTCGTCGTCACCGGCCTGCGTAACGGCGGTGTGCGTCGCAAGGTCGTGTTCACGATCGCGGCCGCCATGCGCGCGCTCGACCTGGCCGCCAAGCGTGGTGTGCCGGCGTCGGTCGCCTTGGTGCAGCTGCAGCCCGTGGGCCACGTCGACCTCGACGGCGAAGGGGGTCAGCATGAATGACCCCCTCGACGTGCACGAGCTCATGCCTGCCGAGCAGTGGCACCACTACGTCGACGCGTGGTGCGCCGGCTGGACGATCGGCGTGGAAGAGGGCCGGCGCCGCGCTGACGCTGAGGCATCCGCTGCTCATCGTGCGGCCGCCGATGTCGTCACCGCGATGATCCGTGTCCCCGAGGTCGACCCTGCCGAGGCCGCCGCCCGTCGTGCGCGTATCGACGCCCGGTTCGGCGAAGGGGGTGCAGCATGAGCGAGACCCCCAAGAAGAAGTCCGCGGCCGCGCTGCTGACCGAGATCGCTCGTGATCGCTACGAGTTCGGTGTCTCAGAGACGGGCCACTGTTACGCGCTGCCCCTGTTCGGTCCCCGCGTCATGGTGATGCTCACCGGCAAGGGCGGATCGCTGCGGGCCGAGCTGGCAGCGGCCTACCTCGACGAGCACGGATCGCCCCCACCGCAGCAGGCATTGCAGGACGCCATGCAGGCGCTGCAGGGTCTGGCGCTGCGCGCGACCGCGCGGGCGCTGGCGTTGCGGGTGGCCGACTATGACGATCAGTTGTGGCTTGACCTGGGCGACGACACGGGCCAGCTGGTGCGCATCGGTGCCAACGGTTGGGAGATCGTCGACGAGGCGCCCGTGCTGCATCGTCGGACGGCTCTCACCGCCCCGCTGGCCCGTCCGGTTGCCCAAGGTGATCTGTCGCGTCTGTGGTCGCTGCTGAATGTGGCGCCGGCCGACCGGGCGGTGCTGACCGCGTTCATGGTGGCGTCGCTCATGCCGGACATCCCGCACCCGATCTTGCTGCTGACTGGCGAGCAGGGTTCGGGCAAGAGCACCGCGGCGAAGATCATTGCCTCGATCGTCGACGCGTCCACGGTGCCGCTGCGCAAGCCACCACGCGATCTGGACTCGTGGACGACTGCCGCGTTTGGGTCTCACGTCGTGGCCGTGGACAACCTCTCGGTGCTGCCTGACTGGCTCAGTGACGCTCTGTGCCGTGCCGCCACGGGTGACGGTGACGTCAAGCGGTCCCTGTTCACCGATGGTGACCTGTTCGTCTTCCAGTTCAAGCGCGTGGTGATCCTCAACGGCATCGACGTGGGCTCGGTGCGCGATGACCTGGCCGACCGGCTCGTGACCGTGGACCTGCATCGGATCGAAGAGACCGACCGGGCCCGAGACGATGACCTGACCCAGCGGTGGCAGGACGCGCTGCCCGACATTCTCGGTGGACTGCTGGACCTGACGACTCGGGTGCTCGAGGTGCTGCCGACGATCAGGCTCGAGCGCGCGCCCCGCATGGCCGACTTCGCTCACGTCCTCGCAGCCGTCGACCTCATCCAAGGCTCGGACGGGCTAGGTCGCTACCGGGACCAGGCCGGCGCGCTGGCGTCCGACGCGGTGGCGAGCACCCCCGTGTTGGCTGCCCTGACAGGAGCCGTGACCTCACCGTGGCGCGGTGCATCCGCAGAGCTGCTGGAGTTGCTCGAGGCGACTCTCGGGGACACCCGTCCGCCCAAGGGCTGGCCGTCTGGCGCTCGTGCCCTCACGTCGGAGCTGAAGCGTCGCGCACCCTCCCTTCGCAAGGTCGGATGGTCTGTCGAACTGACTGACGAGAAGACGAAGCGCGGCCAGGTCTGGGAGATCTCACCGCCGACCCCAAAGGGTGACGAGACGGGTGACGAAACGGTGACGAGAAGTGCCGCGGCGGATTCCGTCACCCTCTCGTCACCACTTTCGTCACCGCCTGTCGACCTAGAGCCGGGCGGAAGTCCTCCAAAAGGTGACGAGGTGACGAGAAAACCCCCCAATCTCTCGGTCTTCAACTTGGAAGAAATAGAGGGCAGTAGGGGCACAACCAGAGAAGAGGCGTTTTCGTCGTCACTTCGTCACCCCGAGTGCCCCAGACACGGTTGGGCGCTTGCCCCCGACCGCTGCATGACCTGCGAAGAGCTGACCAAGGAGAGGACCGCATGACGCACCCGAACCAACGAGACGCACCCCTGACCCACATCACCGAGCACGGCAACGGACAGGTCATCCTGCACATCGTCTGTCCCCACTGCGGGCGCGCTCACTCACACGGGGGCGGTCGTGACCTGAGCATCGCCCGTGACTTCCTGGGGCACCGCGCGAGCAGCTGTACCGCGCTGCACGGGTACGTGCTCACCGACCCTGACGGGCTGCTGCCATGACCGCTCGTGCTGACCTCGACCGCGCACTACTCAACCTCGCAGCCAATGGCCGGCGCGTGAGGTGCGCTGAGCCTGCGGACCACACGTGGTGGACATCCGACGATGACGCAGACCGAGCCCGAGCCGCTGTGCTGTGCCAGGGCTGCCCCGTCGCGCAGGTCTGCCGGGCGGCTGGCGACGACAGCGAAGAGGTAGGCGTCTACGGGGGCATCGACAGGGGCATGACCCCACCGAAGCGCAGGAAGAGGGCGGCATGACGGGCGCGACCCTGCGAGCCGCCGCCGCGATCATCGAGGCCGCTGCTGCCCGTGGCGGTCACGCGCACTGGACACGCATCGCTGAGGCGCTGCACGCCCTGGCCGACGAGATGGCCCACCCAGAAGACACCCACAAGGAAACGAAGGAGACCGACCAATGAGCCTCAGCCATGACCTAGGCGAACTCAGCGACAACGACCGCACCAGACGGGAGCGCCACACCGCAGCACGAGCAGCAATCCAAGAGCTCATGCGCAACGGCACCGCGCAGCCCCCCGAGTCCGTGGTGGAAGCGCTGCGATCTCGCCGCGACGGCACACGGATCGGCACCACCCAAGGCGAGACCTTCGAGAACATCGCGGGCCACACCAACCAGGCCGACCACATCACCAGCACCTACACGCCGCTCAGCGGCAGAGAAGAGAACTGACCATGAGCAACCTCCAGCGCAAGACCGCACCCGACCGCGCACGCAAGATCGCGGGTGACCTGCAGGCAGTAGGCGTGGACCTGCCCAGCAGTGTCGTCACCGCTCTCGCACACCTCGACGTCGTGGAGAAGATGCGACCGCAGCGCGCCGACGCGAAGGCCCTCGCGCAGGCATACGCCACGGCCGACACCAAGGCCGTCGACCGCGTAGCCCTCGACCTCGCCACCATCACCGACCGCCTCGAGGCATGGACCGAGGGCCGCATCCTCGCCGGCATCGCAGTCCTTGCCGACATCCGGGCCAACGGTGACGACCTCGTGACCGCCCTGGCCGCTGTGGCTGAGCCGCTCATGGCCGCAGTCACGCAGGCCGCAGCCGTGGAAACCCACGACCTGAACGTGCTGATCCGCAACGGCCGAGGTGAGGAGGCCGAGGGCGTCGCACGGCTCGACATCAACGCCACCGACCTTGCAGCCATGTACGCCCTGCGAGGCATGGTCACCGCAGGTGCTGAGTACGCAGTCAGTGGCTGGGACTGTGGAACGTGGAGCGACCCGCGCCCCGTGCGCCAAGCACTGACCATGCGTCCCGCGACCGGACCTGTCGACCTGTTCGTGCGAGGCGTGCGAGCCGGTGCTCAGCTGTGGTTCCCCACCCCAGCGCAGGCACAGGCCGCGGCTACCGAGGTCCACGCTGCCGAGCGGGCCAAGGCGTCAGCGGCTGCTGACTCGGCGTGGTCGGAGACGACCGGCGCCAAGCGTGGATCACTGATGAGCAGCTAGACCCCCATGACTTGCCGGTGTGGCGTCAACGTCCCGCGGATGGTGGCTCGTGATGTCGCCTCCCTAGGTCCGCGAACGATGGGTGCGAGTGGGTGCCATGAATGGCAATCCTTTCTCCCGCCAAGACCACCCAGCGCCACACCGGCTCCCCCTGTTCAACCCCCTGCAGCACTCACCCAACGCCCAAGGAGGGCACATGTCCAAGCAGTTGCACGCCGAGCTGATCGCAGCCGGCATCACCATTCCCGCACCCGTGACCACGGCATCCGGCACCCTAGCCACGTTCGAGGATCGACAGCCACAGCCCACAGACAGCGACGCAGTGGCAGACAGCTACGGATCAGGCGCCGACGACGCGACGGTGCAGGCCGTAGCGCTGGCCAAGCTCGCCCAGTCCTCGATGCTCACAGGTCACCGCATCGCAGCGCAGCGATACGAGCGAGCCCTGACTGCTGCCATCAACGCGCAGGCCGCGACGATCAACGCCGCCCTGGACAGCAAGATCGAGGCGCTCGACCCGCTCAACTCTGCAGACAACGAGCAGCGTGCGCACCTCGCAGCCCTGAAGGCGCGCGTCACCGGCTGACCTCGACGGGGCGAGAGGCAACGCGCGAGCACACCTCTCGCCCCGCGCGATGGTGGGGGGCCACCCCCTCGTCGTCCTGACGGCACCCTCTGGGATAGGGCTTTACCCCCCATTCCTCTTTTCCACGTGGGGCGGAACCGCACGAATGGCCCTGCATCCCGCCTGTGGTGGGGATCAATCGCTTCAACAGGTCCGGCAAGTGCTACGTCTGAACAGAACGAAGGTGGTGAAAGCGTGTCCCGAGGTCATGGACGATGGCAGCGGCTGATCCTCGAGGCCGTGCGCACCGCTGACGACGGCGTGGTGCTGACCAGCTGCGAGGACACCGAGGCCGAGCAGGTTTCGATACGTCGCGCGGCTCATTCGCTCGAGCGATCCGGGCGCATTGCCCTGTCCAGCGAGGTCATCGACGGACGACGTCGGCTGGTCGCATCTACCCCGCGTAGATGAGCCCGACGGTCGCAGCGACGAGCCCGAGGGTCGCAACAACCAGGGCCCACGTCGCCACCCATAGCCGCTGGGATGCCCGCCGCTCAGACTCCATTCGGGATTCTGCTAGCCACACATCAAGGTGCGCCTGCGCCCCCCACGAGACGTTCTTGCCGCCGATCTCTAGTAGCAGCTTGCCGATGCGCTCGTGGTCCTCCGAGCTGATCAGATCGACCTTCTCCCTGCCATCTCGTGCCATGTGCGGGACGCTAGCAGGCACCGCCAAGGCGCGGACCCGCGAGCGGGGCAGACCTCTGGGCTCCCCCCCCCAGATGGGAACCCCCGATCCAGCCACCCCTCTCGGAAGGGGCCAGCAGTCATGGCCCGCTGGCCGTGAGGCCGCGGGCTGTGCTGGACACGTAGGCCGCTGATCAGACGGTGGTCTACGTGCTGCCGTGTGCCTGTCACACACGGCCGATGGGACTTCGCAGGCGGCTACTGGTTACTGGCGTCTAGAGCCGTGATGGGAGACGACGCGGGCCGGGTGGCCCTGGCGCGCACACGGACCCGTGAGAGGCCGTGTGGACGCCGGAGAGCCCGGAGGGTGGCCGCGCGAGCCGAAGGGGGAGGGACGACCCGCGCGGCCGGTCTAGGTGGTCGCCACGCCCTCGCTCGGGTCCGGCGAGGCGCCGATCAAAGTGCCGTCGACACTTTGATCGAGCAGGCGCGCGGCACGGTCCCGCTCGTCGCCGGGTGGCGCGTGCTCGACGTAGTGCCGCAGCGCGGTGCGTTCTGCTGCCCGCATGGACGCGTGGACGGTCTGTGGTGGCTGGTCACAGGAGCAGTCGACGTAGGCGCGCACAGGGCCGTGTGTGACCCGCAGGAAGTGGCCGGCGATCGGTTCGAGCTGCTGACTCACCGCTGGCCCCCCTTCGTCCGGTCTGCCCACACCTCGAGCGCCACCGATGCGACGACGAGCGCGAGCACGCCGAGCCATACGCCGACGACGACGCCGAGCACGCTCACGGCTGACCCCCTTCGTCTGCTGCGTCCGCGGCCATCGTCAGGGCCAGCGCGAGGTGCCGTGCACGCTCTGGGGTCAGGCCCCGCTCGACGTCCTCGGGGACGAAGATCGCCACGTCCTGACCGAGGCCCTGCGTCATGCTGAGCGTGATGTTGCTACGCGCGTAGATGAGGCCGACGTGGTGCGCCGGATCGTTCACCGGGTGACCGCCAAGGCACCACCCAGGGCAGTCCTGCTGCTCGATGCGGGCCATGAGGTCCGAGGGCTTCACGCCGAGCAGACGGCAGAACCGGTCGAGATCGTCCACGGTCAGGTTGGCCGGCACCTCGACATCGTGGCCATGCTCGATGAGCGCGCCCTCGAGGGCCACGACGAGCCGCGCCGTCTGGTCGGCTGCGGTGCTCATCGGGTCACCTCGAGGAAGCAGGTGACCGCGACGACGACGAGCGCGCCGAGCAGTCCGATGTTCTGGGATGCGGCAACGGCCGCGGGTAGGGTGAACATGCGCGAGACCTCCAGTGTCTGCGTCACGCCCCCGGATGTTTGCGCATCGCGGGGGCATCCTCTAACCGAGGATATTTCGACCCACAGCGCTCGGAAACGATGCGCTCTAACGGCTAGGAGTCCGAACGGTGCACAGCGCTAACGCCCGCCCATTCGAGAAGTTCCTCGGCGGCAGCTGAGCGTCGTCGACATGACCTCGCCCACCCTCCACGCGGTCTCCTCCGGTGACTCAGGTCCCCGGATCGCCTTCTGCCACGGACTCTTCGGGCAGGGGCGCAACTGGAACCAGATCGCCAAGGGGCTGGCCGACATCGCTCGGCCGACGCTGCTGGACATGCCCGACCACGGGCGCTCAGGGTGGACCGAGCGCTTCGGCTACGTCGCCGCTGCCGACACCGTCGCGGACACCTTGCGCGGCATCGACCCGGACGAGCCGTGGATCGTCGTCGGGCACTCGATGGGCGGCAAGATCGCGATGCTCCTCACCCTGCGTCACCCCGAGCTGGTGTCCCGGCTGTGCGTCGTCGACATCTCCCCGGCGGCCACGACGAGCTTCACCGAGTTCGAGACCTACATCGCGGCAATGCAGGCCATGGACCTCGACGCGATCGAGTCGCGCGCCGACGCCGATGCCGCCATGCAGGAGGCCGCGCCGGACCCGGGGGTCCGGGGATTCCTCCTGCAGAACCTCCGCCGCGAAGGGAGTGGCTGGCGCTGGCAGCCCAACCTCGAGGTCATCGGTCGGGACATCGCCACGATCGGCGGGTGGCCGCAGGACGAGATCGCGGGACTGCCTCCCTTCGACGAGCCCGTGCTGTGGCTCTCGGGCGAGCGCTCGCGGTACGTCACGCAGGAGGACCAGGCGCAGATGAGACGCCTCTTCCCGCGAGTGCGGCTCGTCACCGTCAAGGACGCCGGGCACTGGGTCCACTCGGAGCAGCCCGAGGTGACCATCGCCGCGCTGCGGGCGCTCACCACGTCTGACCGCTGACGCCACGATGTGATGAGGTGGAGGTGTCCGGCGCCCACCGGACCCTCCCACCGGAAGGACTCGTCATGTCTCGCATCGCCATCATCGGCGGGCACGGCAAGATCGCCCTGCTGCTCGCGCCGCTCCTCGTCGAGGAGGGCCATTCGGTCACCTCCGTCATCCGCAACCCCGACCACGCCTCCGAGGTCCAGGAGGCCGGCGCGACGCCCGTCGTCGCCGACGTCGAGCAGCTCGACGTCGCAGGCATCGCCGAGGTCATCGCCGGCCACGACGCCGTGGTGTGGTCTGCCGGCGCGGGCGGCGGCGACCCGCAGCGGACCAAGGACGTCGACCAGGACGCGGCGATCCGCTCCATGGACGCCGCGGTGGCGGCCGGGGTCCAGCGCTACGTGATGGTCAGCTACTGCGGCGCCGGAAGCGACCACGGCGTGGATCCCACCACCCCGTTCTTCGCCTACGCGCAGGCCAAGGCTGCTGCCGACGAGCACCTGCGCGCGAGCGAGCTCGACTGGACCGTCCTCGGCCCGAGCGGACTGACCCTCGACCCGCCCACCGGATCGATCGCGGTCGGACGCGAGGGCAGCGGCAAGGTCTCGCGCGCCAATGTCGCCCGGGTCATCGCAGCGACGTTGCGCGCCAACGCGACCAGCCGACGGACCATCGAGTTCCACGACGGCTCCACGCCCATCGACGACGCGATCGGCTGATCCTTCGAGACGCTCGCGGGGTGAGCTCCTGCGGCGCCGTCGTCGACGTTTCGGGTTAGCCTGCGGCCATGGCTGATGTGCTGCACGTCACTGGCGAGGTTCTCATCTCCGAGCAGGAGAGCGTCCCTGAGGTGTGGGTGATCGACGGCAAGGTCTCCTTCACCCCGCCCACGAGCGGTGACGTGGAGACAGTGAGCGGGTTCGTCCTGCCGGGCTTCGTCGATGCCCACTGCCACGTCGGCCTCGACGCGCACGGGGCGGTCGACGACGCGACGAGCGAGGCCCAGGCCGTGGCCGACCGCGACGCGGGCACCCTGCTCATCCGGGACGCCGGCTCACCTGCCGACACCCGCTGGATCGACGAGCGTGACGACCTGCCCAAGATCATCCGGGCCGGGCGGCACATCGCGCGGACCAAGCGCTACATCCGCAACTTCGCGCACGAGGTCGAGCCGGAGCAGCTCGTCTCCCGCGTGCGGGCCGAGGCGCGCGCGGGTGACGGCTGGGTCAAGCTCGTCGGTGACTGGATCGACCGCGGCGTGGGGGACCTCGCGCCGTGCTGGCCGCGCGAGGTCCTCGTCGAGGCCATCGCCGCCGCCCACGAGGAGGGTGCGCGGGTGACGGCGCACTGCTTCGGCGAGGAGTCGCTCGCGGACTTCGCGGCCGCCGGCACCGACTGCATCGAGCACGCGACCGGGCTGGTGCCCGAGACGATCTCGACCTTCGCCGAGCAGGGCATCGCCATCGTGCCGACCCTCGTCAACATCGAGACCTTCCCCCAGATCGCGGCCCCCGCGGCCGACAAGTTCCCCGACTACGCCCGCCACATGCTGCAGCTCCACGAGCGGCGCTTCGAGACGATCGCTGCCGCCCACGATGCCGGTGTCCCGATCTACGTGGGCACCGATGCCGGTGGCTCCCTCCCTCACGGTCTCGTCGCGCAGGAGATGGAGCTGCTCGTGCGAGCGGGCTTCTCGATGACCGAGGCGCTCGCCGCCGGGACCTGGTCCTCACGGACCTGGCTCGGTCGTCCCGCCATCGCCGAAGGGGAGGACGCCGACCTCGTGGTCCTCGCCGAGGACCCCCGAGAGGACGTGCGGGCCTGTGGCACACCCGAGCACGTGATCCTGAGGGGCGCTCGTGTCGGGGGACGCTGACGGCTCGAACCCGGGCGCCCGGAGGGCTCACCGTTGATCAGCCGGTCGTCGCTTCCCGGGTTGACGCCATGACCGACCTGTGGCGCGACCCGCTCAACGACCTGTCACGCCCGATGGCGATCGTGCTGGCCGCACTCATGGCCCCTGTGGGTGCCTTCGTCGGCGTTGTCGTCGCGATCACCATCGGGGACCGCGAGCCCTCGGGCGCGGCCTTCGTCGTCCCGGTGCTCGCGATGGGTGTGCTCGTGGGGGTCGTTGCGTGGTACGTGGTCACCTTGATGCGCCACGACGCTCGGCTCACCCGCGCGCTCGCCGACGGCAATGCCGAGGTCGTGAGTGGCCGGGTGCAGGGGCGGACCGTCCCCGGCCGGGTCGTCCAGAGCCTCCCCGATCGCTCGGGCAGCGTGGTCGGCGCGGTCGGTCACCCACACTCCGGGACCGGGCGCCGCGTGCTCGCGACTGTCTTGGCCCCTGCCGGCCCTCGTCGGGTGGCCGCACTCGTGCCCGACCACGTCCCCGTGCGCAGGGGGACGGCCCTGCCGCTCGTCCTGCATCCGACCCGGCGTGATGTCGCCGTCCTGGACACCCGTGTACCCCCGGCCGAAGTCGCCGTCGGAGATGCCGATCCGCGATGGTCGGGGCGGCTGCCGACGCACTCGTCGGTCACCGGCGGCTGGGCGTTCAAGCTCGCGACGGCCCTCGCGTCGTTGGCAGTCTTCGCGGTGCTCTCGGCGGTCGTCACGATCTTCACCGGAGCCGAGGACCGGTACGCCTCGGCCCCGACGACAGCGACCACGGTCGACGTGGCCCAGGCAGCATCGCATCACGCCCCGACGAGGTAGGTCCGCCCGCGCTAGGCGGGGTCGCCGACCAGCTCTCGCTCCGCCTCGGGGGAGTCCGCCGATGCGGCCACCTCGGCCCGGTGCGCGCGCAGGCTGTAGAGCACGGCACTGACCCAGACGACCACGACGAGGACGTGGACGAGCCACGTCGCGCCACCGGAGAGCCCGAGGCCGTCCGTGCCGATGATCGTGCGGGCATTGGTCAGGACGATGATCCCGCCGACGAGCGAGCCGAGGATGCGCGGCGGGATCGTGCGCACGATCCACGCTGCGATGGGGGCTGCGATCGCGCCACCGATGAAGAGCATGGCGACCCATGAGAACTTGATGCCCTGCGATCCGAGTGCGGCGAGGAAGCCGATGCTCGCGGCGACGGAGACGAGGAACTCGCTCGTGTCGATCGAGCCGATGACCTTGCGCGGCTCAAGCCGACCGCTCGCGAGGATCGCCGGGGTGCCGACGGGACCCCACCCGCCGCCGCCGGTCGCGTCGACGAAGCCGCCGAAGAGGCCCAGGGGGGTGAGGAAGCGCTTGCGCAGAGGAGTGCCGAGGCGGTCCTTGCGCAGGCCCTTGAAGGTGAAGCGGACCAGGACGTAGAGACCGAGCGCCAGCAGGATGCCGGACATCAGCGGCTTGGCGGTCGAGGTGTCGAGGCTGGAGAGGAAGGTCGCGCCGGCGAAGGCGCCGATGGCGCCGGGGACGCCGATCTTGAGCACCACGGGCCAGTCGACATTGCCGAAGCGCCAGTGCGAGGCGCCCGAGACGAGGGTCGTGCCGATCTCGGCGAGGTGCACGGTGGCCGAGGCGGCGACGGGGTTGGTGCCGATGGCGAGCAGGAGGGTGGTCGTCGTCACGCCGTAGGCCATGCCGAGTGACCCGTCGACGAGCTGGGCGAGCAGGCCGACGATGGCCAGGAGGACGAGCTTGCGCATACGGAGGACTCTTTTCCGTGAGGAGTGTGCGGCGCGACGGGCGAGACGATCTCCCACCCGTTGTGCAGGAGTTTGATCCAACGTTTGCTTATGGGTCAAGTAACGCCGCGTTATGTCTCACGACGTGGGCGGTCGGGACGCCCGCGAGCCGGGATACTGGGGGGCATGGACATCTCGGCCCGGTCGGACTATGCGGTCCGCGCGATGCTCACCCTCGCGGCCTCCGGCGAAGGGGGGACCCCGGTCTCCGTCGTGCGGCTGGCCGCCGAGCAGGAGCTGCCGCGCAAGTTCCTCGAGGCGATCCTCGCGGACCTGCGTCGCGCGCAGCTCGTCACGAGCCGCATGGGGGCCAACGGTGGGTACCGGCTCGCGCGGCCGGCGGACGAGATCGCGGTCGGCGACGTCATCCGCGCCGTCGACGGTCCCCTCGCCGAGGTCCGTGGGGAGCGGCCGCAGGCGACGAGCTACGACGGCGCGGCCGCGCACCTGCCGACGCTGTGGGTCGCCGTGCGCTCCAGCGTCCGGTCGGTCCTCGACGGCACGAGCCTCGCCGACGTGCTCGCGGGCGACTTCCCCGATGCCGTCCGGACGGCCGTCGCCGCGCCCGGTGCCTGGGAGAACCGCTGACCGGCGACGCAGGGGAGGCCACCGTGACGGTGGCCTCCCCTGCGTGCTCGATCTGCGTCAGAGAGCGCCCTTGCGCCACGGGCCGGTGATGGCCAGCGTGATGCCCGGGGTCTGGATGTTGGCGAACATCCAGTTGCCGTTCTTCGGCTCGAAGGTGGAGCCGCACCACTCGGACCCGACGTAGTTGCCGGCCTTGACGGTGCTCCCGGCGAGGTTGTCGCTCGGCAGGACCACGGTGTTCTGGGCGAAGGGGAAGATCTCGCCCGTCGCGGTCAGACCGTGCAGGTACTCGCTCCCGCTGCCGTCCTCGCACAGCACGATGCCACCGCGCGGGGAGACGCTGATGTTGTCGGGGTTGTTGAGCGTCTGAGCGCTCGGCGAGGCGATGAGGACGGTGAGGGTCTCCGTCTTGGGGTCGTACTCGAAGACCTGTCCCTGCTTGGCCGGACCGCCGCTCGTGGAGACGATGTAGGCGCGGTCGTTGCCCCACCAGGCCCCTTCGAGGCGGGCGAACTGCGCGCCGCCCTTGGCGATGCCCTGCCGCACCGTGCTGGTCTCGCCGCGGCCCGGGTCGGGCTGGTCGATGGTGACCCAGGACAGGTCGGTGTAGGTGGTACCGGTTGCGTCGGAGTACGTCTGGCGCGTCGCCGAGCCGATGGCGAGCATCTGCAGCTCGCCGCCGTCGGCGAGCGTGCCGGGGGTCTTCGGGAGGAAGCGGTAGAGGCCGGAGGGCGTCGCGTCCTCGGTGAGGTAGACGATGCCCGTCGAGGGGTCGATGCAGGTCGCCTCGTGGGAGAAGCGGCCCATCGCCGTGAGCGGGACACCATTGCTCATGCCCTTGGTCGGCACCTCGAAGACGTAGCCGTGGCGGGTGCCGTCGGCCGAGATGTGCGTCGTCTCCTCGCAGGACAGCCACGTGCCCCACGGGGTCGGGCCGCCCGCACAGTTGGTCCGGGTGCCGGCGAGCGAGGCGTAGGACTCGACGAGCTCGCCCTTGTCCGGGTCGAAGACGAGGGTGGTCGTGCCACCGCCGGCCTCGAGGGCGTCGTACGCGGGCGAGGCGAAGGCGGGTCCGCCGCCGACCTCGTGGTTGCGCACGAGGCGGACCAGGTCGCCGTCGCGGAAGGCCGCCATGCCGTCGTGCGCTCGGGGGGTGCGCAGGCCGTCGGACATCAGCGAGCCCGTCCAGCCGAAGCTGACGTACTCGAAGCCCTTGGGCAGCGTGATCAGCTCGAGGCCGGTCGTCTGGTCCTTCGTCGGGCGCAGCGGCCCGTAGTCGGGTCCGAAGGGGGCGCGGGCCATCGGGGCGGCACCGGCGGTGCGTGCGCCGAGGGCGCCCAGCGGGCCGAGGGCCGCGAGGGCGGCCGCGCCCTGGATGATCGTGCGGCGCTGGACGGAGGGGGAGTGCTCGGTACTCACGGAAATGCTCTCCTTGATCAGGGGTCGTCTCCGGGCAAGGGGACCGGGACGGGCTCAGCCAAGTCGGGGTGAGCGACGTCACGGTGACCGCGAGAGCAACTGCCGGGGCCCTGCGGGTGACGCTTCGTCGTCCTGTTTTGGCCCTGCGGCGCCCCCGTGGAAGAATCCCCTGCGTACCCGTCCGCGCCGGTGATCTCTCCTGCGCGCCGGATGCCTACACCCCGAGCCCGATACCCCGTGCGACCAGCGCACGGTCTCGCCGTGCTCATGACTGAAGGGACCACTCACGTGGCCGTCAAGATTCGCCTGAAGCGTATGGGCAAGATCCACAAGCCGTTCTACCGTGTCGTCATCATGGACTCGCGCGCCAAGCGCGATGGCCGGGCGATCGAGGAGATCGGTCAGTACCACCCCACCGAGGAGCCCTCGGTCATCAAGATCGACGGCGAGCGCGCCCAGCACTGGCTCTCCCAGGGCGCCCAGCCCACCGAGGCCGTCGCCGCGCTGCTGAAGATCACCGGTGACTGGCAGAAGTTCAAGGGCGAGCCCGGCGCCGAGGGCACCCTGAAGGTCAAGGAGCCCAAGACCTCCAAGAAGGACCTCTACGAGGCTGCCCTCGCGTCCTCCGACAAGGAGGGTGCCGAGCACGAGGCCATCACGGCGAAGAAGAAGGCCGCCAAGGAGGCCGCTGACAAGAAGGCCGCCGACGCGAAGGCCGCCGAGGAGAAGGCTGCGGCCGACGCCAAGGCTGCCGAGGACAAGGCTGCCGCCGAGGCCGACGCCACCTCCGAGGACGCCGCTGCGTCCTCTGACGAGGCCGAGACCACCACCGAGGCCTGAGATGCTCGACGAGGCGCTCGAGCACCTGGTCACCGGCATCGTCGATCACAAGGACGATGTCGTCGTCCGGAGCAAGAACCTGCGTCGCGGAGAGATCCTCGAGGTGCGCGTGCACCCCGATGACCTCGGTCGCGTCATCGGTCGCTCCGGCCGGACCGCTTCTGCGCTGCGCACCGTTCTCGGTGCGCTCGGCGGCGGCGACAACGTGCGGATCGACATCGTCGACACCGACCGAGAGCGCTGAGACCCAGCGCTGACCTCTGGTCGAATGGCCGCCATCCCCACGGGGAGGGCGGCCATTCGCCATGTCGGGGCCCGGCTGCATAGGTTGTCCCGCATGAGTCGCACCGATGGCCACGTGGTCGCCCGCATCGGCAAGCCCCACGCCCTGCGCGGTGAGGTCACCGTGCAGCTGCACACCGACGACCCGGAGGCACGCTTCGTGCCCGGGGTCGTCTTCGACACCCGAGCCCAGGAGGGAACCGGCGTGCCCCGCCAGCTGACGCTCGCCACGACCCGCGTGCACCAGGGCGTCTGGCTGCTGGGCTTCGAGGGCATCCCCGACCGCACGGGCGCCGAGTCGTTGCGCGGTACCCGCCTGGTGCTCGCCCTGGACCAGCCGGACCCGACGCGGGACGACGAGGGCTGGTACGAGGAGGACCTCGTTGGCCTGCAAGCGGTCGACCCCTCCGGTCGGGTCCTGGGCGAGGTCATCGCCCTGGAGCTCGGCGCCGCCCAGGACCGGCTCCGGCTGCGCCGCCCCGACGGCACGGAGGCTCTCGTCCCCTTCGTCGAGGAGATCGTCCCCGAGGTCGACCCCGAGGCCGGCCGCGTCGTCGTCGACGCGCCCCCCGGGCTGCTCGACCTCGATGTGAAGGGGGACTGACTCGGTGCGCATCGACGCGGTCTCGATCTTCCCGGAGTACCTCGAAGCCCTGGACATCTCGCTCATCGGCAAGGCCCGACGGGACGGACTGATCGACCTGCGGGTGCACGACCTGCGCGGCTTCGCCCACGACCGGCACCGCACGGTCGACGACACCCCCTACGGCGGGGGAGCAGGCATGGTCATGAAGGCCCAGCCGTGGAGCGAGGCGCTCACCCACGTGCTCGACTCCGCGGACGAGGCCACGGGAGCGGCCCCGGTGCTGATCGTCCCGGGACCCGGCGGTGAGCGCTTCAGCCAGGCGATGGCCAAGGAGCTGGCCCAGGCACCCTGGCTCGCCTTCGCGTGTGGGCGGTACGAGGGCATCGACGAACGCGTCTACGAGTGGGCCGGCGACCGCATGGAGGTGCGGGTCGTGTCGCTCGGGGACTACGTGCTCAACGGCGGTGAGGTCGCCGTCCTGGCCATGGTCGAGGCCATCGGTCGGCTCCTGCCGGGGGTCGTCGGCAACGCCGAGTCCCTCGTCGAGGAGTCGCACGAAGGGGGGTTGCTCGAGTACCCCATCTACACCAAGCCGTCGTCCTGGACGGATGCCGCCGGCGTGGAGCGATCCGTGCCGGAGGTCCTCCTCGGCGGCAACCACGGCGCCATCGCGCAGTGGCGGTACGAGCAGCGGCTGGCCCGCACGGCGGCCCGCCGTCCCGACCTGCTGACCGCAGCGGCCACGACCAGGGAGCTCTCGGGTCTCGAGCACTCCGTGGCCGGGCGCGGGGATGCTGCGGAGCTGGCGGTGCTGCAGAAGGCCTGCTGGATCGAGATGGTGACGCCGGAGCAGCACTGGTGGGGCGCTCCTGCCGAGGACGCGGCCACGGTGGCCGACACCCTCGAGCAGTGGAGCACCCATCTCTTCAGGTCTGAAGGACGCCTCGTGGGGTCGGTGCGGGTGCGGCGGGATCCGCAGGAGCCGACCACCTGGCAGATCGGCCGACTCATGATCGCTCCGGACCTGCAGGGGCGTGGGCTCGGTCGGGCGCTCCTCGCGCATGCCGAGGCGCTGGCCCCGACCGATGTCACGACGCTGTGGCTCAACACCGGCGCCGACCAGCCGCGACTGCTGAAGATGTACAAGAAGGCGGGCTATCGCGTCGCGGGGCCCGGTGAGGGACCCGGCACGGTCGACCTCACCCGACGCCTGCGTCGCTGACGGGCCGACGACCTCACGAGCAGCCGGGCACCCACAGGCGCAGCGCGACCTCGAGGAGGAGCGTGCCGAGGAGTGCGCCCGTCAACCAGAGCCACCCACGGGCCCGGTGCGCGAGAGAGAGCAGGGCGACGGGGATCGCGATGATCATGGCGATGGCCGGCAGGCCGAGCTGCACGATCGGCCACAGCAGGTCCGTCCCGCTGCAGATGCTCCCATCGGGCTGGCCGATCGCCACCAGGCCGTGGACGCGCGACGCGAGGACGGCCGCTGCCGGAGCGATGAGGAGCAGCGTCAGCAGGCTGCTCACGAGGTGGCGGTCAGGGGCTTCGTCCTCGATCGGGCGAGACGGTGCATCATCGCGATTTCTGGTCACGCGCTCCCCTCTGGCAGAATCGGACATTGCGCTCAACGACACCGCCCCTGCCACAGGGGGAGTGCCGAGACCCGGGCCCGCACAGTGTGCGGGTCCACCCCACGGCACGCGGCGGTGGGCGCGACTCCTCACACACTACTGACGAGGGCGGACGGCCTGTGGCGTTCGCAAGAAAGCGACAGCGCCATGCAGCGTTTCGACGAGATCGACAAGGCGTCCCTGCGGGACGACATCCCCGAGTTCCGGGCCGGCGACACCGTCAAGGTCCACGTCAAGGTCATCGAGGGCAGCCGCTCCCGTGTCCAGCTCTTCCAGGGCATCGTCATCCGTCGCCACGGCGGCGGCGTCGGCGAGACCTTCACCGTCCGCAAGGTCTCCTTCGGCGTCGGCGTGGAGCGGACCTTCCCGCTGCACACCCCGGTCATCGAGAAGATCGAGGTCGCCACCCGTGGTGACGTCCGCCGCGCCAAGCTGTACTACCTGCGCAACCTGCGCGGCAAGGCTGCTCGCATCCGCGAGCGTCGCGACACCCCCGCGAACTGACCCTCGCCAGCGTGCGGGCCTAGGCTGACCCCGATGTCGACCGAGCCCACGCAGCAAGACTCCTCGACCCCCGCCGGACCTCCGGCGGGGGTCGACGTGCGTCCCGCACGCCGTCTCCTGGTCGAGATCGCGGTGGCGGTGCTGCTCGTCATGCTCGTGCGCATCTTCGTCATGGAGTCCTTCCACGTGCCGAGTGCCTCGATGGCGCCGACGATCGCTGCCGGGGACCGGGTGGTGGTCACCAAGATCGGCGCCTCCCACGTCGAGCGGGGCGATGTCATCGTCTTCGACGGGACCACGACCTTCGCCGCGGCCGACCGCACCCCCTTCGTCTCGGACGGGCTCATCGGCACGGTCCTGTCCGGCGCTGCGTCGGCCCTGTCCATCGACCTCGGTGAGCAGGACTTCCTCAAGCGGGTGGCCGGCGTCGGTGGGGACCACGTGACGTGCACGCCGGCGGGCGGTCTGTTGGTCAACGACGAGGCCGTCGCCGAGCCGTGGCTCGCGCCTGGCACCGCGGCCTGCGACACCCCCTTCGACGTCGTGGTCCCGCAGGGGCGCCTCTTCGTCCTGGGGGACAACCGCAGCGACTCGGCCGACTCCCGCGCCCACCTCGGCGATCCGGGCGGCGGCATGGTGCAGGTGGACGATGTCGTGGGCCATGTGTCGTGGCGCTACTGGCCCCTCGACCGCATCGGTGGCCTCGGCTCCTGAGCAGGGTCGTCAGGACACGGGCCCCGTGCTCACGTCCGCGAGGACCGCGAGCGCGCATACTGGGGGCCGAGATGCCCGACCTGCCGGGCGCGCTAGAGGAAGAGACCCGTGGCACACGATCCTGATTCGGCTCACGCAGAGGCCGAGGACTCTCACAAGGACCGTGCCCGCGAGGAGAGGGTCCGTGATGAGCGGGGCGCCGGAGCGCGGCTGGGGGGTGCCGTGCGGGAGACCGTCGTCGTCCTCGCGATGGCGCTGACCCTCTCCTTCGTCGTCAAGACCTTCCTCATCCAGGCCTTCTTCATCCCGAGCGAGTCGATGCAGAACACGCTGCTCGTGGGTGACCGGGTCGTCGTCTCCAAGCTCACTCCGGGCCCCTTCGAGCTCAAGCGGGGTGACGTCGTGGTCTTCGCCGACCCGGGTGACTGGCTCAGCCCCGTCCAGGTGACCAACCGCGGTGCCGTGCTCAACGGCCTGCGAGACGCGATGATGTTCGTCGGCCTGCTGCCCGACACCTCGGAGGGACACCTCATCAAGCGAGTCATCGGCATGCCCGGGGACCACGTGCAGTGCTGCGACGCCGAGGGCCGCCTGCTCGTCAACGGCGAACCCGTCGAGGAGTCCGCCTACCTCAAGCCCGGAGTCAACCCGAGCGACATGGAGTTCGACATCACGGTGCCCAGCGGCCGTATGTGGGTCATGGGCGACAACCGCAGCGACTCCTCGGACTCTCGTTACCACGACCCCGGTGGCACCGGCAGCGACGGATCCGTGCCCCTCGATCTCGTCGTCGGCAAGGCCGTCGTCACCGTGTGGCCCTTTGACCGCACGGGGCGCCTGTCGACCCACGACGATGTCTTCTCCCAGGTGCCGGACGCGGGGAGCAACCGCTCCCTCGGCCTGCCGGTGCGCGAGCTGCACTCGTCGTGACGACCGACCGTCGAGCCACCCGTTCGGGGCGCCCCAGCCTGCGCGTCGAGCGTGAGCTGCAGCGGGCCGGGCACCGTGTGCTCGCCGGGATGGACGAAGTGGGGCGGGGCTCGTTGGCGGGCCCGGTGAGCGTCGGGGTCGTCGTCATCGACGAGACCTGCCGCACCGCTCCTGCCGGCGTGCGCGACTCCAAGCTGCTGACCCCCGCGGCCCGGGTGGCGATGGTCCCTCGCCTGCGGCGGTGGGCGCTCGCGCACGCCGTGGGCCATGCCCTGCCGGCCGAGATCGACGAGGTCGGCATCATCGCCGCACTGCGTCTCGCGGGGACGCGGGCGTTGGCGCAGCTGGACGTCGTCCCCGACCTCGTGCTGCTCGACGGCAACCACGACTGGTTGACCGACCCGCAGGAGGCCGGCCTCTTCGCCGAGCTCGGGAGCGGGGCATCGATCCCACCGGTGCGCACGATGATCAAGGCCGACATGCGGTGCAGCAGCGTCGCTGCCGCCAGCGTCCTGGCCAAGGTCGAGCGGGACCAGCAGATGGTGGAGCTCGCGAGCGTCCACCCCCACTACGGCTGGGCGGACAACAAGGGCTACTCGGCGAGCGTCCACATGGACGCCCTGCGGGTGCACGGGCCGTGCGTCGAGCATCGACGGTCCTGGTCGCTCCCGGGCGTGACCCCGGCTGCTGGTGGCAGCACCTCGGTGGGAGATGATGTGGACGGATCGGTCGAGGGCCACCTCCTCGCCGACACGGTGAGCGAAGGGAGGTCCCGGTGAGCTCGGAGGACCTTGAGAAGTACGAGACCGAGATGGAGCTGGCGCTCTACCGCGAGTACCGCGACGTCGTGCACCTCTTCAGCCACGTCGTCGAGACCGAGCGGCGTTTTTACCTGGCCAACAGCGTGGACGTCACGGTGCGCGGCGAGGGCGTCGAGGTCTACTTCGAGGTGACGATGCAGGACGCCTGGGTGTGGGACATCTACCGGCCGGCGCGCTTTGCCAAGCAGGTGCGGGTGGTCACCTTCAAGGACGTCAACGTCGAGGAGCTCGCCAAGTCCGAGCTGGAGATGCCAGAGGGCGGCTTCTGACCGGTCCACAGCCCCACCCCTGAGCTCAGCGTCGTCCCCAGCTCGACGAGGGGACTCCCGACCACCGTTCTGCGGCCCTTGACTGGGTGTCGGAGGTGGTCACCGATGACCCGCACGAGGATCGATGCGCAGCCCACACGAGCCAGCGTGGGAGCCGATGGTGAGGCCTTTGCCGAGCGCCATCTGACGCGAGCCGGCATGCAGGTGCTGGACCGCAACTGGCGGTGCAGCACGGGGGAGATCGACCTGGTCCTGCGCGACGGGGACACCATCGTCGTCTGCGAGGTCAAGACTCGGCGCAGCCGCGCCTTCGGTGAGCCGATAGAGGCCATCACCCGGGCCAAGATGAGTCGACTGCGGCGGCTCGCCGGACGATGGCTCGCGGAGCACGAGGTCTCCTCCCGCGGGGTGCGCATCGACATCGTCGCCCTGCACCGTGACCCCGCGGGCAACTACGCCGTCACCCATGTCGTGGGGGCGTGACGATGAGCGTCGGTGTGACCCGTGGTGTCGCCCTGCGCGGCATCTCCGGACACCTCGTCGACATCGAGTGCCACGTGGGCCAGGGGCTACCCTCCTTCGAGATCAGCGGGCTGCCCGACACCGCCCTGCGCCAGGCCCCGCAGCGGGTACGTGCGGCCACGATCTCTGCAGGATTCTCCCTCAACTCACGCCAGCTGACCTTCAACCTGTCACCGGCAGCGATCCCCAAGCACGGCACCGGCTTCGACCTCGGCATCGCGGTGGCGGCACTCGCCGCCTGCGGTGAGCTACCGGCAGATGCGGTGCGCCCTGTCGCACACCTGGCCGAGCTCGGCCTCGACGGACGACTGCGCCATGTCGCCGGCGTGCTGCCGGCCGTCCTCGCGGCACAGCGTGCGGGCTGCGAGCAGGTGGTCGTCGCTCCCGACGACGTGGCGGAGGCCCAACTGGTCGAGGGTGTGCGCGTCTGCACCGCGCAGACTGTGGAGGAACTCGTGCGCGGTTACGGGCAGACGGCGCGCGGCGGCAGCTTCCCCGAGGCGGCCGTCGCCCCGCCCTCGGTCCCTGGCGGCGAGATCGGCGGGCGACGACTGGACCTCGCTGATGTCTCCGGTCAGCACGAGGCGCGGGCGGCGCTCATGCTGGCGGCTGCGGGCGGGCACCATGTCCTGCTCAACGGTCCTCCTGGGTCGGGCAAGACGATGCTCGCCGAGAGGCTGGTGACGATCCTGCCGCCGCTGACCCGGGAGCAGGCCCTGCAGACCCTCGCGGTGCGCTCGCTCGTCGGTGCGATGCCGACCTCGGGCATCGACCTGCAGCCTCCCTTCGTCGCCCCGCACCACTCGGCCAGCGTCGCGGCCCTCGTGGGTGGCGGGACAGGAGTCGTGCTGCCCGGCGCGGTGTCCCAGGCGCACCACGGGGTGCTCTTCCTGGACGAGGCAGCAGAGTTCGGCGGCGCGGTGCTGCAGGCGCTGCGTCAACCACTGGAGTCAGGGCAGGTGGTCATCGCCAGGGCCCGTGAGCAGGTGGTCTACCCGGCGCGGGTGCAGCTCGTGCTGGCTGCCAACCCGTGCCCCTGCGGGGAGGGCCATGGCAAGGGACTGCTCTGCCGTTGCCGGCCGACCGAGCGGCGTGCGTATGCGGCCCGGTTGAGCGGACCGCTGCTCGATCGTGTCGACATCCAGGTGCAGGTGCCCAAGGTCAGCCTGGCCGAGCTGCACGAGGCCCCCTCGGACTCGAGTGCAGCGGTGGCCGAGCGAGTGCTGCTCGCGCGCGCCGCCCAGGGTCGCCGGTGGGAGGCGCACGGGTGGCAGCTCAACAGCCAGGTGCCGGGCCCGGTCCTGCGTCGTGCACCGTGGCGGCTCCCTTCCGCCACGACCGCGACCCTGGACCGCGCTCTCGACCTCGGCCAGGTGACCCTGCGGGGCTATGACCGTGTCCTGCGCCTGGCCTGGACGAGCGCTGACCTCAACGGCCGTCCGACACCGAGTCCTGCGGACGTGGGCCTCGCCCTCATGTACCGGACCCAGGGCGCGGTGGCGGCATGAGCAGGCGGGGCGGTTCCCAGCCCAACCCGGCCGAGGTGGCCCGGGCGCACGCGCAGGTGGGGACCGACGAGCGACGTGCCAGGGTCGCGTGGTCGCGGGTGCTGGAGCATCGCCGCGAGCGGGCCAGCGATGCTCGCCTGGAGCTGCTGGGCGAGGTGATGCGCATCGGCCATGTCGAGGCCTGGCACCGCCTCGTCGATGACGATCTGCCCCGGTGCTCGAGCGCCCGGGCCCACGTGGCCGCCGTCGATGTCGAGGCCGAGCTGGACCGGGTGACCCGACGGGGAGCGAGGGTGGTCATCCCCGGTGACGCCGACTGGCCGTCGAGCCTGTCCCACCCGGACATCGAGCCACATCTGCTCCACGTGCGCGGGCAGGGCTGCCTCGGCGATCTCGCCGCCCGGGCCGTCGCCGTCGTGGGCTCGCGCGCGAGCACGGGCTACGGCGAGGCCATCGCCCGCGAGCTCGGGGCAGGTCTGGCCCATCGCTCCTGGTCCGTTGTGTCGGGGGCGGCGTACGGCATCGATGCCGCCGCCCACCAAGGGGCGCTGGCGGTGGACGGCTCCGCCATCGCGGTGCTGCCCTGCGGTCCTGACCGTGCCTACCCGGAAGGCAACCGACGTCTCATCGACGCCGTGGCCGAGCGTGGGGTGGTCGTCACGGAGCTGGCGACCGGCACGGTGGCCATGCGTCACCGGTTCCTGGCTCGCAACCGGATCATCGCCGCGCTCGGGGCGGCCACCATCGTCGTGGAGGCGGGGCTGCGCTCGGGCTCGCTCAACACCGCGGGCTGGGCGGAGTCGCTCGGACGGCCCGTCGGGGCCGTCCCCGGACCGGTGACGCAGATGTCCTCGGCCGGCTGCCACGAGTGGATCCAGAAGGGGCGCGCCTCACTGGTGACCGACGCCGCAGACGTGCTCGCCCTGGCCGCGCGCGTCGGTGATGCGCTCGATCAGCCGGTCGAGCAGCTGGGACCGGCGCGGGAGCTCGATGCCATGACGACTGCGCAACGACGCATCCACGACCTGCTCAGCGCTCGCTCGGGCCGGTCCCCGGGCGCAGTTGCCCACGAGCTCGTCCTCCCCGTGGAGGAGGTGCTCGCCGAGCTGTCGGTGATGTCCTTGGAGGGGTGGGCGGGACAGGACGACGAGGGCGGCTGGCGTCGAGGACCCGGGCCGTCGTGACGGGTCGCTCCGTCGGGGTCGGCCGGGCTCGTGGGACGGTGGTGGGGTGAGCACGACGCAGACGCCGCAGGAGACGCCCACCCCTACCTGGGTGACGGGCTGCGTCGACGACTTCGTCGCCCATCTGGAGCATGAGCGTGATCGGTCCGAGCACACGATTCGGGCCTACGCGGCCGACGCACGTGCCTGTCTCACCTGGTGTGCGCGCGACGGCAGCGACGCTCTCGGCGACATCACCCTGCAGCAGCTGCGGGCCTGGCTCGGCACCCTCGCCGCCGCCGGCGCCGCTCGCGCCACACTGTCCAGACGGTCCGCGGCAGTCCGGACCTTCTTCGCCTGGGCACGTCGCACCGCCCGGCTCGAGACGGACCCGGCGCTGCGGCTGGCCTCACCCAAGCGTCAGCGCACCCTGCCGGACGTCCTCAGCCGCGAGAGCGCGACGAGCGTGCTCGACGTCGCCGCGGTCGCGGCGGACGACGACGACCCGATCCACCTGCGCAACCGAGCGGTGCTCGAGATGCTGTACGCGACGGGTATCCGCGTCGGCGAGCTGACCGGTCTCGACGTCGATGACGCCGACCGCGCGCGCCGGGTGGTGCGGGTCTTCGGCAAGGGACGCAAGGAGCGGATCGTCCCCTACGGGGCACCCGCGGACGAGGCGCTGGGGGATTGGCTCGAGCGGGGGCGCCCACGGGTGGTCACGGCCGCCTCGGGACCGGCCCTCTTCCTGGGGCGTCGTGGTCGTCGGGTCGACCCTCGGCAGGTGCGCGAGGTCGTCCACGCACTCCTCGCGCACGTCCCCGACGCCCCGGACGTCGGACCGCACGGGCTGCGCCACTCGGCGGCGACCCACCTGCTCGAGGGTGGGGCCGATCTGCGGATGGTCCAGGAGCTGCTCGGCCACTCCTCCCTGGCCACCACCCAGATCTACACCCACGTCTCCCTCGACCGGCTGCGCCGCAGCTACGGTCAGGCGCACCCGCGCGCCTGACCGTGGGTGGAGGTCGACGCGCGGACGATTCGTCGGCGGGTGCACCTCCACCGGCGGGGACGAGGTCAGACCGAGGGCACCGGCAGCAGGATGACCCGCCGGGCGCCGAAGAAGGTCAGGGGATCCAGATAGGTCGGACCCCGCTTGGCGCCGAGGTGCAGGCAGGTCGCGGGGGAGCAGTGACCAGCCTCCTCACCGACCCGGCCGATGGCCTCGCCCTGCTCGACGTGGTCGCCCACCCGAGCGGTCGAGTCGACCGGCTCGTAGGTGCTGCGGACCCCGCTCGTGTGCGTCACGGTCACGGTTCCTCGCCCGGCGATGCGACCGCGATGTGTCACCACCCCGGTGTCGACGGACGTGACGCTCTCGCCCACGGCTGCCGTGAGGTCGATGCCCCGATGGCCGGGTCCCCACTGCTCCTCCGGTGCGTCGAAGGGGGCGACAAGCGCTGGTCGGGTGCCGCCTCCCACCGGCCACGACCACCGAGCCTCGGCCGTCTGTGGTGGCGGCCCGACGAGGGCTCCCGCGAAGAGGAGGGCGAGGAAGGGTGCGCTGATCATGGTGCCCAGCGTCCGCCCTTCGTCCGGACCGGCTGCGCCACGAGCCCGGCCTGTGGACGGGAGCGGAGGGGGCGATCGACCTGTGGATCAGCCGGTGAAGGCGGCCAGCCGTCGGCACGCCTCTTCGAGCACCTCGTCCTTCTTGCAGAAGGCGAAGCGCACGAGCGTGGCCGTGTCGCTCGGGTCGTCGCAGAAGACGGAGACCGGTACCGCCGCGACCCCGGCGGCGGCCGGCAGGTCCAGGCACCACTGGAGGGCATCGGTGACGCCGAGTGGCGCGGCATCCGCCACGACGAAGTAGGTGCCCTGCGAGGGGCGCACTGCAAGCCCCGCCGCACTCAGGCCCGCGACGAGGAGGTCGTGCCGGGCGCGCAGCGAGTCGCGCAGGTCCTCGAGCGGCCGGGGTCCCATCCGCAAGGCGTGGGCGACGGCGTGCTGGAGGGGGGACGCGGTCGTGAAGGTCAGGTACTGACGGACCACCTGCGCGGCCCGCACGAGCTCGGCCGGCCCACTGAGCCAGCCGACCTTCCACCCCGTGACGGAGAAGAACTTGCCCGCCGACCCGATCGTCAGCGTGCGCTCCCACATCCCGGGCAAGGTGGCGATCGGTGTGTGCGTCACCCCGAAGGTCAGGTGCTCGTAGACCTCGTCGCTGATCACCCAGGCGTCGTGGCGACGCGCGAGATCGGCGATGACCTCCAGCTCCTCGAGGGTGAAGACCTTGCCGGTCGGGTTGTGCGGACTGTTGACGATGACGACGCGGGTGCGCTCGGAGAAGGCGGCGGCCAGGTCGCCGGCATCGAGGGAGAGGTCCGGCCAGCGCAGCGGCACGGACCGCTTGACCCCGCCGGCGAGCGCGATGACGGCCGAGTAGCTGTCGTAGGAGGGCTCGAGCACGACGACCTCGTCGCCGGGGGAGACGAGGCCGAGGATCGAGGCGGCGATCGCCTCGGTCGCCCCCGAGGTCACGAGCACCTCGTCCGCCGGGTCCGGGCGAAGGGAGTGGTGGTGCGCCTGGTGATCGGCGATCGCCTCTCGCAGCGCCGGGATCCCGATCGACGGCGGGTACTGGTTGTGTCCCGAGGAGATCGCCTGGCGGGCGGCCTCGAGGACCTCGCTCGGGCCGTCGGTGTCGGGGAAGCCCTGGCCGAGGTTCACCGCGTCGTGCTCGAGCGCGAGCGCCGACATGGTGGCGAAGATCGTCTCGCCGAAGGGTCGCATCCGGGTCACCAAGGGTTCGGTCATGGCTGTGACCCTACGGAGTGGAGCGCTCGGGCTCGAGCGCCTCGCCCCTTCGGATGGCAAGCCAGGCCAGAGTGAGCATCAGTCGGTCCCGGGGGACGTCGAACGAGTAGCCGGTGAGGCCCTCGATGCGCTTCATCCGGTAGAGGACCGTGTTGCGGTGGCAGACGAGGGCCTCGGCCGCTCCGGACGCGGAGCCGCCGTGACGCACCGCGGCGCCGAGGGTCTCCAGCAGCGCCTGACGGGTCGCTCCCGTCAGGTGCAGCACGGGCGCGATCGTCTCCTCGACGAGGAGGGAGGCCAGCTCGGGGCTCCCTGCGACGATGGCCTCCGGCAGGTGGTCGACGATGTCGGCGACGCCGTCGCTCGACGGGGAAAGGGTCGTGGCCGCGGTCAGCGCGTGGTGATAGGCGGCGACGACCCCGGTCAGACCGTCCCGGCAGGTGGCGGTGCCCACGCGGCCTCTCACGGAGCGCGCCATGACCTCCCGCAACCGGCCCCAGTCGTCTGGGGATCCCGACGCGATCCCCACGGCATGCTCCCCGTGCATCCACCAGCAGGACGTGTAGCCCGCGTTCAGCAGGCGCTCGCTCGCGAGCGAGGGGGAGGAGAGTTGCTGACGGGGGAGCCACACGAGGCACAACAACTCGGAGTCGGCGCCCAGACCGAGCACACGGCGCGCCTCGGCGGCGAACTCAGGGTCGGAGCCGCGACCCTGCAGCAGCGCGGAGAGCACCTCCTCCACCCGGGCTGCGTCCTGATCGTGCAGCGCCAGCTCCTCGCGGCGGTACCTCTCCCGCACGATCTGGCTCTGGGTGTCGAGGTCGCTCCACAAGGTCTGGCCGGTGCTCAGGAGGGCCGCGGGATCGACACCCAGCGTCTGGCCGCTCTCCACCAGTGCGTCCCACAGCAGCCGGGTGCCGAGGGTGTACGAGTGCAGCACGACCGCGAGGGGAACACCCTGCCGGGCTCGTCGTTGCCCGGTCTCGCGCCACAGGTCGACGGCCTTGCGGCGCGCCTCCGGCTGGTCGGCCAGCATGAGGATTCCGTCGCGGATGTGGGCACGGATGCTGGCGCGCAGATCGGCTCGGACCTCGTCGCCGGCCGACCCGTAGGACGCCTCCTCGGTCGCGAGCAGCTCGTCGGTGATGGCATCGGCGATCGCGTTGGACCTCGGCAGCAGGGCTGCCGCCGCCCTGGCCATCTGCTCGCGGTGCGTCTCATCCATCGAGGGGGTCCGTCTTCATGAGGGGGTGGCGCGCGGCCCACCCGCACTGTCGTGACTGCATGTCCGTCCGCCCTGCCCGAAGGAGTGGCCAAAGTAGCAGAGGGCGTCGCGCACAAACTCTTTTGTGCACGCCGCCATGGTGTGAGGCGCGCCTCATCAGCCAGTCTCGTCATACCCGCACACCGTGGTGCGGGCCCCCTTCGAGGAAGGATGCGCGTGACGGTCCCCACCGATCAGCAGCCCCTGCTCACGTTGACCGACATCGTCGTCCGCTTCGGCGGCGTCGTGGCCTTGGACGGCGTCCACCTGGACGTCCGCCCGGGAGAGGTCCACGGTGTCATCGGTCCCAACGGAGCGGGCAAGACGACCCTCTTCAACGTCGCCTGCGGGTTCGTCCCGCCCACCGAGGGCCGGATCCACTTCGCCGGAGAGGACGTCACGGGCTGGAAGCCGCACGACCTCATCGACCACGGTGTGGCGAGGTCGCTGCAGGGCCTGGGCCTCTTCGACCGGCTGAGCGTCGAGGACAACGTCCTCATCGGCGCTGACCGGCACGCCCGCACGGGCTTCGTCTCCTCCCTCCTGTCCGCCCCCCGGGCGACGCGCGACGAGGCGGCGCTCAAGGAGCGGGCCGTCGAGGTCCTCGACCGGCTGGACATCGCTCACCTCGGCGGCCGGGTCGTCGGCAGCCTGCCCTACCCCCTTCGCAAGCGGGTGGCCCTCGCCCGGGCCCTCGTGGCGGAGCCCCGGGTGCTCCTGCTCGACGAGCCCGCATCCGGCCTCTCCGAGACCGAGATGACCGAGCTCGGCGACATCATCCTCGACCTTTCTCGCGAGGTGTCCGTCCTCCTCGTCGAGCACCACATGGATCTCGTGATGCGCGTCTGTGGCCGCCTGACCGTCCTCGACTTCGGTCGGGTCATCGCTGCTGGCACCCCCGAGGAGATCAAGGAGAACCCGGTGGTCCTGGAGGCATACCTCGGCGCGGAGGTCGAGGACGCGCCCACCCGCACCCCCGGTGACGCGCAGGCGAGCGGGACGACGAAGGGAGCAGGACGTGCTTGAGCTCAAGGGTGTGACGAGCAGGTACGGGCCGGTCACCGCACTCCAGGACGTGGACCTGGTCGCGGGGGAGGGACGGGTCACCTCCGTCCTCGGCGCCAACGGCGCCGGCAAGACGACGCTGCTGCGGACCATCTCGGGCCTGCACCGCCCGGAGTCGGGCAAGGTGACCTTCGACGGCCAGGACATCACCCGCATGTCGGCCGACCGGATGACCCGCACCGGGCTCGCCCACGTCCCGGAAGGGCGTGGGGTGATCACCGAGCTGACGGTCCACGAAAACTTGCGCCTTGGGCTCCTCGGCCGGTCCAGGCACCGCGAACCCTTGTCGGTCTCGGACGTCGTCGACCTCTTCCCGATCCTCGGTGACCGCTCGCATGCGCTGGCCCACACCCTCTCCGGCGGTGAGCGACAGATGCTCGTCATCGCCCGAGCGCTGCTCGCCACGCCAAGGATGCTGCTGCTCGACGAGCCCAGCCTCGGCCTGGCACCTCGGATCAGCGCCCAGATCTTCGGGGTCATCCGGCAGCTGGTGGAGGAGCACGGCCTCTCGGTCCTGCTCGTCGAGCAGAACGCCCGCAGCGCCCTGTCCATCGCCGACGTCGGGATCGTGCTCGGCCTCGGCAAGGTCATCGCCTGCGATGACGCAGAGGTCCTCAGCGCCGACGAGAACCTGCGCCACGCCTACCTGGGCTACTGACAAGGAGACCCCGTGCAACTCATCAACACCCTCTTGGGGGGCTTCTCGGTCGGCATGATCTACGCCGCCTTCGCCCTGGCCCTCGTGCTCATCTGGCAGTCGACCCGGATCGTCAACTTCGCGCAGGCCCCGATGGCGATGATCACGACCTTCATCGCCCTCAAGGTCATCGAGTCGGGCGCGAGCTACTGGATCGGGTTCACCGTCGCGCTCGTGGCCGGCCTCGTCCTCGGGGCCCTCGTCGAGCGCCTCGTGATCCGGTACGTCGACCACGACAACCACATCAACCCGGTGATCCTCACGCTCGGCCTCTTCATCGTGCTCCACGCGCTGGCCGCGATCGTCTTCGGCAGCAGCTTTCGCTCCTTCCCCGCGGCCTTCGACCTCACCGGCATCAAGGTCGGAGGGGAGACCCTGGCCCTCACTCCCTTCAGCATCTTCACGATCCTCGTCGTCGTCGCCGTCATGGCAGCGCTGCGGCTGCTCTTCATGAAGACCGACCTCGGTCTGACGATGCGCGCGACAGCCTTCAACCGAGAGGTGGCCAGCGTCCTCGGGGTGAAGGTCAACCGCGCCCTGACGCTCGGCTGGGCGCTCGCCGCCCTCGTCGGCTCCCTCTCGGGTCTGCTCATCGCCGGAGGCGGCCTGGTCCACCCGGCCTACATGGACGGCGTGGTCGTCTACGGCTTCGTCGCCGCAGTGCTCGGCGGCCTCGACAGCCCGGCGGGCGCGGTCGTCGGCGGGCTGGTCATGGGCATCGTGCTGGCCCTCGTGAGCGGCTACCTCGGCTCCGGACTCGTCCCGCTCGCCGCACTCATCGTCCTCGTCGTCGTCCTCCTCGTGCGACCGGGCGGCCTGTTCTCCACCACGAAGGAAAGGACGGTCTGATGCGCCGGATCGTCAGTTCCCCCATGCTGCGTCGCGGTCTGGCCGCGATCGCGCTGCTCATCGTCTCGGTCTTCCTGATCGACATGCTCTCCGACTACCGGCAGAGCCAGGTGTCATCCGTCGCCTACCTCGCGATCGCTGCAGGCGGGCTGAGCGTGCTCATCGGGCTCAACGGCCAGCTCTCGCTGGGGCACGGCGCCTTCATGGCGATCGGCGCCTACACCGTGGCCAAGATGCTCCAGGACGGCAAGGAGGCGCCGATGCTCGTGCTCCTCGTTGCCGCGGTCATCGTGACCGCCCTCGTCGGGGCCATCGTCGCTGTCGCAGCGGCCCGCCTGCAGGGGCCCTATGTCGCAGGCGCCACCCTGGCGCTGGCCGTCGCGGTGCCGGCCCTTGCCGTCCACTTCAGGGATGCCCTCGGCGGTGAGCCCGGTCTGCGCGTGAGCAGCCCGGACGTGCCGACGTCCATCGACGATGCACTCTTCTTCCTCACCGGCACGGAGACCGGCACCTCGCAGTGGTTGGCAACAGTCTCCGTCGCCTGCCTGGTCGTCACCTTCCTCCTGCTGCGCAACCTGTCGCAGTCACGGGTGGGTCGGCAGTGGCGGGCCGTGCGCGATGACCCGGTCGCTGCGCAGCTCGCGGGGATCAACCTCGGACGCAGCCGCATCGTCTGCTTCATCGTGAGTGCAGCGTGCGCCGGTCTCGCCGGTGGTCTCATGGCCATGGTGACCCGGGTCGCCGCGCCGAGCGGCTTCACGCTCATCCTGTCGCTCACCCTGCTCATGGCAGTCGTGCTCGGCGGTCTGGGCACCCTCACGGGCGCGCTCATCGGCGCCGCGCTGCTCACCCTGCTGCCCACCTACGTCACCAATGCCGGGTCGAGCCTGGGTCTGTCGGACCTCCAGTCCGCAGAACTCGCCCCCCTCGTGCTCGGCCTGACCACCATCGCCGTCGTCCTCCTGGCTCCAGCGGGACTCGTCGGATCCATCGCACCGGCCCTGCGCCGACTGCGGACCCCCTCAACGGACACCAGCGTCACCACCACCATCACCAGAGGAGAACAATCATGAGCAGGAATCACCTGCGGGCAGCTCTCGCCGCCAGCACGGCCGCGGTCGTGCTGGCCGGCTGCGGAGCCGGAGGGCGAGACGCGAGCTCGGGAGGGGACAGTGAGGGTGGTGACACCACCGGGGTCACCGACACGACGATCTCCGTCGGCACCCACCAGCCCCTGACAGGCGTGGCTGCTCCCGGCTACTCCGAGATCAACACCGGCATGAAGGCCTACTTCGACTACGTCAACGAGGCGGGCGGCATCCATGGCCGCAAGCTCGAGCTGACCGTCAAGGACGATGGCTACAACCCGACCAACACCTCCAAGGTCGTCGACGAGCTCGTCCTCAAGGACAACGTCTTCGCGATCCTCGGTGGCCTCGGTACCCCGACGCACACCGCCGTCGTCGACTTCCTCAACAAGGAAGAGGTCCCCGACCTCTTCGTCTCCTCCGGCGCCCAGCTGTGGGGCAACGACCCCGAGGCTCGTCCGTGGACCTTCGGCTGGCAGCCGGACTACGAGATCGAGGGCAAGATCATGGGCCAGTGGATCAAGGAGAACAAGCCCAACGCCAAGGTCGGTCTCTTCCTCCAGGGTGACGAGCTGGGCGGGGACGGCGAGAAGGGCCTGCGTCAGTACGTCGACGACCAGATCGTCGAGCGGGTCGAGTACGCCTCCGGCAACACCGACATCGGTCCCCAGATCTCCAAGCTCAAGGCCTCGGGTGCCGACCTCGTCGTCGGCTTCAACACCCCGAGCTACACCGCGCTGAGCCAGCTGACGTCCATGAAGCTCGGCTACGACCCGACGTGGATCTACACCAATGTCGGCTCGGACCCGAAGCTCGCGGGAGAGCTGCTCTCCACCTTCTCCAAGGGCAAGGTCAAGGGCGGCGGTGCCCTCGACGGAGCCATGACGACCGAGTACATCCCCGGCGTGGGCGAGGAGAGCCCATGGGTCGACCTCTGGGAGAAGGTCTGGAAGGAGCAGGGTGGCAAGGGTGAGCTGACGAACTACCGCGTCTACGGCATGTCCCAGGCCTACCTCTTCGCCTCTGCGCTCCAGGCGTCCGGCAAGGACCTCACTCGTGAGCGCATCGTCGACGTCATCGAGAAGGACGCCAAGAACTGGCCCGGTCCGAACCTGGCACCCTTCCGCTACTCCGCCGACAGCCACCTGGGCATCTCCGGGATGCGGATGGCCGAGATCAAGGGGCTGAAGACGACCCCTCTCACCGACGTGCTCGTCACCGACATCGGTGATGCCGAGATCACCAAGGACGAGACCGACGTCGCCGCGGTCGCGCCCCCGAAGGACGGCCTGCCCGATGTCGAGGTGCTCAAGTGAGTGCCTGATCGCAGAACGACGACGGCGGGTGCCCTGCGGGGTACCCGCCGTCGTCGTGCGGGGGCTCTGATCGATGGGATTTCTTCCTTCGTCCCACCCGGCCGTAGGATGGAGGGCACATCCAGTCTGTCTGGATGAATTCGCGTGTTCCGCACCGGATGACGAGATCTCTCTGAATCCGGGGCACACCACGGCAGTCCCGGCCCTCGGCCGGGCGGGGTGGGCCGGGACACCAGGAGACAACTGACAACCCTTCGACGAGAGGACTTCGGCATGGCCGTCGTCACCATGCGCCAGCTCCTTGAGAGCGGCGTCCACTTCGGGCACCAGACCCGACGCTGGAACCCCAAGATGAAGCGCTTCATCATGACCGAGCGCAACGGCATCTACATCATCGACCTGCGCCAGTCGCTGACCTACATCAACGACGCCTACGAGTTCGTCAAGCAGACGGTCTCCCACGGCGGCACGATCCTGTTCGTCGGCACCAAGAAGCAGGCCCAGGAGCCCATCGCCGAGCAGGCGACGCGCGTCGGGATGCCCTACGTCAACCACCGCTGGCTTGGTGGCATGCTCACCAACTTCCAGACGATCTCCAAGCGCCTCACGCGCCTGAAGGAGCTCGAGGAGCTGGACTTCGACACCGTCGCCGGCTCGGGCTACACGAAGAAGGAGCTCCTCATCCTTCGTCGTGAGCGCGACAAGCTGCACAAGACGCTCGGTGGCATCCGCAACATGGCCAAGGTTCCCTCGGCCGTGTGGATCGTCGACACCAAGAAGGAGCACCTCGCGGTGGACGAGGCCCGCAAGCTGGGGCTGCCCGTCATCGCGATCCTCGACACCAACTGCGACCCCGACGAGGTCGACTACAAGATCCCCGGCAACGACGACGCGATCCGTTCCGTCACGCTGCTGACCCGGGTCGTCGCTGACGCGGTTGCCGATGGTCTGATGTCCCGCGGTGGCGGCAACGCCAACGCCGGTGCGTCCGCCGAGTCCGAGCCGATGGCCGAGTGGGAGCGCGAGCTCCTGGCCGGCGAGGGCGAGACCCCCGCCGCGACCGAGGCCCCCGCCGAGGCGGCTGCGACCGAGGCTCCGGCCGAGGCCGCTGCACCCGTGGAGGCTCCCGCCGCGACCGAGGCTCCGGCCGAGGCCGCTGCACCCGTCGAGGCTCCCGCCGCGACCGAGGCTGCCGCCGAGGCTGCTGCCGCCGAGGCCACCCCGGAGGCTCCGGCCGCCGAGGCCACGCCCGAGGCCTGAGCGACACCTCAACTGACCACCGTCACACCTCACGAAGGAGAACGGGACACACATGGCGAAGAACTACACCGCCGCTGACATCAAGGAGCTGCGCGAGCGCACCGGCGCCGGCATGCTCGACGTGAAGAAGGCTCTTGACGAGTCCGACGGCGACAAGTCGAAGGCTCAGGAGCTCCTGCGCATCAAGGGCCTCAAGGGTGTGACCAAGCGCGAGGGCCGGACGGCCTCCAACGGGCTTGTCGTGGCCGAGGCCGGAAACGGCGTGGGCACTCTCGTCGAGGTTCTCTGCGAGACCGACTTCGTCGCCAAGGGCGCGAAGTTCGGCGCCCTCGCGGACGAAGTCCTCGCTGCGGCCGTCGAGGCCAAGGCCACCGACGCGGACAGCCTCCTGGCTGCCCCCGCTGGCGGGGCCACCGTCAAGGAGCTCCTTGACGAGGCCAACGCCACCATCGGCGAGAAGATCGAGGTCAAGCGGGTTGCCCGCGTCGAGGCCCCGGTGGTCTCGGCCTACCTGCACAAGACCAGCCCGGACCTGCCGGCCCAGATCGGTGTCCTCCTGGGCACCGACGGTGGCGACGCACAGGTGGCCCGTGACGTCGCGATGCACATCGCGGCGTTCAGCCCCAACGTCCTCACCCGGGACGAGCTCGACGCCGACGTCGTCGCCAACGAGCGTCGGATCGCCGAGGAGACGGCCAAGGAGGAGGGCAAGCCCGAGGCTGCCCTGCCCAAGATCGTCGAGGGTCGCGTGCACGGCTTCTTCAAGGAGAACGTCCTGCTCGACCAGCCCTTCGCCAAGGACTCCAAGAAGTCCGTGGCCAAGGTCCTCGAGGAGGCCGGGGCGACTGCCACGCAGTTCGCCCGCTTCCGCGTCGGTTCCTGACCCACGCAGCACCCCACGAAGGGGGCCACACCCGATCTCGGGTGTGGCCCCCTTCGTCATGCACGCTCGGACTCAGGCGCTGGGAGGCAGTGCGCCGAGCACCGTCCGCACCAGCCACGCCAGGTGCTCGGCGACCTCGTGGGGTGAGCCCGTCGGATGCATGACCTGGGAGAGCGCGACGCGCACGATGACCTCGATGGTCGCGTCGATCCGGGGCTGCGGCAGCGGGAGGGCGAAGGGTGCGACGAGCCCCTGGACGGTGGCCGTCGCGAGCTCGAGGAGATGCTCGGGCCGGGTCGTGAGGAGTGGCAGCAGCTCGGTGTCGGCGCCGTGCGCTGCCCCAACGACACCGCGTACGAGGGCGCTCTCCTCGGCGCGCTCGAGGACGCGGGTGATGGACCGCTCGATCGCCGTGGGGACGTCCGGCGCCCCGTCGAAGCCCGTGACGACCTCGGCGAGGAAGCACTCGACCTCACGGATGACGAGGGCCTCGGCCAGCTCGGCCTTGGTCCCGACCTCGGTGTGCACCGTCTGTCGGCTGACGCCGACGACCGATGCGACCTTGCCCATCGACACCGCCGCCCAGCCACCCCCGAGCGAGATGCCTGCGGTGGCATCAAGGATCCGTTCACGAAGCGGGGAGTCGCTCATGTCGACTGCAGCACGAAGTCGAGCTTGTCCCGCACGCCGCAGTCCGGGCAGGTCCAGTCAGCGGGGATGTCCGCCCAAGCAGTGCCGGCGGCGAATCCTTCGTGCTCGTCCCCTGAGGCGACGAGGTACTCGTAGCCGCACCCCGGGCAGGCAGCGGCCGTGACGGCATCCGGAGCCTCGAGGTCGGGCATGGCCCGCGGTGCGACGGCGCAGGGGGCGGTCGAGTGCGTGGCGAGGATCCGATCCCGCTTGCGCGGATCGATGTTGGCGCGGCTGAGGTCGCCGTCGAAGTGCGCCGCGACGCGGGGGTCCATGACCCGGCGCCAGAGCGGTGGGACAAGGGCCAGCACGATCATGCCCGCGTACCCGGTGGGCAGCACGGGAGCGGACTCGTGGTCACGCAGTGCCTGGTACCGGCGGGTGGGGTTGGCGTGGTGGTCGCTGTGCCGCTGCAGGTGGTACAGGAAGACATTGGTCGCGATGTTGTTGGAGTTCCACGAGTGGCTCTGCAGGACGCGTTCGTAACGCTCCACGTCGCCGTGGTGGACCTTGGTGCGTCGCATCCCGTAGTGCTCGAGGTAGTTGACGACCTCGAGCAGGCTCAGGCCGACGATGCCCTGCAGGAGCAGGTAGGGCAGGACACCGAGGCCGAGCCAGAGCATCATCGCGACCCAGAGCGCGAGCGTCATCGCCCATGCGTTGAGCACGTCGTTGCTCGGGTGCAGCACCGGCTTGCCCCGTCGTCGCAGGCGGGTCGCCTCGAGTCGCCAGGCGTTGCGCAGGGAGCCGAAGACCGTCCGCGGCCAGAAGGCGTAGAAGCTCTCACCGAGGCGCGAGCTCGCCGGGTCCTCCGGCGTGGCCACCCGCACGTGGTGGCCACGGTTGTGCTCGATGTAGAAGTGGCCGTACCCGCTCTGGGCGAGCGCGACCTTGGACAGCCAGCGCTCGTGCTTGGGCCGCTTGTGGCCCAGCTCGTGGGCGGTGTTGATCGCGATGCCACCGACGCAGCCGATGGAGATCGAGGCCCCGATCCGCTCGATCGTCGACAGCTCGAAGGGGGTTCCCAGCTGACCCGGGAGATGGTCCAGCCAGGCGCCGAGCCCGAGGGCGTTCAGAGAGTCCGGCACCGGGTTGCCGCGGGTGACGAGGTACATCGCCGCGGCGAAACCGAGGTACTGGATGGGGATGTAGGCGTAGACGATCCAGCGGTAGTAGGGGTCGGCCTCGAGTGTCTTGACGGCCTCCGCGGGCGGGTTGGTCCGGTCGCGGCCGACGACCAGGTCGATGGCGGGGATGACGCCCAGGATGATGATCGGGCCGAGCCACAGCCACCACGACCAGCCCGTCAGGGCACGGCCGGCGAAGGCGACGAAGGCGAGCGACGGGACGACCAGGCCGATGAGCCACAGGTACCGCTTGCCGTCTCGCCAGATGGCCGGTTCGAGGGACGCTGCCGTCATGCCGTGCTCCTCATCGTCGAGGTTGTCCCTGCCGGACGGCGGGAACGGGTGCGGCCGACGGTAGTGACTCCGGGGTTACTTGACAACTGGAAGGCGAATGTCAAGCGCGGGAGTGGCCCATGTCAAGCCCGGGAGCGGGCGTGGAGGGTCATCGCGCCGTCTCGACCTGTGGAAGGATCGGGCGAACCCGCACACGACCCAGGGAGCACCACCGTGACCGACCAGAACACCCCCCAGGCCGACCGCAGGGTCCTCCTCAAGCTCTCGGGCGAAGCCTTCGGCGGCGGCAAGGTCGGGCTCAACCCCGACGTCGTCCGAGGCATTTCCGAGCAGATCGCGGTCGCCGTGGGCCAGGGCGTCCAGGTCGCCATCGTCGTCGGCGGCGGCAACTTCTTCCGCGGCGCGGAGCTGCAGGAGCAGGGCATGGACCGCAGCCGAGCCGACTACATGGGCATGCTGGGGACCGTCATGAACTGTCTGGCGCTGCAGGACTTCCTCGAGCACGCCGGCGTCGACACCCGCGTGCAGACCGCCATCACCATGGGTCAGGTCGCTGAGGCCTACATCCCGCGCCGCGCCATCCGCCACCTCGAGAAGGGCCGGGTCGTCATCTTCGGTGCCGGGGCCGGCATGCCCTTCTTCTCCACCGACACGGTGAGTGCGCAGCGCGCCCTGGAGATCAAGTGCGACGAGGTGCTGATCGCCAAGAACGGGGTCGACGGTGTCTACGACTCCGACCCCAACACCAACCCTGACGCCGTCAAGCTCGAGCGCGTCACGTACGAGCAGGCCATCCAGCAGAACCTCAAGGTCGTCGATGCCGCCGCCTTCAGCCTCTGCCGCGAGAACCACCTCCCGATGCTCGTCTTCGGCATGGAGGGCGAGGGCAATGTGACCCGGGCGCTCCTCGGCGAGCCCATCGGCACCGTCGTGCACACCTGAGTGAGAGACTGACCGCAGACCACACGCGGCCCAGCCGCCCGCGAGGCCCCCTGGGCCGGACAAGGAGATCACGCACATGATCGAGGACGCACTGCTCGAGGCCGACGACAAGATGGAGAAGGCTGTCGACGTGGCCAAGGACAACTTCGCCGGCATCCGCACCGGGCGCGTCAACCCGGGCCTCTTCAGCAAGGTGACCGTCGACTACTACGGCTCGCCGACCCCGCTCCAGCAGCTGGCGTCCTTCCAGACGCCCGAGGCGCGGACCCTCCTGATCACTCCCTTCGACAAGTCCTCGATGACTGCGATCGAAGGCGCTCTGCGTGAGTCCGACCTCGGCGCCAACCCGAGCAATGACGGCACCGTCATCCGCCTGACGATGCCGGAGCTGACGGCCGAGCGTCGCAAGGAGTACATCAAGCTGGCGCACAACCAGGGTGAGGACGCCAAGGTCTCCATCCGCCACATCCGGCGGGCCGCCAAGGACACGATCGACAAGCTCGTGAAGGACGGCGAGGTCGGGGAGGACGACGGCAACCGGGGTGAGAAGGAGCTCGACGCGCTGACCAAGAAGTACGTGGACAACGTCGACGCCCTTCTCAAGGCCAAGGAAGCCGAGCTCTCCGAGGTCTGATGTGACCGAGCCCCAGCCCGCGACCCGACGCAGTATCAAGGCCGCCGCTCCAGCGCCTGCCGGGCCCTCGAGCCGAGCCGGCCGCAACCTCCCCGTCGCCATCGCCTCCGGGCTGGTGCTGGGGATCCTGGCGGCCGGCACGCTCGTCATCCACCCGGTGGCCTTCGCCGTCCTCATCTGCGTGGCGATGGTCGTGGCAGTGTGGGAGATGCGCCAGGCGCTTGCCGTGGGCGGGCTCTTCGCCCCCTTCGCGCCGGTCGCCATCGGTGCCGTCAGCATGATCGCCGCCGCCTACGTGCGCGGGGCGGAGGCCCTCGTCTTCGCAGCCGCGCTGACCCTCGTGGCCACGCTGATCTGGCGCGTGGCCGACGGGATGACGGGTGCCTTGCGTGATGTCGGTGCCGGCGCGCTGATCCTGTTGTACCCGTGCTTCCTCGCCGGGTTCGCCGCGTTGATGCTCGCCGAGCCCCAGGGCCAGTGGCGCATCTTCGTCTTCATCATCATCACGGTCTTCTCCGACATCGGGGGGTACGCCTTCGGCGTCGTGCTGGGCAAGCACCCGATGGCCCCCAAGCTGTCGCCGAAGAAGTCCTGGGAGGGTTTCGCCGGCTCGGTCGTCTCGTGCGCGGTGGTCGGTGCCATCGTCATCCCGCTGACCCTGGACGGCTCGTGGTGGCAGGGCGCAGTGCTCGGCGCACTGGTCGCGCCGGTGGCAACGATCGGCGATCTCATCGAGTCCAGCCTCAAGCGCAACCTCGGGATCAAGGACATGTCCAACATCATTCCGGGGCACGGCGGGCTCATGGATCGCCTCGACTCGCTCGTCATGGTCGTACCCCTGGTGTGGGTGGCCCTTCGCATCATTGCGCCGCACTGAGACAATGGACCCGATGACCGATCTGCCCACTCCCTCGACCACCCGTCCGGTGCCCGGCCAGCTGACGATGACCGCGCCGCGCCGCGGCAAGCCGCCGCGCCATCTTGCCGACCTCGACCTTGCCGGTCGGGTCGAGCTGGCCAAGGAGCTCGGCCTGCCGGGCTTCCGCGCCAAGCAGCTCTCGACGCACTACTTCACGCACCACACGGACGATCCCGAGCAGATGACCGATCTGCCCAAGGCCGCGCGCGAGGAGCTCGTCGCCGCGATGCTCCCGCGTCTGCTCACGCCGGTGCGCACGATCACCGCGGACCAGGGCGCGACGCTGAAGTCGGTGTGGCGCCTGCACGACGGCGCGCTCGTCGAGTCCGTCCTCATGCGCTATCCGCGCCGCGCGACCATCTGCATCTCCAGCCAGGCCGGCTGCGGGATGAACTGCCCCTTCTGCGCCACCGGTCAGGAGGGTCTGACTCGCAACATGTCGACGGCCGAGATCGTCGACCAGGTCGTCGCCGCCAACCGGATGCTCGCCGAGGCGAGCGATCTCGCTGCCCCCTCCGACGGTGGCGCCGAGCTCGGCGACGAGGCCGACGACGACGAAGGGGGGTCCCTCCCTTCGTCCGGTGGCCGGCGGGTCTCCAACGTCGTCTTCATGGGGATGGGGGAGGCCCTGGCCAACTACAAGGCCGCCATCGGCGCCATCCGGCGCATGGTCGACCCCTCGCCCGAGGGTCTGGGCATGAGCGCCCGGGGCATCACGATGTCCTCGGTCGGGCTCGTGACCGGGATCGACCGGCTCACCGAGGAGGGCATCCCGGTGACACTCGCCCTGTCCCTGCACGCCCCGGACGACGAGCTGCGCGACGAGCTGGTACCGATCAACACCCGCTTCAAGGTCGACGAGGCGATCGACGCTGCTCACCGGTACTACCTCAAGACCGGCCGCCGCGTCAGCATCGAGTACGCGATGATCCGCGACATCAACGACCAGGCTTGGCGTGCAGACCTGCTCGCCAAGAAGCTCCTCAAGCGTGGCAAGGGCTGGGTGCACATCAACCCGATCCCGCTCAACCCCACGCCGGGGTCGAAGTGGACCGCCTCGCGTCCCGGGGTCGAGCAGCAGTTCGTCGAGCGACTGCGCGCCCACGGCATCCCGACGACCGTGCGGGACACCCGTGGCAGCGACATCGACGGAGCCTGCGGACAGCTCGCGGCAGCCACCTCGGGCGCAGAGTGAGCGCACTCGTGGACCGCGGCCTCGGCCGCGAGGTCGTCCTGACCCTCAGCGGCCCGGACCGTCGCGGCATCGTGCATGCCGTCACCGGTGCGATGGTCGGTCTGGGGCTCAACATCCTCGACAGCCAGCAGTTCGGTGACTCCTCCACCGGAGAGTTCCACCTGCGCATGCACCTGCAGGGGGAGTCGGACCTCGACGGGGGTGCCCTGGAGGCAGAGCGGGCACGTCTGGCCGCGGAGCTCGGCGCCGATGTCAGCATCCACGACCCGCACGAGCCGCACCGCCTGCTGGTCATGGTCAGCCGTCAGGGGCATGTCCTCAACGACCTGCTCTTCCGCGTGCGCACCGGTCAGCTCAATGTCGTCGTGCCCGCGGTGGTCTCCAACCACGAGGACTTCCGGGCCGAGGTCGAGTGGCACGGCATCCCCTTCCACCACGTCCCGGTGACTCGGGCGACCAAGCCGCAGGCCGAGGCCGCGCTGCGCGAGATCATCGAGGCCGAGCAGGTCGAGACGGTCGTGCTGGCCCGCTACATGCAGGTGCTCTCCGAGGGCCTGTGCGCGGACTTCCCCGGCCGGATCATCAACATCCACCACTCGCTCCTGCCCTCCTTCAAGGGCGCCCGCCCCTACTCCCAGGCGCACGAGCGCGGGGTCAAGGTCATCGGTGCCACGGCGCACTACGTGACCTCCGACCTGGACGAGGGGCCGATCATCGAGCAGGACTTCCGTCGCGTCGATCACCGGATGAGCCCGGCCCAGCTGGCGGCCACCGGCGCCGAGCTCGAGGCCATGGCCTTTGCCCGCGCCCTGCGCTGGCATGTCGAGCGTCGGGTCGTCCTGCGCGGTCGGCGCACGATCGTCTTCGACTGACCGACGACGAGGTGCTCGACCTCCTCGTTCGAGGTGTACGCGCGGGCCTTTCGTCCGCGTGTTGACCTCCAACCATCAGGGGGAGGGCGTGGGTGGATGGGGACTCGCCGAGCAATCATCGGCGCGTTCACCTCCACCGGGCGAAGGGGGGAGTCAGCGCAGGACGATCTCGGCGGCCTCCTGCGGCGTGGCGACGAGGTGCAGCACCTCGCCGAGCGGGCGGCCGGCGCCGAGGGCGCGCAGCGCGGGCCAGACCGGCACCGTCTCGGTCCAGTGCTCGAGGTCGACGAGCACGAGCGGCGGGATGGGCTGGTCGTCGGGCGCGTAGTACAGCGGGGTGGCGGCCTGGAAGATCTCCTGCACGGTCCCGGCAGCGCCCGGCAGCACGACGAGACCACCGGTGCTCTGCGCGAGCAGGACGTCCTCACGCAGGGCATTGGAGAAGTACTTCGCGATCCCGTCGCAGAAGACATTGGGCGGCTCATGGCCGTAGAACCACGTGGGGATGCCGAAGCTGCGCGCTCCACCCTCCGCCACGGCGAGGTCCTCGCGCACAGACAGCGCCAGGCCGGCCCACTCGTCGATCGAGGGGCGGAAGCTCGGCACCTCCGCCAGCCGGACCAGCGCGGACTCGACGGCCGCGGGGGTGGCGGCGAGAGCGCCGAGATTGGCGGCCTCCATGGCACCGGGCCCGCCTCCGGTGAGGACCGCGCGACCGCCCGCAGCAAGGGCATGGCCCAGGCGCGCGGCGTCGGTGTAGTCGCTGCTGCCGCGCGCCAGTGCGTGCCCGCCCATCACGCCCACGACCTCGCGCCCGTGCAGTGCCTCGATGAGCGCGTCGTGCACGGCGTCGTCGTGGGCCGCCCGCAGCAGGGTGGCGTAGGCATCGTGCTGCGTCCGGGTCTCGCGACTCCACGCGTAGGCCCGTGCGTCGACAGTGCTCGGATAGCCCTCGGACTGCATGCCCCCGTAGAGGTCGAAGGGGGAGTACAGCGTGGCGCGGAAGGGCTCGACCGGGCAGGTCGGGTCGGTGGGAATGAGTACCGCTCCGCGGGAGACGAGGTCGCGAGCCACGTCCTCGGGGACCCGCCCGCCGAGGACGACGAGCCCACGCACGTCGGCCCGGGCCAGGGTCTGCGCGTGCGGCTCGAGGTCGATGCCCTGCAGTCGCCACCCGGTGAGCGAGGCGCTGGCATCCGTGAGGGCCTGCAGCGCCTCGGCGTCGTGGACCTCGCGGTAGTCGGGGTCGTGCATCGAGCGTCCCAACGGGTCGCGCACCGGATGCCTGCGAGTCTCCCTGTCGCTCATCCGCCCAACTTAACTTCTCCCCCCTTCGCACGGCCTCAAGGAGATGCGGCGTGGGATGCGCACGATCTCAAGGAGGTGCGAAGGGGGAGGGCCGGGTCAGAGGTGGTTCTCGGCTTCGGTGAGCACCGAGCGCAGGCGCGACTCGATGTCGTCGAACTCCGGTTGGCCGATCGTCAGCGGGGGAGCCAGCTGCACCACCGGGTCGCCCCGGTCGTCGGCACGGCAGTACAGGCCGGCGTCGAAGAGCGCCTTGGACAGGAAGCCGCGGAGCATCGACTCGGACTCGGCCTCGGTGAAGGTCTCCCGGGTCGCCTTGTCCTTGACCAGCTCGATCCCGTAGAAGTAGCCCTCGCCACGCACATCCCCGACCAGGGGCAGGTCGAGCAGCCGCTCGAGGGTGGCGCGGAACTTCGGCGCGTTCTCCTTCACGTGGTCGTTCAGACCCTCACGCTCGAAGATGTCGAGGTTGGCCAGGGCGACGGCGGAGCTGACCGGGTGGCCGCCGAAGGTGTAGCCGTGCAGGAAGGACGTGGTGTCCTTCTTGTACGGCTCGAAGAGCCGGTCGCTGGCGATCATCGCGCCGATGGGGGAGTAGCCGGAGGTCATCCCCTTCGCGCAGGTGATGATGTCGGGCACGTAGCCGAAGTCGGTGCAGGCGAACATCGAGCCGATCCGGCCGAAGGCGCAGATCACCTCGTCGGAGACGAGCAGCACGTCGTACTCGTCGCAGATCTCGCGCACCCGCTCGAAGTACCCCGGCGGCGGGGGGAAGCAACCGCCGGAGTTTTGCACCGGCTCGAGGAAGACGGCGGCGACGGTCTCGGGACCCTCGAACTCGATCGCCTCACCGATCCGGTCGGCAGCCCAGCGACCGAAGGCCTTGGGGTCGTCGCGCAGGTCCTCGGACGCGCGGTAGATGTTGGTGTTGGGCACCTTGTGCGCTCCCGGGACGAGCGGCTCGAAGTCGGCCTTCATCCCCGGGATCCCGGTGATCGACAGGGCGCCGTGGGGCGTGCCGTGGTAGGCGACGGACCGGGAGATGACCTTGGTCTTGTGCGGCTTGCCGGTCAGCTTGAAGTACTGCTTGGCCAGCTTCCACGCGGACTCCACCGCCTCGCCACCGCCGGTGGTGAAGAAGACGCGGTTGAGGTCGCCCGGTGCGCCCTTGGCGAGGCGCTCGGCAAGCTCGATCGCCGCCGGGTGGGCGTAGGACCACAGCGGGAAGAAGGCCAGCTTCTCGGCCTGCTTGAGCGCTGCCTCGGCCAGCTCGGTGCGGCCGTGACCCGCCTGGACGACGAAGAGGCCGGACAGGCCGTCGATGTACTCGCGGCCCGCGGAGTCCCAGATCTTGTGGCCCTCACCGCGGACGATGATCGGGACCTTGCCGCCCTCCTCGTAGACCGAGTGGCGGGTGAAGTGCATCCACAGGTGGTCCCGGGCGGCATCCTCCAAGGTGGTCCCGAAGGAGGTGGTGGTCGGCTGGTCGGTCATCTGGTCCCCCAGTTGTAGTGCTGCTTGTTGAGCTTGAGATAGACGAAGGTCTCGGTGGAGCGCACACCCGGCAGGGTGCGGATGCGTCCGGTGAGCAGGGCGAGCAGCTCGTCGTCGTCCTCGCAGACGATCTCGGCGAGCAGGTCGAAGCTGCCGGCGGTGGTGACGACATAGGACACCTGGGACATGGCGGCGAGCGCGTCGCCCACGGGACGGAGGTCACCGTCGACGGAGATGCCGATCATGGCCTGACGGTGGAAGCCCACCTGGAGCGGGTCGGTGACGGCGACGATCTGCATGACCTCGGCGTCGAGGAGGCGTTGTACGCGCTGTCGCACTGCTGCCTCCGAGAGGCCGACGGCGCGCGCGATCGTCGCATAGGACTGGCGTCCGTCCTCCTGGAGGTGCTCGATGATCTGCTTGCTCATCGCGTCGAGCTGGACCGGGGCGGACATGCTGCCATCGTGGACCCATCCAGTGCGCTTGGCAAACCGAGAGCGACGGAATCCGTCTTAACGCCCGTTCATGACTGTTGTTTTCACATGTTTGCCGCGTTGGGGCTGTCGATATCGCCATCAGCCGACTATGGTCGGGGTCACATTCCCGATCGGAAGGACCCCTCACGTGACCCAGCCACGGACCCTGCGCAACTTCATCGGCGGCGAGTACGTCGACGCCTCGGGCGATGCGAGCATCGAGCTGGTCAACCCGGCGACCGGCAAGGTCGTGGCCAACGCGCCCGTCTCCCTCCAGGAGGACGTGGACGCGGCCTACGCGAGCGCGGAGGCCGGGTTCGCCGAGTGGGGCGAGACGACTCCGGGGGAGCGGCAGCACGCGATGCTCAAGTTCGCCGACGCCCTCGAGGCCCGCGCCGAGGACCTCATCCGGATCGAAGGGGAGAACACCGGTAAGCCGCACGCCCTCACCGCCTCCGAGGAGGTCCCGGTGATGTGCGACCAGCTGCGGTTCTTCGCCGGTGCCGCCCGGGTGCTCGAGGGGCGTGCCTCTGCGGAGTACATGAAGGGCCACACGAGCTGGGTGCGCCGCGAGCCGATCGGTGTCGTCGGCCAGGTGACCCCGTGGAACTACCCGATGATGATGGCCGCCTGGAAGATCGGTCCGGCCCTGGCTGCCGGCAACTCGATCGTCCTCAAGCCGAGCGACACCACCCCCGAGACCACCCTGCTCATGGCCGAGATCGCCAGCGAGTTCCTGCCGGCCGGCACCTTCAACGTCATCACCGGAGACCGCGACACCGGCCGCATGCTCGTCGAGCACGACACCCCCGCGCTCGTCGCGATCACCGGGTCGGTGCGCGCGGGCGTCGAGGTCGCCGCCTCGGCGGCCAAGAACCTCAAGCGTGCCCACCTCGAGCTCGGTGGCAAGGCCCCCGTCGTCGTCTTCGACGACGCCGACATCGAGGCGGCCGTCGAGGGCATCGCCACCGCCGGCTACTTCAACGCCGGTCAGGACTGCACCGCCGCGACGCGGGTGCTCGCCGCGCCCGGTATCCACGACGACTTCGTCGCGGCGCTGGCGGAGTACGCCCGCGACCACGCCAAGGTCGGCATGCCCGACGACGACGACGCGCTCCTGGGCCCGGTCAACAACCGCGACCAGCTGGCCAAGGTCGCCGGCTTCATCGACCGCCTGCCCGACCACGCCAACCTCGCCCAGGGTGGCGAGCGGCTGACGGCCATGGGAGACGGGTTCTTCTACGCGCCGACCGTCGTCTCCGGCCTGCGCCAGGACGACGAGGCGATCCAGGACGAGATCTTCGGGCCCGTCATCACCGTGCAGCGCTTCACCGACGAGGAGGAGGCGCTCGCGTGGGCCAACGGCGTCGAGTACGGGCTCGCCTCCTCGGTCTGGACGAAGGACTTCGGACGGGCGATGCGCATGAGCAAGCGCCTGGACTTCGGTTGTGTCTGGATCAACACCCACATCCCGCTCGTCGCCGAGATGCCGCACGGTGGGTTCAAGAAGTCCGGCTACGGCAAGGACCTGTCGATGTACGGCTTCGAGGACTACACCCGCATCAAGCACGTCATGGCCAACATCGACAGCTGACCCTCGAGAGCGACACCCCCAACGGCAGCTCCGCCACCGCTCGACCCTGAAAAAAACCTGCATTGCCATAGGGCAATGCAAGAAAGCGTGCATTGCCCTATGGCAATGCACGCTCCTCAGCGGGTGGTGAGCAGCTTGCGCTCGGGGCTTGCGACCGGGGGCTGACCGGGCACGCGTGCCGACCATGCGGCCGTGAGCGGCTGGAGGTTGGTCACGCTCGGCTTCGGCAGGTCGAAGGGGTGGGTCCGCAGCCAGATCGCCGCGGGGACGGGCAGGGGCTGCGGGCGGTGCGCCGCGGGAGCGGCCCCAGGCTCGGGTCGCGACAGCCTCGGCAGTCGATGGCTCCACCCGAAGGGGAGGCCGCGTCGGGCGAGCGCGCGGTCGGCGTTGACGATGCAGCGCAGCACCAGACCGCCGGCCAGGAGCCCGGCGACGAGGTCGGTCGGCCAGTGGTACCCGAGGTAGAAGGCGACGACGATGGCGTTGAGCGCGATGAGCCCCACGAGCCAGGTCAACCGGCGACGCAGGCGGGTGTCGGGACCGGCGTAGGAGAGCACGAGATAGGCCGCGGCGCCGTAGATCAGGACGGCCTCGGCGGCGTGGCCGGACGGGTAGGCGATGCCGTACCAGCCGTGGGCGAAGGGGCCGCCCTCCCAGAAGCTGCCCTCACCGGCCGAGGGCGCGGTGCGGCCGAGCAGCACCTTCATGCCGCCGATGCCGCCGTAGAAACCGACCTCGGCCGCGACGACGATGGCCAGCGGGTGCCACGTGCGATGGCGCCAGGCGAGGAAGATCGCGACGCCCGCGAGGATGGGCAGGCAGACGGCCTGGCCGGCCACGGCATTGGGCACGGTGTCGAGGAAGAGCCACCAGTTGGGGGTGTAGTGCTTGGCCCAGTAGCCCTGGAACATCTCGTCGTACGGGCGAAGGGGGCCGGCAGCCAGCAGGGTGAACACGACGAGCGCACCGGCGAGTACCGGTGCGCTGGTGAGTCGAGGGAGACGGGCCACCCTTCAGGTGTAGAGGATCAGACTGGGAACTTCCTGTGCAAACCGCCGTTTGTGAGCAACGGCACAGGGTCAGCGCAGCTCTGCGCGGACCGCCTCGACGAAGCGATCGACATCGCTCTCGGTGGTGTCCCAGGCGCACATCCAGCGCACCTGACCGGTCGTCTCGTCCCAGAAGTAGAAGCGGAAGCTCTCCATGAGTCGTTCGCTGGACTCGCGCGGCAGGATCGGGAAGACGGCGTTGGCCTCGACCTCGTTGGGCAGTACCAGGCCTTCGACGCCGGCGACGCCATCCGCCAGGCGGCGGGCCATCGCATTGGCGTGCTGGGCGTTGCGCCGCCACAGGTCACCCTCGAAGAGCGCGAGCAGCTGCGCGGAGACGAAGCGCATCTTGCTCGCCAGCTGCATCGACTGCTTGCGCAGGAAGGTCGCTCCGTGGACCCGCTCGGGGGACAGGACGACGACGGCCTCCGCGAGCATGGCCCCACCCTTGGTCCCGCCGAGGGAGAGGATGTCGACGCCGGCGTCGGTGGTCAGCTCGCGCAGCTCGACTCCCAGTGCGGCCGCGGCGTTGGACAGGCGAGACCCGTCGAGGTGCAGCACCCAGCCGAGCTCGTGGACCAGATCGGCGATCGCCCGGATCTCGGCGGGCGTGTAGACGGTGCCGACCTCGGTGGAGTTGGTGATCGACACGACCCCGATCTGGGCGAAGTGCTCGTCCTCCACCCGGGCGGGGTACGCGCGGATGAGCTCGGGCGTCAGCTTGCCGTCAGGAGTGTCGATGACATTGACCTTGAAGCCGCCCACCCGCTCGGGGGCGGCCGCCTCGTCCACGTGGATGTGGGCGCTGCTCGTCGTGAGCACGGAGGCCCAGCGACTCGTGCAGGCCTGCAGCGCCAGCACATTGGCGCCCGTGCCGTTGAAGACCGGGAAGACCTCGACCGCGGTGCCGAAGACCTCAGCAAGGACCTCGGTCAGCCGTGCGGTGTAGACGTCCTCGCCGTACGCGACCTGGTGCCCGCCGTTGGCCGCGACGATCGCCGCCAGGACCTCGGGATGGATGCCGGCGTAGTTGTCGCTGGCGAAGCCCCGCGTCGCCGGGTCGTGTATGGGGGCGAAGGGGGAGGCCTGGGTGCTCGTGTCGGTCACGCGGAGATCCTCTCAACCTCGACGCGCTCCTCGGCCCGCGGGTCCCGCGTGCCGGTGATGCCGCGGGTGGACTCGATGACCGGCGCCAGCTTCTTGCGCAGCGCCTCGTAGAAGACGTTGAGCGGGAACTCGTCGGGCTGGGCGAGATCGGTCAGACCCTTGGGCGGGGCGTCGAGGGGGAGGTGCTCGGCCCCCTTCGCCCAGACCGAAGCCGGATGCGGCGCGACATATCGGGAGATGAAGCCGTGCGCCGCCATCCAGTGACCGACGCGGGAGCGGTCGATGCCCTCGCGGTAGAGCGTCTCGACCTCGTCGGACAGGGCGACGACCACGGCCGGGACCTGCGCCCAGTCGAAGGTCAGGGTGTTGTCGGTCCAACGCAGCGCGCCGTGCTTGTGCAGCCACGCGAAGAGCAGCTGCCCGCCCAGTCCGTCGTAGTTGCGCACCCGGTCGCCGGTCACAGGGAAACGGAAGAGGCGGTCGAAGAGGATCGCGAGCTGCACGGCCCGGGCGTAGGGGTGGCCCTCGGCGGCGAGCGTCACGCTCTGCCGGAAGGTGTTGAGGTCGCAGCGCAGCTCCTCCAGGGCGTACATCCAGAAGGGCATCCGCTGCTTGATCATGAAGGGGTCGAAGGGCAGGTCCCCGCGGCTGTGCGTGCGGTCGTGGATGAGGTCCCACATCGCGAAGGTCGCCTGCGCGACCTCCTGGGAGGCGACGAGACGCTCGCCCTCCGGCGGCAGGTCGAGACCCAGGACCTCGGCGGACGCGGCGGTCACGCGACGGAAGCGGGCCGCCTCACGGTCGCAGAAGATCGCGCCCCAGCTGAACTTCGGCACCTCGCGCACGGCGACCGTCTCGGGGAAGAGCACCGCGGAGTTGGTGTCGTAGCCGGGGGTGAAGTCGATGAAGCGCACCGGCAGGAACATCGGGTTGTCGTAGCGGGCCTCGACGTCGGCCAGCCACTGCGGCCACATGACGTCGAGGAGCACCGCCTCGAAGACCCGGTCGAGGTTGCCGTTCTGGGTGTACATCGGGAAGACGACGAGGTGCTCGGCCCCGTCGACGCGGTACTGGTCCGGACGGAAGGCCATGAGCGAGTCGAGGAAGTCGGGCACCGCGAAACCGCCGTCGACCCAGCGCTGCAGATCGACCGGCAGCGCGGCGAGGTAGTCGGCGTCGTGGGGGAAGCGCGGGGCCAGCCCGGCGATCCGCTCGATCATCGTCGCGACGAGGGCGGTGGCGCGCTCGCGGTCGGCGTCCTGGGCCAGGGAGCCGTCCTTGGTCTGCATCAGACGCAGCTCCTCGACGGCGGTCTTGAGAGCGAGCCAGGCGGGATCGTCAGCTGCGACAACGCTGCTCGCGTCGGCGACGCCGTCGGCAGCCGGGGTCCCGGTCTCGAGTGCCCGTGAGCCGTTGCCCGCCCACGTCACGAGGTTGACCCACAGCTCCTCGTGGTCCAGGTCGCCGATCGAGTCGTCGCCGACGAGGTCGGAGTCGGAGAGGACGACGACGCGGCCCCGCCCGTGCTCGACGGTGACGGCGAGCGGCTGGCCGGCAGGGTGGGCGCTCGCGGAGGTGCGCGCGAGGACGCGCGCGTCGGGCGCTCCTGAGATGTCGATCGTCCCCGCGCGGTAGAAGCACAGCTCGCCGATGCCGGCCATGACCCCCTGCCCGGGGCCGGTGGCGGTCTCGGCCAGGACCCAGGTCGCGTTGCCGAGGTGGCGGCGCCCGCCGTCGGCGCGCTCGTGGACGAGGGTGGAGACGATGCGCACGCCGAAGGGGGCCAGCACGTCGTTCACGTTGTTGCCGTGGGCGTCGTGGTCGCACTCGGCGAGGACGACCAGGCCACCCCCCTTCGCCACGTGGTCGGTGACCGCCTCGATCTCGGCGGGGGAGAGGACGGGGGGCAGGTCGCCGGCGACACGCTCGCTGGCGGCGGCCGCGGGGTGGGTGATGACGAGGACGTCTGCGACGTCCAGAGCCGCTGGCGTCAGCTCGCCGTCGGTGTGGGCCAGGACGTCCGTGCCGCGTTCGCGCAGGACCGCCGCGGCCCGCGCCAGGCTCGCGTCGCCCGGGTTGGCGGGGTTCATCCGCGCGGCGAGGTCGGCATCGATCGACCAGGCGCTGCTGTGGGCCTGGTCGAGGAGGACGCGGGCGAAGGGGGAGTTGACAGTCATCACGGTCTCCGGAGACATCTGCGGGAAGTTCATCACCAATAGCGTCTCAAAACGGGAGGATTTACGCCAGTTCGAGGATCGGGCGCAGAGACTGTGCCGTGGACGCGACTTCCTCGTACCGTAGAGCCCATGGCAGCCGTCACGCAGAAGTCAGCCCTCGAGTACGCACCCACCCAGCTCTTCATCGGTGGGAGGTGGCGCGACGCCGGTGAGGGGGCCACCTTCGCCGTGAGCGACCCCGCCACCGGCAAGACCCTGACCGAGGTCGCCGACGCGAGCGTCGCCGACGGCAAGGCCGCCCTCGACGCCGCCGTCGCAGCCCAGGCCGAGTGGGCCGCCACAGACCCGCGGGTGCGCTCGGAGCTGCTGCGCTCGGCCTTCGAGCTGCTCACCGAGCGGGCCGACACCTTCGCCATGCTCATGACGCTCGAGATGGGCAAGCCGCTGGCCGAGGCCCGCGGCGAGGTGACCTACGGCGCCGAGTTCTTCCGCTGGTTCGCCGAGGAGGCGGTGCGCATCCACGGCCGATACGCCGTCGCCCCCACGGGTGGCACCCGCCTGATGACGATGAAGCAGCCCGTCGGCCCCGTCTTCGCCATCACCCCGTGGAACTTCCCGCTCGCCATGGGCACCCGCAAGATCGGTCCGGCCATCGCCGCCGGCTGCACGACCGTCGTCAAGCCCGCCCACGAGACACCGCTGACGATGCTGGCGCTCGCGCGGCTCCTCGAGGAGGTCGGCCTGCCCGCCGGCGTGCTCAATGTCGTGCCGACGACCTCCTCCGGCGAGGTCAGCGAGCCGATCATCCGCGACCCACGCCTGCGCAAGCTCACCTTCACCGGCTCCACCCCGATCGGCAAGAAGCTCGTCGAGCAGTCCTCCGAGCAGCTGCTGCGCACGTCGATGGAGCTGGGCGGCAATGCCCCCTTCGTCGTCTTCGAGGACGCCGACCTCGAGCGCGCCGTCGAGGGCGCGATGCTCGCCAAGATGCGCAACATCGGTGAGGCGTGCACGGCCGCCAACCGCTTCATCGTCCACGAGTCCGTCGCCGACGACTTCGCCGCGGCGCTCGCCGACCGCATGGGTGCGCTGAGCATGGGCAAGGGCACGACCAAGGGGGTCGACGTCGGCCCGCTCATCACCGAGAAGGCGCGCACCGGTGTCGCCGAGCTCGTCGACGACGCCATCGCGCAGGGGGCCACCGCCCTCGTGGGTGGCGAGGTGCCCTCCGGCAAGGGCTGGTTCTACCCGCCGACCGTCCTGACCGATGTGCCGGCGAGCGCCCGCGTGCTCAGCGAGGAGATCTTCGGGCCGGTCGCGCCGATCACGACCTTCCGCACCGAGGAGGAGGCGATCGCCCTGGCCAACTCCACGGAGTACGGCCTGGTCGCGTACGTCTTCACCGAGCACACGACCCGCACGATTCGCGTCGCCGAGGCGCTCGAGTTCGGGATGGTCGGGATCAACCAGGGCATCGTCTCCAACCCGTCCGCTCCCTTCGGCGGGGTCAAGCACTCCGGCTTCGGCCGCGAAGGGGGCTTCGAGGGCATCGACGAGTACCTCGAGACCAAGTACGTCGGCCTGGCGCTCTGACGTGCCACTGGTTCTGACATGACAAAGATCTGGCGCACCCGGCTGCAGCTCGTCGGCGGCTTCGTCCTCATCCTGCTGGCCGCCTGGATCGTCATCACGGGCGGCGCCGGCGGCTCCGGCACCGACGACGGTTCGTCGACCTCGCACTCACGCTCTGCCGCACCGTCATCGGGTTCCGGTTCCACATCGGGCGCGAGCTCGGGGCAGGGCTCAGGCTCGGGCCAGGGCTCGACACCGAGCTCCGGTCTCGCAACCATCGCGGAGTCGGCGCTGCCCGCCGAAGGGCAGGAGACGCTCGGGCTGATCCGCGACGGCGGGCCCTTCCCCTACGACCGTGACGGCATCACCTTCCAGAACAGGGAGGGGATCCTCCCTTCGCAGCAGCGGGGCTACTACAGCGAGTACACGGTGCCTACTCCGGGGCTGGACCACAGAGGTGCCAAGCGCATCGTCTGTGGCGAGGCCCGGGACTGCTTCTACACGGACGACCACTACGACAGCTTCCGTCAGATCCAGGAGGGCCAGTGATCCACATCGAGGCCGCAGGGGTCGACGGGCTCCTCGCCCGGGCCGTCGCCGGGACCGACCACGTGCACCTCGTCGACGGGGGAGCCGACCGCGAGGAGATCTACGACCGCTTCGCCCGGTCGCTGCTCTTCCCGGAGCACTTCGGGCGCAACCTCGACGCGCTCATGGACTGCCTGCGTGAGGTCGCCGACCGGCACGACGCACCGTGGACGCTGGTGTGGCGCCCCGGTCACCACGACGCGCCGGATCCGCACCACCCCAGCGGCGGCGTCGGGACCGACCCGGCCGTCCTCGAGGTGCTGGCCGACCTGGACGACGAGTACCCGGACCTGAGCATCGTCATCGCCGACCGCTGACCTGCATTGCCCTATGGCAATGCAGGCCCGTGACCGTTGGTCTGCATTGCCATAGGGCAATGCAAGGCCCGCCGCCCGACCCCGACCTCGATCCCGGCCGCACAGACGCGGGGTCAGGTCAGCTTGGACAGGCCGGCCGCGAGGGCGAAGCCCACCGCAGTGACCAGCCCGGCGGCCGCGCCCGCCTTGGATGGGTGGCCTCACGATCATCGCACCGTGGACTTGCCATGATGGTGGCGTGACGACACCCACCGACACCCGGATCACCCTCTCCCGCGTCATGTCCCAGGCGGAGGCCAACCTGCTGGGCAATGTGCACGGCGGCAACATCATGAAGATGGTTGACGACACGGCCGGTGTCTCGGCCAACCGCTTCGCCCAGGGTCCGGCCGTGACCGCGGCGATGGACGAGATGGCCTTCCTCAACCCCGTGCGCGTCGGCGACGTGCTCCACGTGAGCGCGCAGGTCAACTGGGCGGGGACCTCCTCCATGGAGGTCGGTGTGCGAGCCGAGGTCGACAGATGGGACGCCGTCACCGAGCGCGTCCACGTCGCGAGCGCCTACCTCGTCTTCGTCGCCGTCGATGCCGAAGGGGGGACCCGCCGCGTTCCCGAGCTGGTGATCGAGACGCCCGAGGAGCGGCGCCACTTCCGCGAGGCGGAGATCCGCCGCGCCAACCGGCTGGCCCGGCGCGAGGCGATCGACCACAGCCGCCGTGAGAGCGACGAGGTGGGCGCATGAGCACCCGCGTCACGCTCCTCGGCTCCACAGGGTCCATCGGGACCCAGGGGCTGCAGGTCATCGAGGCCCACCGAGACCGCTTCGAGGTGGAGGTGCTCTCGGGTGGCTCCAACATCGGGCTGCTCGCCGAGCAGGCCGCGCGTCATCTCCCTTCGCTCGTGGCGGCCGCGACCGGCACCCGCGAGGAGCTGGCCGCGGCCATCGCCGCGGCTGCCGACGCGGCCGGGATCACTGGCTACACCCCCGAGGTGATCGTGGGGGAGGAGGCGGCAACGCAGGCCGCCGCCGCACCCACGGACGTCGTGCTCAACGGCATCACGGGCGCCATCGGGCTGCGGCCGACGCTCGCCGCGCTGCGCTCGGGCGCGCGCCTGGCCCTGGCCAACAAGGAGTCGCTGATCATCGGCGGACCGATCGTGCGCGAGCTCGCTGCGCCGGACCAGATCGTGCCCGTCGACTCCGAGCACTCCGCCATCGCCCAGGCCCTGCGCTCCGGCCGGGCCGACGAGGTGCGCAAGCTCGTCGTGACGGCGAGCGGCGGGCCCTTCCGCGGGATGGACCGGGCGGCGCTGCGCGAGGTGACGCCGGCCGCGGCGCTCAAGCACCCCAACTTCGCCATGGGACGGGTCATCACGACCAACAGCGCGACGCTGGTCAACAAGGGGCTGGAGCTGATCGAGGCGCACCTGCTCTTCGACGTGCCGATGGACCGCATCGAGGCGGTCGTCCACCCGCAGCAGATCATCCACTCGATGGTCGAGTTCCACGATGGCGCCGTCATCGCCCAGCTCGGGTTGCCGACGATGCTCGCACCCATCGCGCTCGGGCTGTCGTGGCCGGAGCGGCTGACCGATGTCGAGACGCCGGTGGACTGGACCACGGCCCAGGACTGGCGCTTCGAGCCGCTGGACGACGAGGCCTTCCCGGCCGTGCGGCTGGCGCAACAGGTCGGTGCCGCGGGTGGCACCCACCCGGCGGTCTACAACGCAGCCAACGAGGTGGGGGTGGACGCCTTCCACGAGGGCGCCTGCGCCTTCACCGACATCGTCGACACGATCGCCGAGGTGGTCCAGCGGCACGATGACGCGAGCTTCGACGCGCACACGGTCGAGGGCGTGCTCGCAGCGGACGCGTGGGCGCGGGCCGAGGCCGCCGCCATCCTCGGGAGCTGACCGTTCGTCTGCATTGCCCTAGGGGAATGCAGACGAAGGGGAGGGAACTGTCAGGTCACCGTGAGATCATTTCTTCATGCTCTACGTGCTGGGGGTCCTTCTCGCCGTGCTTGGGATCGGTCTGTCGATCGCACTGCACGAGATCGGCCACCTCGTGCCGGCCAAGAAGTTCGGCGTCCGGGTGCCGCAGTACATGGTCGGCTTCGGGCCGACGATCTGGTCGCGCCGCCGCGGTGAGACCGAGTACGGGGTCAAGGCGATCCCTCTGGGTGGGTACATCCGGATGATCGGCATGTTCCCTCCCGCCAAGGACCAGGCCGAGGGCACGATGCGCTCCTCCAGCACCGGCCGGATGAGCCAGCTCGTCGAGGAGGCCCGCCAGCAGAGCCTCGAAGAGGTGCAGCCCGGCGACGACGGTCGGATGTTCTTCCAGCTGCCCATCTGGAAGCGCATCATCATCATGCTCGGCGGACCGGTGATGAACCTGCTCATCGCGCTCGTCCTCTTCACCGGCATCTTCACCCTCCACGGTGTGGCCGTCACGACCCCGACGATCTCCTCGGTCAACGAGTGCGTCGACATCCAGCAGATGGGCCAGCAGGCGGCCAACACCTGCACCGCCGACATGCCCGTGGCCCCCGCCAACGCGGCTGGCCTCAAGCCCGGCGACAAGATCACCGCGATCAACGGCACCCCGGTGGAGTCCTGGACCGATGTGCGCATGGCGATCCGGGCCAACCTCGACAAGCCGCTGACGATGGCGGTCGACCGCGACGGGTCGACCAAGAAGCTCACCGCCGACCCGATCGTGCTCAACATGCCGGTCTACGGCGACGACGGCCAGCCGGAGAAGGACGCGAAGGGAGCAGTCCGCACCGAGCGGGCGGGCTTCCTCGGCGCCTCCGGCAGCGTCGAGATGCAGAAGCAGCCGATCACCGCGGTCCCGGGACTCTTCGGGGACCAGGTCGGCGCCACCTACGAGCTCCTCGTCAAGATCCCGCAGAAGCTCGTGGGCGTCGCCGAGGCGGCCTTCGGCAGCAGCGAGCGCGACCCCAACGGACCGATGTCCGTGGTCGGTGTCGGCCGGATCGCCGGTGAGGTCGCCAGCTCCGACATCTTCGGTGACGCGGGGGACAAGGCGATCCTCCTGCTGACCCTCCTGGGTTCGCTCAACCTCGTCCTCTTCGCCTTCAACACCGTCCCTCTCCTCCCGCTCGACGGCGGCCACGTCGCCGGCGCGTTGTGGGAGGGGATCAAGAAGGGCTGGGCCAGGCTGCGTGGCCTGCCCGACCCCGGCCCCGTCGACGTGGCCAAGGCGATGCCGCTGGCCTATGTCGTCGCGCTGGCCTTCATCGGCATGACCCTGCTGCTCGTCTACGCCGACATCGTCAAGCCGGTCAGGCTGACCTAGCGGGTCCACAGCGAGCGCTCAGGCCAGAGGCCGCATAATGGGAGGCATGAGCGTCTCCCTCGGTATGCCCAAGGCTCCGGCCCCGGTCCTCGCACCCCGTCGTCCCACCCGCCAGATCAAGGTCGGCTCGGTCGGCGTCGGTAGTGAGTCGCCGATCTCGGTGCAATCGATGACGACGACGCTGACGTCCGACGTCAACACGACGCTGCAGCAGATCGCCGAGCTCACCGCCGCCGGCTGCGACATCGTGCGCGTGGCCTGCCCCAGCCAGGATGACGCCGACGCGCTCGCCGAGATCGCCCAGCACAGCCAGATCCCGGTCATCGCCGACATCCACTTCCAGCCCAAGTACGTCTTCGCGGCCATCGAGGCCGGCTGCGCAGCGGTGCGGGTCAACCCCGGCAACATCCGCAAGTTCGACGACCAGATCAAGGAGATCGCCAAGGCGGCCAAGGACCACGGCACCTCGATCCGCATCGGCGTCAACGCCGGCAGCCTCGACAAGCGACTGCTGGAGAAGTACGGCAGGGCCACCCCCGAGGCTCTCGTCGAGTCGGCCGTGTGGGAGGCCGGACTCTTCGAGGAGCACGGCTTCCACGACTTCAAGATCTCGGTCAAGCACAACGACCCCGTGATCATGGTGCGCGCCTACGAGCTGCTCGCCGAGGCCGGTGACTGGCCGCTGCACCTCGGTGTCACCGAGGCCGGGCCCGCCTTCCAGGGCACGATCAAGTCCGCGACCGCCTTCGGTGCGCTGCTCAGCCGCGGCATCGGGGACACCATCCGCGTCTCCCTCTCCGCCCCGCCGGTCGAGGAGATCAAGGTCGGCCAGCAGATCCTGCAGTCCCTCGGCCTGCGCCCGCGCAAGCTCGAGATCGTCTCCTGCCCCAGCTGTGGCCGTGCGCAGGTCGACGTCTACAAGCTCGCCGAGGAGGTCACCGCCGGGCTCGAGGGCATGACCGTGCCCCTGCGCGTCGCCGTCATGGGCTGCGTCGTCAACGGACCGGGCGAGGCCCGCGAGGCCGACCTCGGTGTCGCCTCCGGCAACGGCAAGGGCCAGATCTTCGTCAAGGGCGAGGTCATCAAGACCGTGCCCGAGAGCCAGATCGTCGAGACCCTCATCGAGGAGGCCATGCGCCTCGCCGAGGAGATGGGCGAGCCGCTCGACGGCGAGGAGTCCGGCGCGACCGTCTCGGTCGGCTAGGACGAAGGGGGGCACCCCCCTTCGCCACCCGCCGCGCTGCTCGCTCACTAGTCTGGAGGGGTGCTGCGCACCCGCCAACCCACCCGGCTCCTGGGCCCCGACGATGTCGATGCCGCCCTGGACCTGTGCGCGCGCGATCCCGCGTCCCACGTCTTCGTCGCCAGCCGCATCCTCGACGGCGGTCTCGGCGCCGGCTCCTCCGCGGCCTACGGCTGGTTCGACGACGGTGAGCTGGAGGCTCTCGTGTGGACCCTCGCCAATGTCGTACCGGTGGCGACCACGCCCGCGAGCTGGGCGGCGCTCGCGGCACAGGTGCGCAAGGTGCGCCGCCGCTCCGCGTCCTTCCTCGGACCGCGCGAGGAGGTGCACGGGCTGTGGCGGGCAGCAGGTGGCGACTTCCCTGCGCCGCGGACCATCCGGGGTGAGCAGCCGCTGCTGGCATCGCACACGCCACCCTCACAGCTGGGCATCCGACTCGACCCGCGCGTACGCCCCGCCACCCTCGACGAGGTCGACCTCGTGCTGCCTGCCGCGGAGCACATGTTCACCCAGGAGATCGGGTACCGGCCCTACACCGGCAGCCCCGCCTTCTACCGCGACTCGATCTGGCGGCTCGTCCGCGCCGGTCGGACCTATGTCGTCATCGAGGGCGGTCGGGTGATCTTCAAGGCCGACGTCGGGTCGGTGGCGCTCGGGGCCTGCCAGATCCAAGGGGTGTGGCTGAGCCCGGAGCTGCGCGGGCAGGGTCTCGCCGCGCCGATGATGGCCGCGGCCCTCGAGCAGTCGATGATCGACCACGCGCCGCTGGCCACGCTCTACGTCAACGACTTCAACGCGCCGGCGCTGGCGACCTACCGACGCATCGGCATGGAGCGCGTCGGGACCTTCTCGACGATCCTCTTCTGACACCTCTTCTGACACCTCGACCCCGCTCGCGGCGGGGTCGAGGTGTCAGCGATGCCTCTCAGAGGGTGAAGACGATCTTGCCCACGTGGTCGCCGTCGATCATCTGGGCGAACCCGTCGCGGGCCTGGTCCAAGGGCAGCTCGGCGTGGACCAGCGGGCGCGTGCCGGTCGAGTGGAGCATCTGCACGAGGGAGTCGAGCTCGTCGCGCGTGCCCATCGTCGAGCCGATGACGCTCAGCTGGAGGAAGAAGATGCGCGTCAGCTCGGCGTCGTCGGGCTTGGGCCCGCTCGTGGTGCCGGCGATGACGATGCGACCGCCGGGGCGCAGGGCGCGGATCGAGTGCGTCCAGGTGGCCTGGCCGACCGTCTCCATGACGGCGTCGACCTTGACCGGCAGCCGCTCACCGGTGGCAAAGACCTCGTGGGCGCCGAGCTCGAGGGCGCGGGCGCGCTTGGCCTCGCTGCGGGAGCTGGCGTACACCCGTAGCCCGGCCGCGCGCGCCAGGGTGATGAGCGCGGTCGAGACGCCACCGCCGACGCCCTGGACGAGCACGCTCTCGCCGGGACGCATCGCCCCGCGGACGAAGAGCATCCGGTACGCGGTGAGCCAGGCCGTGGGGAGGCACGCGGCCTCGACCATGCTCAGGCCCTCGGGCTTGGGGACGAGGTTGCGGCGGGGGACGACGACCGTGTCGGCGAAGGTGCCCTGGTAGCGCTCCGAGAGCAGGGAGCGGCGCGGGTCGGTCGTCTCGTCGGCCCCGGTGAACGCCGGGTCGTTGATGACCGCGTGGACGACGACCTCGTTGCCGTCCTCGTCGATGCCGGCCGCGTCGCAGCCGAGGATCATCGGGAGGGCGTCGGCACCCAGGCCCTGGCCGCGCAGCGACCAGACGTCGTGGTGGTTGAGCGCGGCGGCCTTGACGGTCACCGTGGCCCAGCCCTCGGGGGCGACCGGGGCGGGTCGCTCACCGACCACCAGTCCGGCCAGCGGGTCCTGCGGGTTGATGCTCTCGGCGTACACGGCGCGCATCGGTGCGCTCCTCTCGGTCGGGGTCACTCCTTCCATACTCTGCCAGCCCGGTGCCCACGACCTTGAGGGCGTGTGGGTTCGGAGCACGACCTCATGGAGATGCGCCTCTCGTGCGCATGACCGGGTTCCGGCGGGAGGGATAGCGTGGAAGCGACCGGTACCCCCGTCGTCAGGAGTCACCATGGGCACGATTGCCGACAATGTCATCGCCACGCTGAGGGCCAACGGGGTCACCCGCGCGTACGGCGTGCCCGGGGACTCGCTCAACGGCTTCACCGAGGCCATGCGCCGGGACGGCTCGATCACCTGGCGCCTGGTCCGTCACGAGGAGTCGGGGGCCTTCGCCGCCGCGGCCGACGCCGAGCTGACCGGCGACCTCGCCGTCGTCCTCGGCAGCTGCGGACCCGGCAACCTGCACCTGATCAACGGCCTCTTCGATGCCCAGCGCAGCCGCGTGCCGGTCCTGGCGATCGCCGCGCAGATCCCCAGCGCGGAGATCGGCAGCGGGTACTTCCAGGAGACCCACCCGCAAAACCTCTTCCAGGAGTGCAGCGTCTACTGCGAGATGGTCTCCGATCCCTCGCAGATGCCTCGCATGCTCCAGACGGCGATGCGTGCGGCCGTCCAGGAGCGCGGTGTCGCGGTCCTCGTGGTCCCCGGCGAGGTGGCCCAGGCCGAGGCGGTCGACGAGCGCGTCACCATCATCGAGCGCGCCCGTGCCAGAGTCGTGCCCGCGGCCGACCAGCTCGAGCGTGCCGCCCAGCTCCTCGCGTCCTCCAGGCGCACCACCCTGCTCGTGGGTGCCGGCGCCGCCGGGGCCAAGGGCGACGTCCTCGCACTCGCGGATCGTCTTGCGGCACCGGTGGTGCACACCCTTCGCTCCAAGCAGGTGATCGAGGGGGACAACCCCTTCGACGTCGGCCTGACCGGGCTGCTGGGCTTCGCGTCCGGGTACCGCGCGATGGAGGAGGCCGAGACCATCCTCATGCTCGGCACCGACTTCCCGTACCGCCAGTTCTACCCGGAGGGTGCGAAGTTCATCCAGGTCGACCTGCGCGGGGAGCACCTCGGCCGCCGCGTACCACTCGACCTCGGTCTCGTCGGCGACGTCGGCGACACCATCCGGGCGCTGCTCCCGCTCCTGCAGCCGGCGTCCGACCGCAAGCACCTCGAGGACGCGGTCAAGCACTACGCCAAGACCCGAGACAAGCTCGACGAGCTGGCGCAGCCGCCCAGGAAGGGGATCTTCGGCAAGAAGGACCAGCCGATCCACCCCCAGTACCTCGCGCGTCTCGTCGACGAGATCGCTTCTGAGGACGCCGTCTTCATCCCCGACGTCGGCTCGCCGGTCGTCTACGCCGCGCGTTATCTCGAGTGTCGCGGGGACCGCCGGCTCATCGGGTCCTTCATCCACGGCTCGATGGCCAATGCCATCCCGCAGGCCATCGGCGCCCAGCTGGCCTTCCCCGACCGGCAGGTCGTCACGTTGAGTGGTGATGGCGGGCTCGCCATGCTCATGGGAGAGCTGCTCACCGTGCGTCAGCACGACCTGCCGATCAAGATCGTGGTGCTCAACAACTCCTCGCTCAACTTCGTCGAGCTGGAGATGAAGGCAGCCGGGCTGCCCGGGTTCGGCACCGACCTGCACAACCCCGACTTCTCACAGGTCGCCGAGGCCTGCGGCATCAAGGGCTTCCGGGTGACCGAGTCCGCCGACCTCGAAGGGAGCCTGCGCGCGGCCTTCGCGCACGACGGCCCCGCCCTCGTCGACGTCGTCACCGAGCGCCAGGAGATGACGATCCCGCCGGCGATCTCGGCGGAGCAGATCAAGGGCTTCACCCTCTACGCACTGCGCACGGTCATGTCCGGCCGTGGCGACGAGCTGCTCGACCTGTCGCGGGTCAACCTGCGGCAGATCTTCTGACAAGGAGTCCCATGTCTCGCCCCGACCTCCCGACCGCCGGCCTCGCCGGCCTCTTCATCGCCTCGGGCGTCATCCACCTCGTGCGCCCGCAGGTCTTCGAGCCGATCGTCCCTGCGCCCTTGCGCCAGCACGGCCAGATGCTCGTCAAGGCGTCTGGTGTCGCTGAGATCGCTTGCGCCGCAGGGCTGCTCGTCCCCACGACCCGACCCGCCGCGGGGTGGGCCAGCGCAGCCCTGCTGGCAGGTGTCTTCCCTGCCAATGTCCAGATGAGCATCGACCACGGCCGACGGGCGCAGCGCAAGCGCACCCCGCAGGCCGTGGGCGTCTTCGCCGGCACGCTCGCCCGGTTGCCCCTGCAGTGGCCCCTGGTGCGGGTCGCGCTGCGGGCTGCGCACCGCGGGTGACCCGGTGAGCCAGCTGCAGTGGTCACCGACCACGGAGGACGACCTCGACGCGCTCGTCCGGCTCGGCGAGGCCTGCCTGGAGCGAGATGGCGGGTTGCCCGACCTGGCGGATCCGGAGCACATGCGCTCGGCCTTCGTCACCGATCTGGCGATCAGTGGCAGGGACGAGCTCGGCGACATCGTGGCGGCAGCCGCGGTCGGACGGGTCGGGGCCAGCGGGATCGCGGCGACCGGCCTGGTCGACCCGGCCGTGATGGGGCGCGGGATCGGGCGCGAGCTCGCCGACTGGCTGGTCGCGCACAGCGGGGACCAGGTCCGCTTCGTCCTGGACTCGGTGAGCCCCGAGGCGGAGGAGCTCTTCGCCGAGCTCGGCCTGCACCGGGTCTTCGCGGAGACGGTGATGCGCCACTCGCTCAAGCACATCCCCTTCGTCCGCCGCCCCGAGGGGATCGTCACCCTGCCCTTCACCGACGACACGTCGGAGGCCTTCCAGCATGCCTACGCGGCGTCCTTCGGTGATCAGCCCGGCTACGACGCGGGCAGGTCGCGTGCGTGGGGCCGGTGGTTGCGCGAGCAGCGCGGCTTCCAGCCCGAGAACTCCCGGGTCGCGATGGACTCCAGCGGCCACGTCGCCGGCTTCGTCACGGTCTCGGACGGGTGGATCGAGGAGGTCGGTGTCGTCCCGCAGTGGCGCGGCCACGGTCTCGGGGCGCACCTCGTCGCCCGGACCCTCACGGCGGTCTCCCGCGACGAGGCCGAGGCCGCGTGGCTCGCCGTCGGCTGCGACAACCCCGCGCGCTCGCTCTACGAGCGCCTCGGGTACCGCAGTCGGGGCACCCGGGCGCTCTACGAGCTCGCCCCTCCCGACGACAGTTGCGAAGATGTGCGCGAACGCCCTTCCCGCCCAGCCCAGGAGGACGCATGACGACGACCGACCAGACCACCACCGTGCCCGACGAGGTCATCGCGGCGCTGCAGGGTGCCCGTCGGGTCCTCGTGCTCTCCGGCGCGGGGATGAGCGCGGAGTCCGGGGTCCCGACCTTCCGCGACGCGCAGACCGGGCTGTGGGAGGCCTTCGACCCCACCCAGCTGGCGACGCTCGAGGCCTTCCAGATGGACCCGCCCTTCGTCTGGGCCTGGTACGCGTGGCGGATGCAGCTCGTGCGCGGGGTCGACCCCAACGCCGGTCACGTCGCGTTGGCCGACCTGGCGCGACTGCGAGAGGTGACGATCTCGACGCAGAATGTCGACGACCTGCACGAGCGCGCCGGGTCGAGCGTGGCAGCGCACCTGCACGGATCGCTCTTCGAGCCGCGGTGCAGCGAGTGCGGCACCCCCTACGAGGGCGAGGTGGAGCTGCCGCAAGAGCCGGTCGAGCGCCTCGACCCACCCACCTGCCCGCTGTGCGAAGGGGACGTGCGTCCCGGTGTCGTGTGGTTCGGCGAGATGCTCCCCGAGCAGGCGGTCGAGACCACCGAGACGGCCGTCGAAGCCCTCGAGCCGGGCGATGTCGTCCTCGTGATCGGGACGTCGGGTCTGGTCTACCCGGCCGCGGGGTACCCGGCGATGGCCCGCGCCGAGGGCGCGACCGTCATCGAGATCAACCCGCACGAGAGCGAGATCTCTGACATGTGCCACCACGTGGTGCGCGAGCCGGCCGCCGAGGTGCTGCCGGCTCTGGTCGAGGCCCTGCACGACAGGTAGTCCCTGGTGCCATCCGTGGCGGAGTCCGCCACCGGATGCACCAGGACGACTCCTTCTGCACGTCACGTCCGCAGGGGCTGGGCCTCCGGCTCGGGTAGCGGCTCGGGCTCGGGCAGCGCGGTCGGCCGATGACGCGAGGCCCACAGCACCCCACCGACGACGAGCACCCCACCGGCGAGCTCGAGCGGCGCCGGGACCTCACCGAGCATCATCCACGCGAGCGCGAGCCCGGTGACCGGGACGAGCATGGAGAAGGGGGCCACCGTTCCCGACGGGTGCCGCGACATGAGCCAGGTCCAGATCCCCGAGCCGATGACGGTCGCGAAGAGGGTCGTGTAGGCCAGGCCCAGCCAGGCGGGGATCGCCGCGGCGGTCAGCGAGTCGCCGAAGGCGCCGGCGATGCGGTCCGGCCCTTCGACGGCGAACGACAGCAGGAGCAGGGGGACGGGCGGGACCACCGTCATCCACATCGTCAGGTGCAGCGGCTTGGGTGCCGCGGCCCGACGGGCGGCGAGGTTGCCGAAGGCCCAGCCCAGACCCGCGAGCAGTGTCAGGACGAAGGGGAGGAGGCCGGCCTCCGCGGACAGCCGCTGGGACCCGACGATCGCCATGCCCAGGGCCGCGACGCCCACGCCCGTGGCGGCCCGGGTCGACAGGCGCTCACCGAGGAGGACGGCCCCGAGGACGACGGTGAAGGGGGCCGAGCTCTGGAGCACGAGCGACGCGAGGCCGGTCGGCATGCCGATGTCCATCGCGAGATAGAGGAAGGCGAACTGCAGGACGCCGAAGCCGATGCCGTAGCCGAGCAGCCACCGCGTCGGGACCTGCGGTCGCGGGACGAGCAGGATCGTGGGGATGGCCAGGAGCAGGAAGCGCAGCGCCGAGCAGAGGAAGGGAGGGAAGATCGCCAGCGAGGCGTGGATGGCGACGAAGTTCGCACCCCAGAGGACGGCGACGAAGACGGCGAGCAGGCGATGAGGCATGGGCACTCCCTGATGGTGCGCTCTCACGACAGTGCAGGACAAGCGAATCGTCATGACGTAACACGTTAGGGTCGCTACATGGACATCCGGCATCTGGAGCTGCTGCGCGACCTGCGGGAGCGTGGCAGCCTCGCGGCGGTGGCCGCGGCCACGCACCGCACCCCGTCGGCGCTGTCCCAGCAGCTGCGCACCGCCCAGCGAGCCGTGGGCGTGCCCCTCGTCGAACCGCACGGTCGTGGGCTGCGGCTGACCGACGCGGGAGAGCTGCTCGCCGACGGCGCCGATGACGTGGCCGCCGCCCTCGCGCGGGTGGCCGCCCGGCTCGACGAGCACCGCGGACGACCTACCGGGCGGGTGAGCATCGCCGGGCTGCCGAGCGGGCTGACCGCGTTGCTGCCCGGCGTGCTGACCCTGCTCGCCGACACCGACGTCGAGATCACCGTCGACGACTTCGACCTGGCCGAGCACGACTACGCGAGCGCGGCAGCCGACGCCGACATCGTCATCGCCCACTCCCTGACGAGCGAGGTGCCCGCAGGCAGCGAGGGCCTGCGCAGCACGGTCCTCACCCGCGAGCCGCTCGACGTGGCGCTGCCGCCCGACCACCCGCTCGTCGGACGCGCGCACCTGCGCCCACGCGATGTCATCCGCGAGGACTGGATCAGCGTGCCTGAGCACTATCCCTTCGACACCGTGCTCCAGCGCATCGAGAGCGCCTGCGGGACGGCGCTGCACCGACGGCTGCGGATCCGTGACAACCACCTCGTCGCCGCGCTCGTCGCCTCGGGGGAGGGCATCGCCCTGCTGCCGCGCTACACGACGCGCACGGCCGACGAGTTCGTGCTCGTCCCCCTGACCGAGGTCCACTCCGCCCGCTGGATCGTGGCGCTGTCCCGACCCGACCGGGCCGAGCGCGCCGCCGTCGCTCTCGTGACCCGGCAGCTGGCTGCTGCAGGGGCGGCGCTCATGGGTGAGCGGATACGCTGAGGAGGCACATCCCCCTTCGCCTCACCAGGAGTCCCTTCCGTGGTCACACGCATGTCGTCCTTCTTCCTTCGCACCCTTCGCGAGGACCCGGCGGACGCCGAGCTGCCCGGCCACAAGCTCCTCGTCCGGGCCGGTTACGTCCGGCGTGCGGCGCCGGGCGTCTACACGTGGCTGCCGCTGGGGCTGAAGGTGCTGCGCAAGGTCGAGGCGATCGTGCGGGAGGAGATGGAGGCCATCGGCGGGCAGGAGCTCTCCTTCCCGGCTCTGCTGCCCAAGGAGCCCTACGAGGCCACCAACCGCTGGACCGAGTACGGCGACAACCTCTTCCGCCTGACCGACCGCAAGGGCACGCAGATGCTCCTCGGCCCGACGCACGAGGAGATGTTCTGCCTCGCGGTCAAGGACATGTACACGTCCTACAAGGACCTGCCGCTGACGCTCTTCCAGATCCAGAACAAGTACCGCGACGAGGCCCGGCCGCGCGCTGGTGTGCTGCGCGGGCGTGAGTTCATCATGAAGGACAGCTACTCCTTCGACATCACCGCAGAAGGCCTGCAGAAGGCGTACGACGCGCACCGCGACGCCTACATCAAGATCTTCGACCGGCTGGGCTTCGAGTACGTCATCGTCCACGCCGACTCGGGTGCGATGGGGGGCAGCGCGAGCGAGGAGTTCCTCGCCGTCAGCCCCAACGGCGAGGACACCTTCGTGCGTGACGCCTCGGGCTACGCCGCCAATGTCGAGGCCGTCGAGGTGCCGCAGGCGCCGCCGCTCGAGGTGACTGCCGGCCCCGCGCACGTCGAGGACACCCCCGACACCCCCACGATCGACACGCTCGTGGCCGCGCTCAACGCAAGCCACCCGCGCACCGACGGGCGTCAGTGGACCCCCGCGGACACGCTGAAGAATGTCATCGTCATGCTCCTCCACCCCGCTGACGAGGAGCACGAGGAGCCGTGGCGCGAGGCGCTGGCCATCGGTGTCCCCGGTGACCGTGAGGTCGACGCCAAGCGACTCGAGGCGCAGGTGGCGCCCGCCGAGGTCGAGGCCTTCGAGGAGGCCGACTTCGCCAAGCACCCGACGCTGGCCAAGGGCTACATCGGCCCCGGTGTCCTCGGTGCGGAGCGTGCGTCCGGCATCAGGTACCTGCTCGACCCGAGCATCGCCGAGGGCAGCGCCTGGGTGACGGGGGCGGACGAGCACGGCAAGCACGTCATCGACCTGGTCCACGGTCGTGACTTCACCGCTGACGGCACCATCCAGGCCGCCGAGATCCGCGAGGGCGACCCCAGCCCCACGGGCGAGGGCACGTTGACGCTCGCGCGCGGCGTCGAGATGGGCCACATCTTCCAGCTCGGCACCAAGTACGCCGAGGCGCTGGGGCTGAAGGTCCTCGACGAGAACGGCAAGCTCGTCACTGTCACGATGGGCTCGTACGGCGTCGGCGTCACGCGCGCCGTCGGGGTCGTCGCCGAGGACAACCACGACGAGCAGGGCCTGATCTGGCCGCGCGCGCTCGCCCCCTTCGACGTCCACGTCGTGGCCGCGGGCAAGAGCGAGGAGATCTTCACCGCCGCCGGCGACCTGTCTGCCCAGCTCGAGGCGAAGGGCGTGAGCGTCCTTTACGACGACCGTGCGGGCAAGGTCAGCCCGGGCGTGAAGTTCAAGGACGCCGAGATCATCGGTGTCCCGACGATCCTCGTCGTCGGCAAGGGCCTGGCCGACGGCGTCGTCGAGATCAAGGACCGTCGCACCGGCGAGCGCCGGGAGGTCCCCGTGGCCGAGGCCGTCGAGGCCTTGGTCCGTGAGGTGCGGGACCAGTCATGAGCGTCGACGAGATGCGTCACCCGCTGACCGTCCACGAGCGCCCGCCGGCCGGCCCGGTGCAGGCGGTGGTCTTCGACTGGGGCGGCACGCTCACGCCGTGGCACACGGTCGACCTGGGGCAGCAGTGGCGCGTCTTCGCCCGCGAGATCCACGGCATCCCGCTCGAGTCCGACGACGTGCCGCAGGACGACCTGGACCGCGCGCAGGAGCTCGCTGACCGGATCCTCGCCGTCGAGGACCGGGCCTGGCAGCGCGGTCGCGCGGACGACCGCTCCAGCGCGCAGCTCGACGGGATCCTGCGCGAGGCCGGCCTGGACCCGAGCGAGGACCGGCACCACGTGGCGCTGGCGGCCTACCGCCGCTTCTGGGAGCCGCACACCCGCACCGACCCGCAGGTGCGCACGCTGTGGGAGGGGCTGCGCGAGCGCGGTCTCAAGGTCGGGGTGCTGTCCAACACGATCTGGAGCGGCGACTACCACCGAGAGATCTTCGAGCGCGACGGCGTGCTCGACCTCATCGACGGGGACGTGTACTCCTCGGAGATCGGCGTGGTCAAGCCGCACCGGGAGGCCTTCGAGGCGGTCGCCGCGCAGCTCGGTGTGCCGGTGGCCAATGTCGTCTATGTCGGTGACCGCCTCTTCGAGGACGTGCTCGGCTCGCAGGAGGTCGGGATGCGCGCCATCTGGGTGCCGCACAGCGACATCCCCGCTGACCAGCAGGTCACCGTCGATGTGGAGCCCGACGGGGTGGCGACGCAGCTGCTGGACGTGCTCGACATCGTCGACGGGTGGCGCGAGGTCTGAGCCGCCTCAGGAGCGCTGCTCACGCCGTCGGCGCCACCAGTGCAGGGTCTCCTGCACTGCCTGCGTGCACCACAGGGCCCAGACCACGAGGACGGGCTGGAAGAGCAGCCGCACCGCCCGGCTCGTGTCACTCGTCAGACCGAAGGCGTCACGTCCTTCGGTGAACTGGGCGATGTTGCCGGGGAAGACCGCGATGAAGAGGAGCGCCACCACGCCCCCCACGATCGCCCGGTGCGGCTGACGCCAGGCGAGCAGCAACGCTGCGCCGCAGACGATCTCGACCACCCCGGAGATGACCACGACGAGGTCGACGTCCAGGGGGACCCACGGTGGCACCTGGGCTCTGAAGGCGGTCCGCGCGACGGTCAGGTGGGCGATGCCCGCGAGCACGAGGAAGGCGCCGAGGAGGACCTGGGCGACGGCGCGTAGCGATGAGGGCATGCCTCACGCTCCCACGGAACCCCGCAGCTCGGCGACGACGAGCCAGGTTGCCGCGGCGAGGACGAGGACGAAGCTGGCGACCCACAGCGGTGCCGGGATCCCCGTGGCCCGGGCGAGCACACCCGGATCGCTGCCCGCCTCGACGTGGGGGAACATCGATCCGAGGTGGCGCCAGGCGCCGACGAGCAGCAGGACCCCGACCCCGACGAGCAGTCGGGCCTGGAGGGTGTCGTCGCCCCACCACCACAAGGATGCTGTGGCGGCGATGACGGAGAGCACGACGAGCCCGGTGAGTGCCGAGCGCACCCGGGTCAGGGACGCGAGGAGACCGACGCCGAGCACGGCCAGCGCCGGGGCGGACCAGCCGTGCGTGGCGACCGGGATGAGCCCGGCGCCCACGATCCCCGGAGCCGGGTAGCCCGCCCAGGTCGTCGCGATGACCCCGGCGCCGTGAGCGGGTCCGACGTTCACGGCATGACCGGACATGTCGGAGCGCAGGACGAAGCCGGTGAACCGCCGGCCGCACAGGATCCCGACGACGGCGTGGCCGAGCTCGTGGACGAGGGTCACGGCCATGCGCAGGACGCGCCACGCCGGCCACCACGTCGCGGCGACCCCGCCGAGTACCAGCACGGCGACGAGCGTCCAGCCGGTGAGGTCGGGTGCCGAGGTCGCGGGCGCGAGACGGTCGATGATCTGGTCCACGCAGGTGACCGTAGGTGGTCAACCTGTCAGCCGGCACGGCCGGGCGTGAGATTCTGACTGGCATGACGCACGTGCTCCTCCTCGGCGGGACCGCCGAGGCCCGTGACCTCGCTGCTCACCTCGAGGCGAAGGGAGTGGCCATCACCTCCTCCTTGGCCGGCCGGGTCTCCCGTCCCCGGCTGCCGGTCGGACCGGTGCGGATCGGCGGCTTCGGGGGAGTCGAGGGGCTGACCCGGTGGCTGCGCGAGCACGACGTGAGTGCAGTCGTCGACGCCACGCACCCCTTCGCTGCGACGATGGGCAGCCATGCGGCACAGGTCTGCTCGTCACTTGGTGTGCCGCTGCTGCGGCTGGCTCGGCCCGGCTGGGCGACCCACCCGGATGCCGCGTCGTGGACGTGGGTGGCCGACCACGTGGCCGCGCGGGAGGCGGCGGACGAGGTGGGGGGAGTCCCCTTCGTCACGACGGGTCGACAGACCCTGCACCATCACGTCGAGGCGTGGGCCGACCGGCCGGTCGTCGTGCGGCTCGTCGAGCCGCCGGAGACGCCGCTGCCGGCAGCGTGGACGGTGCTGCGCTCGCGTGGCCCCTTCGACGTGGCTGGTGAGGAGGCCCTGATGCGCGAGCACGGGGTGTCGGTGCTGCTCACCAAGGACTCGGGTGGGCGCTACACGCAGGCCAAGCTCGACGCGGCCCGCCACCTGGGCGTGCCGGTGGTCGTCGTGGCGCGGCCGGAGCGGGCGGCAGGGGTCGCATCGGCGGCTGACGCCGTCGCGGCGGCCACCTGGGTGACCTCGCTCGACTCCCTACGGGGGTGACTCACGAGGTGGATCACGATGCACCGGGTGAGTCACGACCGGAGGCCCAGGAGCAGCCCGCCACTCCGCCGAGGCGCATGCCCACGACCGCGATGAGCGTGATGAGCCCGACGCGCCGGGCGAGTGCGACGGTGCGCGGCAGGTCGGCGGCCCTGGGGGCCGGCCCCGTGCCCATCACCACACGCTCCTCGACGCCGCTGGCATAGACGGTGCGTCCGCCGAGCCGGATGCGCAGGGCGGCGGCGAAGCCGGCTTCCACCGGTCCGGCATTGGGGCTGGGGTGCTCCCGACCGTCACGCAGCGCGGTGCTCACGACCTCACGAGCACGAAGGGGGCGAGCCGCCGCGGTCGCGAGCACGGTCACCCGGGCGGGGAGCCAGCCGAGGACGTCGTCGAGCCGGGCCGCCGCCCAGCCGAAGCGGGCAAACCTCGGTGTGCGGTGCCCGTGCATCGCATCGAGCGTGTTGGCAGCCCGGTGGAGGACGACGCCGAGAGGGCCCAAGAGGGCGCCCCAGACGAGGGTGCCGACGACGGCGTCCGAGGTGTTTTCCGCGACCGACTCGATCGCGGCCCGGGCGACGTCGTCCGGGGCGAGGTCGTCGGTGACCCGGCCCACGAGGTTGCGCACCTGCCGCCGCGCACCGGGCAGGTCGCCGGTCACGAGCAGGTCGTGCACGGCGTTGCCCTCGCGCCCCAGACTCGTGCCCCCGAGAGCTGCCCAGGTGAGCGCTGCGGTTGCGCCGGTGCGACCAGCGGGTGGCAGCCGGGTCGCTGCGAACCCGAGCGCGAGGACGGGCATGAGGACGATTGCCTCGGTGAGGACGCCGGCGGCCCGCGAGTCACGGTGTGTGCGCTGCTCGACCCATGAGGTCCACGAGCCGAAGAGGGCCACCGGGTGACCACGCCGAGGGTCCCCGACGAGCTCGTCGGCGACCCACCCGAGGACCAATCCGACCGTGACGGGGTCGAGACCACGACCTCGGTGGGGGAGAGTCACGCCCCGCCCTTGATGGTGAGCACCTGACCGGCGACGACCAGGTCGACCCGGTCCGCGGACGCTGCCAGACGCTGGTTGAGCCAGCCGAGGCGGTCGGCGAAGATCCGTCCGGAGCGGTGCTCCGACACCACGCCCCACCCGACCTCGTTGGTCACGGCGACGACCTGGTCGGTGGCGAGCCAGGCCGCCTCGAGGTCGGTGATGCGCTCGTCGAGGGCCTCGGTCCAGTGCGACTCGGGTGCTTCCCAGGCCTCCATCTCGTCGAGCTGCGCGGTCAGCCAGGTGCCGAGGCAGTCGAGCAGGACCGGCCCGTCTGCGTCCCACAGACTGCTTGCGGCATCGGTGCTCTCGACCGTGCGCCACGTCGCGGGGCGACGGGACCGGTGCGCGTCGATGCGGGCCCGCCAGTCGGCGTCGTCGCTCTGAGGACCGGTCGCCAGGTACGTGACGGGGATGTCTGGGCCCACATGAGGAGGCAGTAGGAGGCCCTCTGCGTGGCGTGACTTGCCCGAGCGGACGCCACCGGTGACGAGGAGTCGCATGGTCACCAAGCCACCGTGAGCAGGACGAGGACGACGGTGAGGGCGACCTCGATGCCAGCGCCGATGACATCGCCGTTGACGCCGCCGAAGGCGCGAGCGGCCTTGTCCCGGAACCGTGCTGCCGCAAGCACGGCGATCGGTGCGGCCAGTGCCGCGACGGCGAGCATGCGGATCGTCGACCACGCGAGGTCGGGCGAGCCGGGCGACCCGTCAGGCGGGAGCGTGTCGACCACGGGGAGGGCTGCGGCCACGAGCACTGCGGCGACGGCGATGGTGAGCAGCGCGGCCGCGCCGAAGGGGATGGTCCCGACGAAGGCGGCCCCGAGGCGGGACCCGTCGGCGGTGCGCTGTCCGCGACCGCAGACGACCGCGGCCGCCGCACGCGAGGCGATGACTGATGCACCGACGAGAAGTGCACCACGCCACCCGGAGCCGAGGAGTGCGGTGATGGCGCCCGCCTGGACGAGCAGTACGAGGACGAGCGCGACGGCACCCATGGGCCCGACGTCGCCCCGGCGCATGACCTCGAGGGGGTCCTTGGCCAGACCCGCCCCGAGTCCGTCGACCGTGTCGGCGAGGCCATCGAGGTGCATCGCCCGCGAGCCGTACGCCAGGACCGCCAGCGCTGCGGCGGCGGCGACGAGGGGAGGGACTCCGAGCTCGACGCTCGTGCCGACGAGGACGACCTGCAGAGCGAGGGGCAGGACGGCGAGGGGCGCGAGCAGCAGTGCCGATCGGGCGCTGTCCCGCGAGACCGTGACCTGCCCGCTCGTGCGGCGGGTGAAGGTGCCCGTCGCCAGCCGCATCCCGTCGCCGAGGCTCACGACGAGGCCACCTCGAGCGCGTCCACCACGTCACCGATGACGGTGATGGCGGGGGGCGCGAAGCCCCCTTCGTCCGCGGCGGAGGCGATCTCGGACAGGGCCGCGCGCACGGTGCGCTGCTGCGGGCTGGCGCCGTCGGCGATGCACGCCGCGGGAGTGTCTGCGGGCAGGCCCGCGGCGATGAGTGCCCGGGCGATCGAGCCGAGGGTGGCGACGCCCATGAGGATGACGATCGTGAGGCGCGAGGTCGCCAGGGCGGTCCAGTCGACCTCGCTGCGCGGGTCCTCGGGAGCGACGTGCCCGGAGACGACGGCGACCCCCTGTGAGAGGCCGCGGTGGGTGACGGGGATGCCGGCGAGAGCGGGTACGGAGAAGGCGGAGGAGACCCCCGGCACGATCTCGACGGGTATGCCGGCTGCGGTGCAGTGCTGCCACTCCTCGCCGCCCCGGCCGAAGAGGTAGCCGTCGCCGCCCTTGAGCCGCACGACGACCTTGCCGGCCCGGGCGTGCTCGACGAGCAGCTCGTTGATGCGCTCCTGCGGGGTGAACTCGCCGCGCGGGATCTTGCCGACGTGGATGACCTCGGCCTGCGGGGCGTGCTCGGCGATCGCGGCGATGGGCGCGAGACGGTCGGTGACGACGACGTCGGCGGCAATCAGGGCGTCACGACCCGCGACGGTGAGCAGCCCGGGGTCGCCCGGGCCACCGCCGACGAGCAGGACGCGGCCGGTGGGTGTGGTGGTGGCGTCGGTCATGCGGTCCTCCGGTGGAGCAGGTGGGTCAGCTCTCGCAGCAGCCCGTCGATGGTGTGGGGGTCACGGACGGCGATCCGCACCCACGTGGGGTCGAGCCCGGGGAAAGTATCTCCCCTGCGGACCGCCCAGCCCGACTCGCGCAGGGCGGTGTGTACACCGTCACCCACCTGCGCCAGGACGAAGGGAGCGTCGCTGCCCCCTGTCGGGATGGCCAGGGCGTGCAGTCCGGCGAGGAGGTGGGCCCGCCACGAGGCGAGCTCCTCGGCGGCTCGCTCGGCCTCGGCCAGGGCATGCGGGGCGGCGGTCTCGGTCATGACGCGCAGGGCGAGGGAGCCGACCGACCAGTGCGGTTGGTGTGCCGCGAGGGTGGCCACGAGGTCGGGGTCGCCCGCGAGGTAGCCGGCGCGGATGCCGGCGACGGCCCAGGTCTTGGTGAGCGAGCGCACGACGAGCACCCCGTCGAGGTCACCGGTCAGGAGCGACTCACACTCGCGGGGCACGGCGTCGATGAAGGCCTCGTCGACGAGCACGACCCGCCCCGGTCGCACGATCGAGCGGATCGCATGGGCCGGGTGGAGGACGCCCGTCGGGTTGGTCGGGTTGCCGATCACGACGAGGTCGGCGTCGCCGATCTGCTCGATCGCGCCAGTGGTGAGGGCGAAGCCGTCCTCGGGTCGCAGCAGCACCCGGCGCACCTCGTGGCCGGCTGCGCGCAGCGCGGCCTCCGGCTCGGTGAACTGCGGGTGCAAGACCACCGCGTCCCGCGGGGCCAGGGCCCGGGCAAGCAGTGTGAAGGCCTCCGCCCCACCACTCGTCGGCAGCACCTGCTCCCGCGCCAGCCCATGACGAGCCGCCAGCGCATCCCGAGCCCTCGTCGGGTCGGGATATGCAGCCACAGAGCCCAGCTCGTCGACGAGGGCGGCGGCAAGCCACGCGGGGGGCTGCGTCAGCCTGACGTTGACCGCGAGATCAACAAGATCGCCCGACACCTCGACATCCCCGTGGTGTCGAAGGGGGTCCGCGACCACGTCCAGCGAGGACGCTGACCGGGTGCGGGTGGCCCGACTCAAGGGCTGAGCCGGTTGCGGCGCAGCGGGCGAGGGAGACGATGACGGGTGACGCACGTGCGAAGCCCCTAGGGCCGCCCCTCCCGGTCCGCGGCCGTCCCGACCACGCGGGTCTTCGGCACGCCAGCCACGCGGGTCCTGCCTCTGCGGGACCTCCCAGCCAGCGGCGGCGTCGACGAAGGTCCCCGCAACGGACGGGGACCCGGCCCAGTGGGTGTGCAGGTAGGACGCCACGAGTGTGGCCCAGCCCGTGCCGGCGGGGTCGAGGGCGAAGCCTTCGGTGCGCTCGCCCAGGTCCCACGCGGCGGGGGTGCCGGCGGAGGGGGTGGTCGTGGTCCGGTGGAACTCGTGACCGGTGACGCGGGTGCCTGCCGGGCCGAGCACGGAGTCGACGAGCGAGGTGGCCTCGCGGTAGCCGAGCGTCAGACGTCGGCCCATGGCGGTGCGGGCGGGGAGCGCGCCGACCATCGGGTGGTCGTCGAGGGTCTCGGCGAGGTAGAGCATCCCGGCGCACTCGGCGATGGTCGGCATCCCGGCCGCGATGGCGGTGCGGATCTGGTGCACGAGAGGGCGATTGGTCGCCAGGGTGCGCGCGTGCACCTCGGGGAATCCACCGCCGAGGTAGAGGCCCTGCGTGCCGTCCGGCAGCTCGACGTCGCGGGCGGGGTCGAGCTCGACGACCCGGGCTCCCGCGGCTTCGAGCAGCTCGACCGTCTCGGGGTAGCGGAAGGTGAAGGCGCGTCCGCCGGCGACGGCGATGACGGGGGGCTCCCTTCGAGACGCTTGCTGCGCAAGCTCCTCAGGGAGCGTGTGTGTGGCCCGCTGCGTGAGGGCGGCGGCCGGGTCCCACGGCGCGGCATCGAGGTCGGGGGCGGTACGGGCCGCGGCGAGCAGGGCATCGAGGTCGAGGTGCTCCTCGGCGACGGCGGCGATGTGGTCGAGGGTCGCGGCTGCCTCGCCCCGCTCTGCTGCCGGGACGAGCCCGAGGTGACGTGAGGGCACGTGCATGGCTGCATCGCGCGGCAGGACGCCCCACACCGGCACACCGACGGACTCGACGGCGCGGCGGGCCTCGTCGCCGTGGCGCAGGGTGCCGGCCTTGTTGAGCACGACGCCGACGACGTCGACGGATGGGTCGATCGTCGCCAGGCCGTGGACGGTCGCGGCCACGGTGCGCGAGGTCGAGCTGATGTCCACGACGAGCACGACGGGCGTGCGGGTCAGGCCGGCGACGTGCGCGCTGGAGGCGAAGCCGTCGGTCCCGAGGCGACCGTCCATCAGGCCCATGACGCCCTCGAGGACCGCGATGTCCGCCGCCGTCGGGTGGGTGGCCCCGCGCACGAGGAGGGGAGCGACCCTCCCTTCGCCCACGAGCCAAGGGTCGAGGGTGCGGCTGGGTCGCCCGGTCGCCAGTGCGTGGTAGCCGGGGTCGATGTAGTCGGGGCCGACCTTCGCCGGCGCGACGGTGAGGCCTCGGCGGGAGAGAGCCGCCATGATCCCGACGGCGATCGTCGTCTTGCCGTGACCCGAGGCGGGGGCCGCGACGAGCACCCGGGGGAGGGTCACCATTCGATGCCCTTCTGGCCCTTCTGCCCCTGGTCGAAGGGGTGCTTGACCTTGGTCATCTCGGTCGCGACGTCGGCGATCTCGAGCAGGCGCGGGTGCGGGTCACGGCCGGTGATGATGACGTGCTGGTAGCCGGGGCGGTGGGTGAGTGTGTCGATGACGTCGTCGAGCTCGACCCAGCCCCACTTCATGACATAGGTGAACTCGTCGAGCACGTAGACGGTGTGGGTCTCGGCGGCCAGGCGGCGCTTGATCTCGGCCCAGCCCTCACGGGCGTCGGCAGCGTGGTCCTCCTCGCTGCCGGCCTTGCGCGACCACGACCAGCCGGAGCCCATCTTGTGCCACTCGACGGGACCCCCTTCGCCGGTCTCCTCGTGGACCCGGCCGAGCGTCTTGTAGACCTCTTCCTCGCCGATGCGCCACTTGGCGGACTTGACGAACTGGAAGACGCCGATTGCCCAGCCCTGGTTCCAGCCCCGCAGGGCCAGGCCGAAGGCAGCGGTCGACTTGCCCTTGCCGGTGCCGCCGTGGACGACGACGAGCGGTCGGTTGCGGCGCTGCCGCGTGGTGAGTCCGTCCGTGGGGGTGACGGGGGTCTGTCCCTGGGCCATCAGGCAGCGCTCCTTCGTGAGCCGGTGCGGTCGGTGACGATCTCGACGAGGCCGCTCGCGGCGACCTGCTCGAGGGCGATGTGCTCGGCGCCCATCCGGTGGGCGAGGTCGGCGGCCAGCCCCATGCGGAAGCGGCCGGACTCGCAGTCGACGACGACAGTGTCCGCCGTGTGCCCCCAGGCGTCTGCGATGTGCTGGGCGCGGGCGAGTGCGTCGGGGCCCGCGGTCGCCCGACCGTCGGTCACGATGATGACGAGAGCGCGTTGGTTGCGGTCACGGATGCGCTCTCTCGCAACGACTCTGGCGATCTCGGTGAGGCCTTCTGCGAGCGGCGTCCGTCCGCCGTGGGGCAGCTCGGCCAGGCGCGCTGCGGCCGCGTCCACCGACGAGGTGGGCGGGAGCGCGACCTCGGCGCCGGCACCGCGGAAGGTCACGAGCCCCACGCGGTCGCGCCGCTGGTAGGCGTCCAGGAGCAGGGACAGCACCGCGGTCTTGACCTCGCCCATCCGCTTGCGGGCGGCCATCGAGCCGGACGCGTCGACGGCGAGCAGCACGAGGTTGGCCTCGCGGCCGCGGGTGATCGCGTGGCGCAGGTCGTCGCCGGTCACGCGGGCAGGTCCGGTGCGGCCAGCGCGGCGGGCTGCAGAGGCGCGAAGGGTGGCGGTCAGGTGCACCGGCGACCCGGCCGGCTCGAGGCCGGCCGGGTGGGTTCCGACGACGCGCCCGCGCGGGGTGAGGGCGGGGGAGCGGCGTCCGGTGGGGCCGGAGCCGACACCGCTGAGCTCGAGACGACGGGCGCGGAAGGGAGCCTGCGCGCTCGCCGTGCCGGTGGGCGTGGGGAGGGCGCCGGCCGGGGGGTGGTCCGCCTCCGGCCGTGACTCACCCGGTGAATCGGTCGGGTCAGTCGAGTCAGTCGAGTCAGTCGAGTCGGTCGTGTCGCTGCGGGCCTCGGGGTCGCGGGCCGGGTCCGGGGGAGTCGGCCGCTCGGGTGATTCACCGGGCGAGTCACGGCCGGAGTCGCTCGGACCACCCTCCGGGGTGTCGGATGCGGGACCCCCGTCGGGGGCGTCCTCGCCGCCACCCGGCGGCTCGTCCTCGGGTTCCTCGTCGAGCAGTCGGTCGAGCAGGTCCTCGTCGAGGCCGGGAGCGTCGAAGGGGGCACGCCGGCGCCGGTGCGGCAGGGCGAGCAGTGCTGCGGCCCGGATGTCCTCGCGGCTCACGTGCTCGCGCCCGGCCCAGGCCGCGTGGGCGACGGCGGTGCGGGCCGTGACGATGTCGGCACGCATGCCGTCGACGTCGAATCCGGCGCACACCCGAGCGATGGTCTGCAGCGTCGCGTCCTCGAGCCGGATGCGCGTCACGCTCTCGCGGGCGGCGGCGAGCCGCTCGGTGAGCGCGGCCTCGGAGGTGGCATAGCCGTCGGCGAAACCTGCGGGGTCGAGGTCCGCCGCGAGCCGGCGCCGGACGACCTCGGCCCGTACGTGCGGGTCGCGGCTCGCGGCGACGTGGACGGTCAGGCCGAAGCGGTCGAGCAGCTGGGGCCGCAGCTCGCCCTCCTCGGGGTTCATCGTCCCGACGAGCGTGATCCGGGCGGGGTGCGAGATCGAGACGCCGTCGCGCTCGACGGTGTTGCGTCCCATGGCCGCCGCGTCGAGGAGCACGTCGACGAGGTGGTCGTGCAGCAGGTTGACCTCGTCGACGTAGAGGATGCCGCGGTGGGCATCGGCGAGCAGACCCGGCTGGTAGGCGGCCTCGCCCTCGCCGAGGGCGCGGCGCAGGTCCAGCGAGCCGACGACCCGGTCCTCGGTCGCGCCGACAGGCAGCTCGACCAGGCGGGCCGGTCGGGTGGTCGCCGGGCCGGTGTGGGGGCCGTCGGGGCAGTCATCGGTGCGCTCGGGGTCGCACCCGAATCGGCAGCCGACGGCGACCTGCTGCTCGGGCAGCACCGCCGCGAGCGCTCGCACGGCCGTCGACTTGGCGGTGCCCTTCTCGCCGCGGACGAGGACTCCGCCGATCTCGGGGGAGATCGCGCTGAGCAGCAGGGCGGTGATGAGCTCGTCGGAACCGACGAGGGCGGTGAAGGGGAAAACGGGAGCAGTCACGCCGAACCTCCTGGCGAGTGTCCACGCTCGCCGTCACAACACGCCGGGCGGGCTCGCTCCGACGAACGCAGACCGATGTCCTGGCTTGGCCCCTAGGGGCCTTCACAGTGGCGGGACCGCTCCGGATTCGCACCGGATTCCTCGGTTGGCTGCGCCGCGCGCCAGCATGCCACAACGGACATGGGCCTAGTGTTGGCGTCCGTGATCGACGTCGTGGGTATCGCAGATGATGGCTGGGCCGGCCTGGACGACGGGCGGCGTGGCCTCATCGAGCGTGCCGGCACCGTCATCGGAGGGCAGCGTCACCTCGACCTCGTGGCCGACCACGTCGCTGCCGGCGCCGAGGTCGTGCCCTGGCCCAGCCCCCTTCGCGCTGCTCTCCCGGCGCTGATCGAGCGGGTGGGGGACGCGGTCGTGGTCGCCAGTGGTGACCCGCTGCGCTCCGGCATCGGGACCACGCTCGTGGACCTCCTCGGGGCCGACCACGTGCGCATCCACCCCGCCGTCGGCAGCGATGCGCTCGCCCGCGCTCGGCAGGGGTGGTCCGCCGAGGAGACCACCGTGGTGACCACCGTCGGCCGTGACCTGCGTGCCGTCCTGCCCCACCTCGCGTCCGGCGCGCGACTCGTCGTGCTCTGCTCCGGTGGCGCGGACCCCGCCCGGCTGGCGGCGCTGCTGACCGAGCATGGTTGGGGGACAAGCCTGCTCACCGCACGTTGGCACCTGGGCGGCCCGGACGAAGGGGCGATGGCCACGCCGGCGCAGGAGTTCACCTCGACCACCGCGGACCTCGTTGTCGTCTGCATCGAGGCACGGGCCGATGACCCGGCCGGCTCCTCCCGGACCGCGGGGATGGCTCCCGGACGACCCGAGGACTTCATCGAGCACGACGGTCAGCTGACCAAGCGCGATGTGCGCGCCTCGGCCCTGGCCCGGCTGCGTCCGACACCCGGCGCCCACCTGTGGGACCTCGGCGCGGGCAATGGCTCGGTGGCCCTCGAGTGGTGCCTCGCCGCGGACCGGGCCACCGCCACCTGCGTCGAGCGCGACCCCGGTCGCGCAGCACGCATCACCGCCAATGCCGCCTCCCTCGGCCTGGCCGGCCGCGTCGAGGTCGTCGTCGGCGACACCACGACGGCCGACCTCGCCGGGCTCGCCGACGCTGACGCCGTCTTCGTCGGTGGGGGACTCGACGTCGACCTGCTCGACCGGGCGTGGACCTCCCTTCGCCCCGGTGGTCGGCTCGTCGCCCACGCCGTCACCCTCGAAGGGGAGTCGGCGCTCATCACCACCCACAACCGAGCCGGCGGTGAGCTCACCCGGCTGTCCGTCGAGCACGCCGTCACGCTCGGCCGATTCCTGTCCTGGACCCCGGCGCGCGCCGTCGTCCAGCTCGCCACGACGAAGGGCACCCCATGACCGTCCACTTCATCGGCGCCGGCCCCGGCGCCGCCGACCTGCTGACCGTCCGGGCCACGCGACTGCTGGCGGCCAGCCCGGTGTGTCTCTACGCCGGGACCTACCTCGACGCGGCCGTCCTCGAGCACTGCCCGGAGGGCGCCCGGCTCGTCGACACGCAGCGCCTCGACCTCGACGGCATCACCGCCGAGATCCTCGCCGCCCACGAGCGCGGCGAGGACGTCGCCCGCCTCTGCTCCGGGGACCCCTCCGTCTACTCCGCCATCGCCGAGCAGACCCGCCGACTCGATGCTGCGGGCGTCCCGTGGGACATCACGCCCGGCATCGCGGCCTACGCGGCAACCGCCGCACGCCTCGGACGCGAGCTGACCGTCCCCGAGGTGGCCCAGTCGGTCGTGCTCACCCGGGCGCAGCGCGACTCCACGGCCATGCCCACGGGGGAGTCGCTCGAGGCCTTCGCCGCGACGGGTGCGACCCTGGTGCTGCACCTGGCGATCCGCCGCGCCCGCGAGCTCACGGGTCGCCTGGCCGAGCACTACGGCGCCGACTGCCCGGTCGCCGTCGCCTACCGGGTCGAGCAGCCGCAGGAGCTGATCCTGCGCGGGACGCTCGGCGACATCGCCGACCAGGTCGAGGCCCACGACCTGCGTCAGGCCGCGATCATCGTCGTCGGCTGGGCGCTGCGGGCCGAGGGCTTCGTCGAGTCGCACCTCTACTCGTGCCGTCGGGTCGCCGCGCTCGAGCCGACTCAGGGACCGCCCTCGGCGTAGACCTGCGCCGCACCGTCCACCTCCCCGGCGCGCCGGGGCTCCGGGCCCACGACGTCGAAGAGCATCGCGGTGAACTGACCGTCGCGCTCGACCCGCAGGCGCTGCAGGCGCAACCGGCGGGGGAGGAGCGGTGCGCCTGCCCCGAGGGTGACGGGCGTCTGGTGGATCCACACCCGGTCGAGCAGCCCGGCGTCGGCGAACTGACCGGCGAGGTCTCCGCCACCGACGATCCACACGTCCTTGCCGGCAGCGGCCTCGGTCGCGGCAGCATGCAGGTCGGTGACGTCACCGGCAAAGGTCCGCACGCCCGCGGGCAGGTCGAGGTCACGGTGGGTGACGACCCAGGACGGCTGCTCGTAGGGCCAGACGAAGTCCGATCCGTCGTGCGTCAGCTCGCGGTGCACCCACGCGTAGGTGTTGGCGCCGCACACCACCGCCCCGACGGTCGGCATGAACTGGTCGAAGTCGAGGCTCGCGTCATCGCCGTACCGTCCCTGCGGGTCCTGGTCGTGCCCGGTGGTGGCGAAGAGCCACGAGAGGCTCTCGTCGTCGTCGGCGATGAAGCCGTCGAGGCTCGTGGCGGTGCAGTAGATCGTGGCCATGCTCACAGCGTGGCACCGACTGCCGACAACGGTCGAGGGCGCGGGACGGGAGAGGATGACGGCGTGAACAAGATCCTTCGCGTCGTCTGGACCGTCGCGTCCGCCCGCCGCCGCGGCCGGGTCGGCCCCACCGAGCACGCCGTGCTCCCGCTACGGGTGCTGCCCACCGACATCGACTTCGCCGGGCACATGAACAACGGCGTCTACTTCACGATGGCCGACCTCGGCCGGATCGACCTCGCGGTCCGCTCGGGATGGTTGCGCGCCCAGGTGCGTCACCGCGTCTCGCCGGTCGTCATGCAGGAGACGATGACCTTCCGCACCTCGCTCCAGCCGCTGCAGCCCTACGAGCTGCACAGTGCCCTCGCGGGGTGGGACCGGATCAGCGTCTACTACGAGCAGCGCTTCGTCGTCGACGGACAGGTGTGCGCGCAGGCTCTCGTGCGGATGCGCTTCCTGCAGCGCGGCAAGGGCGTCGACACCGACCGCCTGTGGCAGCTGCTCGGCGTCGACCCGCCTCCATCAGCCGTCCCCGACTGGGCGAAGGGGTGGGGAGACGGAGCCCGGCTCCCTTCGCCCCGCGCGGATGCGCCGGCAGGACCGGCGCCCTTCTGGACCAACGCTCGCTGAGGTGTGACGAGCTGCAGCGAGGAGCCTCGAAGCGACTCACCCCACCGAGCGTGGGGTCCAGACCCGCCCGTCGTCGGTGACCCGCGTGGTCGAGGCGCCGATGACCACGAGGCAGCCCATGTCGACGGACTCCACGTCGAGCTCCCCGAGCGTCGTCACGACGACCGACTCCTGGTCGCGACCGACGTGACGGGCGATCACGACCACACGCTCCGAGCCGACTGCCGCGACGAGCAGGTCACGAGCCCGCCCCAGGGTGTCCGGGCGCGAGGCCGAGCGCGGGTTGTAGAGCGCGATCGAGATGTCGTTGCTGGCCAGGGCGGTGAGGCGGTCGGCGAGGACCTCCCACGGCTTGAGGTTGTCGCTGAGGTTGACCAGCGCGTGATCGCCTCCGAGCACTGCGCCGACGAGCGCACTCGCAGCGTGTGCGGCGGTGACCCCGGGCACGACGCGCACGGGCACGTCGGCGTAACCGGCGTCGTCGGTGAGCGCGGTTTCGCGCGACTCGAAGAGTGCCGTCGCCATCCCGAAGACCCCCGCGTCGCCGCCGGAGACGATCGCGACGTCGTCGCCCCCCTTCGCCAGGTCGAGGGCGAGCCGGCCACGGTCGAGCTCGACGGTGTTGCCGGAGGAGTGTCGGGTCAGGCCGTCACGCTGGGGCACTCTTGCGACGTACGGCGCATAACCGACGACGTGGTCCACCGACGCGAGGACCTCCGACGCCTCGGGGGTGAGCCAACGCTCGGGCCCGGGGCCCAGACCGACGACGTGCACGGTCCCGGTGGCCTTGCTCCCTTGGGTCCCACGTTCCGCGTGGGCGGTGCGACGAGCGCCAGCGAGGAGTCTCGAGGCGTCGTCCGACCCTGCGGTGATCCGGGCGAAGTCCGCGGCCCGCCCTGCAGCGTCGTCGCGCAGTCCCTCGCCGGGGACGACGACGAGCGACATGTACGGGACGCGGCCTTCGTCGACCTCGGCGGCGGGGAGGACGACCTCGCCTGCGCCGGAGGCGCGCTCGACGTAGACGGCCCGGTCGAGGACCCCTGCCTGACGCAGCGCCTCACGCACCCCGGCGAAGGTGCGGCCGAGCTTCATGATGATCGCCGCGTCGGTGTCGGCGAGGCGCCGGGCGAGCTCGGGCACGGGCAGGGTCCCGGGCAGCACGGTGAGGGTGTCCTCGTGGCGACACAGGCCGGTCGCGACGGCCGCAGTGGCCGCCGACAGCGAGGTGATGCCGGGGACGACCTCGGTGGGGTAGTGCGGGCTGAGCCGGTCGTGGACGTACATGAAGGAGCCGAAGAAGAGCGGGTCACCCACGGCGAGCACGACGACCGTGCGGCCCTGTGACAGATGGGTGTCGAGGCGCGCCGAGCACTCGTCGTAGAAGTCGGCCAGCGCTCCGTAGTACCCGCGCGGGTGGTCGGTGAAGCCGGTCGTCACCGGGTAGCGCAGCTCCTCCTCGATGACACCTGCGGGGATGAGGTCGGCGGCGATGCCTCGCGCCATCGATTGCTTGCCGACGCCCGCGTGGTAGGCGATGACATCGGCATCGCGGATGAGCCGGGCGGCCTTGAGGGTGATCAGCTCAGGGTCGCCGGGGCCGATGCCCACGCCGTAGAAGCGGCCAGCTGCCTTGCCGCTCATGCGAGCTCGTCCGGGTTCGCCAGGGCGTTGAGCGCGGCGGCCGCCATGGCGGACCCGCCGCGGCGGCCGTGGACGACGAGCCAGGGGATCGGCCCCCCGGGCAGGTCGTGCTCGGCGAGCGCGACCTTCGACTCGGCGGACCCGACGAAGCCGACGGGCATCCCGACGATCGCGGCCGGCCGTGGCGCCCCGTCGTGGAGCATCTCGAGCAGGTGGAAGAGCGCGGTGGGCGCATTGCCGATCGCGACGACCGAGCCCTCCAGCCGGTCGACCCACAGGGAGACGGCAGCGGCGGCGCGGGTGGTGTCCCACTCGGCCGCGAGAGCAGGCACGCGCTCGTCCCGCAGGGTGCAGATGACCGCGTTGTCGGCAGGCAGTCGTCGACGCGTGACACCGGAGGCCAGCATGTTGCTGTCGGTGAGGACCGGCGCGCCTGCGCGGAGTGCCGTGTGCGCGGCCGCTGCAACCTGCGGGTGCCCGGCGATGTCGCTCGTGATCGCGACATCGCCCGCGGCGTGGATGATCCGTACGGCGGCACCGTGGAGGTCCGCGGGCAGGCCGGTGAGGTCGGCCTCGTCGCGGATCATGCCGAAGGAGCGCCGGTAGATCTCCTGGCCGTCGGTGACGTAGTCGTAGCGCCTGGACGGCTGGCGAAGGGAGGTCATGAGGACCTTTCGGAGTTCGGAGAGCGTTGCGCAGCAACGACGTCAGCCACGGTCGAGGGGTTCAGCGAGATGGTGTGCGCTCGGGCGGGGTGACCGCAGGAGCGTTCACAGCCGATGACGTGGACGGGTGGTCCGGCGGGGTCGACCAGGGCTGCGGCGGCCCGAGCGAGGTCGCGGGTGGAGGTGGTGGTCCGTGCGCACGCAGGGGCGCCGGCGCAGGCGGTCAGGACGCTCCAGGGGGAGTCGGGTGCCGTGGCGAACCCGACGTCGGCGAGGTCGCCGGCGAGGGCCGCTCCGCCCGGGACGACGATCGCGCGCCAGGGGGTGACCACGAGACGCTCGCTGAGGGGCGAGGAGCCCTGCGACGAGCCTCGACGCGCGGTGAGGGCCGCGGCCATCGCGGGCGTCAGCAGCCCGAGCGGCACGAGTGCCACGAGGTCGTCCCCGTCCGGACCGGGGAGCGGTGGCGTCTCGGCCGGCTCGACGAAGGGGGTCCCCTCCGGCAGCAGCGACCCGCGGGCAGTGGCGGGCAGGTCGCGGACATTCCACGTCTTCGCATCAGTGCGAGCCGCGAGGAAGCGACGAGCCACGTCGAGGGCGGTCCGTGCCGCTTCGTCGCGGGGTACGACCACGCCGTGGGCGCCCACGAGGACGCGGGCGGCCCCCCCCTTCGAGGCTCCTGCGTCGCACCTCAGGACACCGCCTTCGTCGACGATCGCGATGTCCCACGGCTCACCGAGCACGGGACCGCCCGGTCGGCCGACGGCGAGGAGGAATCGCCCAGGCAGCTGCGCCAGCCCGGGGTCGGCGAGGAGTCCGTCGTCGAGCGCGCCGACCAGGTCGTCGAGGCCAGCCTCCGGGTCCGCGACGATGTTGCGGGCCTTGTCGTGCTCACCCGACGGGACGAGGCCGAGGTCGCCGATGGCGGTGACGAGCTCGCGGGGGAGCGGGTCGGGCAGGCCGCGCAGCTGCAGGCTCCCGCGTGAGGTGAGTGTGATGTCTGGGTCGCCGAAACGTGTTGCCAGAGAAGAGATCTCGCCCAGAGTCGCAGTGTCCACACGCCCGCCGGGCAGCCGCAGCCGCACCATCGCCCCGTCCGCCGAGACGAAGGGGGTGAGCAGCCCCGGGCACCGATCGGCACCGTCGCGGGAGGGCGGAGGGGTGGTCACGCCGATGCAGCATACGTGTCGCTGGTCTCCCCGATTTCCGGCCTTCGAGGATCACACATGTGCGATCCTGCCTTCTGGCTCGTTGGGGCAAGCAGGCACGTGATCCATCACGAGCATGCGGACATCACGGATTGACCAACTTCAAGGACATCAACATGACCGACATCGAGAACGTCTCCGTCTTCGGCACCGGTGTGCTCGGCTCCCAGATCATGATGCAGGCCGCCTACCACGGGAAGTCGGTGATCGCGTACGACATCTCCGACGAGGCGCTGGCCCAGCTGCCGGCTCGCTGGGAGTGGATGCGTGCCGGCTACCGACGGGACCTGCCCGACTTCGACGAGAAGCGCTTCGACGACGCGATCGCTGCCATCAGGACGACGACGGACGTGAACGAGGCGGTCGCCGACGCGGACCTGGTCATCGAGTCCGTGCCGGAGGACCTGGAGCTGAAGAAGAAGGTGTGGGGGCAGATCGGTCAGGCCGCTCCCGACAAGACGATCTTCACCACCAACACGTCGTCCTTGCGACCGAGCGATTTCGCCGACGCCACGGGCCGACCGGAGAAGTTCTTGGCCCTGCACTTCGCGAACCTCGTGTGGCGATCCAACACCGGCGAGGTCATGAAGATCGAGAAGACCGAGGAGCGCTACTTCGACGCGGTCCTGGAGTTCGCCGGTGAGATCGGCCTCGTGCCGATCCCGCTGCGCAAGGAGGTCCCCGGGTACATCCTCAACAGCCTGCTCATCCCCCTCCTGAACGCAGCCGCATATCTCTACGTCGAGGAGGTCGCCGATCCCAGCGACATCGACGCGGTGTGGAAGATCGCCACAGGGTCGCCCAAGGGGCCGTTCGAGATCTACGACACCGTCGGCTTCAACGTCGCGGTCCACGTCGCGCGCAGCAACCCGGCCGACAAGAGGTTGCAGAAGTTCGCCGACCTGCTGCAGCAGAGCATCGACGCCGGCAGGTCCGGACTCGGCGACGGCGCGGGCTTCTACACGTATGACTCCGACGGCATCGGTGAGGAGCCCGTCGCCGACTGGAAGCTCTGATCGGGTGCGGCGGGCGCCGTCGAGTGGACGCAGCGGCGTCGTGGAGCAGTCCTGTGGGTAGGCTGCCGTTCGGCTGAGCAGGATGGAACCCGGTGCGAGTCCGGGACGGTCCCGCCACTGTGAGCGATTGATCGCGAGTCAGACACGTTCGCTCGGCCGGTCCGTCCACACGGCACGGGCCTTCCGATCGACCGCGGGGCGCGGATCCCCGCTCAAGGAGCCCACGACGTGACGACCGTCGCCCTGCTGTCCACCTCCGACACCGACCTGCTGAGCGCGCGCAGCGCGGGGGTCGACTACGTGGTCGCCAACCCTGCTCGCCTGACCGGCGAGCAGATCGCCGCACGGGTCGCGGACGCCGACATCGTGGTCGTCCGCTACCTCGGCAGCCCGCAGGGGCTGTGGGAGGGCTTCGACGACCTGCGGAGCGCGAGTGCCCCGCTCGTCGTGCTCGGTGGCACCCAGGAGCCGGACGCGGCCCTGATGGAGCTCTCGACGGTCCCGCCCGGCACCGCCGCGGAGGCCCACCGCTACCTGGCCGAAGGGGGACCCGCCAACCTCGCGCAGCTCCACGCCTTCCTCGGAGACACCCTCCTGCTCACCGGTGAGGGCTTCGAGGCGCCGGCGGCGTTGCCCCAGTGGGGACTGCTCGACCGCGACGAGCCCGCGGCGCTCGACACCGCTCCCGGCGAGTCCGCCGCCCGGCGCCCACGGGTCGGCGTCCTGATCTACCGGGCCCAGTACGCGGCCGGCAACACCGACTACGCGCACGCGCTCGCCGACGCCATCGACGCGGCTGGCGGCCAGGGCGTCGTCATCCACTCCGCCTCGCTGCGTGACGCCCCCGACGGGCTGCTGGAGCACCTCGGCACCCTCGACGCGCTCGTCACCACCGTCCTCGCGGCCGGCGGGACCAAGCCTGCGACCGCCTCTGCCGGCGAGGACGACGAGGCCTGGGACGTCGAGGCCCTCGCCGCCCTCGACATCCCGATCCTCCAGGGGCTGTGCCTGACCTGGGGCCGCCAGGACTGGCTGGACTCCGACGACGGCATGAGCCCCCTCGACGTCGCGACCCAGGTCGCGGTCCCCGAGTTCGACGGACGATTGATCACGGTCGCCTTCTCCTTCAAGGAGTTCGACGACGAGGGGCTGCCGCACTACGTCGCCGACCCCGAGCGCGCCGCCCGCGTCGCCGGCATCGCGGTCAACCACGCCCGCCTGCGCTCCACACCCGTGGCCGAGCGCAAGATCGCGGTCGTCCTGTCGGCCTACCCGACCAAGCACTCCCGCCTGGGCAATGCCGTCGGCCTCGACACCCCGGTGTCGACGATCCGGCTGCTGCGCGCGATGCGCGAGGTGGGCTACGACGTCGGTGACGGCTTCGTCGGCATGGACCCGCTCCCTTCGGTCGAGGGCGAAGCAGCTGACACGACGTCGGGCAATGCCCTCATCCACGAGCTCATCGCCGCTGGCGGTCAGGACGAGGAGTGGCTCACCCAGGAGCAGGTCGAGGGTGCCCAGGTGCGCATCCCCGCCGACCGCTACCGCGAGTGGTTCGAGCGCCTCCCGGCCGACCTGCGCGAGGCGATGACCGAGCACTGGGGCACGGCGCCCGGTGAGGTCTTCGTCGACACCACCCGGGACGCGCAGGCAGAGATCGTCACCGCCGCCCTCGTCCGCGGCAATGTCGCCCTGCTCGTGCAGCCGCCGCGCGGCTTCGGGCAGAACCCGATCGCGATCTACCACGACCCCGACCTGCCGCCGACCCACCACTACCTGGCGACCTATCGCTGGATCGAGGAGGAGTTCGGCGCGCACGCCATCGTCCACGTCGGCAAGCACGGCAACCTCGAGTGGCTCTCCGGCAAGAACCTCGCGATGTCGCCCTCCTGCGGCACCGACGCCGCGCTCGGCAACCTGCCGCTCATCTACCCCTTCCTCGTCAACGACCCCGGTGAGGGCACCCAGGCCAAGCGCCGTGCGCACGCGACGATCGTCGACCACCTCGTCCCGCCGATGGCTCGCGCCGAGTCCTACGGCGACATCGCCCGCCTGGAGCAGCTGCTCGACGAGTACGGCAATGTCACCGCGATGGACCCGGCCAAGGCGCCCGCCCTGCGCGGCGAGATCTGGCAGCTGATCCACGCCGCGCAGATGCACGTGGACCTCGGTCTGGAGGACGTCGACCTCGACGACGCGGACGGCTTCGACGACCTCGTCATGCACGTCGACGGCTGGCTCTGCGAGATCAAGGACGTGCAGATCCGCGACGGCCTGCACGTGCTCGGCCAGGCGCCGCAGGGGGAGGAGCTGGTCAACCTCGTGCTCGCCGTCCTGCGCGCGTCGCAGGTCTTCTCCGGCCAGGTCGGCTCGGTCCCCGGTCTGCGGGCCGCTCTCGGCCTCGGCGAGGACGCCTCCTCCACCGAGACCGACGAGGTCGAAGGGAGAGCCCGTCACCTCGTCGAGGGGCTCGCCGCCCGAGGCTGGGACCCCTTTGCCGCCACGGATCTCGTCGCCGAGGCAGAGCCGGACCTCGCTGCCGACCGCGCCGCGGAGGTCGCCCGGGTCCTCGAGTTCGCGGCTCTCCAGGTCGTGCCGCGACTGGCCGCGACCGACCGCGAGCTGACCATGGTGCTGCACGCCCTCGACGGTGGCTATGTCCCCGCGGGGCCGAGCGGATCCCCCCTTCGTGGGCTGATCAACGTGCTGCCCACCGGACGCAACTTCTACTCCGTCGACCCCAAGGCGATCCCGTCGCGGCTGGCCTACCAGACCGGTACGGCCATGGCCGACTCGCTGCTCGAGCGCTATCGCGAGGAGACGGGCGAGCTGCCCACCTCCGTCGGCCTGTCGATGTGGGGCACCTCCGCGATGCGCACCTCCGGCGACGACATCGGTGAGGTCCTCGCGCTGCTCGGGGTCACCCCGGTGTGGGACGAGCAGTCCCGCCGCGTCACCGGCCTCGAGGCCATCCCGCTCGCCGAGCTCGGCCGCGCCCGGGTCGACGTCACCGTGCGCATCTCGGGCTTCTTCCGCGACGCCTTCCCGCACGTCATCGCCCTCATCGACGACGCCGTCGCGCTCGTCGCCGGGCTCGACGAGTCGCCGCAGGACAACCCCGTGCGGGCGCACACCGCCGTCGACCTCGCCGACCACGGTGACGAGCGCCGCGCTCGCACAAGGATCTTCGGCTCCAAGCCCGGCTCCTACGGGGCGGGCATCCTCCAGGTGGTCGAGTCCGGCAACTGGCGCAGCGACGACGACCTCGCGCAGGTCTACACGGCCTGGGGCGGCTTCGCCTACGGCCGCGACCTCGACGGCAAGCCGGCCGCCGAGGACATGGAGCGCACCTATCGCCGCATCCAGGTGGCGGCCAAGAATGTCGACAACCGCGAGTCCGACATCCTCGACTCCGATGACTACTTCCAGTACCACGGCGGCATGGTCGCGACCGTGCGCGCGCTGACCGGCACCGAGCCCAAGGCCTATGTCGGCGACTCGACCTCGCCCGACGCGGTGCGCACCCGCACGCTGCAGGAGGAGACCAACCGCGTCTTCCGCTCGCGCGTGGTCAACCCGCGGTGGATCTCGGCCATGCAGCGGCACGGGTACAAGGGGGCCTTCGAGCTGGCGGCGACGGTCGACTACCTCTTCGGCTTCGACGCCACCGCGGGCGTCGTGCACGACTGGATGTACGACCGCATCGCCAAGGACTACGTCCTCGACGAGACCAACCAGGAGTTCATGCGCCGCGCCAACCCGTGGGCACTGCGGGGGATCGTGGAGAAGCTCACCGAGGCCGCCGACCGGGGCCTGTGGGAGGAGCCGGACCCCGAGGTCGTGCGCGGCATGCAGCAGGTCTACCTCGACATCGAGGGTGACCTGGAAGACTCCGCGGACGACGAGCGATGACCCGGGCCGAAGGGGGTCGGGCCCGGTACTCCCGGCCCGTCCCGACGATCGGCGACACCAGCAGTGCCGCGCAGCGGCGCGAGGACCCGTCGGGCTGGGCGATGGGGGAGTCCGTCACCGAGGCGCTGGCTGCGGTCGTCGCCGGCCGACGCGACATCCGCCGCTATCGCCCCGACGCGGTGCCGGAGGACCTGATCACCTCGGTCCTCGAGGCCGGTCACCGTGCCCCGAGCGTGGGGCACTCCCAGCCGTGGCGGTTCATCGTCGTCACCGACCCCACGACCCGTGACCGGGCCGCCGCCATGGCCGACCGGGCCCGGGTCGACCAGGCCGCGCACCTGGCCTCCGAGCGCGCGGCGCGGATGCTCGACCTCAAGCTCGAGGGCCTGCGCGAGGCACCCGTCGGCATCGTCGTCGCGTGCGACCGCCGCACTCCCGCAACGGGTGTGCTCGGTCGGGCGACCTTCCCCGACGCCGACATGTGGTCCTGCGCGACCGCGATCGAAAACATGTGGCTCACCGCCCGAGCCCACGGCTTGGGCATGGGTTGGGTGACCCTCTTCGACCCCGACGAGCTGGCCGACCTGCTCGGCCTGCCCGAGGGCGTCGTGACCCTCGGCTGGCTGTGCCTCGGCTGGCCGGACGAGCGGCCCCCGTCGCCGGGCCTGGAGCGGGCGGCCTGGTCGAAGAAGACCCCGCTCGAGCAGGTCGTCATCCGCGACCGGTGGCCCGCCGACGAGTCGGCACCGCAGCAGCCGGTCTCGCACCTGCGGGGCCCCGATCCGGAGCGCCTCGTGGGGGCGACCGACGCCGCCGACGAGCTGCTCTCGCCACCGGACTCGCTCGGTGTCCTCGACCGGGCGCTCAACCGGGTGCTCGCCGTCGGCGCCCACGACGTCACGGGCGGCACCCTCGTGCTGGCCGGTGCCGACCACCCGGTGACCGATCTCGGCGTCAGTGCCTTCCCCGCCTCGACGACGGCCGACGTGCTCACCGCGACCGTGGCCGGGACCTCTCTCGGCGCGGCGTCCGCGGCGGGTGCTGGGCTGTCGGTCATCGCCGCCGACTGCGGTGTGGCACAAGCGATCCCGGGTGCACATGATGCTCGGCCCGCGGGGGATCGGGGTGACCTCGCGACGACCGACGCCATGAGCGACACCGACGTCGCAGCACTCGTCGCCGCCGGTCGTGAGATCGGCCGCGAGGCAGCCACGAGCGGTCTGGTCTGTCTCGGCGAGGTCGGCGTCGGCAACACCACCGTCGCCGCAGCACTCGCCTGCGCCCTGCTCGACCTCGAGCCCCAGGACGCCGTCGGCCTCGGCTCCGGATCGGATGCCGACATGGTCGCGCGCAAGCGCGACGTCGTCGCCGCTGCGCTGGCCCGGACTCAGGGGGAGTCAGACCCCCTTCGCCTCCTCGCGATGGTCGGTGGGCCCGAGATCGCCCTGCTCACGGGGGTCACGCTCGGGGCTGCTGCAGCAGGCGCCCCGGTGGTCCTGGACGGCCTGGCGGGGTCGCTGCCGGGGGTCATCGCCTCACGGATCGAGCCGGCGACCCAGGCCTACCTGCTCGCCGGCCAGGTCAGCCGCGAGCGTGCCCACGCCCTCGTGCTGCGCGAGCTCGGCCTCGAGCCGCTGCTCGACCTGCGCCTGCGCGCCGGCGAGGGCGTCGGCGCCTGCCTCGCGGCATCGCTCGTGCTCCAGGGCCTGGCCGTCCGCCGCCTCGCCGCCCGCACCACCTGACGAACGTGCAGAACCTGCATTGCCCTATGGCAATGCAGGTCTCAGGCCCGGACGTCCATGGCCCCACCCGTGATCCGCGCCATCGCCCTCACGGTCGGGCGTGGGCACCCGGCAGGACGTGGCGTGGCAGCATCCCGGCGTCATCCCACAGTGAGGCCGGCAGCATCGCGATCGACAGATCGATGCGCAGGGTCGAGACGTCGAGCCACCAGTCGACGAAGGCAAGATCCACGAGGAGCAGGCACGCGAAGGTGCTGTGCGAGGTCCCACCGAAGCCGAGCAGCCGGTCTCCGGCGCGTGCGTACAGCGTGTCCATCGCCGATCCCCGTTCCGCGTCGGTCAGGTCCTGCGGACCACGCAGGCTCTCGCTGGCCCGAAGCACGACCGGAGGTGCGGCGTCGTCCGCGACAGGGGTGGACGTCGCCGACACGATGCGCTGACCGTCCCAGACGCCGGTGACGCGTGCCGGTCCGGACCCGTGCTGCACGCGGCCCTCCATGCGGACCTGGCCCCCTTCGACGCGACCCGTGAGCCCGAAACCTTGGTGCACCCAGACCGACGGACTCTCACCGTCCGTGAGCTCTCCGGTCACCGTCACCTCGTCGCCGGGTGTGATGACGCAGCGCCGTGCCGCGTCCATCAGGCGGGGGTGAGGGCGTAGACGTCCATGACCCACCCGTGCGTCTGGCGCAGCCTGGCCCGCAGCTCGACGATCTCGTCGATGACGTCGGCGAGCCGCCCGGAGCGCAGCTCCTGCTGGGGCATCCCGACGTAGGCACCCCAGTGGATGACCGTGTCGGGGTGGGTGGCCGCGAGCTCGCGGCAGTGCAGGTGCCCGTCGAGCATCACGACGACGGTCCCGAGGTGCAGGCCCGCGGCCTCGGCGCGCGTCCACTCCTCCACGAGTCGTCGTCCGGTCGTGACGTGGACCGGCTCGCCGACCCGGTGCAGGACGATCCCGTGCGCGGCAGCCAGGGTCTGGAAGGCCGAGATCCCCGGGATCACCCGCACGCGGGTGTCGATGCGCTCGCCGATCGCGTCGACGATGCGGATCGTGCTGTCGTAGAAGGCGGGGTCGCCCCACACGAGGAAGCCCACCACCGCGTCGTCCGGCAGGTCCTCGATGATCTGCACGTAGGCATCGGTGCGCGCGGCGTGCCAGTCACGCACCCCTTGGGCGTAGGCCTCGGTGTCCCGATCGGCGTCCGGTCCGCGCTTCGGGTCCGGCACGGTGACGAACTCGTAGGCATGGTCGGCGGGGATGAACCGGTCGCAGATCGCCCGCCGCACGGCGACCAGCTCGTCCTTGCTCCCGCCCTTGTCCGCGACGAGGAAGACGTCGACCTTGGCCAACGCAGCGGCAGCCTCGGCGGTCACGTGCCCGGGGGAGCCGGCGCCGATGCCGATGACCTGGATGGCATGGGCAGCATTGGTGCTCAACGGGATTCCTTCGCGAGGGTGATGATGGCGTCGACGTCGACATGGGTCTCGAGGGCATCGGCGAGGGTGTCGATCATGCCTTCACGACGTGCGGCGAAGGGGGCCGCCCCCGGCTCTGCAGACCACCTCGCCCCCGAGGCGCTCGCCACGTCGGCGAGCAGTGCCCGCCGGTAGTCGTCGCACTCCAGGGTGCCGTGCCAGATCGACCCGCGGACGGCGCCGACGGCGTGCCCACCCGGGAAGTCTTCGCCGCCGCTCGGCTCGACGACTCCGTGGTGGATCTCGTAGCCCTCGACGTCGTGGCCGCGCCAGGTCCCACTCGGCCGATCAAGCACCTTGTCCTCGTGGAAGACGACGCGTCCCGGCAGCAGCCCCAGCCCCGGCACCGTTGCACCAGCGGAGGTCTCGCTCCCTTCGACCCCGTCGTCGACGATCTCGTCGAGGAGCATCTGGTAGCCACCACAGATCCCGAGCACCGGGGCGCCGCGCCGGGCCCGGTCGAGCACGACGTCCGCGAGCCCGGTCCGTCGCAACCAGTCGAGATCGGAGGTCGTGGCGCGCGACCCCGGCAGGACCAGCAGGTCGGCCTCACGCGCGTGGTCGGCGTCGACCGTGACCCGCACGTCCACCCCCGGCTCGGCGGCGAGGGCATCGACATCGGTCCCGTTGGACGTGCGCGGCAGCCGGACGACCGCGACCGAGAGCCGCCGGTCCTCGGGGACTCCGTCCGCGCCGTCGCCCCAGGCCCCCATCGACAGCGAGTCCTCCGAGTCCAGCCACACGTCCTGCAGCCACGGCAGCACCCCCAGCGACGGCATCCCGGTGCGCCGGGTGATCTCGTCCAGTCCGGGGTCGAGCACCGACGCGTCGCCGCGGAACTTGTTGATCAGGTAGGCGCGCAGCAACGGCCGGTCCTCGTCCGAGACGAGCGCCCACGTGCCGTAGAGCGCGGCGAGCACACCCCCGCGGTCGATGTCGCCCACGAGCACGGTGGGCAGCGAAAAGCGCTGAGCCAGACCGAGGTTGACGTAGTCACCCGCGCGCAGGTTGATCTCCGCGGGGGACCCGGCACCCTCGCAGACGATCACCTCGTGCTGAGCGGCCAGCTCCTCGTAGGCGGCGAAGGCCGCTTCGGCCAGGTGCCGGCGTCCGGTCGCGTACTCGCCCGCCATCAGCTCACCGGCCGGTCGCCCGCGCACGACGACGTGCGCGCGCCGGTCGCTGCCCGGCTTGAGCAGCACGGGGTTCATCGCGGAGGTCGCCTCGACACCAGCGGCCTGCGCCTGCAGGTACTGCGCGCGCCCGATCTCGGAGCCGTCACGGCAGACCATCGAGTGGTTGGACATGTTCTGCGCCTTGTACGGCGCCACCGAGATCCCGCGACGGGCGATCACGCGGCACAGCCCCGTCACGACGAGCGACTTGCCCGCGTCGGAGGAGGTTCCGGTGATCAGCAGTCCGCTCACGAGCCGCCACTCTACGGTTCGCCGATAGCGTGGGCCCCGTGAGTCCGACACACGTGCACCTCATCCGTCACGGGGAGTCGACGTGGAACCGTGACGGGCTCGTCCAGGGTGCCCACCGGGGGCCCAACCAGGCAGTGCTCACCGACGAGGGCCGGGCCCAGGCCGCGCGCGCCGGCCTCGCCCTGAGCGCCCTCGTCGGACCACCACGGCGCGAGCACGCCCTCGACCTGTGGACCAGCGACCTGATGCGAGCCCTGCAGACCGCCGAGATCGTCTCCGTCGCACTGCGCCCTCTGCGGTGGAGTGCCTCGGTGCGACATGAGGCGGGTCTGCGGGAGCAGGCCCTCGGTGAGCTGGAGGGGGAGCGGTCGGATGCCCTGCGCGCGCAGTCGGTGCCGGATGACGCGCACATCAGCGAGGTGCGCTGGGGCGGTGGTGAGTCGATGCAGGACGTCTTCGAGCGCGTCGGTGAGTGGTTCGCCCCCGCACTCATCGAGCAGCCCGAGCACCTGATCGTCGTGAGCCACGAGCACACGATCCGGGCGGCCCTGGCGTGGCTGCGCTCCACCTCGCACCGGGACATCGACTGGGACGAGCCGATCGCCCCGGGCTCGATCACCACGCACTCCGTCGTCGACTAGGGGCACGTGGCCAGCCGATCTGCTGCGCCGGACCCGTAGCGGTGACCGCTGCCCTCGGGCACGTCGAGAGACCCCACGAGGTCGGCCGCGCTGTGCACTGCACCGACCACCGGGAGCCACGGCCGGTCGTCGCCGGGCGGCAGCAGCAGGTCGCGCGGCGCGGCGTGCACGACGGGGTCGTCGTCGTTGACCACCGCGGCCTCGCGGGGCAGGCCCACCCGGTGACCACCGGGTGGGCCCGTCCACAGCACGGAGCAGACCTCACGAGCCCGGCGGGTGCCGGGTCCACCGAAGATCGCCTGGCCGGCTGTTGCGCCCAGGCTCTCCCCGTAGACGTGCACCTGGGGTCGCCGGCTCGCCGGCAGCGTCCGCACCCGGTCGGTGACCGCATCGAAGACCTCTCGCGTCCCCGTCACGGCCTCGTCCCGGCGCACGAGGTAGGAGACCCAGCTCGGCGCGTCGTCGTACTGCATGCCCACCGTCGCCACCTGCGAGCCGAAGCGCTCCTCCAGTCCCGCCACGACCTGCGGGTTGATCCACCCCGATCCTGTCGGGACCGCGATGACGACGTGATCCCGCTCCAGCCCGCCCGACCGGACCAGGTCGTCGGCGGCGCGCTCCGCCCGGTCGGCCGGGACCTCCCCTTCCCGCATCTCGGCGTAGGTCCGCACGGCGCCGACGGGGGAGGGCTGCAGCAGCACCCGGTCCTCCGGCGCGGTGACCGCACCGTGCACCGGCCCGCCGGAGAAGACCGCCATCGATCCGATCGCGACGACCGCGGCCGGGCGCCACGCGGTGCTCCGCCGTGACCACCCCCAGCGAAGGGAGCGGACCGCCAGCCACGCAGCCCCCACCACGGCGCCCACCGTCGCCCACCAGGTCACGTCGGTGGGTGGCATCCCGATGGCCATGCGCCGGGCGCTCAGCGCGGGCTGGGCCCACGCGAGGGTGCCCATCGCGCCCGCCGCGACGCCCGTGAGCGCCCGGACCCGTGCCTTGTCGGCCAGGCGTGGGACGCGCGGTCGCAGTGCACCCACCACGAGCACGCTGGCACCGACGCAGACCGCGGTCAGCCCGCCCTGCAGGACGGGTCCGTGCGCGAGGTGGCTCGGCGAGATGCTGAGCGCGAGGCCGGTCACCGCAGCCGCGGCACCGGAGACCCGAGGGACGGGGAGGGGCCACCGGGCCAGCCAGCCCCGCACCCGTGCCGCCAGCCGCGACCGGTCGATCCTGCGCCGCAGTCGCACCCCACCGAGCACGACGGTGCCCGCACCCCCGACGAGCGTCGATGACCCGGCCACCATCGCGCCCCTCGAGACCGCGTCCTCCGGCAGCGGAGCTGAGTCGTGCTGCCGCACCGAGTTGACCCGGACGAAGAACCCGGCGATGTCGGCCCACGCCGAGCACCACCCGTGTGAGATCCCTTGTCGGGCAGCGCAGGACGCACGAGCCGACGCCGTGAGGTGCGCATCGAGGTGCTGTCGGGCCGCAGTGGGCAGGGCGCCACCCTTGTGGGCGGCGTGCCGCAGCAGGTCGTACCCCAGGTCGTGCTGCCGGCACGGGCCGTCGAACTCCGCCGGCAGCGGCACGGGCGAGGAGCAGGACCCTGCCGGGTTGACCAGTCGCCGGCCCTCGAGCCGAGGGACGTACCCGAGGTCCGCGACGAAGTCCGCCGGCACGGCGCCGGCAGCCCGGGCCGCCGAGCCGCTCGTCAGCGCCGCGACCGCCGCGCTCGACCCGGGGTCGGGCACCGCAGCCGGCGGACGGCCGGCCACCACGAGGGCCGCCCAGAGCAGGGCGGCGAGCAGGGTCAGCAGGGCGGTTCGGGTGAGTGCCGTGGTCATGGGACCGAAGCTCGCCGTCGGCCACCGCGAGCCGCATCACCCCTCGGAGCGGTCCTGACGTGCCCGCCACGGGTGGCGCAGCGCCTTGGGCCCTACCCCGGGGTGAGCGCGGATGGCTCCCGAGTATGACGACGCCGCACCCGCCGGTCCGTAGCCTGAGTCCCATGCCCAGGACCCCGCGACCGCCTCGACCGCGGCTGGGGCGCGCCCTGGGGGCGAGCGCCCGAGGCGCGCGATGGCTGACGCAGGGGGCCGGGTCGCACCCCGACGTCGTGACGGCCCTGCTGGCCCTCCTGATGTTCGTCATCGGGTGGTCGACGATCTCGCAGAGCCACGCCGTCACCGCCTCGGTCATGCCGGTCCTCGCGGCGATGTCGGTGGCGCCGCTGCTCATCATGCGGCGGGCCCCCTTCGTCGCGTGGGCGGTGAGCGCGGTCGGAGCCCTCGTGTGGGTCCCGCTGCCTCGCCTGGCCGATGCGCCCATGCCGTGGCCGGTCGTGCACTTCCTCGTCCTGCTCGCAGCGATCCTCGTCGCCGCGATGTACGCGCAGCTGCGCCTGGTCGCCGCGGTCCTCGCGGGTTCGGTCCTGCTCTTCCTCGTCGCGATGCCCGACGGCATGAAGCCGTGGGCGCTCGGCGCCGCGATCATCGTCGCCTTCGGCCTGCTCGCCCGCTGGCTCGTCCTCTCCCGCCGAGCGCTGGCGGTGCAGGAGGAGGAGACCGAGGTCGAGCGAGCCCGTCGAGCCGTCGTCGAGGAGCGCAGCCGCATCGCCCGCGAGCTCCACGACGTCGTGGCCCACCACATGTCGATGGTCGTCGTGCAGGCGCAGACCGCCCCCTACCGCGTCGCCGACCTCACTCCGGAGGCGAAGGGAGAGTTCGTCGCCATCGAGGCGTCGGCCCGGGCCGCGCTTCAGGAGGTCCGGGGCGTGCTCGGGGTGCTCCGCGAGGAGGGAGCGCCCGTGCAGACCGCACCTCAGCCCACCCTCGCGGACCTGCCCGCTCTGCTCGAGTCCTCCCGCTCCGCGGGCGTGGACCTCTCGTGGCACCTCGGTCTGCCCCCCGAGGACTGCCCGCCGGGCACCGGGCTCGTCCTGCACCGCGTGGTCCAGGAGTCGCTCGCCAACGCCAGCCGGCACTCGCCCGGCGCCGCCGTGCGGGTCGACCTCGTGCGCGTCCACCCTGCCGACGCTCCCGAGGGTGCCCTGCTCACGGTGGCGACCTCCCCTTCGTCCTCGGAGGGCAGCACGGAGCGGGGTGGCGGACAAGGTATCCCGGGCATGCGCACCCGGGTGGAGGCAGTCGGTGGCACCCTCACCGCCGGGCCGACCGCCGCGGGTGGCTTCGCGGTGACCGCGAGCGTGCCGCTCGCCGACCGACCGCGGCTGGGAGAGTAGCCGCATGACGATCTCGGTGGTCATCGTCGACGACCAGGCGATGGTGCGGCAGGGCTTCGGCGCGCTGCTCGACGCCCAGCACGACATCTCGGTGGTCGGTGAGGCCGCCGACGGTGCCCGCGGGGTGGCCGAGGTCGCCCGACTGGCACCCGACGTCGTCCTCATGGACGTGCGCATGCCGGAGGTCAACGGACTCGAGGCGGCTGCGACGATCCTGTCCTCGCCGAGCCCCACACGTCCGCGGGTCCTCATGCTCACGACCTTCGACGTCGACGACTACGTCTACGAGGCGCTGCGTCTGGGGGCGAGCGGATTCATGCTCAAGGACGCGCCCGCCGAGGAGCTGGTCCGCGCGGTCCGTGTCGTCGCGGCCGGGGACCAGCTGCTGGCCCCGAGCATCACCCGGCGGCTGATCGAGGAGTCCACCCGCCGTCGCGGCACCGTGCCCCGCCGATCACCCCGGCTCGAGCAGCTCACTGCCCGCGAGCACGAGGTCCTCGGGCTCGTCGCGGCCGGGCTGTCCAACGCCGAGATCGCCGGCGAGCTCTTCCTCGCCGAGCAGACGGTCAAGACCCACGTGTCACGCGTCTTCGCCAAGCTGGCCCTGCGCGACCGGGCCCAGGCGGTCGTCTTCGCCTACGAGCACGGCGTCGTCGTCCCGGGACGATGACCGCGGGGCAATATCCGCGGTCCCGCCAGCGTTGACCGGGTACACCACCCGCACGTCGAGGAGCACCCATGAGCGTCAGCACGTCCACCGGCACCGTCGTCGACCTCGGCCACCCATGGCGTGGCGTCGGCCCCTTCATCTTCGCGGTGCACCACCTCGACGCCTACCCGCGCGGCAACGCCGACATGGGCCCGGCGCAGGGCATCTCGGATCGTCCGATCGGGCAGGACTTCGGCAACCCGTCGGGGTGGAACATGTACCACGGTGAGCAGGTCCCGGGCTTCCCCGCGCACCCGCACCGCGGCTTCGAGACGATCACGCTGGTGCGTCGCGGGGTCGTCGACCACGCAGACTCGACCGGCGCGACGGCCCGCTTCGGCGGAGGCGACGTGCAGTGGGTGACCGCCGGCAAGGGAGTGAGCCACTCCGAGATGTTTCCGCTCCTGGAGCAGGACGCGGACAACCCCTTCGAGCTGTACCAGATCTGGCTCAACCTCCCGGCACGCAGCAAGGGCGTGGACCCCGAGTTCCTCATGCTCTGGCACGAGGACATCCCGGTCGTCGAGCAGGACGGCGCCCGGGTGACCGTCGTCGCCGGGACGTACGACGGTCGTGCCCCGCTGTCGCCCCCGGTCGCCTCGTGGGCGACCGACCCGACCTCTGACGTCGCCGTGTGGCTCGTCGACCTCGAGCCGGGCGCCTCGATCACCCTGCCCGCGACCGGCGCTGCCGAGACCCAGCGGATGCTGTACGTCCACGGCGACGGGCCGGTCGAGATCGACGGTGTCGCGGTCGCCTCCGGGTCAGGCTTCGCGCCGGGCTCGGGTGCTGCCCCGACGATCACCGCCGGTGACCTCCCTTCGGTCGTCCTCGTCCTGCAGGGCGTCGACCTCGGCGAGCCGGTGGCCAGCTACGGCCCCTTCGTCATGAACACCCAGGCAGAGATCGTCCAGGCCTTCGAGGACTACCAGCGCACCGAGTTCGGTGGTTGGGGCTGGGAGAGCCGCTCGCCGGTGCACCCGCGCGAGACCCCACGCTTCGCCACCTACGGCGACGGGCGCACCGAGCACCCGGGCGATCAGGCCAGCTGAGCGGCCAGCGCCTCGGCGTCGGTGACCGGTCGGTCGCAGACGAACCCCCGGCACACGTAGGCGGCCGGCTGACCGTCCACGAGCGGACGGTCGGCGAGCAGCGGCTCACCGGGAGCATCCGGTGGCCCGCTCACGATCACCAGACCGGGCGAGGAGCTCGCCTCCGCCACCTGACGAAGGGGGCCGTCCTCCCCTTCGCCGACGATCGCCACCTGCAGCGGTCCGGTGAGCATCGACTCCGCGACGGCCAGGCCCCACCCCGCAAACCGCGGGTCGTGGGTGATGATCCGCGACTGGGACGCGACGGCTTCCTCTGCGAGAGAGCGGTGCGCGGTGTTGCCGGTGAGTGCGGAGTGGGTCAGCAGGGCCCCGGCGATCGCGGAGACACCTGCCGGCTCGGCATTGTCGGTGCGACCGCGAGGCCGGGTGATCAGGGCCTCGCCGTCGTGCGCCGTGTCGTGCCAGCCGTCCTCGTCGTGGAAGGCGTCGACGGCCAGGTCGATGATCTCGCCGGCGCGCGCGAGCCAGGTGGTGTCGCTGGTGGCCCGGTGCAGGGCGAGCAGGCCCTCGGCGAGGTTGCCGTGGTCGTCGAGCACTGCCGGCGCCTCGCCGACCCGTCCGGCAAGTGACGTGCGGCGGAGACGGCCGTCGATCAGGTGGGTGTCGAGCACGAGCTGCGCTGCGGCACAGGCGGCCTCGATCAGATCGGGTCGTTGCAGGACGACGCCGGCGTCGGCGAGTGCGGCGATGGCCAGGCCGTTCCAGCTCGTCACGACCTTGTCGTCGCGGGCCGGCTGGGGGCGCTCGTCGCGGGCGGCGAGCAGGCGCACCCGGGCGGCCTCCCACCAGGCCGGGTCGTCGGGGTCGGCGAGCAGCTGCAGGGTCGACGCGCCCTCCTCGAAGGTCCCCTCCGGCGTCACCTCGAGCAGCTCGGCCGCCCGGCGTCCGTCCTCCGCGCCGAGGACCTCGACGAGCTGGGCCGGTGTCCACACATAGGTGGCCCCCTCGACGCCGTGCCCGTCGACGAGGGTGTCCGCGTCGAGGGCGGAGGCGAACCCCCCTTCGGCCGTGCGCAGATCCCGGAGCAGGAAGTCCGCGGTGGAGCCGGACACGCGGGCAGCGAGCTCGGAGCCGGTCTGCCGGAGCCAGTGCGCGTAGACCCGCAGCAGCAGCGTGTTGTCGTAGAGCATCTTCTCGAAGTGGGGGACCACCCAGTCGGCGTCGACGCTGTAGCGGGCGAAGCCACCCGCGAGCTGGTCGTGGATCCCACCTCGCGCCATCGCCTCGAGGGTGCGCTCGGCCATGGCGAGCGCGTCGGCGTCCTCGGTGCGCGCGTGGTGGCGCAGCAGGTGCTCCAGGGTCATCGACGGGGGGAACTTCGGGGCCCCGCCGAAGCCGGCCCGTGCGTCGTCGAAGGTCTTGCGCAGGGAGTGCACCGCCAGCGCCACCTGCTCGTCCTCGATCGGCGCGCCACGCCCGGGGTCGGCGATGCCGGCCAGCTGGGAGGCGATGTTCGTCGCGCTCGCGGTGAGGCGCTCGCGGTCCTCGCGCCATGCGGTGCCGGCCGCGTCGAGCAGCTGCAGCAGCTGCGGCTTGGGCAGGTAGGTCCCGGCGAAGAAGGGTTCGCCGTCGGGCGTGATCAGCACCGTCATCGGCCACCCTCCCTGCCCGGTCATCGCCTGGGTCACGAGCATGTAGACAGCGTCGACATCGGGCCGCTCCTCACGGTCGACCTTGATGCTCACCCAGCCCTGCGACAGGGCCGCGGCCACCCCTTCGTCCTCGAAGCTCTCGTGCGCCATGACATGACACCAGTGGCAGGCGGCGTACCCGACCGACAGGAAGATCGGCACATCACGCCGCCGCGCCTCGGCGAAGGCGTCGTCGCCCCACTCCCACCAGTCGACCGGGTTGTCGGCGTGCTGGCGCAGGTAGGGGGAGAGGCTGTCGGCGAGTCGGTTGCCCATGCCCCCACGCTCTCACTCTCGCCCCGAGCCCCACCAGGAGCCCGGCGTCGGTCGGAGGGGATGGTGTCGATGTGCAGGGTTGGCCGACGGTCGGTTGGCGGCCAACCCTGCACAGCGACGTCAACCCAGCACATCGACGCAGACCCAGCACATCGACGCAGACCCAGCACAGCGGCGCAGACCCCGGCCTGTGGACAAGCTGCCGCCCGGATCCCGCGTCCTCGGCAGGCTGTCCAGATGGACCCACGTATCCGCACGACGCTCGCCGCAGGAATGGGAGCGACCTCGGCCAAAACACTCCTCGGGCTCGGGATCAGCCGAGACGACATCGGCCGAGCGGTGCGTGCGGGCGACGTCGTGAGGATCCGACGCAACTGCCTCGTCGACGGCAGGATCTGGCGAGACGCCAAGCCATGGGACCGCCACCAGCTGAGGGCGCGGGCCGTCATGGCCGGCCTGCCCAAGGGACACACTGCCGCTCTGAGCCACCACAGCGCCCTCGCGCTCCGAGAGGTCCCGCTGCACGGGGTCGATGACCGGGTCCACCTGGTCCATGTGGGCGCGGGGCGCGGTCGATCAGATGGTGTGGTTGTCGGGCACCGCCCCGTCGCGGAGGGCCTGGTCGAGGTCCATCAGGGCATTCGCATCGTCAAGACGGCCGTCGCCTGCCTCCAGGTGGCCGCATGCTTTGGCGCTGAGGCGGGTCTGGTGAGCGCGGACCACGTCCTGCACACCAAGCGCATCGCGCGCGAAGACCTGGACGAGGCACTCGTGGCCCTTGCGCCGGGGCGTTGGTCGCGCGCTCCGGGGCACATGTGTCACCTCGCGGACGCCCGGATCGAGTCAGCGGCCGAGTCCCGGGCACGGTGGGCCTTTCAGATGCTGGGCTTCCGCCAGCCGACACCGCAGGTACGCATCCATGACGACGATGGCGAGTACGTGGCGCGCGTCGACTTCCTCTACGAGGAGCTCAAGCTCATCATCGAGGTCGATGGCTTGGACAAGTACCAGAGCAGGGCAGACCTGATCGCCGAAAAGTTGCGTGAAGACCGTCTGCGCGCGCTGGGTTACGAGTTCGTGCGGCTGACCTGGGCTGACCTGGCCGACCACCTGGTCGTTCGGCGCAAGGTGCTCGACGGCGTCGCGCGGGCCGAGGCCTGACATCGATCTGCAGGGGTGGTGTCGTTGTGCGGGCTTGGCCGACAACCGCCCGTCGGCCGAGCCTGCACAACGACGCCAGGCCCGAAGGGGGTCAGTCGCCCAGCGCCTTGATCAGCGCGACCGCCCGCGAGACCTGCTCGGCGTCACCGTCCTGCGTGGCCCAGACCGCACCGACCACGGCGCGCAGCGCGCTCACCGCCCGCACGACCTCGTCGTCCAGCCCCGCCACGGCGCAGACCACCTCGACGCGACGGCGCACCGACCAGCGCAGGGAGGCGCCCGTGCCCATCTCCTCGACGCGGTTGGTCAGCAGGGGAGCGACCTCCCACGCGGGATGGCCGGTGACCGGCTTGGGGTCGATCGCGACCCAGTCGGTGCCGTCGGACAGGACATTGCCGTAGTGCAGGTCGCCGTGCAGCAGTCGCTCTCCACCGAGCGTCCCCAGCGAGCGAAGGGTGGACCTCGCCTGCTCCACGTACCTGCGGGGCAGCCCGGCAGCGGCAGGACGCGACAGGATCTCCTCGACCCACGGCACCAGCGCCGGCACCTGGGGCAGGGGTGCGATGTGCAGGTCCGCGTAGAGCCTCGCGACGATCGCCACCGCCTCCTCGTCCCACTGGTCCGTCAGGTCCTCGGTGGTCAGTCGTTCGAGCAGCAGCACCGAGCGGCGTGGGTCAGCCCGCAGCAGCCGTACGGCGCCGTGCCCGTCCCAGGCGCGCAGGGCCAGGTGCTCGCCGCTGGCCTCGCGGTGCGGCCAGCCGAGCTTGAGTGCGGCCGACCCCTCGGGCCCGCGCACGGGCAGCACGAGTGCGCAGTGCCCGGTCATCGCCTCGCCCCCGACCGACAGCGACCACTGGTCGACGATCTCTGCGAGCAGGTGGGGGAGGGCCGCGACCCAGTCACTGCCGGAGGGACCCCCTTCGGCAGGGAGCGACGACAGGTCCGCGACGAAGCCCGCAGGCACGAGGGCCGCGGCGTCCTCGACCCTCACGGCTGGTGCTTGCCGTCCCCGAACAGCGTGGGGACGATCTGGGGGAAGTGCGTGTGCGAGATCTCCTCGGCGGTGACCATCCACTGCGTCACCTCGAGGGCGGCGTCGCGGTCCGCGTCCAACCGGGCGAAGCAGTCCGCATAGGCCGCCTGCAGCCGGATGAAGCTGCCGACCACCCAGTCGCGTCCCGCGTCGCCGGCCACGTCCTCGGGCCGGTCGTAGCCGAGGACGAGCGGCTGCACGGAGTCACCCGCGGCGGTCGTCTGGCGGATGCTCAGTGCCTGCAGCTCGTGGCTGGCGGTGAGCGCTGCCTTGGCCACCGCTCCGGTGCTCTGCTGACCGGCCACGACCTCGAGGGCGTACATCGTCGCCCGGGTGGCGTCGAGGGCGGTGGTCGCGACCTTGCCTGCGGTCCATGCGCCATCGCCGGCTGCGGTCCACAGGACGGCCTTGTCGCCGATGGGGGAGAGGATGCGCTGCGTCGCGGTGAGCTGCCCGACGAGCCGTAGCAGGCCGGGGCCGCACTCGCGGACCGATGCCTCGAAGGCGGCGGCCACCTCGGCCGGTGTCGTGGGCGATGTCGCGCCGGCGACGAGCCCGGCCGGAACCTGCGCATCCTGCAGCGCCTTGCGGAGCAGGTGGGCCCGCTGCGAGGAGTGCTGGACATCGCCGGTCTCGAGTGCGCCCAGGAGGGCGAGCAGGGCGGACTCGCCGGGGATCGGCTCCCGCTTCGGGACGAAGGGGATGTCCGGCGCGTCGTCCTCGAGCCGGACCCCGCAGCCCGCCAGCGTCGACGAGGAGAGCGTCAGGGCTGCGGTGAGCACAAGGCGGCGGCTGGGTCGGACGGGCACGCCGTCGATCTTCGCATGTCTCAGGACGCCTCGATCATGACTAGAGTGACGGGCCAGCACGGCAACTCCACACGGAAGGCTTCCCATGGCTTTGGACCACGACATCCTCGAGCAGGTGTCCGGCGCACTGGGTGACGACTTCACCGTGGCCTCAGTGACCGTGACCCCCGCCGGCAAGCGCCGCGTCGCCCGCATCACCGTGGAGCGACCGCTGCAGGACGCGGCCGGCGACACCCCGATCGACGCCCTCACGCTCGACGAGGTCGCCGACGCCACCCGGCTCATCAGCGACGCGCTGGACACGAATGACGTCCTGGGCAGCCAGCCCTACACCCTCGAGGTCAGCACCCCCGGCACCGACCGCCCGCTCACCGAGCCGATGCACTTCCGCCGCGCCGTCAGCCGCCTTGTCGAGCTCACCCTGCGAGACGACTTCGACGCACCTCAGGGAGCGGGTACCGACGGGTCCCTCACCGGCCGCGTCCTCGCGACGACCGCCGACGGGGTCGACCTGCAGATCGCGGGTACCAAGCAGCAGGCGCCGCGCACCGAGCACATCCCCTTCGCCGCCATCACCAAGGGCGTCGCCCAGGTGGAGTTCAACCGACCCCAGAGCGCACCCGACGCCGACGAGACCAAGGACTGACCCATGGACATCGACATCCACGCCCTCAAGGCCCTCGAGCGCGAGCGCGAGATCCCCTTCGACATCCTCGTCGACGCCATCGAGGCGGCGCTCCTCGGCGCCTACCACCGCACCGAGGGTGCCTTCAAGAACGCCCGCGCCGAGCTCGGCCGCAAGGACGGGCACGTCGTCGTGTGGGCCCGCGAGGAGAACGTCGTCGAGGAAGAGGTCCCCGTCGAGGTGGACGACGGGCAGGAGATGCCCCTCGACGACGAGGGCAAGCCGCTGATGCGCACCCGTACCCGTCGCGAGCTGGGTCCGGAGTTCGACGACACCCCGACCAACTTCGGTCGAGTGGCTGCCGCGACCGCCCGCCAGGTCATCACCCAGCGGATGCGCGACCTCGAGGACGAGGCCGTCATGGGCGACTTCCGCGGGCGCGAGGGCGACATCGTCGCCGGCGTGATCCAGCAGAGCTCCAACCCGCGCAATGTCCTCGTCGACTTCGGCACGGTCGAGGGCTTCCTCCCTTCGGCCGAGCAGGTCCCGGGTGAGGTCTACAAGCACGGCGACCGGATCCGCGTCTACGTCGTGTCGGTCAAGCGCGGCATGCGTGGGCCGGAGATCGGCCTGTCGCGCACCCACCCCAACCTCGTGCGCCAGCTCTTCGCGATGGAGGTCCCGGAGATCGCCGACGGCTCGGTCGAGATCGCTGCCCTGGCCCGCGAGGCCGGACACCGCACCAAGATCGCTGTCCACACCAAGATCCCCGGCCTCAACGCCAAGGGTGCGTGCATCGGCGCCATGGGTGCCCGGGTGCGAGCCGTGATGAGCCACCTGCAGGACGAGAAGATCGACATCGTCGACTACTCCCAGGACCCGCAGCAGTTCATCGCCGCGGCGCTCTCGCCGTCCAAGGTCGTGTCCGTGACGATCGTCGACCCCAAGCTGCGCTCGGCGCGCGTCGTCGTGCCCGACTACCAGCTCTCGCTCGCCATCGGCAAGGAAGGTCAGAACGCCCGGCTGGCGGCCAAGCTCACCGGCTGGCGCATCGACATCCGCCCGGACACCGCGCCGGACTCGAGCGGGGGCGTCGCCGTCCCCGGTCAGCCGGGCGCGTGACCGAGCCGGACCCGGCAGGCGGTAGACTGTCTGAGGTCGACCGGGCTGGACTCCAGTCCGACGCCGCCCTTGCCGGTCCCTCGAGGACCTGCATCGGGTGTCGTGGACGGGATAGCCGGTCGACACTGCTGCGCATCGTCGTGGTGAGGGACGACCGTGGGGAGACCACGGCCGCGCCGGATCCACGCAAGTGTTTGCCGGGTCGTGGGGCGTGGCTCCATCCCGACATCGCCTGTCTGGACCTCGCCGTCCGGCGGCGGGCCCTCTCCCGAGCCTTCCGGCAACGGGTCGAGGAGACCGACGCCCTTCGTGCCTGGATCCAGGACCTGAGCAGCAACCAGCAATGACGACCAAGTTCGCACAGCAACCGAGAGCGGGTTTGACGCTGATGAGCACCCGATGAGTACTCAGCAATGAGCATTCACCTCAATTGACGACGGTCCGCGCCTTCATCCGGTACGGACCAGATGAAGGAGAAACGTGGCTAAGGTCCGTGTCCATGAGCTCGCCAAGGAGCTCGGGGTTTCCAGCAAGGCCCTCCTCGCCCATCTGGGCGACATGGGGGAGTTCGTGAAGTCGGCCAGCTCGACGATCGAGGCACCTGTCGTGCGTCGGGTGAAGGACAACCCGCCCGCCGCCGACCCCAAGGCGAAGAAGGCTGCGGCCAAGCCGGCCCCGGCCGGCAAGCCAGGTCCTCAGGCTCCGGCGACGCCGGCTGCCGCGGCGCCCGCTGCGGCGCAGCCGTCCGCACCCACCCCCGGCCCCGCGGCCCCGTCGGCAGCGCCGACGCCCGGCCCCAAGGCCCCCGCCCCCGGTCCGCAGGCTCCCAAGGCGCCTGAGGCTCCGGCGCCCGCTGCCGAGGCTCCCGCTGCCCAGGCTCCGGCTGCCCAGGCTCCGGCTGCTCCCGAGGCGCCCGCCGCCCCGGAGAAGCCGGCTGCGTCCGCGACCCCCGGCCCCAAGCCGGCCACGCCCGGACCCAAGCCGCCGCCGGCCGCCAAGCCGGCGGGCGGTCCCCGTCCGGGCAACAACCCCTTCTCCTCCAGCCAGGGCATGGGGACCCGTCGCGAGGGTGGCGGTACCCGTCCGGGCAACAACCCCTTCGCCTCCAGCCAGGGCATGCCCCGTCCGGGCCAGCGTCCCGCTGGTCGTGGTGGGGCAGCAGCAGGTGCGGCCGGTCCGCGCCCGCCCGCCGGTACCGGTGGTCCCCGTCCCCCCGCCGGCGCCCCGCGCCCCGGTGGTGCCCGCCCGTCGCCCGGCATGATGCCGGCCAGCTCGGCCGTCCCGCGGCCGGGTGAGCGTCCCGGCGGCCGTGGCGGCCCCGGTGCCGGTCGTGGTCGTCCCGGTGCCGGCCCCGCCCGCCCCGGCGGCGGTCCCGGTGGATACCGCGGTGGCCCCGGTGGCCGTGGTGGCACCCAGGGTGCCTTCGGTCGCGGTGGCGGCAAGCGCAAGCAGCGCAAGAGCAAGCGCGCGAAGCGGGCAGAGTTCGAGCAGATGTCCGCACCGTCGATCGGCGGCGTGATTGTTCCTCGCGGCAACGGCTCGACCGTCATCCGCATCCGTCAGGGTGCCTCGCTGAACGACTTCGCCGAGAAGATCGATGCGAACCCCGCATCGCTGGTCACGGTGCTGTTCAACCTCGGTGAGATGGCCCCGGCGACGCAGTCCCTCGACGAGGTCACCTTCCAGCTGCTCGGAGCCGAGCTCGGCTACGTCATCGAGATGGTCTCGCCGGAGGAAGAGGAGCGCGCGCTCTTCGACGCCTACAACGTCAACCTCGACATCGGCCTCGAGCACGAGGACGACGAGGACCTGGTGGCTCGTCCGCCGGTCATCACCGTCATGGGTCACGTCGACCACGGCAAGACGCGTCTCCTCGACGCGATCCGCAAGGCCGACGTCGGCTCCGGCGAGACCGGTGGCATCACCCAGCACATCGGTGCCTACCAGATCCACACCGAGCACGAAGGTGCCGAGCGGGCGCTGACCTTCCTCGACACCCCGGGTCACGAGGCCTTCACGGCCATGCGAGCCCGTGGAGCCAAGGTCACCGACATCGCGATCCTCGTGGTCGCTGCCGACGACGGCGTCATGCCGCAGACCATCGAGGCGCTCAACCACGCCCAGGCTGCCGACGTCCCGATCGTGGTCGCGATCAACAAGATCGACGTCGAGGGGGCTGACCCGGGCAAGATCCGCGGTCAGCTCACCGAGTACAACCTCGTGGCCGAGGAGTACGGCGGCGACACGATGTTCGTCGACGTCTCCGCCAAGCAGGGGACCAACATCGACACCCTGCTCGACGCCGTCCTGCTCACGGTCGACGCCGAGCTGGACATGCGGGCCAACCCCACTCGTGACGCCCGCGGTGTCGCGATCGAGGCCAACCTCGACAAGGGCCGCGGTGCGACCGCGACCGTCCTCGTCCAGTCCGGCACGCTCCGCGTCGGTGACGCGATCGTCACCGGCTCGGCCTTCGGTCGTGTGCGCGCCATGCTCGACGAGCACGGCAACACCGTCGACGAGGCGGGGCCCTCCCGCCCCGTGCAGGTGCTCGGTCTGTCCTCCGTCCCGCGTGCCGGCGACACCTTCGTCGTGGCGCCGGACGACCGGACCGCTCGCCAGATCGCTGAGAAGCGTGAGGCCGCGGACCGTCAGGCCAGCCTGGCCAAGGCGCGCAAGCGGATCAGCCTCGAGGACCTCGACCAGGTCATCGCGGCGGGCAAGATCGACACCCTCAACCTCATCCTCAAGGGTGATGTGTCGGGTTCCGTCGAGGCTCTGGAAGATGCCCTCCTGCAGATCGACGTCGGCGACGACGTGGACCTGCGGATCATCGACCGCGGCGTCGGCGCGATCACGCTCAACAACATCAACCTGGCCATGGCCTCCGACGCGATCATCCTCGGCTTCAACGTGCGGGCCGAGGGTCAGAACGCTGACGTCGCCGAGCGCGAGGGCGTCGAGATCCGCTACTACGGCGTGATCTACCAGGCGATCGACGACATCGAGCAGGCGCTCAAGGGCATGCTCAAGCCGGAGTTCGAAGAGGTCGAGCTCGGCTCGGCGGAGATCCGCGAGATCTTCCGCTCGAGCAAGTTCGGCAACATCGCCGGCTCGATCGTCCGCAGCGGTGAGATCAAGCGCGGCTCCAAGGCGCGCATCACCCGCAACGGCGTCGTCATCACCGAGGGCCTCGAGCTCACCGGTCTGCGTCGCTTCAAGGACGATGTCACCGAGGTCCGCGAGGGCTTCGAGTGCGGTATCAACCTGGGCAGCCACAACGACGTCCAGGACGGTGACCTCATCACCACCTACGAGATGCGGGAGAAGCCGCGCGCCTGATCACGCGCACACCTTCACCGCACCACCGCGAAGGGGGACGAGCAGCGCGAGCTGCCCGTCCCCCTTCGTCATGGGCAGATGCAGCAGGTCGGGACGGGGAGCGCTCCCCTCCACCAAATGCAGGGAAGAAGGGCGGTCGCGCACTAGGGTGTGCCTGACCACAATCTCGACATCAAGGGGACGATCATGACGACGCCACCTCCTCCGCCCGGCGACAACCCTTACCCCTCCTCGGGGTCCGGGAGCACGCCGCCCAACCCGCCCACGGGCGCCCCGAGCTACGGCTCCGCCCCAGGTGGTGGCATGCCGCCGCAGGCTCCTCCGCCGGCTCCCGGCGGCTACCCGCAGCAGCAGGGAGGCAGTGACTCCACCAAGATCCTGTCCCTCGTCTCGATGGGTACCGGCATCGCCGGTCTCGTCCTGTGCTTCTGCTGGGCGCTGCCGATCTTCCCGATCGCCGCGCTCGTCACGGGGTTCATCGCGAAGAACAAGACCAAGACCGCTCCTCGTCCCGACCTGAAGACCTTCCTCATGGTGGGTCTCATCACGGGTGCGATCGGTCTGGCCATCGCGATCCTGTACTGGATCCTCCTGGCTGCCGGCGTCATCAACCTCGACGCCTACTCCGACATGAGCTAGGTCGCCTCGTCGACGCCCCCGGTGCCTTGCGCGCCGGGGGCGTTGTACTACGCACACACCACCTTCGAGCCAGGACGCTGCATGAGTACGCCACCACCCCCGCCCGGTTACGGGACGCTTCCGCCCGACCCGGAGGAGCCGCAGCGGGGTCCGTACCCGGCCGGGCAGACCCCCGGCCAGCCCTATCCCGCGCCAGGTCCGGCAGGACCGCAGTACGGCCAGCAGCCGGGCCCCTACGGGACGCCCAGCCCCTACGGGACGCCCAGCGCCTACGGGACGCCCAGCCCCTACGGAGCGCCGCCGCGGCGCACCAGCACCCCGATGACCTTGGGCTATCTCTCGCTCGGCATGGGCATCTTCGCGATCCCGGCCGGGTGCTGCTGCTGGTTCCTCGCCTGGATCCCCGCGCTCGCTGCTCTCGGGACCGGCGCCTACGGCCTGAGCGAGGTCAAGCACGACCCGTCGACGGCCGACGCCAAGCCCTACCTCATCGCCGGGATCGTGCTCGGGGCGATCAGTCTCTTCCTCACGGCGATCACCGCGGTGTGGGGAGTCGCGAGCATCTTCTCCGGCGGCTGATCGTCCCCGGTCGGGTGACGGTGGCCAAGGACCGTGGGCCTTTCGCATACCGTGGACCCTGTCCCCACCCAGCCCCTCACGGAGGTGTGCCATGGCCGACCCGGCCCGCGCCCGCAAGATCGCCGATCGCATCCAGGAGCTCATCGCAGCCAACCTGCAGCAGATCGTCAAGGACCCCGACCTCGGGTTCGTGACGATCACTGATGTGCGTGTCACGGGCGACCTGCAGAACGCGTCCGTCTTCTACACCGTCTTCGGTGACGCGGCGCAGCGTGAGCGCAGCGCCCAGGTCCTCGAGGCCAACCGGGGCAAGCTGCGCTCCTTCGTCGGCAAGCAGCTCGGCATCCGGCTCACGCCGACCCTGGAGATCCTCCCGGACGGCGTCCCGGAGAATGCCTCGCACATCGATGACCTGCTCCGGTCCGCCCGCGAGCGTGACGAGGACCTGGCCCGCTCGCGCTCCGGGGCCGAGCCCGCCGGCGAGGCCGACCCGTACCGCACCAAGGACGACGAAGGGGAGCCGCTGCCCCCTTCGCCCGAGGCGTGAGCGACGGTCTCGTCGTCGTCGACAAGCCGGCCGGCTGGTCGAGCCACGACGTCGTCGCTCGGGGCCGGCGGCTCTACCGGACCAAGAAGGTCGGGCATGCCGGCACCCTCGACCCGATGGCCACTGGTGTCCTCGTCCTCGGGATCGGTCGCGGCACCAAGCTGCTGACCTTCCTCGTCGGTGCCGACAAGGAGTACACGGCGACGATCCGCCTGGGGCAGGCGACGATCACCGACGACGCCGAAGGGGAGATCACCACCGTCGGCGAGGTGGCCGGGATCGACCGCGCGGCGATCGACGCCGCGGTCGCGCGCCTGACCGGTGACATCCAGCAGGTCCCGAGCTCGGTGAGCGCGATCAAGATCAAGGGAGAGCGCTCCTATGCCCGCGTGCGCGCGGGGGAGGAGGTCGAGCTCCCGGCTCGCCCGGTGACCGTCTCACGCTTCGAGGTCCTCGACGTTCGGCCCGCCGACGCCGATGGCCAGGCAGTGCTCGACGTCGACGTCGTCGTCGCGGTGTCGTCCGGCACCTATGTGCGGGCGCTGGCCCGTGACCTGGGCGTCGACCTGGGGAGCAACGGTCACCTGACCGCACTGCGGCGCACCCGTGTCGGCGGCCTCACCCTCGAGCACGCTCACACGCTCGAGGAGCTGAATGCCCTGCGGGACAAGGACGGCGACGAGGCAGTCATGCCACTGACGCCGCTGGAGGAGGCCGCTGCGGCTGCCCTGACCACCCGGGTCCTGACGGAGGGCGAGGCGCGCGCGCTCGGCTTCGGGCAGCGCATCGAGAGCGCCCAGCCGGGTCGCGAGGAGCCGGTCGCGGCGCTCGCGCCGGACGGATCTCTGGTCGCGGTGCTCGACGAGAGCAGGGCCACCGCCCGGGCCCACGTCGTCTTTGCCCCGGCCAGTTCGTAGAGTGTGCTCTCGTGCAGCAATGGTCATCCCCGAGTGCCACCCCGTCGCAGCTGCGGCCGTGCGTGGCGACCTTCGGCAACTTCGACGGTGTGCACCGCGGGCACCGTGCCATCCTCGATGAGCTGGTCCGGCAGGGGCACGAGCGCGGTCTGCCCGCCGTCGCGGTGACCTTCGACCCCCACCCGGTGGAGGTCATGCACCCAGAGCGGGCCCCCGCGATCATCTCGCCCGGGCCGCTGCGCGACGACCTGCTCTCCGAGGCCGGTGTCGCTGGCCTGCTGGTGCTCAGCTACACCATGGAGTTCGCGCAGACCAGCGCGGTCGACTACATCGTCGACACCTTCGTCGAGGGCCTGCAGTGCAGCGTCCTGGTCGTCGGCGCCGACACCAAGGGATTCGGCGCCGGGTACACCGGTGACGTCGACCTGCTGCGTGAGCTCGGCGCGGAGCACGGCTTCGAGGTCGTCGTGATCGAGGACCAGGGCGACGACGAGCGATGGTCCTCCTCGGCGGTGCGCACCCACCTGTCCGTGGGCGAGGTCGCCGAGGCCTCCGTGATCCTGGACCGCCCCCACCGCGTCGTCGGGACCGTCGTCCACGGCTTCCACCGCGGGCGTGAGCTCGGGTACCCCACGGCCAACCTGGGCATGGACAGCCTCGGCCTCGTCCCCGCTGACGGCGTCTACGCCGGGTGGCTCGTCCGGCTGGACCTGCCGGAGGACAGCGCAGACCGACGGCTGCCGGCCGCGATCTCCATCGGCACCAACCCGACCTTCGACCAGCAGGTCCGGGTCGTCGAGTCCTATGTGCTCGACCGCACCGACCTCGACCTCTACGGGGAGCGAGTGGCCGTCGACTTCGTCGAGCACGTGCGCCCGACGCTGAAGTTCGACTCCATCGACGAGCTGCTCGTCGCCATGGCCCGCGATGTCGAGCTGACCCGCACCTTCCTCGGCCTCCCGCCGACCGCACGACCTTAAGGCCGTGCGGGCCGAAGGGGGGTTCGCGCGGCAGCTGCTGCGCTCCGACCTCGTGCTCATCGCCGCGGCCCTGATCGCTTCGGGGCTGGGCGCGGTGCTCGTCCACTCCGCCACCCGTGCCGACTCCGGCTCGGCCTACCTCGTACGGCACCTGCTCAACCTCGGTATCGGGTTGCTCCTCGCCCTGCTCGTCGTCCGGCTGGACCGGTCGGTGCTGCGGACACTCGCCCCCTTCGTCTATCTCGCGGGGGTCCTCGGGCTGGGGCTCGTGCTCACGCCGCTCGGTTCCGAGATCAATGGCTCCCGATCCTGGATCCAGCTGCCGGGAGGCTTCTCGGTCCAGCCCAGCGAGCTGGCCAAGGTCGGGCTCTGCGTGGCCCTGCCGATGCTGCTGGCGCCGGCAGCCGAGCGCCGGCAACGGCCGAGGGCCCGCGAGATCCTCCTGGCGGGCGCCGTCACGGGAGTCCCGGTCCTGCTCGTCATGGCCCAGCCGGACCTCGGCTCCGCGCTCGTGCTCGTCGCCCTGGCACTGGGCGTCCTCGTCGTCTCGGGTGCCTCGTGGCCATGGCTCGCCGGGGTGCTGCTCGCGGGCGTCGGCGCGGTGACCGCGGCCTTCACGACGCCGCTGCTCAGCCCCTACCAGCGTGACCGGCTCACCGCCTTCCTCGACCCGGCCGCCGATCCGCTCGGCATCGGGTACCAGACCCAGCAGGTGCGCCGGGCGATCGCCGGCGGTGGCTGGGGTGGTCAGGGCCTGCACACGGGCGATCTGACGAGCTCGGGTGCCATCCCCTTCCAGGAGACCGACTTCGTCTTCTCCGCAGCAGGGGAAGAGCTGGGCTTCGTCGGTGCAGCCTTCGTCGTGCTGCTGCTCGGGCTCCTCGTCGCGCGCATCGCGCTGGCCGGGACACGCACCGAGGACCCCTTCGTCCGGCTCGTCTGCTGGGCGGTCGCAGCGTGGTTCGCCGTCCAGTCGGTGGAGAACATCGGGATGAATCTCGGTCTGCTGCCCGTCACGGGTCTCCCGCTGCCCTTCCTGTCCTACGGCGGTTCCTCGATGTTCGCCTGCTGGGCAGCCGTCGGCATCGTCGTGGCCGTGACCCGACCCCCGGAACGCCGACGGACCTGACCCGAGATGGTTACCAACCGGTCACCTTGTGGATGGCCGGTGACAAGGGGGCCATCGGTGGGGGAAGATACGCGCATCACCCGCAGCCCACGAAGGAGTGGACTCTCCGTGCCACAGCCCCGCCCCACCCGCGCCTCCGACGAGGCCTTCGACTCCAGTGCGTTCGCCGACCGACCCGCTTCGGTCGGTCACCTGCTGCGCGATCGCATCGCTGACACTCCCGACAACATCGCGTACTCCTACCCGTCCGGCATCGCGTGGGACGAGCTGACCTGGGCCCAGCTCGGTGAGCGGGTCTGGGCGCTGGCCGCTGGCCTCGTCGAGCTGGGTGTCCAGCCCGAGGACCGGGTCGCCCTCGCCTCGAGCACCCGCATCGAGTGGGTGCTCGCGGACTACGCGATCATGGCTGCCAGCGCCGCGACGACGACGATCTACCCCACGTCGATCAGCGACGACGTCGCCTTCATCACCGACGACTCCGGCTCCAAGGTGGTCTTCGCCGAGAACGCCGAGCAGGTCGCCAAGCTGCGGGAGGTCCGCGACGCCATCCCCGGCGTGACATGCGTGGTCGCCATCGACACCGACGGCGTCGACCTCGACGACTGGGTGATCTCCTTCGAGGACCTCGAGGCACGTGGCGCCGCCGCTCTCGCGTCTGCACCGGGCCTCGTCGACGAGCGCATCGACGGCACCACACCGGAGTCGCTGGCCACGATCATCTACACCTCCGGCACGACCGGCCGGCCCAAGGGCGTGCGCCTGCGCCACGCGACCTGGACCTACCAGGGAGCGGCCATCCGGTCGACCGACATGCTCACCTCCGAGGACGTGCACTACCTCTGGCTCCCGCTCGCGCACGTCTTCGCCAAGGTCCTGCTCCTCATCGCCGCCGACGTCGGCATGCAGACCGCGATCGACGGCCGCATCGACAAGATCGTCGAGAACCTCGGTGAGGTCCGACCGACCTTCATGGCGGCTGCCCCGCGCATCTTCGAGAAGGTCTACGGCAAGATCTCGCTGGGCATGGCCGAGGAGGGCGGCGCCAAGGCCAAGATCTTCGACTTCGCCTCCAAGGCCGGACGCGACTACTCCCGGACGCTGTCCGAAAACCGCAAGCCGGGCCTCCTGCTCGGCCTGAAGCACACGGTGGCCGACAAGCTCGTCTTCGGCAAGGTGCGCGAGCGCTTCGGTGGTCGGATCCGCTTCTTCATCTCCGGCTCGGCTGCGCTCAACCAGGACATCGCCCACTGGTTCAACGGCGCCGGCCTGCCGATCCTCGAGGGATACGGCCTCACCGAGACCTCGGCCGCTGCCACGGTCAACCGGCCCTACGCCCTGCGCGTGGGCACGGTGGGCTGGCCCACCCCGCAGACGGAGATCAAGGTCGCCGAGGACGGCGAGATCCTCATCCGCGGTGAGCACGTCATGGAGGGCTACCACAACAACCCCGAGGCCACGGCCGAGGTGCTCACGGACGACGGGTGGTTCCACTCCGGCGACATCGGCGAGATCGACGCCGACGGCTTCCTCAAGATCACCGACCGCAAGAAGGACCTCTTCAAGACGAGCAACGGCAAGTACGTGGCACCGTCGATCATCGAGTCGACCTTCAAGGGCCTGTGCCCCTACGTCGGTCAGTTCCTCGTCCACGGTGAGAGCCGCCAGTTCGTCACGGCGCTGATCACTCTCGACGAGGAGGCCATCCGGCCGTGGGCCGAGGCCAACGGCATGCCCGACGCCAGCTACACCGAGATCGTCTCCTCGCTCCAGGCCCGCGAGATGGTCCAGTCCTATGTCGACGAGCTCAACGCTGGTCTCAACCGCCACGAGCAGATCAAGAAGTTCCACATCCTCGGTCGTGACCTGACGGTCGAGGACGGAGAGCTGACGCCGAGCCTGAAGATGCGTCGCAAGGTCGTCGCGGACAAGTTCAGGGGCGACATCGAGGAGATGTACCCCAGCTGATCGGGCGTCGCGGTCCTGGCGAAGATCGAGGTGGCCCCTTGGTCGTTCGTTCCGCACTCCCTGAGTCGGGGCAACCTCGATTTCGTCAGGACCGCTCCACCCCCCGTACCCTTGTCGGTATGTCCGGTGAGTCGATCTTCAGCGCCCTCGAGCCTTTGCTCGAGAAGGTGAGCAAGCCCATCCAGTACGTCGGGGGCGAGCTCAACTCCACCGTCAAGGACTGGCACGTCGGTGGCCACGGCCCCGGGGGAGAGGACCTCACGGTCCGCTGGGCCCTGATGTACCCCGACGCCTACGAGGTCGGCGTTCCCAACCAGGGCGTGATGATCCTCTACGAGGTGCTCAACGAGCGCCCCGACGCCCTCGCCGAGCGCAGCTACGCCGTCTGGCCCGACATGGAGGCACTGCTCCGCGAGCATGGCCTGCCGCAGTTCACCGTCGACGGGCACCGTCCCATCGGTGACTTCGACGTCTTCGGCCTGAGCTTCTCGACCGAGCTCGGTTACACCAACATGCTCACCGCGCTGGACCTGGCCGGCATCCCGCTGCACGCTGCAGACCGCACCGACGAGCACCCGATCGTCGTCATGGGCGGGCATGCCTCCTTCAACCCCGAGCCCGTGGCTGACTTCATCGACGCCGCGATCGTCGGCGACGGCGAGGAAGCCGTGCTCGCTGCGACCGACATCATCAGCGAGTGGAAGGCCCGGGGGAAGCCCGGTGGCCGCCTCGAGGTGCTGCGCCGCCTCGCCGCCACCGGTGGCGTCTACGTCCCGGCCTTCTACGACGTCGACTACCTGCCCGACGGGCGCATCCAGCGCGTCGCCCCGGCCGAGGCCGGCGTGCCGTGGCGCATCGACAAGCACACCGTCATGGACCTCGACGCGTGGCCCTACCCCAAGAAGCCGCTCGTCCCGCTCGCCGAGTCCGTCCACGAGCGGATGAGCGTCGAGATCTTCCGCGGGTGCACCCGCGGCTGCCGCTTCTGCCAGGCCGGCATGATCACCCGCCCGGTCCGCGAGCGGTCCATCACCGGCATCGGCGAGATGGTCGAGGCCGGGCTGGCCGCGACCGGCTTCGAGGAGGTGGGTCTGCTCTCCCTGAGCAGCGCCGACCACACCGAGATCGGTGAGATCGCCAAGGGGCTCGCCGACCGCTACGAGGGCACCAACACCGGGCTGTCCCTGCCGAGCACCCGCGTCGACGCCTTCAACATCGACCTGGCCAACGAGCTGACCCGCAACGGTCGTCGCTCCGGGCTGACCTTCGCCCCCGAGGGCGGGTCCGAGCGCATCCGCAAGGTCATCAACAAGATGGTGACCGAGGAGGACCTCATCCGGACCGTCGCGGCCGCCTACGGCGCGGGCTGGCGACAGGTCAAGCTGTACTTCATGTGCGGTCTGCCCACCGAGACCGACGAGGACGTCCTGCAGATCGCCGAGGTGGCCAAGCGGGTCATCGAGACCGGTCGCCAGGTCGCTGGCCACAACGACATCCGCTGCACGGTGTCCATCGGTGGCTTCATCCCCAAGCCGCACACCCCCTTCCAGTGGGCCGCGCAGCTCGGCCCGGAGGAGACGGACGCGCGGCTGTACAAGCTGCGCGACGCCATCCGGGCGGACAAGCGCTACGGCCGCTCCATCGGCTTCCGCTACCACGACGGCAAGCCCGGCATCGTCGAGGGCCTGCTCTCGCGCGGTGACCGGCGGGTCGGTCGGGTCATCGAGCAGGTCTGGCGCGATGGTGGTCGCTTCGACGGCTGGAGCGAGCACTTCTCCTACGACCGCTGGATGGCTGCCGCCGAGACGGGGCTCGAGGGCACCGGCGTCGACGTCGCCTGGTACACCACCCGCGAGCGCGAGGAGTCGGAGGTCCTGCCCTGGGACCACATCGACTCCGGCCTCGACAAGGAGTGGCTGTGGCAGGACTGGCTCGACGCGATCGACGAGACCGAGGTCGAGGACTGCCGGTGGACCCCGTGCTTCGACTGCGGCGTCTGCCCGCAGATGGGCACGGACATCGAGATCGGCCCCACCGAGAGAACCCTGCTGCCGCTCACCGTCCTGGGCAGCGGCAAGCAGGACATGCTGCGCTCTTGACCCCCCTTCGCTCCCCGCTCGTGACAGGCTGAGTCCGACGTCACCGAGCAGGGGAGCAGGGGTATGTCGGTCACGACCGGACTCGTCGTCGTGGGGGTGCTGGCCATGGTCTACGGGGTGGGTTTCGCGGTCCTCCCGATGCATCACTGGCCGCAGGAGCGGCGTTCTGGCTACACCATGTGGGGTGCTGGGCTGATCGGTCTGCTGGCGCTCGCCCTCGTGGTCATCCCGTGGTTCATCCGCGGGTAGCACCCACTGTGCGAGACCCCTCCTCACGCGTGAGTGGCGAAGGGGGAGAATGCCGGTCATGACCTCGTCGCCCACGCTGCTCACCGAGGCCCTGCACCGTGAGGGCGTGACCGACGCCCGCACCGATGCCCTGACGATCGGGATGTACGCCACCGACGCGGGCATCTACCGCGTCCCACCGCGAGCGGTCGTCTTCCCGAGGCACACCGACGAGATCGCCGCGACCCTCTCGGTCGCCCGCGAGCTGGGCATCCCGATCACCGCACGTGGCGCCGGGACCTCGTGCGCCGGTAACGCGGTCGGCCCCGGCATCGTCATCGACACCGCGAGGTATCTGGGTCGGGTGCTCGAGGTCGACCGCGAGAGTGCCACTGCTCTCGTCGAGGCCGGCACCGTCCACGCGACGCTGCAGGCCCGCGCCCGTGAGATCGGTCTGCGCTTCGGTCCCGACCCGAGCAGCCACAGCCGTTGCACCATCGGCGGCATGATCGGCAACAACGCCTGCGGAAACCGCGCGCTCGGCTACGGCCGTACCAGCGACAATGTCGTCGGGATGGACCTGCTGACGGCGGCGGGCACGCACCTCACAGCCACCACGGGGGTGGCCGGGGGACTCCCTTCGCTCACCGGCGACGACGCCCTCGTGGCCCGCCTGACCCAGCTGACCGACGACCACCTCGACACCGTGCGGACCAAGTTCGCCACCTTCGGTCGGCAGGTCTCCGGCTATGCCCTCGAGCACCTCGCCCCGGAGCGCGGCCGCGACATCGGCCGGATGCTCGTCGGCTCCGAGGGGACCCTCGCGGTCGTCACGCAGGCCCGCGTCCGCCTGGTCACCGACCCGCCGGCCACCAGCCTGGTCGTGCTCGGCTTCCCCGACATCTACGCCGCGGGCGACGTCGCCCACCTGCTCAAGGGGCTGGGCGCCGTCGCGGCCGAGGGCATCGACTCGCGCATCGTCGACGTCGTGCGCACCCGCCGCGGCCCGCAGGCCGTCCCGGACCTGCCACGCGGCGCCGCGTGGATGCTCGTCGAGGTGCCCGGCGAGGACGCCGCCGCCGCGCATGCCGCCGCCGAGCGGGTCCGTCGCGAGATCGAGCACACCGACTCCCTCGTCGTCACCGACCCGGCCCATGCCCGGGCGCTGTGGAAGATCCGCGAGGACGGAGCCGGCCTGTCGGCGCGCTCGCCGCGCGACCGCCCGGCGCACGCCGGCTGGGAGGACGCCGCCGTCCCGCCGGCCCGCCTGGGTGACTACCTGCGCGCCTTCGACGCCCTGCTCGAGGAGCACGACGTGCAGGGGCTGCCCTACGGGCACTTCGGCGACGGCTGCCTGCACATCCGGCTCGACATCGACCTCGATGCCCCCGATGCCACCGACCGCTACCGCCGGTTCGTCGAGGACGCGGCCGACCTCGTCGCGGCCCACGGCGGCTCGCTCTCGGGCGAGCACGGCGACGGCCGGGCCCGCTCGGCGCTCCTGCCGCGCATGTACGACGCCGAGACGATGGGGCTCTTCGGGGCGGTCAAGCGCGCCTTCGACCCGAGCAACCTGCTCAACCCGGGCATCCTCGTCGACCCGGCGCCCGTCGATGCCGACATCCGCATCCCCGCGGCCCACAAGGTCACCGTCCCGCTGGCCTTCGGCTACCCGGAGGACGGCGGCGACTTCAGCCAGGCCGTGCACCGCTGCACCGGCGTCGGCAAGTGCCGTGCCGCCGGTACCTCGACCACCGTCATGTGCCCGAGCTATCTGGCGACGGGGGAGGAGAAGGACTCGACCCGCGGTCGCGCCCGCGTCCTGCAGGAGATGCTCAACGGCTCCACGATCACCGGCGGCTGGAGCGCGCCCGAGGTCCACGACGCCCTCGACCTGTGCCTGTCGTGCAAGGGCTGCTCCAGCGACTGCCCCACCGGTGTCGACATGGCGACCTACAAGTCCGAGGCGCTCCACCAGACCTACAAGGGCAAGCTGCGCCCGCGCAGCCACTACACGCTCGGCCGGCTGCCGCAGATGGCTCGCCTGGCGGCCCGCGCGCCCCGCCTCGTCAATGCCATGACCTCGTTGCCGGGGCTGAAGAAGCTCACCCTGCCCGCGGCTGGCGTCGACCCTCGGCGCAGCATCCCCAGCTTCGCCCGCACGACCTTCCGCTCCTGGGCCACGGCCGAAGGGATGATCGCCTCCGCCGCGCAGGCGGCCGGCACCGACCACCCTGTCGCGCTCTTCGTCGACTCCTTCACCGACCACTTCTCGCCCCACGTCGGGCGGGCCACCGTGGCCCTGCTGCGGGAGGCGGGGTTCACCCCCTTCGTCCCGCAGGAGGCGCTGTGCTGCGGTCTGACCTTCATCTCCACCGGACAGCTCGACGCGGCGAGGTCGACGCTCGAGGACGCCGCCCGCGCCCTGGGCCCGGCGGTCGCCGCAGGTATCCCGGTCGTGGGCATGGAGCCCAGCTGCACCGCGGCGCTGCGCCATGACCTGCCGCGCCTCGTCGACTCCGCCGTCGCCCGGCAGGTGGCCGGGGGAGTGCGCACCGTCGCCGAGATCCTCACCAGCGCCATCGACGAAGGGCGGTGGACCGCCCCCGACCTCACCGGCACCGAGGTCGTCGCCCAACCGCACTGCCACCAGCACGCGGTGATGAGCTGGTCGGCCGACGAGGCCCTGCTGGCACGGACCGGCGCCACGGTCACCCGTCTGGGCGGCTGCTGCGGTCTGGCGGGCAACTTCGGCGTCGAGCTGGGCCACTACGAGGTGTCGGTCAAGATCGCCGAGCAGCAGCTGCTCCCGGCGATGGACGCGGCCTCACCCGACGCGGTCGTGCTAGCCGACGGATTCTCCTGCCAGACGCAGATCGCGGACCTGTCGGAGCGGGCCGGTGTTCACCTGGTCGAGCTGCTCGCACGCACCTGATTGGAGGTATACGCGCGGACGAATGATCCGCGCGTATACCTCCACTCCTGGCTGCACCTACCCTTGTCGGCATGGCCGCACAACGCACCCCCGATGGTCCGCCCCCGCCCCCGGCGGTGCAGAAGCTGCGCATCCAGTACGCCCGCCGCGGGCGGCTGCGCTACTCCTCGACCCGTGACTTCGGTCGGGCGCTCGAGCGCGCACTGCGCCGCTCCGGGGTCCCGATGGCCTACTCGGCGGGCTTCCACCCGCACCCCAAGATCTCCTACGCCAACGGCGCGGCGACCGGTGCGGCCAGCGAGGCGGAGTACTTCGAGATCTCGGTGACCGAGCAGGTGGACCCGGACTCGGTGGCCACCGCGCTCAACGAGGCCCTCCCCGACGGGCTGGACATCGTCTCGGTCGTCGACGCCCAGCCGGGGGCTCTGGCCGACCGTCTGCAGGCCAGCCGGTGGCTCCTGGAGTTCCCCGGTGTCGAGCCGGCCGATCTGGAGCGTGCCGTCGCGGGCTTCATGGCGCAGGAGCACGTCGAGGTCGAGCGCATGTTCAAGAAGGGCCTGAAGAGCTACGACGCGCGCGGGCCGGTCGAGCGGGCCGTCACAGGGGTGAGCGAGGACGGTTGTGCGATACTGACGATGGTCGTGCGGCACACCACACCTGCCGTTCGCCCCGACGACGTCCTCAGTGCGATCGCCGCTGCCACCTCGTTCGCGCCACCACAGTCGCCCAAGGCGACGCGACTGGCGCAGGGGATCTGGAGCAGCGAGACCGAGAGCGTGGCCGATCCACTGGCCGCCGACTGAGACGACGCCGGCCCTGACGAGGTGCCGCGCTCAGCGCGAGCCCCGCCGAGGCAACACGGACCTTTTCGCGGGCGCCAGGCGCCCGCCACGCCGCACAGCGGTCGGGTTGCACCTCACGGGGTGTCGGTGTCGGGATCCGGTCGAGGTGCAGGAGGTGCCACATGGCCACCGACAACGAACACCAGTTTGACGAGTCGCTCGACAACGAGACCATCGTCGAGGACGAGAGCCCCCAGCAACAGGCGCCGGCCGCGGCCGTGCCCTCATTCGGTCTGCTCTTCCAGCCGCCGACCACGGTCACCGCCCCGCCTCGTCGCCGAGCCCCGGAGCCGCAGCCCCAGCCGGAGCTCGCGGACGAGGACTCGGACGAGGATGACGTCGACAGTCGCGATGACAGCGACGAGCGCAACGACCGCGACAGCGACGAGCGCAATGACTCGAACGACAGCGACGAGCGCAACGACTCGAACGACGACGACAACTCCCAGGGCGAAGGGGGCCGCCGTCGCCGCCGTCGTGGTGGCCGGGGTCGCAACAGCAACAACCGCTCGACCGATTCCTCGGACGACGGCTCCAGCGCGTCCGACAACGACCCCTCGAGGGGCAACGACTCCTCGAGCGATGACAGCTCCTCGAGCGACGACGACTCCTCGTCCGACTCCGACGACTCCTCCGACGAGGGCTCGGGCAACAGCAACAGCAACAGCGGCCGCAACCGGGGTCGTGGCCGCGGCCGGGGTCGCGGCGGCAACAAGCAGGACGAGCGCAACGACGACTCCGACGCTGACGACACCTCGTCCGAGGACGACTCCGACGACAGCGACGACTCGGACTCCGATGACGACGGCGGCTCGAGCTCGCGTCGTCGCCGGCGTCGCCGTCGCGGCGGAAGTGGCAACGGTGGCGGCAACGGTGGCGGTGGCGGCAAGAGCAGTCAGGACGACCCGCCCGGGACCACCACCCGCGTGCGCGAGTCGCGCCGCGACGAGGTGCAGTCGATCAAGGGCAGCACCCGACTGGAGGCGAAGAAGCAGCGTCGCCGCGAGGGCCGTGAGTCCGGTCGTCGCCGCACGATCATCACCGAGGCCGAGTTCCTGGCCCGCCGCGAGAGCGTCGAGCGCGTCATGGCCGTGCGTCAGCAGGGCGAGCGCACCCAGATCGCGGTCCTCGAGGACGGCGTGCTCGCCGAGCACTATGTCTCACGTGAGACCACCTCGACGCTGGTCGGCAATGTCTATCTCGGCCGCGTGCAGAACGTGCTGCCGAGCATGGAGGCCGCCTTCATCGACATCGGCAAGGGCCGCAACGCCGTGCTCTACGCGGGTGAGGTCAACTGGGAGGCCCAGGGCGTGGGCAACGGCCAGGCCCGCCGCATCGAGAACGCGATGTCGGCCGGTGACTCGGTCCTCGTCCAGGTCACCAAGGACCCGGTCGGTCACAAGGGTGCCCGCCTGACCTCGCAGATCTCCCTGCCGGGCCGCTACGTGGTCTACGTGCCCGAGGGCAGCATGACCGGCATCTCCCGCAAGCTCCCGGACACCGAGCGCACCCGCCTGAAGGCCATCCTCAAGCAGGTCGTGCCCGACAGCGCCGGCGTCATCGTGCGCACCGCCGCGGAGGGCGCCTCCGAGAAGGAGCTGACTGCCGACGTCGAGCGACTCACCAAGGCCTGGGACAAGGTCAGCGAAGCGGCCGGGTCCAAGCAGGTCAAGAAGGGCTCCTCGGGCGGCGCCCCCGTGCTGCTGCACGCCGAGCCCGACATGACCCTCCGGGTCATCCGCGACATCTTCAACGAGGACTTCGCCAAGATGGTCGTCTCGGGTGAGGGTGCCTGGCGCGAGATCAAGGGCTATGTCGACGCGGTGGCCCCGGACCTGTCCGACCGGCTCGAGCAGTGGACCGGTGAGGGCGATGTCTTCAGCGCGCACCGGGTCGACGAGGGGATCTCCAAGGCGATGGACCGCAAGGTCTGGCTGCCCTCGGGTGGTTCGCTCGTCATCGACCGCACCGAGGCGATGACCGTCGTCGACGTCAACACCGGCAAGTTCATCGGCTCCGGGGGCAACCTCGAGGAGACGGTCACCAAGAACAACCTCGAGGCTGCCGAGGAGATCGTGCGTCAGCTGCGGCTGCGCGACATCGGCGGCATCATCGTCGTCGACTTCATCGACATGGTCCTGGAGGCCAACCGCGACCTCGTCGTGCGCCGCCTCCTGGAGTGCCTGGGCCGTGACCGGACCAAGCACCAGGTCGCCGAGGTCACCTCGCTCGGTCTGGTCCAGATGACCCGCAAGCGCGTCGGCGCCGGCCTCATCGAGGTCTTCTCCGAGGAGTGCGACCACTGCCAGGGCCGGGGCATCATCGTGCACAGCGAGCCCGTCGCCCACGACCCGGGCGGTCACGCCGGCGGCAACCACGGTGGCAGCAGTGGCGGCGGCAAGTCCCGTCGTGGCCGGTCGAAGGGGGAGTCGGACTCCTCGCAGCAGCGCCAGGAGCCCGTCGAGGAGCAGACCGACGCCAACGGCCGCACCGCGGCCCAGATCGCTGCGGCAGCCCACGCCGCCGCGATCAAGAACATCTCGGGTGAGTCCAGTGAGGACGATGTCGCGGATCTCGAGGTCCCCGTGCTCGCGGAGTCGGCGGTCGAGGAGTCGACCGCACCCGAGCCGGAGGCACCCAAGCGTCGTCGTGGTGGCCGTCGGGCCGCCTCGAGCGCCGGCGCCCCGGTCGCTCTGACGCCGGTGGACCTCACCGCGGCCACGACGCCCGAGCCCGAGGCAGCGCCCGAGCCCGAGATCGCACCGGAGCCCGAGGTCTCATCCGAGCCCGAGGTCGCACCCGAGCCGGAAGCACCCAAGCGTCGTCGTGGTGGCCGTCGGGCCGCCTCGAGCGCCGGCGCCCCGGTGGCACTGGAGCCGGTGGACCTCACCGCGGCCCCGACCCTCGAGCCCGAGGCAGCGCCCGAGCCCGAGATCGCACCGGAGCCCGAGCCCGCACCGGAGCCCGAGGTCGCACCCGAGCCCGAGGCGCCCACGCGTCGTCGTGGTGGCCGTCGGGCCGCCTCGAGCGCCGGCGCCCCGGTCGCTCTGCAGCCGGTCGACCTCACCGCACCCGCCGAGACGGCGGCTGTCCCGATCACCAAGATCGCGGGGGAGTCCGGCGAGGCCCCGACCACCCCGGTGGCCGACCCCGAGCCGGCGGCTCCTGCCCGTCCCAAGCGCAAGCGCGTGACGTCGCAGGCCGGGCCACCCCAGGCCTGAGCCCGTCCCGACCACTGCCGGTCACCCCCTTCGTCCTGCGTTTTGCCGCAGGTGGGGGTGGCCGGTAGTCTGTGCTCTTGGTGCGCCCACCGAGCGGACGCCTCGTGCCTCGGCACGGGGACTGTTGGCCGGTCAGACAGAGCGAGTGCACCTGCAACCGAAAGTGAGTTCCACTGATGTACGCGATCGTTCGCGCGGGTGGCCGCCAGGAGAAGGTTTCCGTCGGCGACACCATCCTCATCAACTCGATCAAGGGCGACGCTGGCGACAGCATCGACCTCAAGCCGCTCCTCGTCGTCGATGGGTCCACCGTGACCAGCGATGTCGACAAGCTGGCCAAGGTCAGCGTCACGGCCGAGATCCTGGGGGCCGCCAAGGGCCCCAAGATCACGATCATGAAGTACAAGAACAAGACCGGCTACCGCAAGCGCCAGGGTCACCGCCAGCCGCTCACGCAGCTGAAGATCACCGACATCAAGGCCTGAGCCTTCTTCTTCAACAGTTAGGAACCCACTGACATGTCTTCCAAGAAGGGTGTGTCCTCGTCCCGCAACGGACGCGACTCCAACTCCCAGCGCCTCGGCGTCAAGAAGTACGGCGGCGAGATCGTCGGTACCGGTCAGATCATCGTGCGCCAGCGCGGCACCCACTTCCACCCCGGCGACAACGTCGGCCGTGGCGGGGATGACACGCTGTTCGCCCTCGCGGACGGCTCGGTGACCTTCGGCGCCAAGCGTGGCCGCAAGATCGTCAGCGTCCTGCCGGTGGACTCCGCCAGCTGACGCGACACCAAGCATGCGCGAAGGGGGCGGGTCCGCTGACCTGCCCCCTTCGCCGTACCCGCACCAACCCACAGATCAAGAAGAGGTGAGGTCGTGACGACCTTCGTCGATCGCGTCACCCTGCACGTCGAGGCCGGCAAGGGCGGCCACGGCGTGGCCTCCGTGCACCGCGAGAAGTTCAAGCCGCTGGGCGGCCCCGACGGAGGCAACGGTGGGGACGGCGGCGACGTCATCCTCTACGTCGACGACCAGGTCACGACCCTCCTCGACTACCACCGCAGCCCCCACCGCAAGGCCACCAACGGTGCGCCCGGCGGCGGCGACGAGAAGAACGGCGCCAACGGCGGCGACCTCGTCCTGCCCGTGCCGGCCGGCACGGTCGTCACCGATGCGCACGGCGACGTCCTCGCAGACCTCGTCACTCCCGGTGCCCGCTTCGTCGCGGCCAAGGGTGGCCGAGGGGGCCTGGGCAACAAGGCGCTGTCCAGCGCCCGCCGCAAGGCGCCCGGTTTCGCTCTGCTCGGCGAGCCGGGAGCGACCACCGACGTCATCCTGGAGCTGAAGTCGCTCGCCGACGTCGCGCTCATCGGGTTCCCGAGCGCCGGCAAGTCCTCGCTCGTGTCGGTGCTGTCCGCGGCCCGGCCCAAGATCGCCGACTACCCCTTCACCACCCTCGTGCCCAACCTCGGTGTGGTCACCGCGGGCGACGCGCGCTACACCGTCGCCGACGTGCCCGGCCTGATCCCCGGAGCGAGCGAAGGGCGTGGCCTGGGCCTGGAGTTCCTCCGCCACGTCGAGCGCTGCTCGGTCCTCGTCCACGTCATCGACTGCGCCACCCTCGACCCGGGCCGCGACCCGATGAGCGACCTGGACGTCATCGAGGCCGAGCTCGCCGCCTATGTGGCCGACGACACCCTCGGCGGCAAGCCGCTGTCGGAGCGCACCCGCATCGTCGTGCTCAACAAGTCCGATGTCCCCGACGCCCTCGACCTGGCCGAGATGGTCAAGTCCGATCTGGAGGAGCGCGGCCTGGAGGTCTTCATCGTCTCCGCCGTCGCACACACCGGGCTCAAGGAGCTGACCTTCGCCATGGCCCGCCACGTGCAGGCGGCTCGCGCGGAGATCGCGATCGACATCGTCCCGCAGCGCACCATCCTGCGGCCCAAGGCGGTCGACGACGCCGGCTTCACCGTGCGCAAGGAGACCACCCCGGACGGTGAGGTCTACCACGTGGTCGGTGACAAGATCACCCGCTGGGTCTTCCAGACCGACTTCTCCAACGACGAAGCGGTCGGCTACCTCGCCGACCGGCTCAGCCGTGCCGGGGTCGAGGACCAGCTGACCAAGTCCGGGGCCGTCTCCGGGTCGACCGTGCTCATCGGGCCCGAGGACAACTCGGTGGTCTTCGACTGGGAGCCGACGATCGTCGGCGGCGCCGAGCTGCTCGGCGGCCGTGGCACCGACCTGCGCTTCGAGGACAACAGCCGCCGCACGACGCAGGAGCGTCGCGACGAGTTCCACGCCCGCAAGGACGCCCAGACGCAGGCCCGCGAGGGGCTGTGGACCGAGCGGCAGGCCGGGCACTGGACCGAGGAGGACTGATGGCGGCCGATGCCCGCGGTGCGGTTGCCCGCGCCGGGCGCATCGTCGTCAAGGTCGGCTCGTCATCCCTGACGAGCGACATCGGGGGAGAGCTCGACGTCGCGCGCCTCACGGCGCTCGTCAACGCGTTGTCGACCCGGTGCAGCGCGGGCACCCAGATCGTGCTCGTCTCCTCCGGTGCCATCGCGGCGGGCATCGGACCGCTCGGCATGACCACTCGTCCTCGCGACCTGGCCCGTCAGCAGGCGGCTGCCAGCGTCGGTCAGGGCGTGCTGCTGTCGGCCTACGACCGGGCCTTCGGTCGGCACGGTCACCTCATCGGCCAGGTGCTGCTGACCGTCGACGACATCACCCGTCGCACGAGCTACACCAATGCCAAGCGCACCTTCGACTCGCTGCTCGACCTCGGGGTCATCCCGATCGTCAACGAGAACGACACGGTGGCCACGCACGAGATCCGCTTCGGCGACAACGACCGGCTCGCCGCGCTCGTCGCCCAGCTGATCCACGCGGACGCGCTCCTGCTCCTCACCGATGTCGATGCCCTCTACACCGCGGCGCCCGGCACCCCGGGCGCCGAGCGGGTCACCGTGGTGTCCGACCCGGCGCAGCTCGAGGCGATCTCGATCGGTGGCACGGGCTCCGCTGTCGGGTCCGGTGGCATGACGACCAAGGTCGAGGCCGCCACGATCGCCAACGCTGCAGGGATCCCGGCGGTGCTGACCTCCGCCGATCGCGTCACCGAGGCGCTCGCGGGCGAGGACGTGGGGACCTTCTTCCGCCCGCACGGGCGCAAGCGCGGCTCCCGGGCACTGTGGCTCGCCCACGCGACCACGCCTCGCGGGTCGATCCAGATCGACGAGGGCGCGGTCACCGCCCTTCGTGATCGTGGACGCTCCCTGCTGCCCGCCGGGATCACCGGGTGCACCGGTTCCTTCGTCGACGGTGACCCCGTCGACGTCGTCGGCCCTGACGGCAGGGTCATCGCTCGCGGCCTGGTCAACTACACCTCGGGCGAGCTGCCGCACCTCATGGGTCGCAGCACCAAGGAGCTGGCGCAGGCCATCGGGCCGCAGTACGAGCGCGAGGTCATCCACCGGGACCACCTCGCGCTGCTGTGAGCCGGCATCCCTCGGCGGCCCGGCGTCGATCCATGGGGTTGGCTGACGTTGTGGCGTCGGCCGACCCTGCGCATCGATGCCGACCCTGCGCATCGACGCCAACCCTGCACATCGACGCAGACCCCGATGGGGATGCCGGACGAACGACGTAACCCCCGGGGTCAGCGAACCCGCGTGACCTCGAACTGCATGCGCGGGTGGGCATAGGACTCCTGCGCCTGGACCAGCTGCAGCTCGCGCTTGCCGGAGTCGAGGGTGAGCTGCAGCAGGTCGAAGACCGCCGAGACCGTCGCGCCGAGCGACTCCTGCAGCGACCCGGTGCGCAGCCAGTGGCTCGTGAAGAGCGCGGCCGTCACGTCGCCCGAGCCGTTGGCCTTCAGCGGCAGGTGCGGGGTGCGCACGATCCACGCCTCGTCGTCGTGGCAGGCGAGCATCTCGATGGTGCCCTCGGGCCGGTCCGGGCGCAGCACCGAGGTGACGAGCACCGTGCTCGGGCCCATCGCCCGGGCGGCGTCGACCGAGGCCAGGGTCTCCTCGAGCGAGTGCGGCTCGGTCTTGGTGAGGTAGCCGAGCTCGAACTGGTTGGGCGTGATGAGGTCGGCGTGCGGCACGACCTTCTCGCGCAGGAGCACGGGGATCGACTCGTGGACGAAGCAGCCGGACGTCTCGTTGCCCATCACCGGGTCGCAGGCGTAGATCGCCTCGGGGTTGGCGGCCTTGACCTTGGCGACCGCCTCGAGGATGGTCGCGCCGATGCCTTCGCCGCCTTGGTAGCCCGAGATGACGGCGTCGATCTCGCCGAAGGCCTCGCGCTCACCGATGCCCGTGATGACGTCCGCGACATCTGCCGGGTCCATGAGTGGTCCGCGCCACGCGCCGTACCCGGTGTGGTTGGAGAAGTTCACCGTGTTCACCGGCCAGACCTCGACACCGAGGCGCTGCATGGGGAAGACGGACGCGGAGTTGCCGACATGTCCGTAGGCGACGTGGGACTGGATGGAGAGGATCGTGGTCACCTCGGCATCCTCTCACCGCCTCGGCCTACCCTGTGGCCATGAGTGACAGCACCGCCGTCGTCCGGGAGCTCGCGCAGCGGGCCCGCACCGCCTCGCGCCACCTCGCCCTGCTCACCCGCGCCGACAAGGACGCCGCGCTCCTGGCGCTTGCCGACGCCGTCGAGACGGCCACCGACCGGGTCGTCGCGGCCAACGCCGAGGACCTGCAGCGGGGACGCGAAGGGGGGATGGCCGCCGGTCTCCTCGACCGGCTGTCCCTCGACGCCGACCGGGTGGCGGCCGTGGCCCAGGCCCTGCGCGACGTGGCTGGGCTGCCCGACCCCGTCGGCGAGGTCGTGCGCGGCTCGACCTTGGCCAATGGTCTGCAGATCCGTCAGGTCCGCGTGCCGATGGGTGTCATCGGGATGATCTACGAGGCCCGGCCCAATGTCACCGTCGACGCCGCTGGTCTGGGGCTGAAGTCCGGCAACGCGATGATCCTGCGCGGGGGCTCCGCCGCCGCGAGCACCAACCGGGCCCTTGTCGACACCCTTCGCTCGGCGCTCGCGGCGCAGGGGCTGCCGCAGGACGCGGTCCAGCTCCTCGAGGGCGGCCACGACGTCGTCACGGCACTGATGACGGCCCGCGGGCTCGTCGACCTGCTCATCCCGCGCGGGGGAGCGGGCCTGATCCGCGCCGTCGTCCTCGAGTCGACCGTCCCCGTCATCGAGACGGGTGTGGGCAACTGCCACGTCTACGTCGACTCGGCGGCCGACCTCGGCAGGGCGCTGGCCATCACCGTCAACTCCAAGACCCACCGCCCGAGCGTGTGCAACTCGGCGGAGTCCCTGCTCGTGCACCGGGAGATCGCCGCGGACTTCCTGCCCAAGGCCCTGGCCGAGCTCGCCGGTGCCGGGGTCGTCCTGCACGGCGACCCCGAGACCGCGCAGCTCGCGCCGGAGGGGATCGAGGTGCTCCCGGCGACGGACGAGGACTACGACGCCGAGTACCTCGACCTCGAGATGTCGGTGGCGATCGTCGAGGACGTCGACGCCGCGATGGAGCACGTACGCCGCCACGGCTCGGGGCACACCGAGGCCATCGTCACCGAGGACCGCGCTGCCGCGCGGCGCTGGACCGCGGAGGTCGACGCCGCGGCCGTGATGGTCAACACGTCCACGCGTTTCACCGACGGTGGCGAGTTCGGCTTCGGTGCGGAGATCGGCATCTCGACGCAAAAGCTGCACGCACGCGGCCCGATGGCGCTGCCCGAGCTGACGACGACCAAGTGGGTCGTGGAGGGCGACGGGCAGATCCGTGGCTGAGTCCCCCTTCGCGCACCACGACTGAAACAGGCCGAGGGCCCCCTCCATCGCGGAGAGGGCCCTCGACCGTGTCCGTGGCACGTTCCCTCTCGGGCCCTGCGGCGACTGCAGGCACGACGCCTTGACGTCGCGGTGACACGTGGACCAGGAGGCGCCGACGCTGCTCGAGTCGCCGGTGCCCGGCACGGATGTGGCCCGCGCGGACGTGCAACGTCGTTATCCCTGTGGTCCTGCCGGCCCCCGAGAGTGGGTGGGCACCCTCTTCGAGCGGCCGCGGTGTGAGGTCTGTTCTACGCGTACGGGACACCTGACGGCAACAGCAGGGCGAACCCATCGCCGAGCGGACACCACCCACAGACCTGTCCACAGGAACACCCGGTTGTCCTCGTCGTCACCCACAGGCCTGTGGATGACGACGGTGGACAACGTCCGGGTAGCATGGACCCATGCTGAGCACCCTCGCCTCCCTCGTCGCCGAGTCCGGGCACCACAACGAGCTGCCCGTCCCGCCCTCCGTGTACGGCCTGTTCGCCCTGCTGATCTTCGCGATGATGCTCGGCGTCCTCTTCGCCTTCCGTCAGGCCTCGACCAAGCTCCCCGCCGAGCACAACACCGTCGCCCACGACGACCACGGGCACGACGCCGGGGACCACCACTGAGCAAGCGCCTCGGCGTGATGGGCGGGACCTTCGATCCCATCCACCACGGCCACCTCGTCGCGGCCAGCGAGGCAGCGTCCCGCTTCGACCTCGACGAGGTCGTCTTCGTGCCGACGGGCGAGCCCTGGCAGAAGGCCGACAAGCAGGTCAGCCCCGCCGAGCACCGCTACCTGATGACGGTCGTCGCGACCGCCTCCAACCCGCGGTTCACCGTCAGCCGGGTCGACCTCGACCGCGACGGCCCGACCTACACCAGCGACACCCTGCGCGACCTGCGGCGGCTGCGCCCCGATGACGAGCTCTTCTTCATCACCGGCGCCGATGCCCTCGCGCAGATCCTGTCGTGGAAGGACGTCGACGAGCTGTGGGACCTTGCCCACTTCATCGGCGTCACCCGTCCCGGGTACACCTTGAGCGAGTCGGGCCTGCCCGAGGACAAGGTGACCCTCCAGGAGGTGCCCGCCATGGCGATCTCCTCCACCGACTGCCGCCAGCGCGTCAGCGACGGCGAACCAGTCTGGTACCTCGTGCCGGACGGCGTCGTGCAGTACATCAACAAGTACGAGCTCTACACAGACGACCGGAAGTGACCGACACACCGTGGTAGCCACCCAGCACGCCATCGACCTTGCGACTCTCGCCGCCCGTGCGGCGGCCGACAAGCTTGCGACGACCATCACCGCACTCGACGTCTCCGGGCAGATGCCCCTGACGGACATCTTCCTCGTGGTCTCCGCCGACAACGAGCGGCAGGTCCAGGCCGTCGCCGAGGCCGTCGAGGACACCCTTCGCGAAGAAGCCGAGACCAAGACCCTGCGCCGTGAGGGCTACGGCCCCGGCCGGTGGGTCCTGCTCGACTTCGGCGACCTCGTCGTGCATGCCCAGCACGACGACGAGAAGGACTTCTACGACCTCGAGCGCCTGTGGCGGGACTGCCCGCACCTGGACGTCGGGGTGGTGGGCTCGCAGCAGGCCGAAGGCCAGCAGTGAGCCCTTCGAGACGGCCGCGGGCGGCCTCCTCAGGAGGGGCCGAGGCCACCCGTCGGGTCTCGGCGGAGGCCGCGGGCGGCACGAAGGGGGATCCCCGGCGCCTGATCGTGCTGCGGCACGGACAGACCGGTTCCAACCTCAAGGGCATCTGGCAGGGACAGCTCGACCACGAGCTGACCGACCTGGGTCGTGAGCAGGCGCGTGCCGCTGCCGCGGCGATCGCCTCCCTTCGTCCCACCCGCGTGGTCTCCTCCGACCTCGTGCGCGCTCGCGACACCGCCGAGGAGGTGGCCGCAGCGAGCGGTGGCCTCCCGGTGAGCACCGACGAGCGCTGGCGTGAGATCCATGCGGGCGGCTGGCAGGGCCTCACGGCCGCGCAGGTGTACTCGCAGTACCCGCAGGACGCCGACAAGCTGATCAGCGGCGAGGACTTCAAGCGCGGCGGCCACGGCGAGTCCCTGGCCGACGTCGGCGCGCGCACCCGCGCTGCCCTCGACGAGCTCCTGGCGTCGATGGACCCGGGGGAGTGCGTCGTCATCGCCACCCACGGCGTCACCGGGCGCTCGCTCGTCGCCGAGCTCGTCGGGCTCGACCAGTCCACGGCCTGGCGGGTGCTCGGCGGTTTCGGCAACTGTCACTGGGCTGTCCTCGAGGAGGGTGCGACCACGATGACCGGCCGCTCCGGGTGGCGGATCACCCAGTGGAATGCCTCTGCCGTAGGACTCTGAGCCCTTGAGCACCATTCGATTTGGTGAACGAGGGGGGCCTATGGATATAGTCTGGCAGTCCCCTTCGGGGGAAACCCACTCGGGGCTGTAGCGCAGTTGGTAGCGCACCTCCATGGCATGGAGGGGGTCAGGGGTTCGAATCCCCTCAGCTCCACCAGTGGTAGCACGAAGGCCCGGACCGCGAGGTCCGGGCCTTCGTCGTTCCCGTACCTTTGCGCCCATGCGCGATGCCACCCTCCGACCCGTTGGCGCCGGAGTGGTCACGGCCCTCGTCGGCTTCACGAGTGCCTTCGTCATCGTCCTGGCCGGTCTCGAGGCGGTCGGCGCCAGCCGTGCCCAGGCCGCCAGCGGGCTGATGGCCGTGACCGTCCTCATGGCACTGAGCTCGATCGCCTTGTCGCTCTCCACCCGACTGCCGGTCACCATCGCGTGGTCGACGCCCGGGGCGGCGCTGCTCGCCTCCACCGGCATGGTCGACGGGGGCTGGCCTGCTGCCGTGGGTGCCTTCGTCGTCACCGGTGCCCTGGTCCTCGCGACCGGCCTCGTCCCGGCACTGGGAACCCTCATCACCCGGATCCCCGCAGCCATCGCACAAGCGATGCTCGCCGGCATCGTCCTGCAGCTGTGCCTCGGCCCGGTGACGGGCATGGCAGCCAACCCGTGGGCCGTGGGACCCGTCGTGCTCGTCTGGCTGCTCGCGCTGCGCTTCCTGCCCCGGTGGGCCTCGCCGCTCGCCTTCGTCGCCGCGGCCGCCGTCATCGCCGTCCACCTCGTCCGCTCGGGGACGCCCCTCGATGCTGCGGCGCTGGTGCCGAGGTTGGAGCTGACTGCCCCTGCCTTCACCACCGGAGGACTGGTCGGCATCGCCGTCCCGCTCTACCTCGTGACGATGGCCTCGCAGAATGTCCCGGGCATGGCGGTGATGCGTGGCTTCGGCTACGAGGTGCCGTGGCAGCGCTCGATGCTCGTCACCGGCATCGGCACGCTCGTCGGAGCGCCGGCCGGCGGCCACGGCATCAATCTCGCCGCGATCAGCGCAGCGCTCGCCGCGGGGCCGGAGGCGGGGGAGGACACCTCACGTCGCTGGATCGCCAGCGTCACCTCGGGCGTGCTCCTCGTCCCGATCGGCATCGCCTCGGCTGCCCTGGCCACCCTCGTCTCGCTGGCCCCGGAGGGCGTCGTCCCCGCCGTCGCCGGGCTGGCCCTCGTGGGGACGCTCGCGGTCTCGCTCAAGGCGGCCCTCGCGGAGCCCGCGGACCACGTCCCGGCCGTCACCACCTTCGTCATCGCCGCCTCGGGGATCGCGATCGCCGGGATCAGCGCCGCCTTCTGGGCCATCGTCGCGGGGCTCGTCGTCAGGGGTGTCTTGCGCTCCCACAGGGCGCGTGCATGATGAGTGGGTGAGCACCGTCCACACGATCGGCCACTCGACCCGCCCCGTCGACGAGTTCATCGCGCTGCTGCGTGAGCTCGGCATCACGCGGGTGGTCGACATCCGCACCGTGCCCAAGTCGCGGCACAACCCGCAGTACTCGCACGACGCGCTCGAGGCATCGCTGGCGGACGCGGGGCTGGGCTACACGTACGTCAAGGAGCTGGGCGGCCTGCGCAAGCGCCGACCGGACTCGGTCAACACGCAGTGGCGCAATGCCTCCTTCCAGGGCTACGCCGACCACATGGGCACCGAGGAGTTCGACCGGGGCCTGACGCAGCTGCTGGAGATCGCTGACGAGGAGTCGCCGGTCATCATGTGCGCCGAGGCGGTGCCGTGGCGCTGCCACCGCTCCCTCGTCGGGGACGCCCTGGTCGTGCGGGGCGTCACCGTCCTGGACGTCATCGGGGGCAGCGCGCCCAAGGAGCACACGCTGACCTCCTTCGCCGTCGTCGACGGCACCCGGGTGACCTACCCCGGTACCGACGACGAGGAGTGAGCTCGACGAGGAGCGAGGTCAGCGAGCCTGCGAGTGGTACTCGTGGTTGGGGACCATGCCGAGGGCGCTCGAGACGCGGTTGGTCATGTTGAACATCCCGATGACCTGGACCGCCTCGAGGATCTCGTGGTCATCCAGGCCGGCGTCGCGCAGCGGCTCCAGGTCGGCTGCCTCCACGGATCCCGGTGCCGTCGTGAGCAGCTCGGCGTACTCGGCCATCGCCCGCTGACGATCACTCAGCTCGGCCTGGCGCCAGTTGACCGCCACGAGGTCGGCCATCACCGGGTCGCCCGAGTACTCCCGCAGGGCGGCCCCGTGGGAGACGGCGCAGTAGGTGCACTGGTTGATGCCGCTGACGACGACCGCGATGAGCTCGCGCTCGGCATTGCTCAGGTGGCCCTCCTTGTTGACCAGGAGGTTGAAGTAGCGCCACCACGCCTCGAACTGGGCGCCGTTGAGGGCCTGTGCCCGAAAGACATTGGGGATGAAGCCGAAGGCCTCCTTGGACTTCGTCCACAGACGCTGGACGCCCTCGGGGACGTCGTCGACGTCGGGGACACGCAGGAAGGAGATCGGACGCTGTTGTTGACCCATGACGGCAACGTACCGGCTGGGGAAGGAGCGGGACAGGGGCAGGATGGGAGGACGCATCCCCGTCGAAGGAGTTGTCATGGAATCGCTGTCATTGACCGATCTGGCGCAGGAGCACCTGGGCAAGGCACGAGAGGGATCCGCCGGACGCAGCGCCGTGACGGTCCACGGCCACCATGACTTCGTGCTGCGTCAGACGCTCATCGCCCTGCTGCAGGACCAGGCCCTCGCCGAGCACGACAGCCCGCGGGAGGCGACGCTGCAGGTGCTGCAGGGGCGGGTGCGGCTGACCGCAGGGGAGGAGACCTGGGAGGGTGGCGCGGGGGAGATGCTCGTCATCCCGCCGGCTCGTCACGACCTGCTGGCCCTCGAGGACGCCGTCGTGCTCCTCAGCGTCGGCACCGGCAGCGCTGGGTGACGACCGCCCCGACATCCGTACCTGCTCGCGCGCTCACCGCCCTCGGCGCTCTGGGCGTGGTCCTCGGTGGCCTCGTCGCGGCCGTCACCGGCCCGATGGACTGGGCGAAGGGGAGCTGGGCTGCGGCCTACCTCGTGCTCGTCGTCGGCGTGGCCCAGCACGTCATGGGCCGGTTGCGGGCGGTTGACGCCACGGACGACCGGGCCGGCTGGGTGCAGCTGGCCGGGTGGAACCTCGGCAGCGCTCTGGTCATCGGCGGCACCCTCGTCACGACGCCGCTGCTCGTCGACCTCGGGTCGGTGCTGCTCGTCGTCGCGTTGGTCCTCGCCCTGAGAGCCGGAGCGCGCGGCCCCGGTGATGGCATCCCGCGCGTCGTCGGGCTGGCCTACCGCGCGATGCTGCTGGTCCTCGCGGTGAGCATCCCCGTCGGGATGCTGCTGTCACACCTGCGAAGCTGAGATCCCGAAGAGCCGAGCGGCGTTGTCGTGCAACACCTTGCGCTCCCACTGCGCGCCCAGACCCAGTCCGCGCACGGCCTCGACCGCGTGCTCGTAGGGGTAGGGGATGTTGGGGAAGTCGCTGCCGAAGAGCACCCGGTCACCGAGCGCGGCCAGGTCGTCCAGGCGCTCGCGGGGGAAGGGTGACATCTCCTCGGTGAAGTCCGTGAAGGCCATCGTCGTGTCGAGGTGCACATCGGGGTGCTCGTCGCAGATGTCGAGGAAGTCGCGGTAGTCGGGCATACCCATGTGGGCGATGACGAGCACCAGACCCGGGTGGCGCTGCAGCAGGTCGCGCACGGCCTGCGGCCCGGTGAAGCGTCCGGGCGCCGGTCCGTTGCCCGCGTGCATGACGATCGGGGTGCGGCTGCGCTCCAGCACCCGCCACACGTCGTCCAGGAGCGGGTCGGCCAGCGAGTAGTCACCGACCTGCACGTGCGCCTTGAAGATCCGGGCGCCACCCTCGATCGCGGCCGCGGTGTACTCCGCCGCCCCCGGCTCGGGGTAGAAGGTCGCCGAGTGCAGCACGTCGTCGTGCCGCGCCGCGAACTCGCTCGACCAGTCGTTGAGCCACTGCGCCATCCCGGGCCGGTGGGCGTAGTTGAGCGAGGTGAAGGCCCGCACACCGAGCGCTCGCAGGGCGGCCAGGCGCCCCCCTTCGTCCTCGCGGTAGGTGATCGGCCACGCCCGCCCGAGGAGGGGACCGGCCGAGTCGAAGTAGGCCCACACCTTGTCGAGCACCCGCTGGGGCATGAAGTGGGTGTGGATGTCGATGATCTCCGGGAGATCGGGAGCGGTCATGGGCACACCCTAGGCACTAGGTTCCGGGCATGGAGCTGAGGGGACGACGCCGGTGGTGGGCCCTGGGGGGCGTCGTGGCGCTCGCCGCGGTCGCGGTCGTGGCACCCAATGTCTGGGTCGCGCGCAGCGCGTCGGGGCAGGTCCACGGGCTCGCGGACGCACCCGACCGGTCGGTGGCGATAGTCCTCGGTGCCGGGCTGACCGAGGAGGGCCGCCCCACCCCCTTCCTCGAGGGTCGGCTGGACATCGCCCGGCAGCTGTACGAGCAGGGCAGCGTCGACGCGATCCTCGTCAGCGGCGACAACCGGACGCATGCCTACGACGAGCCGACCGCCATGCGCGACCACCTCGTCGAGGCAGGGGTCCCGACCGACCGGGTCGTCATGGACTTCGCCGGGCGCGACACCTACGACACCTGCGTGCGGGCCAAGCGGATCTTCGAGGTCCCCGACGCGATCATCGTCTCGCAGAGCTACCACGTACCCCGCGCGGTCGCGGTCTGCAATGCCATCGGCCTGGACACGGTCGGGGTGGGGGACGACAGCGCGCGCCGCTTCACCGGCCCCTACCGCGCGGGCGAGCAGCGCGAGTACCTCGCCAACGTCAAGGCGACGCTCGACGTGCTCAGCCGCCGCGACCCCGTCCTCGGGGACGTGGAGCTCGGCATCACCGATGCGCTGGCGCAGGCCCGGACGGACGACAAGTAGTCTGAAGCCCGATCGTCAACCCCGGGAGAAGCACCACAGATGAGCGAGACGCCCTACCGCTACACCGCGGAGATGGCCGGCCGGATCGAGACCGGCTGGCAGGACCGTTGGGAGGAGCTCGGCACCTTCCGGGCGCCCAACCCCGCCGGCCCGTGGGCCGAGCCGGAGCGGGTGAGCCAGCACGAGGGCCACATGCTCGTCCTCGACATGTTCCCCTACCCTTCGGGCGCGGGGCTGCACGTCGGCCACCCGCTGGGCTACATCGCGACGGACGTCTACGCGCGCTACCACCGGATGCTCGGCAAGAATGTGCTGCACTGCCTGGGCTACGACGCCTTCGGCCTGCCGGCCGAGCAGTTCGCCGTCCAGACCGGTCAGCACCCGCGGGTGACGACCGAGGCCAACATGGTGACGATGAAGCGCCAGCTGCGCCGTCTCGGGCTGGGTCACGACGACCGCCGCGCCTTCGCGACGATCGACCCGGACTACTACAAGTGGACGCAGTGGATCTTCCTGCAGATCTTCAACTCCTGGTACGACGAGGACGCCGAGCGTCCCGACGGCGGGCGTGGTCGGGCCCGGCCGATCGACGAGCTCATCGCCTCCTTCGCCTCCGGTGAGCGCGCCCTGCCGAAGGGGGAGACCCGCACCTGGGACGAGCTGTCCGGTCCGGAGCGCTCCGCCGTCCTGGACGACTACCGCCTCGCCTACACCAGCCACGCTCCGGTCAACTGGGCTCCGGGCCTGGGCACCGTGCTGGCCAACGAGGAGGTCACCTCCGACGGCCGCTCCGAGCGGGGCAACTACCCGGTCTTCAAGGCCGACCTGCGCCAGTGGATGATGCGCATCACCTCCTACGCCGACCGGCTCGCCGACGACCTGGACCGAGTGGACTGGCCGGACAAGGTCAAGGCCATGCAGCGCAACTGGATCGGCCGCAGCGAGGGCGCCGCGGTCACCTTCGCGGCGCAGGGCGCCGACGGCGCAGAGCACGGCATCGAGGTCTTCACGACCCGCCCCGACACCCTCTTCGGCGCGACCTTCATGGTCCTCGCACCGGAGCACCCGCTGGTGGACTCCCTCGTCCCGCAGGGCGGTTGGCCCGAGGGCACCAAGGACACGTGGACCGGGGGAGCGGCGACGCCCGCGGAGGCCATCGCCGCCTACCGCGACGCCGCCGGCCGCAAGAGCGATGTCGAGCGTCAGATCGAGACCAAGGACAAGACGGGCGTCTTCACGGGCGGCTGGGCGACCAACCCGGTCAACGGCGAGCGCGTCCCCGTCTTCGTCGCCGACTACGTCCTCATGGGCTACGGCACCGGCGCCATCATGGCCGTGCCAGCGCACGACTCCCGCGACTTCGACTACGCCACCGCCTTCGAGCTGCCGATCCGGCACGTCATCGCGCCGCGCGACGGTCAGATCGACGAGTCGGCTCCCTTCGTCGGGGACGGCGTGGCCACCGCCTCGAGCAATGACGACGTGAGCCTCGACGGGCTGGACGTCACCGAGGCCAAGGCCGCGATCACGACCTGGCTGGACGAGCGCGACCTCGGCCGCGGGACGATCAACTACAAGCTGCGCGACTGGCTCTTCTCCCGCCAGCGCTACTGGGGCGAGCCCTTCCCGATCGTCTTCGACGAGGAGGGCGTCGCGCACGCGGTCCCCGAGTCGATGCTGCCGATCGAGCTGCCCGAGGTCGACGACTACAGCCCGCGCACCTTCGAGCCCGACGACGCGAGCAGCGAGCCCGAGCCGCCGCTGGGCCGCGCCACCGAGTGGGTCGAGGTCGAGCTGGACCTCGGCGACGGCGTCAAGAAGTACCGCCGCGAGACCAACACGATGCCCAACTGGGCAGGGTCTTGCTGGTACTACCTGCGCTACCTCGACCCCGCCAACTCCGAGGCGCTCGTCGACCCGGCCAACGAGGCCTACTGGGTCGGTCCGCGCGACGAGGCCGTCCCCGGCGCCCCCGCCGGGACCCGCGACCCCGGTGGCGTCGACCTCTACATCGGCGGCGTCGAGCACGCTGTGCTGCACCTGCTCTACGCCCGCTTCTGGCACAAGGTCCTCTTCGACCTGGGCCACGTGAGCAGCGAGGAGCCCTTCCGCAAGTACTTCTCGCAGGGCTACATCCAGGCGCACGCCTACCGCGACGACCGTGGGCAGCCGGTGCCGGCTGCCGAGGTCGAGGAGCACTCTGGCGACGACGGGTCGACGACCTTCACCTGGCAGGGCCAGTCGGTCACCCAGGAGTACGGCAAGATCGGCAAGTCGCTCAAGAACGCCGTGAGCCCGGACGAGATGTACGAGCAGTTCGGCGCCGACACCTTCCGCGTCTACGAGATGTCGCTCGGCCCGCTGGAGCAGTCCAAGCCGTGGGAGACGCGTGCCGTCGTCGGCAGCCAGCGCTTCCTGCAGCGCCTGTGGCGCAACGTGATCGACGAGGAGAGCGGTGAGGTCGACGTCGTCGACACCGCGCTCGACGCCGACACCGAGCGGTTGCTGCACCAGACCATCGCCGCGGTCACCCAGGACTACGGGTCGCTCGGCTTCAACACCGCGATCGCCCGCCTGATCGAGCTCAACAACGCGCTCACCAAGCTCGGCGACGTGCCGCGTGCGGCGATCGAACCGCTCGTGCTCATGGTCGCCCCGATCGCGCCGCACCTCGCCGAGGAGCTGTGGTCGCGTCTGGGTCACTCCGACTCGCTGAGCTGCGAGCCCTTCCCCGTCGCCGACCCGAGCAAGATGGTCGAGTCGAGCGTCACCTGCGTCATCCAGATCAAGGGCAAGGTGCGCGACCGCGTCGAGGTCCCCGCGGACATCAGCGAGGCCGACCTCGAGGCGCTGGCGCTCGACCGCGACAAGATCAAGGCCGCGACCGAGGGCGGCGTGCGCAAGGTCATCGTGCGCGCCCCCAAGCTGGTCAACATCGTCACTGCCTGAGGTGGCCGGTCACGCGCCGCTCAGGCGCGTGACCGCACCGGGTGCTCGGAGAGGATCGACACCCGGTTGAAGGCGTTCATCGTCACGGCTGCCCACTCGATGGCCGCGAAGGCCTCCTCGCCCAGCAGGTCGCGCGCGGAGGCGAGCGCCGCCCTTCGCTCCTGCGCGTCGGGCAGGGTCGTGGTCACCTCGGCGACGTGCAGGACCGCGCACTCGACGGTGTCGAAGATCGCCGACTCCTGCCACGCGGGCAGCTGGGCGATCCGCTGGATCGTGGCGCCAGCCTCCAGCGCCATCCGGGTGTGCATGTCGAGGCAGAAGGCGCAGCCGTTGAGCTGCGAGATCCGCACATTCATCAGCTCGATCGTCTCGCGCTCCAGGCCGGCGGCCTCGGCGGCGGCGGAGACCTTGAGGGCGAGGGCGTTGAGGGCCTTCCACGCCTCCGGCACGGTCTTGTCGAGGTAGGGCAGACGCTGGGTCGTGGACATGCTCGTCAGGCTAGCCGCGGACGTCCGATGCCTCGTCGGCGCGCGGTCGATACGCTCGCCTCGTGAGTATCGCCGTCGTCACCGACTCGACCGCCTCGCTGCCGCACGAGCTGCGCAGCGAGCACGGGATCGCCGTCGTGCCCCTGCACGTGGTCGTCGACGGGCAGGACCAGGTCGAGGGCGATGACGTGGGGACCGACTGGGTCGTCGACGCGTTGCGCCGCAAGGTCGACATCTCCACGTCGCGGCCGGCCCCGATCAGCTTCTTGAGGGCCTACGAGAAGGCAGCGAAGGGGGGAGCCGACGCGATCATCTCCGTGCACCTGAGCACCGCGATGTCAGGGACGGCCGACTCCGCGCGCTCGGCAGCCCTGGAGTCACCCGTCCCGGTGCACGTCGTCGACTCGCGGACGATCGGGATGGCGGTCGGTTTTGCCGCAGTGGAGGCCAGCCGGGATGCGGCCGCCGGGCGCGACGTCGAGGACGTGCTGGAGCGCCTGGAGCGGCGCCTGGACGGGTCCTCCGTGCGGCTGCTCGTGCACAGCCTCGAGCGGCTGCGACGGGGCGGACGCATCGGCGGTGCCGCGGCGCTGCTGGGCTCGGCCCTCGCGCTCAAGCCGGTCCTGCACGTGCAGGACGGCCAGGTCGAGCCGCTGGAGAGGGTGCGCACGGCCGGTAAGGCGATCGCCCGGTTGCAGGCGCTCACCGTGGACTACTACGACAACCTGCCCGAGTGGGCCAACGGTGTCGACATCGCCGTGCAGCACGTCGACGCCGGTGAGCGCGCGCAGGGTCTGGCGAGGACCCTGGCCGATGCCCTGAGCACTCGGGTGGAGACGACGCGGCTCAGCGCGACGGTCGCCTCGCACGTCGGTCTCGGGACGATCGGTGTCGCGGCGGTCCCGCGCATCCGCGACTGACGATCCACACCCGCGGCCCCGTCGTCGCGGTGATCCACATCGGGGGCAGGGTGCATCCCGGGGCCGGGGAGGCTCCCTAGCGTCGCTGCCATGAGCCGCGCCAGCGAACCCTCCGTCCGGGTGACCGAGATCCTCGACGGGGACCGCGACCCCCGCCCTCTGGAGCTGCCCTCGACGCTCGCGACCGGCCGTTATGGCGTCAGTCGGCAGGCGATCATCGGTGTGGCGCTCGTGGTCGCACTCGCCGTGGCGATGTTGGCTGGGCGGTATGTCCTGGCGCGAGGTGATGCGGCACCCGAGCCGGTGACGATGGGCGAAGGGAGCGACGCCGGTGCGCCGCGTGCGGGTGCGACTGCGGGTGCGGGTGCGCCGAGTACCGGCACGCTCCCCGGGGCCACTACGACGCCAGCAACGGCTGCGGCGGGCACGTCGACGCCAGCACGGGTGACGGTCCACATCGTCGGCAAGGTGCGGCGACCGGGGGTCATCACCTTGCCCGCAGGCTCGCGCGTGGACGATGCGCTCGAGGAGGCGGGCGGTGCCACCTCCGGGGCGGACCTGACGGGCGTCAACCTCGCCCGGCAGCTCGTCGACGGCGAGCAGGTCGTCGTGCCGGCGCCGGGGGAGAGCGTCGTGGGTGCCGCGCCGACGGGGGCCGGGGGGCCGACAGGTGCGGGCGCAGCAGGACCGGGCGCGAGCGACGGCCCGGTCAACCTCAACACCGCCGACCTCGCCACCCTCGAGACCCTGCCCGGTGTCGGGCCGGTACTGGCCCAGCGGATCCTCGACTGGCGCACCGAGCACGGGCAGTTCACCGCAGTCGAGGAGCTCGGCGAGGTGAGCGGCATCGGGGACAAGACCTATGCCCAGCTCTCGCCCAAGGTCACCGTGTGAGTGCCGCGCAGCAGGAGCCGCCCGTCCTCGACCTACGGCTCCTCCTGCCGTGCCTGAGCGCCTGGGGTCTCGGCGCCTGGGCCCTGTCCTGGTCGGGGCAGCAGCGGATCGTGGGCGCGCTCGCCGCCGTGGCACTCCTGCTGGTCGCGCTCGCTGCAGGGGTGCGACATCGAGGTCGGCACGCTCGGCCGTCGTGGCGGCGTGACGGCCCGGGGGCGGTGGCCCTGGGGCTCGTCGCGGCGGTGCTGGTCCTGGGCTCGTCGGCGGCCCACGAGGCCACTCGTCGGGTCGGGCCGATCGACGAGCTCGTCGCGCAGGGGGCGATGGTGCAGGCGCACGGGGTGGTCCTCACCGAGCCGGTCGTGCGCGCCGGTCGGGCGCGTGGTGACTCGGGCAGCGACCCGCCCCGGCAGGTCCTGCTCCGGGTACGCCTGGAGTCGGTGACCGCGCGCGGGGTGACGACGTCGGTGAGCGCACCGGTCTTCGTCCGGGCCAAGGAGGCGTGGGCTGACGTGGGTTGGCACGACCGGATCTCGCTGACCGGCAAGCTCTCTCCCGCGGACCCGGCGGACCCGGAGGTGGCCCTGCTCAGTCCCCGAGGTCCACCAGAGCCGATGGGAGAGCGGTCGCTGGTGCGGACCGCAGCCGAGCACCTCCGCAGTGGGATGCGTGAAGCGGTCGAGCCGCTCCCGAGCGATGCCCGAGCCCTGCTGCCCGCGCTCGTCATCGGCGACACCTCGCTCACCCCGCAGGAGCTCACCGACGACATGCTCGTCACCGGGATGTCGCACCTGTCCGCCGTCAGCGGCTCCAATGTCGCGGTCGTCCTCGCGGCACTGGTGGGTGCTTGTCGAGTCGGTGGTGTGCGCCGGCGGTGGCGGCCGTGGGTGGCCGGAGCCGGGCTGGCCTTCTTCGTCGTCCTGGCCCGCCCCGAGCCGAGCGTCATCCGCGCCGCGACGATGGGCGCCATCGGCCTGCTGGGCATGAGCTCCTCCCGCCGGGGATCCGGCACCCCCGCGCTCTGCGCGGCAATCCTCGTGCTGCTGGCCTTCGATCCGTGGCTGGCCCGGTCCTACGGCTTCGTGCTGTCCTCGCTCGCGACGCTGGGGCTGCTGCTCTTCGTCCGGCCGTGGTCGGCCGCGATCAACGCCCACCTGCCGCCGCGACTGCACCTCATCGGCCCCGCGATCGCCATCCCGCTCGCTGCCCAGCTCGTCTGCGGACCGGTGATCGTCCTGCTCCAGGGCAATGTCAGCCTCATCGCGGTCGTCGCCAACCTCGTGGCCGCCCCCTTCGTCGCCCCGGCCACGGTCCTCGGCGTGAGCATCGCACTCGTCGCGGTGCTCAGCACGACCCTGGCGACGCTCGTGGGATGGTGCGGGGCCCCCTTCGCCCTGGCCATCGCGTGGACGGCGAGGGTGGGCGCCGACGTGCCCGGTGGTGCCCTCCCGTGGCCCGACGGCGCGCTCGGTGCGGTGCTCCTCACGGTGGTCACGACGCTCGCGATCCTGGCCGGCCCGTGGACGATCCGGCGCTCGCGAGCCAGCCCACTCGTGGCCCTCGCGCTCGTCGTCGTGGTCGCCATCTCTTCCCTGCCACAACGCACTCTTGTCTGGCCGCCACCGGACTGGCGCATCGTCGCCTGCGATGTCGGTCAGGGCGACGGGCTGGTCCTCGCCTCCGGCCCCGGGCGCGCGGTGCTCGTCGACGTCGGTCCCGAGGGCGGCGGCATCGACGGCTGCCTGAGTCGACTGGGGGTGCGCACGCTCGACGCCGTGGTGCTCACGCACTTCCACGACGACCACGTCGGCGACCTCGAGGCAGCGATCGGTGACCGGCCGGTCGGGCGGATCTTCGTCACGCCTGTCGAGGAGCCGCAGTGGGCCGCGCGGCAGGTCCGCGCCCTGGCCGCCGACCGCTCGATCCCGGTGACGCCCGTCGTCGCAGGCGACCACGTCGAGCTGGGAGAGGTGAGCGCCACGGCGTGGTGGCCGGCGCGGGTGGTCGGCGGCGGCTCGGCGGCCAACAACGCGAGCCTCGTCCTGCACGTGCGGGTGGGCGACCTCTCGGCGCTCCTCCTGGGTGATGTCGAGCGGGAGGCCGGGCACGCGATGCTGCTGGCGATGAGGCGCGATCCGACGATGGCTGCCGCGGCGGCCGACCTGGATCTGGTCAAGATGCCCCACCACGGGTCGAGCAATCTTGACGAAGAGCTCATGGACGAGGTGGCCGCCCCGGTGGCGATCATCAGCGTCGGCGAGGACAACACCTACGGCCACCCGACGCCGACGGCGCTGCGCTGGGCACGCGATCACGGGGCGCGAGTCCTGCGGACCGATCAGGACGGGGACATCGCGGTCCTTGACGGGCCGGCCGTCCTCACCTCCCAGTAGTCCTGCAGCATCTCTCGGTAGTCCCGCAGGGCAAGGCGAACGGCGGGTGTCCGGTGGATGAGGAGGTTCTCATCCAGACCTCATCATCGCTTCACGGCGGCGCGATTGTCTGTACCTCGTGGCCGCAGGACCCCCCTCGACCGCACCGAGACCGCCCCGGCGGCGCACCCACAGGAGCCCACGATGACGACGACCCACCTCATCCCGAGCGAGACCACCGACGTGCAGACCGCCCCGGCCGACCGGTCGACCACCGCGATGCAGCCGGGCCGCCACACGCAGTCCATGGACCCGATGCGGCTGCGCCGGGTGCTCAAGGCGTACACGACCCGCTTCGTCGCCGTCGCGATCGAGTCCTCCGCCGACGGCTACCACCTGGAGCTCGGCAGCGACGTCGTCCCGCGGGCCGGTGACGTCGTCCTCGCCCGCGTGGTCGAGATCGGCAAGCACACCCGCCTCGAGAGCCCCGTCTCGCGTCGCCAGCTGCTCTTCCCCGGGCGCGAGATCCTCGTCGCATACGGCGACCGCTACGCCCCCGACCAGTTCCTCGCGCACGTCCCCGAGTCGCTCGCGCCGGCCGACCTCGTCGCCGGTGGTGGCCTCGCCTCACAGGTCATCGAGATGCACGCGAGCATCGACGGCGCCACCCGCATCGAGCCGCTCGGCCTCCTCGCCGACCGCCATGGCCGGGTCACCCTCGACCGCTTCGCCCCGCTCGGGTCCACCGCCACCAGGGCGCCGGCGCCGACCGCCGGCCGACCGCCCGTGATCGCCGTCTTCGGCTCGTCGATGAACTCCGGCAAGTCCACCGTCCTCGGCTCCATCGTCAACGGCTTCGTCACCGCGGGCCTGCAGGTCGCCGCAGGCAAGTCGACGGGCACCGGCGCGGGCAACGACCCCCACCACTTCCGCGACGCGGGGGCGTCGACCGTCCTTGACTTCACCGACTTCGGCCACGCCACGACCTACCGCCTCGGCGATCAGCGGATCCGGGAGATCTTCGTCGACATGGTCGACGAGCTCGCCGCCACCGGCCCGGACGTCGTCATCATCGAGGTCGCTGACGGCGTCTACCAGGAGGAGACCCGTCGCCTCCTCGAGGACCCCGCCTTCCACGAGCGGGTCGACCGCGTCGTCTTCGCCTCGCAGGACGCGCTCGGTGCCGTCGCCGGCATGCAGGTGCTGGACGCGGCCGGGGTCACCACCTCCGCGGTCTCGGGCGTCGTGACCTCGTCGCCGCTGGCCACCAGCGAGGCCGGCCAGGTCCTCTCCGTCCCCGTCATCGGCACCTTCGACCTGCGCGAGCCGCACACCGCGCTCGGCCTCCTGCCGAAGGGCCTGCTGGCGAGCGGACTCCTCGCATCGTGACTGACGACACCGAGCAGATCGAGGTCGAGACAACCCCGCCGATGCCCCCGCTCCTGCGTGGGGACCGGCGGGGGACCATGGCCCTGCTCGTCGCCACTGCACTGGCCCACAGCACCTGCGCCGTCGGGGCAGGGCTGCTCGTCGGTGAGCTGCTCGGTGACGTCGGCCGGCCCACCCCCGAGATCCTCGTCGACCTGGGCATCCTCCTGCTGGCCCTCGTCGGGCTCGGCGCCACCCGCTATGTCGACCGGGTTGCCGCCGAGAGGCTGGGCCAGGACTACGTCCAAGAGATCCGCCGCGGCCTCGTCGGCCACGCGATGACCTCGGCCTCGGCTCCTTCACTCGGTATCACCATCGCCCGCTCGACCAACGATCTGGCGAGCGTGCGCAACTGGGTCTCCCTCGGCATCGCGCCGCTCATCGCCCTCGTGCCACTGGCGCTCGGATGCATCGCTGCGCTCGTCGTCGTCGGCTGGCAGCTGGCGGTCGTCGTCGCCGCGCCCCTCATCGTGCTCGTCATCATCTTCGCGCTCATCTCCGGGCCGGCCTACGAGCGGGCCCGTGAGCTGCGTCGTCACCGGGGATCGTTGGCCGCGCGGGTCGCCGACACGGTGACGGCCGCACCGGGCATCGCCGCCGCCGGCGGTGTCGAGCGCGAGCTGCGTGCCCTTGACCGGACCGGGTCCAGGGTGGTCGATGCTGCCGTCCACCGATCGCGGACCGCGGGAGCCCTGCGCGCCGCGGCCTTGGTCGCCCCGGTCGCCGGGTCGGCAGGCGCGGCCATGCTCGGTGCCCTGGGGGTGGTCGGCACCGCAGCCGTCGCCGTGGCCCTGACGATCATCGGCATCCTCGCGGGGCCGGTCTCCGAGATGGGGCGGGTCGTGGAGTACCGGCAGAACCACCGGGCTGCCCGCCGCATCATCGCGCCCCTGCTCGCCGAGACGAGCCCGGCGCGCACCGCACCCGTGCAGGATCCCGCCCCCAGCGCAGGTGGGCGGGTTCTCGTGAGCGGTCTGCAGGTCGGCGAGCGGCCCCTCCCGGCGCTTGTGGTCGAGCCGGGGGAGCGCGTCCTCGTGCGCAGCGCCGCTCCCTGGCACGCGCGGGAGATCCTCGACCAGCTCGTCCTGCCATCGCTCGATGGTCGGACCAGCGTCTGCGTCGACGGCAAGGACCTCGCCCACACCGGCCCCAAGAACCGCCGCCGCCGCGTCGGGCACGCCCGAGTCGGCGCGCGCCTGGAGCGAGGAGCGATCAGCCGCGCGGTGCGCTACCGCAGGCCCGACCTCGACGAAGGGGAGGGCGCTGCGGCCCTCGCCGCGGTCGGTCTTGGGCAGCGGGTGGCCGAGCTGCCGCAGGGTGAGCGGACCTCCCTTCGGCGTGGGGGTGAGCCGTTGACCCGGCAGGAGATCGCCCGCCTGTGGGTGGCGCGGGCCATGCTCGGCCAGCCGCCGCTCCTCGTCCTCGACCATGTCGACGACGACCTGGGCACCGACGGCCGGGCGATGCTGCGCGCGCAGCTCGCCGACTACCCGGGCGTGGTCGTCCTTGCGACGGACCGTCCGCAGGAGCTGTTGGACGCCGAGCGGGGCTGGCGGGAGTGGGGCCTGCAGGACTGACCGTGGGTCAGGGTGCAGGTCAGGCCGGCAGGGCCACCTTGGACGAGGCGATGAGGGCCTGGAGCGTCGCGGCGACGGCCGGGACCTTGAGCAGGTCCTCGGTGGTGACGACGTGGATGCGCCGGCGGCTCTGCGGGTCGAGCGGCCGGATGACGACATCAGGGTTGGACGTCGCGGCCCGGATGAGGTCGGGGATGAGTGCGACGCCGAGGCCGGCCGCGACGAAGCCCTGCACCGCGACGTAGTCCTCGGTCTCGAAGGCGACCTTGGGGGCGAAGCCGGCGTCATGCGCGATCTTGAGGAGGTGGCCGCGACAGCGGGCGCACCCGGCGATCCAGTCCTCGTCGGTGAGGTCGGTCATCGAGACCGTCTCCTTGGCGGCGAGGGGATGGTCGCGCGGCAGGGCGACACGCACCTCTTCGTCGAGCAGGGGGTGGACGACGAAGCCCTCGAGGTCCTCACCACGGCCCAGGTCACTGCCGTCGTAGGTGAAGGCGACGGCCAGGTCGACCTCCCCGGCGCGCAGTGCGGTCAGCGACTCCGGAGGCTCGGCCTCGGCGAACTGCACCGACAGGTCGGGGTGCTCGGCGCGCACGGCGGCCAGCGCCCGGGGGACGACAGTGACGGAAGAGGAGGGGAAGGCCATCAGGCGCACCCGCCCGGCGCGCAGGCCAGCGATGGCGGCGACCTCTTCCTCGGCGGCGTCGAGGGCTGCGAGGACCGGGGCGGCGTGCCGGGCGAGGACGGCGCCCGCCTCCGTGAGCCGGACCGAGCGGCCGACCTTCTCGACGAGGACGGTTCCGGTGCGCTGCTCGAGGCGCTTGACCATCTGGGAGACGGCGGGCTGGGAGTATCCGAGGGCAAGAGCGGCCGCGGTGAAGCTGCCCTCCTCGGAGATGGCCCGCATCACGCGCAGCCCTGCGGCGTCGATCATGGGGCCATCGTAGGTCGGGCCCGCCCCAGGCGCCCATACTGGTCGGGTGATCGAGGACATCGCCCGTGTGCTGACGGCCGGACCGGCTCTCGTGCTGACCGGCGCCGGCATGTCGACCGACAGCGGGATCCCTGACTATCGCGGGCCCGACGGCACGCGCAGGGTCACCCCGATGCACTACTCGGAGTTCGTCGGCAGCAGCGAGGCACGGCAGCGGTACTGGGCGCGCAGCTTTGTCGGCTGGCGCCGCTTCCACGCGGCGCGGCCCAACATCTCGCACCACCTGGTCACCCGCCTGCAGCAGCTCGGCACGGTCGGTCCGCTCATCACCCAGAATGTCGACGGCCTGCACCAGGCCGCCGGGACGAGCGACGTCGTGGAGCTGCACGGCAACCTCGTCGAGGTCGTCTGCCTGACCTGCGAGGCTCGCGTCGATCGTCCGACGCTCGATGCGCGGATGGCTGCGGACAACCCCGGCTTCGACGTCGACAGCGACGAGATCCGCCCTGATGGTGACGTGCGTCTGGACAGCGTGGACGTGGAGCGGTTCCACACACCGCTCTGCCAGGCGTGCGGGGCCGACACCCTCAAGCCGGATGTCGTCTTCTTCGGCGGAGCGGTCGCCAAACCGCTCGTGCAGCACTGCTACGACCTGGTCGACACGGCGCCCAGCCTGCTCGTGCTCGGCAGCTCCCTGCAGGTGATGTCGGGGCTGCGATTTGTCCGGCACGCGGCCAAGCGGGGGATCCCGGTCTCCCTGATCACGCGCGGTCCGACGAGGGGTGACGACCTCGTCGACCACCGCGTCGACGAGGAGCTGGGGGACTCCCTTCGCTCGCTCGTGGAGCTCCTGTCCAGCGCTGACGTCAGCGGGCGCGGGGTCAGCGCAACGCGGCCCTGACGAGCTCGGGCTCGGGGTTGGTGTGCACCTGCTCGCCGATGCGCACGGTCGGCACGCTCTCGTTGCCGTCATTGATCGAGCGGACGAAGGCGGCGGCCTCCTCGTCGGCCCAGATGCTGACCCAGGTCGCCTTGCCCTTGTCCTTGCCCAGGGCGCCACGCAGCCGCAGGCAGTAGACGCACCCCGGTCGCCAGTAGATGACGACCGGGAAGTCCTCACGGTGGGTGTCGATGTCGGCGTGCCGCGGGCCGCGACGCCCGTTGAGGGGTGAGAGCCACCACGCGAGGACGAGGAAGCCCACGGCGAGCACGAGTCTCGACAGGTCACCCGTGAGCGACGACTGCACGACGAGCAGGACGCTCGCGATCACGCCGGTCAGCGCCGGCCACCATCGACTCATGCAGTCAGCGTCCCAGAGAGTCGGCGTCTCAGAGGCTGCGCAGGACCGCGGTGACCTTGCCCAGGATCGTCGCGTGGTCGCCGTCGATCGGGTCGAAGGCGGGGTTGTGGGGCATCAGCCACAGGTGGCCGTCGGTGCGCTTGAAGGTCTTGACCGTTGCCTCGTTGTCGAGCATCGCCGCGACGATGTCGCCGTTGTCGGCATTGGGCTGCTGACGCACGACGACCCAGTCGCCGTCGCAGATGGCCGCGTCGATCATCGAGTCGCCGACGACCTTGAGCAGGAAGAGGGAGCCCTCGCCGACGATCTGCTTCGGCAGGGGGAAGACGTCGTCGACGACCTGCTCGGCGGTGATCGGCACACCGGCGGCGATCTGACCCAGGACGGGGACATAGCTGGCCTCGGGGCGGTCGTCGCCGGAGCCGGTGGGGTCGACGACCTCGTCGGCGGTGCTGGCGCCGCCGCGCATGCCGCCCAGGTCGGTGACCTCGGCCGGGGGAGCGGCGTGGCCGTCGGGAGAGATGACCTCGATGGCGCGGGGCCGGTTGGGGTCGCGGCGCAGGTAGCCCTTGCGCTCGAGGGAGGAGAGCTGGTGGGCCACGGAGCTGGGGCTGGTCAGGCCGACGAGCTCACCGATCTCGCGCAGGCTCGGCGGGTAGCCACGGGTCGCCACGGCATTGCGGATGACCTCCAGCACCTTGCGCTGGCGGACGGTCAGACCATCGCCCGTGTCTCGCTCGGGCAGCTGGTGGATGTTGTCCTCGTCCGTGCCGCTCATGCTCTCGACCCCTTCGTCCGTGTCCGGTTGGACCGAGGTCTCGCCAGCGTTGTCGGTGCTCGCTGGTCAACTTCTCGGTAGTGAAGACAGTAGGGCGTTCGAACAGGCATTTCAAACATCTGTTCGAGCGTGTTGTTGATTTTCTTCGAACACCCGTGCTAGACATCGTACAGACGTTCTATCGAACACCGGTTCGACAGAACCGCACCGAGGAGGATTCGCATGACCGCTCTCACCGCCACCCCGATCCGCATCGACGTCCCCGCGCGCTCGCGCCACCTCGTCTCCCTGCCCACCGGTGACGCAGTAGTCGCACGCCCGACCCCTCGCACGCGGCTGACCCGTCGCGGCCGCCTGGCCATCACCACCTCCGTGCTCGCCGCCGCGAGCATCGCCGGTGCGACCTTCGCCTTCGCCGGGCCCGCCGCCGCGCCGCAGGAGATCACCGTCGAGCCCGGGCAGACGCTGAGCCAGATCGCCTCGAGCGAGCTCGTGGGCGTGCCGACGGCCAAGGCCGTGGCCAGCATCCAGGTGGCCAACGGGCTCTCCACGACCCACATCCACGCCGGTCAGACGCTGACGATCCCGACGCGCTGACCCCGCTCGCCGGCGACGGCGACCCCCTTCCTTCCGGGCCCACCGACCCAGCCCGGGCCGGCCATCGGCCATCTCCGTCCCCCTCGGAGGTGGCCGATGTGCCGTTCACCGACGGGTCTGGCCGCAGGACTTGCGTCCTCTTGTGCGGAGGCGTCTAATGGTCACTACATCTTGTGGTTACACAGTTGTCATTCGTCCACATCTAGTGCACAGGCTGACGGCAGTTGTCCACAGAAATCGGGGTTGATCCCCAGTTCTGTCCACCGCACCATCCACAGGCGAAGGGAGATCCGGCCGTGCACTGCCCGTTTTGCCGTCACACCGACTCCCGGGTCATCGACAGCCGCACGACCGATGACGGCAGCGCCATCCGGCGTCGTCGTCAGTGCCCCGAGTGCAGCCGTCGCTTCACGACGCTCGAGAGCGCCAGCCTGACCGTGACGAAGCGATCGGGGGCGGCCGAGCCCTTCAGCCGGGCCAAGGTGCTGGCCGGTGTCCGCAAGGCCTGCCAAGGTCGACCGGTCACCGAGGACCAGCTCGCCCTCCTCGCCCAGCGCGTGGAGGAGAGCATCCGATCGCAGGGGAGCGCCGAGATCGATGCCCACGAGGTAGGTATGGCGATCTTGGTGCCGCTGCGTGACCTGGACGAGGTGGCGTACCTGCGCTTCGCCTCCGTCTACCAGTCCTTCGACTCGCTCGAGGACTTCGAGTCGGCGATCGCGACCCTGCGTCGCGAGCACGCCGCCACCACCCCCTAGACCCCGGGTGCCGACATGCGAGTGGGCTGTCGGTACCCGGTGACACCGTGAGTAGTAGCCCGCACGACCAGCCAGACCTGACCAGGAGAATCAGCATGACCGAGACCGCCGGCAAGCCCAGCACCCGTCGCGGGTCCCGCCCCAAGGGCCTGACCATCGAGCGCATCCACACCACCGAGGGCGTGCACCCTTATGACGAGGTCACCTGGGAGAAGCGTGACGTCGTCCAGCAGAACTGGAAGACCGGCGAGACGATCTTCGAGCAGCGCGGTGTCGAGTTCCCCGACTTCTGGTCGGTCAACGCCTCGACCATCGTCACGACCAAGTACTTCCGCGGTGCGGTCGGTGCGCCGGAGCGCGAGTCCGGTCTCAAGCAGCTCATCGACCGGGTCGTCCTGACCTACGTCAAGGCGGGCAAGGACCACGGCTACTTCGCCGCGGACACCGACGCCGAGGTCTTCGAGCACGAGCTGACCTACGCGCTGCTGCACCAGATCTTCAGCTTCAACTCCCCGGTGTGGTTCAACGTCGGCACGGCCAGCCCGCAGCAGGTCAGCGCCTGCTTCATCCTCTCGGTCGACGACTCGATGGACTCGATCCTCAACTGGTACAAGGAGGAGGGCTTCATCTTCAAGGGCGGCTCCGGCGCCGGCCTCAACCTCTCCCGCATCCGCTCCTCCAAGGAGCTGCTCTCCTCCGGTGGCACCGCCTCCGGCCCGGTCTCCTTCATGCGTGGTGCCGACGCCTCGGCGGGCACCATCAAGTCCGGTGGCGCGACCCGTCGTGCGGCCAAGATGGTCGTCCTGGACGTCGACCACCCGGACATCGAGGAGTTCGTCGAGACCAAGGCGCGCGAGGAGCACAAGATCCGTGCGCTGCGCGACGCGGGCTTCGACATGGACCTCGGTGGGTCCGACATCACCTCGGTCCAGTACCAGAACGCCAACAACTCGGTGCGGGTCAACGACGAGTTCATGCGCGCGGTCGACGAGGGCACCGAGTTCGGTCTGACCTCCCGCAAGGACGGCTCGGTCATCGAGACCGTCGACGCCCGTGAGCTCATGGGCAAGATCGCCAAGGCCGCGTGGGAGTGCGCCGACCCGGGCATCCAGTACGACGGCACGATCAACGACTGGCACACCAACCCGGAGACGGGCCGGATCACCGCGTCCAACCCGTGCAGCGAGTACATGTCCTTGGACAACTCCTCCTGCAACCTGGCGTCGCTCAACCTGCTGAAGTTCCTCAAGGACGACGACACCTTCGACGCTGCGCGTTTCCAGGCGGTCGCCGAGCTGGTCATCACCGCGATGGACATCTCGATCTGCTTCGCGGACTTCCCGACCGAGTCGATCGGCGACACCACCCGCGACTACCGCCAGCTGGGTATCGGTTACGCCAACCTCGGCGCACTGCTCATGGCGACGGGCCACGGCTACGACTCCGACGGTGGCCGCGCGCTGGCCGCGTCGATCACCTCGCTGCTCACCGGTGCGTCCTACAAGCGCTCCGCCGAGCTCGCCGGGATCGTCGGCGCCTACAACGGTTACGCCCGCAACGCTGACGCCCACAAGCGGGTCATGCGCAAGCACCAGGCGGCCAACGACCAGATCCGCACCCTGCAGACGATGGACAAGGACATCCACGCCGTCGCCACCAAGGCGTGGGACGCGGTCGTCAAGGTCGGCGAGAAGAACGGCTACCGCAACGCCCAGGCGTCGGTGCTCGCCCCGACCGGGACCATCGGCTTCATGATGGACTGCGACACCACCGGCATCGAGCCGGACTTCTCGCTGGTGAAGTTCAAGAAGCTCGTCGGTGGCGGCTCGATGCAGATCGTCAACCTGACGATCCCGCGTGCGCTGAAGAAGCTCGGGTACACCGAGGAGACCATCGAGGCGATCGTCGAGTACATCGCCGACAAGGGTCACGTCATCGACGCCCCGGGTCTGAAGCAGGACCACTACGAGATCTTCGACACCGCCATGGGTGCGCGTGCGATCGCCCCGATGGGTCACGTGCGGATGATGGCTGCGGTCCAGCCCTTCCTCTCCGGTGCCATCTCCAAGACGGTCAACCTGCCGGAGACGGCGTCGGTCGAGGAGATCGAGGACGTCTACATGCAGGGCTGGAAGCTCGGCCTGAAGGCGCTCGCGGTCTACCGCGACAACTGCAAGGTCGGTCAGCCGCTGTCTGACGGTGGCTCGACCGCCAAGGATGCGAAGACCGCGAAGGACGCCGCCGATGCCGCGCCCGTCGAGAAGGTCGTCGAGTACCGCCCGCTGCGTCGCCGGATGCCCAAGCGTCGTTCCTCGCAGACGACGAGCTTCGCCGTCGGTGGGGCCGAGGGTTACCTGACCGCTGGTACCTACGAGGACGGTGACCTCGGCGAGCTCTTCCTGAAGTTCGGCAAGCAGGGCTCGACCCTGGCCGGTCTGATGGACGCCTTCTCCATCGCGATCTCGATCGCGCTGCAGCACGGTGTGCCGCTGGAGACCTACGTCGAGAAGTTCACCAACCTGCGCTTCGAGCCGGCCGGCATGACGGACGACCCGGACGTGCGGATGGCGCAGTCGATCATGGACTACGTCTTCCGTCGCCTGGCGCTGGACTACCTGGACTTCGACACGCGGTCCTTCATGGGCATCCACACCGCTGAGGAGCGTGCCCGTCAGCTCGAGACCGGGTCGTACGAGGCCTCGTCCTCGGACGACAGCGACTCGGACTACGACGACGACAGCTACAGCCAGGGTGTCGCGACCAGTGAGGTCAAGGAGGCCAAGCCCGAGGCGGTTGCCAAGGACGAGACCATCGCCGACCAGTCCGGTGCTGGTGCCGCTTCTGCCCGCACGGTCGACGCCACCGTCCACTCCTCGGCCGAGCTCATGGAGAAGTTCCAGGGCAAGGCCTCGGACGCCCCGATGTGCATGACCTGCGGCACCAAGATGCGTCCCGCCGGCTCCTGCTACGTCTGCGAGGGCTGCGGCTCGACCAGCGGTTGCAGCTGATCTGAGTAAGTGATCGAAGGGGGCCCACCGGCTTTGCCGGTGGGCCCCCTTTCTTGGGGGCTGGTGGTGATCCTCGCGGTCATCGATTGGAGGGACGAGGTGGATGCATCCCCTGTCTGATGAGTGCCCGGTAGACCCGTTCGATCTCACTGGCCGCCGCCTCAGAAGGCTCGTGCTCCCAGACCCGGACAACGGTCCACCCGAGAAGGGCAAGTCGTTGATCTGTGTCCCGGTCGCGGAGTCGGTTTCTCTCGAACTTCTCCAGCCACCACTGGGTGTTGGTCTTGGGTATCGGCCCATGCTCGGGGCAGCCATGCCAGAAGCAGCCGTCCACCAAGACGACAAGGCGTGCGCGCGTGAATGCAATGTCGACGCGACGTCGTGGCAGTCCTGGAACGCGGTACTGGACTCGATAGCGCAGACCAAGTCCGTGCAACTCACGGCGCAGACGGATCTCGGGCACAGTATCCGACCGTCTAAGTGCCGCGAACTTTGCGCTGATCGCTGGCGACGGTGGAACTCGTCCTGACTCAACGGCGTCAACCATTGGTCAGCCTTCCGTTGGGACTTTCATGTTCACACGGAATGGCCTGTGAGTCGATACCGGAGCTTCCACGCCCTGCGCCTAGAGTGACGTCCAGACGGTTGTGGCTTGAGGAACGGGTGGTACATGGGCGGGTATGTAGAGTTGTTCGCAGGCTGTGGAGGGCTGTCGCTGGGCCTGCAAGCTGCTGGCCACGAGCGCCGCCTCGCCAACGAACTGTCTCCCATGGCAGCCGAGTCTTACGCGTACAACCTCCTTGGGCTGGACCTGTCCTCAGATGGTGGGGGCGCCCGCGAACGCAAGGCACTGTGGCTCCGGAGCGCATACGAGGACCCCTTCGATCGGCGTCGGTTGCTCGAGGACCCCATGACCTACGGAGGCTCTCCCTATACGAAGGAACTGCAGGACGTAGACGACTTCGAAGGCCGCCTGCTCGTCGGAGACATTCGCCACCTGAATGAGGTCGTGGGCTCACGCGGGAAGCTTGTAGAGGACGTGGACATCGTCTCGGGCGGGCCACCTTGCCAGAGCTTCTCGATGGCGGGACTCAGAGAGTTTGGCAACGGCAGGAATCGACTACCCTGGGAGTTCGCCAAGTTCGTGGAGGTGCACCAGCCAAAGGTGGCCCTGCTGGAGAACGTGTCTGGAATCCTCAGGCCATTCACCGAGGGAAGCGGGCGCATCCACGCGTGGTTTGAGGTGGCCAAGGCCTTCGCAGCCATCGGCTATGCGCCAATCTGCTTGCAGGTCAATGCCCGCAACGTTGGGGTGGCTCAGAACCGCCCCCGGTACCTCATGATCGCCGTGAGGTCGGACCTCGTGGAAAGCGTGGCACGCGCGCTCGGGACAGCACGTGGAGCCTTGTCCATGGGTAAGCAACTCTTGGAGGACATTCACCGTGACGTGCCCTTCGACCCAGAGCGCCACGAAATTGTGGACCTGACCAAGCCCGACGTCATCGAACGGTACAGAGCATCCCCGTTGGGGAATCTGTCACTGAAATCGGCCACGCCGGTGTCTGTCCGAGACGCTATCGACGACCTTGAGTCAGGCGGAACGCCATCCGAGTACGTGCAGGACATCAACCACCGCTTCAACCCGAAACTGAACCGCGCACGACCGAGGCCCGATGGCCAGACGCTGAACAATGAGCACCGCAGCCACACTGTGAGGGTCGAGGCCCGCTTCGTGCTCTATCAGGCCCTTGAAGCCCTGATCGCTGCAGGCGACGAGGGGGAGGCGCACTCTGTCCGTCAGTACCTCAAGTCGGCCAACAGTGACGTTGCCCCGCCCGGTCATACGGCGTTGGCGAAGCTCATGGCAGTCGGGCTTCATGGGGTAGATGGGCGTCAGGTCCGGTCCGTGTCGGAAGCGAAGCGCGCCGTCGAGGGGCTCCGGACGCGGAAGCGGACACAGCGAGCTCTCCGTGCTGGTCACCCTGCACCAGCTGCCCTGTCGATTCCAGACGACGCTTGCCACTACGACGTACCGCGCACACTGAGCGTCCGTGAGATGGCCAGGATCCAGTCGTTCCCTGACGACTTTGAGTTCCGTTCGCTGCCGACGACTGGTGGGCCGCGGCGGAAGTACCAAGTGCCGCAGTACACCCAGGTGGGCAACGCGGTTCCGCCGCTTCTTGGCTATGCAATCGGGCTGGTTCTTTCAGAGCTTCTCCAGACGTCCGAGGCGGGACGTGGACCTGACTCCGAATTGGCGTTGACTGCCGCAGGTTCCATCGCCCGCAGCCGGTAAGGTCCGATTCATGGCGGATGCGTGGACTAATGATGAGAACTCTGTACTCGTTGCGGCTTACATGGAGTTGGTCGAGTCCCTAGCCGCCGGGAAGCCGGTCGTCAAGACTCATGTATACCGTCACGTTTCAGAGCGCATCGGACGCGTGCCCAAGAGCGTCGAGTTCAAGATGCTGAATGTTTCGGGCGTGCTGGTATCGCTGGGCTATGGCTTTCCGTTGGGTCTGGCCCCAGCCCACAATTTTCAGGCCTCTTTGACTGAGGTCGTTAGGCGAGAATTGGAGGTGCGGCCTGTTGCTGCCATGTACCTCCGGGGTGCCGAGGCAATACATCAGGTCTCCGGAGGTATCAGAGGGACGATCGTGGACGACCGGGCTGCTGACAACGGGATCATCTCGAGCGAAGCAGCTCTGTCGGCCGAGCCAAGCGCCGCGTCAACACCGGTCCAGCCCAGTGGTGACGAGGTGGCCGACGCGACGGAACTGTTCGGCGTATCAACCCTTTGGGACTTTGCCACTGGGGGCGCCGACGTCGCAGCGCTACCCGGCAAGCGCCGAACTGCTCTGCGTGCTCCGTCGCCGGCAGCGGTGGATGCTGGTGTCGAATGGATGCGCACCGCATTGTTGGAAGGGGCAGGTGCGCGGAGGATCCTCTTCCTCGTTGGTGGTCCAGGCGGCGGCAAGTCCCACGTCGCGGCATCGTTGACTGCTGGCCTCGAACCAGTGTCCGGGCGCGACGACGGTCTGGCGCATCGCTCGTATACCTACCGAGCGCCGGGAGGTTCTCTGCGCGTCATCAATGACGCGACCATACCCCCAGAGGATTGGGCGTCGCCGATGACCATTGCTACGGAGTTGGACGCGAGCACGGAGGATTTTGTTGTCGCTTGCGTCAACCGGGGGGTCTTGGTAGACGAGGCCCCCGAGGAACCGCAGGACTCTCTGGGCAGCGCAATCACGACCTGGTTGAGGCGCACGGACGCGCCCACGGAGCCAGTTGCTCGCGAGTCCCCGACCGGGCCGAGAGTGAGCGCTATTGGGACTCCTCGAAACTTTGTTCGTCAGGGGCTAGCGGTGGGTGGATCCGACATGCCTGATATCGATGTTCTGGCTGTCTTCGTTGACGTATGCTCCCTGCTGGAGGAGCGTCCCGAGTCCCACCTCTCCGAAGAGGTGGTGTCCGCATCCGACTACGAGGTCGCAGTCTTCTCGCCCAGCCATGACCGAACAGCGACGCCAGCTGGCCTTCTGGCGTCCAGAGTCGCGGGGGAACTCAAATGGGAATCGACGGGTGTCTGGGATCCGATCGCAGCGAACCTCGATTCCCTCGCTTCGTCGAGGGTACGGAACGGACTCTTGTCGGTGCTGCGCGCGTCAGAGATTGCTTCCTCCCAGTTGCTTTCATACAGAGAGATCTGGGGCGCAATGGCTCGTGTGATCGCGGGACCACTCCCAGAAACCTTGGCGAAGTCCCAGTTGTGTCATTGGTATGACGAGCAAGCTGCAAAGTTGTCCGAAGGCGGGGTCCCCAGCTTTGATCACATGAGGCAGTTGGCTGCCGTCCGTCTGCATGAGGCGCTCTTCGCTGAAGACAGGGTTGGGAGGCATCCAATCTTGCGGGCGACGACCGCAGTGGACCCGGCTCGTGACATGGTTCCGGGGGCGCCTGAAACGGATGACTCTGGCTGGGCGACACCGGTTATGGAGGCATTCGCAGGAGCAGAGTTGGGCGCATCGCCGCTTGAACGGCTCATTGCCTCTGCCCCTACGCGAGCACTTGACGACATGGTGACGCCGTTCGATCAGTTGCTGGACGCATCGTACGTCCGGTGGATCAACGAAGAATCCGACGCCAAGCAGAGGGCGCAGGCCACGTCGTGGTATGGCAGGTACTTGACCCGAATGATGGCTCTCGCTCACGGATACCCCGCCTTTGGCTCGGAGATCCATACCTGGACTCAGGCGCGCGCACTGGCACCGGCACTTCCGCCTGAGCTGGAGACTGCGCTGACTACGCTGGTTAGCCCACGTCGGGAACCGGATGATTCACAGAGCAAGTCTCTGATCCCTCTTTTCGCGAGCCGTACAGAGCCTTTGAGGGGGCGCACTTCCTCTCCGACCTTGAGCGTGGTCGTTGAGGACGTCAAATTCCGGACACACGCCGATGGCGAAAAGCTGCTCCTCTACCTGACTGAGGGGAATAATCGACTGGGGGCGGTGGTGCTTGATCTTCAGTTGATTCGGGAGGCATTGGCGTCGCATGGAGGTTGGGCGGGAATGACTGACGCGACGGACTCGACGGCCCCACGGCTGGAAAGGTTCAGGTCCCTGAGGCTCATCCCAAAGAATAGGGGTGCCAAGGATCTGCGTATCGCAACGTCTGCCAGCGACATCGCCCTCAGCATGAAGGAGCAGGCATGAACCAAGAGGCACCTCTCTTTTTCCCACTCAACCGCCCGCAATATGTTCCGGCTGCCGAGGTTCTCGTATCTGCGCTGGTCTGGGGAAGTGGACGGTGGGCTTATGGTGACGATAATGTCCATGCCAGTCGCTTTCTAGGCGAGTCCGACAAGGAGGGTGTCGTTATATCGGCACCTAATACCAGCGAAAAGCAAATAGCGTTCGCCAAAGTTTTGCGCAGCTATGGCATGCAGACCGAGGCATCCGACGAAGTCCTTGTGCGGGCGGTGGTTAGCGGCATCACCGGCGTGAGGTCGGCGAAGGCCAAGACGGTTCCGGTCAGCCCTATGACCACACATCTGGCCCTTGCGCAGAGTCTCCGAGGAGTTCTCGGCGCCAAGAATCCGCCGGACATGGCGGGCGTCCTCGAGACGATGTTTGCCTTGGGCGAATCCGAGTCACGGCCCGGGGGGCCTAGAATTTCGATGGCTAGCCGGTGGGTGCTGGCAGCAGATCTGCGGATGGTTGACGACCCGGTCCTCAGGGCAACAGACACAGCAATGGCCAGCGGGCTCGGCCTCAAGTCTACGGGCACGGATCGGGTATCTCTCGACGAGTCGTCACTTGCACCCTGGCGGGGTCAGTTGCGAGAGACTCCATACGGATGGCTCCACGACCAGTGGGTCAAATTGACGAGTCCTGAGTGGGTCGAAGCACTTCCGCCACGGGTCTGGACCGACTGGTGCACCACAGTCCTCAGGATGGGAATTGCGTTCGGATTTCTCTTTGAAAGCCGCTGGTTTGAGGCGGTTGGAAGGAGCATCCTATCTGGCGATGACGTGCCGCTCAGCATGCTCGATTCTTCTGCGCCCCTCCTGCAATGGCCGGGTGCAAGACTCCCCGTGAGTTCACGAAACAACAAGCCTCAAATGCGCCGTATGGTAGGGGGTGGGGTGCTGACGCGGGCTGCCCTTCAGGACTACTTTGGAAGCGGCTCTGACGTCACCTTGCAGGACGCTCTTCAGCAGGCGCGGCGAGACCCCGAGCTGAAGCAAGCAGTTCGGGACGCGCTGAGCGGCAGGTCTTGGCCGGGTTCGTGCAAAAACATGTATGAGACCATTTTGTACTCCCTCCAGCAGCGTGACTCGTCTACCGAGGTTGACTACTACGGCCTTTTGCGGAAACACGGGAACCGCTACTCGGTGATTCAACCCGGTACAGAGTGGATCGCTGTTATCGCGAGCCTTGCCTGTGATGAACCAAGCGGGGAAACGAATCTTGGACAGGTACTAGCCACTCTTGGCCAACTTGGTTTGCGCCCGGAATTGCTTGAGCTTGTCAAAGCGCTTGAGGCCGCTGGTCTGGCTCAGGGAAGCGCAGACGCTGACCGTGGAGTTCGAGTGAGGAGCGCGTACTGATGCAGAGAGCAACGGATAGCCTGACTGGACGTTCCATCGGAAGGCTGGCGTCAGGGCTCTCTGGCCTCAACGCCATCTACTTGCCTTCGGACGCTGCCCCATCCGTCGGTGCTGCCGCCGTACGCGAGGCAAATCTACGTAGGCCGAGCCAGACCCCTTTCGCGATACTCGTAGGTGAGGGGGAGTCGCAGCGGAACCTTCCCGTTGTATCTCGCTCGGAATCCATTCGGTACCGGCAAGGGGATCGATTGGCTGTGGTTTCGGCTACAAGCGTGGACTTGGCGTCGTTCGACGGTGCCTTTCGTGAGCTCGTCGGCCCTGGCTTCCCGGAGACGGCGTTGCAGTCGTTTGACGTGACCGCCTTGGCGCGGGAACTCCTTGTCCTCATCGCAGAGGCATCACGTGTGGACGTCCGCGAGCTTCCCGTGGACGAACTCTCTGAACAGTTGGCGCGCTGCCTGCGTGCAGTTGCTGACATTCTGGTGGTGGAACAAGACGGTGGCGCTGGGTGGAACGCCAAATGGTTCCTGGCTGTCGATAGGGGAGCAGATGCGCTCATCGAAGCTGTCGCTAGTGCGCACACTGTGCCGCACATCTCGACCTTCGCAGAAGCCCTGACTGAGTATGTGTGGGCAGCCTTCGGCCTACCCCGGCCAGCCGACATGGTCGCGTGGAAAAAGCGCCACAAGGCATCCGACTTCGTGCTGAGTTTGCAGGAAATCTGGAGTTCGGAGGAGGCAATTGATCTCTATACCCGCGAAATGGTCTTGACAGGTGGTGTCGAGGCAAGCGCTCTCGATGCGTGCCGTCAGGCGGGTTGGGACGGACTGGATGACGAGGTGGTTGGCTCCGGCAGTGGACTCCTCGGTCTCCAGGCCACTGTGACGAAAGACGGCGAACGGCTTAGGGCCTTCAGTGAGATATCTGAGGACTCCTTCCTTCGAGGCGCGCCACCCGCCAAGGCGCTCTACGTGCTCGACTCAAGCGCTGCGTTGCTTTCCGCAAGCCAGACGCAGCCTACGGTTTCTTTGGTTGCCTCGACGGAGATGCCTGACGGCCGTCTGCAGACGGAACAGGTCACGATCGTCGCTCCGCTGCACTCCCGTCCTCCTGAAGATCTCATGCGTGCAACGTCAGTCAGAGTGAAGGCTTCGGCGGCTGCACAGGTAGAAACCGTGCGGTCTCTCAGGATATCTGGTCAGGAGCTGATGTTTGATGTGGTGCTCAGGGTGCGGCCAGCCAAGACGTTTAGCCTCAAGAAGGTAGGGCTCTCTCTCGAGGTGGACTCCATGGATCCCCTCTTCGGGTATCTCGGGTCCGGCAGTGTTGCGGTGCACGTTGTGCCGCCCGTCGATGAAGGCGTCGTCGCCATCGAGTGGAACTCCGGAAAGCGGACGGGCCTTCGCTTGCCTCGGTACGAGGGGCCAGCATCTAGGTCAGATGATGAGGACGCTTTCGGCGTCGAGCTGAAACCGGACAAGCACTACCGCGTGGTTGTCTGGGCTCATGATGGCGTGCCTGCGTCGTCAGGGTTCTCCCTCGAGCCGATGGATGACCGGTCCGGGTGGTACGTAGGAGATCTCCTGCCTAATGCAGGTGGCTCTCTCAAGGTTGGGTCGCGTGAGTGGTCCTTGGCAGCTGGAGGCGCGTCCGAGGCTCCACATTCCTTGCTTGTAGCCGCGATTTACAAGACCCCTGTCAACCCAGAAGACCCCGACGCGGACGTCCTGAACTCTCTGCGCGGGCAACTCGAAAGCCTCTACGCTGCGCGCGTTGAAGATGACGACTTCACCAGTTGTTTGGGGCACGTGGTGCTCCCAGAAGATCGCACCGCTGCTATTCCGGACGTAAACATCAGCCATCGGGGCCTTCAGATGGCGAGCGAGACGGTTAACTATTGGGATCAAGGAGTCGCCCTCGATGCCGACGTCTCATTCGACTCTCCCGCGCGTCAGGCTCACGACGCCTTCGTTGCCCAATGGCGAGAGTGTGTGACACGGACAGACTGTACGGAACTTGGCCGCAGTGGGGTCTGGCCATCTAAGCGATCCTTGCGTCATCTGGTTCAGGACGGATCTATTGACCGACTCCTTGAGCGCTACGCCGACCTCCTTGACGCATGCGCGGAGCTCGACGAGATGGTGAGATTCCGCGCTGCATTTCCGTTCTCGGCCTCTGTGTGGGGTGAAGTGACGGGAGGTGTCGAATGCACAGCAGTGCTTCTGTCCCCTTGGCATCCGCTCCGCATGGCATGGCTGGCTCAGACGGAGGAAGTCCTGTGGGGGGCGGAACGTGCGCGGGATCTGGCTGGCGTGGTCGAAGGCTGGCGGTTCCCGATGGTCGGCCCTGGCCGCGCAGGCATCGATCGTATGGTGGCTGTGCCGATTGATTCCGGCACAGACCAGCTCTTCGTGGGGTGGTCGATGCTGGTGCTGCTTGCCACGGGCAAGACCCTGCACTTGAGGGCCCCGTCTCGAGCGGCAGGTTATGCGATGCCGGGCAGCGCGCCGAGTGGGCTCACCGGCACGGCAGCAGATGCGGCGATGCGCGACTTCATCCGCGCGAACCAACACTTGCCCAGTGTCACTGTCGACCTCGCGAGCTCGGCTCCGGGCCCACGCTTGACGGAGATTGATTCCAGTGTCATCCGTGCTGTTGGTGAGTGGTCAAAGCGGGAACAGCCCCTCCTCGGAGTCAGGGTTCTGGATCAATTGACGCGGGAAGGCGATTTGCCGCGTGACCTGCTGTCCGGACTGTTCAAGGACGATTTGACGACGTCGGTGAGCTGGAGCCGTTATCCGGCTTCACTTCATGCGACAACGCCGGGCTCCCGTCCACGAAGCAATCTGCGTCTGCTCCAAGACAGCGGGGTGCAGATTGGGTACATTCCTAAGCCTGGTAGAGACGGCGGCGTGCTGGCCCAGGCCAGCGTGCGTCGGTATGAGACGGCTAGCGTTTCAGAAAACTCGACCTCGACGACCCTCGAGCCAGGGGTGCCTGCGGGCCCCCATGCGTTCACCCGTGCACTCAGGGCGGTGGAAGGGCCCGACTTCGCGCCGAGGATCCGGCTGCAGACCGCTGTTTCTGCACTGCTCAACGATGCTTCGGACTGGACCATTTCAGGAGAGTCCTTCCTTTCACCCACGGCGCTCGCGCATATGATCGCCAACCACGGTGGGAACGCGACGGATCGGATGCTTTGGGAGTGGCGTCCCCCCTTTCTCCGCCCGACGAAGGACCAATCACCACTCAGTCGCCGTCCTTATGTAACGATCGCTCGCGTCGCTGGGTCCTTGGTGGAGCAGGTCAGTTCACAAGTACGAGGCATCGTCAGCGATTCGAACGCAACTGCCGTCCCTGCTCTGGTGGATGACATCTTCCGGACACTGGGTACGCGAGGCATTGGGCTATCGTCGCTACTATCGATGGGCGGTCAGCATGCGAGCGGGGCGCTGGGCTTTTACCTTGCTCTTCGTCTCATCGGAGATATGCCGGTGCCGAGTGGCAGCGTCCAGGCCGTACTGCCTTTGGACTCCTGCCAGACCTTCCTCGATGCGCTGGCGCCAGATAGTGGTGTTTCCGAGACGCGACGGCGCGCAGACCTCCTGATTGTGCGAGTCGTCGGCGAGGAGGTCACTTTGGCCCCCGTCGAGATCAAGTTCTATGGCGCCGGTGGCGAGGGCGGGAGTCTGCCCGGCCCGGGGCCGGAGTTCGCCGAACCGCTCGAGCAACTTGACGCCACAGTCAGCCTTCTCAAGAAGATGCAGATGGAGAGGAAGCGACTGCGTTCGAACCATTTGAGCCATGATGCCGCGCTCTGGGATTCCGCGATGGCGACGCTCTTCGAGGCTGGACTGCGGTTGTCGCCCAATCAGGACTCCGGACCGGACACAGTTCGAGATGCCCTCGAAGGGCTTGCTCAAGGCAATCGCACAGTCGCCCTTGGACGACCTCTCATCCTCTTCTTTAAGCATCAAGTCGATGCAGGCGACGAGATTGAGACTTATCGCGAGGGCTCCCTCGACGGACACGATGTGATGTCGGCCTACGGGGCTATGGCTGTTCGGCCGCGCTATGCCTTGGAGGAGCAGGCCGGCGCGTTCGACGGCGAGGCACAGGTGCTTGCAAAGTGGGCGAGCCTTGTCGAGTGGGCTCTTACACATCCGGTCCGCGAGGTCGATGTGGGCAGCAGGAAGCCTCGCGAGGCGGCGAACTCGGAGACGGAGTCGCCAAGGCTCGACGAGGAGGCGGGGCTGGGTGCGCGATTCGAGACGGATGTACGCGATACGCCGGTGATCGTGCGTTCAGATTTGGCCGGGCTTCCCCTGACGTACCGGCGCACTGCTGGCACGCGGCAGGAGGAGGAGCCAGGCGGGGCGGTTAGCCACTCGCCGGACTCTTCTTCCTCTTCTTCTTCCTCTTCGCCACCGCCACCGCCACCGCCACCGCTGTCCTCGCGGCCGGTGCCGCCGGCGATATTCACAGGTGTTGATACCGGAGCGGCGGAGGTCGTCAGCCCTATTCATGAGACCTCGTCTGTGGCATCTCCGCCTACGGGTGCTGAGTCGCGGGAGACGGAGGCAATCAACCACGGAGTCCGCTTCACCGTCGGGTCGCTGCCTGGCTCCCTTGCAGGGCAGTTGGGTGAGTACTGGCCAGGTAATTCCGAGACCACCCAGCTCAACATGGGTGTTGTCGGAGACCTTGGCACTGGGAAGACCCAGTTGTTGAAGGCTCTCATGCTGAACCTTCGCAAGGTCTCACGCGAAGTCCAGCAGGACCCGGTGGATTGTTTGGTCTTCGATTACAAGCGAGACTTCCAAGACAAGGAGTTCGTGGATTCTGTTGGGGCGACCGTCTGGCAGCCGTCTCGCATGCCACTCAATGTTCTAGACCTCCACGAGGCATACACAAAGGCGGCGGCATACAGACGCGCAGCGGCCTTCTCGACCATGCTGGGGAGGATCTACAAGGGCGTCGGTCCAGTGCAGCGTGATGCGCTAATTGCCGTCATTATGGGTTTGTATGAGCAGCGTTCCGGTGCCGCGCCAACGCTCGGTGAGGTTCTGGAGACGTACCGTGAAGAGGCGGCAGGAGACTCTGTGACGTCGATCCTAAACGCTTTCGTCCTGGGCGAAGTCTTCACCGAGGACCGCGACGAAGTCATCTCCCTCGACGAGGCGATGAGAGACACTGTGCTCGTTATTGATCTGAACTCGCTCGGAGCAGACTCCTATACGAAGAACGCAATCGTCGTCTTCTACCTCGACATGTTCTATGAGCGGATGAAGCGGATGAAGAAGGTCCCGCCGCGTCACACGGATGACGGAGTTACGGTCAGAAACATCTCGTCGTACCTCTTGGTTGACGAGGCGTCCAATATCATGAAATACAAGTTCGACGTGTTGGACAGTCTCCTGAAAGAAGGGCGTGAGTTTGGCGTTGGAACGATTCTTTCGTCGCAGTACCTGAGTCACTTCAAGGTCCAAGGGGCGAACTACGCAGAGACGCTCTCGACGTGGTTCATCCACAAGGTGCCAAATGCTATTCACACGGAGCTGTCAGCTCTGGGTATTAAAGATGCAAACTTTGATATGGCCGAACGTATCCGTGGCCTGAAGGTTCATGAGTCCTTGTATCGATCCGACCTGTCGCCAACTCGCTTCATCCGTGAGGTGCCTTTCTGGCAACTCATCGCGCCGGAGTAGAGGAGGGTAGCCCTGACGGTTCGGGCGTTGCCCCGCGCTCGGCCCAGACCGTTGTCACACCTCGCTGGAATCGTGGACACATGTTCGACGATGAGCTGACCGTGGTGGAGGAGTCCTTCCGAGGGCTGGGGCAGGCGCGAGCGGGGGTGAGTGAGCGCGGCGGACGTGCTGACCAGACGAGCCTGACGTGCGTCTTGCAGGCGACCGAGCGACTCAGACGCGCGGCTGATGCCCTGGAGCTGTCCGTGCTGGGGCAGGTCGTGCGCTGGGGCGAGGAGCGTGGCCCGGACGGCATCTACCGTCAGGTTCACCTGCGCGAGGGCGAGGTGGCCGAGTTCGCCGAGGAAGCGGTCGCGATGGTCACGCACGCCAGCACCTGGGCGGCGGGGGAGCGGTGCGATCTGGCAGCCCGAGCGGTGACGGATCTGCTGCCCATTGCCGATCTGGTCGCGGAGGGCCGTGTCCCGACCAGGGTGCTCAGCATCGTGGCAAAGGAGACCAAGCGGGCCAGCCCCGAAGCTGTGGCGGCAGTCCTTGCTCACCTGCTCGCCCCCCTTCGCGGCAAGCCCGGGTCGGTCCGCATCGGTGAGCTCGAGGAGCGTGCGCTGCGCAAGGCGATCCGACGGGTCTTGCAGCGCGTCGAGCCGGAGATCCTCGCGGCGAAGGCACGTCGCAACCGTCGCGAGCAGACGGACGTGAGCTTCGCCGAGGGTCCGGTGGGCACGGCGCAGATGTTTGCGACCTTGCCCTCCGAGATGGCGGTCGCCCTCAAGGAGGCCATCGAGGTGGCGGCGAAACTGCGCCGCGAGTCCGATCCGACGTTGACCGCCGGCGCCTCACGCGCCTACGGGCTCGCCGACCTCGCGCTGCGGGGAGTGGAGGTCCGGGCGAGTATCCGCCTAGGCATCCCGGTCATCACGTCTGCCGCCTCCCGACTGACCTTCGCCCCCTACGAAGGGGGCGAAGGTCACGAGACTCCTTCGTCGCACCTCGACCAGCGTGGGACCACCGTCGGCCAAGACCTGCACGGCCCGACCGCCCGCGAAGGGCGCTTCGTCACCGGGGAGGGCGCCGACGCGGTCGACGTGATCCCCGAGGAGTGGGCGGGCGACGCGGTGACCTCACAGGTGCCCGCGAGCCTGGGCCCGGGTGGGCAGGAGTGCTGGATCAGCGGCTGCGAGATCCCGGGTGTCGGGTTCATCCCGGCGGACGTGGTCGCGGCACTGACGAGCAACCTGGAGACCAAGGTCTCGCGGGCGCTGGTCGACGCCCGCACCGGGACCCTCGTGGAGACGAGCAACCCGAGGTACGTCGTGACGGAGGGGATGCGCGACTTCGTCCAGGCACGGGACGAGACCTGCCGCATGTGGGGCTGCAACCGCGCGATCGATCAAGGGTGCTCGCTGACCAACGGCGACCTCGACCACGCGACGGAATGGCCACAGGGCGAGTCCTGCCCGGCCAACCTGTCGGGGCTGTGCCGGCACCACCACCGCCTCAAGCACACCCCGGGCTGGACGCACCGGCTGCACGAGGACGGGCGCACCGAGTGGATCAGCCCGGCGGGCGTCGCGACGGGCACCTTCCCGAGCCTGTGGGTACACACCGACGACGAGGACTCGCCCCCTTCAGAGGGGGCGAACGACTCGAAGCCGCGGTACATCTGCGACGAGGACGAGGAGGACGAAGCCTTGCGAGCCGCGCGCTTGGCCGAGCTGCGTGGACGGTCTGGGAGTCCGGAGGAGCGCGAGCTGGCCCTCGCGGGCGAGCCGTCCTTCTGACGAGGCCACCTTCGCCCCCTCTGGAGGGGGCGAACCGGGCGAAGGGGAGGCGAGGTCCAGCGGTTGCGTGACAGGCTCCCTTCGACCACGAAGCCGCCCACGAAGGGAACGTCATGCGTCTGCTGCTGACCTCCGCAGGAGTGAAGAACCCGACCATCCGCGCTCGGCTGGTCGAGCTCCTCGGCAAGCCCATCGAGGAGTGCGATGCGCTGTGTATCCCCACCGCGGGTTACGGGCACCCGATGGTCCGGCCCGACGCTGCCTGGAGGTTCATCAGCGGTCACGACGAGGGCGCGATGACCGATCTCGGGTGGAAGTCCGTGGGCGTCCTCGAGCTCACCGCGCTGCCCAGCATCGGTGACGACCGTTGGGTCTCGTGGGTGCGCGCTGCCGACGTCCTGCTCGTCAACGGAGGCGATGCGATGTACCTCCACCACTGGATGTGCGCGTCCGGCCTCGCCGACCTCCTCGACACCTTGGACGACACGGTGTGGGTCGGGTTGAGCGCCGGCAGCATGGTGATGACGCCACGCATCGGCCGCGACTTCGTCGAGTGGGAGCAGCCCGAGGGCGGGGACGAGACGCTCGGGATCGTCGACTTCTCGATCTTCCCGCACCTCGACAACCCGGACCTGCCGGACAACACCATGGAGACCGCACGGCGGTGGGCGGCCAGGCTCCCCAACACGGCGTACGTCATCGACGACCAGACAGCCATCTGCGTGGTCGACGGCGTCGTAGAAGTCGTGTCCGAAGGACGGTGGGAGCGGCTCGACCCGGCGTGACCTTCGCCCCCTCTGAAGGGGGCGAATCGCGGGGCCTGTCGCGCCACGGCATTCAGTTCTATGCTCACGCGACATCAGCAGCGTGGGTGCTGGGGGAGTCGAGGACGATGTGGATGGACGCTTCAGAGGTGCCCGAGACAACAGGCCCACCCTCAACGGACAAGAGGATGCGTCTGCGGTACGCCGGGGTGTGTCGACGGTGCGGCAGCCACCTTCCTGCGCACACGGCCGCGATCTATGACAAGACCACCAAGACCGTCCGCTGCATCGACTGTGCTCCAGCGTCTATTGCTTCGGAACCTCTCCCGGCACCCGTGGTCACCTCGAGGGCCGGCTCGTCCGCGCGCCGTGAGTACGAACGTCGCAAGACCAAGGACGAGGAGCGACTGCGCCAGAAGTGGGGTCGGCTCGGCGGCGTCGCCGTCGCCTTGTCGGACGAAAGGCAGAGCACCAAGGCATGGGTCACGGGCGCGGTCGGCGAGGAACGTCTCGGCGCCCACCTGGACGGCCTCGCCTCGTCGTCGATCGCGGTGCTCCACGACCGCCGCATCCCCGGCACTCGAGCCAACATCGATCACCTCGTCATCACTCCGAGCAGGATCTGGGTCGTCGACGCCAAGCGCTACAAGGGGCGCCCACGACTCGAGATCGAAGGGGGGATCCTGCGTCCTCGTGTCGACAAGCTCATCGTCGGTCGACGCAGCTGCACCACGACTGTCGACGGCGTGTAAGCAGGTTGGCATCGTGCAGGACGTCGTGGGCGAGGCCCCCGTGACCGGCGTCCTGTGCTTCGTCGATGCCGACTGGCCGTTGATCGGTGGTGACTTCATGACCCGTGGCGCCCACGTGCTCGGGCCGAAGAAGCTGTCCAAGCTCCTGACCCGGCACACGCAGCCGCTCCTCGACGTCGCCGAGGTCCACGCCGCGCTCGCCGCGCGGCTACCGCCCGCGTGAGGGGCTCCCTTCGAGACGGTTGCTTCGCAACCTCCTCAGGGACCGTGGAGACGGTTGCTTCGCGCTGGGAACGTGGAGACGGTTGCTGCACAACGTCCTCCGGGAGCACGAGGGTCGCTACCTTGACCTCATGCCACACCTGATCCCGCAGGACCCGAGGTTCGCCAACGAGTCCGAGCGCGTCGTGTGGACAAACCTGAGGGACTCCCTTCGCCCGCAGGACACGCTGATCGCCAACTTCCGCCTGACCGACACCCGCAAGGACCACGAGGCCGATCTGGTGGTCGTCATGCCGGACGTCGGGGTGGTCGTCGTCGAGGTCAAGGGGAGCGGGGTGCGCATCGAGGACGGCCAGTGGTCGATCCAGCGCGGCGGCCAGCGCAAGCGCATCGATCCGGTGGACCAGGTGCGTAGCACGCGCTACGCGATCCGTCAGTACATCGAGCCCGACCGTCGGTGGGCCGACTCCTCACGCTCGAGGGTGCGGATCGCGCACGCGGTGGTCACCCCCTTCGTCAGTCTCGGTCTGGACTTCGACCTGCCCGACTGCCCGCGCTGGATGATCCACGACCGTGAGGACATGGCGACGCTCGCCGAGCGGCTGGCCGACATCCCGCTCGGCTTCGACACCCACCTGCGGGTCCCGGACGAGACTGACTGCGACAGCATCGTCGACATCCTCACCGCCCGCGGGACCGACGCCATCACCACGGTCGTCGGTGAGGCCGACGAGCGCGAGGCCCGAGCCGACCGGCTCACCCAGGAGCAGGGACTGATCCTCGACGTCACCCGGCTCCTGCGGCGGGTCGAGATCCGCGGGGGAGCCGGCAGTGGCAAGACCGTCCTCGCGCTCACCCAGGCCGCCCAGCTGAGCGCCGGCCGCACCGGCGAGATGCCCCGCCAGGCCGAGCGAGTCGCATTGCTCTGCTACTCGATCGGCCTCGCGACCTACTTGGGGCGCGAGGTGGCGACCTGGCCGCGCCGCCGACGGCCCGCCTTCGTCGGCACCTTCGAAGAGCTCGGCAACCTCTGGGGCGTCCCCTCGGGGACCCGCGACGACCCCGACTACTGGGAGGAGACCTTCCCCCGCCTCATGGCGGACAAGGCCGCCGAGCTGCCGCCGGGGGAGCGCTTCGACTCCTTCGTCGTCGACGAGGCGCAGGACTTCGCCGAGTCGTGGTGGCAGCCGCTGATCGGCGCGCTCGTCGACGAGAGCGACGGCGGCCTCTACATCTACTCCGACGAGAACCAGCGCCTCTTCAACCGATTCGGCCGCCCGCCGGTCCCGCTCGTGCCCCTCGTCCTCGACCACAACCTGCGCAACACCAAGCAGATCGCGGAGGTCTTCCGTCCGCTCGCGCCGCTGCGGATGCGCCTCGAGGGCGGCGACGGGCGCGACGTCGTCTTCGTCCAAGCGGCCTCGCAGGACGCCCTCGAGGTCGCCGACGACCAGGTCGACCTCCTGCTGGACGAAGGGTGGAACCCCAGCCACGTCGCCCTCCTCACCACCGGCAGACGGCACCCTGTGCAGGCCGAGAGGCAGGAAGAGCTCGGGCAGCGCGGTTACTGGGACACCTTCTGGGACAACGACGACGTCTTCTACGGGCACGTCCTCGGGGCGAAGGGGATGGAGCGTCGCGCCGTCGTGCTCTGCGTCAACGAGAGCGGGACCACGGGCCGCTTCCGCGAGCGTCTGTACGTGGGGCTCTCCCGTGCGACCGACCGTCTGGTGGTCGTCGGCGACCTCGATGTGATCGCCGCCGCAGAGGAGCACGTGGCGCGAGCACTGCAGTCCGCAGGTAGCATCTCCCCGTAGACACAGGGGAGAACATGAACGAACACGCGCCCGGCTGGTACGAGCACGAGGGTGAACGACGCTACTGGGACGGCTCCCAGTGGACGCATTCGTCGTCGGCGCCCGCGGCATCGCCGACGCCACCACCACCGCCCACGCCACCGGCACCGCTGTCCGCACCGCCTGCCGCGAGCCAGGTCGTGCCCTACGCGCCGACGCCGGTGCACGGAGCGGGTGCGCCACCCTTCGGTGCCGCGCAGCCACCCTTCGGTGCCGCGCAGCCTCCCTTCGGTGCCGCGCAGCCTCCCTTCGGCTCGCCGCAGCCGCCCTACCCGGGTGGGCTGCCGGCCGCTCGCAAGGAGCCGGCCATCGCCCTGCTCATCTCCTTCCTCATCCCCGGCGTCGGGTCGATGATGAACGGCGACGTGGGCGCAGGGGCCGGGTTCCTCGGCCTCTACATCTTCGGCCTCGTCCTGGTGATCTGCCTCGGTTGGATCATCATCGGCTTCATCGGGCTGCCGATGATGCTCGTGGCCTGGGGCTGGGGCATGTACCACGCCTATCAGGGCGCCGTCGATTTCAACCGGAGAGCCGGTTACCAGAACTGACGAAAGTCGGCACGGCATGGGGAGTTCTCCCCATGGCACGGGGGTGCAGCGCAGGTAGTCTGGGCCCCGCACAAGACGATGACATTCACAAGAAACGGGAGAGGGCCTGCGATGAGCAACTGGGCTGCCGGTTGGTATCAGGACCCTGACAATCAGGGTCAGATTCGCTATTGGGACGGCAACGGATGGACCGAGCACCGGCAGGCCACGCCTGACGGTTTCGGCACCGGTGCGCCGGGCCCCGACTCGTCGGGTGCCGGCACCCGGCAGGACACTGTCGGTTCCACGAGCGAGGTCGACGAGGCCACGCGCGTGCGCCCCAACGCCGACCGTTCGCCCGAGACGGAGGCCATCTCCACCGACAGCACGAGCTTCGGTGACTCGGCCGGCGCCGCAGGTGCCGCCGGTTACGGTGCCTCGGCCTACGGCCAGGAGGGCTACGGGCAGCAGGGCTACGACCAGTCCGGCGCCTACGGCCAGCAGTCCGGTTACGGCCAGCAGGGCTACGACCAGTCCAGCGCATACGGTCAGCAGGCGGGTGGCTACGGCCAGCAGCAGCCCGGTTACGGGCAGCAGGCCGGTGGCTATGGCCAGCAGCCGTCCTACGCCGCCGGCCAGCCGGCCAGCAAGAGCAAGCTCCCGCTGATCGCCGGTCTCGGCGTCCTGGGTCTCGTGCTCCTGCTCGTCCTGGGTTTCCTCGGCTTCAAGCTCATTGGTGGCAGCGACGATGACCCCACCACCGCGGCGCCGCCGTCGACGACGAGCCAGCCGACGGACGCCACGTCGAGCGACCCGACGGACAGCACGACGTCCGACCCGACCTCCAGCACGACGTCCGACCCGACGACCTCGACCACCACGGACGGCCCGACCCAGACGGCCGACGGCAAGGCCGCCAAGTGGAACACCACGTACAAGGGCAAGGGCGCTGAGACGCTCAAGGTCCCGGCCGGTGACGGTCCGGGTCTGGTGGAGTACACCTACGACGGGCAGAAGTACGACAGCCTGACGGTCAAGGGCTTGGACTACAACGGCAAGAACTCCGAGTACATCATCTCCTCGACCGACAGCAAGAAGGGCACCGTCGCGTACAACCTGACGGGCTACAACACGAGCACCACCCAGATCGAGATGGACACCAAGGGCTCGTGGACCGTCACCTTCAAGAAGATCGGCGAGGCTCCGACCTTCGGCACGTCCGAGAAGGGCGATGGCGCCAAGGTCTTCAAGTGGGACGGCAAGAAGTCCGACATCGGCGTGAAGTACACGCAGCCCAAGGACTCCTTCATGGGTGACATCAAGATCCAGGCCGTCGGCGCCGAGGACTACCCGGACCGTCTCGTCAGCGAGTACGACAGCTACGAGGGCACCTCGACCGTCCAGGACGGCACGAAGTACCTGGTCGTCAATGCATCGGGCGACTGGACGATCACCAAGAAGTGATCTCCTGACCCGCGAGCAGCACGAAGGCGCCGTCCCGATGGGACGGCGCCTTCGTCATGCCCGGCGCCTTCGTCATGCCCGGCGAAGGGAGCGGACGCTCAGCACTCGATGACGTTGACCGCGAGACCGCCGCGGGCGGTCTCCTTGTACTTCACCTTCATGTCTCGTCCGGTCTCACGCATGGTCTTGACGACCTTGTCGAGGGAGACGACGTGCGAGCCGTCGCCGCGCATGGCGGTCCGGGCGGCAGTGATCGCCTTGACCGAGGCCACGGCATTGCGCTCGATGCAGGGGATCTGCACGAGGCCGCCCACCGGGTCGCAGGTCAGCCCCAGGTTGTGCTCCATGCCGATCTCGGCGGCATTCTCCACCTGACCCGGGCTGCCGCCCATGACGGCGGCCATGGCACCAGCAGCCATCGAGCAGGCCGACCCGACCTCGCCCTGGCAGCCGACCTCGGCGCCGGAGATCGACGCATTCTCCTTGTAGATCACGCCGATCGCGGCGGCGGTGAGCAGGAAGCGGATGATGCCGTCGTCGTCGGCGCCCGGGACGAAGTCGACGTAGTAGCGCAGGACCGCGGGGATGATGCCGGCCGCTCCGTTGGTGGGAGCCGTGACGACCCGGCCACCGGCGGCATTCTCCTCGTTGACGGCCAGCGCGTAGAGCGTCAGCCAGTCCATGCCGCGCAGGGGGTCGGTGCTGTCGCCCTCTGACCGCAGACGCTGGTTCAGCTGGGGTGCGCGGCGGCGGACCTTGAGCCCGCCGGGCAGGACGCCCTCTGTGCGGGTGCCGTTGTCGATGCACTCGACCATGACCGACCAGATGTGCAGCAGCTCGCTGCGGACCTCGTCCTCGGTGCGCCAGGACTTCTCGTTGTCCATCATCACCTGGGCGATCGACAGGCCGGTCTCACGACAGATCGCGAGGAGCTGGTCACCGGTGGTGAAGGCGTGGGCGACGGGCGTGGTGTCCGCGACGATCTTGGTCGACCCGGAGGCGTCCTCGCCGACGACGAAGCCGCCACCGACCGAGTAGTAGGTGTGGCTGCTGATCGGCTCCTCGCCCTCGCCCCACGCGGTGAAGGTCATGCCGTTGGGGTGCAGGGGCAGCGACTTGCGCCGGTGCAGCACCAGGTCGTCGTCCTCGACGAAGTCGATCTCGTGCTCGCCCAGGATGCTCACGCGTCGGGCACCACGGATCCGCTCGAGCTTGCCCGTGACGGAGCGCGGGTCGCACAGCTCAGGGCGCTCGCCGGACAGGCCCAGGAGGACCGCGGTGTTGGAGCCGTGGCCGTGACCGGTCGCGCCCAGGGACCCGAAGAGCTCGGCCTTGACCCGACGCACGTCCGGGAGCAGGCGCTCGTCGCGCAACCCCTCCGCGAAGAGCACCGCGGCGCGCATGGGGCCGACGGTGTGCGAGCTCGAAGGCCCGATGCCGATCGAAAAAAGGTCGAAGACGCTCAGTGCCACGGGTGGCTCTCCTGGGTGCTGGGGGTGGGCGCACGGAACGGCGGACGCGCTGGGTGGGGCGTCGTGCCACAGATCACACTACCCACCCGGGTCGAGGGGATTCGCACCCTGTGGAAAAGCCCGCGGCGCGTCTGCGAGATCGGGCCATCCTCGATGCCATGACCTACAAGGACCTGCCCCACGACTGGCCCACCCGACCCCTCACCGACCCGCGCCTGACGGCCGACGTCATCGATCTCGTCGTGCGTGAGAGCGACCGAGCCACGGGGTGTCTGAGCATCCTGCTGTGCGACGACACCCTGCGGATGATCCAACCGATCTCGATCACCGACCTGGACATCGTCGGACCCGAACCGGGGGAGTACCAGCGGCCCTTCGACCTCGTCGTCGGGCAGTTCGCCGAGCGCCTGGGCGGGGTGGTCGTCGCCATCGGCCGGCCCCTCGGGCACGCCCCGGACGACGAGGCCCGTGCGTGGCACGCGGCAGCCATCGCCGGGTGTCGTGATCACGGGGTGCCGCTGCTCGGCACCTACCTGGCCACCGCCCACGCGGTCGCCGAGATGCCCAGGTGGGACCAGCTGTCCATGCCGGCCTAGAGCAGCAGACCCTCGATCTCGGCGGTGATCGCCGACCCGATCGCGACGGCGAAGGCTTGCGGGTCCTCGTGGGCGGCCGGGGACTCCGGCACGATGACGTCGACCAGCCCGTCCTCGAGCATCTGCCGGGCGCCGACCCGCTGACGGGCAGCGAGCAGCGGAGCATGGACGGTGTCCTTGAAGAGGATGGCGCTCGCCCCCTCCGGCGGCAGCGGCGAGAGCCAGCCATTGCCGGCCGCGATGACCCGACGGGCGGGCAGCAGGGCGAGGGCCCCACCGCCGGTGCCCTCCCCGAGCAGCACCGAGACGCTCGGCACCGTCAGTGAGGTCATGTCCGCGATGCACCGGGCGATCTCACCGGCCAGCGCGCCTTCCTCCGCGCGCGGGGAGAGGTCCGCCCCGGGGGTGTCGATGACGGTGACCAGCGGCAGCCCGAGCTCGCTCGCCATGCGCATGCCGCGTCGGGCTTCACGCAGCGCTGCCGGACCCATCGACTCCGACACCTGGTAGCGACGGTCCTGGCCCACGAGCACGCAGGGACGCCCGCCGAAGGACGTCAGGGCCAGCATCACGCCCTTGTCGGACTCGCCGAACCCGGTGCCGTTGAGCGGGATGACGTCGTCGGCGGCGTGCCTGAGCAGCTCGCGCACGCCGGGACGGTCCTCCCTTCGCGTCGTCTCGATCGCCGACCACAGCTCGGCGATCTCCTGCTCGCTCGGCTCCGGGCGGGAGACGAAGGGGGCGACCGGCCAGGCGGGGTGGTCCGACGGGTCGGCAGTGCTCCCTTCGGTCGTCGCGGACAGCAGGGTCAAGGCGCGGGCCGCGATGTCGGCCAGTCCCTCGACCGGCACGACGGCGTCGACGATGCCCTTGTCCACGAGGTTCTCCGCGAGCTGGACCCCTTCGGGGAAGGGCACGCCGTTGACCGTCTCGTAGACGACCGGGCCGAGGAAGCCGATGAGCGCTCCCGGCTCGGCGATCGTCATGTGACCGAGCGAGCCCCACGACGCGAAGACGCCGCCGGTCGTGGGGTGGCGCAGGTAGACGAGATACGGCAGCCCGGCAGCCTTGTGCGCGACGACCGCCGCCGAGATGTCGACCATCGTCATGAAGGCCGGCGTGCCCTCCTGCATCCGCGTGCCACCGCTGGCGGTCGCCGCCACGAGGGGGAGGCGCTCGGTGGTCGCCCGGCGGATGGCGGAGACGATCCGACCGGCGGCTGCCCGGCCGATCGAGCCACCGAGGAAGCGGAACTCGCCGACGATGAGGGCGACCTCGTGGCCGCGGATGCTGGCCGCTCCGGTGAGGATCGACTCGTCGGTGCCAGCGCGCTCGGCGGCCTTGGCCATCGTCGCGCGGTAGGTCTCGTCGAGCCCGCCCAGGTCGAGGGGCTCGTCCCACGAGACAAAGCTGTCGGCATCGACCACGGAGGCGATGAGCTGCTGGGCACCAGGACGCGACGTACTCATGCCGTGATGCTCCCACCGCGGAGGCTGGGTAACCTTGCCCGGTGCTTGTGCCCCTGACCACCTTCGTGATGATCGCCGTCGCCGTACTCGGGCTCATCGCCCTGGGGTACCTCGCGATCGACCGCTTCGTCGACGACGGGCTGCTCCTCGTGACCGCCGTCGTCGAGCTCGGCCTGATCGTGCTCGCGGTCGTGACCGCGGTCGTCCACCGGCAGATCACCGGCACGGGGGAGGGCGCGACGATGCTCGCCTACGCCCTCACCCTGCCGATCCTGCCGCCGATCGTCGTCTTCATCGCCCTGAAGGAGAAGACCCGCTGGGCGATGGGCGTCGTCATCGCCGGCGCCTTCACCGTGGGCGTCATGACCTACCGCATCCTGCAGATCTGGCAGACCAGTGGCCCCGCCTGAGGTCAGCACCGGCACCGGGCCGGGCCGCATCGTCGTCGCCGTCTACGGCGTCCTCGCGCTCGCCGCGACGGGCCGCTCGGTCCTGCAGATCACCGAGTACCTCGACCGGGCGCCGCTGGCGTACGTGCTCTCGGCGCTCGCGGCCGTGGTCTACATCGTCGCGACCGTTGCCCTGGCGAAGGGGGGAGCCTCCGGCGCCCGCGTGGCGACCGGGGCGATCCTCGTGGAGGCCGTCGGCGTCCTCACGGTGGGCACGCTGTCCTATCTGCAACCGGACCTCTTCCCGGACAAGACCGTCTGGTCCCACTTCGGGTCCGGCTACGGCTACCTGCCGCTGGTCCTCCCCTTCGTCGGCCTGTGGTGGATCCACCGTGCACGATCTGGACACTCCGCCCGCTAGGTGAGACAGGGCTGGTGGCCCGCGGCTGATTTCCTATCATCGGAGCAGGTCTTGAGCGCCAGCGCACAGCCCCGGCTTGCTGGCCGGCAACCCTCCTCCGCGGTGGGGTGCCCCGGGAGACGACCCGGTCCGTGGCGTCCGTCACGGTCAAGCGCGCACCATGCACAGGAGTGAACCCATGACCGATCAGTCCACGTGGAGCTTCGAGACGAAGCAGATCCACGCCGGCCAGGCCCCCGACCCGACCACGGGCGCCCGCAACCTGCCGATCTACCAGACGACGTCGTACGTCTTCAAGGACACCGAGCACGCCGCCAACCTCTTCGGGCTCAAGGAGCTCGGCAACATCTACACGCGGATCATGAACCCGACCCAGGACGCGGTCGAGCAGAAGATCGCGGCGCTCGAGGGTGGCATCGCGGCCCTGATGACCGCCTCCGGCATGTCCGCGACCACCCTCGCGCTGATGAACCTCGCCGAGGCCGGTGACCACATCGTCGCCAGCGCCGCGCTCTACGGCGGCACGGTCAACCTCCTGCAGCACACCCTGCCCAAGTACGGTATCGAGGTCACGCTCGTCGAGGACCCGCACGACATCGAGCAGTGGAAGGCCGCGGTCAAGCCCAACACCAAGGCCTTCTTCGGCGAGACCATCGGCAACCCCAAGGACATCGTCCTGGACATCGCCGCCATCGCCGATGCCGCCCACGCCGCCGGTGTCCCGCTGGTCGTGGACAACACGATCGCCACGCCCTACGTGCTGCGCCCGATCGAGCACGGCGCCGACATCGTCGTGCACGCCGCGACCAAGTTCCTCGGTGGCCACGGCAACTCGATCGCCGGTGTCATCGTCGACGCAGGGAAGTTCGACTACGCGGCCGACCCGGAGAAGTTCCCCAACTACAACGAGCCGGACCCGGGCTACCACGGCCTGCGCTACGGCCCGGACCTGGGGATCAACGGCGTCATGGGCGCCAACCTCTCCTTCATCCTCAAGGCCCGCGTGCAGCTGCTGCGCGACCTCGGTCCGGCGATCTCGCCCTTCAACGCCTTCCTCATCGGGCAGGGCATCGAGACCCTCTCGCTGCGGATGGACCGTCACCTGTCCAACACCGCGAAGATCGCCGAGTTCCTCGGTGGTCACGCGCAGGTCGACAAGGTCACCTGGGCCTCGCTGCCGACCAGCGCCAGCTACGACACCGCGCAGAAGTACACGCCGAAGGGGGCCGGCTCGGTCATCTCCTTCGAGATCTCCGGTGGTCTCGAGGCGGGCAAGAAGTTCGTCGAGGGTCTGACGCTGCACAGCCACCTGGCCAACATCGGCGACGTGCGCTCGCTCGTCATCCACCCCGCGTCGACGACCCACTCGCAGGGTCCGGAGGAGGACCGGCTCGCTGCCGGCGTCACCCCCGGCCTGGTGCGTCTGTCGGTCGGTCTCGAGGACACCAAGGACATCATCGCCGACCTCGAGGAGGGCTTCGCCGCCGCGAAGGCCTGATCCTCCTCGCTCCCTGAGGACGTTGCGAAGGCCTGATCCTCCTCGCTCCCTGAGGAGGTTGCGAAGCAACCGTCTCGAAGGGTCCGCGCCGCTGGGCCTGTGGAAATCTCCACGGGCCCAGCGGCGTTCTTTCGTAGCGTTCGGGGCATGGGCGGACAACGCATATCGATCGACAGCGCGGGCATCGAGGGGTTGGGGCGGCAGCTGTCCAGCATCGCCGACTACCTGGAGGAGAAGGCGGCCAAGGCCAACAACGACCTCGTGGAGACCTTCGGCTTCCCGAGCTGGGAGGGCACCAACGCGTACGAGGAAGCGCTCGGGGACTACGAGCTGGAGCGCACGCGGGTGTGCAAGCAGCTGCGCGAGCTCGCCCGCCTGGCCAAGGACGCCGGGTCCTGGTACGTCGACACCGAGGACCTCGTCGACCAGCGCAATCGGGGGATCCTCTGATGGCTCTCTACGACCCGGGGACCATCGAGGAGGGCGACCCCGTCATGATCCGTGCGGAGGCCGACGAGCTGAAGACCGTTGCCGCCAACATCCACACGGTGGCCGCGATGCTGCGCACGGTCTCGACGAAGGGGGTGTGGGACTCCTGCGCGGGGACCACCTTCGACGCCGAGGTCGGCGCGACCCCTGACGACCTCGTGGCCATCGCCAACCGGCTGGCCGGGACCGAGCGGATCATCCGTCCGTACGCGGAGCGGCTCGAGACGAGCCAGGCCGCGCTCACGCGCATCCGTGCCCGCTACGACGCCAACGTCACGACCTCGCAGGACCGCAAGGCGACGCTGGCGACGATGACGCCCGAGGACCCGCAGTACGCGAGGGTGGACCGGGAGTACCGGGCGGCAAGCAACGCGCGACAGACCAACAAGCGCGAGTTCACCCGTGAGGCCGAGGAGGCCAGTGTCGACGAGCGGGCCGTGGCGACCCGGCTGGGTGACGTGGCGCCGGACCTGACCGACCCGAGGGCCTACAACGCCTTCGAGAAGTCGAGCCGGGTGGGCACCAGCTCACTGGTCCACAACCCGGTCGTCGACTGGCTCCCCGTCTTCAGGCCGATGTCCGTCCTCGGCGTGGGAGATCCCGTCGGCAAGCTCGGTCGCCGCGTCGTGTACGGCGAGGGCAGCTACAAGGACGTCGGTGCGAGCACCCTCCTCGCGGGCCTGAACACAGCCCTCCCCGTGAGCAAGAGGGTGGCCGCCAAGAACACCTTCCGCGCGAGTGGCCGTGCAGAGCATCTCCGGGGGATCAAGGCAGCCGACAAGTCCACGAACCCCATCGCACGCAAGCGGATCGTGGCCAATGCCAAGGTATCCGCGAGACACCAGGTGGCCACGTCGAAGGTCTGGCTGAAGGACAAGGTCAGCGACATCGTGGCGCAGAAGTCCGGTGCCCGGCTCATCGACGACTTCGCGACCGACTGGGCGGCGGTCGCCGGCTCGGGCCGGGTGCGCAAGGGTGGCGTGGTCATCAAGTACTCGGTGAGGGCGACGAACCACACTGTCGAGCAGGTCGCCGCCGTCAAGAAGCACAAGGAGAGCTACGACCGGCTCACCGAGACCTCCTCGGAGCGCACGGCCCGACAGCAGCAGGAGGAGGCCGCCGAGCGTCGGAAGGTGGCCGACCAGCAGCGCCGGGATGCAGCGGTCGATGACCTGACGACGCGGCCGGTCGCGAGTCCGATCCCGTGAACGCTGCCAAAACTCCGTTGCGGCGCCCTCGGCCGGGTGCGAGCGTGACGGCATGCCCTCCGACATCCACGTCACCCGCATCGATCCCGCCGACGACGCAGCCGTCCAGCAGATCCTCGACCTCGACGAGCTCGTCTGGTCCGCATCGGGCCGGGTGCCGCGGGCGGATGCGTTGCGCGACACCCCACGACGGGCCGGCTTCGTCGCCACCCGTGACGGCGAGCCGGCGGGCATCGCGGGCTCGTGGGACGTCGAGCTGTCGGTCCCGGCGGCGAAGGGGGGCGCCTCCCTTCGCCCCGCAGAGGGCCTGACCTGGGTGGGGGTGCACCCCGACCACCGACGGCGGGGCGTGCTCGGCGCGATGATGGCGCACCACCTGCGGTGGACCAGGGACGAGCAGGGGCGGTCCATCTCCGTGCTCAAGGCGTCCGAGCCGGGGATCTACGGCCGGTTCGGCTACGGCGTCGCCAGCTCCGAGCTGATGTCGAGCTTCGCGCGGGGGACGAAGTTCGCTGCGCCGCAGTCGGTCCGCGATGTCGCCGAGGTCACCACCTTGAGGACCACGACGGCGAGCCCGGACCAGGGCGAGCGATGGCACGCCCTCGCGCGCGCGTGCGCAACCACCCTGCCAGGGCACCTCGTGCGCAGCGCCGAGGACAACCAGCGGCTGCTCACCGACACCCCGGAGAGCCGCGGCGAGCGAGAGCCGGCGCGGCTGCTGTGGGCGACCCGCGACGGCCGGGACGTCGGGTGCGCGTACTTCCACCGCACGCCCAAGTGGGACGACGGCAGCGCTGCGGGCAAGGTTGGGGTCTTCTTCCTCCTGTCGGTGGACGCGGGGGCACGCCTCGCACTGGCCGAGCGGCTTGTCGACCTCGACCTGATGGGCAGCACCGAGTACTGGGTCGCACCCGACGACGTCCTCGCCCTCTGGCAGCCGTCGCTCCGGTCGATGAGCGTCAGCGGCGTGGCCGACAACCTGTGGGTCCGTCTCGTCGACCTGCCGACCGCCGTCGCCGAGCGTGGTCACGCGGTGGACGTCGACGTCGTCGTGCAGGTGCGCGACGAGATCCTCACCGAGCAGGCGGGGCGGTGGCGCTGGACCGCGCGCGACGGCATCGGCCGGCTGAGCCGCACCGACGACGCTGCCGCGGTCAGCCTCGACATCGGTGACCTCGGCGCGGTCTGGCTCGGCGGGCAGTCGATCGCGGCTCGGGCCGCCGCCGGCTACGTGACCGGCGAGACCGCCGCGGTCGCGGCCCTCGACGCCGCGCTGCGCACGCCGCTCGGCCCCGTCGGGACCATCGACTTCTGACCCCTCGAGACGGTTGCTGCGCAACCTCCTCGGGGAGCGAGGAGAGGTGGGCACGTATCCTGACCGCCATGCCCACCCCCCTTCGCGAAGCCATCCCCGCGGAGGAGCTGTACTACCCGCAGGACCTGCCGGTCGTCGCGCGCAGGGACGACATCGCAGCAGCGATGCGCGACCATCAGGTCGTCATCGTCGCGGGGGAGACCGGGTCGGGCAAGACGACCCAGCTGCCCAAGATCGCGCTCGAGATCGGGCGCGGACGCACCGGCCAGATCGGTCACACCCAGCCCCGCCGCATCGCCGCCCGCGCGGTCGCGGAGCGGATCGCCGAGGAGCTGCGGGGCGAGCTCGGGGGGCTCATCGGTTACCAGGTGCGCTTCGCCGACCACAGCAGCGCCGACACCCGCGTCAAGGTCATGACCGACGGCATCCTGCTCAACGAGATGCAACGCGACCGCGACCTGCGCCGCTACGACACGATCATCATCGACGAGGCGCACGAGCGCTCGCTCAACATCGACTTCATCCTCGGGTACCTCAAGCAGCTGCTTCCGCGCCGCCCCGACCTCAAGGTCGTCATCACCTCCGCCACGATCGACCCGGAGCGCTTCGCCGCGCACTTCGCCGGACCCGACGGCGAGCCCGCGCCGATCATCGAGGTCTCGGGTCGCACCTACCCGGTCGAGGTGCGGTACCGGCCACTCGGTGACGACGAGGAGGACGACGGTGACGGCGACCAGGTGACCGGCATCTGCAAGGCCGTCGAGGAGCTGTGGACCGAGCCCGACGACGGCGGCCCTCGCGACACGCTCGTCTTCCTCTCCGGGGAGCGAGAGATCCGCGACGCGCAAGAGGCCCTGACCTCGATGCAGCTGCCCGACACCGAGATCATCCCGCTCTACGCCCGCCTGTCCGCGGCCGAGCAGCACCGCGTCTTCGCGCGGCACTCAGGACGGCGAATCGTGTTGTCCACCAACGTCGCCGAGACCTCCCTGACCGTCCCGGGGATCCGCTACGTCATCGACGTCGGCACCGCCCGCATCTCCAGGTACAGCCAACGGACCAAGGTCCAGCGCCTACCCATCGAGCGCGTCTCGCAGGCCTCCGCCAACCAGCGTGCCGGCCGGTGCGGTCGCATCGCCGAAGGCATCTGCATCCGCCTGTACTCGCAGGAGGACTACGAGTCACGTCCTGAGTTCACCGACCCCGAGATCCTGCGCACCAACCTCGCGAGCGTCATCCTCCAGATGACCTCGCTCGGCCTCGGCGACGTGGCGCGCTTCCCCTTCCTCGAGCCGCCGGACTCCCGCCAGATCACCGACGGAGTCCGCCTGCTGCAGGAGCTGCAGGCCTTCGACACCGAGACCGCGGCCGCCCGCGAGACCACGCAGGCGAAGGGAGGACGCCGTGGCGGTGGTCGTCGGCTCACCCCCACCGGCAAGACGCTCGCGCGCCTGCCCGTCGACCCGCGGCTTGGGCGGATGCTCATCGAGGCCGACACGCTCGGCTGCACCACCGAGGTCCTCGTCATCATCTCCGCCATGTCGATCCAGGACCCGCGCGAGCGACCGGTCGACAAGCGGCCCCAGGCCGACCAGCAGCATGCCCGATTCCGCCAGGAGGGCTCGGACTTCGCCAGCTGGTGGCACCTGTGGGTCTATCTCAAGGAACAGCAGAAGACATTGTCCGGCAGCGCCTTCCGCCGGATGTGCAAGCGCGAGTACCTGCACTTCCTACGGATCCGTGAGTGGCAGGACCTGCACTCCCAGCTCGTGCGCGCCGCCAAGCAGCACAAGATCGACACCAGGCAGCGCACCTCGGCCGAGGATGCCGAGCCCGACTGGGACCGGATCCACCAGGCGCTGCTCACCGGTCTGCTCAGCCACATCGGTCTGCGCGACGAGGACAAGCGCGACTACCTCGGAGCGCGCGGAGCGCGCTTCTCGATCCAACCCGGCACCACGAACTTCAAGCGGCAACCCCCCTTCGTCATGGCAGGTGAGCTCGTCGAGACCTCGCGACTGTGGGCGCGCTCGTCGGCCCGCATCGACCCGGTGTGGGCCGAGCGGGCGGGGGCCCACCTCGTCAAGCGCACCTACTCCGAGCCGCGGTGGAGCAAGAAGGCGGCGTCCGTCATGGCGACCGAGCGGGTCACCCTCTTCGGTGTTCCGCTCGTCGTCGGCCGATCGGTGTCCTACGGCAGGATCGACCCCGTCGTCAGCCGCGAGCTCTTCATCCGGCACGCGCTGCTCGAGGGGGAGTGGGAGGGCCGGCACGAGTTCCTCGCCGCCAACCGCAAGCTGATCCGTCGACTCGAGCAGCTCGAGGAGCGGGCCCGCCGCCGCGACCTGCTCGTCGACGACGAGGACGTCATCGCCTTCTACGACGCGCGGATCCCCGCCGACGTCGTGTCCGGCGCGCACTTCGACTCGTGGTGGAAGTCCGCCCGCCGGGAGCAGCCCGACCTGCTCACCCTCACCGAGGACCTCCTGACCCGCGACGACGCGGCCCAGGTCGACCAGCGGGACTACCCGCGGCGCTGGCGCACCGACGGGCTGGAGCTGGCCGTCACCTACCAGTTCGAGCCCGGCACCGAGGACGACGGTGTCACCGTGCACGTGCCCGTCGCCGTGCTCAACCGACTGACCGTCGACGGCTTCGACTGGCAGGTGCCCGGGTTGCGCGCCGACCTGGTGACCGCGCTCATCAAGTCGCTGCCCAAGGCGACCCGCCGCCATCTCGTCCCCGCGCCCGACCACGCCCGGGCAGCGCTGGCCGAGCTCGACGCCGAGGCCGGGACGACGATCACCTCGCAGCTGTCGACAGTGCTCGGCCGGCGCGGTGGCATCCGCATCGACGAGGGGGAGTGGGACTGGGCCAAGGTGCCCGACCACCTGCGGGTCAGCTTCACCGTCGAGGACGACCGCCGACGCCGCCTGGGCCATGGCAAGGACCTCGAAGCCCTGCGGGAGAGCCTCGCCGGGCACGTCCAGCAGGGCATGTCACGCGCCGGCGCCTCCATCGAGCGCACCGGCCTGACGACGTGGGACCTCGACGAGCTGCCGAGCACCTTCACCACGAGGACCGGCAAGCACACCGTCATCGGGTACCCGGCCCTCGTGGACGAAGGGAGCAGCGTCGCCGTCCGCGTGCTGCCGGACGAGCAGCAGGCGATCGCCGCCCACCGCTCCGGCGTGCGCCGCCTCCTCCTGCTGAGCACCAGCCCGCCGTGGAAGCGGGTGCTCGCGCGGCTGACCAATGCGCAGAAGCTGGCGCTCGCGGACAACCCCCACGGCTCCGTCCCGAAGCTCCTCGACGACGCCCTCGCGGCCGCCGTCGACGACATCGTCCTGCAGCACGTCACCGGGGCGGTGCGCACGCGCGCCGACTTCGACCGGGCACTCGCTGCCACTCGCACCCACGTCGCGCAGCGGGTGCTGACGGCCGTCTCCGAGGTCGAGCCGGTCCTCGCGCAGCGCACCGAGGTCCTCGCGCTGCTGGCCCGGATGAGCGCTCCCGCGCTCGGCGTCACCGTCGCCGACGTGCGGGCCCAGCTCGACGGGCTGGTGCGCCCCGGCTTCATCGCCGACACCGGGCTGGAGCGGCTGCCGGACCTGCGGCGCTACCTGCGGGGGATCTCCCTTCGTCTGGAGCGTGCGGCCGAGAACCCGCGACGCGATGCCACCCACCAGGAGGCCGTCGACGGGGTCGAAGGCGCCTACGCCGACCTCCTCGACAAGCTGCCACCCCTGCGCAGACGCTCACCGGACGTCGTGGACATCGGGTGGATGATCGAGGAGCTGCGGATCTCGCTCTTCGCGCAGTCCATCGGGACGGCGCGCTCGGTCTCGGCCAAGCGGGTGCGATCCGCCATCGCCGCCGTCTCGACCTGAGGGGGGAATGGCCGGATCGCCCCGGTCGTTGCCACAATGAATGCTTCACCGACCAGGAGGTCCTGACGTGACCGAGCGTCTCTACCGTTACGAGGCCGACACCGACCCCGCGCTGCTCCAGCCCGGGCCGATGATCGTGGCCTTCGACGGCTTCTTCGACGCGGGCATGGCCCAGCGGCTGCTCGTCGACCACCTCCTCGAGGCGAGCGACGCGAGCGTCGTCGCATCGTTCGACGTGGACTCGCTCATCGACTACCGCAGCCGACGACCCGTCATCACCTTCGACGCCAACCGGTACACGGACTACAACGACCCCGCCCTGATCCTGTACCACCTGCTCGACCGGGACGGTCAGACGTACTACATCCTCACCGGTCCCGAGCCGGACTTCCGGTGGGAGGCGGTCATCGACGCGGTCACCAGCCTCATGGACGAGATCGGCATCTCGATCGCGGTGCACGCCCACGGCATCCCGATGGCCGTCCCGCACACGCGCCCGGTCGGCATGACCGTCCACGGCTCCGACGAGCGCCTCATCGGTGATCACAAGCCGGTCTTCGGCACGGTGCAGGTCCCGGCCTCCCTCGCGGCGCTGCTCGAGATGCGGTTGGGGGAGTCCTCCCGCGACGCCGTCGGCTTCAGCATCCACGTGCCCCACTACCTGGCGCAGTCGACCTTCCACGACGCCGCGCTCACCGCGCTCAACGCCATCGTCGACGTCACCGGGCTCAACCTGCCCAACGACGCGCTCGCCGAGGCAGCGGGCGAGGGCCGGCTGCAGATCGAGCGCGAGGTCGAGGAGAACGAGGAGGTCAAGGAGGCCGTGCAGGCGCTCGAGCGTCAGTACGACGTCCACCTGCGCGGGCTCGAGCGGCCCAGCCTGCTCGCTGGCGAAGGGGATGACCTCCCGTCCGCCGACGAGATCGGCGCCGACTTCGAGGACTTCCTGCGCACGGTCGACGAGACCGACAACCCCTAGTCCTTCGCCTCCGACCAGCGCCGCACGATCGAGGTGTCGGAGACGAAGCGCACCTGCTCGCCGCCGAGCCAGCGTCGTGCGGCGTCGGTGAGCACGCGGTCCACCACGGCAGCCGCCTCGTCCGCGTGCTCCTGCGGCACGTGGACGAGCAGCTCGTCGTGCAGGCAGAGCACGATCCGGCCGCCGAGAGGGCGCACGGCCACGCGCACCGTCGCGGCCCAGGCCTTGAAGAGCTCGGCCGCCGACCCCTGGATGACGGCATTGCGGGCAAAGCGCCCGCGAGAGGCAGCCAGCCCGTCGCGGCCCTCGTCGTCGAGGCCACCCACTCCGAAGTCGGTACGCACGAGCCGACCGCCGAAGGTGCGCACCGGCTCACCACGCCGTCCGCGGTCCTGAGCGCGCTGCAGGTGGGCCATGGCGACCGGGTACTCACGCTCCAGGCCCTTGAGTGCCTCGGCCGCCGGTCCCGACCGCTGGCCGTACATCGCGGCGAGGACCGCGATCTTGGCCACCGGCCGTTCGACGCCCAACCGCGCCGCGACGGGGGCATAGAGGTCGTCCTCCCGCGTGGCCGCCGCGAAGGCCTCGTCCCGGGAGACCGCAGCGAGCACCCGCGGCTCGACCTGCCCGAGGTCGGCGCGCACGAGGACGTACCCGTCGTCGGCGGCGACCGCGGGTCGCAGCTCTGAAGGGAGGTTGTGCAGGCCCGCCTGGGCAGTCATCCGGCCGGCGGCCCCGTCGCAGGCCGCCCATGCGCCGCGCAGGCGGTCGTCGGTGCCCACGTGCTCGCGCAGCCACCGCCAGCCGTAGGTCGTGGCGATCCGCTCGCGCTTGCGCCACTCGAGGAGGGCCGGGACGACGGGGTGCGTGCTGACATGGGCCTCCAGGACCCACTTGCGGGTGGAGGGCACGTCGATGCCGGCGCGGGCGAGCATCGCCTTGACCTGGGCGGGGTTGCGCAGGTCGACGTGGCCCGTGCCGGGCAGCGCCGCGAGGACCGGCGCGTCGCGGGTCACCCGGGAGGCCAGCTCCTCCTCGATCGTGTGCGGCTCGTCGCCGGCCGCGTCCGCGACCAACGCTCTCGCGGTGTCCCGGTCGATCGGCAGACCGCCCTGCTCGAGCTCGACGCAGAGCACCGCGGCCGCTGACTCGGCGTACGCGGTGGCGAGCACGCGAGGACCGCGGGCGCTCATCCCTTCGTGCTGTGCGGTGGCGACCTGCCGAGCCGCCTCGGCGAAGGCCGCGCACCGCTGCGGCGTCGTCAGCCAGGCCCCCGTGACGGCATCGGCGCGCAGGTACCCGTCGTCGAGGACCAGCTGCTCGGGGGGCACCTCGTCGGCGAGGAGGTCGAAGAGGTCGCCGCTCGGCGCGCTCGGCGCGGCCGAGGGGTCCAGGCCGTGGACGGCGGCCCAGGTCCGCTCGGGCCCCGCCGCCCAACCTCCGTGGACGAGTCGGTGGACCTCCGCGAGGTCCCAGGTGCGGTCGAGGGCGGCGCCGGCGGCGATCAGGGGAGCGACCGACGTGGCCGACCAGGTGACATAGCGGGTCCCGGGGGAGAGAGCGGCGATGAGCGAAGGGAGGTCCCGTGTCAGCACTGCGGGGCCCTGCGGGGGCAGCAGGGCGCCCACGCCGTCGACTCCGACGACGACGGCTCCCGGCTCGGCTGCACCCACGTTGCGTGAGGCTACCGGGGAGCACCGACGCTCCGGTCGTGAGGACGCGAGGCGCCCGTCTGCCGTGACAGGATGCCCGCCAGGACCACCACTGCATCAGGAGAGAGGACGGCACATGGGATTCATCTCCGATCGTCTCGGATTCGGCCGCAAGAAGCAGGTCAAGGACACGCGCACCGCCTTGGAGCAGGCCAAGGACCCGAAGAACGAGGGCGCGCTCGCGTCGTCGTCGCTCAAGCTCGTCGAAAACCTGCTCGACACCGGCATCGACGGACGCGGGCCCTTCGACTCCGCGGCCAAGGTCGCCGACAAGGCCCGCGCCAAGCACGCGGGTGACGTGGACAAGGCCGTCGACGAGGTCGTCTCCGACCACCTCAAGCTCGCCGGGGCGGCCGGCTTCGTCACCAACCTCGGTGGCTTTGCGACGATGATCGTCGCCCTGCCCGCCAATGTCCTGGGCTTCTACGTCCTCGCGACGCGCATGTCCGCGTCCGTCGCCGCACTGCGTGGCCACGACCTCACGCAGCCCGAGATCCGCTCCGCGGTGCTGCTCAGCCTCGTCGGTGCCGATGCCCAGGACCTGCTCGCCAAGGCCGGCATGGTCGCGCCCACCGGGCGGCTGGCCGGGCTGGCCGCCCAGCGGCTGCCCGGGCCCGCCCTGATGGTCGTCAACAAGGCCGTCGGCTTCCGGATCCTCTCCTCGGCAGGCAAGGGCGTCTTCGCCCGGTTCGGCAAGGCCGTCCCCGTCGTCGGCGGCGCCGTCGGCGCCGGGATGGACGTGTGGCTGATGCGGCAGCTGGCGGAGCACGTGCGCAAGGAGTTCCCGCGCGCGATCACGAACACGCCCGGGGCCTGAGGGCGCTCGTCAGGACGACGGCGCCCTTCGCGCTGACACGGGGGCGCGCCCGACGAGAGAGTCGCCTCCCGGGAGTGACCGGAGCGGCTGCCTGGCCGTGGGGAATCCCGGACGGGCGCGCTACGTTGGGTCATGCGGGAGCGCGCCCGGACCGGGAGCGCCCGAGCGTCAGGAGATGTCCATGGCCACACACCGCATCCGCAACGCCGCCCACCTCGCGTCGGCCGTCCGCACGGCTGCCCGCCCCGGTGGGCCCAGCCTGTGGCAGCGTCTGCGCGCCGTGCCACGGATGATCCGCGCCGTGCGCTCGGGGGAGTACCACGGGCTCTCCTCGGGCCGCCTGCTCATGCTGCTCGCAGGTGTCGGATACATCGTCTCGCCCATCGATGTGGTGCCCGAGGGGCTCTTCCTCGTGCTCGGCCTCGTCGATGACGTGATGGTCATGGGCTGGGTCGCGGCCACGCTCGTGCGCGAGACCGAGGACTTCATCGCCTGGGAGCACGGGATGGCCGCGCGCGAGGAGTGGACCGCCCAGCAGACGCAGCAGCCGTCGGCCCACGCCCAGTGGGAGCAGCCCATCCCGTCGTACGTCGTGCCTGACTGATCCACAGCCCAGGGGTCGCCACAAGGGCCCTGCACAGCAAAGATCTGGCCCCAGCCGAGCACCTCGGCAGGGGCCAGATTCGTTGCATGACAACCATCGCCAGACCACGCAACCCGCTCGAGCTCGCTGTCGTGCTCCCGTACCAGCTCGGGTACCACCCGGGCCCGTCCATCGTCCTCGTCGTGATGCACGGTGCTCGCTTCGGCATGCTGCAACGCCATGACCTGCCAGCGGACCCGGACGACTGTCTCCACAGCGCCCGCCACGCCCTGTCGGTCGCCGTGCGTGAGGGTGCGACGAGCATCCTGCTCATCGCCTTCGAGGACGACGCAGGGCAGTCCGTGCCGCTCGCGGAGGCACTCACCGCTGCCGCCGACCAGGTGGCCCTCGAGGTCGATCTGCAGCTCGTCGTCCGGGACGGTCACGGCCACCTGGCCGGTCAGCGCGGGCCGACGATCGTGCGCCCTTTGCCGCCGCCGGAGGACGTCCCGGCGGTCGCTCCCTTCGTGCACGCCGGGGTGTACCCGCTGCCGAGCCGCGACCACCTCGTCAGGGGCGCGCTGCCCGAGCGCGACGAGCTGCGCGCCGCAGCCGTGGCCACAGCGCGGCACCCGTCGGGCATGCCGGCCGACGACGATGCGGTCGCGCACGCCTGGGGACGGGTCCTCGACCCCTCCCGCGAGGCGCTCGCCGTGGCCGACCTGGGCGATGACGAGCTGCACCTCCTGGCTGCGTCCGTGCTCGACGTCGACTGGCGAGACGCGCTCCTGGCCGTCCTGTGCCCCGGCACCATGCCGTGCTCGGCCTTGTCCGCTCCGCACATCGCCCGGGCCCGTCGCGCCTGCTCCCGGTGCACCTGGGCGGGACCGGGCACGCCCCGCGGCCAGCACCAGGAGGACCTGATGGCCGTGCGGCTGCGCCTGGGTGAGCTGACGCGACTCGTGCCAGTGGAGCTGACCCCTTCGCTCCTCGCCGTCACGGCGCTCCTCGCGTGGTGGACCGGTGACGGGACCGTCGCCGGGATCTGCCTCGAGCGTGCCCTCGAGGTCGAGCCCGGGCACCGTCTGTCGGACCTGCTGCTCAGCCTGCTGTCCGAGGGAGTGCGTCCGTGGGAGCTGACCGGGCCCGGGGCCGTGCCGGACTCGGCTGCCTGAGTCGGTCCGCACACCGGACCGGGCTCGATCGAGGGCTGCTCCTGCGGCTAGCATGGTTGCCAGGTCATGAGCGCCAGCGTCAAGCCCCGGCTCGCTGGCCGGCAACCCTCCTCGCGACGGGGTGCCCCGGGTGATGACCAGGCTGCATCGCAGTGATGTGGCAAGGCGAGCCGGGAGTCATCCTGATGAGTGTTACCACCACACCCCCCACGGGCACCGCGCTGTGGCGCGACGGCGACCCGCCCGGCGACCGCATCTTCCAGGCGATCGGTGATCTCACCCTCGAGTCCGGCGACCACCTGCCCGACGTCGTACTCGCCTACGAGACCTGGGGCGCGCTCAACCCGGCCCGCGACAACGCCGTCCTCGTCGAGCACGCGCTCACCGGAGACAGCCATGTCGTCGGCCCGTCCGGTCCGGGCCATCCCACGGTCGGCTGGTGGCCCGACCTCGTCGGGCCCGGAGCGCTGCTCGACACCGACGAGTACTTCGTCGTGGCGGTCAACGTCCTGGGTGGCTGCCAGGGGAGCACGGGTCCGGGGACATCTGCCGCCGACGGTCGCCCCTGGGGCAGCCGCTTCCCTCGCGTCACGATCCGTGATCAGGTCGCCGCAGAGGCGCGACTGGCCGACGCCCTGGGGATCGCCCAGTGGCACACCGTCGTCGGCGGGTCCATGGGCGGCATGCGCACGCTCGAGTGGGTCGCGTCCTTCCCCGACCGCGTGCGGACCGCGGTGGCGCTGGCCTCCAGCGGGTACGCGACGGCGGAGCAGATCGCCTGGAGCCAGACCCAGATCCTCGCGATCCGCAATGACCCGTGGTTCGCCGGCGGCGACTACTACGACAACCCGCACGGCCCCGAGGTCGGGCTGGGGATCGCGCGGCGCATCGCCCACGTCACCTACCGCAGCGAGCTCGAGCTGCACGAGCGCTTCGGTCGCGACGAGCAGGACGAGGTCCCGGGGGAGGACGGCCGGCCGCGCTACGCGATCGAGAGCTACCTCGACCACCACGGCGGCAAGCTCGCCGGGCGCTTCGACGCCAACTCCTACATCGTGCTCTCGGAGGCGATGAACTCCCACGACATCGGTCGAGGGCGAGGTGGGCTGACCGCGGCACTGGCTCCCTTCGCCGGTCGTCTCGTGCTCGTCCCCGTCGACTCCGACCGGCTCTACCCGCCGCGGCTGTCGCACGAGGTGGCGCAGGCCCACCTCGGCGCCGAGCTGGCCACGATCAGCTCGAGGGTCGGGCACGACGGCTTCCTCACCGAGGTCGACCAGGTGGCCATGCTGCTGCGCGAGGCCGTCTCGGGCGTGGGCCCGCCCGACACGGTGGAGGCGGAGTGAGACAGGTCACGCCGCCGCGGTGTAGCGTCTGGCGCAGGTCCATCCGCACCAGTAGAACTGCCGAGGAGCAACGATGACAATCGTCGTGGGATATGTGTCCACCAAGGAAGGCGAGGCCGCGCTCGAGCGAGCCTTCGAGGAGTGCCGCCTACGGAAGGACAACCTCGTCGTCATCCACTCCGACCGCGGGGGTGCCGGTCTGAGCGGCGACAGCGCCCGCAAGAACGAAGATGACCTCAAGCAGGTGCGCAGCCGCCTCGAGGAGGCAGGTGTCGAGGGCGAGGTCCGCGGACTCGTGCGTGGCAAGGAGCCGGCCGAGGACCTCATCGTCGTCGCCGAGGAGACCGACGCCAGCCTGATCATCATCGGGCTGCGCAAGCGCACCCCCGTCGGCAAGCTCATCCTGGGCTCCAACGCCCAGCGGGTGCTGCTCGATGCGCCCTGCGACGTGCTCGCCGTCAAGGCGCGCTGAACCCCATCTCGACCATCGCGGGCGCCCTTCGGGGCGCCCGCTGCGGTGTTTGCCGACATGTCGTTTTATAATGGTGATGAGCCCAACGCACAGCGTCCGGGCGAGTCGGGTGGATGAGGCTCTCACGCCAACCTCATCACGTGCCCGGCGACATCTCCCGTGACGAAAGGTTGTTGGTGACTGCTGTGTCCCCACGGTCCGAAGGGGCGCAGGGCTCCCTCCCCAAGGAGTTCTCGCACCCATCGCTCCAGGAGTTGGTCCGAGTGGGCCACACGACCGGATCCATCACCAGCGATCAGCTGCAGACCGCATTCGGCGAGGCGCAGGTCAGCCCCAGCCGCGGACGCATCGTCCTGCGGGCGCTCGACGACCAGGGAATCGAGGTTCAGGTGCCAGAGTCAACCGCCAAGAAGACCACGGCGAAGCAGGCCCCCGCCAAGAAGGCGGCCGTGAAGAAGACGGCCGTCAAGAAGGCGGCTGTGACGACGACCAAGAAGGCCGCCGCCGCGCCGACGAAGAAGGCCGCCGCCGCAGCGACGACCAAGAAGGCCGCGACCAAGAAGACGGCGGCGACCACGTCGGCCGCTGCTGCTGCCGCCGCGCCCGCCGCGAAGAAGGCCGCCGCGAAGAAGACGGCTGCCAAGAAGGCCGCCGCCAAGAAGGCCGCCTCGAACCCGACGACGACCACGGCCGAAGAGCCGGCGCCCGGCGAGGACGAGGTCCTCGGCGAGGACCCCAAGCCCAAGGACAAGCCGGAGGAGCAGGACGAGAAGTCCGGCTTCACCATCAGCAACGACGACGAGGACGACGCGCCTGCCCAGCAGGTCGTCACCGCCGGCGCCACCGCTGACCCGGTCAAGGACTACCTGAAGCAGATCGGCAAGGTCGCCCTCCTCAACGCCGAGCAGGAGGTCGAGCTGGCCAAGCGCATCGAGGCCGGCCTCTTCGCCGAGGAAAAGCTGTCCGCGGGCGAGAAGATCGACATGAAGTTCAAGCGCGAGCTGTGGTGGATCTCCCAGGACGGCAAGAACGCCAAGAACCACCTGCTCGAGGCCAACCTGCGCCTCGTCGTATCGCTGGCCAAGCGCTACACGGGTCGCGGGATGCTCTTCCTCGACCTCATCCAGGAGGGCAACCTCGGCCTGATCCGTGCGGTCGAGAAGTTCGACTACACCAAGGGCTACAAGTTCTCGACCTACGCGACCTGGTGGATCCGTCAGGCCATCACTCGCGCCATGGCCGATCAGGCTCGCACCATCCGCATCCCGGTGCACATGGTCGAGGTCATCAACAAGCTCGCCCGCGTCCAGCGGCAGATGCTCCAGGACCTGGGCCGCGAGCCCACCCCGGAGGAGCTGGCCAAGGAGCTGGACATGACGCCCGAGAAGGTCGTCGAGGTCCAGAAGTACGGTCGCGAGCCGATCTCCTTGCACACCCCGCTCGGCGAGGACGGTGACTCCGAGTTCGGTGACCTCATCGAGGACTCCGAAGCGGTCGTGCCGGCCGACGCCGTGAGCTTCACGCTCCTGCAGGAGCAGCTGCACTCGGTCCTCGACACGCTCAGCGAGCGCGAGGCCGGCGTGGTGTCGATGCGCTTCGGTCTGACCGACGGCCAGCCCAAGACGCTCGACGAGATCGGCAAGGTCTACGGCGTGACGCGTGAACGCATCCGTCAGATCGAGTCCAAGACCATGAGCAAGCTGCGTCACCCGAGCCGCTCGCAGGTCCTGCGCGACTACCTCGACTGAGGTCGAGACAGCGCGGCCGGATGGCACGAAGGGAGGCACCCACCAGATGGTGGGTGCCTCCCTTCGTCGTCACTGCTCTGGGTGGAGGTCGACGCGCGGACGACTCGTGGGCGGTTCTACCTCCGCCCGGGGAGGCGGTCGAGGACCGCCCGCCCCCACGACCGCCAGACGTCGAGGCCGTCCTGCGGCCACAGGATCGAGCGCAGCTGCGCCGACCGCTGACGGCTGGAGCGGACCCGGCCCACGAGCGCGTCGACCTCGCGGGAGACATCGGGCAGGTCCTGCCCGGGCGTGCCGTAGCGAGCCCGCTCCAGGGTGGCCACGACGTGGTCGAGCTGTTCCTGCATCGGTGCCTCCAGGTGCATCCGGTGGCCGATCCAACGCCCCGACTGGCGAGGCGTGGCGCCCACCGGTGCCCGGATGCCCAGGTCCTCGAGCTGGGTGACCAGCTCGCGCCACTCGCGCTCGACCCGCTCCGCAGAGTCTCGGGCGGTGCGCCGTTCACGTCGTCGGGCGAACCACGCGGTGGCCGGCAGGATCGCGAGCACCGCGAGCAGACCCGCCAGGCCGAGGAGCCACCAGACCCATCGCGGGGTGCCCGCCTGCGCTGCGGCGGCTGGGTCGGCGACGACGGTCTCGTCGGTCTGCGAGGGCGCCGTGCTCGAGGTGCTCGTCGGCTCGCTGGTGCTCGTGGTCGTGTCGGTGCTGGTGGAGTCGTCGATGCTGATCGAGTACCCGGGCACGCTGGCCGCCCGTTGGCCCGGTGTCGGCTCGAAGCGCGTCCAACCGACTCCTTCGAAGTACAGCTCCGGCCAGGCGTGAGCGTCGCTGGCCCGCACGATCCGGTCGCGGCCGTTGGCGCTCGAGCCGGGGAGGAAGCCGATGACGACCCGGGCGGGGATGCCGCGGGCGCGGGCGAGCAGCGTCATGGTGGCGGCGAACTGCTGGCAGTAGCCGACCTTGGTCCGCAGGAAGTGGACGACCGGGTCGCGGCCCTGTGGCCTCTCGGGCAGCTCCAGGTCGTACTCGAAGTCGGGGCCGCGCAGGTACTCCTGGATGGCCTGGGCGATCTCGATCGGGGTGGCGTCGATCCCGGCCAAGGAGTTGGCCAGCCGGGAGACCTCGACGATCGATCCGCTGTCGAGACTGAGGTAGGCGTCCCGGTAGGCGGTGTTGTCGACATTGGTGTCCGGGTTGCTCGGCGGAAGGACGGCGAAGTCTGCGTCCTGCGGGTCCAGCTCGACGAAGGACGCCGAGTAGGTCCCGGGTGTGCGTTGGACCTGCGCGGTGCCATCGACTCCCAGCGACCACGGGATGCCGCCCAGGTCGGCCGACCGGGTCAGCCACGGCAGGGGCAGCTGGGGTGCGGCGATGCCGTTGTCCTCGACGACGAGGGTGCGCAGGTCGCGACCGATCGTGTCCGGCACCCTGGCCACCGGGTTTTCGGGGGAGTATCCCTCCTGGGGCTCCAGGGCACGCGAGCGCATCCGCCCCAGGCCCCCGTCGAAGTCCTCGACGACGGCGACCCGCAGCGGTCCCGGTGTCGGGTCGTCGGTGGTGTAGCGCAGGACGGGCACCTCGCTGGGGGACTCCAGGCTGCGCCTGAGGTCGAGCTCGGAGGACAGCCGCAGACCGGCCCCGCCTCCTGCGCCGCCACCGCCTCGGCCGAGCCCGTCGAGGACATAGCGCGGCGGCAGGTGCGGGACGAAGGTCGCGACCGCGACGGCCGCCACGAGAGCGAAGGCCCCCACCCGGGCCGCTTGCCAGCGGTGTGACCGCGAGGCGATCCCGTCGCCGTCACCCCGTGCCATGAGAGGGATGGACGTCGCCCACCCACGCAGGTCGATGTCGGACTGGTGGGCGACCATGGCCAGCCACAGCGCGGCGCTGACGACGAACCAGAGCCCGTAGAGGGATCCTCCGGAGTTGGCTGCCGAGACGAGGAAGAGCGACAGGAGGGGGAGTCCCGCCACCGCCGGGGTGCCGGCGGTGACGCTCGACAGGTCGACGGCCAGGGCGACGACGACGACGATGATGACGAGGGCGACGACGATGCCGGGAGTGGCGGGAGCGGGAGCGGCGTAGGTCGTGATCGTGTCCCTGGCCTGCTCGAAGTGGTCGACGAGCGCCGTGACCGACCGTGGCGTGGGCAGCACCACCAGCCGGGTGGTCTCGCCCAGCTGCGTGACCAGCACATAGGCGGCGGCCACGAGTGCCTGCCCGATGATGATCACCCCGGACCGGTGGGTCAGGGATCGCAGGATCATGCCTGAGGCGGCGACCACGACGACCCCGAGGACGGACGGGTAGAGCCAGGGAGAGGCGTCGAAGAGCCCCCGCATCGGGAGCATGACGACCAGGGTCGCGGCGGCGGCGAGCAGCCCGGCGATGATCTTGGGGTCGTGCCTCATCGCAGCGTCCCCACACCGACGCTCGCCCGGGCCCAGATCTCGGCGAGGACGGCACCGGGCCGCACGACCTCGGCGCGCCAACCGCCACTCGTCAGCCGGTGCACCGTGGCGTCCGCAGGACCTGGCACGGAGCGTCGGTCGGTGAAGCCACCCCGGTCGACGACCATCGCGATCCCGCGGCGGTTGCTGGCGGTGAAGAGCGCCGCGACCTCGTCGTCGAGGGCGCCGAGCACTCCGACGACCATGCCGCCACCGTGCTGGGTGAACTCGTCGAGGGCCTCTGACAGGCCGCGGGGTGAGGTCGTCCCGCTCGGCTGCACACCGGCGAGGTCGTCGAGCGCGTGATCGAGGCTCGCGACGGGCACGACGGCCCCGGACTCGTCGGAGGCGCGACACAGGTGGACCTGGAAGCCCTCGCCGAGCAGCAGCGTCACCACGGAGGCCACGGCCGTCACCGACCACTCGAAGGAGCCGCCGTCGCCGGTCCCGGCATGCACCGACTCCCGGTCATCGAGCAGGACCAGTGCGCGGCGGCGGGTGGGCTGCTCGTCCTGGCGCACCATCATCTCGCCCGTCCGTGCCGTCGAGCGCCAGTGGACGCGGCGCAGGTCGTCACCGACCCGGTACTCGCGAACCCCCACGTCCTCCTCACCGTGGAGCGCGACGCGCGGTGAGCTCGACGTCTCGCCGCCGCCGCCCGCGGGGACGCCACGCACCGACCCCAGGGGGAGGACTCGCGGCAGGACGACGAGTGAGGTCTCGCCCGGCAGGTCGACCGCCCGGGTGGCCAGGCCGAAGGGGTCGTTGACCCGGATCGTCAGCGGGCCGATGCGGTGGTGCCCGCGCACGTGCGAGCGCACTCGGTAGGTCACCCGGCGGCTCTCGCCGCGATCGAGCCGCGGGATGAGCAGGTGCGGTCGGTCGCCGAGGGCGAAGGCCAGTCCCTCCTCGCCGCGCAGGAGAGGTGTGGGCAGGCGGCTGGAGTTGTGCACCTGGACCGTGACGTCGGCGTGTGCGTCGGTCGTGACCCGGACCGGCGCGACCGTCCGGGAGACCTCCAGGTCGAGGTCGCGTCGGGCGAGCGTCGCCGCGAGGGCCGGGAGGAGGAGCAGCAGGACACCGATCTTGGTCAGGTCGTGCAGGCCCAGGATGAGCCCGGCGAGGGTGACGAGCGCACCGGCGCCGAGGAAGAGTCGCCCTCGCGCCGTCACCGGGATCTCCTCATCTCGCAGCCGGGACCCGGGTGCGGCGCACGAGCTCGGTGACGATCTCCAGCGGCTCGCGGCGAGCCAGCTGGGCCTCGCTGCTGAGCAGCAACCGGTGGGCGAGCACGATGGGGGCGATGGCCTGGATGTCGTCGGGCAGGACGTGGTCACGTCCTGCCAGGGCAGCGCGGGAGCGGCCGGCGCGCAGCAGGTGCAGGGTCGCTCGCGGGGAGGCCCCCAGACGGATCAGGGAGCTGGTGCGCGTCATCGCCGCGATGTCGACGATGTACTGCCGCACGGCAGGCGAGGTGTGGACGGTGCGCACCGCATGGATGAGTCGGCTGATGCCCGCTGCGTCGGTGACGGGCCGCAGCTGCTCGATCGGGGAGCTCGCGCCGTGGTGGTCGAGCATCGCGACCTCGGCAGCCGCTGTCGGGTAGCCCATCGACAGGCGGGCCATGAAGCGGTCGCGCTGGGCCTCGGGCAGCGGGTACGTGCCCTCCATCTCCACGGGGTTCTGCGTCGCCATGATCATGAAGGGGTGCGGCAGCTCGTAGGTGTGGCCGTCGACCGTCACCTGCGACTCCTCCATGCACTCCAGGAGAGCCGACTGCGCCTTGGGTGACGCGCGGTTGATCTCGTCGCCGACGACGACATTGGCGAAGACCGCCCCGGGACGGAACTCGAAGTCGCGCCGCTCCTGGTTGTAGATGCTCACGCCGGTGATGTCGCTCGGCAGCAGGTCGGGAGTGAACTGCACGCGGCGCACCGACACGTCGATGCTGCGCGCGAGGGTCTTGGCGAGCATCGTCTTGCCGACGCCGGGGACATCCTCGATGAGCAGGTGCCCCTCCGCCAGAAGCGCGGTGATGGCCGTGAGCACCACATCGGGCTTGCCCTCGATGACCGAGTTCATCGTGTCGGCGAGTGCACCCCCGACACGTACGACGTCCTCGAGGTCTGCGCTGGGTGATGGCGTCACCGAGGGCGTGCTCTCTCTGCTGAGAGTCACCAGGTCTCCGATCCGGACGAGCTCGCCGCCCCACTTCGCTCCGCTGTCCACCCGACCTTAAGGGGCGCAGCGCCCCGGACCGCGGGAAATGCGGTCACCAGCCGGTCACGGTGGCGCAAGAGGAGGGGGAGAACCCCCCTTCGGCCCGGAATGGTGAAAAAGTGCCCCACTTTGCACCACCCCTTGTTTATCAGGGAAAACCCAGCAAATTTTTCGCTCAGGAGGGCCGTCTGGGGTGTGCTTGGGAGCAGTAGTGGAGTAAAGTGGTGGAACAAGGAAGAGCAGGGAGCCATGAGGGTCGACACGAAGGGGAGGTGGGCGCGATGTTTCTCGGTACCCACACCCCGAAGCTCGACGACAAGGGCCGCCTGTTCCTCCCCGCCAAGTTCCGCGACAAGCTCGCCGGCGGTCTGGTCATGACCCGCGGCCAGGAGCGCTGCCTCTACGTCTTCCCGATGGAGGAGTTCGTCAAGGTCACGCAGAAGTTCCAGGAGGCGCCCACCTCCAGCAAGGCCGCACGTGACTACATGCGCGTCTTCCTCTCCGGCGCCAGCGACGAGATCCCCGACAAGCAGGGCCGGGTCACCGTGCCCGCCGCGCTGCGTCAGTACGCCGGCCTGGACCGTGACTGCACGGTCATCGGCACCGGCTCGCGCGTCGAGGTCTGGGACACCACTGCGTGGAACGACTACCTCGCCAGCACCGAGCAGGCCTTCGCCGACCAGTCCGAGGAGGTGATCCCCGGACTCATGTGAGGCAGCTGCCATCCGGCCTCCAGCCGTGACGGCGCCGACCCGACTTCCCCCGGGCCGGATCGTCCCGGATGGGGACCAGGTGGCAGCTGCAGGACAGACCCGGAGATCACCCCCGACACCGCACCACGACCACCACAACCACCGAGCCGAGACGAAGGGAGTGCCCGTGGACGACGCAGACGCCCGACCCCAGCAGGGTCGCGACGCCGCCTCCCGGCACGTCCCCGTCATGCTCACCGAGGTCCTCGACCTGCTCGCGCCCGCGCTCTCCACGCCGGGCGCGATCCACGTCGACGGGACCCTCGGCATGGGTGGGCACGCAGAAGCCGTCCTCGAGGCCGACCCGCAGGTGCGCCTCATCGGCATCGACCGCGACCCGCAGGCGCTGCGCCTCGCGGGGGAGCGGCTCGCCCGGTTCGGCGAGCGGGCCACGCTCGTGCACGCGGTCAACGACGAGATCGGCTCGGTCCTCGACGACCTCGGCATCGAGACCGTGACCTCTGCCTTCTTCGACCTCGGGGTCTCCTCGCTGCAGCTCGACGAGACCGAGCGCGGCTTCGCCTACGCCCACGACGCGCCACTGGACATGCGGATGGACCCGACGACCGGGATGACCGCGGCCGAGGTGCTCAACACCTACGACGGGCGTGAGCTCGCCCGGGTGCTGTCCCAGTACGGCGAGGAGCGCTTCGCGCAGAAGATCGCCCGCGCGGTCGTCAGGGAGCGGGAGGCCGCTCCCTTCGATCGGTCCGGCCGCCTCGTGGAGCTGCTGCGCGCAACCATCCCGATGGCCTCTCAGCGCAATGGCGGGCACCCGGCCAAGCGGACCTTCCAAGCGCTGCGCATCGAGGTCAACGAGGAGCTTGCAGGCTGGGCCCGAGCGATCCCCGTGGCCCTGGACCGGATCSCCGTCGGCGGTCGTATCGCGATCCTGTCCTTCCACTCCCTCGAGGACCGGATCACCAAGCGCGCCCTGGCCGCCGGTGCCGCATCCACCTCGCCCGTCGACCTGCCGGTCGAGCTGCCCGAGCACGCGCCCGAGCTGCGCCTGCTCAGTCGCAAGGCCCTGACCCCCGGTGCGTCAGAGCTCGCGACCAACCCCCGCTCCGCCTCGGTCCACCTGCGTGGGGCCGAGCGCATCCGTCCTCCCCGTCGCACGAAAGGCGCCTGACAGATGAGCCAGTCGACCGTCGCCACCACTGTTGCCCGTCGCGCGCCCGCCAGCCGGCAGCGCGCCTCGCTGCAGGTGGTCACCCCCGCCGACCGCGCCGGATCGGTGTGGTTCCCCGTCGTGTGCGTGGCCCTGCTCCTCGCCGGGCTGGCAGCCGTCCTCGGCTTCAACACGTCGATGGCTCAGGACTCCTTCAAGGTCTCGGCGCTCGAGTCGCGCTCGGCGACCCTGGCCGACAACGAGGACGCGCTCGCCCAGTCGATCAACTCCAAGGCGGCCCCCCAGCGTCTGGCCGTCCGCGCCGACGAGCTCGGGATGGTGCCGGCGAGCAGCGCCGCCTTCATCGACATCGACAAGGACAAGGTCCTCGGCGTGGCGGAGGTGGCCAAGGCGCCGGTCGGATTTAACGTGGGAGCAGCCGCGACGAGCACCGCGGACGAGCCGAGCACGGCAGAGAAGGCCGAGAAGGCTGACAAGACCAAGAAGGCCGACAAGGCCGAGAAGGCCGACAAGGCCGAGAAGGCCGACAAGGCCAAGAGCCCGACCAAGACCGCGAAGAAGAACTCGTCGGCGAAGAACTGATCGTCACCGACCACCACGACGCCGACCACGAAAGGGCCGTACGTTGAGCCAGCGCCGACCCGAGCGTCCCCGGGGCACCGGCCGCCCCGCGGGTGGACAGCGGCCCGTCAAGAAGGCAGCGGCGAAGCGGCCCACGAAGAAGGCGGCACCCGCCAAGAAGGTGGCACCCGCCAAGAAGGCCACCTCGGCCCGCAGGCCCGCTGCGCGCCCGACGTCCCGGCGACCGGCCGCTCGCCCGGCCGCCGTCGGCAACCCGCGGGCTCGCATGCGCGGCATGATGGTCGTCTCGCTCATCGTCCTCAGCCTCTTCGCGGCCCAGCTCGTGCGCATCCAGGGCTTCGACTCCGAGGCCGTGGCGGCGGACGCCCTGGCCCAGCGCACCCAGACCGAGGCGATCCCGGCGCACCGCGGCACGATCTACGACGCCAACAACACCGTGCTCGCGCAGAGCCAGGAGCGACGCACCGTCGTCATCGACCAGACGGCGGTCACCGAGTACGAGAAGAAGGTCGCCGGGACCCGCACCAAGGTCGGGGTCGAGGGCGCGGCCAAGGACCTGGCCGCGATCCTCGGCGAGTCGGCCCGCGAGCTGGAGCCGAAGCTCACGGGGACACAGCGGTACCGCATCGTCGCCAAGAACATCTCGCCGCTCACCTGGCGCCGGATCAACGCCCTCGGCATCCCGGGCGTCTACTCCGAGCGCAGCTCGCAGCGCACCTACCCCCAGTCGACGACCGTGGCCTCGCTCGTGGGCTTCGTCCAGCCGCAGGACCAGACCGCCGGCGGCGGTCTGGAGCTGCAGTTCGACGACATCCTGAAGGGCACGCCCGGGCAGGCCACCTACGAGATCGCCCAGGACGGCTCCCGGCTGCCCAATGCCTCCGACGACGTCAGCTCGGCGACGTCCGGCAAGGACATCCGTCTGACGATCGACAACGACATCCAGTGGTACGCACAAAATGCCCTGGCCAACCAGGTCAAGAAGACCCAGGCGCTCTCCGGGACGATCGTCGTCCAGCGGGTCGACACGGGTGAGCTGGTGGCGCTCGCGTCGTACCCGACCTTCGACCCCAACAACCTCGGCGATGGCAAGGGCGTCTACTCCAACCTCGCCTTCAGCGATGTCTTCGAGCCGGGCTCGACCTCCAAGATCATGACCGTCGCGGCCGGTCTCGAGGAGGGGAACATCACCCCCAGCACGCCGATGATCCTGCCGGGCTCCATGGAGCGCGGCAACCGTGTCCTGAAGGACTCCCACCCGCACCCCGACGAGTACCGCACGGTCGCCGGCGCCCTCGCGGAGTCGAGCAACACCGGCGCGATGCTCATCGGCGAGACGATGACTCCCAAGACCATGGAGGAGTACCTGCGCAAGTTCGGGCTCGGGAGCACCAGCGGCTCCGGGTTCCCCGGTGAGTCCGCAGGTCTGCTACCCAAGTCCGAGACGTGGAGCGGCTCCCAGCGCGCGACCATCACCTACGGTCAGGGCATCTCGACGACTGCCGTGCAGGTGACCAATGTCTTCCAGGCGATCGCCAACGGCGGGGTCCGGATCAGCCCGACCTTCGTCAAGGAGATCAGCGACGGTGAGGGCGGGTGGGACCCGGCCCCGGCCGGCAAGCGCACCAAGACCGTCTCCAAGAAGTCCGCCGACCAGGTCGCCCGCATGCTCGAGGGCGTCGTCTCCGACGAGGGGACCGCGCCGGAGGCGAAGATCGAGGGCTACCGCGTCGCGGGCAAGACCGGTACCGCCGACCGCTACGACCCCAAGGTCGGCGGGTACTCCGGCAAGACCGCGAGCTTCATCGGGTTCGCCCCGGCCGACGACCCTCAGCTCGTCGTGTCGGTGATCCTGCAGCGTCCGATCAAGGGCTATTACGGCGGTACCGTCGCGGCGCCGGTCTTCAAGGACGTCATGACCTACGCCCTGCAGAAGGAGAAGGTCCCGCCGACGCCGCAGGACCAGAAGGCCCCCAAGGTCAAGACCAAGCTGTCCAAGCGCCCCGCCGCAGACACCCCGGGCCTGCTCATGGACCACGGTTCGCCGGGCGCCGGGTAGGCTCAGGCGCCGTGTCTTTCCCTCGCCCCGAGCGGGCTCTCCCGCTGACCCTGCGTACCGTCACCGAGCTCATCGGGGACGGTGCCCGGCTGATCCACGGTGACCCCGAGACCGTGGTGACCGGCATCTCCCTCGATACCGCCACCCTTCGCCCCGGTGACCTGTGGGCGGCACTGCCGGGGGCTCGCGCCCACGGCGCCGACTTCGTCGAGAAGGCCCTTGCGGCCGGCGCGGTGGCCGTGCTGACCAACGCCGACGGGGTCTCTCGACTCCGGGCGTCGGGGGTCGATCTGCCGCTCATCGAGTGCGAGGCCCCGCGCGAGGTCCTCGGTCGTGTGTCCGCAGCGCTCTACGACAGCGGCGACGAGCGACCCACGATGTTCGGCATCACCGGGACCAACGGCAAGACCACGACCGCCTACCTCATGGTCTCGGCCCTCGAGGCGCTGGGACACACCACGGGGCTCATCGGCACGATCGAGACCCGGATCGGTGACGAGCGGATCCGCTCGGTGCGCACGACCCCGGAGGCGACCGACCTGCACGCGCTGCTGGCCACCATGGCGGAGCGCGGCGTCGACGAGTGCGTCATGGAGGTCTCCAGCCACGCGCTGAGCCTCCACCGGGTCGACGAGGTCGTCTACGACGTGGCCCTCTTCGCCAACCTCAGCCAGGACCACCTCGACTTCCACGGCACGATGGAGGACTACTACCTGGCCAAGGCCAGCCTCTTCACGCCCGAACGTTCCCGCCGGGCCGTGGTGTGCATCGACGACGAGTGGGGGCAGCGGCTGGCGCAGGAGACCACGGTGCCGGTCACGACGGTCACCTCCCGACTGGATGTCGAAGCTGATTGGATCATCGGCGGCGACCCCCGTCAGGCACAGCTGAGCCTGACGGGCGAGGACCATGTCCTCCACCTCGAGTCGGCTCTCCCGGGCGACTTCAACCGGGTCAACACCGCGATGGCCGCCGTCGCACTCATGGAGGCCGGCATCTCGACGGCGCAGGTCGCCGAGGCCGTCCTCGCACCACCGCAGGTTCCCGGCCGGATGGAGGTCGTGCACCCGAGCGACCCCGACCGCGAGGACCTGCCGCGCGCGATCGTCGACTTCGCCCACACCCCTGACGCCGTGGGCGCCGCGCTGGCCGCTCTGCGCCCGCAGACCAACGGCGTGCTCGTCGCCGTCCTCGGTGCCGGCGGCAGTCGTGACCCGGGCAAGCGGCCGGGCATGGGTGCCTCCGCCGCGGCCCACGCCGACGTCGTCATCGTCACCGACGACAACCCGCGTGACGAGGACCCTGCGGACATCCGCGAGGCCGTCGCCGAGGGCGTGTGGCCCCGCTCCCGCGCCCGTCTCGAGGTCGTCGAAGGCCGCGTGAGCGCCATCGAGCGTGCGGTCGAGATCGCCCACGAGTCCGGGCCCGGCGCGACCGTCGCGGTCCTGGGCAAGGGCCATGAGCAAGGACAAGAGGTCCGCGGACAGATCCGCGACCACGACGACCGGGCGGTCCTGCGGGCCGCCCTCGACCGCCGGAGCATCAGCGGATGATCCCCACGACCTTGGGCGCACTGGCCGGTATCACCGGCGGGCGCCTCCACGGCTGCAGCACCACGCAGGCGCAGGCGATCACCGTCGACGGCCCCGTCGTCACCGACTCACGCGAGGCCGGCCCCGGAAGCCTGTACGTCGCCCGGATCGGTGAGAGCGCCGACGGGCACGACTTCGTCCCCGGTGCAGCCGAGCGGGGAGCCGTCGCGGCCCTCACCACCCGGCCGGTCGACGCGCTCCCGTGCGTGGTCGTCGACGACGAGCAGGCGGGTTTCGTCGCCCTCGCCCGCCACCTCGTCGACTCGAGCCCCGACCTGAAGGTCATCGGGATCACCGGATCCTCCGGCAAGACGAGCACCAAGGACCTCCTCGGGTCGGTCCTGACGACCGTCGGCGAGACCGTCGCCCCCATCGGGTCGTACAACTCCGAGGTCGGCGTCCCGCTCACCGTCTGCCGGATCACCCCCACGACCGACCACCTCGTCGTCGAGCTGGGCGCGCGCGGGATCGGCCACATCGACTACCTCACCAGGATCGCGCCACCGCGCATCGGCATCGTGCTCAACGTCGGACACGCGCACGTCGGCGAGTTCGGCTCCGTCGAGGCCATCGCGCAGGCGAAGGGAGAGCTGCCCGCCTCCCTTCCCGCTGACGGGGTCGCGGTGCTCAACGCCGACGACCCGCTCGTCGCCGCGATGGCGCAGCGGACCTCGGCCACCGTCGTGCTGGTCGGTGAGTCCGACACGGCGCAGGTGCGGGCCGTCGACGTGACGCTCGACGAGCTGGGTGCTGCCTCCTTCACCGTGCAGGCCCCCTTCGGCAGTGCCCGCGTACGGCTCTCGCTCGTGGGACGCCACCACGTCGGCAACGCGCTGGCCGTCATCGCCGCGGCCCACGCCGCCGGCATGACGCTCGAGCAGATCGTCCCCGCCCTGGCCGCGGCCCGCCCGGTGAGCCGCTGGCGGATGGAGGTCACCCGCCGCGAGGACGGCGTCGTCATCGTCAACGACGCCTACAACGCCAACCCTGACTCGATGTCCGCCGCCCTGCGCAGCGTCGCCGGCATGGCCACGACCGGGCGGCGCTGGGCAGTCCTCGGCACCATGCTCGAGCTGGGGGACGACTCCGCACGGCTGCACACCTCGGTGGGCCGCGAGGCCGCGGAGCTCGGTTTCGACGAGATCCTCGTCGTCGGCGAGTCGGCGGCACCGATCGCGGCCGGCGCGGGGGAGACTGGGGCCCGCGACGTCAACGTCCGGGTCGTCCCGGACACCGACGCCGCTGAGGCCGTCCTGGCGGCCGAGCTCGCCACGCCGGACATCGCCGTGTTCAAGTCGAGCCGTGATGCCGGACTACGGTGGCTCGGAGATCGCATCGTCACAAGGGAGGCCCGTTCGTGAAGGCAGTGGTCATCGCGTCCGTCGTGTCCCTCGTCTTTGCCCTCTTGGGCACGCCGATGTTCATCCGCTACCTGGTCAAGCAGGGCTACGGACAGTTCATCCGCGACGACGGACCCACCTCCCACCACACCAAGCGCGGCACGCCGACGATGGGTGGTGCCGTCATCATCCTCGCGACGGTGCTGGCCTACACGGCCGCTCACCTCGTGGTGTGGAACCCACCGACCGTGAGCGGTCTGCTCGTCCTCTTCCTCATGGTGGGTATGGGAGCCGTCGGCTTCGCCGACGACTACATCAAGATCAGCCAGCAGCGCAGTCTCGGCCTCAGGTCGGGCCAGAAGCTCGCTGGGCAGGCAGCGGTCGGCATCATCTTCGCCGTGCTCGCCCTGCAGTTCCCCAACGACGCCCTGCGTCGGCCCGCCTCCACGAGCATCTCCTTCGTGCGTGACACGGCCTTCGACCTGGCCCTCGCCGGTCCGGTCGTGGGGACGATCCTCTTCATCCTGTGGGCCAACCTGATGATCGCCGGCACCTCCAACGGCGTGAACCTCACCGACGGCCTCGACGGACTGGCGACCGGTTCATCGGTCATGGTCTTCGCCGCCTATGTCGTCATCTCGATCTGGCAGTTCAACCAGAACTGCCAGACCAACCCCGGCATCAACTGCTACGACGTGCGGGACCCGCTGGACCTCGCGGTCGTCGCGGCGGCCGGTACCGGCGCGTGCTTCGGGTTCTTGTGGTGGAATGCCGCGCCCGCCAAGATCTTCATGGGCGACACCGGCTCGCTGGCCCTCGGCGGAGCCCTCGCGGGCCTGGCGATCCTCTCGCGCACCGAGCTGCTCATCGTCATCCTCGGCGGCCTCTTCGTCACCATCACGGCCTCGGTCATCATCCAGGTCGCCTCCTTCAAGACCACCGGCAAGCGGGTCTTCCGCATGGCACCCCTCCAGCACCACTTCGAGCTGCTCGGGTGGCAGGAGGTCACGATCGTCATCCGCTTCTGGATCATCGCCGGCCTCTTCGTCGGCGCCGGTCTGGCGCTCTTCTACGGCGAGTGGGTCGTGGGAGCACCGTGAGCGGTGCCCACCCGCGCGGAGCACGGCTGGCCGGTCTGACCAGCAGCGAGGCCGACTGGAGTGGCCTGCGCGTCGTCGTCACGGGGCTCGGGGTGAGCGGCTACGCCGCCGCGGACGCCCTGCTCCAGTACGGCGCCGACGTACGAGTCGTCGATGCCAAGACGCCCGAGCCCGAGACCCCGATGGCCCAGCGGGCCCAGATCCTCGAGGTCCTCGACGCCCACCTGCACCTCGGAGACGGTGCCGAGAGCGCGTTGCCCGTCCCCGCGGACGACATCGACCTCATCGTGACCTCTCCGGGCTGGCCTCCGCACCAGCCCCTGCTGGCAGCGGCAGCCGAGGCCGGCATCCCGATCTGGGGTGACGTCGAGCTCGCGTGGCGGTTGCGTCCCAGCACCGGGGCGGCGCCGTGGCTCCTCGTCACGGGCACCAACGGCAAGACCACCACCGTCCAGATGCTCACCTCGATCCTGCGGGCCGCCGGGCTGCGGGCCGCCAGCGGCGGCAATGTCGGCACCCCGGTGCTCGACCTGGTCCAGCACCCCGACCCCTATGACGTCATCGCCGTCGAGCTGAGCAGCTTCCAGCTGCACTGGAGCGACTCCCTTCGCCCACAAGCGGCCGCCTGCCTCAACATCGCCGCCGACCACATCGACTGGCACGGCTCCTTAGAGGAGTACGCCGCGGCCAAGGGCAAGGTCTACGCCAACACCGAGATCGCCTGCGTCTACAACGAGCAGGACCCGGCCACCCGCCGCCTCGTCGAGGAGGCCGATGTCATCGAGGGCTGCCGCGCCGTCAGCTTCACCCTCGGCAGCCCCGGACCGTCGATGCTCGGCCTGGTCGACAACGTGCTCGCCGACCGGGCCTTCGTGCAGGACCGGGCCGCGACCGCGGCCGAGCTCGGCACGCTCGCCGACCTCCAGGGCGACGCGCCGAGCGTCCCGCCGCACCTGGTCGCCAATGCCCTCGCCGCTGCCGCCCTCGCGCGTGCGCACGGCGTCCCGCCCGTCGCGGTGCGCGACGGGCTGCGCGCCTGGCGACCCGAGCCGCACCGCATCGCCCACGTCGCCACTCAGGGCGAGGTGCACTGGATCGATGACTCCAAGGCGACCAACCCCCACGCGGCGCAGGCCAGCCTGACCTCCTACGAGCACGTCGTGTGGGTCGCCGGGGGACTGCTCAAGGGGGCCGATGTCGACGAGCTCGTCGCGGCTGCCGCGAGGCGACTACGCGCTGCCGTCCTCATCGGCCGCGACCGGGAGCAGATCGCGGCCGCCTTGGCACGACACGCCCCCGAGGTCCCGGTGATCGACGTCGTGGCAACGGACACTGGGGCGATGGATCTCGTCGTCCGACACGCGGCAGAGCTCGCGCGGCCGGGGGACGTGGTGCTGCTCGCCCCGGCAGCGGCATCCATGGACATGTTCGACAACTACGGGGCGCGCGGCGATGCCTTCGCTGCCGCGGTGGATCGGTACCTGCAGGAGGGGTGAGTGTGAGCAGCAGCGCAGCGACCAGTCGTCGCGCCGGTACGCGGCCCGCTCGCACCCGGATCGAGCAGTGGACGGCCCGCTTCGAGTCGCCGATGACGACCTACTACCTCCTGCTCGGAGTCGTCGGTCTGCTCGTCGGCATCGGTCTGGTCATGGTCCTGTCGGCGTCGATGATCGTCTCCCTGAGAGAAAACGACTCGTCCTTCACGATCTTCCTCAAGCAGTTCGTCTTCGCTCTCGCCGGTGGGGTCGCCCTGTGGTGGGCCTCGCGGCGCAGCGTGCTCTTCTGGAAGCGCTTCGCACTGCCCGCGATCGCGGCCTCCTTCGTCCTGCTCGGCCTGGTCCTCACTCCTCTCGGCTTCGGCTTCCAGGGCAACCGCAACTGGATCGGTGTCGGATCGCTGTCGATCCAACCGAGCGAGATCGCCAAGATCGGGCTCGTCCTCGGTGGCGCGCTCGTCCTCGAGCGCAAGCGGGAGCTGCTCGGCTCGATCAAGCACGCGCTCGTCCCCTTCGTCGCCCCGGTGGCCCTGGGCATGGTGCTGCTGGTCATGCTCGGCCACGACCTCGGGACCGCCATGGTCATCCTCGCGATCGTCGTCGGCATGCTCTTCGCGGCCGGGATCCAGCTGCGCTGGTTCGCGCTCGGCGCTGGTGTCCTGGCCGTCCTCGGCTTCATGGCGGCCAGCCTCGGCAACAACCGCATGGAGCGCATCCAGGTCTGGCTCGACCCGGCCCGGTGCGCACCCGGTACGGAGTCCTTCTACGGTGTCTGCCGGCAGTCCATCCACGGCCGATATGCCCTCGCCGACGGCGGCTGGCTCGGTGTCGGGCTCGGGGCGAGCCGGGAGAAGTGGGGATGGCTCTCCGAGCCCTACAACGACTTCATCTTCGCGATCATCGGCGAGGAGCTGGGCCTGCTCGGCTCCCTGGCGATCCTCGGTCTGTTCGCGGCCTTCGCCCTCGCGGGTCTGCGGCTGGTGACGCGCACCGAGGACTTCTTCGTGCGCATCGCCACCGCAGGTATCTGTTCCTGGGTGCTCATCCAGGCCATCATCAACATCGGCGCCGTGATCGGCATGCTCCCGGTCATCGGCGTCCCGCTGCCCTTCGTCTCCTCGGGCGGGTCCTCACTCGTCACATCGATGCTCGCTGTCGGTGTCCTGCTGAGCTTCGCTCGTGCCGAGCCCGGCTGCTCTGAGATGATCGCGGCGAAACCCTCCCGGGTGCGTGCCCTGCTCGCCCGGTTCCCCAGCAGGAGGACATCCACGCGATGACGCCCATCCGCCCCTCACGCATCCTGCTGGCGGGGGGTGGCACCGCCGGACACGTCTCCCCGCTGCTCGCCCTCGCCGACTGCCTTCGCCGTCGTGACCCCGAGGTGGCGATCCTCGCCCTCGGCACCGGCGAAGGGCTCGAGTCCCGCCTCGTCCCCGAGCGCGGGTACGACTTCGCGACCATCCCCAAGGTGCCACTGCCGCGCCGCCCCTCCGGCGATCTCGTGCGCCTCCCGGTCAACCTGCGGCGGGCCGTCGCCTCCGCCGGGCGGGCCATCGAGCAGATCGACGCCCAGGTGGTCGTGGGCTTCGGTGGTTATGTGTCGACCCCCGCCTACCTGGCCGCTCGCAAGGCCGGTGTGCCCATCGTCATCCACGAGCAGAACGCTCGGGCCGGCATCGCCAACAAGGTGGGGGCCCGCTTCACCGACCACATCGGCGTGACCTTCCCCGGCACCAAGCTGGCCGGGGGGCGCGTCATCGGCATGCCCCTGCGCCCCGAGATCATCGCCCTCGACCGGGCCGCAGAGCGAGCCCCGGCGCGAGCCGGCCTGGGCCTGCGCGACGACCTGCCGGTCCTCCTGGTGACGGGTGGATCGCTCGGTGCCAAGCGACTCAACGACGCCTTCGCCGCGAGCGTCGCCACGCTGCGTGACGCCGGGGTGCAGGTGCTGCACGCGACCGGCGCCGGCAAGGACTTCGTCGCGCTCGGTGGTGACGAGTCCGTCCCGTACGTCGTCATGCCCTACGTCGACCGGATGGACCTGGCCTATGCGGCGGCGGACGCCGTCGTCTGTCGTGCCGGGGCCAACACCGTCTGCGAGCTGACCGCCGTGGGTCTGCCCGGCGTCTACGTCCCGCTGCCCATCGGCAACGGCGAGCAGCGCCTCAACGCCGCAGACGTCGTGGAGGTCGGGGGAGGCCTCCTCGTCGAGGATGCTGACGTCGACCCGGCGTGGGTGGCGCGAGAGATCGTGCCCTTGCTGCAGGACCGCACCCGTCTGGAGACGATGTCCGTCGCCGCGGCGTCGGTCGGCCACCGCGACGCCGACGAGACCCTCGCCGACATGGTCACGCAGGCGTGGCAGTCCGGGGGCAGCCGTGGTTGAGGCCCCCCTGCCTCCCGTGCCGCGCAACGAGCGCTTCGACGTGCTCGCCCCCCGCGTGCCGCTCGCGGACCTCGGAGTCGTCCATGTCCTGGCCGCTGGCGGTGCGGGCATGTCGGCGATCGTGCGCCTGCTCCTGGACGCCGGCGTGGAGGTGCGCGGCAGCGACGCCAAGGACTCACCCCTGCTGGACCGGCTGCGTGAGCGCGGCGCGACGATCTGGGTCGGTCACGACCCGGTGCACCTCGAGGGTGCCGACACGGTCGTCGTCTCCTCCGCCATCCGCGAGGACAACTCCGAGCTCGCCGCCGCGCGTTCACGCGGCCTGCGGGTGCTCCACCGCAGTCAAGCCTTGGCCTCGGCGATGGGGGAGCAGTCCCGCGTGGCCATCGCCGGTGCCAACGGCAAGACGACGACGAGCTCGATGCTCACCGTCGCCCTGCTCGAGGCCGGCGAGGCGCCGTCCTTCGCGCTCGGTGGTGAGCTGTCCACCCAAGGCGTCAATGCAGCGCTGGGGACGGGGACGGCCTTCATCGCGGAGGCCGACGAGTCCGATGGTTCCTTCCTCGCCTACCAGCCCGACGTCGCCGTCGTGACCAATGTCCAGCCCGACCACCTCGACTTCTACGGCGACGTCGAGACCGTCGAGTCGGCGTACCTCGAGTTCGCCGGGACGATCGTCGGCGGGGGGCTCCTCGTGGTCTGCGCCGACGACGCAGGGTCTGAGCGTCTGGCCGTCCGGGCGAGCGCGGCGGGGCTGCGCGTCGTGCGTTACGGCTTCGCCGAGAACGCCGACGTGCGCCTCGTCGATCCTGCCTTCGACGGCACGAGCGCCCGCACCGTCCTCGTCGAGGGCGAGGTGCGACGCGAGCTGGCGATCACCGTTCCGGGCCGGCACAACCTGCTCAACGCCGCAGCCGCCTACGCCGCAGCCGCCCATGGCCTCGGCGTGGAGCCTCAGGCAGTCCTCGACGGCCTGGCCGCCTACGGAGGAACTCGACGCCGCTTCGAGACCAAGGGCGAGGTGCGCGGGGTCACGGTCGTCGACGACTACGCGCACAACCCCGGCAAGGTCGAGGCGGTCGTGCGCACGGCCAAGGAGATCGCCGGCGAGCACCGACTCTTCGTCATCTTCCAGCCGCACCTGTACTCGCGCACACGCGACTTCGCCCAGGCCTTCGCCGCTGGCCTGTCGCCGGCGGACGAGGTCCTGCTGCTCGACATCTACGGCGCCCGCGAGGACCCGATGGACGGCGTCAGCTCCGAGCTGATCGCCGGGCCGCTCGTCGCGTCCGGCCGCTCGGCCCGCGTCGTCGACGTGGACACCGCACTGGCGAGCGTCGCGCGCGACGCGCAGCCCGGCGACCTCGTCCTGACCGTGGGCGCGGGTGACATCACGCACCTGGGCCCGCAGCTGCTCGAGGTCCTCGGGCGATGAGGGCCTGCAGGTGAGCCGGGGGAGCGGCACGCGCGAAGCGACCGAGGAGCGCTTCGCCGAGCGCGCGGCCCAGGTGCGTGCGCACCGGGTGCGCCGCTGGGCCGTCGGTCTCCTCGTCGTCGCCGTGCTGCTCGGACTCGGTTGGGTCATCGGATTCTCCTCGGCGCTGGACACCCGGGAGGTCGCGGTCACCGGCGCCGACCCGGCAGACCGACGCCAGGTGGAGCGGATCGCCGAGGACGAGATCGGGACGCCCCTCGTCCGGGTGGACGGCGACGCACTGTCTCGCCGGATCATGGACGAGGTGCCCGGTGCTGCCCATGTCTCGGTCGACTCCGGCTGGCCGCACACCCTCAATGTCAAGGTGACCTCAAGGGTTCCGGCGCTGGCCGTCCGGGCCGGGGGCGGGGCATACCGCCTGCTCGACCTCGAGGGTGTGGTCATTCGGACCGTCTCGAGCGCACCTTCCGGCGTGCCGACCGTGTCGGCCGATGGTGAGGCGCGGGTCTCCGGTCACGGGGTGCGCGCAGCCCAGGGGATGCTCGCCTCGATGCCGCAGGACCTGCGGCGCAAGGTCACGGGGATCGCGGTCGACTCGGCCGACCAGATCAGCTTCACCCTCGGCTCGACCCAGATCATCTGGGGCGATGCCCAACGGCCGGACGTCAAGGTCAAGGTGATCAAGATACTTCTGGCCAAGAAGCCCGAGGTCATCGACGTCTCCGCCCCCGACACGCCGGTGACGAAGGGGTAGTCTGACGACACGCGGGTGCAGCGTTTGCCCAAGCGGCCCGGGCCGCATAACGTCAGCCACACACCGAGCGTGACCAAACTGTAACCCTGAAGTTCACCTTGAGTTTCGGGATCAGGACAGCACCGAGCACCAGCAACAGGAGTCCCCCGTGGCATCAGCCCAGAACTATCTGGCCGTTATCAAGGTCGTCGGCATCGGCGGCGGTGGCGTCAACGCCGTCAATCGGATGATCGAGGTCGGCCTCAAGGGCGTCGAGTTCATCGCGATCAACACCGACGCTCAGGCACTCCTGATGTCTGACGCGGACGTCAAGCTCGACGTCGGTCGTGAGCTGACTCGCGGTCTCGGCGCCGGCGCGGACCCCGAGGTCGGCAAGAAGGCCGCCGAGGACCACGCCGAGGAGATCGAAGAGGTCATCAAGGGGGCCGACATGGTCTTCGTCACCGCGGGCGAGGGCGGTGGCACGGGTACGGGCGGTGCGCCCGTCGTGGCCAAGATCGCCAAGAGCCTCGGTGCCCTCACCATCGGTGTCGTCACGCGTCCCTTCACCTTCGAGGGTCGCCGTCGGGCCAACCAGGCCGAGTCCGGCATCGCTGCGCTGCGCGACGAGGTCGACACCCTCATCGTCATCCCCAACGACCGGCTGCTCTCGATCAGCGACCGCGCGGTCAGCATGCTCGACGCCTTCCGCAGTGCGGACCAGGTGCTGCTCTCCGGTGTGCAGGGCATCACCGACCTGATCACCACGCCCGGCCTGATCAACCTCGACTTCGCCGACGTCAAGTCCGTCATGCAGGGCGCGGGGTCCGCGCTCATGGGGATCGGCTCGGCGAGAGGCGAGGATCGCGCGGTCCAAGCGGCCGAGCTGGCGATATCGTCACCGCTGCTCGAGGCCAGTGTCGACGGCGCCCACGGCGTCCTGCTGTCGATCCAGGGCGGCAGCGACCTCGGCCTCTTCGAGATCAACGAGGCGGCCCGTCTCGTGCAGGAGGCCGCCCACCCCGAGGCCAACATCATCTTCGGTGCGGTCATCGACGACGCCCTCGGTGACGAGGTGCGCGTGACCGTCATCGCGGCCGGCTTCGACGGTGGCGCACCCACCCAGCGTCCCGACGACCGGGCCCTCGGCCAGGTCCAGTCCGGTGGCCAGGGTCGGCAGGCTCCGGCTCAGCAGGCGCCGGCCCAGCAGGCGGCTCCCGTCCGGCAGGCGCCCGCTCAGCAGGCTCCGGCCCAGCAGGTGCCCGTGCAGCAGGTCCCGGCCCAGCAGCAGCGCCCCGCCCAGGGTCAGCCGCACCAGGGTCAGCCGCAGCAGGCTCCGGTCCAGCAGGCGCCCGCTCAGCAGCAGGCTCCGGCGCAGCCGCAGCAGCCCGTCCAGGGTCAGCCGCAGCAGGCCGCGCCGCCGCGTCAGGTGACCTTCGACGACGGCGACGACCTGGACGTTCCCGACTTCCTGAAGTGACCCGCGGCTGACGCCGCACTGCTCGACAAGAGAAACCCTCCCTTCGCAAGAGTTCCAAACCCTTGCGAAGGGAGGGTTTCTCGGGTCACCCCCGAAATCGGGTGGCAGGTGGGGCGAGCCGGCAGAGTAGGTTGCAGTCGTGTTTGCCTGGAGAGATGACGACGCGGGCCTCGTGCGCGCCTTCACCGACCGCCACGACGGGGTGAGTGCGGCCCCCTTCGCCGGCCTCAACCTCGGGGCGCACGTGGGTGACGACCCAGCGGCGGTCGCGGCCAACCGTGCCCGCCTCGAGGAGGCGATCGGCATGACGTCGGTCTGGGCCGACCAGGTCCATGGCAGCGACGTCCTCCACGTGACGCAGGAGCTGCTGCGAGGGCCCCGGACGGACACCGGCGCGGTGGGCATCGGGGACGCCATGGTCACCGACCTCCCCGGGATCGCCCTCGGCGTGCTCGTCGCCGACTGCACGCCCGTCCTCGTGCACGACGAGGACAGTGCGCTCGTCGGGGTGGCCCACGCGGGCCGACCCGGGATGGTCGCCGGTGTCGCCCAGCGCCTCGTCGAGGCCATGCGTGATCTCGGCGCCACCCACCTGATCGCGTCGGTCGGCCCCTCGGTCTGCGGCCGGTGCTACGAGGTGCCCGTCGAGATGCGTGCTGCCGCCGCGCAGGTCGCTCCCGTGTCCGCCGCGGTCACGTGGGCCGGCACCGCCGCGATCGACGTCGCCAGCGGTGTCGTCGACCAGCTGCAGGGGTCCGGGGTGCCCGTGCGGTGGGTCCCCGGGTGCGCCCGCGAGGACGACGCCTACTTCTCCTACCGGCGCGACGGGCAGACCGGACGCTTCGCCGGAGTCATCGGGCGGCCGGCATGACCCAGGACCACGGGCGACGCGAGGAGCTCGCCGCCAACCTCGCCGATGTCGAAGGGAGGATCGCGGCCGCGTGCACGAGTGCCGGCCGGCCCCGCGAGGACGTCCAGCTGATCGTCGTGACGAAGTTCTTCCCCCGCAGCGACCTCGACCTGCTCGCCGGCCTCGGTGTCACCGAGATCGGCGAGAACCGTGAGCAGGAGGCCTCCGCCAAGCTGGCCGAAGGGGGGACCCCGCCCGGTGTGCGCACCCACTTCATCGGTCAGCTGCAGTCCAAGAAGGCCACCGCCGTCGCCCGGTGGGCCGATGTCGTCCAGTCCGTCGACCGGGACAAGCTCATCACCGCGCTGGCGCGCGGTGCCGAGGCCGCCGAGCGTGAGCTGACGGCGCTCATCCAGGTCAACCTGGACCCTGGGGCCGGGGCGGGGCGCGGGGGAGCGGAGCCGGCGGACGTCCCGGCCCTGGCCGACCAGATCGCGAGCAGCTCCCTTCGCCTGGGTGGACTGATGGCCGTCGCTCCCCTGGACGCTGACCCGGACGCCGCTTTCGAGCGGCTCGCACGGCTGCACGAGCGGGTCCTGGCCGACCATCCGCAGGCCGAGATGGTCTCGGCCGGCATGAGTGGCGATCTCGAGGCCGCAGTGCGACACGGAGCGACACACCTGCGTGTCGGGACCGCAATCCTCGGAACTCGCGTGTCACACCGGTAACTTCGGTGACACCGACGAGGCAGCAACCAGTTTGATGTGAGGATTTGACGACATGACGGCACTGCGCAACGCGATGGTGTACCTCGGGCTGGCCGAGGATGACAAGCGCTACGACGAGTACGACGAATACGCCGACGACTACGAGGGCGGCCACGAGCTCGTCGAGGACGAGCGCGCTGCCGAGGTCACCCCGCTGCGTCGCGTCCCGAGCGCGCCGGCTGTCCGTGAGGTGGAGGTCACCCAGATGAACCGCATCACGACGATCCACCCGAGCACGTACAACGATGCCCGCGCCATCGGCGAGAGCTTCCGCAGCAACACCCCGGTGATCATGAACCTCACCGACATGGACGACTCCGACGCCAAGCGCCTCGTCGACTTCGCGGCCGGCCTCGTCTTCGGCCTGCACGGGTCCATCGAGCGCGTGACCAACAAGGTCTTCCTGCTCTCGCCCGAGCACATCGAGGTCGACTCCGAGGGCGGCGAGCCGGTCGCGCCCCGCGCGCTGTTCAACCAGAGCTGACCCTTAGGGACGCTTGCTGCGCAAGCTCCTCAGGCAAGGTCGACCCTCTCAGCGGCGTCTCAGGGCGCCCACCTAGGCTGGTTGCATGACGATCGTCCGCAGCGTGCTGCACCTCGTGCTGTACGTCTACTTCCTCATCCTCATCGGGCGTCTCATCCTCGACTGGATCCAAGTTTTCGCACGCCAGTGGCGCCCCACGGGTGTCATCCTCGTCGTCGCCGAGGCCATCTTCACCGTCACCGATCCGCCGCTGAAGGCCCTGCGCAGGGTCTTCAAGCCGCTGCGTCTCGGCGGCGTCGCCATCGACGTCTCCTTCCTGGTGCTCATCATCGCGGTCTCGCTGCTGCTGAGGATCGTCTAGGCTGACGGCGATGCCCGTGCGCGCTGTTGTGCGTCACAGGCGTGCAACCTGTCCGAACGCATACGGAGGAACAATGGCGCTCACGCCCGAGGACGTCCTCAACAAGACCTTCACCCAGACCCAGTTCCGTCGTGGGTACGACGAGCGCGAGGTCGACGACTTCCTGGACGAGGTCGTCGCTGAGATGCGCCGCATGGTCAAGGACTCGGAGGACCTGCGGGCCCGCTCCGAGGACGGCGGCTCCACCACGTCCGCTGCTGCGGCCGCCCCCGCGGCCGTTGCCGCCACCGGCTCCGGCAAGGCTGACGAGGCCCTGACCCGCGAGAACCGCGACCTGCGTGCCCGTCTCGACAAGGAGACCGCGGCCCGCGCTGCGGCCGACAAGCGCGTCGGCGAGCTCGAGCAGTCCGGCCGCACCCGGGACGAGCAGGCCAAGGGTGACGAGGCCAAGCTCGGCAAGGCCCAGCAGGGCGCCGACGAGCGCATCGCTCTGGTCAACGCTCGTGCCAAGGAGGCCGAGGAGAGTGCGCAGCAGCGCATCGCGGCCGCCAACGCCGCTGCTGACAAGGCCGAGGCCGAGGCCAGGGCCCGTCAGGACGAGTCCGCCAAGGCGGCCGCAGCACAGCCGGCTACCGACAACGACAGTGGCGCCGGCAAGATGGCCGCCGCGGCTGCCGGTGGTGGCGCGGGAGCATCGGGTCTCATCGCCCTCGCCCAGCGCCTGCACGACGAGCACGTCGCCGAGGGCACGACCCAGCGCGACAAGCTCATCGCCGAGGCGCAGCGCAAGCACGACGAGCTCGTCTCGAGCGGCCAGGGCAAGCACGACGAGTTCGTCAGGACCGGTCAGACCAAGCACGACGACTTCGTCAAGACGGGTCAGACCAAGCACGACGACTTCCTCAAGACCGGTCAGAGCAAGCGCGACCAGTTCGTCGGCGAGGGCACGACCCAGCGCGACAAGCTGATCTCGGATGCCCAGACCAAGAGCTCGACGATGGTCAGCGAGGCCGAGGCCCAGCGCAAGAAGATCCTCGACGACCTCAACGCGCAGAAGTCGAAGCTCGAGGCCCAGGTCGCCGAGCTAACGACCTACGAGCGCGACTACCGTCGCAAGCTCAAGGACTTCATCGGCTCGCAGCTCAAGGGCCTGGACGCCAACGTGTCGGTGGCGCCGGAGCCCAGCTCCAAGAGCTGATCGCGACCACGCAGGACCCATGAAGCGGCGGTTTCCCGACATCGGGAGGCCGCCGCTTCCTGGTGCCCGATCCCCGGCGCAGGGCGGAGGAGGACACGTGGCACGCCCAGCCAGATTTCTGGGCGAAAACGTCGTACTCTTCGGTGACTCTGCTCCGTACAGCGGTACGGACCCACTGAACTGAGGACGGTCATGGCGGCGAAGAAGACGGCCACGAAGACGCCGGCAGCAAAGGCGCCGGCAGCAAAGACGCCGGTCAAGAAGGCCACGGCGAAGAAGACCACGGCGGCCAAGCTCGCCGTCCGTGAGGACGAGAGCCCGTGGACGGCCAAGGAGCTCAAGGAGGTCCGGGCGGAGCTCGAGTCGGAGATCGCGCGGCTCACCGCCGAGGTCGCCGCCGCAGAGAGCGACCTGAGCGAGTTCCTCAAGGAACCGATCGACGGAGCGGGCGACGACCAGGCCGATGCCGGCGCCAAGTCCTTCGAGCGCGAGCACGAGTCAACCCTCGTCGCCGGTGCCCGCGCGGGCCTGCAGCAGAACCTGCGCGCACTGGCTCGGCTCGAGGACGGGACCTACGGGACCTGCGAGTCCTGCGGCAACCCGATCGGCAAGCTTCGACTGCAGGCCTATCCTCGTGCGACCCTGTGCATGACATGCAAGAGCCAACAGGAGCGGCGCTGAGCGCCCAGCACACCCCAGACGACGACGGCACCCCGGCGGCGAGCAGCCGCTCCGGGGTGCTTCGTCGGTACGTCCTCGCCGCGATCATCACCCTGGTGCTGGACCAGGCGTCCAAGGTCTGGGCGCTCGGCGCCCTGGGCGACGGCCGTGTCCGTCCGCTCATCGGTGACCTGCTCTCCCTTCGCCTGATCCACAACTCCGGGGCCGCCTTCTCCATCGGCGACTCGATGACCTGGCTGATGAGCCTCATCGCGGTGATGGTCACCCTCGCGATCCTGTGGGCCTCCCGACGGGTCGGGTCCAGGCGCTGGGCCCTGGCCCTGGGGCTGCTGCTCGGCGGCTCCCTCGGCAACCTCGTCGACCGCTTCTTCCGGGACCCGGGACCGCTGCGTGGGCATGTCGTGGACTTCATCGACTACGGCGGGCTCTTCGTCGGCAACATCGCCGACATCGCCATCGTCGCCGGAGCGGGCCTGCTCATCTGGCTCGTCTTCACCAACGTGGGCCTTGACGGGTCCCGACCCCAGCACGCCACAGGAGGCGCCACCGATGAGTGAGACCCGCAACGTCCTCGTCCCCGACGGACTCGAGGGTGAGCGCGTGGACGCAGCGGTGGCCCGACTCTTCGGCCTCTCGCGCACCCGCGCCGCCGACATGGCAGCCGAGGGGATGATCCTGGTCGACGGTGCCAGTGTCGCGAAGTCCGCGCGGGTCATGGCCGGCTCCCACGTGGAGATCACCCTGCCCTCTGCCGACGAGAGCCCCACCCTGGCCATCGTCGCCGAGCCCGTCCCGGGCATGCGGATCATCCACGACGACGACGACATCGTCGTCGTCGACAAGCCCGTCGGCGTCGCCGCGCACCCCAGCGTCGGGTGGTCGGGCCCCGACGTCCTCGGTGGCCTCGCCGCGGCCGGCTACCGCATCTCCACCAGTGGGGCGAGCGAGCGACAGGGCATCGTCTCGCGTCTGGACGTCGGCACCTCGGGCCTGATGGTTGTGTGCAAGAGCGAGCACGGCTACACCGTGCTCAAGCGTGCCTTCAAGGAGCGCACGGTCGACAAGACCTACCACGCGCTCGTCCAGGGGCTGCCCGACCCGCACGTGGGCACCATCGACGCCCCGATCGGGCGCCACCCCAGCGGTGACTACAAGTTCGCCGTCATGGACTCCGGCAAGCACGCGATCACCCACTACGAGCTGCTCGAGGCCTTCCGCCACGCCTCGCTGCTCGAGGTCACCCTCGAGACCGGCCGCACCCACCAGATCAGGGTGCACATGGCCGCCCTTCGCCACCCCTGCGTCGGTGACCCGACCTACGGCGCCGACCCCACCCTCGGCAAGAAGCTCGGGTTGGAGCGGCAGTGGCTGCACGCGAAGGGCCTGGGCTTCGTCCACCCGGGCACCGGTGACTACGTGCACTTCGAGAGCACCTACCCGCAGGACCTGCAGACGGCGCTGGACCGCCTCGCGGACATGTTCTGACGCGACGAGCCTCGAAGGGAGGGACTCCGCCGTGATCCGGAGTCCCTCCCTTCGTCAGTGGTGGGTCAGTTGACCTGGCGCTCGCGGCCCTCCCAGTAGGGGGCGCGCAGCTTGAACTTCTGCAGTTTGCCTGTGGCCGTGCGGGCCAGCTCGTCGCGGAACTCGATGGAGGTCGGCGCCTTGTAGCCGGCCGCCTTCTGCTTGCACCAGGCGATGAGGTCGGCCTCGGTGGCGGTGGAGCCCTCGGTGACGACGACGAGAGCCAGGATCGTCTCGCCCCACTTGTCGTGCGGGACGCCGATGACGGCGACCTCGGTGACGTCCGGGTGGGAGAAGAGCACGTCCTCGACCTCGACCGACGAGACATTTTCGCCACCGGTGATGATGACGTCCTTCTTGCGGTCGCTGATCGTCACGTAGCCGTCGTCGGTGAGCGTGCCGCCGTCACCGGTGTGGAACCAGCCGCCCTCGAAGGTGCGCTCGGTCTCCTCGGGGAGGTCCCAGTAGCCCTCCATGACCACATTGCTGCGGGCGAGGACCTCGCCGCTCACCTCGTCGACCTTCATCGTGCAGCCGATCGCGGGGGCGCCGGCGCGCACGAGCTTGGCGGCGCGGTCCTGCGGGGACAGGTCGTCCCACTCGGCGCGGGTGCGGTTGATCGTCAGCAGGGGAGAGGTCTCGGTCAGGCCGTAGATCTGGATGAACTCCCAGCCCAGCTCCTCCTCGACGCGGGCGATGGTCTGGGTCGGCGGCGGGGCGCCGGCGACGATGATGCGCACCGTGTCCCGCCCGGGGATCTCACCCTCCCAGTCCGCAGCCGCCGCCAGGACGGCGTTCACCACGGCCGGGGCCGCGCACATGACGGTCACGCCGTGCTTCTCGACGCGACGCAGGATCTCGGCGCCGTCGATCTTGCGGATGACGACGTGCTGGGCCCCGACGCCCGTCATGGCGAAGGGCATGCCCCAGCCGTTGGCGTGGAACATCGGCAGCGTGTGCAGGTAGACGTCACGGTCGCTGATGCCTGCGTGCAGACCGAAGGTGAGCGCATTGGTCCAGATGTTGCGGTGGGTGATCTGCACGCCCTTGGGGCGGGCCGTCGTGCCCGAGGTGTAGTTGATCGTCGCGATGGCCGACTCGTCCGGCTCCCAGGGGCGCGGCTCGGCGGTCGCGGGGTCGACATCGCCGAAGAGGTGCTCGTCCTCGCCGATGACGAAGGTGTGCTCGGCCTTGACCTCGTCGATCAGGGAGGTCAGCTCGGGGTCGATGTAGAGGACCCGGGCGCCCGAGTGCTCGACGATGAAGGAGACCTCCTCGGGCGCGAGACGGAAGTTGACCGGCACGAGGACGCGACCGGAGCCGGCGACACCGAAGAAGCTCGTCAGCAGGCGGGCCGAGTTGTGCGAGACGACCGCGACCCGGTCACCGACCTCGATCCCCAGGGAGTCCAGGTGCGCGGCCTGGGCGTTGGCGAGCTGGCGCATGCGGGCGTACGTGACGTCCTCCAAGGGCGCAGCCGGCTGGTCCGGCTCGTCGACGACAGCGATGCGCTCTCCGTAGACGCTCGCCGCGCGATCGATGAAGTCGTTGACGGTCATGGGGACGAACATCCCGGGGCCCTCCGTGGGTGTAGACAGCGGTGTCGATCACGACGTTAGACCCCCATCGCTGCGGCGGGAAGCAGGTCTCGCATCGCGACGCGCCGAGTGGCGGCCACGAAGCGACCGACGGCGTGCGGGGTTGTCCCAGGGTCGATCTAGACTCGGGTCGATGTCCGAGCTGCCGCGTTCCGAAAACTTCGTCCACCTGCACAACCACACCGAGTACTCCATGCTCGACGGGGCTGCGCGGATCAAGGACATGTTCTCGACCGCCCAGGAGATGGGCATGCCGGCGATCGCGATGACCGACCACGGCTATCTCTTCGGGGCCCACGAGTTCTGGAAGACGGCGCAGTCCTACGACGTCAAGCCGATCATCGGGCTCGAGGCCTATGTCGCGCCCGGCACGCACCGCACGGACAAGACCCGCGTCAAGTGGGGCGACGAGCGCACCAACCCCCGTGACGACATCTCCGGTGGTGGCGCCTACACGCACATGACGCTGCTGGCGCGCAACAACACCGGCATGCACAACCTGTTCAAGATGGGCTCGCGTGCCTCCCTCGACTCGGTCTTCGCCAAGTGGCCGCGGCTGGATCGCGAGCTGCTGTCGCTGTACGGCGACGGGCTCGTCGCCACGACCGGCTGCCCGTCGGGCGAGATCCAGACCCGGCTGCGTCTGGGGCAGTACGACAAGGCCATCGAGGCGGCCTCGGAGTTTCGCGACATCTTCGGCAAGGAGCACTACTTCCTCGAGCTGATGGACCACGGCAACGAGATCGAGCGCCGGGTGCGCGAGGACCTCATGCGCCTGGCCAAGGACCTGCAGCTGCCGCTCCTGGCGACCAACGACCTGCACTACGTGGCCCAGGGTGACGCGATCGCCCAGGACGCGCTGCTGTGCATCAACTCCGGGTCCAAGCTGCACGACCCGGACCGCTTCTCCTTCGACGGCGAGGGCTACTACCTCAAGTCGGCCGCCGAGATGCGCCACCTGTGGCGCGAGCTGCCGGAGGCGTGCGACAACACTCTGCTGGTGGCCGACATGTGCGAGGTCTCCTTCGTCGAGGGCGAAGGGCGGTACATGCCGCGCTTCGAGTGTCCTGCGGGGGAGTCGGAGCAGTCCTGGTTCATCAAGGAGATCCAGACGGGGCTGGCGCGCCGCTTCCCCGACGGGATCCCGGAGTACGCGCAGAAGCAGGCCGACTACGAGATCGACGTCATCGTCGGCAAGGGCTACCCCGGCTACTTCCTCGTCGTCGCCGACTTCATCAACTGGGCCAAGGACAACGGCATCCGCGTCGGCCCCGGCCGTGGCTCCGGTGCCGGCTCCATGTGCGCCTATGCCATGGGCATCACCGACCTCGACCCGGTCCCGCACGGTCTGATCTTCGAGCGGTTCCTGAACCCCGAGCGCAAGTCGATGCCCGACTTCGACGTCGACTTCGACGAGCGTCGGCGCTCCGAGGTCATCCGCTACGTCTCCGACAAGTACGGCGACGACCGGGTGGCGATGATCGCCACCTACGGCACGATCAAGGCCAAGCAGTCCGTCAAGGACGCCGCCCGCGTCATGGGCCACCCCTTCAACGTCGGCGAGCAGCTGACCAAGGCCATGCCCGCCGATGTCATGGGCAAGGGCGTGCCGCTGGCGAAGATGTGGGACAAGGAGCATGCCCGCTACGGCGAGGGGCAGGAGTTCCGCGAGCTCGTCGAGTCCGAGAAGCACCTGGGTGAGGTCGTCGACCTGGCCAAGGGCCTCGAAGGGCTCAAGCGCCAGTGGGGCGTGCACGCCGCCGGCGTCATCATGTCGAGCGAGCCGCTGATCGAGGTCATCCCGATCATGCGTCGCCTGCAGGACGGGCAGGTCCTCACGCAGTTCGACTACCCGACCTGCGAGACGCTCGGCCTGGTCAAGATGGACTTCCTCGGCCTGCGCAACCTGACGATCCTCGACGACGCCCTGATCAACATCAAGGCCAACCGCGGCGAGGAGATCGACCTCGACGCGCTGAGCAAGGACATGACCGACAAGGCGACCTACCGCCTGCTCTCGCGCGGTGACACGCTCGGCGTCTTCCAGCTCGACGGCGGCGGCATGCGGACCCTGCTGCGGCTGATGCAGCCGGACAACTTCGAGGACATCTCCGCCGCCCTCGCGCTCTACCGACCCGGCCCGATGGGTGTCAACGCGCACACCAACTTCGCCCTGCGCAAGAACGGCCGCCAGGAGGCCGTGCCGCTCGACCCGCAGCTGAAGGGCAAGCTCCAGCAGGAGATGGTCGATGCCCTCGACCCGATCCTCAAGACGACCCACGGCCTGGTGATCTACCAGGAGCAGGTCATGGAGATCGCGCAGAAGCTGGCCGGGTACACCCTCGGCAATGCCGACCTGCTGCGTCGTGCCATGGGCAAGAAGAAGAAGGAGGTCCTCGACAAGGAGTACGTCCCCTTCTCCGAGGGCATGAAGTTGCAGGGCTTCAACGAGGCCTCGATCGCCGCGCTGTGGGGCGTGCTCGTCCCCTTCTCCGACTACGCCTTCAACAAGGCGCACACCGCCGCCTACGGCCTCGTCTCGTACTGGACGGCCTACCTCAAGGCCAACTACCCGGCCGAGTACATGGCGGCCCTGCTGACCTCGGTCGGTGACGACAAGGACAAGTCGGCGCTCTACCTCAACGAGTGCCGCCGCATGGGCATCAAGGTGCTGCCACCCTCGGTCAACGAGTCCGTCGGGACCTTCGCCGCGGTGGGCAGCGACATCCGCTTCGGCCTGCACGCGATCCGCAATGTCGGCCGCAATGTCGTCGACGGGATCGTCTCCGCCCGCGAGGAGAAGGGGGATTTCACCTCCTTCGACGACTTCCTCGCCAAGAGCCCGGCACCCGTGTGCAACAAGCGCACCATCGAGTCGCTCATCATGGGCGGGGCCTTCGACGACCTCCAGCACCCACGCCAGGGCCTGGTCATGGTCCACGAGGAGTACGTCGACGCCTTCGTCGGGGTCAAGCGGCAGGAGGCCATCGGTCAGGACTCGCTGTGGGACATGTTCGGCAGCGATGACGACGAGGCCGAGGTCCCCGGCGCCGGCATCGAGGGGATGGGGCTGCGGCCGATCCCGGACGTCGAGTGGAGCAAGCAGACCAAGCTGACCAACGAGCGCGAGATGCTCGGCCTCTACGTCTCCGACCACCCGCTCTTCGGCGTCGAGCACGTGCTGCAGCGTGCCGCCGACACCTCGATCGCAGCGCTCACCCAACCCGACTCCGGGGTCAAGGAGGGCAGCCATGTCACGATCGCCGGCCTCGTCACCGGTCTGAGCGTCAAGCGCACCAAGAAGGGCGACCTCTGGGCCATCGCGACCGTCGAGGACCTCGAGGGCGCGATCGAGTGCCTCTTCTTCCCCAAGACCTATCTGACGGTGCAGACGATGCTCACCCAGGACATCGTCGCCGTCGTGCGAGGCCGGGTGAATGCCCGCGACGACACGGTCTCGCTGTACGCGGAGGACCTGACGATCCCAGAGATCACCGACGGCCCCCGCGGGCCCGTCGTGCTCACGCTCGACTACGCCCGGGCGACGACCGGACGCATCGAAGAGGTCAAGCAGGTGCTCGCCCAGCACCCCGGCAGCACCGACGTTCAGATCAAGCTCGTCCAGCCGGGCCGCGCGGTGACGATGTCCGTCGATGCGAGCTACCGGGTCGAGCCCACGGAGGCGCTGATCGGCGACCTCAAGGTCATCCTCGGAGCACGGGCGGTATCGGCATGAGCACAGCACAGGGACCCGACCTCACTGCACCCGTCGCGGCCCAGAAGCCGTGGACGCGCACCCACCACGGCGAGGACGTCGCTGACCCCTACGAGTGGCTGCGCGACGGCGAGGACCCCGAGGTCATCGCACACCTCGAGGCCGAAAATGCCTACGCGGACGCCACGACGGAGCACCTGGCCCCCCTTCGCCAGCGGCTCTTCGACGAGATCAAGGCGCGCACCCTCGAGACCGATCTCAGCGTGCCCGTGGCCGCCGACGACTGGTGGTACTACGCGCGCACCGTCGAGGGCAGTCAGTACGCGATCCAGTGCCGTGCGCCGCTCACCGACCGCGCGGCCGTCCCCGAGCTCGATCCCACCCGGCCGCTGCCGGGGGAGCAGGTGCTCCTCGACGGCAACGAGCTCGCGCAGGGACACGAGTTCTTCTCCCTCGGGGGCTTCGAGATCAGCGCCGACCACTCACGGATGGCCTACGCGGTCGACGTGACCGGTGACGAGCGCTTCGATGTCGTCGTCATGGACATCGCCACCCGCGAGGTCCTCGACGAGGCGGTGACCGGCGCCGGCTACGGCCTGGTCTTCTCCCACGATGCCCACCACCTCTTCCACATCGCGGTCGACGACGCGTGGCGTCCGCACGAGGTGTGGCGCCACGAGGTGGGCACCGCCCGCGAGGCCGACGTGCTCGTGCACCGCGAGGACGACGAGCGCTTCTGGATGGGTCTGGGTGCCAGCCGCGACGAGCGCTGGGTCGTGCTCGGTCTGGGCAGCAAGACCACCTCCGAGATCCACCTCATCGATGCCCACGACCCGACGGGCCCGATGCGCTGCGTCGCTCCTCGCCGTGAGGGCATCGACTACGACGTCGAGCCGGCCGACGACCACCTGCTCATCGTGCACAACGAGCGCCAGCCCGAGGGCGACCTCGCCTGGGCCCCGCTCGACGCGACCAGCCACGAGCAGTGGCAGCCCCTCCTCGAGCGCGCCGAGGGCGAACGCTTCGTCGGGATCGACGCCTTCGACGACTTCGCGGTGCTCTCGCTGCGTGCCGACGGGCTGCCCGCACTGCGGATCCTGCCGCGGGTCGAGCGCTCGACCCCCTTCGTCGGGTCGGACTACGGCCTGCCCACCGAGGTGCGCTTCGACGACGCGCTGCACAGCGTCGCCCTCGGCCCGGTCTCCGACCCCGACGCCGACCGCATCCGCGTCATCCACGAGTCGTGGGTGGCACCGCGCTCCGTCCTCGACATCGTCGTGGCGACCGGGGAGCGCACCGTGCTCAAGCGCCAGCCCGTGCTCGGGGGCGTCGACCTGGCCGACTACGAGCAGCAGCGCACCTGGGCCACGGCCCCGGACGGCACGCAGGTCCCGGTCTCGCTCGTCATGCGTCGCGGCACCGTCGCCGACGGCACCAACCCGGGGCTGCTGTACGGCTACGGCAGCTACGAGATGAGCTTCGACCCGTACTTCTCGATCGCGCGTCTGTCGCTGCTCGACAGGGGCCTGGTCTACGCCGTGGCGCACGTGCGCGGCGGCGGTGAGCTGGGCCGGCACTGGTACGACGACGGCAAGATGCTGGCCAAGCGCAACACCTTCACCGACTTCGTCGCGGCCGCCGAGCACCTGCACGAGAGCGGTTGGGTGGCGCGTGACCGCCTCGCTGCCGAAGGGGGGTCCGCCGGCGGTCTGCTCGTCGGCGCGGCGACCAACCTCGCCCCGGACCGCTTCGCGGCCGTGCTCGCCGCGGTGCCCTTCGTCGACGCGCTGACGACGATCCTGCGTCCCGACCTGCCGCTGACGGTGGGCGAGTGGGAGGAGTGGGGCAACCCGCTCGAGGACCCGCAGGTCTACGCCTACATGCGCGGCTACAGCCCCTATGAAAACGTGGCGAAGGTCGCCTACCCCGCGGTCCTCGCGACGACCTCGCTGCACGACACCCGGGTCTACTTCACCGAGCCGGCCAAGTGGGTGGCCCGCTTGCGCGAGGTCACCACGCACGACGCTGAGCGTCCGATCCTGCTGCGCACCGAGATGAGTGCCGGGCACGGTGGTCGCTCGGGCCGCTACGACGCATGGGAGCAGACCGCCTGGGAGTGGGCCTGGGTCCTCGACCGGCTCGGCGCGACCGAACGCGTCTGACGGGGTGGTGGTTCAGCCGCGACCGGCCAGCTCGGTCGCGAGCAGCCGGGCCCACGTGTCGACGATGCGTCGGCGCCTCTTGGAGTCGTCGGTGAGCAGATCGGCCAGGGCCAGGCCCCGGCCGAGGTCGAGGGTGGCCTGGATGAGCGTGCGCACGTGCGGGTCGCTGTCGTCGACACCCAGGTGGGTGACCGCGAGATCGTGCACCGACCGGGCGAATCGTCGCTCCAGCGGCGCGATGACCTCGCGCACCTGTTCGTCGGCCGCCGCCGCGGTCCACGCGTGAAGGGCGGCACGGAAGAGCTCGCCGTTGTAGGTCTCCATGAGGGTGGCGACCACGCTCTGCACGCGAGCAGCACCGGTCGTCGTGGGCGGGGGCAGCGCCTCGATCTGGCGCCGCCGCTCCTCGAAGACGTACTCCAGCGCGGCGACGACGAGCGCCTCCCTCGTGGGGAAGTGGTGCTGGAGCGCGCCGCGGCTGATCCCGGCCTCGGCAGCGATGACCGACACGGTGGCGTCGGCCCACCCGCGCTCGGCGAGGCAGCGGACGGTCGCCTCGAGGAGCCGCTGCCGGGTGACCCGGCTGCGGTCCTGCTTCGGCTCGTTGACCGTCCGTGCAGAGGTCATCAGCTGGCCCACCGCGGGGCGCGCTTGTCCATGAAGGACAGCATCCCCTCGCGGGCCTCCTCGCTGACGAAGAGTCGTGCGGACTGCGTGGCGACGCGCTCGCGGTGGGCGTCGATGTGGGCGAGGACCTCGTGGGTGACCAGCGCCTTGGTCTCGCGCAGTCCTTGCGGCGAGCACGAGCCGAAGTCACGGGTGACCCGGGCGACGGCCTCGTCGAGCTCGTCGCTCCCGGCCACGGCCTGCGTGACCAGACCGGTGCGAGCAGCCTCGATGACGTCGAACCTCGACCCGGTGAGGAACCACCGCGACGCCGCGCGCGGGTCGAGCCGCGGGAGGACGGTCAGGGAGATCACCGACGCGGCGAGCCCCAGGCGGGACTCGGTGAGGGCATAGGTCGACGCCTCGCTCGCGATGACGATGTCGCACGCACCGACCAGACCCATCCCACCCGCGCGCACGTGCCCGTCGATCCGGCCGATGACCGGCTTGGGCAGGGCGACGATCGCGCGGAGCAGGTCGACGAGCTGGTCGGCGCGCTCCTTGGCGGGGTCCCCGGCCGTGTTGCCGCGGGCCTCGGAAAGGTCGGCGCCGGCGCAGAAGGTGTTGCCGGTGTGCGTGAGCACGACGCAGCGCACGTCCTCGTCGCCCGCGGCAGCGGCCAGCCCCTCGAGCACCTCGCTGACGAGCTGGTCGGACAGCGCATTGCGGTTGTGCGGCGAGTCGAGGGTGATCGTGAGGACCCCAGCGGTGGTCTCGGTCCTGGTACGGGGTCCCTGTGGTGCGCTCATCGTGCGGCATCCCTCTCGTCGTTGTCGGGCGTGGTCTCGTCGCTGACGACGGCGAGAGTGGCCCCCTGGTCGACCTGCTGGCCGACCACGGCCGCCACGTGGGCGACGGTACCGGGCGCCGGTGCGGTGATCGTGTGCTCCATCTTCATCGCCTCGAGCGTGAGCATCGCCGCCCCGGCCTCGACGAGGTCCCCCTCGGCGACGTGGACGGCGATGATCGTGCCCGGCATCGGCGCCACGAGCGCGCCGGCCGGGGCCCGGGCGGCCGGGTCCACGTACCGCGGCAGCAGCCGCAGCGTCCGCGAGCCGAGCGGGGAGTCGACGACGACCAGCTCCTCGTCCCCGGGGAGCCACGCGACGGCGAAGCGACGCCGGACCCCGTCGAGGTCGAGCACGACGTCCTCCGGCGTCGCCTCGACCAGGGCAACCCGGTCCACGGACGAAGGGGGTGACTCCAGCTCGAGCCCGCCGCGCCCGACCCGGTGGCCGACGAGCACCTTGTGCTCCCCGTACGCGAAGGTGCGTCGCTGGAAGGACGACGGCACGTTGCGGTAGCCGCTGCCCACCGACCCGAGGGCGGGGCGACGCGCGACCTGGCGTGCGCCGTCGGACAGGGCGGCGACGAGTGCGGCCAGGTCGGGGGAGAGAGCAGCGTCCTGCGTCAGCTCCTGAGGACCGTGGCGGTCGTAGAAGCCGGTGTCCGCCGTGCCCGCGAGGAACTCTGGGTCGACCAGGCTCGCCACGAGCAGGTCACGGTTGGTCGTGATGCCGTGGATCTTGCTGTGCCGCAGGGCTGCCGCGAGCTCGCGGGCTGCCTCCTCACGGGTGGGCGCGTGGGAGACCACCTTGGCGAGCATCGCGTCGTAGTGGGTCCCGACGACCGATCCGGCCTCGACGCCCGAGTCCAGGCGGATGCCGTGCTCCGGCGCCACCTCGAACCGCGTCACGACCCCGGGCACGTCGAGCGTGACGATGCTGCCCGTCTGCGGACGCCAGTCGTCGGCGGGGTCCTCCGCGTAGAGGCGGGCCTCGATCGACCACCCCCGGGTGACGGGCTCCTGGGAGGGGAGGGACCTCCCTTCGGCCACATCGATCTGCAAGGCGACGAGGTCGGTGCCCGTGACCGACTCGGTGACCGGGTGCTCCACCTGCAGGCGCGTGTTCATCTCGAGGAAGAAGAGGGAGCCGTCGGGCAGCGCGAGGAACTCCACGGTGCCGGCGCCGCGGTACCCGACGGCCGCGGCGGCGTCGCGCCCGGCCGACAGGAGGCGCTCGCGCATGCCTGCGCCGACGTGGTCGACGAGGGGGGAGGGGGCCTCCTCGATGACCTTCTGGTGGCGCCGCTGCAGCGAGCACTCGCGCTCGCCGAGCGCCCACACGGTGCCGTGCGCGTCGGCCATCACCTGGACCTCGACGTGGTGCCCGGCCTCGAGGTAGCGCTCGACGAAGACCGTGGGGTCGCCGAAGGCGGACGCGGCCTCGCGAGATGCGGAGGCCACCGCCTCGTCGACCTCGGCCAGGCTGCGCACGACCCTCATGCCCCGGCCGCCACCACCGGAGGAGGCCTTGACGAGGACCGGCAGCTGCTCCTGCGTGACCGCCTCGGGGGCGATCCGCTCCAGCACCGGGACGCCGGCGTCGGCCATCCGCTGCTTCGACTCCACCTTGCTGCCCATCACCCTGATGGCCAACGGGTCCGGCCCGATCCAGGTCAGCCCCGCGGCGATGACCTGCTCGGCGAAGTCCGCGTTCTCCGACAGGAAGCCGTACCCGGGGTGGACGGCGTCGGCCCCGGCCCGCAGGGCGGCCTCGACGACGAGGTCGGCGCGCAGGTAGGTGTCGGTGGGGGAGCTGCCCGGCAGGTGGACGGCTGCGTCGGCCTCGTGCACGTGCGGGCTGTCGACGTCCGCGTCGGAGAAGACGGCGACGGTGGCGATCCCGCGGGTGCGGCAGGTGGCGAAGACACGGCGGGCGATCTCGCCACGGTTGGCCACGAGGACCGAGCGGATGGCGGTGGTGGAGCTGTGGGGGGAGAGCTGGTTCACGGTGTGCTCCTCACATCCGGAAGACGCCGAAGGACGACGTGCCCTCGATCGGTGCGGTGTGGACGGCGGACAGGGCGATCCCGAGGACGTCGCGGGTGTCGCGGGGGTCGATGATCCCGTCGTCGTAGACGAGACCGGACAGGACCATCGGCATCGCCTCGGCGCCGATCTGACCCTCGATGTAGGCGTGCATGGCCTGGGCGCCGTCCTCGTCGAAGGGCTTGCCCTGCGAGAGCGCCGACGCCCTGGACACCGAGTAGGCGACGTCGGCCAGCTGGGTCGCTCCCATGACGGACGAGCGCGCGGACGGCCAGGTGAAGACGAACCGCGGGTCATAGGCGCGCCCGCACATCCCGTAGTGGCCGGCCCCGTAGGAGTTGCCCAGGAGCACCGAGATGTGGGGGACGGTGGAGTTGGACACCGCGTTGATCATCATCGACCCGTGCTTGATGATGCCGCCCTGCTCGTAGTCCTTGCCGACCATGTAGCCGGTCGTGTTGTGCAGGAAGAGCAGCGGGGTGTTGGAGCGGTTGGCCAGCTGGATGAACTGGGTGGCCTTCTGCGACTCCTCGCTGAAGAGCACGCCGCGGGCATTGGCGAGGATCCCGACGGGGAAGCCGTGCAGCTGGGCCCACCCCGTCACCAGCGAGCTGCCGTAGAGCGGCTTGAACTCGTCGAAGTCGCTGTCGTCGACGATCCGGGCGATGACCTCGCGCGGGTCGAAGGGGGACCTCAGGTCGGGCGGGACGATGCTCAGCAGCTCGTCGGCCGGGTAGCGGGGGGCCTTGGGCTGCGTGGTCACGGGACCGCTCGCCTTGCGGTGGTTCAGCCGGGTGACGATGCCACGACCGATGCGGATCGCGTCCTGCTCGTCGCGGGCGAAGTGGTCGGCGAGTCCCGAGATGCGCGCGTGCATGTCGGCGCCACCGAGCGACTCGTCGTCCGACTCCTCGCCGGTGGCCGCCTTGACCAGGGGAGGGCCGGCGAGGAAGACCTTGGACTGCTCCTCGATCATCACGACGTGGTCGCTGAGCCCCGGCAGGTAGGCGCCACCGGCGGTGGAGTTGCCGAAGACGAGCGCGATCGTCGGGATGCCCTCGCGCGAGAGTCGGGTGAGATTGCGGAAGATCGCACCGCCGGGGATGAAGATGTCCTTCTGCGTCGGCAGGTCCGCGCCGCCTGACTCCACGAGTGAGATCACCGGGAGCCGGTTGGCCAGCGCGACCTCGTGCATCCGCAGCGTCTTCTTCACCGTCCACGGGTTGCTCGCCCCGCCCTTGACCGTGGGGTCGTTCGCGACGAGGAGGCACTCCACGCCGCAGACGAGGCCGATGCCGGCCACCACGGAGCCGCCGACGGTGAAGCTCGACCCGTAGCCGGCCAGGGGGGCGAGCTCGAGGAAGGGTGACTCCAGGTCGAGCAGCAGCTCGATGCGTTCGCGGGCGGTGAGCTTGCCGCGGTCGTGGTGGCGGGTCGTGTACTTCTCACCGCCACCGGCGACGGCCTTGGCGACCTCGACCCCGATCTCGGCCAAGGAGACGAGCATCGCCTCCGCCGCAGCCTGTGCCTGGGGTGTGCTCGGGTCGAGCGTGCTGCTCAGGATCGTCATGCCACCAGTCCCAGTCGTCGTGCGGCCATCTGATTGAGGATCTCGACGGTGCCCCCGCCGATGCCCAGGATGCGCATGTCGCGGTACTGCCGCTCCACCTCGCACTCGGTCATGCAGCCCATCCCGCCGAAGAGCTGGACCGCCTGGTGGGTGACCCACTCGCCGGCCTGTGTCGCGGTGTTCTTGGCGAAGCACACCGCCGGGATGAGGTCCTGGAGCGGCTCGCCGTCGTCGAAGCGGTCGACGAGGGCTCGCGTGTAGGTGCGGGCGACGTCGATGCGCGAGGTCATCTCGACGAGGGTCGTCTGCACCCCCTGCCGGGAGATGAGTGGCTCGCCGAAGGTGCGCCGGTCCCGGCACCACTGCGTCGCCAGGTCGAGGCAGCGCTGCGCCTGCGAGTAGGCCTGCGCGGCGATGGCGATGCGCTCGGTGAGGAAGGCGCTCCCGATGAGCAGGAAGCCGGCGTTCTCCGGGCCGACGAGGTGGCTGGTCGGGACGCGGACATCGGTGAAGGACAGCTCCGCGGTGTCGGAGGAGCGCCAGCCCATCTTGTCGAGCCTGCGGGTGACCGCGAAGCCGGGGGTGTCGGTCTCGACGACGAGGAGCGACAGGCCACGGGCGCCGGGGCTGTCGCCACCCCCGGTGCGCACCGCGGTCGTGACGAAGTCCGCACGGGCTCCCGACGTGATGTACGTCTTGGTGCCGTTGACGACGTACTCGTCGCCCTCCCTTCGTGCGGTCGTGCGCAGGTGGCCGACGTCCGACCCGCCGTCGGGCTCGGTGATGCCGAGGGCGCCGATCATCTCGCCGGCCAGCGCCGGGGCCACCCAGCGGTCGATCTGGTCCCGGTCGCCCGCGGTGACGATGTGCGGGCAGGCGATGCCGGCGGTGAAGAGGGAGGCGTAGACGCCGCCCGCGCCGCCCGCCTCGTGGAAGGCCTCGGTGACGGTGACGGCGGCCCGTTGCCCGGCGCCGCCTCCACCCGCGGACTCGGGGAAACCGACGCCGATGAGGCCGAGGTCGCCGGCCGTGCGGTGCAGCTCGCGGGGGATCTCACCCGCTGCCTCCCACTCGTCCTGGTGGGGCAGGACCTCGCGGGTGACGAGCCGGGTCGTCGTGGCTCGCAGGGCGCGCAGCTCGTCGCTGCGCCAGTCGCGGTGGCTCATCCATGCTCCTTCGGCACCAGTGCGAGCGGTATGTCGACGTGCCGGGCGCGCAGCCACTCGGCCAGCCCCTTGGCCTGGGGGTCGAAGCGCGCGTTGTACGCGACGCCCTCACCGAGGAGGCCCTCGATGACGATGTTGACCGCTCGCAGGTTGGGCAGGCGGGTGATCGTCAGTGGCAGGTCGGCCGTCTCGGGGAGCAGCTCGCGCACCCGCTCGGGGGTGAGCAGGGCGGAGAGCCACCGCCACCCTGCGTCCCCGGTGTCCTCGCGCACCCACACCCCGACGTTGGCGTTGCCGCCCTTGTCGCCCGAGCGGGCTCCGGCGAGCGTCCCGAGGGGGATGTGGCAGGTCGGTCCCGCCTCCGCCTGTCCCCCCGGGGGTGACGAAGGCGCCTCGACGGGGGCCGTCAGCGGCTCCAGCACCCGCGTGGTCGACGGTGCCGGGACCGACTCCACGGAGCCGTCGTCCAGGACCACCTCGTGGACCGGGATCCCTTGCGGCACAAGACCGGCGGTGAAGACGCCGTACGGCGTCGCCGCCGACGGGGGAGCGGTGGTGTGGAAGCCGGGGTAGGAACCGAGCGCGATCTCGATGGCCGCGTTGGAGAAGGGCCGACCGACGACCTGGGGGTCGGCGTCGCGGGCGACGACCGTGAGCATCGCGGCGCCCTCCTGCTGGGTCGCCGGGTCCTCGTGGTCGGTGCGGGCGAGCGACCAGGTCAGCTCGCCGGGAGCGGTGGTCAGCGCGTGCTCGAACTGGCGTCGCGCGAGCTCGGCCTTGGCCTCGATGTCGAGCCCGGTGAGCACCATGGTCATCTCGTTGCGGAACCCGCCGAGGGAGGTCAGCGACACCTTGAGGTCCGGCGGCGGGGCCTCGCCGTGGACCCCGGTCATCGTGACCCGGTCGGCACCGTCCTGGCGAAGGGAGATGGAGTCCAGTCGCGTCGTGACGTCGGGGCCGGGGTAGCGCGCGTCCTGCACCTCGTAGAGCAGCTGGCTGGTCACGGTGTCGACCGTGACCGCTCCCGCGGTGCCGGGGTGCTTGGTGATGACGCTCGACCCGTCAGGAAAGATCTCGGCGATCGGGAAGCCCGGGTGCACGAGGTCGGCGACCTCGGTGAAGAAGGGGTAGTTGCCGCCGGTCGCCTGCGTCCCGCACTCGATGACGTGGCCGGCAGCGGTCGCGCCGGCGAGGGCGTCGAGGTCCTCGCGCCCCCACCCGAAGTGCGCGATGGCCGGACCGACGATGACCGAGGCATCGGTGACCCGTCCGGTGACGACGACGTCCGCGCCCGAGGTGACGGCCCGCGCGATGCCGAAGCCGCCCAGGTAGGCATGGGCGCCGAGTGGTGACCCGAGTCCCAGCTCGGCCGCCCGGCCGGTCAGGTCGTCGCCGCGGACATGGGCGACGGCCGGCGTCAGGCCCTGCTCGGTGGCGAGCTCACGGATCGCCGTGACCAGCCCGGCGGTGTTGACCCCGCCGGCGTTGGCGACGATCGTCACACCGCGGTCCATGGCGATCCCGAGGCAGTCGCGCAGCTGCCGCACGAAGGTCTTGGCGTAGCCCGTCGCCGGGTCCTTCATGCGGTCCCGCCCGAGGATGAGCATCGTCAGCTCGGCCAGCCAGTCGCCGGTGATGACGTCCAGCTCGCCGCCCTCGAGCATCTCGCGCATCGCCGAGAGACGGTCGCCGTAGAAGCCGGAGCAGTTGCCGACCCGCAGCACCTCGGTGGTGTCGATGCTCACGACGGGGTTCCGTCCGCCCGCTTCGGAGGTGGCCCGGCGAAGGCCTGGGCGAAGGTCAGCCAGTGCCCTGCCTCGCCGGTCGCGACGAGGTCGGTGGCGGCGACCTCGCGGCGTTGGGTGACCACGAGGGCGAAGTCCTCGGCAGAGCCGGTGAGGCTGTCCGTGGTCGAACCGTCGCCCCAGGTCCAGACCTCGCCGCTCGGAGCCGTCAGCTCGACGCGGAAGGGAGCAGCCGGGACGGGGAGGTTGTTGATGATGTACGCGAAGTCGCGGGTGCGCACCCCGAGGTGGCAGATGCCGTGGAGGCGGTCCGTGGGCTCGCGGGGCACCTCGAGGGCATCGGCGACGTCCTGACCGTGCGCCCAGGTCTCCATGAGCCGGGCCGTGGCCATCGAGCGAGCGCTCATCGGGGGACCGAACCACGGCAGCCTCGTCCCGTCGGGGACGGCTCGCAGGGCGTCGGCCAGCTCCTGACGGCCGGTGCGCCAGCGGATGAGCAGCTCGGCGGGGGGAGCGGCTGCCCCCTTCGCCGCCTGCTCGTCCACGTGCCCGGTGACATTGGCCAGCGCGGCCTCGACCTCCCGGGCGAACTCCTCGGGAGCCGTCGCTGCCAGGAGGGAGACCTCGTCGGTCCACGCCAGGTGGGCGATCTGGTGCGCGATGGTCCACCCCTGTGCAGGCGTCGGCCGGGACCAGTCGCTCGCGTCGAGGGGCGCGACGAGCGCGTCGAGATCGGTGCACTCGTCGAGGAAGGCTGCCACGGTGTCGCTCATGCGGCGAGACTGGCACGAAGTCCCTAAACAATCAAGCATGCTTGTTTTATCCGAGATCGGTCGATAGCGTCACGACATGCGCCTCACTGATGAGCACCATGCCTTCCGCGCCAGCGTGCGTACCTTCGTCGACACCGAGATCAACCCGCACGCTGACGACTGGGAGGAGGCCGGGATCTTCCCGGCCCGTGATCTCTTCCGCAAGGCCGCGGCGCTGGGGATCCTCGGACTCGAGCGAGATCCCGAGTACGGAGGGGAGGGCGCGGACCACTCCTTCCAGATGATCGCCGCAGAGGAGCTCGGTCGCAGCGACTCCGCCGGCGTGGCCATGGCCATCGGCGTCCAGTCGATGATGGCCACGCCCTCGCTCGCGCACTTCGGCACACCGGAGCTCAAGCGCAAGCACCTGGCCCCCGCGCTCGCGGGCGAGGAGGTCGCGGCGATCGCCGTGACCGAGCCGGACACCGGGTCCGATGTCTCCCGGCTGCGGACCCGCGCCGTGCGCGACGGTGACGACTGGGTCGTCACCGGGCGCAAGATGTACATCACCAACGGCACCCAGGCCGACTGGCTGTGCCTGCTCGCACGCACCTCCGACGAGGGCGGCCACCGCGGGATGTCGCAGATCATCGTCCCGACCGACAGCCCGGGCTTCTCAGTCGCCCGACGCCTCGACAAGCTGGGCAACCGCAGCTCGGACACCGCCGAGCTCGTCCTCGACGAGGTGCGGGTGCCGGTGAGCCAGACGATCGGGGAGATCGGGCGCGGGTTCCAGCAGCAGATGCAGCAGTTCGTCATCGAGCGCATGTACGCCGCCTACTCCAGCGTCGGCAGCTGCGACAAGGCGCTCGCCCGCACCCGGCAGTACATCACCGAGCGCGAGGTCTTCGGCCAGCCGCTGGCCAGCAAGCAGTACGTCACCTTCCGCCTCGCCGAGCTGCAGGCGCAGGTCGAGCTGCTGCGCAGCCACAACGCCGCCGTGTGCGAGGCGTACACGGCCGGTGAGGACATCACCCGCGGCGCCAGCGTCGCCAAGCTGACCGCCGGACGACTCGCCCGTGAGGTCGCCGACGCGTGCATCCAGTTCCACGGCGGCATGGGCTACATGGAGGAGACCTGGACCGCCCGCTACTTCCGGGACATGCGGCTGGGCTCGATCGGCGGCGGCGCCGACGAGGTCATGCTCCAGGTCCTGGCCCGGCTCGACGGCCTGCCCGCCTGACCCCCCTTCGCCCCGCTCCACCGACAACGACGTCACCCAGGAGAACCCATGAACCGCACACTCGCCGGACGCACCATCCTGATGTCGGGGGGCAGCCGCGGGATCGGGCTGGCCATCGCCGAGCGGGCCGCTCGCGACGGCGCCAACATCGCGATCCTCGCCAAGACCGACACCCCGCACCCCAAGCTCGAGGGCACCATCCACACCGCCGCGAGCGCCATCGAGGCAGCCGGTGGGCAGGCCTTGCCGATCCTCGGTGACGTCCGCTCCGAGGAGTCGGTGCAGGAGGCCGTCGCCCGCACCGTCGAGCGCTTCGGTGGCATCGACGTCGTCGTCAACAACGCCAGCGCCATCGACCTCTCGCCGACCGCGGACCTGCCGATGAAGAAGTACGACCTCATGCAGGACATCAACACCCGCGGCTCCTTCCTGCTGGCCAGGACGGCGCTGCCGCACCTGCGGGCCTCGGACGCGGCGCACGTGCTCACGCTGTCACCGCCGCTCAACCTCGACCCGCACTGGGCCGGTGCTCACCTGGGCTACACGATCGCGAAGTACGGGATGAGCCTGGTGACGCTGGGGCTGGCGCAGGAGTGGCGCGAGCTGGGCATCGCGGCCAACAGCCTGTGGCCGAGGACGGCCATCGCGACGGCCGCCGTGGCCAACCTCCTCGGCGGTGAGCAGACGATGGCCCGCAGCCGCAGCCCGCAGATCATGGCGGACGCGGGCCACGCGATCCTCACCCGAGCCCCTGCCGAGTGCACCGGCCGGTTCCTCGTCGACGACGAGGTCCTCGCCGAAGAGGGCATCACAGACCTCTCCTCGTACGGCCCGCCGCGGGAGCAGCTGATGACCGACTTCTTCCTCGACCGATGAGGCAGGTGGTCGCTGGGCTCAGTCGAGCTCGAGGGTGATGAACCTCGGCCGGTAGAGCGTCGGGTCCCGGGTCAGCTCGTCGAAGTCGAAGGTGTTGACGTTGTACGAGATGAGCAGCTGGCCGTCCTCGCTGATCTCCGGGTGGCCGTGCGCGTTGTACGTGAAGTGCTGCCCGCCAGACTCCGGCGTCTCGTAGATCGTCTGCCGGTCCTTCCACGGGCCCTGCGGCGAGCACGCCGTCCAGGCGTTGATCTTCGGGCTGAAACCCTGCGAGGTGTCCGAGGAGATCATCAGGTAGCCGTCGCGGAAGGGGGAGACGCTCAGCTCGTTGGCGACCGCGTCGGTCAGGCGGGCGCTCTGCGTGACATCGGACGACCACCCGTCGTCCGTGCGGTACTCCCAGTGGGAGCGGTCGGTGAGGTTGCCGGCGGGCACCCGCGCGAGGTGCAGGTACTTGGTCTTCTCCAGGTCCTCGACGCCGTAGACATAGGTGTGGGTCGGCGTCGACATGACACCGGCACCCCAGGCGACGCGGTCCGGCGACCCCGGTCCCGGGTCGATGATGTCGGTGACCGTGAGATCGGGTAGCGAGACGCGGGCCATGGCGTTGTGGTCCCAGGCGAAACCCTGATCGCCGACCTTGCGGGTCAGCGACAGGAAGACGACGAGCTGGTCGCCTTCGACGACGGCGTCCTGGACCCAGTAGTAGCTGTCAGCGCTCGGGTCGGGGAAGAAGGACTCGGGACCTTCGGCAGTGCGGGTGCTCAGGCGCCCCGACTCACTCTCGGCCATGAGCGCGTTGTGCACCATCGTCATGCCGGGGGCCGGCTTGCCACTACGGGAGACCTCCCCGATGAAGGAGTCGCTGAAGAGCCACAGGGTCCGCTGGTCGGGCAGGCGCACCGAGTAGGTCGAGTCCCCGCCGATCCAGCCCGGTCCGGTGAGGTCGAAGCGCTCGTCGTCCGCGGGTGACGGGCTGGCCCAGGAGAACTGGGCGCTGGTCGCCCGGCAGTCACCCTGCGCGGTGTCGTCGCTGCACCCCACGAGCAGGCCGACACCCACGGCGAGCGCGGCGAGGGCCGCGGCCGGGCGGGTCGGGCGCATGGGGCTCCTCGGGTTGACTCGTCACAGGACGAAGGGGGTCAGAGCCAGCCTAGATCCTGTGCCCGGCGAGCCGCCTCCACGCGGTTGCTCGTGCCCGTCTTGCCGATCGCCGACGACAGGTGGTTGCGCACGGTGCCGGGGGAGAGGTGCACCCGCGCGGCGATCGCCGGGGCGGAGTGCCCCTCCAACGCCTCGCCGAGCACCTGGCGCTCGCGGTCGGTCAGCGGGTTGGGTCCACCGATGACGACCTCGGTGGCCAGCGACGGGTCGACGACCCGACCGCCACCGGCGACCGTGCGCACCGCCGCGGCCAGCTCGTGCGACGGGGTGTCCTTGACGACGAACCCGCTCGCCCCGGCCTCCAGCGCCCGGCGGAGGTAGCCGGGCCGACCGAAGGTCGTGACGATCAGGACCCTGGTCCCCGGCAGCTCACGGGTCACCTGTGCAGCGGCCGAGATGCCGTCGAGCCCGGGCATCTCCACGTCGAGCACCGCGACATCGGGCCGGGTGCGTCGGACGGCCTCGAGCACCTCGTCGCCCGACCCGACCTCGGCGACGACCTCGAGGTCCTCCTCGAGGCCGAGCAACGCCGCCATCGCACCGCGCACGAGAGCCTGGTCATCGGCCAGCAGGAGGGTGATCACGGCAGCTCCACTCGTAGACGCGTGCCCGGGCCGCTGCGGCCCGGGATGCCCTCGCCGACGTCGAGGTGCCCGCCGACTCCCGCGAGCCGCTCGCGCAGTCCCGTCAGGCCGCTGCCCTCACGCCGGCCCCGCAGGCCGTGGCCGTCGTCGGTGACCTCGAGCCAGGTCGGACCCCACGCCACGTCGACGCGTTGGGCGCCGCTGTGCCGGATGACATTGGTCGTCGCCTCGCGCAGCGCCCAGGCGACGGTGATGCGGTGGGCCGGGTCGACGATGTCGTAGTCGTCGGGCACCGACGCCTCGATCCCGGCGTCACGCAGTGCGGCGACCGCGGCCTCGCGCTCGTCGGACAGACGGGTGATCCGCAGACCGGAGACGGTCGCGCGGATCTCGGCCAGGGACTGGCGGGTGAGCGAACGGATGGCGGCGATCTCTCCCTTCGCCCGTGCCGGGTCGATGTCGACGAGGCGCTCGGCCAGGTCGGCCTTGAGCGAGACGACGGTGAGGGAGTGCCCGAGGACGTCGTGCACGTCGCGGGCCACCCGGTCGCGCTCGGCCGCAACGGCGAGAGTGCGTTGCAGCGCCTCGCGGCGCTCGTCGCCGATGATCATCCGGCGCAGCAGCAGACCGAAGCTGCCGATGAGCGCGGGGAGGAGCAGCAGCGGCCACAGCTCGTCCAGCGAGTCGGTGACGACGAGGGTGACGGCCCCCGCGACGGTCACCAGGACCACCCCGACCACGGCGCTGCGGAAGGGGAAACCGAAGGCAGCGAGGCTGGCGAGGAAGGCCGTCACCCCGAGGACCTCGGCTCCGATGATCGGCCAGAGCAGCGCCATGATGAGGACGAGGGCGACGAACCCGCCGTAGACGCTCACCAGCCGAGTGCGGGTCCACCCGCCGTGCACGCCGATCTGCGACCGCATGAAGGCGAAGATGTAGATCGCCGCGAAGGCCACGAGGAGCAGCAGCCCGGCGACCCGGACCGCGGGCTGGCCAACCGTCGTGTCGAAGACCGAGCTGGCCGGGAACCCGAGGAAGACCAACCACACGGCGGCGAGCAGCCAGCCGTGGCGCGCCCATGGGTCGGGGACCCCGACGTCGAGGTCGACGTCGGGGCAGCACGGGCCGTCGGCGCGGGTCACTGCCGGTCCCGCCCCCGTCGCACGAGGTGGATCGTCAGCAGGCCCAGGATCAGTGTCCACACGCCCACGTTAACCAGCGGGACCCACATGGCCTCGTGGGTGAGCTCGCCGGCCATGTCGACCGAGTAGCCCTCGGTCAGCGGGTAGCGGGCCAACGAGACGATCCCGTAGAGCGGGGTGAACTTCGCGATCGTCAGCATCAGGCCCGACAGCGGGATGAAGATGTTGCCGAGGAAGGCGAAGACCACCAGCGACCCGCTCGCCGCGCCGACCGCGGACTCGGACTTCAGGGCCAGCCCGAAGATCAGCCCGTAGAGCGAGAAGAGGCACGCGGCGAAGAGTGTGATCCCGGCGGTGGCGAACCAGACCCAGGTGTCCCCCTTCGCCCCGGTGGCCAGGCCGATCGCGTAGATCAGCGCGATGGGGATGCACGCGATGACCATGGCCAGCACGGCCTTGGTGCCCACGTAGGACACATCGCGAAGGGGGGTCAGCCCCAGCTGTCGTCCCCAGCCCTGCATCCGCTCGACCGCCGCGGACCCGCCGACCGAGACGGTCGCCGTGACGGCGCCGTAGACGGCCATCGAGATCATGACGTAGAGCGAGACATTGCCGCGCCCGATGTCTGCCTTGCCGAAGGTCTGCGCCGCGCCGAAGACGACGTACATGAAGGCAGGGAGCACCGCGATGAAGAACAGGCCGACGTAGTCGCGGCAGTACCGCTTGAGCTCCAGGCCGATCAGTGTGGGGTTCATCGGGACTCCTCACCCGTGATGGCCACGAAGGCCGCGTCGAGGGAGGCCGTCGTGACCTCCAGGTTGGTACCGCCCAACTCGACGAGCAGGGTTCGCGCCAGTGCATCGGAGTCCTCTCCGATCGCGGTGACCCGCTCACCGTTGGCCGTCACCGTGGCGGTACCCGTGAGCCCGCGCAAGCGCTCGACAGCGGCGTCGACGTCCCCCCTGCGGACGTCGGCGCTCACAGTGCGACCGCTCGCGCGGGCCCGGATCTGCTCGGTGGTGCCGTCGGCGACGACCCGCCCGCCGGCCATCATCACGATGCGGTCGGCGAAGTGGTCGGCCTCCTCGAGGTAGTGCGTCGCGAAGAGCACGGTGCGGCCATTGGTCGCGTCCTCGTGCATCGTGCGCCAGAACTCGCGGCGAGCGGCCACGTCCATACCGGCCGTCGGCTCGTCGAGGACCAGCAGGTCAGGGTCGGGCAGCAGCGCCAGGGCGAAGCGCAGCCGCTGCTGCTCACCCCCCGAGAGCTTCGAGACCAACCGGTCGGCCTTGTCCGCCAGACCGGCTCGCTGAAGGACCTCCTCGACCGGCTCGTGGTCGGGGAAGGTCGAGGCGATGTAGCGCACCGTCTCCCGCGCGGTGAGGTCCCGCAGCAGCCCGCCGGTCTGCAGGACTGCAGAGACCCTCCCTTCGTGCACGGCCCGTCGCGGAGCCGCGCCGAAGGAGGTGATCCGACCTGACGTCGGCTCGGTCAGCCCCAGCACCATGTCGAGGGTGGTCGTCTTGCCGGCCCCGTTGGGACCGAGCACGGCGACGACCTCACCCGGCGCGATGCTCAGGTCGACGCCGGCCACGGCCTGGACGACCTCGCCCCCGGAGCGGAAGGCCTTGGTCACGCCCTCGAGGTGGATGCCCTCGCTCGTGGGCGGGGGAGGGGCTGTCGTGGTGCCCGTCGGTGGGCTGCTCGTCGTGATCATGGCTCCACCCTGCTGGCGAAGGGAGGGCCCCGGCCATCCCCTGATGTCACGACTGCGTAATGACAGCTGTCATGGGGCAGACAGGAGACAGGTGGGGCGGGCATCATGGAGATGAGGGCCCGGTTGCCCGACTGGGCCGACGGACACCAGGAGGTACCCCCGATGGGTGCAGCAGTCGAGATCAGCACCGGCAACATCGCGCCGGAGCACCTGAGCGGCAAGCACGTGATGCTCGGGTCCACCGATCTGGGGGTCCTCGACGGGACGCGTTCTGTGGTCCGCTTCGACATCCCCGCCGGTCGGCACATCCTCTATCTCAAGGACGGACTGACCACCTCAGGCGCGGTCGGCTTCTTGGTCCAGACCGGCCACTGCGCGCAACTCGTCCTCAAGGACGTCGACGCAGGCATGTTTGCCGCACTGTTCGGTGGTTGGTACGCGCTGCGCCGCGCGGGTGACCAGCACCTCGATCCGGGTACGCCCGGGGCAGAGGAGATCTCGACCGACGAGGTGCCGGTCGACGCCTGAGCCGCGTGGGAGATCATGGCTCCCATGAGCAGTGACCACGCAGCCCGGCTGGCCCGCGGCGAAGAGCTCGAGTTCCGCACCGCCCGCACCGGCATGATCTTCATGCTGATGATCTGCGTCGGGTTCACCATCATCGGGTTGTGCCTCCTCGGTGGAGGCGAGGGGCTGCTGCGGATGCTCGGCATCGCGGTGGCCGTCTTCTTCGGTCTCGTCGGGATCCCCTTCACCATCTGGAGGCTCATCCGCCCTGCCCTCGAGCTGAGCGTCAACGCTGATCGCGGCGTCCGGGTTGCTGGAGAGGGCACGTCGGCCTGGATCCCGTGGGCTGACATCACGCAGGTCGACCGCGAGGTGCTGGCCGCCCGCCCGACCGTGGTGCTGCGCCTGCTCCCGCAGGCCCAGGAGCGCTGGGACGCGGCCCGACGTGACGCGCGCGACGTCGTCGAGGAAGCACCCGGAGGGCCGGGCGTGGTCATCCCGCAGACCATCTCCGCCCCGCCCGAAGTGGTCCTCCGCGCGCTCGAGGCCGGGCACGAGGCGTGGAGCGGCCGCAGCGCCTGACGACTTCGCTGTGTCCGCGGACATGGCCGGCAGGTGTCGCCCGCCGGTGTCGCTCGCCGGTGTCGCTCGCCGGTGTCGCCGGTGGATATCGTCGGGACATGCGTGTCACCCAGCTGCGGCTCTACCCGGTCAAGTCCCTCGGCGGCATGGACATCGAGTCGGCGCACGTCGAGCCCTGGGGCATCGAGGGTGACCGCCGGTGGGGTCTCGTCGACCCGTCCGGTGAAAAGGTCACGGCCCGCGAGGAGCACGCGCTCCTGCGCCTGCGGGCGCAGCAGGTCGATGAGGAGACGATCCGCATCCACGACGGGGGAGAGAGCATCCTCGTGGACATCCCCCTGGGCCTCCCACCGATCCCGGTGAGCCACTCGCGGCAGGGCTACGCCCCGCCGGCGGACCTCGACGTCAGCGAGTGGATCAGCGAACGGGTGGGCCGCCCCCTTCGCCTCGTCTGGCAGGAGGACCCCCGCATGCGGCGGATGTCCGGTGCGCACGGCGGTCTGGACGGCGACACGCTCTCGCTCGCCGACGCCGGGCCGCTGCTGATGACCTCGCAGACCTCGCTCGCGCAGCTGCAGGCGTGGGTCGACGAGCGCGCTGCCGAGGAGGGCGAGAGCGCGCCGACCGAGCCGCTGAGCATGATCCGGTTCCGCCCCAATGTCGTCATCGACGGCGACAATGCCTTCGCCGAGGACGGCTGGCCGACCGTGCGCATCGGTGAGGTCGACTTCCGCACCGCAGAGGTCTGCGACCGCTGCGTCATGACGACCATCGACCCCGAGACCCAGGCGAGCGGCAAGGAGCCGGTGCGCACCCTCTCACGGCGCCGCGCGTGGGAGGGCAGGACCTGGTTCGGCACCCGACTGGTCCCGCTCGCCGACGGCGAGCTGCACGTGGGTGACGAGGTCGTCCCCGGCGCCTGAGCGCCGACGGACGAAGACCCGAGCCCGAGCACCGTTCCCCGCGCAGGCGGCGTGACGATCCGCCGCGCCCGGAAAGTGGCCTTCCGTTGACATCTGTGACGGGCGCCACTACCTTCGGCGGGAGTTGAATCTGAACGCAGATTCATATCTTGAGCATCTCAACGAGGAGATTCCTGATGACCCCAGCATCATCGTCCCGTATGCGTCGGTCCTTCGTCCTGGTCGCGAGCGGCAGCCTCGTGGCCGCGCTCGCCGCCTGTGGTGGTGACGGGGGAGGAGGCTCGTCGGAGGGCGAGACTCTCGTCATCGGGTACTCCGCCGGCATCAGCGGGGGCTCCGCCGAGTACGGCCTCAATGTCCAGAACGGTCTGCAGATGGCCATCGACGAGCTCAACGCCGAGGGCGTGGAGATCGGCGGCAAGAACTACACGCTCAAGCTCGAGAGCCTCGACGACCAGTACCAGCCGAGCACGACCGGCACCAACGCACAGCGCCTCGTGCAGAAGGAAGGCGCCAAGATCGTCTTCGTCCCTCACGCCGGTGGGATCAAGGCTGCCCAGGAGCTGAACACCACGCGAGACAAGTTCCTCCTCGGGGCCTACAGCTCTGACCCGGAGATCCTCGCGAGCAAGAACGAGCTCACCGTGATGATCCCGCCCTCCTTCACCAGCTACATCGACCCCTTCATCGACAAGGTCGCGACCAAGGGCACCGGCAGCCTCGGTCTCCTCACGACCTCGAGCGAGTTCGGCCAGGAGTGGACCAAGGCCGCCACGGCCAGCTGGAAGGAGGCCGGAGGCAAGGTCCTCGACAACAACAACATCGACTACGGCTCCGTGTCCGACTTCGCCGGCCCGGTCTCCAAGACGCTTGCAGGCAAGCCCGATGTCATCCTCGTCGGCGGCCCCTCGCAGCCCACGGCACTCATCATCGAAGAGGCCCGCAAGCAGGGCTATGACGGCGCCTTCATGATCATCGACCAGGCCAAGTTCGAGGAGCTGGAGGAGTTCACCGACCCCAAGAACCTCAACGACTCCGTCGGCATCGCCCCGCTCACCGAGTTCGACGGCACTGAGGACTTCATCACCCGCTACAAGGAGAAGTTCAAGTCCGACAAGCCGGTCAACGCCGACATCGCCCTCAACTACCAGTCGCTCCCGGTCTTCGTCGAGGCGATGAAGTCGGCCGGCACCGTCGACGACCCGCAGGCCATCCGCGACGCCATGCCCGAGGCCGTCGGCAACGTCGATGACAAGTTCAAGGTGGCCTTCGCCCCCGACCGCATCAGCGACAGCGGGCACTTCGTCTCCGACGGCCTCAAGGCGGCCTACCGCAATGACAAGGGCAAGTACGAGTCCTTCCCCATCGACCAGCCGAAGGACTGACCCGATGATCGCGGACTTCGACGGAGGTGGCGGGTGACCCTCTTCATCCAACAGCTCATCAACGGCCTGGCGCTGGGCGGCATCTACTGCCTGGCCGCCATCGGCCTCACCCTGGTCTTCGGCGTGCTGGGTTTCCCCAACCTTGCCCATGGCGCGCTCTTCATGGTCGGCGGCTACGTGACCTACACGCTGCTCGTCGACGTGGGCCTGCCCTATGTCGTGGCCATCGTGTGCGCCGCGCTGATCCTGGCCGTCATCGGTGTCGTCTTCGAGCGCCTGATCTTCCACCCGCTGCGCCATGCGCCGCACACCCACCACATGATCGCGACGGTCGGGGTCATGTTCTTCCTGATCTCGCTCGTCCAGGAGATCTGGGGAACCGGCTTCCTGCGGATGGAGTCCCCCTTCGACGGCCGGATGACGGTGGCGGGCGCCCAGATCTCGACGCAGCGCATCATCATCGTCATCACGGCGATGGTCGTCCTCATCGCGCTCACCCTCTTCCTCAAGAGGTCCGTGCACGGCCAGTCGATCGAGGCCATCGAGCAGGACCGCACCGGCGCCGCGCTCGTGGGCATCAACGCCAATGTCGTCTCGATGATGACCTTCGCAGTCTCCTTCGCGCTGGTGGCGATCTCGGCGGGCCTCGTCGCGCCGATCCAGCTGCTGTCACCGGGCATGGGGGAGTCGCTCAGCCTCATCGTCTTCGCGATCATCATCCTCGGCGGTCTCGGCTCCCTGCCGGGAGCGATCATCGGAGGATTCTTCATCGCGATGGCGGAGGTGATGGCGTCGACATACATCTCCGTCGGGGCCGGCCAGGCCGCAGTCTTCATCGTCCTGATGGCGGTGCTGGCGATCAAGCCGACAGGAATCTTCGGGACGGTGGTTCAACGATGACGACCCTGCTGCGACCACGACTCCTCGGAGTCCTCCTCATCGCGATCGCCTTCCTCGTGGCGCCCATGCTCGTGTCGGGACAGCCCTACCTGCTGCGGATCGTGACCACAGCGGCCATCTATGCGATCGCGGCCTACGGGCTCAACATCATCCTCGGGCTGACCGGCCAGCTCTCCCTGGCCCACGGTGCCTTCTTCGGTGTGGGTGCCTACATCGTGGGACTGGCGACGACCGACCACGACTGGTCCTTCTGGACCGCCTTCGGCGTGGCCATCCTCGCGACGACGGTCTTGGGCTACGCCTCGGGCTTGATCGCGTTGCGCACCCAGGGGGCCTACTTCGCCATCTTCACGATGGCTCTGGGCTTCCTGATCTTCATCATCATCATCCGATGGGAGAGCGTCACCCACGCCCACTCGGGGGTCAGCGGGATCAAGCTGCCCGAAAGCATCGGGCCGCTCGACTTCAGCGACCCGGTCGTCCTGTACTACCTGGTGATCCTCTTCCTGGCGGGCGCTGCGTACATGACGCACGCGATCCTGCACTCCAATGCGGGCCGTTCGCTCGTCGCCATCCGGACCTCCGAAGACCTCGCGAAGTCCATCGGCGTCAATGTCGGTGTCAGCAAGCAGCTGGCCTACACCGCCTCGGCAGGCTTCGCGGGGCTGGCCGGAGGACTCTTCGCGACGCTCAACGGGTTCATCGGCGCGGACTCCGCCTCGATCGACCTGACCTTCCAGTTCCTGCTCTTCCTGCTCATCGGAGGCATGGGCACGGTCATGGGACCGGTCGTCGGCAGCGTCCTCGTCGCCTTCCTCTTCGAGCTGCTCCAGGGGCTGGAGTCCTACCGCTTCATCGTGCTCGGCCCGATCATCGTCCTGCTCGTGATCTTCGCCCCGCGCGGCATCGTCGGGTACCTCAACGACTTCCTGACCTCGCGCCGATCGCGTCGAGCGTCGCCGCCTCCCAGCGGAGGGCCGGACGGGCGCAACGGGGGAGCGGACGGGCGCAGCGGCAGTGGCCCTGACCAAGGCACTGCCCCCGACAGGCCGCACGCCACCTCGGCTGCTGCCGCTACGAGTGAAGGGGGACTGTGATGTTGCTCGAGGTACGTGGACTCGGCAAGGCCTTCGGCGGCCTGCACGCGGTCCGGGACGTCGACTTCGATGTTCCGGAAGGCCGCGTGACAGCGATCATCGGGCCCAACGGCGCCGGCAAGTCGACCCTCTTCAACCTGCTGGCCGGGTTCTACCGCCCGACCGCTGGGACGGTGACCTTCGACGGCAAGAACATCACGGGTATGCAGCCGCACCAGACGGTGCGCGCCGGCATCGCCCGGACCTTCCAGACCACGCACCTCTTCGAGGGGGCGAGCGTCCTGGACAATGTGCGCGCGGCCTGTGTGGTGCGGTCGAGCTCACACGCCCTCGACGCGGTGCTGCACACACCTCGACACCGACGCGACGAAAAGCGCAGTCTCGACACCTCGATGAGCGAGCTCGAGTTCGTCGGTGTGGCGCACCTGCGTGACGAGATCGCCTCGACCCTCCCGCAGGAGGCGCAGAAGCGCATCTCGATCGCGCAGGCCCTGGCTACGGAGCCGCGACTGCTGCTCCTCGATGAGCCGGCAGCCGGGACCAACGACGAGGAGACGGAGGCCTTCGGCAGCCTCATCCGGGAGATCGTCGCCCGGGGAGTCACGGTCTGTCTGGTCGAGCACAAGATGTCCATGGTGATGAACCTCGCCGACCAGATCGTCGTCCTCGACCACGGTCAACGGATCGCCGTGGGCACCCCGGACGACATCAGGAGCAACCCGCTCGTCATCGAGGCCTATCTCGGGGCGGACGCGGACACGACGGGAGTCACGACATGATGACCATCTCCGACCTGAGTGTCGGGTACGGCGCGGGCGATGTGCTGCACTCGGTCGACATCACGGCAGCCGCGGGTGAGCTGACGGTCATCCTCGGGGCCAACGGGTCCGGTAAGTCGACACTCTTTCGCACCGTCAGCGGGCTCATACGCTCCAGCAGCGGTCGGGTCGAGTTCGACGGCGAGGACGTCACCCGCAGCCGCTCGGCGGCGATCGTGCGCCGGGGTCTGGCCCACTGCCCGGAGGGACGCCACCTCTTCCCGCGGATGTCCGTGGAGAAGAACCTGATGCTCGGCGCCTACGTGGGCAGACGGGATCGGGCGCGGGTGCGCACACTGCTGGAGCGCACCTACGAGCTCTTCCCTGCACTGCAGGACAAGAGCCACCAGAGCGCCGGCTCACTCTCCGGTGGCCAGCAACAGATGGTGGCGATCGGGCGGGCCTTGATGTCGGACCCGAAGATGCTCATCCTGGACGAGCCGTCGATGGGCTTGGCGCCGCTGATCACCCAGCAGGTCTTCGACGCCATCGTCGGGATCAACCAGGAGGGCATCGGCGTGATGCTCGCGGAGCAGAATGCCCGTTCGGCACTCAAGATCGCGACCAGCGGCTACGTCCTGGCCGAAGGCCGGGTCGTGCTCTCCGGTGCGGCCGCGGACCTGGCGGACAACCCCGCAGTGCAGCAGGCCTATCTGGGCGTCTAGGTGCAGCGGGCCCATCTGGCAGTCCGGGTACGGCGGGCCCATCTGGCAGTCCGGGTACGGCGGGCCCATCTGGCAGTCCGGGTACGGCGGGCCCATCTGGGCGTCTGGGTGTACCAGGTCGAGGACATCCAGGAGATCATCCTCGACCGCGACCCACAGCACGGCACGGCACGGCACAACAGCCACAGCACAACAGCCACAGCACAACAGCCACAGCACCACGTCCCCGGCCGGCCAGTCACCCTCTGGCCGGCCGGGGTCGTGGTCTATGTCCGTCGATGGAATGCGAGTGACACGGTCCGACGGGCCAGCATCGTCACGACGTAGCTCCACAGGGTGCTGTCGATCATGTGGTGGTGGGTGCCGCAGAGAGGGACGGCGTTGTCGAGGTCGGTCCTGCCGCCGGTTTCCCACGGCTTCAGATGATGGGTCTCGGTCCACGCGAAGGGACGGTCGCAGCCCTGCGCCGCGCACTCGCTGTAGCGCCCGGCCAAGGCCATTCGCTGGGTGTCGGTGAAGAGTCGTCGTTGTCGCCCCAGGTCCAGGGGTACCGAGTCGCCGTCGAGCACGGCCGGAAGCAGGCCTGCCCCGCAGGCCAGGCGCCGCGCCGCACCAGCGCTGAGGACGTCCTGCATGTCCGTCGTGGCGACCTTGGTCCCAGCGGCCTCGAAGTTGTCCATCAGGTCCGACAGGCGCGTCGTGATGAGCATCGTGGCCGAGACCTTGGTGTGCAGGTGGTCGGTGGGGATGCGCGTCAGCAGGTCGGCGAAGGCCAGGCCCCGCCGGTGCTGCCAGTCGAGGTAGCGGTCCTTGCTCGTCGAGCCAGTGCCGGCACCGCCGTCCGTGCCCGTCCCGCGTGCCGCGCCATCCGTGCCCGTCCCGCGTGCCGCGCCGTCCGTGCCCGTGCCGCGTGCCGCGCCGTCCCGGCCGGCCTCGTCGTCGGTCCCACGGCGTCGGGGAGCGGTCATGGCGTCGATGATCTTCTTGAGCATCATCCCGGAGACCCACGGCACGGTGAAGTGCCCCGTCACTGTCCCGTCCTGGTTGTCCTTGAGCCAGAAGGCAGCCTTGCCTCGCGCCTGCTCCTCCTCGTCGGCAACGAGGTCGTCCTCGTGCTGGTCGACCGCCTCCGGCTCGGGCTCGATGGCCTCGAGCACTCGTCGTGCGGCCCGTCGCAGCTGACCCGGGGAGCGGTTGGTGCACAGGAGGAGCAGCTCCTCCTCGCACTGACGTCGCTGCTCGTCGGTGACTGACTCGGGCAGGTCGTCGAGAGCTCGCATGATGACCTGGGCGTGCGCGGCGCTGATCGTGCCGGCGTCGAGCGCGGCGCCTGTCGCCGTCAGCAGAGGCCGGCCGTCCGCGCGACGGCCAGCTGCGCGGCGATCACCTGTGCCAGAACCGCACGCGTCTCCGTCAGCGTCCGTCGGGCCGTCATGCTCGTCACCCGCTCCGGCTGCGTCCCCGCTCCGGCTGCGTCACCCGCTCCGGCTGCGTCACCCGCTCCGGCTGCGTCACCCGCTCCGGCTGCGTCACCCGCTCCGGCTGCGTCACCTCGGCCAGCCGCCCCATCACCCGTGGCGCCACCCTCCGGTGCGCCATCGCCGGCAGCATCGCTGTCGGACCCAGCTGCGGCAGGCGTGTCACCCAGCGCATCGGCCAGGGCCGCCTGTCCGGCGGCCTGCCGCCGATCGCTGTCGGTCGCACCTGCGAGCCACGAACCGGAGTCGAGCTGGCCATCGGCCTCGTGCGCCTTGGATCGCGACGCCTTGGCGGTCAGTCGCAGCTGCACCGCCTCGACCCGACGCTTGAGCCGCTCGACCTGGGTGACCTGCTCTCTCAGGCTGGCGATATCAGCCTCCTCGTCGACCAGCCGCTCCATCATGTGGTCGACCTCGCGGTGCGCGCGCTGGATGGTCTCGGCCATGCCCTGCGGGAACTCGATCGGACGTCGCATCGTGTGGAGGTCGACGCGACGCAGGGACTGCGTCAGCATCTCCTCGAACCCCGATGTCGTCTCCATGGATCAACCTTAGTCGAACAGGTGTTCGAGCGCAAGGCCTCGTGTGGACAACGTCAGCCCATCTGCTCAGCGACGATGATCGCCAGCCAGATGCCCACGCCGCACCCGATGCCGGTCAGGGCCATGCCGACGGCCTGGGCGGCGCGCACCAGACGCGTGCTCCCCGTCCGGCACACCCCGTAGGCCACCATCGTGACGAAGCTGGCGACGAGCACCCCCGCGAGCAGGGCCATCGCCGTGATGGCAGCGGCGGCAAACGGCGCCCCCGGCCGGGTCGAGATGTCGGCGTCGGCGATGCGGAAGGTCGCCACCAGCACGTACAGCGGGTAGGCGACTGCGCCCACGGCGAGGGCGATCACCGGGACCACATGGATCCATCCCCGATCGGGTCGTCGCGTCGCTGCCATCGCCATGACCCAAACCTAGGTGCGACCTCCGACAACGTCACTGGGTAGATCTCCTCAACGCGCCCGGTACCGGGTCCAGTGGGAGGCTGGGGCGATGACTGCCGAGGATGTCGCGCTGCAGCGCCTGCTGGACGAAGGGAGCACCCTCGCCTTCCCGGTGACCGCCTACGGTTCGCAGCCCGGCCAGGTCTACGAGACGTGCGCCCCCGACGCTCCACGGGTCGGCGTCTCGCCCACCCAAGGACCCACCGACCTGCGCACCCTCGTCGTCGTGCACGGCGGGTACTTCCGTCCGGCGGTCGACCGCACCCACGCCCGCCCGATGGTTCGCGCCCTCGCCCGGGCCGGCTGGCGCGTCGTGCTCGCTGAGTACCGGCGGGTCCCGGGGAGCCCGGACGCCACCACCGACGACCTCGCCGCGCTCGACACCCACCTGCGCGAGGCCGGTCACGACATCACTGCCTGGGTCGGCCACAGCGCCGGGGGAGCGCTCGTCATGTGGCGTGCCCTGCAGCATCACCTTGCCCCGACGCGTGCCCTCGCACTCGCCCCGGTCGCCGACTTCGACACGGCCGTGGCCGAGCACCTCGGCGCCGACGCGGTCCACGACTGGGTCGGCGCCGACCCGCAGCAGTCATCCGACCTCTACGCACGACTCGACCCGACGAGACTCCTCGCGGCCGACTCCTCTGCAGCGCAACGCATCTCGATCCTGCACGGGGACGAGGACGCGACGGTCCCTCTTCGTCAGACGCAGGCGTGGGAGCGCACGGTGCTGCCCGGCGCGCACCACTTCGACGTCATCGACCCGGCCTCCCCGCACTGGCCGTCGGTCCTCGCCGCGCTCACGCCGCGCTGAGCAGCGCCTCGATCCGCACGAGCGTCTCGGCCACCTCGGCGTAGGACGTGCTCAGCGGCGACAGCCCGAGCCGGATGCCGTCGGGCTCGCGGAAGTCCGGCACGACGTCCTGCGCCCACAGCTCCCGGTAGACCTCTCGGAACCTCGGGTGCGCCAGGGTGACATGCCCGCCTCGCTGCTCGTCGTCGAGCGGCGAGGTGACCCGCACCCCGTGCCCGGCGAGCAGCTCGTCGACGGACTCGATGACGAAGCGCCCGAGCCGAGCGGCCTGGTCCCGCACCGCATCCAGCCCGACGGACTCGATGAGGTCGACGGTGTCCTCGATGCCCACCATCCCGAGCACCGGGGGAGTGCCGGAGATGAACCCGCGCATCCCCGCACCCGGCCGGTAGTCGGGTCCCATGACGAAGGGTTCGGCGTGGCCCATCCACCCCTGGATCGGCTGGCTCAGCCGCTCCTGGTGGCGCGCCGCGACATAGCCGAAGGCTGGCGCGCCCGGTCCGCCGCCGAGGAACTTGTAGGTGCACCCCACCGCGAGGTCCACGTCGTGCGCGTCGAGGTCGCTGCGCACCACACCGACCGAGTGGCACAGGTCCCACAGGACGAGGGCGCCGGCGTCGTGCACCCGCCGGGTGATCTCGGGCAGGTCCGCGATCCACGCGGACTTGTAGGCGACATGGGACAGCAGGACGACACCGGTGCGCTCGGTGAGTGCGGCCTCGACGAGGTCGGGGGTGACCCCCTTCGTCGGGTCCGGCTCGATCCAGACCAGCTGCGCTCCGGTCTCGTCCGCGATGCCCTGGGCCACATAGCGATCGGTCGGGAAGTTCTCCGTGTCCACCACGATCTCGGGCCGTGCGGGACCGGCCGCGGCGACGGCTGCCCGGAGCAGCTTGTAGAGCATCACCGTGGTCGAGTCGCCGACGACGCTCTGGCCGGCAGCAGCGCCCAGGCAGACCTCGCCGATCCGATCACCGAGGCGCAGCGGCAGGTCCATCCACTGCTCCTCCCACGACCGGATGAGTCGAGTGCCCCAGTCGTGGGCGACGAGGTCGGTGATCCGCTGCGCGGTGGCCAAGAGAGGGCGGCCCAGCGAGTTGCCGTCGAGGTAGGCGACGAGGCCTTCGGCCGGCACGTACAGCTCCCGACAATGACGAAGGGGGTCTGCCGCGTCGAGCGCAGCCGCCTTGTCCCGCAACGCCTGTGCACTGCCGACGCCGCTCACGACCCGATCTCCGTCCGCACGGCGAAGAGCTCGGGGAAGAAGGTCAGCTCGAGGGCCTTCTGCAGGAACCCGACACCGGAGCTGCCGCCGGTGCCCGTCTTCATCCCGATGACCCGCTGCACGGTCTTGAGGTGGCGGAAGCGCCACAGCTGGAAGTTGTCCTCGAGGTCGACGAGCTCCTCGCAGGCCTCGTAGACGTCCCAGTTGTCCTCCGCCTCCGCGTAGATCTGCGTGAGGACCCGGGTCAGCTCCGGGTCGAGCTCGTGGGCGCGCGTGACGTCACGGGTGAGCACGTGCTCGGGGATGGCGTAGCCGCGCCGTGCGAGGTACCGGAGGAACTCGTCGTAGAGGCTCGGGGCCTCGAGCAGCTCGGTGAGCACCACGTGCGCCTCGGGGTCGGCCTCGTGGACCCGCAGCATGCCGGCGTGCTTGTTGCCCAGGGCGAACTCCACGGCGCGGTACTGCCAGGACTGGAAGCCGGACGCGTGACCGAGGTGGGGGCGAAACTCCTGGTACTCCGTCGGCGTGAGCGTCGCCAGCACGGACCACTGGTCGGTGAGCGTGCGCTGGATGTGCTTGACCCGCGCGATCCGCTTGAGCGCCATCCGCATCTCGTCGGCGGCGAGCAGCTGCATCGCCGAGCGGGTCTCGTGCAGTACGAGCTTGAGCCACAGCTCGGAGGTCTGGTGCTGGATGATGAAGAGCATCTCGTCGTGGTGCTCGCTCACCGGTCGCTGCGCGTCGAGCAGCGTCTCGAGCGCCAGGTACGACCCGTAGGACATCTCCTCCCGGAAGTCTTGGTGGACGCCTGCCTCGATGTCTCGCGTGTTGCCGGTCACTCGCCCACGGTACGGCCTCGCAGCACGGTCGCCGCCAGCGCTCCGCCCGCGGCGATCACCACTGCGCACGTGAGCATCGCGACCCGGAACCCGTCGTCGAAGGCAGCGGGGTCCTCCACGATCTGTCCCGTCAGCCCGGCCAGGGCCGGCACGGCGGCGATCCCGATGAGCCCACCGGTGCGGGCGACCGCGTTGTTGACCCCGGAGGCGAGGCCGGCGTACTCGTCGGGTGCGGAGGCCAGCGCGGTGGACGTCAGCGGGGCGACCAGGGCGGTGAGTCCGAGCCCGAAGACGAGGACGCCGGGCAGCACGTCGAGCACGTAGTCGGTGTCCGTGCCGATCCGCAGCAGGAGCAGGATGCCCGCGGCCATGACGAGCGGCCCGGCCCCCATCTGCAGCCTCGGTCCGATGCGATCGGCCAGCACGCCCGAGCGGCTCGACCCGAGCATCATCATCGCCGTCGTGGGCAGGCTCGCGATGCCGGAGGCCAGCGGGGACCACCCTGCGACGACCTGCAGCTGGAGGACGAGGAGGAGGAAGACCACGCCCATCCCGCCGTAGACGAGGAAGGTCACGGCGTTGACCGTCGTGAAGGTCCGCGAGGCGAAGATCGTCAGCGGCAGCATGGGGTGGGCGGTGCGGTGCTCGTGCCGGATGAAGGCCGCTGTCCCGATCCCGCCCACCGCCGCCGCCCCGATGGCGAAGGGGGAGAGCTCGCCTCCGCCGATCTCGGTGAGGGCGTAGGTGGCGCCGGCCAGGGCGAGCACCCCGAGGCCGGCACCGAGGACGTCCAGGCGGGGAGGCCTGCCCACGGGCCGGGCGAAGGGGGGAAGTCCCCGCGCGATGAGCAGCACCACTGCCGCGACGGGCAGGTTGATGAGGAAGACCCACCGCCACGAGGCGACCTCGACGAGCCAGCCACCGACGAAGGGCCCGACGGCCATGGCGACGCCGCCCAGGCCCGCCCAGGTGCCGATCGCGCGCGAGCGGTCCTCGCGGGCGAAGGCGGACTGCAGCAGCGCCAGGCTGCCCGGGGTGAGCAGCGCTCCGCCGATGCCCTGCAGGGCACGGGCCGCGACGAGCGTGCCGGCTGTCGGGGCGAGTCCGCAGGCCAGCGATGCGACGGTGAACCACACGACCCCGATGACGAAGACGCGCAGCCGGCCCAGGCGGTCGCCGAGCACGCCGCCGAGGAGGATGAAGGCGGCCAGGGTGAGCGCGTAGCCGGTGACGACCCACTGCAGCGTCGTGAAGGAGGTCTTGAAGGAGCGCCCGATCTGCGGGAGTGCGACATTGACGATCGTCGCGTCGATCCCGGCCATGCCCGAGCCGAGGATCGTCATGACAAGCAGCCAGCGGCCGCGAGCCGAGTCCAGACGCAGCCCGGTGTCGCCACCGAGACCGCTGTCGTGTGCGCTCGTCATCCGTTCGTCTCCCACGAGGCCATCGTCCTCCATCGTCCGTGCTGCGCTCGGTCCAGACTGAGCATCAGGCGCCGCGGGAGACCTCCGGCAGCCGCGTCGACGACACGACCCCCAGCACGCCGAGCGCCGCGAGGAAGAGCAACGCCCACACGATGCCGAAGCCGGCGATCACCGAGCTGATCGCGCCGACGACGAGCAGGATCACGCCCATCGCCGAGTTGGAGACGGCGACATAGGTCGTGCGCCGGTCACCCTCGGCCATGTCGATGACATAGGTCTTGCGACCGACGCGCACCGCGGTGTGCAGCATCGTCACGAGGAAGTAGCTGCTGACGAAGATCGCGTAGGTGAGCAGGCTGCCGCCATCGAGGTCGAGCAGCGTGACGATCAGGACGAGTGTCACGAGCACGACGGAGGCCAGGGCGGCGCCGACCGTCATCAGGTGCTTGCTCGAGCGGTCGGCGAGCCGCCCGAAGACCCGTCCGCCGAGGAGCGCGGCCAGGCCTGACGCGATGATGAAGCCCCCGAGCCCGGTGAGTGCCGGCGCACCCGACTGCACCGCGAGCGTGACGATGAAGGGCGGGCTGAGCGAGGAGACGAGCAGGAAGCCGCGGACGGTGACGAAGGAGCGGAACACGCGGTCCTCACGCAGCAGCGTCAGCGTCTGCGCCAACCATCCCGGCCCCTCGTCCTCACGCTCCCTGAGGAGGTCGCCCCGCGACCGTCTCGAAGGGAGCGCACCCTCGTCGACCGGCTCGCGGATGCCGGAGTAGACCAGAGCGACGAGGACCCACAGCACGGCCCCGAGGCCGAGGATCCCCGCGAGGATCGTGACGTCGAGGTCTTCGCCGAGCGCCCGCACGGCGAGGCCGAGGGTGATGGCGACCAGTCCCGAGGCGGTCGTCGCGAGGCCGTTGACCTGGCCGCGCTCTCCCTTCGGCATGGTGCGTCCCTGCACGTCCTTGGACGAGATCGAGCACAGGCACCGGCCGAGGGAGAAGACGGCGAGCGCCGCCACGATGATGATGCCGGCGACCAGACCGCTGGCGAGCGCGGCCGTGCCGGCCATGACCGCCACGGACGCCGCCTGGATGATCGCGCCGGCGACGAAGACGTGGGTGCGCCGCCGGACCCGCACGACGAGGGGGGTGAGGAAGGCCTGCGGGAGCATCGATCCGGACTCGCGGATCGGGACGAGCAGACCCGTGAGCACGGCCGGCACCCCGAGCGCGTGGAAGAGCCACGGCAGGACGGTGGACGCGTTGACGCTCTGGTCTCCCGAGGACTGGAGCGCGTTGGCTCCGATGAGGCGAAGGGAGTTGCCCGGCAAGTCTGCTCGCACAGCCGTGGGCAGCTCGGCCTCTGCCTCGAGGTCGCGTCGCACCACCCGGGAGAAGAGCGCGTCTGCGGAGGTCACGGACGGAGCATGCCACCTCGGTCAGCGATCCGACAGAGTGTCGCAAGAACTGCCGGTCAGATGCGTCATCACGCCCGATGACAGCGACAGCGTGTCGCTCTAGCGTCGTCGGTATGGACCAGCAGACTCCCCACGACGACGTGGTGATCATCGGCGCCGGCATCGGCGGCCTCACCCTTGCCCTCGCCCTGCGCGAGCACGGCATCGACGCGACGATCCTCGAGCGCACCGCCGAGCTGCGTGAGGTCGGCGCGGCCGTTGCGCTGTCGGCCAATGCCAACAACCTCTTCGCCCGCCTCGGTGTCCTCGGTGCTCTCGAGGAGGTGTCGTGGGCGCAGACCGACCTGGTCTTCCGCGACGGGCGCTCCGGGACGACGCTCGGCCGTACCCCGGTCGGGTCCGCGTACCGAGAGCGCTTCGGGGCGGACTACCTGGGTGTGCACCGAGCCGATCTGCAGCGAGTCCTCTCCGAGGCGGTCGGCCCGGACCGGATCCTGCTCTCCCATCACGTGACCGACCTGCACGAGGACGGCGACCGGGTCCTGCTGGACCTGGCGGACGGCTCGCAGCGCAGCGCGGGCATCGTCGTCGGCGCGGACGGGGCCCGCTCGATGCTCCGTCGCTGGGTGGTCGGCCACGACGACGCGATCTACTCCGGTCGCTCCGGCTTCCGCGGGATCATCCCCACCGAGCAGCTGACCGAGCTGCCCGACCCGCATGCGATCCAGTTCTGGATCGGCCCGACCGGTCACCTCCTGCACTACGCGATGGGCGGTGAGGGGCAGGACGTGAACTTCCTCGCGGTGAGCCGGGACCCCCAGGAGTGGACCGCGGACCAGTGGGTCGTGCCCGCGCGCGACGAGGAAAAATTTGCTCCCTTCGCCGGGTGGCACCCCGCGGTGACGCAGATGCTCGGGGCCGTGGAGGTCACCCAGCGCTGGGCACTCATGCGCCGCCCGCCGCTGGCCAGCTGGCACAGGGGGAGGGTCGTGCTCCTCGGCGACGCCGCGCACGCCCTCGTCCCGCACCACGGGCAGGGCGCCAACCAGGCCATCGAGGACACCTGGGCGCTCGCGGAGCAGCTGGCGACGGTGGGCGCGGGCGACCCGACGGCAGCCTTCGAGGCCTTCGAGGCGCGGCGCCGGATGCGCACGCGCGCAGTCCAGTTCGCCTCGGCCCAGGTCGCCGAGGTGCTCCACCTGCCCGACGGCCCCCAGGCCGACGCGCGCAATGCCGCGATGGCGGGCGCCGACTGGTTCGAGGACAAGCTCGCGTGGATCCACGGCTACGACCCGACCCGGGACACCGGGATCCGCCCGGGGTCGCTCAGCCGCTGAGCAGTCCCGCGAGACGGGCCACCCGCAGCCCCGTGTGCAGGTCGCGACGCACCCGACCATCGCCCAGGTCGGCCTGCGTCGTCTCCCGGATCCGGGTGAGCCGGTAGTACAGCGTCGAGCGGTGGATGCCGAGCGCGACTGCGCTCGCCTGCGCATCGCCGCCGGCGTCGAGGTAGGCCTCGAGCGTCGGCACGTCGACCTCGCGGTGGTCGGAGCGCAGCAGCCGGGCGACCGGCTCGGGCAGGTCCTCGGGGCCCAGCTGGTCCAGCGGCAGGGCGAGCAGGAGCTTGTCGATCCCGAGCGCCGACCACTGCGTGACGCGGGGGTGGGTCTGCGGGTCGAGGCACGCTGCGCGCCAGGCCCGCCGGGCCTGCTCGTGGGAGGTGGCGACGGACGGCAGGTCGTCCACGACCCCACCGATGCCCGCGCGCACCTGCGCCAGCCCGGGAGCGCCGAGAATCCGCTCCAGGCGGTCCGGCACGACCGGTCGGGGGAAGACGAGCACGCCGTGTCCGTCGACGACACCGCCGACCACCGTCGCGGTGGACGTGCGGGCGACGAAGTCCATGGTGGCGTCCACCGCTGTGCGCGCCTCCCAGTCGCCGCCCGGCTCGCCCGGTGGGACGGCCAGGACGACCGCGCAGTACTGCCCGGCCGACCCGACGAGCTCCTCGTCAACGAGCGCCCTTGCGGCAGCGGCTCGCCCGGCCTCGGAGGACCGCTCACCGAGCAGGTCGGTGAGCAGCCCGCGGGCCCGGGCCGCGTCCCGCTCGGCGTACATGGTGCGCAGCGACAGGAGCACGCCCAGCTGCGCCGCGCCCTCGGTGAGGACGCCCGCGGGAGGCGAGGGGACCCCCTTCGCCCGCGTGTGCAGGAGGTGGCCGACCCGGTGACGGTCATCGCGAAGGGGGTGCAGCACCCACTGCGTCCCGTCGCCGGCGGTGCGGGTGGTCGCGCCGCCGCTGCCGGCGGCAGGCGCCTGCCAGGTGTCGCTGTGGGCGAGCAGGTGCGACAGGCGGGCGCGGTCCGGCTCGCTCTCGTGGATGGAGTAGGCGATGACCCGCATGCTCTCGTCGAGCACGACGAGGCGCTGCTGGACCGCTTCGGAGAGGTCCTGCAGGGCGTCGTCGAGGTTGGTCGCGGGACTCGGGTGACCAGCAGACGCTCGGTTGTGGTGCTGCATCGGACGTGCTCCTGGTGTGGTGTGCCCTCGCTGACTGGTGCCCTCCGGGCAGGTTAGCCGCCGAGCCGCCGCGCCCGGGCCCGTGGCGAGGAGCTGCTCACCCGACCGAAGTCCGACATGTCGGACACTTCGTGGCACGAAGGGCTGCCGGAGGGCCGCTGAAAGGTCAACCATGGAGTCATTCACGAACACCGTCGTTCACCGGGAAGCAGGCCACGTCATGTCGAGCAGGACCGAGACGAGCGCAGCGCGCGCGTCGACCAGCAATCCGCCCGGGCAGTGGCGGTTCTTCGTCTTCAGCGCCATCGGCATCTTCATGTTCTTCGTGCCGGTCACGATCGCGGGCAAGAACACGATCCCGCTCGACCACCTCGTCACCGCCATCCAGAAGTACGCCGAGCCCGTCGTCCCCTTCGCGATCCTGGCCCTCGTGGTGCTCGGGACGCTGCGGCCCTTCGTGTCGGGCTCCTGGCGGGCGAGCACGACCCGCACGATCTTCGCGGTGCTCAACGTGCTGGGCCTGGTCGTCGCGGTCGTCATGCTCACCGAGACGGCGCCCTCCTGGCTGGCCGCCGAAGGCATCGGACCCTTCCTGTGGGAAAAGCTGGTCATCCCGGTCGGCCTCATCGTCCCCGTCGGAGCCGTCTTCCTCGCACTGCTCGTCGGGTACGGGCTCATGGAGTTCGTCGGCGTCATCGTCCAGCCGATCATGCGGCCGGTCTTCCGCACCCCGGGGCGCTCCGCGGTCGACGCCGTCGCGTCCTTCGTCGGCAGCTACTCCCTGGGTCTGCTCATCACCAACCGGGTCTACCGCGAGGGCAAGTACAGCACCCGCGAGGCGGCGATCATCGCGACCGGCTTCTCCACCGTCTCAGCGACCTTCATGATCATCGTCGCCAAGACGCTGGGGATCATGGACATCTGGTTGACCTACTTCTTCGGCACCCTCGTCGTGACCTTCATCGTCACCGCGATCACCGTCTGGATCCCGCCGCTGTCCCGCATCAGCGACGACTACCACCCCGACGCCACTCCGCAGCCGGAGGAGATGGTCACGCACGACCGGTTGGGTACTGCGTGGCGTGAGGCGAAGGGAGCGCTCGCGGAGGTCCCCGGGTTCTGGAGCAACATCTGGTCCAACCTGCGTGACGGCACCCTGATGGCCGCGGCGATCCTCCCTTCGATCCTGTCGGTCGGCCTCATCGGCCTGCTGCTGGCGGAGCACACCGCGATCTTCGACTGGATCGGCTGGATCTTCGTCCCCTTCACCTGGGTGGCGCAGCTGCCGGAGCCAGTCCTCGCGGGCAAGGCGATCGCGCTCGGCATCGTCGAGATGTTCCTCCCGGCGGTCCAGGCCGCCGGCGTCGAGTCGCTCGTCACGCGCTTCGTGGTCGCGGTCGTCGCGGTCTCCCAGATCATCTTCTTCTCGGCGATGGTCCCGTGCATCCTCGCGACGGACATCCCGATCAAGATCTGGCACCTCGTGGTCGTGTGGTTCCAGCGAGTCGTGCTCACGATCCTCGTGGCGGCCCCGGTCGCGCACATCCTCCTCTAGCATCGGGCGGTGCCAGAAGTCCCAGCGCTGCGGCGAGCGGTCGCGATCCTGCGTCACCTGTCCGGCAACAACCGGCCGGTGAGCGCGGGCGCGCTCGTCCGCGCGCTGGACCTGCCGAGGTCGAGCGTCTACGACCTGCTCGGTGTCCTCGAGGAGCTGGCCCTGGTCAGCCGGTCCGGTGGCGGGTACCTCCTCGGCGCCGGTGTCTCCGAGCTCGGCAGCGCCTATGTGCGCAGCGATCCGCTACGGCGCCAGGCGCAGCCGATCGTGCGGGACCTCGCCGAGGCCACCGGCGGGACGGCCCAGCTCGCGGTCCTGCGTGGCTGGGAGACCGTCTACCTGGTCAAGGAGCAGGCGGTCAGCTCCGCGGCCATCATCACGGCCACGGGCGTGCGGATGCCGGCCTATCTCACGGCGACCGGGCGGGCGATCATGTCGCGGATGGAGCGGCGCGAGGTTCTGGCGCTGCTGAGCGCCGAGGATGGTTTCGTCAGTCGCACCGGCGTGGGGCCGCGCACCCATCGCGAGCTCGCCGAGCTGCTCCGCCTGACCCGCCTCGATGGTCATGCCATCGAGCGCGGCGAGATCAGCCCGCACATCTGGACCGTGGCAGCACCCGTCGTCGATCCCCTCGACCGGCCGGTCGCGGCGATCGGGCTGTCCGACACGATGGACGGCGGGGAGGCCCCAGACCCTGCCCGTGTGGCCACCGCCGCGCGGACGGTCCGACGGGCGGCCGACGCGGTGACCGCTCGGTTGCGCGCCTGAGGGATCCCGTGGCGGGACCGATCAGGCCTCCTGGTCTGCGCGGATGGGAATGTACCCCCCGGAGGTATACGTTCACCAAGTATGACGGACGTACAGGACCACCACGCGGACCACACCCAGCCTGCCAGCCACGATGAGCATGCCGGGCACGGGGACCACTCCGGTCACGGTGGTCACGCCGGGCACGGCGACCACGCGGGCCAGTTCCGGCGCCTCTTCTGGATCATGCTCGCGCTGGCGGTGCCTGTCGTGGGCTTCAACGACATGTTCGCCAACCTCGTCGGTTACGACCTGCCGCAGGGGGAGTGGGCTCGCTGGGTCTCGCCGGTCCTCGGGACGGTCATGTACGTCTGGGGTGGCCGCCCCTTCCTCACCGGAGCCGTGTCCGAGATCCGCGCCCGTAAGCCGGGGATGATGCTGCTCATCGCCCTGGGCATCACGGTGGCCTTCATCGCCTCGTGGGGTGCCAGCCTCGGTGTGCTGCACCACGAGCTGAGCTTCTGGTGGGAGCTGGCGCTGCTGGTCGTCATCATGCTGCTCGGCCACTGGATCGAGATGCGCTCCCTCGCCCAGACCACGTCCGCGCTGGACTCCCTCGCTGCGCTCCTGCCCGACGAGGCGGAGCGGGTCGAGGGCGACCAGGTGGTCGCCGTGGCGCCGGCCGACCTCGAGGTCGGTGACGTCGTCATCGTCCGCCCCGGTGCCGCGGTTCCCGCGGACGGCACCGTCGTCGACGGCTCGGCCAGCATGGACGAGTCGATGGTCACCGGGGAGTCCAGGACCGTCCGCCGTGCGAAGGGGGATGCGGTCGTCGCCGGGACCGTCGCCACCGACTCCGGGTTGCGGGTGGAGATCACCGCGACCGGCGACGACACCGCGCTCGCCGGGATCCAGCGACTCGTCACCGACGCGCAAGCCTCGTCCTCACGCGCCCAGCGCATCGCCGACACGGCCGCGGGCTGGCTCTTCTGGTTCGCCCTCGGCGCGGCGCTCGTCACGGCCGTGGTCTGGTCGCTGCTCGGGATGCCCGACAGCGCCGTCGTCCGCACGATCACCGTCCTGGTCATCGCCTGCCCGCACGCACTCGGTCTGGCGATCCCGCTCGTGGTCTCGATCGCGACCGAGCGTGCCGCCCGCGGCGGGGTGCTCGTCAAGGACCGCCTCGCACTGGAGTCCATGCGCACCGTCGACACGGTCCTCTTCGACAAGACCGGCACGCTGACCAAGGGCGAGCCGACGGTCACCGCCGTCGAGCCGGTCGACGGCCACACCCGCGACGAGGTCCTCGCGCTGGCTGCCGCCGCCGAGGGTGACAGCGAGCACCCGCTTGCCCGCGCGATCGTCGGCGCCGCCACCGAGGAGGGGCTCGACGTGGCGGCGGCCAGCGACTTCACCTCGTCACCCGCGGTGGGTGTCCGGGCGAGCGTCGGCGGCACCGTCGTCGAGGTCGGCGGCCCCTACCTGCTCGAGCAGCACGACCTCGTCGAGCTGCCAGCCGTCGAGTCCTGGCGCGACGAGGGCGCGATCATCCTGCACGTGGTGGCCGACGGCGTCGTCATCGGCGCGCTGCGCCTGGCCGACGAGGTCCGCCCCGAGTCCCGTGATGCCGTGGACGCGCTGCACGCTGCGGGCGCGCAGGTCGTGATGATCACCGGTGACGCGCAGGCCGTCGCGCAGACGGTGGCCGCGGAGCTGGGCATCGACCGGGTCTTCGCCGGGGTGCGCCCGCAGGACAAGGCGGCCAAGGTCGCCGAGCTGCAGGGCGAAGGGAGGAAGGTCGCCATGGTCGGTGACGGCGTCAACGACGCCCCCGCGCTGGCCCAGGCGGACGTTGGCATCGCGATCGGCGCCGGCACGGACGTGGCCATCGCCTCGGCCGGCGTGATCCTCGCCAGCTCCGACCCGCGCTCGGTGCTCTCGGTCATCGAGCTCTCCCGCGCCTCGTACCGCAAGATGAAGCAGAACCTCTGGTGGGCGGGTGGCTACAACCTCATCTCCGTCCCGCTGGCTGCTGGTGTCCTGGCGCCGATCGGCTTCGTCCTGCCGATGAGCGTCGGGGCGATCCTCATGTCGGCGTCGACCGTGGTCGTGGCGCTCAACGCCCAGCTGCTTCGCCGGCTGGACCTGAGCCCGGCGAAGAGCGCGGCGTCCTTCCTCGACTGAGCGCGACGCGGTCTCGGCTCGTCTCCGACGGTCCTTTTGCTGGATGGCTCCGGCGCCTCCGGCCATGACTCACGTGGTGAATCGCGATCCATCGGGCGAGTCACGACCGGAGCCGCCGGACATGGTCGTCGCGGTGTCAGCAAGTGTGCGAAGCGCCGACTGTCACTGCTCGCCAGGCCGTCGACGCTAGGTCGCATCCTGAACGGCGCGGGTCCACTCCGCTGCTGGTGCGAACATGGACACTTTCGGAAGGTACCTGCAGGATCTACCGGACTGTCGAGAGGGCAAGGAAAATGACGGAGGGGTCTCAGTGACCACCGCAGCTTGGCCGGGTCGGACGAGGTCGGCATATGTCGCGAGGGCGGCTGAGTACATCTCGCTCTTGGGGTCCGTCGGGCAGATGAACCCGCTGGATGCGTGTCTTCTTGGTGAATGGTCGGACACGCTTGTTGGCCCGGTCCTCGATGCGGGGAGCGGTCCCGGTCACTGGACCGATTTCCTTCGGTCGCGTGGGTGCGTGGCGCACGGTGTCGACGCCGTCCCGCAGTTCGTGGAGTCCGCTCGCGAGAGGTTCCCGCTCACGAGTTTCGAGGTGGGAGACCTCCTTGAGCTGCCGTTCGTGGACGCGCGGTTCGGGGGTGTCCTCGCGTGGTACTCCGTGATCCACATGAATCCCGAAGAGAGCGCCTCGGCCCTCGCAGAGTTCGCGAGGGTCACCACCGACGACGGGCATCTCCTCATGGGGGCATTCCTAGGCCCGGACGGCCACCCGTTCGACCATGCCGTCACCACGGCCTACTGCCGATCCGAGCAGGGCCTGACGACGCAGATCGAGGCTGCTGGCTTCCACGTGCTCTCGACACATACCCGTACCTCGCGGGAGCACCGTCCTCATCTCGCGGTCATTGCGCGCAAGCGTCCACCCGGCCAGAAGGTGACTTAGGCGCCTCCGGCCATGACTCACGTGGTGAATCATGATCCACCGCGCGAGTCACGGCCGGAGCCGCCGGACATGGTCGTCGCAGGTCTGATGCGTCCAGGCGTCAGGATGCGTCAGAGGTGCGAGATCAGGTCCTCAGGTCGCCGGGAGGATCGTCCCGACGCACTCGCCGAAGTCGATGACCGACCCGTTGGCCCCGGGGGCGGTGCCCCGCAGCGTGACGGTCTGGCCGTCCTCGAGGAACCGCATCTCCCGGCCGTCGGCGAGGACGAGCGGCTCCTTGCCTCCCCACGACAGCTCCATGAAGGAGCCGCGCTGGTCGACCTCGGTGCCGGAGACCGTGCCGGAGCCGAAGAAGTCGCCCGGGCGAAGGGAGGCGCCGTTGACGCTCATGTGCGCGACCATCTGGGGCGCGGTCCAGTACAGGGTCTTGGCCGGCGGGTGCGAGAGCACCTGCCCGTCGAGCTCGACCTCCATGGTGATGTCCAGGCCCCACGGCCCGTCCACCGAGTCGTCGAGGTACTCGGCGAGCTCGTGCTCGCGCGCCGGCGGTGCGACGCGGGCGGCGGCCAGCGCCTCCCACGGCGTGACCCACAGCGAGATCGACGAGGCGAAGGACTTGCCGAGGTACGGACCGAGCGGCACGTACTCGTAGCCCTGGATGTCGCGAGCGGACCAGTCGTTGAAGAGGACGACACCGAACAGGTGCTCGGCGCCGGCCCGAGCCACGGACACCTCGCCCTGAGGGGCGGAGCCACCGAGCACGAAGCCCAGCTCGGCCTCGATGTCGAGGCGACGCGAGGGACCGAAGCTGGGGGTCCCCCCTTCCTCCGGGCGCAGGCCCTTGGGGCGCGGGATGTCGGTGCCCGAAGCGATGACCGTGCCGGCGCGGCCGTGGTAGCCGACCGGCAGGTGCTTCCAGTTGGGCAGCAGCGGCGCCTGGTCGGGGCGGAACATCTTGCCGATGTTGGAGGCGTGGTGCTCGGAGGCGTAGTAGTCGACGTAGTCCGCGACGGTGAAGGGCATGTGCAGCTCGATGTCGGACACCGGGGTGGCGACGGCCTCGACGACGCCGTCGAGACCCTCGGTCGTCACGACCTCCTGCAGCCAGGCGCGCAGCGGCTGCCACACGGTGTGGCCGGCGGCGAGAAGCGCGTTGAGGTCGTCGGCGGAGGCGGCGGTGCCGGCCTCCGCGGGCAGTCGCGGTCCGCTCGCGGCGGTCACCGCGGCGACGAGGTCGCCCAGGGAGATCGCCAGGTCACCCAGGCGAACGCCCAGTCGCGGGTCGGCGCCGGCGGGGGAGAAGGAGGCGTAGGGCAGGTGGTCGGGGCCGAAGCCGGTGGTCGAGAAGCGCTGCGCTGCAGTCGTCATGGGGTGTGGGGACCTCTCAGGTCAGGGGTGGACGAAGGGGGTCGGGCCGGGGAAGAGATCGAGGCGCCGCAGGGCGTCGGCCGGCTCGCCGACGCTGCAGGTGCCGAAGGACGTGAAGGACTTGCGCCACGAGCCGTCGGAGGTGGCGCCGGCCTCCGCGAGCCGGGCCGGGTCGGTCTCGGCGAGCCAGCCGGCGACGACCTCGCGGTCCTCGCCGGCGCGTGCGGCCTGGGTGGCCAGCGCGATGTTGAGGAACCCGTGGTGGGTGAAGCCGGTGGTCGCGTTGGTGTAGCGGACCGCCTCGTGCAGACCGGCGGTCAGCTTGAAGGGCAGGCCCGCGGCCACCGCAGCGGTGAGCACGTCGGCGAGCTGCTCGGGGGTGGGGAAGAGATGCGCCTCGATGCCGCCGGTGCGGTACTTCAGCCGCAGCCCGGTGCCGGCCAGCAGGTCGAGGGCGCCGTCGGCCACCTGGCCGGCGGTGAGCTCGACGTAGATCGGCAGGTTGCCCACGGCCGCGGCCTCGCGCACCTGCTCGCTCCAGATGGCCCGGTCACTCGGGTCGGTCTTGAGCTCGACGGCCACGATCCGCAGCTCGGGGGTGAGCGCCTGCCCGGCGGCGAGGGCCTCGTCGAGCGCACCGGCAGGCGTCACCACCGAGACCTCCACCGGACCGCCGGACAGGTCGAGACCGGCGGCGATCTCGCGTGCCCGGGGCAGGTCCGCGAGGGCGAGCACGGCCGGTCCCACGGCACTGACGAAGGGAGCCGACCGTCGCGCCACGTGGTCGGTCACCGCCTGCTCGACCGGCGCGAGGCCGGGCGGGAAGGTCGCGGCGTCGTCGAAGAACTCGACGAACTGCTCCGGGACGGTGCCCCCCTTCGTGCTGGTCATGCGCCGTCCTCGTCGGTGATCCACCGGCCGCCGGTCCACGAGCGCGCGTAGACGCCGTCGTCGGTGGCGACGCCGCCGACCCCGAGGTCGAGCGGGCGGAAGGTGTCGACCATGACCGCGGTCTCGTCGAAGTACTCGGCGCCGAGCGAGGCCTCGACGGCACCCGGCTGCGGACCGTGGGCGTGCCCGCCCGGGTGCAGCGAGATCGAGCCCTTGGCGATGCCCGAGCCCTTGCGCGCCTCGTAGTCCCCGTCGACGTAGAACATGACCTCGTCGGAGTCGACATTGGAGTGGTAGTACGGCACCGGCACGGAGAGCTCGTGGTAGTCGACCTTGCGCGGGACGAAGTTGCAGATGACGAAGTTGTTGCCCTCGAAGACCTGGTGGGCCGGCGGCGGCTGGTGCACCTTGCCCGTGATCGGCATGTAGTCGCGGATGTTGAAGGTGTACGGGTAGAGGCACCCGTCCCAGCCCACGACGTCGAAGGGGTGCTCCGGCACGGTGTGCACGGTGCCGGTGATGCCGCTCGGACCGCGCCCGCGGTGCTTGATGTACACCTCGACGTCCTGCTCCTCGACGAGCAGCGGCTCGGTGGGGACGCGCAGGTCTCGCTCGCAGTAGGGCGCATGCTCGAGGAACTGCCCGTACCGGGAGAGGAAGCGCTTGGGCGGGGCGATGTGGCTGTTGGCCTCGATGGCGTACAGCCGAGCGGTCTCGCCCTCCCGCAGCACCCAGCGGTGGATCGTGGCGCGCGGGATGATCACGTAGTCGCCCTCGCTCGCCTCGAGCGCGCCGAACTGGGTCTCCAGGAGTGCCGAGCCGCGCTCGACGTAGACGCACTCGTCACCGATCGCGTTCTTGTACAACGGGGAGGTCGCGCCGACGTGGGCGTAGGAGATGCGCACGTCCGGGTTGCCCAGGACGAGCTGCCGGCCGGTCACCGCGTCGGTGCCGGCCACCTGCTCGTCGGTGAAGAGGTCGTGCGGCTTCAGGTGCCGGGGGAGCAGCGGCTCATTGGGTGTGAGCGTCTGGTCGGGCAGCTCCCAGTGGCGAGCGCCGACGATGCCCGACGGGATGTGGCGGTGGTAGAGCAGCGAGCTGTCCGAGCTGAAGCCCTCCTCGCCCATGAGCTCCTCGGACAGGATCTTGCCGTTGCCGTCCTTGAAGAGGGTGTGCCGCTTGTCCGGCACCGGTCCGACCTGGCGGTAGTGGGCCATGGTCACTCCTTGATCTCGGGCGAGGGGGTGACTCGCCGTTGGGTGGGGTCCTAGAAGGTTCCGACGGTGAGGCCGATACCCATCACTGCGAGCAGTCCCACGACGGGGACGATGACGGTCACGACGAAGATGTCCTTGTACGACTCGCGGTGCGAGAGTCCGCAGACGAGCAACAAGGTGATGATGGCACCGTTGTGGGGGAGTGAGTCGAAGCCCGTCGAGGCCATCGCCGTCACGCGGTGCATGAGGTCCATCGAGATGCCCTGGTCCGTGGCCATCGTCGCCAGCTGCTCACCGAAGGTGTTGAGCGTGATCGTCAGACCTCCGGACGCCGACCCGGTGAGGCCGGAGATGCCAGAGGTGGACACGGCGGCGACGACGACCGGGTTGTCGCTGACGCCGAACATCCCGTCGCGGACGGTGGCAAAGACCGCGAGCGAGGCGATGACCGCGCCGTAACCGACCTCGCTCGCCGTGTTGAAGACGGGCAGCACGGCATTGCGGGCACCCTCGGTGAGCGCCTCGACGTACTCACGCCAGAACCCCACGCGCATGAGGAAGACGAGTGCGATGCCGGCGAGCATCGCCACGGTCACCGACCAGATGCCGGTGACGGCCGCGATCGAGGTGCCACCGAACTTCTTGTCGGCGAGGTAGCCGAAGTCGAGGGCGGGGAAGAGCAGGTAGGTGCACAGCGCGTTGGCCGCGACGATCGCGAGGATGGGGCTCAGGCCGATGAGACCGGCGACGGCACCGGGACGCTGACCGACCTCGGGCGAAGGGGAGGTCCGCTCGGCCAGCGCGACGGACACCGGGGCGGAGGCGGGCTGGGTGGCGGCGCCACCCTCCGGTGCGTCGGGGTCGGCGACACCCCGCTCGGGAGAGGTGCCGCCGGTCGCGCGCCCGCCGCCGAGGCGCTCGGCCTCCTTGCGCTCGGCGATCGTCAGATCACCGAAGGTCTCACCGTCGGCAGCCAGCTGCTTCTGCCGGCGCTCGAGCCACAGCATGCCGAGGGCGAAGACGATGATGGCGCCGAGCAGGCCGAGGCCGGGTGCGGCAAAGGTGTTGGTGCCGAAGAACTTCGTCGGGATCGTGTTGTGGATCTGCGGCGAGCCGGGCAGCGCAGCGGTGGCGAAGGTGAAGATGCCCAGGGCGATGGCCGCCGGCATGAGCCGCTTGGGGATGTCTGCCTCCGCGAAGAGCGCGGTGGCGATCGGGAAGATCGTGAAGACGACGACCCACGCGCTCACGCCGCCGTAGGTCAGCAGCGCGGTGGCCAGCACCGTGACGAGGATGGCGAAGCGCGGACCGAGCACTCCCGAGATCCACCCGGCGAGGTCACGCGCGTAGCCGCTGACCGTCATCAGTCGACCGAAGATCGCGCCGACGAGGAAGAGGGGGAAGAAGGCCGCCATGAACCCGCCGAGAGCGGGCATGAAGACCTGCGTGTAGCTGGCCAGCAGCGGTGCGCCGGACATGAGCACGGCGACCGTCGCGGCGAAGGGAGCGACGGCGATCACCGAGTGGCCGCGGTAGGCCAGGGTGATCAGCAGGACGAGCGAGAGCAGGATGCCCAGGAGTGCAAGCGTCATCGGTTGCCTTTGGTGTGGGGTTGGGGTGAAGGGGGGTCAGAGACCCAGGACGAGGTGCTCGCCCGTGGCCCGGGAGCAGCACGACATCATCCGATCGCCCTCGCGGCGCTCGGATGCGGACAGGACGACATCGCGGTGGTCGACCGCTCCGTCGAGCACGGGCACCTCGCAGGTGCCGCACAGCCCCTCCTGGCAGTTGGAGGGGATGCTCAACCCGGCGTCGCGCAGGGTCTGCAGGAGGGTCCGGTCACGGGTCACGACCACGTCGATGTCCGAGTCCGCGAGGTGCACGGTGAACTCGTGCTCCTGCTCCGGGTCGAGCTCACCAAGGGTCGAGGAGAAGTGCTCGAAGACGACGGTGTCCTCGGGCCAGTCCGCCGTGTCGACGGTCAGGTCGTCGATCATCCGCTGCGGACCGCACGCGTAGACGTGCACGCGCCCGGCGCGACCGTCAGCAGCGTTGTCGGACACCAGGGCGCGCAGATCGGTCCGCGTGCCCTCACTGGAGCAGTGCACGAGGAGTCGATCGCCGTGCTCGGCCACCAGCTCGTCGACGAAGGCCATGCCGGCGCGCTCGCGGCCGAGGTAGTGGATCTCGTAGGGCGTGCCCTCGCGGGCGGCCTGCGCGGCCATCGCCCGGATCGGGGTGATGCCGATGCCGCCGGCGACGAAGACATAGCGCTGCGCCTGCTCGGGCAGGCGGAAGTGGTTGCGCGGTCCGCGGACGGTGAGGACCTCCCCTTCGCGCAGGTGGTCGTGCACCCAGGCCGAGCCGCCACGGGACTCGTCCTCACGCAGGACCGCGATCTCGTAGTGCTCCGGGCGCGGGACGTGGGGGACCGGGCAGCCCTCGGGCTGGACCGGGGCGGGTGGGGTGCCGCACAGCGAGTACTGCCGCACGATGCCGGTGTCGCCGCACTCGATGTCGATGTGCGAGCCGGCGGTGAAGGTCGGCAGCGCGGACCCGTCGGCACTCGCCAGGGTGATGTGACGGACGCCGTCGGCCGCATCGATCACGCGCTCCACGCGCATGGGTCGGCTGTGGTGGGCCGTGGTCGGCTCGCCGATGTTGACCTCGACGCGCGGACGCAGGACCGCCGGGTCGGTGCGCTCGGGGTTGGCCTGCGGGTCCCACTCGACCCACAGGTGCTCGGGCCCGCGGAAGGAGGTGTTGGGGACATAGCTGAAGTCCTGCTCGGCCAGACGCATGTGCGGCAGTCGGCCGGTGAGCTCCTCGAGGAAGATCTGCATCTCCATGCGGGCGAGGTTCTTGCCCAGGCACTGGTGGGCGCCGTAGCCGAAGGTCAGGTGGTCGGCGGCGTCGTCACGGCGCACGTCGACGAGCTCGGGGTCCTCGAAGCGTCGCGGGTCGTGGTTGCCGGAGGAGGAGACCATGAGGATGCGGGCGCCGGCGGGGACGGCAACGCCACCGATCTCGGTGTCCTTGGTCGTCAGGCGGCGCCACGCGGCCTGGGACCCGTTGTGCCGCAAGCACTCCTCGACGGCATTGGGGATGAGGGTGGGGTCAGCGCAGATCTGGTCCCAGATGACGCGGTTCTCCAGCAGGAGCTTCACGGCATTGGCGATGCCGTTGGCGGTCGTCTCGTGGGCCGCGACGATGCCGGCCATCATCATCGAGTGCAGGTAGGAGTCGGTGACGACCTCGGGCAGCTCGCGTTGCTTGCGGATGCCGTACTGCATCCATCCCTCGTCGTCGGGGCGCTCGCGCATCCGCTCGAGGACGCCGCCCGCGTACTGCCAGAAGTTGCCGACGGCGTGGGCGACGGCGACCTGCTCCTCGGGCTCCGGCCGACCCCACGTGTTGACGGTGTGGGCGACGGAGTACTCACGCAGCTTCGGCTTGTCGTCGTCGGGGACGCCGAGGAACTCCAGCGCGACGGTCAGCGGGATCTCCCAGAACATCTGGTTGACCAGCTCGGCGCGACCCTCGTCGATGAAGGCGTCGACGTGCTCGCGCACGAGGGCACGGACCATCGGCTCGTGGTGGGCGAGGTGCTCGGGGGAGAAGGGCTCCATCAACGCTCGGCGGCGCTCCATGTGCGCGGGCTCGTCCTCGTTGACCAGCGTGCGGTTCATGCCGTAGTCGTACGAGGCCAGGACGTCGTTGGCCTCCTGGCTGGTGGGCGTGATCTTCTCCAACGCGACGGAAGGGGAGAAGGTGAGGTTGTCGCGGAAGATCGCCTTGATGTCGTCGTACCGGGTGACGACCCAGTAGTCGAGCTGGGGGCTGTAGAAGACCGGCTCGCTCTCGCGGGACCAGGCCACATAGGCGGGCGGGTCCTGCTGGTAGCCGTCCCCGAAGGGATCGAACTCGGCCGCGTTGGCGGAGACAGGACAGGCAGACATGCGAAGCACTCCCTTGTGCGGTGAGCGCACAGTAGTGTGCGGACTGCGCACAACCTAGTGCAGGCCGAAGGGAGTGGTCAAGGGGGTCGCTCTCGGTCCCGGCTCTGCGTGGGCGGGCTCAGTACAGGCGGGCCACGGCAGCGCGGGCATCCTGCACGAGCGGCAGCAGACGCTCGATGTCCAGGTCGCCGGGGAGCCCCAGGCGGATCACGCCGATCGAGGCCTCGACATCGGTCGAGGCCCCCCGGCCCATGCCGACGGCGACGCCGACGGCTCCGGGCTGGACCTCGCCGTCCGAGATCGCGTAGCCCTGTGCGCGAGTGGATCGCACAGGCTCGCTGTCGCCGTCGCGCGCGGGTCGCTGGGCGAGGATGGCCAGCCCGTCGGCGCCCTGCTCGAGGGGGTGTCTGGCACCCACCTGGTAGCTGATGCCGATGGGGCCGCGAGCGCTCGGCTCGGCGACAGCGATGGCGATCGACTCCGTCCGGTCGGCGATGGCGACGAAGGCGGTGCACCCGCTGCGGTCGGCGAGGTCCTGCACGACCGGCTGGGCCGAGGCCCTGTACTGGCTCATGAACCGGCCGGCGACCACGAGGGCCCCGCTGCCCAGGCGGTAGAGCCCGTCGCTCCCCTTGGCCACGAGGTGACGCTGCTCGAGGGTGGCCAGGATCCGATAGGCCCCGGCCCGGTGCACGCCCAGCTCGTCGGCCAGTGCCGCGGGCGAGATGCCGCCGGTTCGCTGCGAGATGATCTCGATCGCCTCGAGGCCGCGGTCGAGCGTCTGCAAGGTGCTCATTGGTTCATTTCTCCTCGGACTGACGCGCGTTGCGGGGAGTCTACGCAGCGGGCTGCTGGCGGTGCGGGAGCCCTAGAACCCGTGCTCCGCCCGCGCCGGGTCGATGACCTCATCGACGTCGAAGAAGTCGTGCAGCACGTGCTGATCGTTGGTCTTCGCCGCGGCCATGCTCAACCCGTCGACGTTGATGCGGGCCTGGCGCACGTAGCCCCCGGTGAGCTGACCCCATGCGGGGGTCGAGCTGTCGATGCCGAAGTAGAAGTCGAAGCCGTCGTCCTTCAGGAGCTGGTACTTCGGCCCGTTGTACGGCGCCACCCCGCTGATGTCCGCGCCGAAGGGGAAGATCATCAGGTCGGTGTCGCCGATGATCGGGGCGACCTCGTCCTTCCACTTCGTCGTGTCCGCGGTCAGCCTGGTCATCGACGCATCCGTGACATTGGTGTGGCCCCAGGTGTGCGAGGCGAAGACCCACCCGTCGTCCTTGAGGGTGTCGGCGACAGCTGTTGCCCGCCTCTTCTGCTCGTCGACGTCGATGTCCGGGTCGTTGCCGTACTCGATGTCGCTGGTGCGGTAGCCGAGCACACCGTTGTACCCGGTCAGCGCGAGGATGCCCTTGCTGCCGCGGTAGGAGAAGTCGGGGTGCTTCCTGACGAACTCGTCCACGACGGCCGGCATGTCATAGGCGCCCTCGACGCTCGTACCGGAGGCGTCCTGGTACGTGTTGGTGACCGCTCCGTCGTCACCGATGACCATGTTGGTCGCGAACCCGTCGCCCTTCATGTACTCGTAGTAGCTGACGTCGTCCTCGGAGATGACGAGTGGCTTCTTGCCCGGGGGCAGCGTGATCGGCACGTACGTCATCTCTCCCTGCGCGTCCTCGCGGGCGAAGTCGTCGGGGTTGACGAGGACATAGCCCTTGTCGTGGACCGAGGCGAGGACGGCCCTGAACTCCTCGACGGTGACCATGTAGTCCGCATAGCCCTGCGCACTGTCCGGCGACACGAAGGCCCGGTCCGCGTCGACGATGAGGGAGTGGAAGAACAGGTGGGGGATCTGCGCATTGTCTGCCCACTCCACCGCGTCCTTCTTCTGCGCGGCGATCCGGGTGGTGAGCCGATCCACGTCCGCGCCCTCGAGGCCCTCAAGGTGCTGCAACGCGCCCCGGTAGTCGTACTGCGCCGCGGCCGTCCTGGACCGCTCCACGCTCCTGTGGCGATGCTGCGTACGAGAGGCGGGAGTCCCATCCGCGCTGGTCGTCGAGCTGGGGTGTGTGACGGACTCGCTCGACGACGACGTGGTCGTCTCGGATGTGGACGAGCAACCCACGAGCATGCCGAGTGCCGCCGTCGAGGTCAGCAGCACCGTGACGCGCGCCCTCCGGTTGGCCCACATGCGCACTACCCCTCCACCCGAGCGGCGGGACCTCGTGAGATGTCAGCGTGGTCCCGATGTCCCTTGGCGGCCACGCTAGCTGCGGGGTCGTCGCGAGGCGTTGCGACACGGCGGGCGTGACCGGGGCGTGACGAAGGGGGGTCCGTCAGCGCAGCAGGCCGGCGACCTCGGCGGCGGCCGGGCCGATGAGGTGCCCCAGACGCGTGGTGCGCGTGCCGTCGAGCTCGTCCTGGTGCCCTCCTCCGACGAGGATCCTCAGGGTGTCGTCGACGTCGTGCAGCGCCTCGACGACCTCGCGGGCGGGCCGGGCGTCGCGTCGTCGTGGCACCCCGAGCACCGCGCAGCTCGCGCCGTGGGTCTCGAGCGCGTCACGCCAGGCCGGCGCGGGCAGGTCCGGTCCGAGGTAGACCACGTCGACGCCGAGTCGCCGCAGGACGACGGCGAAGGCGAAGATGCCCAGCTCGTGGTGCACCCCGGCGGGCAGTCCGACGATGACCCGCGGACCGCCGGGACGGCTCGCTGCGGCGTCGAAGGCAGCGGAGAGTCGGCGCAGCACCGCGTGCGCGACGAGGTGCTCGCCGGCGATGGAGATGCGCTCGTCCGCCCAGGCTCGGCCCACCTCCTCGAGTGTCGGCATGAGCCAGTCGTCGACGACCGCCTCGAAGGGGGTGCGCGCGAGCTGCTCGTCCAGGATCCGGTCGAGCTCGGCCGGGTCCATCGCGGCGGTGGCCGCGATGAGCTGGGCGGTGGCGGTCGGGCCATCCGTCGACGGCGAAGGGGGGAGTGTCGCGCTGTCGGAATCGAGGCGCCGGTGTACCTCTGCCGCAGCGGTGCTCGCGCTCCAGCCGTCGGCGATCAGGGCTGCCATCTGGGTGACGCGGGCGACGGCCTCGTCGTCGTAGAGGCGGTAGCCCGACTCGGTGCGCTCGGGCTCGACGAGGTCGTAGCGGCGCTCCCAGGCGCGCAGCGTCGCGGCGGGGACGCCGGTCAGCTCGGCAGCGCGTTTGATCGTGTACATCCGGGGCGGTCCTTGGGTCTGTCAGAGCCGGGGGAGCTCTCGGGCGAGAGCCTGCTCGGCCTCGTCGCCGAGCGCGGTGAGCTGGCCGCGCAGGAAGGGGGTGGCCAGCTTGGCGAGCCCCTTGAAGGTGAAGTCCGCCTCGTAGACGAGCACGCTACCGCTCCCGTCAGGCCCTGGGCTGATGGACATGGTGTCCTGAGCGATGACGCTCTTGTTCTCCCCGCGCATGACGACGAGCCGGTCGGGCTGCAGGTCCACGGTCACATAGGTCAGCTCGGTCTGGCGGCCGCGGAAGACCGAGCGGTTGAGGTAGCGGCTGCCGACGCCGCCGTCACCCTCGACGAGGGTCGTCTCGAGCGTGCCGGGGTCCCACTGCTCGCTGGTGGTGAAGTCGGAGAGGTAGGCGTAGACGGCCGACGGTGGGGTATCAGCGACGTTGATGGTTCGGGTGATCTTCATGGCTGCACATCCTTGAACAAACATTTGACAGCGTGGTCACGGTGACTCTAGCGTCTTGGACAAAGGTTGAACAATCCTTTGGCGCGGTCGGCTCCGAACCCATCGTGCCCCCCCTTCCTCTCCCAGCAGGAGCATCCGTCGTGACCGAGCACCACCCCGACCGCCCGAGCGTCGCCGTCATCGGCGCGGGCGTCTCCGGTTTGACTGCGGCGTATGTCCTGTCGCAGACCCACGACGTCACCCTCTTCGAGGCCGACGACCGGCTCGGCGGCCACGCCCACACCCACACCGTCCCCACGAGCGGTGGCGGTGAGGTGCGCGTCGACAGCGGCTTCATCGTGCACAACGAGCGCACCTACCCCCATCTGCTGCGGCTCTTCCGCGAGCTCGACGTGGCCACGCGTCCGACCGAGATGAGCATGTCGATCACCTGTGACGGCTGCGGCCTGTCCTGGGCCGGCGGCGCCGGGATCGGCGCCGTGCTCGCCCAGCCGTGGCGGGTCGCCGACCCACGCTTCCTGCGGATGCTGCTGGAGATCCCGCGCTTTCACCGGGCCGCCAGGGCGGTCCTCGCCGACGAGCGCGAGGGGGACGACCCGACGTGGGGTGAGTTCCTCGAGCGCGGCAAGTTCTCGCAGTACTTCATCGCCCACTTCGCGCTGCCGCTCGTGTCGTGCGTGTGGTCGTCCGGGGACGAGGACTCCCTCGACTACCCGGCCCGACACCTCTTCGCCTTCCTCGAGCACCACGGCATGCTCAGCGTCTCCGGGTCCCCGACCTGGCGCACCGTCGTCGGCGGGTCCAGGACCTATGTCGACGCCTTGGCCGCGCGCCTGGCCGACGTCCGCACGAGTGCCGCCGTCACGTCCGTGACCCGGCACGCCGGCGGGGTCGATGTGCGAACCGCCGGTGGGGTGGCTCTCTTCGACAAGGTCGTGATCGCCACCCATGCCGACCAGGCGCTCGGCCTGCTCGCTGACGCGACGCCGCAGGAGAAGGAGGACCTCGCAACGATCCGCTACTCCCGCAACGCGACCGTCCTGCACCACGACACGACGCACCTGCCGCGGGCGAAGCGGGCCAAGGCCTCGTGGAACTACCGCAGCGAGACCTGCGGCGGGGCGAGCGAGGCGCGGGTCAGCTACTGGATGAACCGCCTGCAGGGCTTCGACGAGGACGGCGACCAGCTGGTCGTCACGCTCAACTCCTCGACCCCCTTCGACGACGGGGACGTGGTCGCCCGGATGGACTACGCCCACCCGGTCTTCACCCGGGAGGCCGTCGCCGCAGCCGCCCGCCTGCGCACCGCCGGCGGCGACCGGCTCGCCTTCGCCGGAGCCCACCTCGGCTGGGGCTTCCACGAGGACGGCTGCCGCTCGGGCGTCGAGGCGGCGCAGCGGCTCGGGGTGGCGTGGTGACGATCTCGCCGACCCTCACGGACCTGCCGACCCTGCCCAGCCTCGTCGTCGGGACCGTCAGCCACACCCGTCGCACCCCGGTCGAGCACGCCTTCAGCAACCGCCAGTACCAGTGGCTCGTCGACGTCGACGAGCTGCCGAGGCACCGGTGGCCGCTGAGCGCACTGACCCGGATCGAGGCACGCGATCACCTCGACGGGGGCGAGCAGGGCAGCGGCATCCGCGGTGACCTGGCGCGATTCCTCGCCCACCGGGACATCACGCTCGCTGCCGACGACCGGGTCGTCATGCTCGCCAACGCGCGGGTCCTGGGCCACGTCTTCGACCCGCTGACCGTCTACTGGTGCCTCGCGCCGGACGGGCGCCTGCGGGCCTGCGTCTTCGAGGTGCACAACACCTACGGCGAGCGGCACGCCTACCTGCTCGAGGTCGACGAGAGCGGGCGGGCACGCACCGACAAGGCCTTCTACGTCTCGCCCTTCAACGACACCAGCGGCGAGTACGCGGTGAGCCTGCGCCTGGAGCGTGACCGCGTCGTCGTGACCGTCGGCCTGGACCGCGACGGCGAGCGGATCCTCACCGCGACGACGAGCGGTGTCCCACGCGCCGCGACCGACGCCGCCGTCGTGCGCACCGCCGCCCGCCACCTGCTCATGACCTGGCGCGTCAGCGCCCTGATCCGCGTCCACGGCATCTGGCTGTGGACGCGCCGACTCCCCATCCAGCCTCGTACCCCGCACTCGCAGGAGGACCTCCGATGACCGCTTCCGTCCCCACCCTCGACCAACCGATCTGCCTGCGCCGACCCGCCCTTCGTCCGTGGTGCCTGCGGGCCCGTCTGGCCCGCCCGATCCTCGCCGCGGTGCTCGACCGGGCGCCGGTGCGGGTGACCATGCCCGACGGCACCACCCTCGGGGGCAGCCGCGAGGTCGGCGCACCCACCCTGCGGATCGTGCACCCGACCGCGCTCTTCGAGCGGCTGGCGCACCACCCCAAGATCGGCATCGGCGAGGGCTACATGGCCGGCGACTGGGAGGCGGCCCCCGGGACCGACCTGGCGGACGCGCTCCTGCCCTTCGCCCAGCGGATCACCACCCTCGTCCCCTCGGGACTCGCGCGGATGAAGCGCGTCGTCGACCGGCGGATCCCGAGCACCACGCGCAACACCCTGCTCGGCTCGCGCAAGAACATCGAGGCCCACTACGACCTGAGCAATGACCTCTTCGAGGCCTTCCTCGACGACACCCTGAGCTACAGCTCCGCGCTCTTCGACCGGTCGCGGCCGCTCGCCGTGCAGAGCCTCGAGGAGGCCCAGCACGCCAAGATCGAGGCCATCCTCGACACCGCGCAGGTGCGCGCCGGCAGTCGCGTCCTCGAGATCGGCACCGGCTGGGGCTCCCTCGCCATCGCCGCCGCCCGACGCGGCGCCACGGTCACGACGATCACCCTGTCGCACGAGCAGGCCGCCCTGGCGCGCGAGCGCATCACCGCCGCCGACGTCGAGCACCCAGGCCTCGCCGCCCGTGTCGAGGTGCGCCTGCAGGACTACCGCGAGGTCAGCGGGCAGTTCGACGCCATCGTCAGCGTCGAGATGATCGAGGCCGTCGGCGAGGAGTACTGGCCGACCTACTTCCGCACGATCGACGAGCTGCTCGCTCCCGACGGAATCGTGGCGATCCAGTCGATCCTCATGTCGCACGACCGGTACCTCGCCACGAGGAACTCCTACGGCTGGATCCAGAAGCACATCTTCCCCGGCGGTCTGATCCCCTCGACGCAGGCGATCGAGGAGACGACCAGGCGGCACACGTCGCTGCAGGTGACCTCGACGAGCCGCTTCGGCAGCGACTACGCGGAGACCCTGCGACGCTGGCGACGCACCTTCGTCGAGCAGTGGCCGAGCATCGCGGCCGCGGGGTTCGACGAGACCTTCCGCCGCAAGTGGGAGTTCTACCTCGCCTACTGCGAGGCGGGCTTCGCCGCCGGGTACATCGACGTCGCGCAGATCCGTCTGGAGCGAGAGGTGATCGCATGACCAGCCTTGTCGGACAACGCATCTGGCTGGTCGGCGCCTCCAGCGGCATTGGTGCGGCCCTGGCGGAGGAGCTGCAGCGCCGAGGCGCGATCGTGGCGATCAGCGCCCGCCGGGCGGAGCGGCTCGACGAGGTCTCGGGCGGACGCATGGTCACGGTCCCGCTCGACGTCACCGACCGGAGCGCGTGCTGGGCCGCTGCCGAGCGGGTGCGCACGGCGATCGGGGCCATCGACATGGTGATCTGGTGCGCCGGGTACTGGCACACCTACACCGCCACCGACTGGCAGGCCGACGAGTTCGTGACGCATGTCGAGGTCAACCTCCTGGGGCTCAACAACGTCATCGCCGCGACCCTGCCGCAGATGGTCTCGCACCGCAGCGGGCACCTCGTCGGGATCGCCTCGGTCGCCGGCTACCGCGGTCTGTCCGGGGGAGAGGCCTATGCCGCGACCAAGGCGGCGCAGATCAACCTGCTGGAGTCGATGCGCGCGTCCTTGTCGACCAAGGACGTGCAGGTCACGACGGTCTGCCCGGGCTTCGTGCGCACCGACATGACCGAGACCAACTCCTTCCCCATGCCCTTCATCATCGAGCCGGAGGAGGCGGCCACCGAGATCGCCGACGGGCTCGAAGGGGGCAAGGTCGAGATCGTCTTCCCCCGCCGGATGGCCGTGACGATGAAGGTCGCCCGTGTGCTGCCGGTGCGGCTGTGGGCGGCGATCACCGCCCGCGTGGCACGCTCGTCCTCGTGACCGCCCTCCTGTGGTTCCGCCGGGACCTGCGACTGTCGGACCACCCGGCGCTCCTGGCCGCAGCCGACGAAGGGGAGGTCCTCCCCTTCGTCGTCGTGGAGCCGCAGGTGCTCAGCGACCATCGCCCGTCGGCCCGCCGGATGCTGCGCTCGATCGCGGCCCTGCACGAGGCGACCGGCGGAGCACTGGTGGTCCGTTGCGGTGACCCGGTGGACCTCGTGCCGCAGGCGGCTGCGGCGGTCGGGGCCGAGCGGGTGCACATCACCCGTGACACGACCCCTGCCGGCCGGGTGCGGGACGAGGACGTCGGCGGTCGGCTGCAGGAGCAGGGCGCGCAGCTCGTGACGACCGGCACCCCCTGCGCGGTCGGCCCCGGGCTCGTCCTCACGGGTGAGGGCACGCCGTACAAGGTCTTCACCCCCTTCGCCCGGGCCTGGCGCGACCACGGCTGGCCGGCGCCCGCGGACCGGGTCGGCGACGACGTGTGGCTGCGGGACGGTGCCGACCTGCTCGCCGAGGTCGGCGAGGACGGCCTCGAGCGCGTGCTCGCCGCCGCGGACGAGGACGCGATCGACGGGCCGGCAGGGGAGGACGCGGCGCAGGAGCGGTGGCGCAGCTTCCTCCGGGACGACCTCGCGGGCTACGACACCGATCGTGACCGACCCGACCGCGATGCCACGAGCCGCATGTCGATCCACCTCACCCACGGCGAGATCCACACGCGCACCATGCTCGCCGACCTTGCGGCGCACCCGGCGGCCGACTCCGATGCCGCGCAGCGCTTCGTCACCGAGCTCGCGTGGCGGGAGTTCTACGCCGACGTCCTGTGGCACCGCCCCGACTCGGCGTGGGCCGACCTGCGCGATGCCCTCGCCGGCCTGCCCTACGACGACGGGTCCGAGACCGACCGGCTCGTGGAGGCCTGGCGGCAGGGGCGCACCGGCTACCCCTTCGTCGACGCGGGGATGCGCCAGCTGCTCGCCGAGGGGTTCATGCACAACCGGGTGCGGATGGTCGTCGCGAGCTTCCTCACCAAGGACCTGCACGTGTGGTGGCCGGTCGGGGCGCGGCACTTCCTCGACCACCTGCTCGACGGCGACCTGGCCTCCAACAGCCACGGCTGGCAGTGGGTGGCGGGCACCGGGACCGACGCGTCACCGTACTTCCGGGTCTTCAACCCGATCACCCAGGGGGAGCGCTTCGACCCCGACGGCGCCTACGTGCGTCGCTGGGTGCCCGAGCTCGCCCACCTGTCGGGCAAGGCTGCCCACACGCCGTGGACCCACCCCGACGGCGCCGCCCACGGCTACCCCGAGCGCGTCCTCGACCACGCCGAGGAGCGCCGCGAGGCGCTGGACCGGTACGAGATGGCGCGGGCACAGAGGTGATCCACCCGGTCAGGGAGCTGCGCTCCTTCGTCGCTGCCGCGCTCGTGGCCCCCGTGCCCCGTGACCACCACGAGCCCGATGTGCGGGTGCGACGCCGACGGGTCGTGACTGCCGTGACGCTCGTGCTCGGGTCCCTCGTCCTGGCACTGACCTTGCGGATCCCGCCGGGCGATCACCTCTTCTACGTCGGTGGGCTGGTGCTCGCCGGGGTCTGGATCGCGGGGGGACTGGCCGCCGGTCGGCTGCACGTCGGGTGGGCGCACACCCGGGGGGCCGGGTTGGCGCGACCAGTGGTGCAGCCCGTGGCCCTTGCGCTGCTCGCCGTGGCGGTCTTCCTCGCCGGGGCGCTCGTGGTCGGCCGCGTGCCGTGGCTCGCCGGCCGGGTCGACGAGGTCCTCGACCATGCTCGCTACGGCTCGCTGCCCCTCGTCTGGGTGATCACCGTCATCACCGGGATCGGGGAGGAGCTGTTCTTCCGCGGCGCACTCTTCGCCTCGGTCGGACGCCGGCACCCCATCGCGATCACGACCCTCGTCTACGGCCTCGTCACCGCAGCCACCGGCAACCTCATGCTGACCTTCGCCGCACTGCTCCTCGGGGTGCTCACCGGGGCCCAACGCCGGGTCACCGGCGGCGTCCTCGCCCCGATCATCACGCACGTCGTCTGGTCCAGCTCGATGCTCTTCCTCCTCCCACCCGCCCTCGACCTCCTGAGGTGACCGACATGACCACGTCCACAGCCACATCCACTCCCTTCGTCCCCGGCACGGTCCTCGTCACCGGCGCCACCGGCTACATCGGCGGGCTGCTCGTCCCGAGACTGCTTGACGCCGGCTGGCGGGTGCGTGCGCTCACCCGGTCAGCCGAGCGGCTGCGTTCCGCGGAGTGGGCCGACCGGGTCGAGATCGTCGAGGGTGATGTCACTTCTGGCTCGGACCTGAGGGCGGCCCTGTCGGGCGTCGACGTCGCCTACTACCTCGTGCACTCCATGGACGGCGGCGGCGACCTCGCGCGGCGAGACCGCGAGCTGGCCGAGGGCTTCGCCACGGCAGCGGCCGACGAAGGGGTGAGCCGCATCGTCTACCTCGGCGGCCTGCACCCCGAGGGCGCCGACCTCTCGGTCCACCTCGCCTCGCGCGTGGAGGTCGGGCAGGTGCTCCTCGACGCGCCCGTACCTGCTGCGGTTCTGCAAGCGGCGGTCGTCCTGGGCGACGGGTCGGTGTCCTTCGACATGCTGCGCCACCTCACCGAGAGACTGCCAGCGATGGTCGCGCCGCAGTGGTTGCGCAACCGGATCCAGCCGATCGCCGTCGACGACGCGCTGCACTACCTGGTGGGCGCTGCAGGACTGCCGGCGGAGGTCAACAGGACCTTCGACATCGGGGGACCGGAGGTGCTGACCTACGAGGAGATGATCCAGCGGTTCGCCGCGGTCAACGGGCTGCACCGCCGCCTGATCGTCGGGGTGCCGGTGCTGACGCCGTGGCTGGCGAGCCACTGGGTCGGGATCATCACGCCCGTCGCGGCCGATGTCGCCAAGCCGCTCGTCGGCAGCCTCGTGCACGAGGTGGTGCGACGCGAGCAGGACCTCGACGAGCTGGTGGGGTTGCCTGCGCACGGGCTCATCGGGTTCGACGACGCGGTGCGGCGGGCGATGCGCACCGCGCGGCCCGACCACGTGCTGCGCGACGTGCTGACGGTGACCGCGGCGACCATCGCCAGTGCCGCGACCGGGGGCGTGGCGACGCAGCCGGACAGCCGCTGGTACCGCTCGCTGGACCTCCCGTCGTGGCAGCCACCGCCGCTCGCCTTCCCTCTGGTGTGGACGCCCCTGTACGCCGACATCGCGGCCAGCTCGGTCGCGACCCTCTCGCGACTGGAGGCGGAGGGGCGCGGTGACGAGGCGGCTGCCTACCGTCGCGCGCTGTGGGTCAACCTCGTGCTCAACACCGGCTGGAGCGTCGTCTTCTGGCGGGTGCGCCGGCCGACGCTGGCAGCGCTCGAGGCCGGGGTGCTCGCGGTGAGCTCGGCCGACCTGGCCCGTCGGGCCGGCGCTGCCGGTGGACGGGGGCGATGGGCGCTCGTGCCCTACGCAGCCTGGACGGCCTTCGCCGCGGCCCTGTCGACGGCGATCGCGCGCCGCAACAGGTAGCGGTCGGGCTCCCCGCGGCCGGCGCGAGGGCCAAGGTCACGCCTTCGTCAAGGCTTGGGCGGGGCTCGGTCAGGTTTGCCGGGCGGCTCGTCCGTCCGTCGCGAAGGGGGGACCGCTCGCCTCACTACCGAGCGGTCGCCCTTGGGGTGCAACGGGTCTCGGCGAGAGCCTGCGCGGACCACCGACAAAGGAGTCGACCGATGCACAGCTCACCCGATGAGACCACTCGCTCGCTGCCACGCCGTGCCTTCCTCGGAGGGGTGGGAGCCGCCGTCGTGGGCGCTGCCACGGCACAAGGTGCCGGTGCCTTCGCCGGCACGTCCTCCCCTTCGTCCAGCCTGTCCGGGGCCGCGATCCCTGCGGCCGACATGGACGCGTTGGACCTGCTGAAGCGGATGTTGTCCTTCGACACGCAGAACCACGGTCAGGGTGGCAACACCCGGCCGCACGCCGAGATGCTCAAGGCGGTCTGGGAGCGGGCCGGCGTGCCGGTCGAGATCATCGACACCCCGCAGCCCGACAACGTCCACCTCATCGCTCGCATCCCGGGGAACGGCGCCGAGGAACCGCTGCTCGTCCTCGGTCACTCGGACGTCGTGCCGGTGGAGGAGGAGAACTGGGACGTCGACCCCTTCGCCGGGGACGTCGTCGACGGTGAGATCTATGGTCGTGGCGCCCTGGACATGAAGGGCGCCAACTCGGCGATGATCAGCGCGCTGCTGCGCCACGTCGACGAGGGAGCGACCTTCGACCGCGACATCATCGTGCTCACCGACTGCGACGAGGAGGCCGGCGACTACGGGTCGCGCTGGCTGGCGAAGAACCACTGGGACAAGATCGACGCGGGCGCCGTCCTGACCGAAGGGGGTTGGTTCCTGGCCCAGAGCGACAAGACGACCCCGATGCTCATCACGGCGACGCGTCAGGACAATGTCTACTTCAACCTCGACCTCGTGGCCACGGGGACAGCGACGCACTCGTCGAAGCCGATGCCGGACGACTCGGCGGTCGTCAAGGTCTCGCGGGCGATCAGCACGCTGTCCGAGTGGGAGGCACCGGTGCACCTGACGGAGGTCACCCGGGAGTACTTCGAGGCGATCGCGGATGCGACGAGCGACCGCAGCTTCGCCAAGGCGATCCGGTTGATGCTCAAGGCGAAGAGCCAACCGTCCCGCGAGCGCGCGGCCCGGCTCGTGGTGAAGCTGTCGGACTACCCGTACCTGCACCGGGCGCTGCTGCGCACGACGCACGCCTTCGTCATCCAGGAGGCCGGCTACAAGGAAAACGTCATCCCGTCCGAGGCGACGACGCGGGTCAACTGCCGTGGCATCCCCGGAGGGGAGAAGCCGCGCGAGTTCGTCGCTGCGGTGCGCACGCTGCTCAGGGACCGCGATGTCGAGGTCAAGGTCATCGGCGCCGAGGGGGAGAGCGAGGAGGAGGCGCTCTCCCGGCTCGACACCACGTGGGCGACCCCGCCCGCTGACCTCGACACCGACCTGTGGCGGGCGCTGTCCGACGCGTCGGAGGCGACCTACGAGGACACCCCCTTCGCCCCGGCGCTCTTCGAGGCCGGGACGAGTCTGGGACCGTGGCGGGCGAAGGGAGTCCCCGGCTACGGCGTGTACCCGTACGTGCTGAGCAACGAGCAGCTCATCGGGATGCACGGCAACAACGAGCGGATCTATGTCGAGGCACTCAAGCAGGGCAGCGACTACATGTACGAGGTGTTCGGCGCCTTCCGCACCGACGAGGGCTGACTGAGCGGGGGTAACCGCGGACCCCCCGGTATCCTGAATCAATGGCCGGGCTGCGAAGTGGCGAGCCCACACGCGCCCTGCACGCGGAGTGGCCCTTCGGCGGGCGCCGGGACGAGGTCGACCTCATCACCTCGACCCTCGGGAGCGAGCAGTCGGGACCGTCCGGCGCGGTGGTGGTCGCGGCCGCAGGTGTCGGCAAGACCCGCCTGACGCGGGAGGTCGGTCACTGGGCCAAGGGCCGCGGCATGCGGACCGCGACCATCATCGCCACCGAGGCGGGCCGGCTCACTCCCTATGGCGCGGTGCTGCACCTGCTGCCCCCGGGCTCGGGTACGCCTGCCGAGCACGCTGGCTGGCACGCGTCCTTCGCCCAGGCGCTGGGCTCGGGCCCGAGGATGGTGCTCCTCGTCGACGACGCGCAGCACCTCGATGACGGCAGCGCCGCACTGCTGCTCCAGCTGAGTCTGGACGGCATCATCGCGCCGGTGATCTCGGTCCGTCGAGGGGAGCAGGTCCCGGACGCGATCACGTCCCTGTGGAAGGAGGGGCTGGCACTACGCGTGGACCTGCAGCCCCTGTCGGAGAAGGAGATGGGCGAGGTCATCGCCGGGGCCCTCGGCGGCCTGACCACCGGGCGCACCCTGTCGCGCCTGGCGAGCGTCAGCGGTGGCAACATGCTCTACGCCCGTGAGCTGGTCATCGCGGCGCTCGATCACGGGTCCCTCAACCAGGAGGACGGCGTCTGGGTCTGGGACGAGGAGGTCGTCCTCGCCCCTCGCCTGATCGACGCGGTGGGCGCCCGTCTGGCCACCCTCGACCCCGAGGAGCGGCGCGCACTGGCACTGGTGGCGCTCGGCGAGCCCATGCCCCTCTCGGTCGCGGAGCGGGTCGCCCCGATCACCGTCCTCGGGTCGCTGGAGGAGTCCGGCCTGGTGCGGCTGGATGGCCGGTTCGGTCACGGCGTGCTGCGTCCGGCGCACCCGCTGTACGGCGAGGTCGTGCTGGAGCGCGTGGGACGGATCGGACGCCGAGGGCTGGTGGCGGCCTTGGCCGATGCCTTCGAGACGGTGGATCCCGCCGACGCAGAGGCCGTGTCGATCCGCGTGGTGACGTGGCGACTCGACGCGGGACAGCAGGTCCCACGCGCGGACCTCGTCGATGCGGCAGTCAGGGCCAACCAGGCCTTCGGCCACGATGTCGCCGCCCGACTGGCCCGCGCCGCGCTCGCGGCCAGCGAGGACGACGACTCACTCGATCGAGCCCGGGTCGTCATCGAACTGGGTCGAGCGCTGGTGGGGTCCAACGAGGTCGAGGAGGCCGAGCGGCTGCTCGCGGACCTCGAGGACTTCGTCATCGAGCTTCCCGACTCGCCCCTGGTCGATGACTACGTCGACGTCCGCTACCGGGCCACCGGGCTGGGTCTCGGCCGGATCGAGGACGTGGTCGCCCTCCTCGACCGGATCGAGGAGGCCCCGCGGACGGAGGGTCCGAGCCGCGACATCGCAGATCGCCGCGATCGTCTGGCGCCGTACCGCGCCAGCATCGCCATCAGCGCAGGGCACCCCAAGGAGGCTCTGACGCTGGTCGAGCCGCTGCTCGAGCGATCGTCCTTGGCACCGGCGCAGCAGCTGGTGGTCCTGGAGACCGCTGGCGAGGCACTCGGCCAGCTGGGCCTGCACCGACGCGCCGCCACGGTGTGGGACCGGATGAGGAGCTTCCCGGTCGGCGTCATGGGTCCCTCGTCCAGGGTCACGGCGGAGGCGGACATGCAGGCTCTCTTCGCCGCCATGCTGGATGGCCGCGTGGCCGACGTCCTGCCCGTCTTCATCGCCCACCACAGCGAGGTGGCCCACAGCCCCGACGCCATCATGCGTGGTCTGGCCGGTCTCGGGCTGGGGCGCTGTCTGATCCTGTCCGGTCGCCTCGAGGAGGCCCGCACCGTCCTGCTCGATGCGCTCGCCGACTTCCGTGAGAGCGACCTGGCCGACTGCCTCACCTGGGCCCTGACCCTGCTCAGCCAGACCGCCTCGCTCAGCCAGCGGGTCGAGGCGGCGCGGGCGTGGCGCGAGGAGGCCTCGGCGGAGCAGCAATTCGTCGATCTGCCCCGTCAGGCCGTCGACCACCTGTCCGCGCGGGTCTGGCTCGTCGCGGCCGAAGGGAGCCGGACCGCCGCTGCAGCCCTGGCCCGCGACGGCGCTGACCGCTACCCCGAGCTGGAGCTCGATCGTGCCTCGCTGCTCCACCTGGCCGTCCGTCTGGGTGAGCGCAGCCGAGAGGTGGCCACCACCCTTCGCCAGATCGCCGGTCGGGCCGAGTGCGACTACCCCACCCTGCTCGCCGACCACGCGGATGCCTTGCGGGCCAACGATGGTGCAGCGTTGGAGGACGTGGCCGAACGCTTCGCCACGCGCGGCCTCGCTCACCTGGCGGTCGAGACCGCCCATGCCTCCACGCAGGCCTACCGAGAGGCGGGCGCCGCGCACGGGACCCGCCGCATGACCGCCCGGACCGACACCCTGGCCCTGAGGGTGGACCCGGTCCTGCGGCCCGAGATGACCACGACCCACCCGGCGGTCCGGCTCAGCCGCCGGGAGCAGGAGGTGGCTGCGCTGGCCGTGGCCGGCTTGAGCAATTCCGCCATCGCCGACCGGCTCGTGCTCTCGGTGCGCACGGTGGAGTCCCACCTCTACCAGGTCTTCGCCAAGCTGGGCGTCACCTCCCGGGGCGAGCTCGAGCGCTACCTGCCACGGGCATGGTCCGGGGGCGTGCACAACAGAGCCCAGTAGTGCACCACTGAGGCTCGCGGGCCGGGCATCCGCCTACCGTGAGACGTGGTCAGCAACGAGTGGGACAAGCGGGTCGATGACATGTCGCCCGCCCACGGCGTGGCACTGCGGCTGCAGCGGGCCGGGTACGAGGACATCGTGACCGCAGCGGCGCTCGGGATCCCCGTCGAATCGGTGGCGGCCCTGCTCCTTGTGGCCCACGCCAAGCTCGAGCGCGACACCGATGCCGTCGGGCTGGAAGACCAGTAGCCGATCACTGAGGTGGGGCCGACGACCCGCAGCTAGCGTCATCCTCGTCGCCCAGCGCGAACCCATTCTCCGGGGGGAGAGGGAAGGGCCTCGTCCATCGCGGACGGGGCCCTCGTGCGTGGTCGAGGGTGGGTTGAGACGATGGAACCCATGACCTTGCACGAGTCCCTCGACTTCGCCCACGGCCCGACGTGGCACAACCGCCTGGCCCTCGCCCCGCTGACCAACACCCAGAGCCACGAGGACGGCACGCTCTCCGACGACGAGTACCGGTGGCTCGTGGCCCGCGCACAGGGCGGCTTCGGCCTGACGATGACCTGCGCGACCTATGTGTCGCGGCTGGGGCAGGCGTGGGCCGGGCAGCTCGGCATCAGCGACGACCGGCACCTGGCAGGGCTCACGCGGCTGGCTGACGGCATCCGTGCGGCCGGCAGCGTCTCGTCGGTGCAGCTGCACCACGCGGGCCGTCGCTCCGACCCGAGCGTGACCGGCGCGCCGAATGTCGCGCCCTGGGACGACGCCGAGCGCAACACCCGCGCCCTCACCACGGCCGAGATCCAGCAGGTCGTCGAGGACTTCGTCGTCGGGGCCGAGCGCGCCGAGCGAGCGGGCTTCGACGGGGTCGAGGTGCACGGCGCGCACGGCTATCTGCTGTGCCAGTTCCTCGACGGTCGCCACAACCAGCGCACCGACGGCTACGGCGGCTCGCTGGAGGACCGGGCGCGGATCACCTTCGAGGTGCTGCGAGGGATCCGTGAGCGCACGAGCGCCGACTTCCAGGTCGGCATCCGCCTGACCCCTCAGGGCAACGGCATCGTCCTGGACGAAGCCGTCACCGTCACCGGCTGGATCCTCGACTCCGGCCTCGTCGACTACGTCGACATGTCGCTCTGGGACGCCTTCATGACCGTCGACGAGGAGGGCGACCTGCTCATCGACGCCTTCACCTCCCTCCCGCGCGGCCTGACGCGGCTGGGCGTCGCGGGCAAGATCCGCTCCGCGCAGCAGGCGCGGTGGTGCCTGTCGAAGGGGGCGGACTTCGTCGACATCGGCCGCGCGGCGATCGTGCACCACGACTTCCCCCAGCAGTCGGACGCCGACCACGCCTTCGCGATGGCGCCACTACCGGTGAGCCGCGAGCACCTGCACGCCGAGCACGTCAGCGAGACCTTCGTGGAGTACCTCGACGCCGGGTGGCCGGACTTCGTCGCCTGATCGACAGGTGTCGCCTGATCGACAGGTGTCGCCTGATCGACAGGTGGCGCTGTCCACGCGTGCCTACACTCAGCGAGTGGGTCCTTCTTTCACCGAGCACGTCGAGTTGCTGGCCGGCCACGGTCAGCTCGCCGTCACCCGGCTGGCTGGGCTGCCGCCCAAGGCTCGTCTGGCGCCGGACGATGCGACGGCGCACCAGGTTGCCCACGAGCACTGGGCCACCGTGGAGATCTGGTCGTGGTCGCTCGAGCACCGCAGCGCCGCCTGGGACCAGCGCGAAGCCCCTGTGCCACCGTCGGACCACGCCTCCCTGCTCGCCGGGATCGCAGCCGAGCACGCCCGGCTCGTCACCTTGCTCCAGGACGCTGGACCCGACGGCCCGATCGACTACTTCGGTCAGCCGGGGACCTGTGCCGACCTCGCGAGGCTGCTGGCTCACGAGACCATCACCCTGGCTCACGCGGCCACAGTGGCCAGCGACCAGCCCTGGCACGATCTGACCCCGCAGGTCGCGAGTGACGGTGTGGGGCAGGCACTCTCGCACTGGTCCTCAGCAGATCCGCAGGTGGCGTGGCGACCGCAACCCGTGGCTGTCCACGCCACGGACACCGGCGACGAGTGGTACCTCGCCTTCCCCGTGGACGTGGACGAGTTCAACGGGGAGTACCGACTCGTGGCCGCAGCCCCACCTGTTGCGGTCCTCGAAGGCCCCGCAGAAGAGGTCCTCTGGTGGCTGCACGGCTGGCCGATCCCCGGCGTGAGTGCGGTCGGCGCTCCTGAGGAACTTCGCCTCCTGCGGCAGGCATTCCTGCAGCCAGATGAACCGAGACCCCGCCGAAGGTGGCGTTGGTTCTCCTGACCGTCAGTGCCCGACGGCGAACCGCTGCCTCGGGTGCTTGCCCTGCTCGATCTCGTCGACGTACGCCGTGGCGAAGTCGGTGCCGGAGATCTCGGAGGTCCCGTCCTCCTTGACGATCAGCTCGTCGTCGCTGACGCGGTAGCTGCCCGTGGTCTCGCCGGGGGTCCACGCACCGAAGAGGGCGGCGGGGGAGACGTAGAACCAGCTCAGCTCCTGCGGCCCGGAGCGCAGGGCGTCGAGCACCAGTGCGTGGGAGAGGGCCTCGGGCTTCCACTCGTCGTTGAACTCGGGGGTGTCGACCAGGCGGGGACCCCCCTTCGTCACGTTCAGGGTGCCGGCGCCGCCGACGAAGGACAGGCGCGCGCCGTGCTCGATCGCGGCGGAGGTGAGGCGGGCGACGTGGTCCACGAGCGGCGAGCCGCCGACATCCGCGCCATGGGTGGCGACGACGAGGTCATCGGCGTCCGTGGCGGCGCGGGCGACGACGTCGTCATCGGTGAGCGAGCCGATGCGGTACTCGACACCGTCGGCGGTCTGCTCGGGGACTGTGCGGCTGTAGGAGATGACCTGGTGGCCGCGGGAGACTGCTTCGACGGCGATGTTGCCGCCGGCGTAACCGGTTCCGCCGAAGATGACGATCGTGGACATGAGCAATTCCTTGCTGTGGATGGAGGTGGAGTCGGCGACGGGAGGGGGACCGCCCGTCGCCGACTCGACAACAAGTTGTTGCGTCAAGTTGTTCCTGCGGCGGAGATCAGCGGTAGGTGGCCAGAGCGGTCGGTGTCATGCCCACGGGCGGGCCGCCAGGCCGTGGTCCTGCGCGTAGGCCGCCCGCTCCGGCGGCACCCAGCCCTCGAGCGCCGCCTCGGGGACCGTGTGGACCTCGATGCCCAGCGGACGGCAGACCGCCTCGGCGTCACCGGCGTCGGGGCCGAACATCGGGACCGACAGGTCACCGCCGGGACAGGTCGAGAGCGCGGCGAGGACGTCGACCTCGGCGAAGAACTCGAAGTAGTCACCGCGCTGCGCCGGGCAGGTCTTCATGAAGTACTCGTCGTGCTCGTTGAGCCCCGTGCACTGGAAGACGTTGAGCACGTCGTGCACGTCGAACTCCGTGAGGTGCCAGGGCCGCACGGCTCGCGTCAGGTTGGAGTGGCAGTGGTAGTCGAAGGGGGCGTCGTTCAGCATCTGGTTGACGTACGGGTCGCAGCGGGTGCCGAGCAGGTCGTGGACGCGGCCCCCTTCGTCATCGACGCCGTAGTCGGCCAGCGAGTCCCCGGTGATCGTCACGAGCGGGCGGAGGAAGGGCAGCGTCGACCACAGCCGGTCGAAGGTCGAGACGTGCGCGGCCTGCAGCTGACGAGTGCGTGCGGCCCACAGTCGCTCACGGGGGTCGTGGAGGTTCCACAGGTTGAGGTCGGCGACCTGCGGCCCCTCGATCGTGACGATCCGGCAGACGTGCCCGGCCGGCACCTCCCACGCCCGGCCGCTGCGGATCGGGATGGTGAAGGAGTCGACGAGCTCACGCCCTTCGGTCATCGCCCCGATGCGGCCGTAGAGCTCGCGGTCGACGTCGAGCGGGCCGCCGGGCTCGCTCTGGTAGGCAGCTGCGGTGAGGTCCATCACCTCAGTGTCGCGGATCGGCGGAGGGGATCAGCTCTGCGCGTCGTCTCCTACCCCGGCGGTGCCCAGTGCGGCGGGTTAGGGCCAGGCACAGCACCCCGGTGGCCAGAGCGGAGACTCAGCAGCCGCATCAGCACGATGAGGATGGCGACGGACAGGCCGCAGAAGGCAGCCCGGACAAGCATCGCGCACCTGGACCACGCCGTGCTGCTCCGTGGTCAGGCGCAGCCGTCGCACTGTCCCGAGGAGGGGAGTGCGATGAAGCAGGTCGGGCACAGGATCGGCTCCGGCGGGGGAGTCGCTCGGGCGCGGACCCGCTCGCGGCGCTGGGCCAGCTGCGGGGACAGGGCGGCGGTCCCGCCGTCAGCGGGCAGGCCCACAGCCTCGAAGAACCGGTGGCAGGCCAGCCGCTCGGCGGCGGCGTGCGCGTCGTTGTCGGCGGGCTCCTCACCGTCGATCGTGCGGACCGCCGCCGCGTAGCCGGCGCCGACGCTGCCGGAGCTGTTGACGACCAGCGAGCTGAGGTTGGCCTCGCCCTTCTCGTGGCAGTCGATGGCGACCCGCTCGAGCACCTTGCCGATCCAGTGCTGCAGACCCTGCTTGGTGCGGATCCCGGTCTGTCGCTGGATCTCGGCGGACAGCTCGCTGTAGGTGATCAGGCCCTGGTAGCGGCGGGCGATGTCCAGGAGGACCGGCCGTGCGGCGTCGCTCCAGGCCACGCGGGCCGCATCGGAGCCGATGTCGGAGACATCTCGCCACGACCCCGTGGCAGGGATGACCTCGGGTGATGACTCCGCGGGCTGGGTGACCTCGAACCCGAGATCCCCGAGGACCTTCGCCGCGCCGTACTTGCCACCGCTGAACTCGCTGCTGCTGGCGAGGGCCCCGGTCGCGTACCGGTGGGCCACGCCGAGGACGGCCATGGAGTCGTAGGCCTTGCCGTCGACCATGAGCTCGTACCCCCGGCTGCGGCCGAAGCCGTGCCCGCTCAGGAACTCGTCCTGACCGACGCGGTCGTACTCAGCGACCGCCTCCTGGACGTCGTGGGGGGTGACCTGCGCAAAGTTGACCATGAGCCGACCATAGGCCTGTTGGCCGGGGGCGGGTGACCACTGTCGGGCGGGGAGCGGTCAGTGGTCCAGGAAGTGCTCGGGCGTCAGCGGTAGCCCGCGTACCCGCACGCCCGTGGCGTGGAAGGTGGCATTGGCGATGGCGGCGGCCGCGCCGACGATGCCGATCTCGCCGATGCCCCGGGTGCCCATCGGGTTGAGGTGCTCGTCGACCTCGTCGAGCCAGATCGCGTCGACGTCGCAGACGTCGGCGTGGGATGCGATGTGGTACCCGGCGAGGTCGTGGTTGACGACGTGCCCCCATCGCTCGTCCATGACGCTGTGCTCGTGCAGGGCCATCGACAGGCCCATGACCATGCCGCCGGTGAGCTGCGAGTGGGCGGTGCGGGGGTTGACGATCCGGCCGACGGAGAAGACGCCCAGCATGCGGGGCACCCGCACCTCGCCGGTGCGCGCGTTGACCCGCACCTGCGCGAACTGGGCGCCGAAGGAGTGCGGGGCGAAGCGCTGCGTCACGTCGCTCTCGGGCAGCTCGGCCTCGGTCTGGGCCCACTCGGCCGGAAGCCGTCCGTGCTCGGCGCGGAAGGCCCTGGCCGCCGCGACCACGGCCCCGCCCCACGAGGCGATGCCGCTGGAGCCCCCTTCGACCGTGGCCTGGGGCAGGTCGCTGTCGCCGATCCGCAGGTCGATGTGCCCGACCGGGCACTCGAGGGCGTCGGCGGCGATCTGCGCCAGCGCGGTCCACGTGCCGGTACCGATGTCGACCGCCCCGATCTCCACGGTGTAGCGCCCCAGCCCGTAGCGGATGCGTGCGGTGTTGCCCGGCATGCTCATCGCCGGGTAGGTCGAGGCGGCCACCCCCGTGCCGACCAGCCAGTCGCCCTCCCTGCGCTGCCGTGGGCGCGGGTCGCGGTCTGCCCAGCCGAATCGGTCGGCGCCCTCGCGCAGGCAGCCGACGAGGTCGCGGTGGGTGAAGGGCAGGCCCGTCTCCGGGTCCGTCGCGGTGTCGTTGCGCACGCGAAGCTCGACCGGGTCGAGGTCGCAGGCGATCGCGAGCTCGTCCATGGCCACCTCGAGGGCGTGCATGCCGGGGCACTCGCCCGGGGCGCGCATCCAGAAGGGGACCGGCACGTCGAGAGTCGCGAGGCGGTGGCTGGTCCGGCGGTGCGGCGCGGCGTAGACGGTGCGGCTCGGCACGGCGGTCTGCTCGGCGAACTCGTAGAGCCGGGCCGTCTGCTCGACGACCTCGTGGCTGATCGCCTGCAGCCGTCCGTCCCGGTCGGCGCCCAGACGCACGTGGTTGATCGTCGGCGTGCGGTACCCGACGAGGGTGAACATCTGCTGCCGGGTCAGGGCGAGCTTGACCGCCCGCCCGGGCAGCCGCATCGCGGCCATCGCGGCGAGCACCTCGTGGGAGTGCGGCTTGCCCTTGGACCCGAAGCCACCACCGACGAAGGGGGTGATCACCCGCAGCTGCTCGGGTTCCAGTCGCAGCAGCGGGGCCAGCGCGGTGTGCGCGGCGTGCACCCCCTGGATGGAGTCCCAGAGGGTCAGGTGCTCGTCCTGCCAGAGGGCGACGGTCGTGTGCGGCTCCATGGGGTTGTTGTGCTCCATGGGCGTCGTGTAGGTCTGGTCGACCTGCACCGCGCTGGAGGCGAGGGCGGCGTCGACACCGCCGGTGTCGGTGTCGGTCTCGAAGCCCCCGTTGACCTGCTCCGGCCGGTAGAGGTCCTCCCGGTCGGCGGACAGCCGGGCATCGGTCGCCTCCTCCTCGTAGGTGACCCGCACGAGCGCGGCGGCCTCCCGGGCGATCTCGGGGGTGCGTGCCACGACCGCACCGATGAGCTGCCCGCGGAAGGCGACCTCGTCGTGCTGGAGGATGTGCATCTCGGTGTCCTCGCTCTCGGCGAGGCGCGGGGCGTTGTGCCGGGTGAGGGTGAGCAGGACCCCGTCGAGCTCGTCGGCCGCCGTGGTGTCGATCTGCACCACGCGACCCCGCGCGATCGTCGCCTGCACGGGGTGGAGGTAGGCAGGATCGTCCTGCCGGTGGTCGTAGGCATAGGGCGCCATCCCGGTCACCTTGGCCATGGCGTCCTGCCGGACCAGGGGCGTGCCCATCGAGTGCGCGGTCAGCGTGTCGGTCATGACGTCTCCAGGGTGAGGTCGCGGAGGGTGGCGACCATGGTGTGTCTCAGCAGGGGGATCTTGAACCCGTTGTCCCGCAAGGCCCGTGCCTCGTCGAGCTCCGCTCGCGCTGCGCGCTCGAAGAGCGCCTCGTCGGGCACCTCGCTGACCAGCATCTCCTCGGCGCGGCGGGCCCGCCACGGCTTGTGGGCGATGCCGCCGCAGGCGATGCGGACGTCGGCGATCCTCCCTTCGTGCAGGTCCACGGCGGCGGCCACGGAGACGAGGGCGAAGGCGAAGGAGGCCCGCTCGCGCACCTTGCGGTAGGTGGACCGGCGGGCGAAGGGGGTCGGCGGCAGGTCGACGGCGGTGATGAGCTCACCGGGCTCGAGGACGGTGTCCCGCTCGGGGTGCTCGCCGGGCAGGCGGTGCAGGTCGTCGATGGTGATGGTGCGCTCGCCGCCCGGACCGTGGACGCGCACGACGGCATCAAGCGCGAGGAGGCCGACGGCCATGTCGGAGGGGTGCACGGCCACGCAGGCGTCCGAGGCGCCGAGGATGGCGTGGTTGCGGGAGTGACCCTCGATCGCCGAGCAGCCGCTGCCCGGCTCGCGCTTGTTGCACGGCGTCGTGACGTCCTGGAAGTAGGGGCAGCGGGTGCGCTGCAGGAGGTTGCCGCCGGTGGTCGCGAGGTTGCGCAGCTGCCCGGAGGCGCCGGCGAGCAGCGCCCGGGAGAGCGCGGGGTAGCGCTCGCGGACCCGGCGGTCGGCTGCGAGGTCGCTGTTGCGCACCGCCGCGCCGATGCGCAGCCCGCCGTCGGGCAGGTCCTCGATGTCGGCCAGGGGTAGGCGGCTGACGTCGACGAGCAGGTCGGGCGTCTCGAGGCCCAGCCGCATGTGGTCGACGAGGTTGGTGCCGCCCCCGAGGTAGCGCGCGGTGGGGGAGGTGCCCATCAGGGCGATCGCCTCGTCGACGTCGCCGGCGCGGCGGTAGTCGAAGGGCCTCATGACGAGGTCACCTGCCGCACGGCGGCGAGGATGTTGCCGTAGGCGCCGCAGCGGCAGAGGTTGCCGCTCATCCGCTCGCGGATCTCGTCGTCCTCGATGGCCGGGTCGGTACCGATCTCGGCGGTGAGGTCGGCGGTGACGTGGCTGGGGTGGCCCGCGCGCAGCTCGTCGAGCATGCCGACGACGGAGCAGACCTGGCCGGGTGTGCAGAAGCCGCACTGGAAGGCGTCGTTCTCGCAGAAGGCCTCCTGCACCGGGTGGAGCTCCCCGTCGGTGACGAGCCCGACCGCGGTGATGACCTCCGCGCCGTCCTGGGCGACGGCGAAGGTCAAGCAGGTCGTGGCCCGTCGCCCGTCGAGCAGGACGGTGCAGGCACCGCACTGACCGTGGTCGCAGCCCTTCTTGGGCGAGGTCACGCCCAGGTGGTCGCGCAGCGCGTCGAGCAGGCTCGTGCGGGTGTCGACGGTGAGCGACCGGCGCTCACCGTCGACCACGAGAGTGATGTCGGCTTCCATGGCAGTCCTTGGGTCGAGGTCCCCGGTGCTGCCTCCTACCCGTCTGGCCGTCTGCCAACCGGTACCGTCCCACCATGTTCACCGGACTGAGCGCCTTCCCCCTGACCCCGATGGTCGACGACGCGGTGGACGAGTCGGCCTTCGTCGGGCTCGTCGAGCGCCTCGCCGGAGCCGGGGTGGACTCGATCACCGCGCTCGGCTCGACCGGTTCCTACGCCTACCTCACCGCAGGGGAGCGGGCCCGGGTCGCCAGGCTCGCCGTCGAGCACGCCGGGAGCACCCCCGTCATCGTCGGGGTGGGGGCGCTGCGCACCTCGCACGTCCTCGAGCACGTCGCCGGTGCCGAGGAAGCGGGGGCGAAGGGGGTCCTGCTCGCCCCGATGAGCTACCAGCCGCTCACCGACGACGACGTCCACGGCCTCTTCCGCACCGTCACCGAGAGCACCGACCTGCCGGTCGTCGTCTACGACAACCCGGGGACGACGCACTTCCGCTTCTCCACCGATCTCTACGGCCGCATCGCCGAGCTGCCGGGCATCGCGTCGATCAAGATCCCTGGCGTGCCCGGCGACCCGGACGCGGCCCGGGAGCACGTGACCGCGATCCGGGCCGTGGTCCCCGAGCACGTGACGATCGGGGTCTCGGGGGACGGGATGGCTGCGGCGGGTCTCGTCGCAGGGTGCGACGTCTGGTACTCCGTCATCGGCGGCATCCTCCCGCAACCGGCTCTCGCGATCACCCGTGCAGTGGGCGAAGGGAGGACCTCCGACGCCCTCGCAGCGTCGGACCGGTTGGCGCCGTTGTGGGACCTCTTCGCCGAGTACGGAGGGAGCCTGCGCGTCGTCGCGGCGATCGCCGAGCACCTCGGCCTGGTGGTGCCGCGCTGCCTGCCGCTGCCGATCCAGGGGCTCGACGACGACCAGCGGGCGCGTGTCGTCGAGGTGGTCGGCCGGCTGGGCCTGGCCGGGTGATTGCAGTGGCGCACCCTTGATCTCGTGTCGTGGAGCTCCTGTGCCGGCCCGACCTAGGCGCCGGCGGCCTTCAGTCGGCGCCGGTCAGGGCGTAGTCGGCGCGGGCCCAGACGAAGACCAGCCAGCCGTGCTCGGGCTGTGACTTGAGCACATCCTCGGCGGTGTCACCGCTCCACCGGCACGGGCTGTCGGGCGTCGAGGTGCATTCTTCGCGGAGCTTCCAATCGAGCAGCGGGAGCGCCCCCTTTTCGACGGGGACGGTGGCCCAGGCACGTGCCTCAAGGCGCGGAGTCGTCGAGAGCGTGTCCGGCGCTGATCGGGTGTCGTCCGTGGAGCAGCCGAGCGGATAGCTCGGTAGATCGTCCGGACGGTACGGGCCCTTGTAGGGGTCTTCAGTCCCCTTCAGCTTGTCCCATTCGTTGGTGAGGGTCTTCTCTGCTTCGGTATCCTCCACCGCGCAGTCCGAGGAGGTCGCCGCCCGGTTCACGGTGTCTGCCGCGTCGCGGAAGTCCCCGGCCGGAAGGACATAGGCCCGCTTGATGAGGACCTCGCAGCGAACATCGAACCCCGCGTCGCTCACCCAGTTGCGGTCGCCGGTCTCACAGCTGTCGAGGACCGAGGCCCCGACCCGTTCACCGACCTCATCCAGTGGCTGTAGGTCTGTCTCGATCTGCTGCTGCGTCTGAGCGGCGGCGTCGCGGTTGTCCTCGAAGACCTCGGCGGCAGTGGGCTTGCCGCAGCCGGCAAGGGAAGTGGCGAGTATGGCAGCGCTCAGCAGGCGGGCACTGCGTGTGGTCATCCCCATGGCGCCAGTCTGCCCCGAAGTGCTGGCCGTCGGGCCCTGAGCAGGGCAAACCCAGTCACGGTCACGTCCCAACCCGCCAACACAACGCCGCCGGCCGCCCTCGCGTGGCAGACGACCTCACCACCTCACCACGCCGTACGACAGGCTTCAGCTGAGGCTTCATTCGCCGCGCGAAGGTGTCCTTGTGCAGTTCCTCGCCGATCACCGCCTCGTGCATCTTGCGCAGCTGGTGCAGCGTGAAGGGCTCCTCCAGGAACCTGTCCGGATCGGGCGCAGTGTCCGAGTAGCGGTACCTGAACTCGTACCGTTCCCGTAGCGACGCCACCGCCGCGGCCACGATCTCGTCGTGGTCCCACAGCATCGCCCCACCGTCCACGAGCCGGCCATCCGCGGTCACGGCGATGAGCTCTCCCTTCGCGCCGTCGAGCTCACGCTCGGGCATCGACACGGAGTGCGCGACGGAGATCGCCCAGGTCCGGTCATCGCGGTCGGGGGCGTCGAAGAGGGGAAGCAGGCGTGGGGAGTGACCTCACTCGGGTTCACTCCCACCTTCTGCTCGAAGACCTCCTGCACGGTGTCGACGACGGTGCGTCGCTCCCGCAGGAAGCGCCCGGGCAGCACCTGGCCGTCCGGGTCCTCCCGCTCTTGGACGAGTACACGCAGCGCGGCCTCGTCGGTGCCTGCGGCCGTGACGGTGAGGATCGCCAGATCGACGGTCACGCCGGGGCGGGGGTAGGCGTCGAGCGAGCGTCGTTGGGACATGACGTGAACTCATGCACCGAGCCAGGCAGGACGACCCGCCGTATCAGATCAAGAGCGACAAGACCGACCACGTCGCCGCGCACAAGGGGTCGGGCCTGCACCGCGTCACGTGACCCCATTCTCTCGGTCCAGGTCGTTGACCAGCCCTTCTGGCTGGAGGGGTGTCCGCCGCATATGATTCGCCCATGAACGCGAGCCGTCTTAATGGGCATGGAACACTATTGGGCGGTCGGATTTTTGCCGCTGCCGTTATTTGTGTCATGGCTCTTTCGCTCTCCGATTGCGCTGGAGAGGACACCAACCCGAACACTTCAGTCGAGACTGATCGTCCGACTTACTCGCCGCCAGAGAATGAATTCGACGACGTCCCCGAGGATGGAATCGATGATGGCGACGACGGGACGGTGTCCTTGGCCCTTGAGGAGGCTGGTTACACCGCGGCCGATGTTCGAGCAGTTGCTGTAGTAGGCCGTGAGACTGGGTATATGTGGCGTTCCCGGCCGGCAACGACTGAGGAACAAGCCACATTTGCTTACTCGGTCTATCTCGAGTGTGTCGATGTCGCATCTGGTGAGAAGACTTGGGATGACAGTCGAAGCGAGGCGATTTCGACCGGGGCGACCGATTCCGAGGCCGCGACCATGACGACGTACCTCGAGCAGACCTTCTGTCCAATCGGAGCGGCCGGCGTTGAAGCATCAGAGCCGGAGTCTGCCGACGCCGGCCCGACCGATCTAAGCGACGGGTCCGTCGACACTGAGCCTGAACAGACCACTGAGACGGACGTCTGGTCGCTGGACGATGAGCCCGAAGAATCGACCAGCTCAGACACTGAGCCTGAAGAGACCACCGAGGCGGACGACTGGTCGCTGGACGATGAGCCCGAAGAATCGACCAGTTCCCCCACACAAGCTGCCGGCGCCCTCCACACTGCGGCATTCAAGAGCGCCATCACGGCGTGTCCGAAGGTCGACTATGAGTTCCTCGAGGTGGAGGACGGCTATCCGCTGGTCTATGAACTTCTCCTCCTGAAGGAACCGCGGCCGCAGAGTGACAGTGATGACTTGGTTTATGCCGCATACGTAGCCCAGGAGTGCTTCATGACCGCCTTGGGCTTGCCAGCCTCGCTTCGAAATAGGGTGTCGAAGGAAGATGAAGGAGAGGGGTCGTGGACATCTGCCAATGGGGCTAAGTGGGCACTTACGTGGATCTACGACGGCACCGTCGTCTACGTCACGTATGACGCCAAGGAAAAGGCCTATTGGTGATCCGGCAGGGCCACCCATCGGCCTACCGCGCCTGACGCGGTGGTACAACGTCGGTGACCAGGTGGGGTGGAACTCTGAGGCTGCTCAGGTGACCGGCACGATCACCAGGGTCCACACCCAAGAACGCGACTACGAGGGGGCGCGGCGGTGAGGACGTCGGCGGCCACCCGCGTGTGCACCTGCACCGTGGCCCACACGTCGATGGCGCGGTGGGTTTCGGCCACCCGTACCAGCTCTTCTGTCGTCGCGCCCTTCGGACCAGCCCACGCCTGCTGCACGGTGCAGACGGGCCGCGTGTGGGCCGCAGGATCCCTTGGCTGTCAGCAGGCGATCGGCTTCCACCAGTAGATGCCGTTGATCTTGCCGCCGGGATATCCCTGGCGGCAGCCGGTGTAGCCGGGCGTCAGTGCATCGGTGGTCCAGCCCGGGCCGGGTGACACGACGGCCGGAGGCGCGGGCGGGGCCGGCGGTGCGGGCTTGGGGACGGGCTTCGGCTGAGGGGCAGGTGCAGGTGCCGGTGCCGGCGCGGGTGCCGGCGTGGTCGGCGGCGCAGACGTCGGTGCCGGAGCGGTGGAGGGGGCGGTCGTGGGCTGCTGAGTGCACTGGCCCCAGACCCCGAGGTCGGACGAACGGGCCTGCCGCTCGGCGGCGCGGTAGGCGGCCTGACGTTGGTACGGCGCGGCGAAGGTGTACTCCTGCGCGTGCCCCTTCTGCAGCATGATCTTGCCGAAGTCACCCTTGCCCGGGATCTCGACGTACGCCAGCAGTCGGTCGTAGCGGTCGCGGCGAGCCTGGGTGGGATCGAAGACGAGGGCCACCCGCTTGCCGCTCAGCATCGTGCGAGCCGCCTCGGAGGCCGCGAGGCCACCGCACTCCACGGGCTTGTCGGGGTGGACGCTCTCGGGTGCGTCGATGCCGATGATCCGGACCGCCTCGCCACCGTTGAGGTCGACGCGGACGGTGTCCCCGTCGACGACTCGCGTGACGCGGTAGAGACGACGGGTCGACGCCTGCCCCGACCCTGCAGCGGCCTTCTTCGCCGTGCTCTGTGACGAGCTCGTCGACGCGGAGGGGGACTGCTTCGACGTGCTGTCAGAGGTGGGCGTCGCCGTTTCTGCGGCGGCTAGATCGGATACGGCCTCGGCCGCGTCGCTGGCGACCGCGGAAGGAGCAGAGTCCCCGCCTGATGCGTCCCCGGGGGTGCACCCCGTCAGCACGAGGGCAAGGATGCCGGCGGCCATGACCGTCCCGCGTGGCCCCCTTCGCACCTGGGTCGACCCCGCACGCGTTGACCTGATCATGACGTCCCCTCGCTTGCTGTCCTGGTGAGCCAGAGACTAGGCCGAAGGGAGGGAGCGCCGACTCATCCGTTCGGATGGTGTCGGCGCTCCCTTCGGACGAGGTGGTGACCTGGACGCGTCCGGCTACTCGACGCAGCTGTAGCTGTCCGACCGGGTCGGGTCACTGCCGGTGAGCTGGGGGTGGGCCGGGTAGGCGCACACCGGCTTGCTGGCCAGAGCGGCGAAGGGAGCCGCCGGGTCGTTGGCGGTCGCGGTGACCGAGTGCCCTGGTGCCGTGCCAGCCGTCCAGTCCTCGAGGACGGTGGCCCAGTCCACATTGCGCGGGACACCATGCGTGGTCCCGGCGTTGGTCTGGACCCCACCGGGGGTGAGGCCGTCCTCGTCGAGGGTCGACGGGTTGATCGAGCCACCGCACCCGTGGTCGGTGCCGGGGGAGACGTAGAGCTTGAAGAAGTCGTCGACGGGGCCCATCGTCGCCGTCATCGAGCCGTGGTAGTCCATCCCCATCCGGGCTGACTGGGCGTAGTCGTTGGTGCACTCGAGGACGATGAGCTTGCCGCCGTGGTTGCGGAAGGCTGACAGGTCCGGCTCGACGGTGTCCATGTCGCGCGAGATCTGACTCAGCCGGTCCTGCATCTGCTGCGGGTCGACGGTGAGCGGATCGACGTCGGGGTCCTGGGCGAAGACGAACTTGGCGGCACCGGCGCCGTAGTAGAGGTAGTTCGGGTAGCCGGCCTCGCCGTAGTCGATCGACGGGTCGGTGCCGATCTTGTCCTTGAGCGACCACTCCTCACCGCCGAAGAAGAATCCGGGATAGCTGCTCAGACCGCTGGGGAGGGTGTAGCCGAGCTTGTAGGGCTCGTACACGGCGTCGACGACCCGCAGCTGTGCTTTGGTGAGGCAGGTGCCCGGCTGGGGGCCGTCCTGACACTCGAGACGGTCGACGGCAGCGCGTACCGGCTCCTGACAGGACTGATAGTCACTGAGCACGCCGTCGGGGGAGCCGTCCCGGCTGTCGCAGGCGGCCGCAGAGGTGCGGGCGAGCAAGGCGATGTCCGTGCTCGTGAAGGCGCCCGCCTTGTCGTCTCGCTCCACGGCGTGGAGCGTGTTGATGAAGTTGCTGAAGAGTCCGGCCCACCCGATGACGGGGTTGCGGACGAAGATTCCGTCGAACTCCTTGGGGTGCTGCTGGGCCATGAGCAGACCCTCACGGCCACCCTCGGAGCCACCGAACCACAGCCACGTGCGCGGCGGTCGCTGGTAGTAGCGGCGGGTGACCTGGTCGCCCACGTCCTTGACCTTGCGGTAGGCGTCGGTGGAGAAGTTGCGCCACATCTCGTCGTTGAGCGCGAAGTCGAAGCGGGCGCCGGCACGCTCGACGGGATCCGACGAGGTGGCCCGAGGACTCTTGCTCGTCAGGTGGCCCGAATCGGTGCTGAGTGTGGCGTAGCCACGCATCAACGGCGTCCTCGTGCTGCCCGCGTTGGTGTCGATCGAGATGTATCCGGTGGCGTCGATGAGCGAGCCGTTGAACCCACCGCCGCCGAACTGGGCCGCCGAACCGTTCCACTCCGTCGGCAGATTCACCTGGAAGGTGATCGGCTGTGCCCCCTTCGTCGACGCGGCGATCGTCCCGGTGACCTGGCAGAACTGGGGCTTGGCGGGTGCCACGACGGACGAGGTGGCCCCGGGCTCCACGGCGGAGCCGTCCGGCGTAGTGCGAGCATCGCTCGCCTCGACGAGCTCGGCGGTCGTGATCGTGGCGTCCTCGCGCTGCATCTTCGGCGTTCCGATGAGCTGCTTGCGCACCGTCTGCCCCGTCATGGCCGCGCATGCGCCAGGCGGGTCGGCGACGGTGAGAGCCGCGGAGGCTTGGTGAGCGGGCGAAGGGGGAGCAGCCTCGCCCTGGGTGGTGGCTCCGGCAAGGCCGGCAGCGCTCAGGACGAGGGTGAGGCTTGCGGCCGCAGTCGCTGTGAGGCGGGAGGGGTTATGAGATCGACGCACGTGGACTCCTGAGAGGGCAGGGGGTGGGCGAGCCTGCGTGTCAGGGGTAGCGAACGTCGTTGTCCGCCCACGAAGTGGCGAGTGCCGGATGGGATGCGCCCGGTGAAATGCTACGAAACCACAGTGTGACGCGGTGCACAAGTAGAGCGTTGACTGGGGGTGTGGCACTCCGTCGGCAGTGGCGTTGGATGATCGGCGCTGGCCCGGCGGATCTGGACGAGCTGCGACGCAAGCGGGCTCCAGGGATCGAGCGGCGCGGCTGCGGGGTGGGTGCAGATCCACCTGTCGGTCGCTTCAGGGGGCCGATAGGAGGAGGTGAGACGGACCGCGCTCGTAGGCTTTCGTCATGGAGATCTTGCGCACCCCGGACGACCGCTTCACCGATTTGCCTGACGATGACTTCGAGCCCCGCTACGCTGACGTCCCCGATCAGGACGGTGGCTCCCTTCGAATGGCGTGGGTCGAAGCCGGGCCGCCGGTCGGGGAGGCACCCACGGTGTTGCTGCTGCACGGTGAGCCAAGCTGGTCCTATCTCTATCGGCACGTGTTGCGGGTGCTCGCGGACGCGGGGATCCACGCGGTCGCGGTGGACCTCGTCGGCTTTGGTCGCTCGGACAAGCCGACCGACCCCGCCCATCACACCTATGCCAGGCACGTCGAATGGGTGCGCAGCCTGGTCTTCGACGTGCTCGACCTGCGCGAAGTCACGCTCGTCGGCCAGGACTGGGGTGGGCTGATCGGTCTGCGCCTCGTCGCGGAAAACCCGGAGAGGTTTGCGTCGGTCGTGGCCGCCAACACGGGATTGCCGTCGGGCGATCACGGCATGCCCGACGTGTGGTGGCGCTTCCGGCGCGCCGTGGAGGGGGCCGAGGTCCTCGACGTCGGCAGGTTGGTCGCCTCGGGGTGTGTTCATGACCTGACGGCCGAGGTGCGGGCGGCGTACGACGCGCCCTTCCCGGACGAGACCTATAAAGCAGGCCCCCGCGCGATGCCCGGCCTCGTGCCGACGTCGACCGATGACCCGGCCACGCCAGCCAATCGTCGCGCGTGGGAGGAACTGGCGCGCTGGGACAAGCCCTTCCTCATCGCGTTCAGCGACCACGACCCGATCACCGCGGCGATGGCGCCCGTCTTGGAGCGGCACATCCCCGGCGCGAAGGGGGTGACTCACCCAGTGATCGCGGGCGCTGGGCACTTCCTCCAGGAGGATGCGGGTGAGGAGTTGGGGCGGGTGGTCGCGGAGTTCGTGACCAGGAGCCGCGGCTGACCTCTGCTGCGGCAGTGGGAAATTCCGCTGGCCTGGGCCAGCACGATGTAGCGGTGTGGCACGTGGTCGAGATCAGGTGGCGTCGGCGGAAGTTCCATCGCTGGGTGCCGACACGCTCCGGCTCAGGTCGGAGCCGGGATCGTCCAGAGTCTTGGCCTCGGGTCGGTCAAAGCGCAACTGCTTCGTGAAGGATCCGCTCCCGCACCTCGCGCCGCAGAGTGTCGGCTCCAACGACGTCGACCTCCACGTCGGAGGTCACGCAGGGCCAGTCGTAGACCGACCTCGTCGAGGAGAGACGCCTCGTCGGTGAAGTCGACGATGAGATCGAGGTCGGCCCCTTGTGCGGCATCGCCCCGGGCCACGGATCCGAACACCCTCGGCGTGGCGCATGGTGCTTGATGACGAGCTCATGAATGGCGTTGCGGTGGAGGTTTACCCGATCCGCGATCGGGATCTTGAGTGCGCGAGTGATGCGCTGGAGGACGATCTCAGTGGGTGTGCGTCGGCCATTCTCGTACGCTGACAGGTTGGGCTGAGCAACACGTGCGGCACGCGCGAGCTGTGCCTGGCACATGCCAGCTGCGTGCCATCGTTCCCGAATGTCCACGCCTGCAAGCCTAGTCAGATCAAATGATCGTGTCGGCTGCGCTTGGCGGCCAGTCAGACCCTGATCCTCGATGGCTGGCACAAGCTCGCCACCGCGCCGACCGCCTGATCACGCTGGTGGAGAGCGGGAATCCGAATGAACCGTTGAACCGTCCAAGGTGTTGCTGGGCAAGGGGCAATTGGACGACGACGTGAAGCGAGCCGCAGCCATTGAGCCAGTGACTATGAAGTTGCTCGCGGTCGAGCCTTATGGTTCGACGTCGGGTTGTGCGGCTTGGTCTCAACCGTCGAGTTCGTACGACAGACCGTGCCTGCGAGTGAGCCACATGAGGGGCAATCGTATGAGAGGTCTTCCACCGCCAATAGGTCCCGTTCCAAGCCGATGTAGTACTCATCGCCGGAGACCGACGATGCATCGAGGATCGCTTGCTCGACCATTTCGCGATTTCTCGTGATGACTTTGTGAAACTTCTTGGGATCTGTCGCCACCCGCATCGCCGCAGGGAGCGCTGCCCACAGTGCACGTTGCATTGTTGGGAATGGTCGTGGACCACCAAAGTCGCCGTTAAGTAGTTGCACGCCGTTTTTGCGAGCCTCAGCTATCGAGACCATCTCTAGGTAGTGAAGCTCAAGCGCGCTCTCAGCCGTAGCCAGCACGCGCTTCGTGAGCCCGTCAAGCCCATGCTCTGCCATGGCTTCCTTGATAGCGGAGCTGCTACCGAAGTAGCCTCCGATGTGTTTTTGATCGAGGCGCGTGCTCTGGCCGATGTACGACCAGCCCTGTGCTGCGCAGTCAGTGCGGAACACGTAGCCGATCACGTTGGGCGGAAGTACGATCTGGCCCATCGTTCCTCCCCTCGTTTGGTGACCAGTCGCAAGCCTAGCTCTTGCGGGGCGAAGGGAGAGATGCTGGTTCCGACGCCTGGACCGACCTCGCTACGGCGGTCGTCGCCCTATACGAAGTTCGCGGGCTTTCGTGACGGGGCAAGATCAGCGGAATGCCGCCACCAGGTCCGAGCTGCGTGCCCAAGCCGAGAGTCTGGGGGCGGAGCTGGCTCATCGGAGATGGTTCGGTATCGACTGCTCTTCGAGCCCTTCCACGTGCTTAACCCGAGCCTGCTCAAGGACGAGGCAGAAGGCCCGTCTGCGGTCTCGGCGAACCAATTGGGACTTTTCGCGCAGACGATTTGATCCGTGCGCCAGGGATATATGAACGCGCGCGGGATGGCCCTCACCACGGAGTTTGTCGTGGTCACCCAACGGTCCCGTTGTTGGTGGAGGCGCTACAAGCTGCAGGAGTCGCGCCGCTCGTAGAATCGCCCTTGGTATCGAGCCCGGTGGTCGGGCCCCAATGAACGGAGCCTCATGACGGACGATGCGCAGGACAACAACCGGGATGTCTCGACCCAGGACGAGAAAGTTGTGCGGCGAGAACTTGAGCGTGTCCGCGAATTTGTCAAGAATCTTTCGATGGACGACCTCAAGCAGGGGAACTGGTTCGCGAACTTGCTGACCTTCTCTTTGGACAGGTACGTCAAGGAGGTCAACGCAGGGTACTTCCGCCGTAAGTACCCCGACCTCCCCGCCGACGCCGTGGTGCAAGAGCGCATCCAGATGGCAGCCCGGTACGCGAGCATCGAGGGCGGTTTGAGCGCTGCGGCGTATACCGGAGCTGTCGCAGCGACGATTGGCAGTGGTGGTGCGGCATCCCCTCTGACGCTGCCCGCTGGGGGCGCTAGCTTCGCCGTCGACATGGTCTACACGTCACAACTCCAGCTGAGGCTGGCGTACGACATCGCTGTCCTCTATGGCGTACCGCTGGACGTGGAGGACCCCGACGACCTGTGGAAACTGATCCGGATCGCCTTCGTGATCAAGTCTGGTGAGGTCGGGGGCACCGCCCTGATGAAGGGGGTGCCCGCGCTTGTCCGGCCCGTGGTGAAGAAGGTGTTCAGCAAGGGGACCTTGGCGGCAGCCAAGAGTTTGCCCGTGGTCGGCAAGCATCTGCTTCAGCGCAACGTCATCAAGTTCGCCATTCCTGGTGTCGGTGTGCCGCTCTCTGCTGGAGTGAACTACTGGACCACAAAGACCGCTGGGGGGCATGCGCGAGAGGTATTCCGTTTGGAAGCCAAGCTGATGGAGGAGGCAGAGAGGATTGCCGCCTCTACTCCACACCACCGAGCGTTGCCTTGGATCATGTGGACGGTGGCGTGTTCAGATGGGCCAGCCACGACCAGCCAGCACCTGCTGCTTCATCACGTGACCAGACACTTGCGTGAGTTGGGTTCAGCAGACGAGGCGCTGGACGAACTGCGTGCTGTCATCGAGGTGGACCGCGCTCGCGTGTGGGGCATCCTTCAAGAGACGGAAGGCGACCTGCAGTCCATATACCGCGCCGCCGTCAAGACCGTGGCTGTACGAGGCAAAGCACGAGCAAAGGATCTCGCGCTTCTCGAGCGGGTTGCCGACCTCACCGGGGCCGACCACAGTGCACAGGCAGTCCGCACGGAGGCTCGTGGCTGGGCCTGACGGGGAGCCCACACCACCGCGTCCCCGGATACCCATGAGGTCAGTCTGGAATTCCACCGGTCTGTGATGCCCAGTCTCCTTAGGTGGAACCGTTTGCCACACTCCAAGCGGTTCGTCCGTTGATGGAGACCGACCGCCCCCAGGCACACTGCTCCTGCGGCGGAGGGGGAAGAGAACGCCACATCTCGAGTCAAGGTGCCTCCTGCGTCGTTGCCGACACTATGGAACCGTCGTGCACAAGCTGAGCATGCTTCATCTTCCGCGTGGAGTACTAGCGCGCAGGGCTGGGCTGTAGCCATCACGTTCTGGCACTGAGCTATTGGTTTGGATCCTTGGAGGACGGTGGCTCACCGTCGATCACTGGGGCCTGCGCAGCTGTCGTCAATCCTCCATAGAGATAACCCATCCAATCTGGGGTGGACTCGTTTTGCCCGTCGTTATGGCCTCGTTTCAAACGTCGTCGACAGGGGGCCGCGACTGACGTCAAATCGGCTATCTTGCACAAGCGCCTGAGGTCAGGGTGCTGATGACGAGGAGAGCACATGGGTTACGTCGAACCGCTGGATTCAGAGCGCGAGGACGTGGCCGACCTGGTCCCGGATGAGTTTGAGCGCGGAAGATTCCTTGGTGAGCTTCACCCAGCGGCCCGAGCCGGCCGCGATCTCTGATCCCGCCTGCGCAGTCGCTGCTCCAGCGCTCAGCACTGTCCCGAGTCGAGGCAGGTCCAGAGTCCTCGACTCGAGACCTTCGGCCGCGAGGAAGCGCTCAAGAGCTTGTGGGTCGCCGATGACGGCGAGCCCGTCACCGTCGCTCATGAGCTGAATCTCTGTGTCCATTTATCGACAGCCAATCATGAGTGGGAGCAGAACCATCGAGAACTACCAGCAGCTGAGGCTCGTCAATGGCGACGAGGGCAAGCCCAGCGTATGCGCCATCGGCAGCGCCGGCGGCAAACAGCGGCCCGAGAAAGATCTCAGGCGCGAGGCTACTGCTCGGCCAGGTCTTGACCCGGTGATGTCATGGCTCTCGGTGATATTCCGGGTCACGTCCCTGACCTCGGGGACCCCAAGATGCCGTCCCGGGTCTGAGGTTGATTCGCGCGGGGCTCGCACCCGCGTCAGTCTGCTTCCGCATCAAGGCGATCATGTCTTCTTGTCGAGGCTGCCCCAGGGCCAGCCGATAGAGCGCCACATCTCGCTCAACCTTCCGGTACTGCTCTTCGTCTCGACTCATGGAGTAGGGCGCTAGATGGCGTTGGATCTTGGCTGGACCGGGATAGACCCAGTCGGGCGTGAAGTGGCCGTGCTCGTGGCGCAGGTCGGTTGCCAGTTCGAAGAGGTGCGGCCAGGGACTCGCCCCGTTGCCGCTGAGCGCGGTGTTGCCGTGTTTTTCGGCGATGTTCTTTCGGAGCGCGTGGCCGCGGAACCGGTCGACCCTCCCTTCGCGCTGCTCGAAGTCGACCGGGTTGGGTGGGATGTTCCAGTGCATGATCGCGTGGCACCACCAGTGGAAGTCGATGCCCTCCTGCCCGACCGAGGTGGAGACGAGTACGAAGGGCCAGAAGGGGCTGTTGAAAGAGGCTCGCACCTCGGGCATGCGGGCGTCGTCCCCGCCGTGTGAGTCCCTGGCCCCGTACCGGACGGCGAAGCGCATCGGGAAGCGGATCGTCGGGTCCTCAGAGCCGTGCGTGCTGGCGTCGAAGGCTGTCAGCGTCGACGTGCGCAGGCCGATCGCGGCGGCCTCGTCGCTTGCAAAGGTGAGCAAGGACGCATCGGACCAGTCTCGCGCGACCTCGTTGCGTCGGTTGAAGAGCCACTCCTCGAGTGCGGCCTCAAGGTTGCCCTTTGCCGTGTAGTTGAGGACACGGCGCCACTGCGGGAGGCCTTGATCACTTTCACCTGCGGCCCGCACGATCGCGGTGGCGTGCGGTGTGTTGAAGAGCGTGCGTAGCCCGCCGGCCAGGGCCGCGGCAGCGACCATGAGGCCGTCGTCCGAGACGTCATCCTGCTCTCCGAAGAGTCGCTGGAGGACTCTCCAACTGATGTTGGCGGGGGAGAAGGCCCCGACTTCGGCGAGGATCCGGACGTCTTCGTCACGCAGCGCTGGGCTGTCGTCGAGTTCGGAGGCAAAGACCACGTGCTGGCTCAGTAGCCGCGAGGCCTCCGTCTGCTCCCGTTGATGGTCGATGGCCGTCGCCTTGGCTGTTGGTGCCATGGCCTGCGTGATCGCCGTGATGGTGCTGTTCTCGCGCGGCCAGCATGACGGGTGCGCGAAGGCTGAGTGCCACGCGCGCTGCGCGTCCTCGCCGTCCGCATCACTGCCGGTCCCACTGAGGCCATCGAACTGTGCGCGGAGGCTCGGGATGACCTCCGTCAGGAAGTCGTCGACACCAGTGACGCCATGACGCCTCGCATGCTCGCGGGGGTCAGTGAGTCGAGCCAGACCCGGCATGGGCCAGAAGGTCATGAGTGTCGTCATTGACTGCGGTCGGCCGGTCTCCGACATGCCGCGGTAGACGAACATCTGACCACGCTCGGACATGCCGCCCGCTGAGACCTCGTGGATCTGGCGGTCGACCTCGTAGCTGAGCAGACTGGCCACGGAGGCGGGGGTCGCGGTCCAAGCAGAGAAGACCAACCGCTTGGTGACCTCGGTCTGGTCGATCCCTGCATACGGGCCGCTCGGGGCGAGATAGGGCAACGAAGGGGGCATCCAGAGCAGGCGCCACAGCCCGCTGTCCGCGAGCTCGTCTGCCAACTGTCGGATGCGTGCATTGCCCAGATCGATGGGACGTCGTGCGTCGATGTCAGCGCGAGTGAGGTGCTGCGCGGCCTGCAGCGCGTCAGGCAGTTCCGGCGTTGCGCAGTCCTTGATCCGGTCTCGCAGCCGATACCCGCTGCAGAAGGTGAGGAAGTACGGCGCCGACTTCCAGTAGTCGATGCCCACGAGGCCGGCTCGTGGATCGACGACATCGGCCAGCTGCTTCAACCGGACGTATCCGGCGAGGTCCTCGGCGGTGATTGCATCTGCCGATCTCAGCCGCACGTCTAGCATCGAACGGTCGCCGATGAGTGGTCGCTCGTTACGGCACATGACGCGCAGGAGTGCTTCACTTGCTGCGTCGGCCGCCGTGCTGGCGTCCTGACCCGTCGTCACGTCCCGTCGGTAGTCCGCAAGGAGGTCGGCGATGCGATCGGTGGCGGGGGATGATCCCTCGGGCTCGTCGTGCAGGAAGCGGATCGTGCGCAGGAAGTCGGAGGCGTGGTCCTCGGCTTCCTCCGCGTAAGTGAACGGCTTGTAGGGGGTGGCCGATAGCAGCAGGACCTTGGCCGCATCGAAGGAGAAGAGGTCGTGGGCCAATGATCCGGCGTCGTTGTCCCGGGCCAGCAGGGGTCGGAACCTCTGGAACTCGTCGAGGATCACGAGGTCTGGCTCGAGGGTGGCGATGCCTGCCTTGGCCAGATCATGGCGCAGGGCGCCGATGATCCTGTGCGCTCGGTCGCGATGGACCTGGGTTACGCCGCGGTGCACCATCACCTCGTCGAGCAGAGCCCGGAACTGGTCCAACGACGGCTCCCCGGAGGTCGATACAGCACTGGCCACCTCCGAGAACCGGTCGAGCACCGAGTCGTCGATACCGTTTTTGAGGCTGGCCTCCATTTCCGAGACGTATCCCCGCATCGACCTGACGCTCGAAACCGAGGCCCGGAGCAGGTTCGTCGTCCAGTTCCTCTCCTTGGCCGTCATCCCGAGGACTTGTTCCAGGACGAGGACGAGGAGTGCCCTTTCAGGGGCTTGCCCGGTTGCATGCCCAGGATCGAAGGAGGTCGACGGCGTGAAGGAGATGAGGTTGACGGGCTTGCCGTTGAAGGACCGGCGCCCCTCCAGCTGGTTCAGCCGCGCGGAGTGCTGACCGAGCAAGGTGAGGCGGCTGCTGAAGGCCACCTCCTGCTCGCCCGTCACATTGAGCCGCCCGATGTTCTGACGAGCTAGGTCCATGTTGGAGCAGACGTAGACGATGTCGATCCGCTGGACGCTGTCGTCGTCCTGGAGTCGCTCGATGGTCTTCGCGATGAGGCCGCGAGCGACGATGCTCTTGCCGAGGCCGGTCTCATCGGCGACGAGGAACCGGTTGGATCCTCCTTCGCCGTGCAGTGCCCTGAAGACGTGCTCGACAGTGTCGCGCTGGAACCCCTTGAGTCCGTTGAGCACTGGCTCGGCTGCGAACCGCTCGTCGCTCATCGCTTGTCCTCCAGCAATCGGCGTGCTTGGGACACTTGGCTCCAGAACTCGCGGAATCCACCCGGCAGGACGTTGTCATCAAGCACCTTGGTGATCAGGTGGTCGAGGTCCTCAATGCCAGCGCCGCCGGTGCTCAGACCTCGCAAGACCAGCTCGAGCACCCCGGAGGTGGTGATGTCGAGGCTGTCCCCACCGCTGCCGGAGCCTCGGTGCGCCGCCAGGAGAGCAGCCAGTTCGGAGGGGTTGCCGAGGCTCAGCATGAGCATCAGCAGTCGCATGAACTTCTCGGGATCATCGATCTGCCGCGCGATGACAGCGTCGAGCCGACCTTCCGGTGCGCCGATCAGCCGGCCCAGGACAATCGTGGACTCGGTGATATCGCCCTCCGAAGCCGTCACGATCACGCATGGCGAAATGTCCGCCGGGGGCAGGTGGTGGACGACGAGGTGGGGGCGCCGTTCGACGTCAGCTGTGCTCGCCCGACGCGTCAGCAGAGCGACGGAGACCGAGGCCTCCGTCGATGGGTAGTCGACGCTGGTCGAGATCGTGGCGCGGTACATCTGCCCATCGGCTGACGCGGCCTCGTCGACGATCTCAACGAGGTGCTCGATGGCTGCGATCGACCGCAATGTGCCCTGCAGACGTCGCCGTGTCCGCTCGTCCTCACGGTCGAGTGGCGGCTGGCGGACGTAAGGCTCGATGAGTGGTCGCAACCCGTTGCGGCTCTCCGCATCGGGGGGCACGATGCTGTCGATGCCGAGCCGGTCCCGCCGGCCGAGAGCCTCCACGAGGAACTCGACGTTGCCTGTCAGGCCGGGCGTCGTCGCGTTGCTCGACCCGAGCAGGACCCTTGCCTTGGTCCACTTGTCGGTTGGCTCGAGCACGTAGACCTTCGCGTGCAGACCGTGCAGCAGCGGTACGTCCGGTTCGTCCTCACCCGTCTCGTCGGTGGTGGGGACATCGACGTCCGCTGCCAGCGTGTACGCGTCGACGCCATCGAGCGCGTCTTCCGACAGAGCATCGAGGGTCTCTTGCCGGGAGATCAGGGTGGGCGCCTTCTGGCGGCCACGGGTGGCCCTCGCCAAGCCGTCGTCTTCGACGAAGGGGGAGATGATGAGGTGGCGACCGGCGTGCAGCGACAGGGTGTCGTGCCCGGGGAGTCCGACGACGTGGAAGGAAAGCCTCTCGACGTCCTCTGGCCTTTCCCACGTCACGTGCGAGAGATCGTCGGCGAGCGAGCGGAGTCGTGTCGCGCGGTCGGAGTCGATGTGGTGGACGTGCTCGGGAAGCCAACGCAGGAGCGCGGCCAGAGGGCCGTTCATCTCGATCGGCCCGTCCGAGATGGACTCCGAGTCCAGCCGGACGGCGATGTCCCACGTGTTGTCGTGGGTGAGATTGCGGCTGAGGACGAGGAGCCGGTACTTCGGTCGCGCGTCGTCGGCGACGAAACGCATGACCCACACCTTGGGGTGGAAGAGGCCGCCTGTCGTGACGACCTGGTGGACCATCGGCTCGAGGAAGGCTACGAGGTCCTCGCTCCGTGGGACCCCGATGGCGCCTGCTTGGCAAAAGATGTCGACCTTGTCGCTCGCGTGCCGCAACGCCTGCAGGAGGGTGATCGGGTCGGGACGACCGGTCATCCCGATGTTGGCGATGGCGAAGGGGGGCAGCATCGCTGCGGTGAGGTCGAGAGTGAAGGTCGTGGCGACGGCGTGGTCGATGGTGTACCCGGTGGGCGCGCGCAGGTCGTCGAGGAGGACGGTTCGGGCATCAGGCGTCAGCACTGGTGACCTCCTGTGTCCCGAGGCCCTGATTGATGTCGAGGAGCAGTCGTTTGATGACGGGCCAACGGTAGGTCAGTGCGCCGCTGCCGGAGTCGCCGCTCCACGTCTCGAGGGTCTTCGAGTTGTCGGTGAGGCGCGACTTGGCGCCCTTGCGGCTCTCTCTCGCCGCGATGAGGCGGCGGGCGTCGGGTGAGTCCGCCACCGATTCCGGGCCCTCGTCTCTCAGGAGGGTGACCCAGTCGACGACGAAGGCCCATGTGCGATGGCTGATCCGACGGTTGCGGGCGTTGACCTCTGAGATGAACTCGTCGAGGTCCCATGATCCGAGCGGGGCGGTGCTGGAGAGCCGGATGGACCAGTCGGCGAGCTTGTCCCGGTAGCTCGTGCCGAGGCCGTCCCCGTCGAGACGGTTGAGGTCCGTGTGGTCCTCGTAGTGTTCGGCGACGAGGAGGTTGTAGAGGAGCGAGGCCCCCTCCATGACGAGACTGAAGTGTTGGGCGTGCCTCACCGATGCGAACGCTGTGTTGCTCGCCACCTCCCACGGTGCGTCGGCCACGTCGATGAGTGCGGGATCGAGGGCGAGCAGGTGGGCGAGGTACGTGTCTTCGCGGTCAGCGCGCATGCGCTCATACAGCCACTGTGCTTCTTCGGCGGCCATGTCGAGGCCGCCCGGTACCTCGGCCGGGAATCCTTCAGGGACGGGCGGTAGGTCCGGGTCCCACGCCGTGGGTTGCCGGTTGGCCATCTCGGTGACCTCGCCCTCGGCAGGACCTCGATGACGGGGGAGCTCGCTCTCAGAACGACGGATGTCGAAGGTCACGAGGCCGGTCCAGAAGAGATCGCGGGGGAGACCCTTCAGCGATCGCCCGGACTGCTTGCCGATCAGGCCGGTGGCGTCGCCATGCTCACGCTGCATCGTCTCGATCATCTCCAGCTGGACCTCGCGCACCTGCTGAGCGAGGTCTTGGCCCCTGCGTTGTGATCGTCGCTCCGCCACGAGGTGACACCACGGGACCAGGACGAAGTACCGGGCCCGCGCCTGCAGCACTGACGTGCCGGGGAACATCCAGTTGCTCATCACGTCGCGGATCTGCCCGATGCCGAGCTCGTCGCGAGACTCGCTCACCATGAAGAGCGAGACCATCTCGCGTGCGATGCGTTGTTGCTCCGCGGTCGTGTCGAGCCAGCCGATCGTCGAGGGCATATCAATCCGTCGCAGGATCTAGGTCGTTGATGACCTCGACGTCCAGGCCCTTTTCGGTCGCAAGACGATCCAGGAACTTGGTCGTGGTCAGGAACCACTCACGACCAGCGCGTGTGGAGCGATTGCGGTGGTGGTCAGCGTCTTCGAGGAAGGTGTGGAAATACCGCTCGGTCGCAGGTGCGTCTTCGGACGTCGTCCCGTACACGCGAAGTAGCAGGGGGTCCTCCGGGAGAGCTGTCGTCCTCCTTTGTTGCGTCGAGCGTTGGTAGACGTCCACCTGCGATTGCCCCACCTTCAGTAGCGTGTGGCCGCGCTCGGGATCGTAGGGGTATCGCAGGTAGTGCGGGAGGGCGTAAACGTAGATTCCTGGCTGCCGTGTGTCCTCTGCTTGCTCGGTGCGATCCCGTGCTTCGTCCTCCTCTCGTGCACGTACGACCTCGTCGGCGGCAAGGGCGTCGAGCTGCGTCTCCAACTGCTCGAGCCAAGCGCGAGCCGCGTGTGACCAACCCTTGGACTTGAGCAGAGTTCGGGTGCGTCCAGCCGCCTGCCGTGAGAGATGGGCGCTGTTCCTCGGGAGAGTCCCATCGATCAGCGCATCCAGAAGTTGGGCGTACGAGTACGCGAAGCCGACACTCGGGACGCCCAACCTCTCGGCCGTCTCGGCTGGGGTCAGCCCTTCTTCACGCAACCGATAGACGTCACCGAGCCGCGTTTCGTCCTCCGACAGGAACAGACGGATCTCCATCTGGACGGAGCGTCCGTCCTCGGATGTCTCGCTCTCGGTCATGACAGGCCTTCCTCTGGATTGTCGATTCCGATTTCCTGCCGACGTACCAGAGCCAATACCGGGTCCATCCGGTCTCGAGCCGCCTGCGTGAGGGTCTTGCGGCCAAAGAGCCACAACGTGGTCCTCATGATTTCCTCGTCGCTGATGGCACCGTGCTCGCGCTCAGCGATGTGCATCGCCGCGGCTAACTCCGCAGGGGGGACCTCGTCGAGCGTGCGTGGCCCCAAAGACCGAAGTGTCACCGCAGGCTGGTCGGACAGCCGGAAGGTCTTCGGCTTGATCCCCGGCTGCAGCAGGGGGTTGTCGGAGACGATGCGGCCGGACCGCTCGGCTCGCGTCACGGCAGAGTTCAACTCCTTGGCGATGAGCTTCCCGATGCGCCTGCCGCCCGAGGCGTTGACGTAGCACCGCACGAGACGCTCGCCCGTCAGGGGCCCCTCGGCCATGACGATCTGCTCCAGGCCGTCGATGATCTCCTCCGTCGTGGCCTCACCGACAGGGACGGTGGCTCCGGAGAAGACGCCATAGGCGGGCAGTTGTCCGGCGACGGTCACGGCATCCGCTGCATCTGCCAGTGGGTCGTCGGTTTCGGTCGTCTGGGCGCGCGTGGTGACCATCGACCCCACCACAGGGGCGGGAGGCGGTGGCGGAGGCGTGCTCATCGTCGGAGGCGCGTCAGCGGAGAGCACGGGGACCGCGTGTGAGGACGACTCGAATGCAGGCACGGGAGCAAATGAGTCCAGAGCGGCGTCATCGTCGGACTCCGGGATCCTGGCGGTCCAGTGGACCTCCTCGGTCGCGGTTGCAACGTCCGGGTGGGTCTCCGCGTTGGCCGTCTCGGACTCAACCGGGACGGACGCGGGTTCGCTGTCCTCGTCTGCTCCTTCGCCGAGGGTCTCCTCGTCGACCGTCTCCACCGCAGTCTCGTCGAGGTAGTCAGCGGGTCGGATGTCCAGCTCCTCGAGCGTCTGCCACAGAGGTGCCAGGGCTGCCGCCTTGTCGACGTAGAAGGCAGACTCGCGCACCCGGAAGAAGGTCCACCCGCATCGCTCGAGGTCCCGCTGACGGGCGAGATCTGCGGCGTAGGCGTCCGGCCCGTGCCATCGGTCGCCGTCACACTCCACGGCAAGGCGACCATTGGCTCCGACGACGACCAAGTCGATGCGATAGCCCTGCGCCTCGAGCTGGGGAACCACCGTGAAGCCACGGTCGACGATCCGGTTGTAGACGCGCTGCTCGAAGAGCGAGTCGAACCCTTCGATCCTTTCGTCCTCCGGCACGACGGGAGACTCGCCGACGTCGAGGTCCCGCCCACGCTGGGTAACCCCGTAGGCGTAGTCGAGGAGCTGGAAGCGCATGTCCTGCTCGTTGGTCAGGTCACGCATGGTGAGGGTGTGGAAGAGCCAGACTTGGTCCTTGGCCCGGCTGACCGCGACGTTGTACCGCTGCATGTACATGTCGCGCGTCAGGGCGGCGACGCGACGGCCGGGCTCGGCTGAGGAGACCATGCTGAGGAAGATGACATCGCGCTCAGAGCCTTGGAACTCGGCCGGTGACCCGACCCGCAGATCCCTCTGCTCCCACTCATCAGCTCCGACCTCATCCAGGAGCATCGACTCGATGAGCTTGCCCTGCGTCGTGCCGAGCAGCGAGATGACGCCAAAGGTCCGTCCGTCGTAGCTCGGGTCCTCGAAGCAGTCCTTGAGCGCATCGACGAGTGCTCGGGCCTCGCCACGGTTGACCTTGCTGCCACTCGAACCTTCTTCGAAGGCATTGTCGGTCCGAGTGATCTTGATCGGCTCGAGGCGATCCGCGCCGAACTGACGGACCGGGACCAAACGGATCCCGTTGGGCTCGTAGGCAATTCGGTTGGAGAATCCGATGATCTCCGGGACACACCGTCGGTGCTCGGTCAGCGTGAGCTGCCCGCCGTAGCGCATCAATGCCTCGTCGAAGAGCGACCGTGCAGGGTCGAGCCAGGACGCCTTGTACCGGTCGTCGTGCAGGTACTGGTCCGCGAGGTCCCGCAGTGCCTGCTGGTCGACACCCACCGCGGTGGGGGAGACCTGCTTGTCGTCACCGATCACGACGATCTTGGGTGCGAGGTACTGGAGGAAGGACGCCTCGAGACCTGCTTGGGAGGCCTCGTCGATGAGGACGACGTCAAACATGTTTTCGCTGATGCGCAGTTGCTCGACGACGCGGTAGATCGGCATGATCCACACAGGTACGGACGGGCGGCAGCGGTCCAGCGACTCACGGATCTCGGCTCGCTGCTTCGACGCGTACTTGCCCGTTCCCTTGCCCAGTCGCCTGACCAGCTGGGAGTACTGGGTGAGGTCTGCTCGTGAGCCGAGCGAGAGACGGTCCGGTCCGACCGCGTGGTTCCACGCGCGCATCGCCGCGACCGACTCTGCGGCACCTTGCAGTCGGTCCTCGATCTGGGAGATCTCGTCCTGCAGGTCGTTGGCGTCGAGGGCCTCCTGCTCGAGGATCCAGTGGCCGGTCGCCGCCCATGCGATCGCTGCCTCGAGCCGTGACAGACGTCCATCCCACTCGACCTGGTGCGGTTCCGTCGTCACGGCGTCCGTGAGACGGGGAGCCGCCGCCCGTGCCCGGAGGGTGAGCTCATGCGTGCGATCGAGGTCGCGGGCCACGTCGGCGAGCTCCTGCGCGCGTGTGTGCGCCCGGGCGTAGGCCCGGTGGTCGAGGGTGTCGACGGCCTGCTGCATGGGGACGATCCAGTCGGCCTGGTCGTCCCACTTGATCACCGTGGCGAGCTCCTCGTAGAGACGGCGAAGGGGGGCGCTCACCTCACCGTGCTCCTCCTCGGCGCCCAGCGCCTCAACGACGGTGCCGTACTCGACCACGTGGTCCAGGTCGGTCCAGTCGATGGCGGGCATGCTGCGGTCACGGACGAAGCCGTCGATCTCGTTGAGTTGCTGTCGCATCCCCAGCACGCGACCGAGGGTCTGCACCTGGGCGCGGTGCCAGGCAGCCCGCTCGCTCAGCGTGTCCTCTTGGGGTACGACGGTGCCGGCCGGCCAGGCACGGTCCATGCGCTCCAACGTCCAGAGTGACTCCTGGTGCGCGGTGAACCGGTCGATGAGGTCCGTCGTCGTCGGTGCTCTGCCGTTGACCCTGACGGCATCGAGGAAGGGCTTGCACTGCTTGACGATCGACGGCGTGAACATGCCCGTCTTCACCGAGCCGTCGACATTCGCCTTGACCTCGGACCCCGATGCCACGTGCTGCCGGAGCGCTTGGGCCAGCTGCATGTTGGCGTTGGGGTCGCCCATCGCCTCCACCCGTGTGTCGTAGCCGAGGAAGTTCGTCCGGAGGTCGACGTACTCCAGCTGGGCCACGATGTCGCGGTAGCGCGCATCCCACACGTCCGTCACCCCCGTGCGCACGTCGGTGATCGCATCGTCGAGCCATGCCGCCCGCAGCTGCGACGTGTCCTTGACGAGGCCGACGACGCTATCGAGGCGATCGCGGAAGGAGCGACGATCCTCCGGGGGGAGATCCGACAGTGGCTTGCGGGCCGCGTGGTCTGCCACCGACTGGAAGGACTGGTGGCGGTGTTCGGCAGCATTGAGCGACTCGGCCATCCTGGCAAACACCTCCGGGGAGGGGATGGCCGACAGGTCGAGGGAGCGCCGGAGGGACTCTTCTCCGTTGACCAGCAACCGCTCGTCCCGTAGCAGCCCCAACCACTCGAGAGCCTCGTCGTCGGACAAGACGGGGACGGGGTCGGAGGACTCGCCGACCAGGTCCGTGATCCAGGTGTACTGCTCACGCTCGTCCTCGTACTGCTGGGCGATGCCTGCGAGGGTGCCGGAGTATCCGGCGTGGGCGAGCGCCGTCGTCTCGCGCTCGCGAGCGTTGAGCAGCTGCTCGTTGAGTCGCTGCCGCTCCGCTCGAAGCTGTTGCACGTGCTGGAGCGTCTCCTCGACCTTCCACTCCGTCTGAGGGACGTCGTGCTCGGTTGCATTGCGCGAGATCGTGTCGACCGCGGTCCGCAGCTCCGCCATGTCGCTGCGGCTCGCCCCGATGACGGAGACGGCCAGCGGCCGGATCAGCTCCGGCAGCTTGCCGCGGACCTCGTAGAGCGCCCGGTCGGTGTGCGCAGTGACGAGCACGCGCTTGCCCTGGGCGAGCAGGTGCGACAGCAGTGCAGCCGCAGTGTGGGTCTTGCCCGTCCCGGGCGGGCCCTGCACCAGGGTCTGCGCGTTGCGGTCCACTCGCTCGAGGATCTGCCGCTGCACCGAGTTGAGCGGTAGCGGCGAGAAGATGTCGGCGCCAACGGTCAATAGAGCACCGGGGCTGGGGTCCGGCTGAGCGGGGGGCGGTTCGTTCGGGTCGAGCAGGGGGCGCAGGCCCGCGGGCACGGCGCCGGCCTCAGCAATGTCAGCGGCGATCTTCTCGAAGGCCTGCGCCAGTCCGATCTTGGGACGCGGTCGCAGGACCAGCGCAGGCGACCACGCCAGGGTGGCGGTCTCGGTGGGGGCGTGACTGCCCCCTTCGTCGAGGTACCGCCCCTCCGGGTCCAGCTCGTGGATCGTCATGGACCCGAGGTCTTGGAGTGCTGCACGGTCGAGCGCTGGTGCCGAGAACCCGGCGGCACGTTCCTCGGTCTTCTGGGGCAGGTCCCACGTGGGGAATGCCTCGGGCTCGAGCATGTCGAGCTCGGCCTTCAGGCCGATGGCCTCGGGGTCGGCCGCGACCACGAGCTGCCCGGTCCGCGCATCCACGTGCACGTCGAGCTTGAGGGTGAACATGTGCCGGCGCACTGGTGGGTGGTCGAGCTTGTTCCAGGCGAGGAGTCCGAGGCCGAGCACGAGCTCGCTCTCCTCGGCGTTCTGCGAGGACTCCACGTGGGCGCCGAAGATCTCCTTGTAGGTCTCGCGCACGGGGATGGCTGCCTTCTCGTCCGTGGCCCAGGCATCCCACGTCGACATCCAGCGGTCGAATCGGGCCCGGACATCGGGGCGCTCTTCGATGGTGACACGATCCTCCACCATCGCCTCGCTCTCCTCGTCCCAGCGCTGACCGGTGACGAGATACGGGCGAAGGGAGGGCCTCTCGTCGCAGCGCAGGCCACCGCCGGACACCCACGTCCCGATGTCCGTTGGCATCGGGGGTGGATCGATCTTGTCGAGCCGGTCGATGACCAGCAGCGGTCCGTCATCTGCCGCGTCCGGTGCGCTCCAGCGGACGGCTTCGTGCTGCGGCAGGTCGCTGAACCAGCGGACCATCCCGACCCCGCGCTTGTACTGCTCGACGTCCCGTACGGGTCGCTCCTTCAGCCGCTGTGCCTTGGCGAGGAAGGTGAAGAGGCGAGTGGCCTTGTCGACGAGCGGGTCAACCTGTGTGTCGGTGGTCATGCTGGTCCTCCGGTGGTGACGGACGGGGGGAGCGACGAGCGCTCGACGTCGGTGATGAGGCCCTCGAAGGCTCCCTCGGAGACGATCGGGACCCCGTAGGACCTGGCCTTGTTGGCCTTGCCGCTGAGCGAGTTCGGGTCACTGGAGACCAAGAGCTTCGCAGTCTTGGTCACCCCACCCGTGGTGAGTCCTGCTGCCTGGGCGCGGGCTTCCCACAGGGGCCGTTCGACCCTCATGTCGCCGGTGAAGGAGACCCGGTCACCGGGCTCGAGGGTGATCCCGGCTGTCGACTCACGGCGCGGTGAGGAGTGCCCGGACTTCGCCTCACGCCATGCGACCGCGAGGGCGTGCTCGAGGTCGTCGGGGCCGAGGCCCAGAATGTGCGAGGTGCGCACCAGCTCGGCGTGCTCGGCGTCCGTCACCACGTGGTCGTATGTGGCCACCTTGGCCATGTCCAGGACGTACTGGTGGTGGATGCGAAGCACATGCTGACGTGTCAGTCCTGACTCGTGGGCCAGGCTGACCAGTGCGGCCTGCTCTTCCGTGTCGATCACGCCGTCCAGCAGCGCGGTCTCGAGGACGGCGAGGTAGCTGTCGGTGCGTGCGTCGGCAGCTCGTGGCATCTGGGAGACCACCGACCCCATCCACGCATCCTGTACTGCGGAACGCGCTGTCCGGGCGACCATCCCAACGGCCGGGTAGGGGCCGTCGAAGGCCGGCCATGGGTGGTTGCGGCTGGCCTGGAGGATCTCGCCCCACGGTGGTTGGCGATCCGACAGCTGCAGGTAGTGACCGAGCAGCTGTGCGGTGGCTGTGGCGTCGGCCAGGGCCGAGTGGGCATGGTCCAGCTGGATGCCCGAGGCCCGGCAGCAGTCGATGAGCCGACGGCTGGGGGCGTGGAGGTAGGCGGTGGACCACTGCATCGTGCACAGGCCCGACGGCGGCGTCGTGCTCAGGCCCGCACGTTGGAGCTCGTGCGCGAGGAACCGCAGGTCGAAGGGGGCGTTGTGCGCGACGATGGTCCGGCCAGTGACCGCGCGGAGCACGTACGGAGCCAAGTCCTCGAAGCGGGGAGCGTCGAGGATGTCGCTCGCGGTGATTCCGTGGATCCGCGTCGGCCCGACGTCGCGGCCCGGATTGACGAGCGTGGACCAGCTGTCCTGGATCTCGCCATCGTCAGAGACGTAAACGACCCCGAGCTCCACGACTCGATCGTGGCGTTCCGGCGACAACCCTGTGGTCTCGACATCGATGACCGTGTATCCCGACATGTTGTGCTCCCCTCCGCGAGACTCCCCGTCCCGCCATTCCCAAATGATCCCTGACGCCACCGACACCGTTCGCGGGTGGCTGGTCTGTGTAATCAGACGGAGTCGCCGTGGGTGTGGCCCCTTGCCCACCTTCTCTTCCACTGGGGAGGAAAGTGGCTGTCGGATACGTAGCGATCGGCGATCAGGTCGCTGGCTTCGTAGAAGTCGACTTGGTCCCACTTGTCGGCCCTTTGGAACTTCATCTGGTTCTGGGGGAGACCCAGTAGCTGGATCAAGAGTGCCTCAAGCTCACGGACATTCGCCTCGGGATTGGTTGCCTCGGGTCGACTTCGACGAGAGATGGTGGACCAACCTTCGCTCTTTTCGCCGTTCATCGCCCCAACGTCTCCGAAGGCAAACCAGCTGAATCGGGTCCACTCGCCGCGCGGCGGGTTCTTGTGATGCTGCTTCAGACGGCGACCAAGCCCGGCGTCGGAGATTCCCGTGTAGATGGGCCCGTAGTCGTTGTAGAGGACATAGCACGCGGTCGCCGCTGCTGCGTTCACTACCAGAGAGTCTCGGGCAGGGGTCGTACGCCTGCCGAAAAGCGGCACATTGTCAGGTCCGAATCCGTCAAACTCGACCCAATCGTGGTCCCAGAACAGTCCATAGGCGCCTATGAGTGCTCCCCTAGGCTTTTCTCGTGCCATGTCCCGCGCTCCCTTAGCCCTGTGTGTCACGGATATCGAGGGCGGGCAGGGAGTCGACGATGGCCATCGTCTCCAGGCTGACCGTGACGATCCGGGCGAGGAGGTCGATGATGTAGCGCGGGTCCTCGACCTCAAGTGACCAGTCGTTGGGGTCGTTGACGATCCCGGACTGCTTGTCGGTCTTCACTCGGTAGCGGTCGATGATCCACTCGATCGCGGAGCGCGACCCGAGCATGTAGCGGTGGGCCGCTTCGGGGATGCCGCTGAGGGTGATCTGCGTGTTGTAGATGACTGTCGACTTCTCGGCGACGAGCTTTTTGCTCTCGGGATCGCGGACCTTGGCAAACTTCATCTTCGCGACGCGATAGAACTGGTATGGGTCAGCGGAGCCGAGTTCTGTCTCGAGCCCATCGAGTGGATACGGCTCCACGGTCTCGTAGCCGAGGTGCAGCTCGGAGAGTTTCCGGCCCGCTTCGACGAAGGGGGTGGCGTCCCCCACGAGTGGGATGCGCGGGAGCGACTTCTTCAGGTCCGCTGCGTAGGTCTCGCGGTAGTCCGGAGAGTGCAACACCCCGTAGACGTAGTAGAAGATGTCGTCCTTGGCGAACGACTCTCCGTACGCAGTCTGGAAGTGGGTCAGCGCCTGGTCGGTAATGTTGTCGATTTTGCGGTAGCCATCGACCACCTCACCGACACCAGCCTCGAGTTCGAGCAGCCCATCGGTGGGCACAACAGAGTCGTACCGCCACCGCGCAAAGAAATGACCCGTGTCCAGAAGATGCAGATCCGGAGCCGCCTCCGTGGAAATCAGACAGAAATCGTAGTGGGAGGCTGCACCCGTCAGGGTAAAACCTCGGTTTGGATGGTTCCTCGTCGGAAAGGAACGCAGCGTCTGCCCGGTACGGTGTGTCCATACCGAGTCCACGTACCGAACAACCTTGGTGAACGGCCGGTAAAGCCCCGTCGTCACTGCATCCAGCGAGAACGAAGTCCCCAGCCCCCTCCTCAGCGAGGACTGCAGAGTCGCGGTCCAACTGATTGCCGATGGATCTAGGGTTCGTTCCCCACCATGCGACCGGTCCGCTTCATAGACTCCGATGGTGGACTCCATGTTTTGTCGCAGACGTCGAGCACTAAAGTTCGCGACCCATGCGTCACGTCCAGATTCGAGCCCTCGCCCAGACTCCAAGAACATCCACTCGAGTGGCATCCAGCCCGCAAAATCATCCTGACGCTGATTGAGCCAGTCGCCGTGGGCATTTGGGCTAAGCGTGTGGGGTTCAAGGCCCCCGTGGATGCAGTGTCGGCGATTGCCGCCAGTTTCTGCTCGCGGGTGAGGTAGTCGCCGATGTCGGTGTAGTGCACGGTGGCCGGTCCGTCTTGAGCGGGGTCTTTGACGAGGAGGGTGATGGCGACGGTGGCGCGGGATCCTCCGCCGAAGACCTTTCCGCCTTCCTTGCGGGACTGCTCACCGGCGGTGCGCTGGTTGCCGCGGAGGTTGTAGATGTGGATGTCGCTGAACTCCTCGGCTAGCGACATGCGCATCCCGTCGGCAGTGTTGGAGTCGAGCCAGCCGCCATTGGTGACGTACGCGATAACACCGCGGTCCTGAACCCGTAGCGAGGCCCATTTGATCGCGCGGATGTAGGAGTCGTAGAGGCTGTTCTTGTTCGTCGCAGTCGACCGGGCGGCATACGTATCGCGGATCGCAACGTCGAGCGCGGGGTACTTCTCGTTCGCGTTGTCGTCGTTCGCGGAGTCCTGCCCAGAGGAGTACGGAGGATTGCCGACGATGACGGTGATTGGCAGCTGACGCTGGCGGTTGATGCGCTCGTTGTTGACCGGGAAGACCCTCAGGTCATCGTCATCACCGTCCTCGTAGGACTGGAAGGTGTCGGTCAGTACGAGCCCGTCGAAGGGCTCGTACTCCGCTGCACCTTCCTCAAGGGTCCCCCTACGCAGGTCCTGATAGGTGGTCTCGATGTTCACTGCAGCGATGTAGTACGCGAGCAGCAGCATCTCGTTGGCGTGCATCTCCTTCGCGTACTTGCGCGCTAAGTCGTGCGGCTCGATCAGCCCCGACTGGAGCAGACGGGTCATGAAAGTCCCGGTGCCGGTGAACCCGTCGAGGATGTGCACCCCTTCGTCAGTCAGGCCCTGACCGAAGTGCTGGCGCAGGAGCTCGTCGGCGGAGTTGAGGATGAAGTCGACGATCTCGACTGGGGTGTAGACGATGCCGAGCTTGTCGACGGTGCGCTTGAAGGCGGTGGCGAAGAACTTGTCGTAGAGCTCGACGATGATCCGCTGTCGGCCTTCAGCGTTGTCGACGCCCTCGACCCGTGCCCGGACGGAGTCGTAGAACTTCTCCAGCGATGCGTTTTCGTCGTCGAGGGAGTGCTCGTCGAGGACGGTGAGCATCCGGTCCATCGTCTGCGCGACCGGGTTGCTCTTAACGAAGTCGTACCCGGCGAAGAGGGCCTCGAAGACGGGGCGGGTGATCAGGTGCTGGGCGAGCATCTCGACCGCGTCGGCCTGCGTAATGCCGTCGTTGAGGTTGCCACGGAGGCCCTCGAGGAAGGCATCGAACTCCTTTGCCGCGTTTGAGTCGCGGTCGGCGAGTAGGCCGTTGATGCGGACGATGTGGGTCTGGGCGATCTCGGCGATGTCCTTGGCCCAGGTTTCCCAGTAGCGTCGCTCACCGACCTTCTTCACGATCCGGGCGTAGATCGCGTCGCGCCAGGCCTCGATGCCGAAGGGCAGCGTCAGCTGTGTCGCCTCCTGGTCGGACTTCTTGCCGCCGGGAGTCGCGTCATCGAAGATGACGTGGCTGTCCTTCTGCTTGTTGAGATCGAGCTGGTTGACCATTGCGTTGAAGCGGTCGTCGTGCGCGCGGAGAGCCTGCAGAACTTCCCAGACCGTTTGGAAGGACTTGTTGTCGGCCAACGCCGACTCCGGGGGAGTGTCGCCGTCCACGACCACCGGAAGGATGATGTATCCGGTCTTCTTCCGTCCCGTCGGGTCCTTGCGCATGACGCGACCCACGGACTGGACGATGTCGACCTGTGAAGCCCGGGGGCTCAGGAAGATCACGGCATCGAGTGAGGGGACGTCCACCCCTTCGCTCAAGCACTTGACGTTGGTCAGCAGGCGACAGGTGTTGTCCTCGGAGGAGCTGCCAGCCTTGAGCCACTGGAGGTCCCCGCCACGCTCCAGAGCATTCATCGTGCCGTCGACGTGCCGAATGTCGACCTTGAGGTTGTTGGGGTGCTGCGCGTCGGTGTCGTCCTCGTAGGTCGAGATCAGACGGTCAACGATCTGGGGGAAGGCATCCGTCACAGCCTTGGACGACTTGATGTTGCTGGCGAACGCAACCGCCGTCTTCATCGGGTTGCGGGCGATCGACGCTCCATCGGCGTCGCGCTGGTCGAAGCGCTTGGCAAGGCCGTTCCAACAGCCCACGAGCTTGGTGGCGTCATCGAGCTTGATGTCGCTCGTGGCCGCCAGCTCCTGATGGAAGGACTCGGCGATCGTGCCGCGGTCGACCTTGAGCACCAGGACCTTGTAGTCGGTCAGGAGGTCCTGCTCGACGGCCTGGCCGAAGCCGAGCCGGTGGAGGACGGGACCGTATGTCGACTCGTCGTCCATGGAGGCCAGAACGGCGTCGTTGTTGTCGGCCTTTTCCTTGGTCTCCGGGTTGAAGAGTCGGGGAGTGGCCGTCATGTAGAGACGCTTGACGCCCTTGATGCGGGAGTTGTCGTGCACCCGGACGAAGGCGGACTCGTCCTCGCCAGCCAGAGTCACACCGGTCGTGCGGTGGGCCTCGTCGCAGATGATGAGGTCGAACTCGGGCAGGCCGCCCTTTTGCGCGTTGGCGACGACGTCGATCGACTGGTAGGTGGAGAAGACGACGGTGAACTGGTCGTCCTCGTGACGCTGACGGATCTGCTCCGCCAAGGCGGTGGTGTCCGTGGTCGCCGGGTGGATCAGGTCCGTGACGCTGATGTCCTCGGAATCGGCCCGCTTGCCGACCCGGGTGTCGGAGCAGACAGCGAAGGCGCGGAAGGGGATCTCGCTCTCCTGCTTCCACTCGCGCAGGGTCTGGTTGAGGAGCTGGATCGAGGGGACGAGGAAGAGGACCGTCGTCGCCTTCGCCTTGTGGTCAGTCGCGAACTGTTCAGCGATCTTCAGGCTGGTGAAGGTCTTGCCCGTACCGCAGGCCATGATCAGCTGACCGCGGTCGTGCTCGGTCAGGCCCTGCATGACTGCCTGCTTGGCCTTGGTCTGGTGTGGACGAAGGGAGTGCTTGCCCGTGGTGGGCAGGTACTGCTGGGGGTCCTGCCAGTCGACCTGGGACCAGTCGACCTTGGACTCGAGGAGATCACTGATCCCGATGCGGGTGATCGGGACTGACAGACCGTCGAGCTGCTTCTCTGCCGTCGGTCCCCAGTCCTTGGCAGTCGAGAACAGCATCCGACTCGTGAACTGGGTCTTGGCGGAGGCCGCGAGGAAGGAGTCGATGTCCTTCTTGGAGACGTGGTGCTGCGGGTCGTAGAACTTGCACTGGATCGCGCACCACCCACCGTTGTGGACGTCCCGCGCCACGATGTCGATCCCGTGGTCGTGCTGGTTACCGCGCTCGGGCCACTCCTGCCAGAGGTAGACCTCGTCGAAGCGCTCGGCATACTCGGGGGCCGTCCGCAGATAGCTCGCCATGAGGTGCTCGAAGGCAGAGCCCTTGCCGACCTTGTCCTCGCCGAAACCGTTCCAGATCTTGTCGAGCTTCTCGAGGAGCAGCTCGTAGGTCGACTCAGACACTCTTCATCCTTCATCGGTGGTGCGGATGGCGCCATTATGTGCCTGCACGGCAGGCCGATTGGGCGGGGGACCGCCTCACGAATTGATTGCATTGCGTAGCAAGCCCCGCGTTGTCGGCAATCCGCCCTATGGTGCGGATCGTGGGGAATCTTGCAACGGGTGGGGGAAGCAGCGCGGTCGCTGCATCGCAGCATGCTGGGTGTCAGCGGTTCCGCCGAACTGACCAGATGGTGCTCGGGCGAAGTCGTCGAGACGTAGCGGACACGCTGGGCGCTCCCGACAAGACGGCTCGCATTCCCGAGGCCCGTTGGATGCGGGCGATGACCTTCGAGCGGCTCATCCGGCACGAGGCCTTCGTGTCGAGACTGCTGACGACCACTGTCGGTGCGCTTGACCTCGCTCGACCCACGGGGATCCGTCGAGCAGACGGGGGCGTCCGGACGGACACGACCGCGACCGTGCTTGGTCAGGCGCAGCTCAAGGCGATGCACGAGGGAGTGGCCACGATGATCACGTCGCTCGCCGCCCCTTTCGTCGGGCTCGAGGGAGTGTCTGGTGCGACGCCGGTCAAGCCTGACTTCGCCGTGGTCACCCCACGGTTCGAGGTCAAGCCCGGTCAGAGCGAGGCACATGTCGACGCGGAAGTCGCCAAGCCCATCGGTAGCTGGCTCGTCATGGGCGATGCCAAGGACTACGAGCGCGTCCGTGCCTTCATCGACGACCAGCGGATGCTGAAGGGATTCCTACAGGTGGCCCTCGGGGCGGAGTCCGTCGACGAGTGGTCCAAGCTGCCGACAGGGATGACGGTGCACCCATGGGGTGCTCTGGCCGTGCCTCGAAATGCCTTCCTGCAGCCGATGGCCGTGGTCGAGCGGCTGGACGACCACCGCGCGGAGGTTCGGGTGCGGGCACAGGAGCGTCAACAGCTGGTGGGTGAGGCCGGAAGCGACCTCTCGGACGACGAGCTGAAGGCGTACGTCGACCACCTCGAGAAGACCTTCAACCCAGCGACCTGCCCGACGTGCAACCTCTTTGAATACTGCCGTGAGCAGATCCGCTCGATGAGTGACCCGGCCGCGTTGCTCACGGAGATCGGCATCCCGCCTGAGCAGCGACCCGCGTTGTCGATGGTCGCTGCGGGAGGGGCCGAGACGGCCGATGTGCCGGACAGCACCATCGGGGCCGTGGTCGCCACGCGCGATGGACAAGCCGTGTGGACCGGCCAGCGACGGACCGACCCGGTGGGGCTGCCCGGCACGGTCTTCCTCGTCCTGGCCAAGTCGGACGCGGCGGCGCTCGGCTGCTACGGCATCGGGGTCAGGCGAGTGGACTCGGTGAAGGACGCAATGTCGTGGGAGCTGTCGATCTTCGACGACGGCCAGTCCATGAGCACCCGACTGGCGATCATGGAGTTGCTCGGGACGGTTGTTGCAGAGGCGATGGCGGATCAGGCCGCAGCGAGTCCCACCGCCCCCGGGCCCGTCCAGGTCGTCCTGCCGGACACCGCATCCGGAGACCTGTTGGTCTCCATGGCGGACTCGCTCGCAGGGACGGAGATCAGCCGTCTGCGCTGGCAGCGCGATCTCGAGGTGGGCCGACCGCCCCTGACCTTCGACGGTGAACCCGCAGCCGTCCCCGAGGCGCTGACCGAGCACCAACGTTTGGCTGTCAGCTTCCTCCTCGACCAAGACCGCGGTCGCGCCATGGTCCTGCGAGAGTCCTTCGTGGACCTGCGGGCGGCGCTTCGCCGGCACGTGGTTCCCGGGGGAGTCCTGAGTGACGCGGGGCGACTGGACTACATCGTCACCTGGGCTGAAGCCGTCGATCCCCTCGACCACCGGGTGGTCTCCGACGCTGTTGCCTCCGAGCTGCACACCTCTGGTGCGCGGCTCTCCAATGCCAGCTCGGACAAGATCCACCGGTCCTTGCCGGGTTCTCGTCGCAAGCGAGGAGAAGCGCCTCAGGGGGACTACAAGGAACTGATCCGCGAAGAACTCGAGTACAAGGCGGACATCGTCGACCGGGCCGCCGCGGTGCTGGAAGGGTTGCCGGTCTCGCGGCTGCGCGAGGTGTATCGGGCCATCGAGGGTGATGCTCAGCGGGTGTGGAGGCGACGTCTGGACTTCCGCGCCTCTGACCTTGTCCGATTCGGTCGAGTGAACTGGTACTGGCGCAACTCGCTCGTGCCAGCTCTCGACAAGGACACGACCTGCGCCTCACAACTGAGGGTGCTGGGCAATCCGCACTCTGCGCGTGAGGCAGCGCGGGATGCCGGGACGCGAGAAGTCGCCTACGCGGAAGTCGTGGCCGTGGACCCTGTCCGGCTGCGGTTGAAGACGCGTCGGATCGGCGCCGGCGACAAGGTGGCTGTCGTCCTGGACGGTCGTGGACCGGTCGTCGATGGGGAGGACGTGACGTTGAAGGTGCAGACGGGCTCCTTCCGGTTCGGTCAGTGGCCGCTCGCGCAGTTGGAGGAGGACGAGCGCACTGCACTCGACGCGAGCCTTGTCTGGGAGCCGAAGGTTCCTGCCGTCGTCTCGATCGGGGACGAGGTCGTCGTCGCGCACTCCGACTGGATCGGCGGTGGCTACAAGTCGGGCCATGAGATCGCGATCGGACGCCCACCCGCTGACAACCAGAGCGGACCCGGCAAGGACTGCACGGAGGAGTCCTTCGTCGACGACCCGGACAACCATCAGTTCTGCTGCCAACCGCACGAGTCCCGGGAGGCCGGGACCTCGGACTGGATCGCAGAGAAGCGTGCGGCTGGCGAGATGAACCCCGAGGTGTGGCCCCCGGTCATCGACATGGACCAGTTCGACACGCCTGCAGCTGGCACGCCCACTGACTCGACAGAGGCCGAGACGGACATGACAGTTCCCTCGGACAAGACCCCGGATGACGTTGACTGAGATGACGACACTGAACTTCACGCCCCCTTCGTCCATGGCTGACGCCACGGGCGCGCACCACGCCTCCGCTGCGATCCAGAACTTGGACGTCGTGACCCAAGCGATCGGCGCGCTGCAAGATGCCCTCGATGGACATGAGCCGCATGAGCGGGTCCTCCTCAAGGCCGCCGCGGGCGCCGGCAAGACCTTCGCACTGAAGCGAATGGTGGTGGAGGCCCTCGCCCACGAGAGCTGCACGCGGGTGGGAGTCACTGCCTTCGCCAACAAGCAGGTGATCCCGCTGGCGGGGCAGCTGGGCGACCAACTGGGCCGAGAGCGCGTCTGCCTGTCCGTGTCCGAGGCGTGGTTCGACAAGGTGCCGGACTGGGTGCGCGACAAGGCAACGGTGGTCATCAGCTACAAGGACATCCCGGAGTCGGTCGAGGTCATCATCGGGACGACCCACAAGCTCGAGGGGTCGGCTCGGTACATGCGTGACCGACTGGGCAACGCGCACAACGGTGAGCGGCTCTTTGACGTGCTCTTCGTGGACGAGGCCTGGCAGCTGCCCAACCATCGGTACGCCAAGGTCTCTTGGCTGGCACCGCTGATCGTCGGTGTGGGCGATGTCGGTCAACTTCCGCCACTGGACCCATCGCAGAACCCATGGCGCGGCGACCCCGGGCACAACCCGTATCGCGCTTGGCCAGAGGGCTTTGGGCATGACCCGAACACGTGGACGCGTGAGCTCCCTGCCGTGTGGCGACCCACGGCCGAGCAGCTACCGCTCTGGCGAGCCTTTTACTCGGACTGGGCTTCGCTCACCTGTGTCGCTGGCCCGGGAGACCGCGCGCTCGAAGTCGACGGACTGTCCGGTGATGCGAAAGTCCTGTGGGACCAGGTGGGTACGGGCCAACCCACCCTCCTCGAGGTGGACGGTCTGCCGGACGCAGAGGCGCCGGACATCGATCAACCACTGCTCTCGGTGCTGGAGGCATACCTCGAGGATCTGATCTCGGCGCAGGTCACGATCCACGGCAGGACGTATGACGCACACGGTGTGCCACAGCAGTCGACCACGGTGCCGGCGCTGGAGCAGGAAGGCGACGACCCGGTCATCGCTGTCCTCGCGACACGCAATGCTGCGGTGGACGACGCCTTCGCCATGGTCGAGCGATTGACGGAGCGTCACCGTCTGCCGGACGGCTGGATCGTGGCATCCACCGTCGACTCTTGGCAGGGACAGACCAACACGCTCACCGTCGCCGTGCACCCGCTCTCGGGAGCGTCGGGTCTGGACGCCTTCAACTCTGCCTTTGGTCGGCTAGCCGTGACGTGTACCCGTGCAACCCACGGATTGCTGCTGGTGAGCCGTGCGGGGCTTGATGAGCTGCTCGACAATGCGCCTGCAGTTCCTGGCACACCGCTGGGTGAACCCGGGACCAGGGAATTGCCACGGCAGACGCATCGACGGATCCTGAAGGCTTTCTCCCGGGGACAGCTGTCCCTCGAAGGGACGGTGTGATGGCGACGTTCACCGAGGCCCGACTGGCTCCTCTCAACGGTGAAATTGGGCTGCGAGACAACGGCATGCGTCAGGCCCTTATCGAGGCTTTGGAAGCCGACGAAGTACCACGGGCGCTCTACTCAGTGAGCGCCCACATCTGGTGTGATGCCGTCTTGACGGATCGGGCGCTCCTCCTAGTCAAGGGGGCGATGTGGGCCAAGGTGACGCGGGTTCCTTTCCCGCTCGAGGTGATCCGCGAGCCCAAGGGATCGACACAGAGCGCTCGAGTGATGACTCCCTTGGGCCGCAAAACGCTCTGGGGGTCGCGGCTCGACCCGGATCTGGGTGTCATCTTGGGGCACGTCGCTGCCCGGACGCCTCAGTCGTCACCACCGCCCGTTCACGTGTCCGATGAAGATGGGCCGGTTGACTGGCTCTCTGCTCTGCTGGACAGCGGGTCGTTGACGGCCACCGAGGTGAATGCTCGGCCTCAGAAGACGCCGCGAAACGCAACATCGGGAGAGGGGCCGACGGGGCCGACGACAGGTGTGCATGGGCAAGGGAGCTTGTCACCACGCCCGCGTCGCACGTGGCGGGACCGAGCGGAGGCTCGCCGCCGCGCAGGCAAGAAGCCGCGTAAGCCGAAGCTCGCGAAGGTGCGTCTCGAGCAAGTCGGGTCCGCGCCACCCACCACCATTTGGGATATGGCGAGCCATTGCGTCAAATGTGGCCGGCGATTGACGAACCCTGAGAGTCAGCGCCATCGAGTCGGGACGGACTGCATCAAGTATTACGGCTCGCATGCGCGCACGATCTCCAACCCCGCGTTCGAGAAGTGGACGGAACGGAAGAGTCGCGCTGCCTGGCTCCATGCCGAGCAGCAGCGCGCCTTCACTGTGCAGCATGAGGCTTCCTTGGAGGCGTACACCAAGGAGTTGGAGAAATGGCGGCTTATACGGGCAGGCCGCTGATAAGCCTCGATCCCGCCGACTAGAGAAGGTCCATCGGTGGGACAGAGGCCACGGCCCATCCGCGCCCCCCGCGCCAAGGCCCGCGTCACCACGATCATGCCCAGTTACACCTAGGGCGGCGGGGCCTCGCCATTCACCACGTCGTCTGTGCCGAGCCCGTCGGGCCCCCGCATCGAGGACGGGTTCTATCCGGAGGCGCTGAGCCTCCGATGTCGTACGTCTCCCATAGCGTGACAAGCACGAGATCAGGGAGGGCGACATGACGGATATCGCGTCAGCACCACTGAAGGAACTCTGCGACGAAGCGGGGGAGCTCATCCGCGCCTTGGAGCCTCGCCGCATCCGCGCTGAGGTCATTTCGGTCAGACCAACAGATGGAAATGTCTGGGCGACCGTCGCGGAGGACGGAGGGTATGTGGATGTCTGCATCCCCGGCGGTCAACTGAGTGGACGGACGCCCCGGGTGGAGCTGGGGATGGTCCTTGATATGCAGGTGCGGGCAACGCCAAATCAGGGCAAGCCGGGCTGGTTTTGCTTGGCCCTGCATGCCCGAATGGCCCAGCAAACCGGCCCCCGGCAGCAGCGCCGTGAGCAATTCGCTAGGACGCTGTCAGCTCAGGGAGTCATCCGACGTCGGAGTTTGGACGCTCAGTTGTACTCCTACTCCATCCGAGGCGTGGAGGGTGTTCGCCGGATCACGGCACTTGTTCCTCCAGCGGGGCGGGCCGGATGGCGGGACGTGGCAGGGCAGCTGGGCCATCTGCGGGACGATCAGCTCACCGTGGTCCCAGTTGGAGGCCGGGGTCAGACGATGGCACAGGGGTGTGCCGACTTCCTAGCCGACTTGTCCCCGGGAGATGCCGACGTGGTGGCCATCATCCGAGGTGGTGGCGACAAGGCGGGACTTGAGGAGTTCGACAACGCTGATCTGGCCAGGGCAATCCACGCGTCGCCGGTCCCGGTGGTCACCGGGATCGGCCACCGCGAGGACATCAGCCTCGCGGACGCTGCGGCGCATGCTGCCTTTCCGACACCGGGGGAGGCAGGTCGCGCTCTGTCCTTGGTCTCAAACGGCCGGGCTGCCGTGGCGAGGAAGCGGCGCGAGACAGAGCGGGAAAAGATCAAGAACGAACTGTCATCCAGCCAGCAGAAGTTGGGGGAGCAGAAGGGGGAGATCGCGCGGTTGCGCAACAGCGTTGAGCTCGCTGAGAGAGTCGCGCGTCGCTGCCGTGCCCAGGCTGATGACGCGCACAAATGGATCGACGTCCACCTCGTGGAGGATGCAGTGGTCCGGATCCGCCGTCGGGCCCATCGCTTGGCCACAGCCTTCATCTCGTTGTGCGCTGTGCTGCTCGTGCAGGTGGCTGTCTGGGGTTTCCTCCCATGGGTCTGCCTGGCAGCCGCGGGTGTCTTGGTGGTGCTCAGTGTCTGGGTGTCGTGGGGGCCGACACGAGCTGTCACTCCTCTCAAGCGCCAGAGGTCACGACGCGATTGGTCCTCGACCCAGGAATGGCGCGATCGTGTCCTGCGTAGCCGCACTCCCTCGCAACTGCGATCCCTGCGGTGACGGGCATGGTGCAGCCGCAACGTGTGACGACGGGACCTGACGCCCTCCACTTGCTCATGGGGACATGCTTTCGATACTGGGGCAGCCACGGCGACGTCCGGTGGGCAGCATGGGCGTGGATGTCGCTGGCCGCCGCAGGCGTAGTTCCCGAGGAGATCGACGGCGAAGCTGACAACGTGACAGATCATGTCCTCACGTTGCTGGCGTTGGCCTACGAGAGCGAACTCTTCAACGAGGTTCGCACCACGGGGCAAGAGCAGTTGGTCGACCCGCACGATCCATCTGATGTCGTCGACTTCCTTGATGACATCGCCTTGGGACGCTGGGCGGCTCGGCACGACGTGGGGCAGTGGACCTACGCGGAGAGCAGACACGTCTTGCTCCGTCAGTGTGTCGAGCAACGGGCCAGGGCCGTGATGCGCACCCTCGTCGCAGAGGTCGGCGGAGTGGACGTACTCTTCCTCGCGCTGTGGGAGCAGTCCTCCAGCCACGCGGAGCCGCTCTCGACTGAAGCTCGCGATCGCATCCTGGAGCGGCCAGGACGTGATGCGCAGGTGGCCTATGAATGGCTTCGGGAACGTCACGACCAGAGGTGAGACGACATGGCGGACAGGGCATTGAAGGTGGGCGCTGAGCAACGTTGTCGGGCGTGGGAGTGCTGGGAGGGGTTGGCATGACCGAGCGTCACGAGGGGGTCGGGGCGGGGGTGCTGGCAGGCCTTTTCGCACGGGTGCTGCGGAGGTGGCAGGAGCAGGAAGCTTGTCGGGTAGACGAGCTCCGACGATGCGACTGCTGCGATGAGCTCATGGGACCGCCCTTGTCGGACCCTCACTGGCAAGCGCTGAATCGGGCAGCAAGGGCCTGGCAGGTGGAGGTCAAAAGGACTCGTGGCAAAGGCCAGCTCTTTTGGCCCATGTGGTCGCCCAGAGGTGAGGCTGGTGATGAGCCGCACGGTGACATAGGGCCGTGAGTTGTTGGCGGAGCAAGCACCGCCAACCTGTGGTCAAGCCCTTGGGCTCGACGCCTGGGCCGTGCTGACTCAGGTGCCTGACCCGCGCGGCGTGAGCCGAGGAGCACCAGCGTTGACCCACCCCCGCGGCGGGAGGACGCTTGAGCGATGGGCACCATCGAGGCCGACTACGTCGTGGTCGGTGCGGGGGCCATGGGCATGGCCTTCACCGACGCGCTCATCAGCCACGCCGACGTGCGGGTCGCCCTCCTCGACCGGCGGCACGCGCCCGGCGGGCACTGGCTGGACGCCTACCCCTTCGTCCGGTTGCACCAGGCCTCGGCCTTCTACGGGGTGGCCTCCACGCTCCTCGGCGACGGACGCGCACAGCAGCACGGGCCGGAGCGTGGGTTGCACGAGCGGGCCACCGCCGCGCAGATCTGCGCGTACTACGACTCCGTCCTCACCGAGCGCCTGGTGGCCTCGGGCCGGGTGAGCTTCATGCCCGGCTACGTGTGGACGGACGACGGGCGGTGCGTCTCGACGATCTCGGGGGAGCGGCACAACGTGCGCGGTCCCGCCCGGGTGGTCAACGCGCACTACCTCTCACCGCACATCCCCGCCACCACGATGCCTCCCTTCGCCGTGGACACGGGAGCCAGGGTCATCCCGGTCAACGAGCTCGTGCGGGTGGCCGACGCACCCTCCGAGTACGTGGTCGTCGGGTCCGGCAAGACGGCGACCGACGCGTGCATCTGGCTGCTCGACCGCGGCGTCGACCCCGACCGGATCTGCTGGGTGCGCTCCCGGGAGCCGTGGATGCTCAACCGCGCGATGATCCAACCCGACCCACGGATCTTCCTCGGCGCCGCCGCCGACGTCATGGAGGTCGCGGCCACGGCGGCCACGGCCGATGAGATCTTCTTGGGTCTGGAGGAGCGGGGTGTCCTGCTGCGGATCGACCCGACGGTCACGCCGACGATGGCCAAGACGCCGACCCTGGCCACGTGGGAGCTCGACGTACTGCGCACCATCGAGCACGTCGTACGCCTGGGCCACGTGCTGGCCGTCGAGCAGGGGCGCGTCGTCTGCGCCGACGGGAGCGTGCAGGTCGCCCCCGACGCCCTCGTCGTGCACTGCGCCGCCTCCGGGCTGCGGTACCCGCCGCTGGTCCCGATCTGGCAGCCGGAAGTCATCACCCTGCAACCGATCCGGACCGGCTTCCCGTGCTTCGGCGCGGCGCTCGCGGGTCATGCAGAGGCGACGATCTCCAGTGACGTGGAGAAGAACCGGCTGTGCCCCCCTTCGCCCTACTCCGACACCCCGACCGACTGGCTCGCGATGCAGGTGATCGGCGCTCGCGCCGGAGCTGCCTTCGCCAGCGATCCCCACCTCAAGGCATGGGCGGACACGGTGGCGCTCAACCCAGCCCGCACACCGCCGGAGCTGGCCGAGTCCGAGGCCATGCAGCAGGTGCTGGGCAGGCTACGCGCCAGCGCCGGGCCGGCGCTGACCCGCATGGCAGAGCTCGCCGGCATGCCCTGACCTGCGCGACATCCACGTAACGGAGCAGAGGACCGTTGTCGGTGCTGCCACCTAGCCTTGCTCAAGGGTCGAGAGGGGAGCGGGGCATGTTCGACGAGCAGGTCGAGGCGGCGTGGAGGGACTTCCACGAGCGCCTGGTCACGGTCATCGAGGAGTGGGACGGTGACAACATCTTCCGCATCTCGCTCGACCGGACGAGCGAGGACGTCGAGGGAGACACCCCCTTCGTCGAGCTCAACTTCGTGCGCCCTCAGGTGCTCGTCGAGGTCGCGAGCAATATGACGCTCGCGCGCGAGTGGCGGATGAACCGTCGTCAGCAGGCGGCCATCCGTCGCTGGGGGATGGTGTGCCCCACGCGGCAGGAGCCGACCTACGGGAAGTACTACGACGAGTGTCGCCCCGACGAGCCGGCCACGGTGGTCATCAGCGTGCTGCGCGACGTCTTCGGCATCGTCCACCCGGCGCTGCTGACGAGCCTGTCTGATGAGCTCACGCCGCCGTCCGTCGAGCCTTGGCAGGCCAGCCCCGTCCACGCCGATGGAGCCCGACCCACCAGCAGGGCGGAAGTCAACGAGCTCGTCGATATCGCCCTGCGTCCCATGCTCGCGGAGATCGACGGGACCGATGATGGAGACGTCTACGTCGAGTACCTCGACACCTTCGTGTGGGTCCGGTCATCCTGCAGCGTGCCGCGCATCCGCATCTGCTGTGCCCTCGATCATCACGCCGCAGACTGCGACGACGCGACACGGATCGCCGATCGACTCAACGGCTCCGTCCACGGTGTGAAGTTCACAGTCCTCGACGACGAGAGCCTCCTGGCGATGATCGACATGCTGGCCACACCCTTCGTGCCTGAGCATCTGCGCGAGCACGTCCACCTGCTCTTCCAACTCATCGCCGACTGGGACGACGAGATCCTCCCCGAAGCCCGCGACCGTCAGGAGACCCCATGAATTCAGCCCCCTTCGATGAGTCAACAAGGCTGCAGTGCGGACGCTGCGGGTCGAGCGCGACCCACCAGGTCGTCATGGGGATGCCGCCCCTCGAGCTCGCCGAGCAGGTCGCCGCCACCCCGTGGCAGCGGCTCGGTGGCTGCCTCATCGTGCCGGGCATGTGGACCGCCGAGTGCCTCACGTGCGGCCAGCGGGAGACGGTCGAAGGGGGACCAGCGGACTTCACCGCGACGCCGGCACCGGACAGGACCGTCGCCCGGGCCATCACCGGCTACGCGGCCCGCTGCCGTGAGCAGCTCGACCAGACCACGACCTCCGTGGTCTCCCACGCGGGGCTCTGGCTGCTCCTCGCCTCCGCCGCCGAGCGCGCCACGGGGGACGACCGAGCCTCCCTCGAGGAGATCCTCGGGATGTCTCTGGACGAGGCGAGTGCCGCAGGGAGGCGCCTGCTCGCGCAGCCGCACCCGACCCTTGCCGCGGCCGCCGGGGCGTGGGCCGCCGCAGATGCGGTGACGCCCGTAGGGGTGGAGCGGCCGATCCCCGACCAGGCCTCGCTCGACGCGTGGGCGGCGGAGTACACGCGCGGGCTCATCGATCGCTTCCCGCTCGAGGTCACCGAGCTGACCCGGATCGTGCTGGCCACCGCGCTCGTCCTCGAGCCGAGGTGGACCGAGCGACTGGTGGCCGATGGCGCGTGGCTCAGGCTCACCGGTGGCCTGCAGACCATCGTCGAGACCCGCGCCGCGGGGCTGGTCGTCGTGGCCAAGCCGCACTCGCAGGACGGCATCGACGTCATCAGCGTGCGCGCGCACCCGCGGACCAAGCCCGCGCAGGTGTGGCAGGCCGTCGACGAGGTCGTGGCCCTGCTGGACGACGGGGGGCTGTGGCATGCCGAGCGGCCGGGAGGTCTGCAGGCCAACGGGTTTGGCTGGCGAGTCCGAACCACGAGCGTGCAGATGACCGAGGGCGAGCGGTCGCGCCTGCCGACCGACGTCATGGGGCGACCGCAGCAGTGGCGCAGCCGCGTGCCCGCGTGGGCGGCCCAGGAGATGCTCGACCTGACGGACGCACCCGGGGTGGCCGAGGTAGCCGCAGTGATCCTTCCGGAGGAGCCGGACGCCGTGACGAGTTGCGTGCAGACGGTGCGCGCCGAGTACGACGCCTACGGGTTCCGCGCTGCCGCGCTCACCGCGTTGGACAGGGTGGGGTCAATGCCGCCGCAGCTCAAGCAGGTCGAGGTGGAGCGGGTGGACCTCGACTTCCGCGCACCGCACGCCGTCGTCGCCGTCGCACGCGGTGGAGCGTGGGAGGGCGTCCCGCTCGTCAGTGCCTGGATTGGGGGCGCCAACCACGGCGACTCTGACGTGGAAGCACTCGAGCTGCTTGCTGACACAGACCCCGAGGAGGCGGCCGGGCTGCGGGGGTACAAGGAGCAGCAGATGAGAAACCGGGGCGAGCTGCCAAGCGTCTGACCGAAACCGGAGTGGCGAGGTCAGGTCCGCAAGCGCATCGCCGAGGCGATGCGAGGACACGAGGACTGGATGGTTGCGGGCGTCTGGTCACCAGACGAGCGGGCCGGCGGGTTCGCCGACGTCATCGACTTCGGTCCCCGTCAGGGCTGATCGGGCGCGTAGCACGTCCAGCCGCCCTCGCGAGGAGTGTCCGTCGGGCAGGTCTGGGCCGGCTCGTCGGTGCTGTCCGATGCAGCGGGGTAGCTCGTGATGGCGCCGATGGCGCTCTGCATCCGTGCGCGCCCAGTCCGACGCCACGTGTGCCATGTTGGTCAGATGGACCTACTGCCGATGTTCCCGCTGGGGGCAGCCCTGCTCCCTGGGAGCCCCCTGCTCCTGCAGGTCTTCGAGCCCCGGTACCTGGCGATGATGCGGGACGTCGTGGGCGGCGACCGGCAGTTCGGGGTGGTCCTCATCGAGCGCGGCGTCGAGGTTGGCGGGGGAGACCAGCGCTTCTCGATCGGCACCGTCGCCACCATCGACCAGCTGCGCCCGATGCCGGGCGGTCGGATGGGCCTGCTGGCACGCGGCGGCGACCGGTTCGAGGTCGTCCAGTGGCTCCCCGACGACCCGTATCCGCGGGCCGAGGTGCGCCTCGTGCCGGCCTTGGAGTGGAGCAGCGAGCAGGCCTCCCGACTGACGGAGACCGAGCACGTCGTCCGGCGGGCCCTGGCGGTGATGAGCGAGTACCACGAGCATCTCTGGCCGTCCGACGTCGAGCTGTCCGACGACCCCGTCAGCCGCAGCTGGCAGCTGGCGGGCATCGCCCCTCTCGGCGCCCTGGACCATCAGACGCTCCTGCGCTCGGCCACCGTCGACGAGCTGCTCGAGAGCACCGCTCGGTTGACCACCGAGGCGCTGGACCTGCTGCCGATGCAGTTCCCCGACGACCCGGCGTGAGACCGCATGTCGGGGACCCTTCGAGACGGTTGCTGCGCAACCTCCTCAGGGACCGTTCGAGACGGGGAGCGTTGGGGGCATCATGACCCCATGACGACGTCACCGGACACTCCCTTCGCCCGCGTGGACCGAGCCAAGGTCGAGCGCAACATCGCCCGCCTGCGGGCCCACCTCGACGCCCTCGGCGTGACCTGGCGCCCGCACGTCAAGACGAGCAAGGCGCTCGAGCCGACGGCGATGATCTTCGACGGCGGGACCGGGCCGATCACGGTCTCGACGCTGGCCGAGGCGGAGTTCTTCGCCGACGCGGGCTACACCGACATCCTCTACGCCGTCGGCATCGCGCCGACCAAGCTCGAGCGGGTCGCGCGGCTGCGTCGGCGCGGCATCGACCTGACGATCCTGCTCGACACCGTTGCTCAGGCGCAGGCGGTTGCGGACTTCGCCACGGAGCACGAGGAGTCACTGCCGGTGCTCATCGAGATCGACACCGACGGGCACCGGGCCGGGGTGCTCCCCGACGACCCGCAGCTCCTCGAGATCGCGCGCGTCCTCACCGACGGTGGGGCGCAGACGCGTGGGGTCATGGCGCACGCGGGCGGGTCCTACTTCGCGACCACCCCACAGGCTCAGCGCGCCGCTGCCGAGCAGGAGCGCCGCGCCACCGTCGACGCTGCCGAGCGGTTGCGGGCCGCCGGCCATGCCGCCCCTGTCGTGAGCGTCGGCTCGACCCCGACCGCCCACGCCGCGGCCGACCTCACCGGCGTCACCGAGGTCCGCGCCGGCAATGTCGTCTTCTTCGACCTCGTCATGGCCGGCATCGGCGTGTGCGCGATCGACGACCTCGCCCTGTCGGTCGTCGCCACCGTCATCGGCCGCGGCCCCGACGACGCGTCGATCCTCACCGACGCCGGGTGGACGGCCACCTCCAGCGACCGCGGCACCGGCACCCAGGCCGTCGACCAGCACCTCGGCCTCGTCACCACGGACGCGGGCGAGGTCCTGCCCGACCTGCTCATGGTCGGGGCGAGCCAGGAGCACGGCGTCCTCGCCATCCGCCCCGGCGTCGAGCGCGAGCTGCCCGACCTGCCCGTCGGCACGCGGGTGCGGATCCTGCCGATCCACGCCTGCGCCACGGCGGCTCAGCACGACCACTACGAGGTCGTCACCGGCGAAGGGGAGCCGGTCACCGAGCGGTGGGAGCGCTGCCACGGGTGGTGACCGTCGCTCGAGGGCCTGCTCAGGGGGCGTGGGTGCTGTGCGGGTCGAAGAGTGGCCGCGAGACCTCACCCGAGGCGAGCAGGTCGTGCATGCTGCGCTCGGGGTGCTGGCGGGCCAGCGCCTCGAACCCACCCTCGTCGACCAGGTGGGCCGAGTGCAGGTTGCCGTGGGCAAACTCCAGGAGCGTGCCCACGGGCAGTGCGTAGTAGGGGGCGAAGATGTCGTCGCACGCCTGCAGCTCACCCGCGTCGACCTGGACCACGGCCCGCGAGCGCTCCGACTGCGCCGACGGTGTGCTGATCGACCAGCCGGACCGGCGCGCGCCGTCGGCGAGGTACTCCGAGCCCGGGGCGGGAGCCTCCCGCTCCATGACATAGGACGTGAGCCGGTGGTGCGTCAGGTCGTCGAGCGCACCCTGCTGGATCGCGATGACATCCGACGCCAGGACCGGCTCCGGCTCGACACCGGCGCGACGGGCCAGTGCGGCCTGCTCGGCCTCGACCTCGAGCGCCGCCGTCAGGTCATCGCTCGTCCCCTCGCGGTAGGCACTCGGCGACGAGAAGTCCGGGGCGGTGACGAGCAGGACACTCTCGTCGTCGCTCTCCGCGAGCGAGTAGGTGACATAGCTCGACTCCAGGCGTGACCCCGCTGTGAGCGGTGACGCGCCGTCGGCGAAGCCCACGAGCACCGCCTCGGCGAGCCCGGCGAGGTCTGGGTGAGCGCGCACTCGCAGCGTGACACCCTCGCTCACCCGCTCCACCGTCGTGCGCGCAGGCGCGGCGTCATCGCCGCGACGCGCGCCCGGGCCGTGGCCCTCCTCGTCGAGGAGCTGGTGGTCCGCTGCGGTGATGGTGCCGTCCTTCGACGCCGTCCACCACGCCCCGAGGAAGCGCCCCTCGGCCACGCGCACCACCGTCCCGACCGGTAGCGCGAGATAGGGGACGAGATGGGGTGCGACGTCGACCAGGCGGCCAGCGGTGACGTGGATGTCCTCGACGTCGTCGCTCCCCGTCGACGGGTCAGCCGTCCGCACGACCCAGCCCGAGTCGCCGTCGGCCGATGGGCGGCGTCGGTGCAGGACCAGCTCGCCGGGCCCACCCCCTTCGACGGCGGCCAGCGCGGCCCGGGTGAAGGACACCGCGTTGGAGAAGTCGACGTGCTGACGGTGGACCGCGGCCCGGTGCACCGCATCGGCCTGGCTCGCCTCGACCCACAGCGCCACGGTGAGGTCATCGGTGACCCCGCCGGTGCCCTCACCGCCGGCGTGGCCGGGCGAGGTGATCGCGTACTGCGCCTCGCCGTCCTGACGCAGCAGCCACCGGGAAAAGCCGAAGGGCGTCGACAGTCCGTGCTCGACCCCCTTCGCCCCATGGTGCTGGCGCAAACGGTCGATCACGGGGACGGCATAGCCGGCCAGCTCGGGGGCGCAGCGGAAGGTGACCACCACGCCACCGAGGTCCTGGGCCGGTTGCGGCTCGGCCACCGTCGTGGGCTTCGGGAGCGGGAAGGGAGTCATACTCCAGCCTCCCGCTGTTCGGCCGGTCTGGCCAGGGGCCCGACGACGAGCCAGCACTCCCCGAAGGTCGTGTAGGGACGCAGCAGAGCGTCGCGAAACAGCGCCCTTTCTTACGTTTTCGTAACTCGACGCTGACCAAACCCACACTTGAACGATCAAGTGTTACGTTGGCGCCGTCATTCACTGCGGTCGGGGAGACATTCGGTGGGGGTCAAGTTGTCGACCGCGGTCGAGCCTGGCATTGGGGCTGTTTCATCCCTTCCAGCACGATCACCATGAAGTGGCTCGCCCCTGCGTCGGGGCGGGTGAACTCGTGCTGTCGCGACAGACTCGCGCAAGAGCCCTTCCCGCCTCTTCATGCGAGGAAAGAAGGATCATGAGCTCTCCCGGGTGGTACCCCCAGCCTGACGGCACCGAGCGTTACTTCAACGGTAGCGAGTGGACCGATGACTCTCGGACCCAACAGGCTCCGGCTGCGACGGCCGGCCCCACGCCACCCGCCAAGAAGGGCGGCATGGTCAAGTGGATCATCATCGGCGTGATTGCCGTGGTCATCATCTGCTGCTGCGGCGCCGTCGCGGTCAGCCAGGGCAGCGACGACACGGACACCTCGTCCTCGGAGAGCACGAGCAGTGCGGCTGAGTCGTCGGAGGTGTCGACGGCAGCAAAGGCCGCCGAGGCGACGCCGTCCGCCAAGCCGGCCGAGAAGAAGAAGGAGGCTCCTAAGAGCCCCTCATCGACGAAGGCCCCGGCACCTGCCCCAGCACCGGCTGCCCCGGCTGGCGCCGACATGAAGGTCACGGCGGGTGAGTTCATCAAGGAGTTCGAGGGCAACGAGCTTGCTGCGGACCAGAAGTACAAGGGCAAGACCGTCGAGGTCTCGGGTGTCGTGGAGAAGATCGACACCGAGCTCTTCAACGAGGACAAGTACCTGCTCAACATCACCGACGGTGGAGATTTTGAGTTCCTCAGCGTCACCTGCCACGACATGAGCAACGACGTGCTGTCCAAGCTCACGGTCGGCGACGCGATCAAGGTGATCGGCGACTTCGACGACGGCGGCGACCTGGGCGTCGACCTGAAGAACTGCAAGGTCGTCTGACCGCAGCAGCTGACGATCGCCCTGGGCCCGAGATTGACTCGGGCCCAGGGCGATCGGCGTTGTCAGAGCTCGCTGCCACGATCCGGTCATGGAAACAGCAGCGATCACCTCATGGACCCTGATCCAGGAGATCCCCATCCCCGACGACGTCACCGCCCTCTTGGTCGAGGGGGAGCAGGCCGTCGCGGCGTACAAGACCTTCCGCGACTCAGCGGTCTTCACCACCAAGCGACTCATCGTGCGTGACGCGCAGGGGCTCACGGGCAAGAAGGTCGAGGTCTACTCGCTGCCATACAGCCGCATCGACATGTGGTCGTCGGAGAATGCCAGCGGCATGTTCGACTTCAACTCGGAGCTGGAGATGTGGACCCGTGCCGGGCACATCAAGATCAAGCTCGACAAGAAGATCGACATCCGCCGGCTCGACCAGCTCATCGCGTGGGCTGTGCTCAACTCAGGCGCCTGATCCAGGTCGGCCTGACCGGATCAACTGCAGCGAAGGACCGGCCGCGACACCTTGCCGGAGCCCAGGAGCTCACCCATGGTCATGCCCAGGTGCTGCGAGCTCACCTCGTCGAACCTCACGGGGTCGAGCAGGTGACCCGCCGCGAGCTGACCTCCGGCAAACTCCAGGATCACGTGGTCCGGCAGCGCGTAGTAGGGCGCGAAGAGCGGGTCGCACGCCTGCAGCTCGCCCGCGTCGATGTTGAGGATCGCGCGCTCCTCGTCGGTCTGCGCGACCGGCGAGGTGATGAACCAGCCCGAGCGGACGGTGCCGTCCGCGAGCAGGCCCTCACCCTCCGCCGAGGGGATGCGCTCCATCAGGTAGGGGACGCTGGAGCCGAGCACGAGGGCTTCCATCGCAGCGCGCTGGATCGCGATGGTCGTCCCGGCGCGTGTGCGCTGCGGCTCCAGCTCGGCCTGACGGACCATTTTGGTCTGCGCCGCGTGGGCCCACAGGGCAGCGGTCAGGTCATCGGTCGTGGCGCTGCGGTAGCTCTCCGGTGAGGAGAAGTCGGGGGTGGTGATCAGGAGGGTCCCCCCTTCGCCCTCCTGCAGCGTGAAGGTCGCGTACGAGGAGGCGATCTGCGCGCCGGCCCGCAGCGGACCCGCTGCGCCCGCGGCGAAGGCAGCGACGATCCCTCCAGCGAGCGGTGCGATCGCGGGATCGATCCTGGCCTGCAGCGTCACCCCGTCCACCGTCTCGGTGAGCACCTCGAGGTCCGAGACCACCCGCGACGGGGAAGGGGCGGCGACCCGGGTGCCGTTGCCGTCGATCAGCAGGTCACCCTGCCCCGACCAGATGCCCAGGCAGCGGCCATCGGCGAAGCGGACCACCGACCCGACCGGCAGAGTGAGATGGGGCAGCAGGTACGGCGTCGTGCCGGCCATGACCCCGGCGAGGATCTCGACCTCCTTGTTGCGCAGCACAGACCGCTCCGCAGTGCGGACGAACCAGCCGGAGTCCTGCTCGTCCTTGGGCGCACGACGCTCCAGGACGAGCTCGTCCGGACGTCCCTTGTCGATGACAGTCAACGCGGCCTTGGTGAACATCACCCGCGAGGACACGTCCACCTGATCGCCGTGTGCCCCCACGCGCCCGACGACGTCGACCTGGCTCGCCTCGATCCACAGCGCGAAGGTCAGGTCATCGGTCGCGATGTCCACGATGTCGTCACTGTCGTAGTCGGAGGCGGTGATCCAGTACTCGTGCGGCGGACCGGACTGGCGCAGCTGCCACATCGTGAAGCCGACGATCGTGCGCTGCCCGTCCAGCGGTGCACCCGACGCGTGGTACCGGCGAAATCGATCGATGACCGGGCCGGCAAAGGACGCGACTTCGTCAGCGCACCGGTAGCGCAGGACCGCCCCACCGAGGTCGACGGCGGGCTGCTCCCCGCGGACGGAGTCGGTCGCGGGCAGGGGGCGGGGGAAGCTCGTCATGGGGAGAGTCAATCGGCGCGAAGGGGGTAGTGCCATGGGGAGCACTGCCCGTGATCTGAGGAGAAGCGATGCACAACGTCTGGGTCATCAGTGGCATCCGTCAGAGCTGGATGCCGGTCTTCGAGTACTACGCCGCGCAGGCAGACGCAGTGGCCCGCGTGGAGGCGCTCGTGGCGGACGAGCAGCGTGACTTCGAGGAGCTGGGCGCGCGCGTCGACCTCGGCGTCACGTGGGAGCAGTACCGCGAGATCCAGGACCTGCCGACCTACGCCATCGACGAGGTCCCGCACGTCGAGGCGGCCGACCAGCCCGACGACGCCGTCGCGCCGGAGAGTGGGGAGCCGACGAGCGAAGGACCGACGGGACGGATCTGGCTGGTCCTCAAGGACGGCCACCTCGGTGACGACCGCTGGTACTACACGGTCGAGGAGGACGCCAAGGACGCCGCATGGCGGCGCAGGTGGGCGCGCTGGGAGCAGTACGAGGCCTTCCCCGACTCGGGCGGCATGACCTTCGCGGAGTTCCGCGAGACCCGGTCCTCCGCCCGCTACGACTACGCGCCCGCCGAGCCGGGGCCAGCGGGCGGCTGACCCGGCGAGCGTCGTGCGAGACTCGCGACATGACGACGCGCGACGATCTCGACGACCTCATGGCAGCGGTCCGGCAAGGCCGCCTGCGGGTCGGGCCACGTACCCGGGCGATCGCGCTGGTCCTGCACGGCGGGCGCTCGGTGACCCCACAACCCCGCCGCCATCGCGACGTCTCCTACCTGCGGATGCTCCCCTTCGCACCCGCCGTGGCGCGGGCCTCGCGAGGGAGCATCGCGCCCGTCCTCGTGCACAACCGGCACGGGGGCTGGATCGCCTCGTCGGGCACCGGTCTGGTGCAGACCCGCGAGATCGTGCGGCGCCTGGCCACCGAGCACGACCTGCCCGTCGTGCTGCTCGGTCACTCCAGCGGCGGCTGGGCCGCACTGCGCGGCGGGGGCCAGGACGAGGTAATCGGCACTGTCGCTCTCGCCCCGTGGGTCGGCGAGCACGACCCCGTCGATCACCTGCGGGACAAGGTCGTCCGCGTCATCCATGGCGTGGACGACACCGTGTGCAGCCCGGCGCGCTCACGTGACCTCGTCGACCGGCTGCGCGCCCTCGGCGGCGACGCCACCTACCAGCAGGTGAGCGGTGGCCACGCCCTGCTCGACCACCCGGGGCGCTGGCACCGGCTCGCGGCCAGCGCCGCGGTCGAGGTGCTGGAGCGAGGAGCGGGCCGGTAGCTCCCGGGTCAGTGCTGCGTGCTCCTCGCGCCGCCCACGGACCGGGCGAGGGCGGTCACCGCGGCCAGCACGGCGAGCACGAGCAGCGGGGCGGACGAGCCGATGCTGTCCTCGTAGGTGTTGAGCACGAAGCCCAGCGCGAAGCCTGAGTACGACACGACGTAGAAGAGGCCGGTCACCAGTCCGCGCGCGTGCCGCGGCGCGAGCCGCTCGACGTCCTGCAGACCCTGGCCGAGACACAGCCCGTAGGCGGAGCCGAGGACGAGCGCGCACAGGACGAAGGTCGCCAGCCCCATCTGCGCGCCGGCCACGGCCGCGATGGCGAACCCGGCGGCCGCCAGGCCCGCGCCGACGACGCCGAGGGGGCGCCAGCCGACCACGGTGCGCGTCGAGATCTGGGCGACCATCCCGGTGCCCAGCGACAGGACGCAGGCCACCGCGATGAGCATCGGCCCGCTGAACCGGTCCCCGATGCGCTCGGTGAGCACGATGACCGCCACGACGACGCACGAGAAGACCCACAGCCCCATCGGCAGGGCCGAGGCGAGGGCCGGGCCGATGCGCCGCCCGTCGACGAAGGGAGCGGACCGTGCGTCGTCGTCCCGGCGGGTCGCCGTAGCCGTGGTCCGGGCGGTGGCGTGCGCCCGCAGGACGAGCAGCGCCGAGACGCCGGTGAGCACGACCGGCACGGCGTAGGCCAGGACGATGCCCGGTCGACCGGGCATCGACACCGCCAGGAGGGCGGATGCCACGGGGCCGATCGCGAAGCCGCTGGTGAGGACGACGCCGGCGCGGGCGGCTCCCTTCGCCGCGTCCTGGTCGGCCGCCCATGCGGTCCCGGCGCTGGCCACCATGCCCACGCCCAGACCGACGACGAGGCGGCCGAGCACCACCCCGGCCAAGGTCGGCCAGAGGAGCATCACGAGGTTGCCGGAGGCCGCGAGGACGAGCCCGGTGAGGACGACCGGTCGCCGACCCCGGCGGTCGGAGATCCCGCCGCCGAGCATCAGGCTGGGCAGCAGACCGAGCGCGTAGAGGCCGAAGGCCGCGTCCAGACCCGGCTTGGAGATGTGCGAGACGTCCGCGAGGGCTGGCAGGAGCGCGGCGAAGTGGTTGGTCGCCCACCCCGCCGACAGCAGGGCGAACAGCGTGATCCAGGCCGTCCGGCGGTGCGCGGACGGCGACTCGACGGGTCGTGTCACGAGTAGCGCCACACCCCGTCGACCTCGCTCTGCCGCACCCGCTGCTGCGCGGCGAGCACCTGCAGGTGCGCGAGCGTCTCGGTGGTGGCGAGCATCTGGTTGAAGGGGTCGAGCTCGTCCAGGTGCCGCTCGTGACGGGTCCAGCGCAGCGCGCGGGCCGCGTCGAACCCGGTGGACGCGCCCGCTCGCACGACCGCCTCGGTCTGCGCCAGCCGACGCTCGTGGTGGGCGAGCAGCTCCTCGACCCGCCGGTGCAGGCTGCCGCCGGCCGCTCCGTGGGCCGGCAGCAGCACGCGGTCGCGCTCGGTCAGCATCGCGGCCAGCGAGTCGAGGTAGTCCGCGAGCGGGGTCGGCTCCGGCTTGGCCTGGAAGCCGATCGACGGCGTGATGTGCGGCAGGACATGGTCGCCGGCGAAGACGAGGTCGGCGTCGTCGTCGAAGAAGACGACGTGCCCGCTCGTGTGCCCCGGCGTCGCCTTGACCCGCAGCGAGCGGTGCCCCGCCGTCACCGACTCGTCGTCGACGAGCCAGCGGTCGGGGTCGGCCCACAGCGACCGGTCCTGCTCCTCGTGGGGGAGCCGGGCCAGGTCCTCGATCACCGAGGTGGCGCCCGCGGCGACCAGCAGGGTGTGGGACCCCTCCAGCCCGTGGGTGCTGCGGATCGCCTCCAGCTGCGGGGCCTCCCCTTCGCCCAGTCCGACGATCAGACCGGCGCGCTGCCGCAGACCCATCGCCATCGTGAAGTGGTCACGGTGGTGGTGCGTGACGAGGCACTGCTCGAAGTCCTGCGTCGCCAACCCGAGCTCGCCCAGGGCGTCATCCAGCGCCCGCTGCGCGACCTCGATCTCCCAGCCGCCGTCGATGAGGGTGTGCCGGTCCTCGCCGAGGACGGCGTAGACGTTGACCGCCTTGAGCCCGTCCATCGGCAGCGGAAGGGGGATGCGGTGCACCCCGGGAGCGACCTCTTCGGGTCCCGGGGCGGTCCAGTCATGGGTCGCGCTCTGAGTCATGTGCCTGAGTCAAGCACCTTCTGCCTCGCGCCCGGGTGGAGGTATCCGCGCGGACGATTCGTCGGCGAGTCCGCATCCACCCAGTGGGGCCCGGCAGATGTCGGTCTGACACCTCGACATCCACCGTGGTGTAGCAGGTGCAAAATGTGTTGATGGAGGTGTAGTCATGGCCATGAACATCAAGAACGAGCGGGTCCACGAGCTGGCGAGAGAGGCGGCCCGGCGTACTGGCAGCACCCAGACGAGCGCCCTGGAGGCCGCCTTGGAGCAGTACCTGGCGCGTCTGCGTGAGCAGGACGCACACTCCCGGCCTCAGGCAAAGCTCGTCCGGGCCCGCGCGCTCGTCGACCAGATCCATGGCGCCATGACCGACGAGGACCGTGCGGCCATGCGAGCCGACCTCGAGATGATGTACGACGAGGACGGTCTGCCCGCATGATCGTCGACACCTCGGCCTTGGTCGCGATCATCGCCGACGAGCCGGAGGCTGAGCGACTCCTGCGTGCCTTGGCCTCTGCGGACTCGGTGCAGATGTCGGCGGCCACCCATGTCGAGTGCGGCATCGTCATCGACAACCGATCGAGCGCCGCCACCCGGCGCCGCTTCGACGACCTGCTGACGACCCTGGACGTGGAGGTAGCGGCGCTCACGCCGCAGCAGGCTCGGCTGGCGCGCGAGGCGCACCGCGACTTCGGTCGGGGGAGCGGCAGCCCTGCGCGGCTCAATCTGGGCGACTGCTTCTCGTACGCACTCGCGGCAGACCTGGGCGACGAGCTGCTCTTCATCGGTGACGCCTTCGCGGCGACGGACATTGGTCGTGCGGCCTACTAGCCGACCGGCGCCTGCACCTGAAGGCTCGATTCACCTTGGTCGGGCCGAACCCACCAGCGTGTGGTCGATCATCACTGATCTCATCCTTCAGGGAAGTTGTCCATCTCCTGCTCGACGGCGCGACGGATGCACGCGGCCGTGTGCGTCCACGACGCGTCCTCACCGAACCTTCCACTGAGATCGACGGCGGTCACCCGCGGCGGCAGAGAGGGCACGTCCGCCCGGATGGTGCCCGTGAGGATCAGCACCGGGAGCTCACGCAGGAGTGCGGCGTCGACGACACCGCCCACGACCTTGCCGTTGAAGGACTCGGCATCGAGGGCGCCCTCACCCGTGATGACCGCGTCGACGTGCGTGAGCGCCTCGTCGAGGCCGACCTGCTCGGCCACCAGCCTGAGCCCGGGCACGAGCCATCCGCCGAGGACGAGCAGCCCGCCACCCATCCCACCGGCGGCGCCACCACCGGGCGCCGTCGCGAGGTCGACGCCGTGCTCGGTCAGCCAGCCGCCGTGGCGGTCCTCGTAGTGGGCTCGCACCCGGTGCAGCCGGTCGGTGAGCTCGATGACCTGGTCGGGGTCGGCTCCCTTCTGCGGTCCGAAGACCGAAGCCGCGTCGGTGAAGACCGTCTCGACATCGCAGGCGACGAGCAGCTCGACGCCGCGGTCGATCGGCCGGTCCCCGCCGAGGCGCTCGAGGACTGCCTCGACCGCGGCCTGCCCACCGTCGGTCATGGCGGAGCCGCCGAGACCGACGATGATGCGCCGGGCTCCGTCGAGGACGGCGTCGGCGATGAGCTCACCGGTGCCGCGGCTGGTGGCGGCCATCGGGTCGTTGAGCGACCCGCCGCCGGCCAGGTCCAGGCCAGAGGCCAGGGCGCTCTCGATGACGGACACACCGTCGTGGTGACGCCATGGCGCGGACACCGGCCGGCCGTGCGGACCGGTGACCTCGCTGGAGCGGTTGGCGCCGCCGAAGGCATCGAGCATGCCCTCGCCGCCGTCGGCCATCGGGCGGCCCACGACCTGCCACCCCAGAGGCTCGGCAGCGGCGGTGACTGCCGCCACCACCTCGGGTGCCGTCATCGACCCGCGGAACTTGTCCGGGGCGACGAGCACCGTGCGCCGGCGGGCCCGACCCCCTTCGTCCATCGCCGCCATCAGCGCTCCTGGAGCCGTGCCCCGGCAGCGATCAGCTCGACCCCGGCATCCCGGTAGGGCTGCAGGCGAGCCTCGCTGGACTCGTCGGTCACGAGGGTCCATCCCAGCGGCAGCGGTGCCCACGCCGGTACCGCGCCGGCGGTGAGCTTGGCGGCATGGGCCAGGACCACCGAGCGGCGGGCATTGCGCGCCGCCACCTCCTTGGTGGCGGCCTCCTCGATGGTTGGTTCACCCACACCCCGCTCGGGGTGGACGGCATCGCAGCCGAGGAAGGCGATGTCGACGGCGAACCGCTCGAGGACGAGCTGCGAGACCGCGCCGGTCATCCCATGACTCGACGACGAGACCGCGCCGCCGACGACGATCACCTCGATCGGGCTGTCCGCCAGGGCCAGCGCGATCTCGAGCCCACGAGTGAGGACGATCAGGTCCGTCCGGCCGCGCAGGCACTCGACGAGGTGCGCGGTCGTGGTCCCGGCATCGACGAAGATCGTCGACCCGTCCTCGACGAGCTCGGCAGCGGCGGCCCCGATACGGGTCTTGGCCTCGACCTCCACGCTCATCCGATCGTGCAGCAGCGTCTCGCGGAAGGGAGCGAAGGGCTGTGCACCGCCGTAGGTCCGGGCGATCGCGCCCTCGGCCTCGAGGGAGGCCAGGTCACGCCGCACCGTCGACTCGGAGATCTTGACCGCCACGGCGAGGTCCTCCACCCGGGTGACCCCGGAGTGCAGCAGCCGGACGATCTCGCTCAACCGCTGGCCGCGGCCCCGGTGCATGCCGGCTCGAAGGTCACTCATCTGGATGCCTGACTGTCGTGGGTGGCGGCTCACCTCGGGAGGTACTCCTCCCGGATGCGATCGACGAAGGGAGCGTAGTCGACCGCGGCGAGGTAGGCCGAGCGCATGGTGCCGTGGTCGGCCTTGCCGGTGCCGGCGATGTCGAAGGCGGTGCCGTGGTCGACGGAGGTGCGCAGGATGGGCAGTCCCACGGTCACCGAGATGGTGCCGTCGAAGTCGTAGGTCTTGGCCGCGATGTGGCCCTGGTCGTGGTACTGCGAGAGCACCCCGTCGTAGCGGCCGATGAGCCCGTGGTGGAAGACCGAGTCTGCCGGGATCGGACCGGCCACGGCCAGGCCCTTGGCGTTGACGGCGGCGACCGCGGGACGCAGGACGTCGATCTCCTCGTCGCCGAAGGCGCCGTTCTCCCCGGCATGCGGGTTGATGGCAGCCGTCGCGAGGCGGGGCTGCTCGACCCCGTAGATCTGCAGGGCGCGGTGTGCGCGCTCGATCGAGTCGATCTGGGTCTCGATGGTGATCGCGTCGAGCGCCTTGCGAAGGGAGGTGTGCCGGGTGGCGAAGAAGATCCGCAGGTGGTGGCCCTGCTGGGCGTCGTTGCGCACGACGAACATCGTGTCCTGCTTGGTCACGCCGGTGAGCTCGCCGAGCATCTCGGTGTGGCCCAGGTGCTCGCTGCCGGCCGCCCAGATGGCTTCCTTGTTGATCGGCCCGGTGACGATGCCCGCGACCTGCTGGTCCATCGCAGCCTTCGCCGCGACCTCGATGGCGGTGATCGCAGCCCGACCGGCAGTGCCGTCGACGGTGCCCCACTCGACCATCGTGTCGCCGAGGACACCGATGTCGAAGACGTCGATGACGCCCTCACCGGCGGGTGGGGTGTCCCACCCGTCGACGCTGCGCACCTGCACGTCGAGGCCGAGGACCTCGACGGCCTTCTCGAGCGCGATGCGGTCGCCGACGGCGATGCCGTGGTGCTCCGGGGTGCCGGCGAACTCGGCGAGGGTCTTGGCGGTGATCTCCGGGCCGATGCCGGCGGGGTCACCGAGCGTGAGGGCGAGGACAGGCGCAGAAGCCATGGTGGGGTTATCTCCTTTGCGGCCCGGTCGGGCCGACGTCGTGGGTTGGGGGAGCGGGCGAAGGGGGACTGGTCAGGGAGGGGGCCGCGCGGACCGCCCTTCGTCTCAGCTGGGCCATCTCGGTGAGGCGGTCGAGGCACAGCACGGTCGTGTCCGGGTCACCGATCAGGCCGCCCTTGGTGACCATGGGCAGGCCGGCATACGGGCCGGAGACGATCTCACCGGCGACGGCGAGGGGGATGACCTCGTCCTCGACCTCGAGGCCTTGACCGTCGAGGTGCTGCAGGACCGCCGCGGTGATGTCACCACCGGTGGTGAAGAGGCCGTCCACCGGGACCCGCGCGAGGGTCCGCCGGACGATGTCGCCGAGTGCCACCGGCAGCGCGTCGCCCTCCGCCGGGGTGAGCTGACGCAGGTGGCTGCTGTCGAGGACCGTCGCGACCAGGACGATCTCGCCGGGGCCGGCCTGCTGGAGTGCACGCACCACCTCGGGGACGGTGGCGTCGACGTCGGGGACCACCGAGCCGGGGAGGGCCGTCGGGCTGACGACGTGGCAGCCACGCTCGCTGATGAGTCGTTGCAGCTGGGCCCGGGTCAGCTCGGTGGCCGATCCCGAGACGGCCAGGAGCGGTCTGGTGCTGGACTGGTCGGGGAGGTCGAGTGCGATCGCCATGGCCAACGCACCGGGGCCGGGGTCGACGGTCATCCACTGGATGTCGTCATCCGCGGCGACTGCGGCTGCGGCCACGCGCTCCAGGTGGTCGACGGTCAGCGCGTCGGCGACGATGACGTCGATGTCCTCGTGGAGCAGCTCGCGGATCGTGTCGACGAGCTCGTCGCGCGGGCTGGTGACCGCGCGTAGCGGCAGGTAGCCGATGCGCAGGTCGGTGAAGCGGGTCAGCACCTCGCCGACGTCCGAGGTGTCGACCGGGGTGCGTGGGTCACGAGCCAGCTCGGTGAGCTCGAGCCTCTGTCCGCCGAGGAGCTGGTGGCCGTCGACGGTCACCCGCCCAGCCTCCGGGTGAGCCGCCAGGCACAGGGCCATCACCCGGCGGTCCGAGAGCTCCCGGACCGTCGTGAGCATGGCCTCGGTCGCGATGCCGATGTTGCCACGCAGGGTCGTGTCGATCCGGGTGCTGAGCAGCTCGACCGGCCAGCCGGCCCGCACGGCGTCGTGGATGGGTCCACGCACGTCCTGCGGGTTGGCGTGCCGTGAGTCGGTCGTGACGACGATCGCGTCGAACTGCGGGTGGAACTGCGTGATCGCGCTCCACTCGTCCGCTCGTCCCAGGGTGACCGCTCGCATGCTCGTCCTCGCGAAGCCGGCGGCGCTGGCGTTGGCGCCGGTGAGGTCATCGGCGACCACGAGAACCTTGGCCATGGCTCAGCCCATCACCATGTTGAGGATGAAGAGCAGCGGGATGGAGCAGACCCACACGCTCGTGGTGATGCCCGACCAACCCTTCAGCGCGGCCGTGCCCTCGATGCCGGTGAAGCGGGTGACCACCCAGAAGTAGGAGTCGTTGAAGTAGCTGAAGACCATCGAGCCGGTGGTGCAGGCCATGACCGCCACGGTGGGGTCGATACCGAGAGTCGCGACGAGCGGTGCGGTGACCGAGGCCGCGGTGATCATCGCGACCGTGCCCGAGCCCTGGGCGATGCGCACCACGGAGGCGATGACGAAGGGGACGAGGAAGGCGGGCAGGGCCGTCGCGGCGACCGCCTCGGCGAGGGCATCGCCGACGCCGGAGTCGCGCAGGACCTGACCGAAGGCGCCACCGGCACCGGTGATCAGCAGGATGAGACCGGCCGATGCGGCAGCGTCGGCCATCCAGCCCTGGACCTTGTTGCGCGGGGTCCAGCGGGGGAGCAGGACGTAGACGGCGAGGATGGCGCCGATGACCAGCGCGACGACCGGGTTGCCGAGGAAGGCGAAGGGGGTCGTCCAGCTGCTCGGCTCGTACTCACCCGACAGGGCGCCCTGCTGGTTTCGATCGACCGCGGCGGTGACCGTGTTGAGCACGATCAGCACGAGCGGGATGGCCAGCGGCAGCGAGCCCAGGAGGGCGCCGACGTGGCGGTGGGACTTGCCGGCGGGGGGCTCGCCCAGGTAGTCGTTCGGGTTGTACGTGGCGATCTCCCTGACCTCGTCACCGTCGTGACCACCGGATGCCGGAGCGTCGGGGAGGCCCGAACTCGAACCGGAACCGGAACCGGCGCCGACAGGGGTCAGGTGGCCGTAGACGGCCTCGCGCACCTCGGGGATGATCTGGTCCTCGAGGGTGGGGCCGACCCATCGGGCGTAGACGATGACCACCGGCAGCAGGATGACGGTGAAGATCAGGCCGACGACGATGACCAGACCGAGGTCGGCACCGAGGATGCCGGTCGCGGCGAGCGGACCGGGCGTCGGGGGGACCATGTGGTGGGTCAGCGTCATGCCACAGCCGAGCGCGAGGGCGAGGGCGACGTAGCCGCCGCGCTTGACGCGGGCGATCGAGCGAGCCAGCGGGTTCATGATCACGTAGCCGGAGTCGCAGAAGACCGGGATCGACACCAGTGAGCCGACCGATCCCATCGCCCACTCCTCGCGGCCCTTGCCGAAGGCGGTGAGGAAGGCCCGGGCGAGCGAGTCCGCGGCACCGGAGACCTCGAGGATCTTGCCGATGGCGACACCGAGACCGATCACGATGCCGATGCTGCCGAGGGTGTTGCCGAAGCCGGTCGTGATCGAGCTGACGATGCCGGTCAGCGGTTGACCGGCGATGACACCGGTCACGAGGCCGGCGATGAGCAGGGCGACGAAGGCGTCGAGCCGTGTACGGAGGACCAGCACGATGATGGCCGCGATGCCCACCACCAGGGCTAGCAGCAGTTTGATGTCCACGATGACTCTCCTGAGAGCGGGGGCGGGCGGCGCTGCCCGGCACAGGCGAGTATGGCACGAGTTTTTGCGTAAAACAATCACTTTTTGCGCAGACTGCGCAATAGTGGTTCAGATGGTGCGCAGGTGGACGAAGGGGGGCCGCCGCCCCCCTTCGTCCATGCGGCGGGGTCAGCCGTGCTTGCGACCACGCGCCGGCAGGGTGAAGCGGTCGAGGTCCTGACCGATGGTGACCTGCCCGCCGTAGCCCTTCTGCGCGTCACGTCGCCACAGGTTGGTGTCGACCTTGGCTGCGCCGAGGTCGGCGTAGTGGGAGACGACGAGGTGCTTGGCGCCGGCCTCCTGGGCGATCGGGCCGAGCTTGTCGATCTCGACGTGCGACTGGAGCATGTGGTCCAGCGACGCCTCGCCGATGCCGGCGCCCTTGACCCCGATGGCCTCGTGGACGAGCAGGTCGGTGCCGTGCGCCATCTCGATGAGGTTGTCGGAGTGGCGGGTGTCGCCGCTGAAGGTCACCGAGCCGTACTCGGTGTCGAAGCGGAAGGCGTATGCCGGGAAGACCGGGCCGTGCGGCACGAGGGTGGCGTACACCTCGACCTTGTCGTCGCTGAAGATCTTGAAGGGACGCATCCGAGGAGACGTCTGCTCGAAGGTCGCGTTGGTGCCGGCCGGCAGTCCGATCTCGCGGACGTCCATCAGGGTGCGGATGTCCGCGACATTCATGTCCCGCAGGAAGACATTCATGCTGTACGCGTAGGCGTCGTGCAGCGACTGCGTCATCGCTGCGGTGCCCGGCGTCGGGTCGGACGGCTTCAGGGTCGGGACCTCGCCGCCACCGAACTTCGGCTGCAGCCCACCGGCGGAGCCGGGCCCGTAGATCGGGACCTGCCGCTCGATGTGGTCGCCCGCCTGGTTCTTGATGTGACCACCCATCATGAAGAAGTTGTAGTAGTCGGCGATGTGATCGGCGTGCAGGTGCGTGAGGAAGACACCGGCGATGGAGTCGAAACGCAGTCCGGCAGCGGCGAACTGGGTGACCGACGAGCGGCCGCAGTCGACGACATAGGTGCGACCGTCGACGACGAGGGCGCTCGAGGCCCCGACCTGGTGCAGGTCGACCGGCGGGCCGGCGCGGGTCCCGAGGAGGACGAGCTCGACGCCCTCACCACGGGGCGGGCGTCCCCCCTTCGCACGGGGGTTGGGCGCAGCCGCCGCCATGCCGGGGACGAGGGCGAGACCGGAGGCCGCGCCGATGCCGGCCATGATCGAGCGACGGGAGAGGCTCAGGCCGGTGCGGGCCTCGTCGACCGCCTCGTCGCGCTCGCTCGTCACGGGCTCGTGGGGGAGGTGGTCGCACAGGCAGGCGGGACCGTGCTCGGTGTGATCGGACATGGTGATCTCCTTTGATCAGCGGGGTCGCGCGTCAACGTAGGCAACCCGTGCTGGTCCTGCCGCGGTGTTCGCCACCCCGGAACGCGCCCGCCATCCGGCTCACCAGCAGCAGGGGCTGTACTTGAAGCCAGATTCACATAGGGTGTGGGCATGCTGAATGTCATCGCCACCCTCACCGTGAAGCCCGAGTGCACCGACGACTTCGAGGCGGCGGTCGCGACAGCTCGCGCAGCCTTCCTCGCCGACGAAGGGTGCCTGCGCTACGACCTGCAGCGGGTCGCCAAGAGCGAGGGCGACTACGTCTTCATCGAGGCCTACGACTCCAAGGACGCGCTGCGCCGGCACGGCGCGATGGACGAGTTCGCCGCCATGGGTCAGGCCACCAAGACCTTCGTGACGGGCCCGCCCGTGGTCACCGTGATGACGCCCGTCGGCGACCAGGTGGACCTGGCCGGCTGACCCGTCGGCCGACCTGCTCAGCCCTCGCTGCGCAGGGTCGTGTCGATGGCGGCGATCAGGGAGACCGGGGCCTCGAACATCGCGTAGTGGCCGGCGTTGGGGATCACGGTCAGCTCGCACCCGGCGAGCTGCTCCATCCACGTCGCCCGCATCGTCGCCTCACCGAGGGCGGGGTCGTGCTCGCCGACGACGGCATGGATCGGCACGTGGAGCGCGGGCAGGTCGGCGACGAAGTCGGCGCCGGTCCACGCGGTGAGGTAGGCGGTCACCGCCTCGGGCCGCGAGTGCTGCGCGGAGTAGGCGACCATCGCGTCCAGCCAGCTCGCCGGCTGTCGGTTGCCGGTCGTGAAGTCGATGATCGCCCGACGGTTGCCGTGCTCCTGCGCGGCCCCGTCGAAGAGCGCCTGGGAGTCGGCGTCGAGGGGGACCCCGGACGCGGGTACCGGGCTGATCCCGATGACCGCGGTGATCCGCTCCGGGTCGTCGCTGAAGGTGCGCAGCACCATCGCCCCACCCATCGAGTGGCCGACGAGGGCGAACTGCTGCCACCCCAGCTCGTCGGCCAGGGCGAAGACGTCCTGCGCCACCTCGTCGAGCGTGTAGTCGCCCGGGACGTCGATCCGCCGCCCGTAGCCGCGCAGGTCGAAGAAGGCGACGGTGTACGCGTCGGTGTCGATCAGCTCGGGGAGCAGACCCCAGCCGTCCTCACCGCCGAACCAGCCGTGCACCGTGATCACCTTGGTCGGGCCGGTGCCCATCAGCGTGTGCTCGATCGTCATTGATCTCATCCCTCCACCTGTCGTGCAGCGGGCGAGGCGCACTGCTGCATCCTGCCTACCGAGTCTAGGGATGAGCGAGTCCGCAGGCCCACATCTGCGGTGGATCCAGGTGCGGGGTCAGGAGTTGCGCAGGAAGTGCAGCACCTGGTCGGTGAACTCCTGGGCGTGCTCGATCTGGAGCCAGTGCCCGCAGCCGTTGATCAGGTACAGGCGCGAGTTGGGCACGAGCGAGGTCAGGCGCAGCGAGTGCTCGAAGTGCACGACCCGGTCATCGCGACCGTGGAAGAGCAGCGTCGGCACGGCGATCTCGCGCAGGCGCGCGTGGTCGAGCTCGACGACGGGCTTCTTGCCCGTGCCGTCGATGAAGTTCTGCGCGTGCTCCGGGTGCGCGGTGACCATGTCGGCCCGCCCCTGGATGAGCTCGTCGGTGGCGAACTTCGAGTCGAAGGTCATGACGTCCACGAGCTCGCGCATCGTGTCGAAGCTCGGCTTGCGGTAGCCCTTCTGCAGGACCTTCAGCCCCTCGGTGAGGCCGGCCGCGCCCATGAGGGTCGGTGCGCCGGATGAGGAACCCATCGTGATCAGGCGGTGGACCCGCTCGGGGTGCTCGTAGCCGAAGCGCAGGGTCGTGCCGCCGCCCATCGAGTTGCCGATGATGGTGGCCTTGTCGAGCTCGAGGGCGTCCATGAGGTCGAGCAGAGCCGTCGAGTGGTCGCGCTCCTGCCAGGTCACGGCCTCGGACTCGCCCCAGCCGGGCATGTCGACGGCGATGACGCGGTAGTGCTGCGCCAGCTGCGGGATGTTCGCGGAGAAGTTGCTCCAGCCCGTGGCGCCGGGGCCCGAGCCGTGCAGCAGGATCAGCGGCTCGCCGCTGCCGGCCTCGTTGATGTGGATGTTCCAGCGCCGCGTCTGCACCATGCGGCTCGTGGACTCGTAGGTCAGCTCGGTGGTGGTGGTGGCGCTCATGCGTGGGTCTCCTTGGTGCGTGCGGTCATGACACCGAAGCCGGCGATGAACTCGCGGATCGGTCGGTAGTACTCGTGCTCGACGGCGTAGTCGCCGACGGCGGCCATCGCCGAGAAGGCGGTGACCCAGCTGCGGACCTCGTGCGAGGAGTTGCCCGCGGTGGCAGCCATCTCCTCGGTGACGTAGTCGTCGAAGGCGGCGGTCCTCCCTTCGCGGCAGACGCTCATGAACTGCGCGTCCCACTCCGGGTTGAGGTCCTGGATGGTGGCGGTGCCGGCGACGAAGTCGCGGGCCGTGTCGACGACGCGCTGCTCGCGGGCGGCGCGCGCCTGCGGCGTCGGGTTGCGCCCGTCAAGCAGGCCCGCGCGCACCTCGGGCGTCGCGGTGGCCCACTGCGGGACCGGTGGGTCGTGGCTGAGCCCACCCGAGGCGATGACGAGGATCCGCTCGGGACGATCCGCGGCCCAGTGACCGACCGACTCGCCGAGCGCGCGGATCCGACGCATCGGGACGAAGGGGGCGGCCACGCCGTTGACGAAGAGCGGGATCGTCGGGACGGTGTCGATCCCGCCGAAGATCACCTCGAGCGGCTGCACCGCTCCGTGGTCGACGCCCATGGCGCGCGAGATCGTCAGGTCGATGTCCTCGCCCTGCACGTGACGTGCGAGCTCTTCGGCGATGTCGGCGGGCACGTCCAGCGCGCCGGTCGCGGTGCCGTAGTCACCCAGGCCGTAGGCGCCCAGACCGAGGCAGAAGGGCGGCATCGTGTCGTAGAAGAAGCCGTTGTAGTGGTCCGGCCCGATGGTGATCACGAGCTCGGGGTCGACCTCGCGCACGAAGGCGCGCACCGCCTCGAAGGCGCCGTCGACCTCGGCCCGCACCTGCGGGTCCACCTCCACCCGGTGCAGCAGCGGGGTGTGCGACATGGCGACGAGCGAGAGGCTCATGCGACGACCGCCAGGGCAGGTGCCGCAACGCTGGTCGCGCCCATCGCCACGCGCAGCGCAGCGAGCGCCTTGCCCGACTCCTGCGCCAAGCAGGCCGCGCCGACGAAGCGGTCGGGCCGCAGGAAGACGACACCCATCGCGTGCTTGTCGAACCAGCCCTTGATCGAGCCGTCGACGTCGCCGACGACGAGGGTGCCGGACCCGGCGTACTCAGTTTCGGCCCACGGGCGCTGCGACTCGGACATGAAGGAGACGAAGCGAGCGCCCATGTGCTGCAGCTGTGCTCGCTCGTCCTCGGTGAAGAGCCGGGCCGGGTCGTTGCCCCAGGCGGCGATGGTCCACCAGTCGCCGGTGACGTCGTCGAGGCGGGCCCCGGTGACGTCCGCCGTGTTGACGCGAGGCTGGGGGAACTGGACGCCGACCGGTGTCTTCTTGTCCACCGCGTTCTTGATCGTCATGAAGGAGGAGGTGCGCGTGCGCGGCTGCTCACCGGGCGTCAGCGAGTCCGGGGCGACGACCACTCCCTTCGCGTAGAAGGGCATCGGCTTGAAGCGCATGTCGGTGAAGTAGCTCTTGACCCGCGGGCTGAGATTGAGCGCCCGGGAGGCGAGGTCGCGCGCTCCGCAGACCACGCGGTTGGTCGGCTTGATGACATTGCCGAGGGTCATCGACAAGTCGATCATCGCCTTGGCGTGGTCGTGCCGCTCGGCCTCGAAGCTGTCGAGGATCGTCTCGTCGGCCTGCCCGGCGAGGACGCTGGCGAGCTTCCACGACAGGTTGGTGGCGTCGCGCATGCCCGAGTTCCACCCCTGGCCCATCCAGACGGGCATGAGGTGCGCGGCGTCGCCGGCGATGAGCACACGTCCCTGGCGGAAGCTGCTCGCGATCCGCCCGTGGTGGGTGAAGACGCGACAGCGGATGACGTCGAGCGTCGAGGAGTCGGGGACGTGGTCCTTGAGCAGGGCGGCGACGAAGTCGGGGTCCTCGACCTGCTCGCTCGGCTCGTCGTCGAAGAGCATGAACTCCCAGCGGCGGATGCCGTGCGGCAGACCGATGGAGACGTACGGACGCGCGGGGTCGGCGCCGAGGTAGACATTGGGCAAACCGAGCGGGTCGTTGTTGACGTCGATGACGACCCAGCGCGTGGAGGGGGAGTGGCCGACGAAGTCGACGCCCATCCGCTTGCGCGTGGGGGAGGCTCCCCCTTCGCACCCGACGACGTACTGCGCGGTGATGGCCTCCTCGCGCGTCGCCCCGTCGGGGCCGGTGACGGTCGCGGTGACCTCGACGTGGTCGCCGCGGTCCTGCGCGTCGGTGACCGTGTGGTCGAAGCGGATGTCGATGTCGTCGAAGCGGGACAGGCCCTCGTAGAGCTGGCGGTCGACGAGCGGCTGGATGAAGCCGAACTTGCGCGGCCAGCCGAGCGGTTCGCCGGCGGGCGCGTTGGTCATCATCGTCTCGCCCTTGCCGTTGACCAGGCGCATGACGTGGTGGGGGATGGTGAAGGGGGTGACCTCCTCGACCAGGTCCATCGTCTGGATCGAGCGCATCGACTCGTCGTCCAGGCCCACGCCGCGCGGGTAGTCGATGAGGTCGCTGCGGGACTCGAGCACGATCGCGCTCCGCCCGTAACGACCCAGCAGGTTGGCCAGGGCCAGGCCGGTCGGGCCGGCTCCGACGATCACAACTTCGGTCTGCATGTCACCACTCCTTCGGGGTCTGTGCGCCCACCCTCGCAACGCCGCCCCGCCCCGCCCACCTGCCGTGCCACCCGGTGGCACACCCTTCGAGACGCTTGCTGCGCAAGCTCCTCAGGGAGCGGGGCCCCGGTCCCTGAGGAGGCCGCCCGCGGCCGTCTCGAAGGGACGCTCAGGCCCGCATCGCCGCACTCGCTCGCGCGCACACGTCGAGCAGCAGCTGCTCGTAGCCGGCGCGGGCGACGCTGGTGGGGCCGGTGAGGGCGAGGGACGCGACCGGCCGGCCAGCAGCGTCCATGACGACGGAGGCGACGCTGCTCACCCCTTCGACGTACTCGTTGTCGTCCACGCCGATCCGGGTGCGGGCGACCTTGGCCAGCTCCACGCGCAGTTCCTCGCCGTCGGTGATCGTGCGGTCGGTGAAGGCGGTCAGCTCGGAGGCACACACCCGGTCCGCGCTCTCCCGGTCGAAGGCCATCAGCACCTTGCCCAGCGAGGTCGCGTGCGCCGGGGCGCGGCCGCCGATACGTGAGGGCGAGTGCGCTCGGTGCACGCCGTGCAGCTTGTTGAGGAAGAGCAGCTCGCCCTCCCGCAGCACCCCGAGCTGACAGGTCTCGCGCGTCTGCTCGTAGAGGACCGAGAGGAAGGGGGTCAGTCGCGTCTGCACCTTGGCGACCAGCGGGTCGTCCGGCAGAGCCAGGTGGGTGCCGAAGAGGGGACCCGTCCGGTAGTGCTCGCCGCGCCGCTCGACGGCGCCGCTGGCTTCGAGGGTGTGCAGCAGGCGAAAGACGGTCGACTTGGGGATGTCCGTGCGCCGCGCCAGCTCACTCACGCCGAGTCCGTCACTGCCGAACTGGTCGACCATCGCGAGCAGCTGGACCGCACGCTCGACCGAGCTGACCTGCTTGGGCATGGCCCCATCGTGCCACCACGTGGCACGCGTGCTGGGTTCTGGGGCGCGCAGACCCACCAATGGGGCCAGTACCCCAGACCTGGAGGCCCCATGATCAACGACGATCTGCCCACCCCCGCGGCGCCCGCTGCCACCGTCACGACGACCCCGCGCGAGAGGCGTCGCGCGCAGGGTTCGAGCTTCATCGGCTCGGCCGTCGAGTACTACGACTTCCTGCTCTACGCGGCAGCGGCCGGCCTGGTCTTCCCCGACCTCTTCTTCTCCGGGGTGGACCACGGCACAGGGGTGCTGCTCAGCTACCTCACCCTCTTCACCGGGTACATCTCCCGGCCCATCGGTGGGCTGCTCTTCGGGCACTTCGGCGACAAGATCGGCCGCAAGAAGATGCTCGTCATCACCCTGCTCGTCATGGGCATCGTCTCCATGGTCATCGGGCTGATGCCGACCGCCGCGTCCATCGGCATCGCTGCCCCGATCCTGCTCGCCGTGCTGCGACTCGTGCAGGGCCTCGCCGTCGGTGGCGAGTGGGCCGGCGCGATGCTCATGTCCGGCGAGCACTCCACCACCGGGACCAAGGGCTTCGGTGCCTCGTTGGCGATGGCCGGAGCCCCCTTCGGTGCCGTCATGGCCACCTTTGTCCTCGCGGTGACCTCCGGACTGGCCGGTCCGGCCTTCGTCGAGTGGGCCTGGCGCATCCCCTTCCTCCTGTCGGCCGTCGTCGTCGCCGTGGGTCTGTACATGCGCACCCGCGTCTCGGAGAGCCCCGAGTTCGAGGCCGCCCGCAAGCGCGGCGAGGTGCACACGGGCCTGCCGATGGCCATCCTCTTCACCCAGTACCGCTCCACGATCCTGTTCGGCAGCCTCGCGGTCATGGCGCCGCTCTTCATCCAGGGCCTGCTCGCGGTCTTCATGGTCCCGTACGTCGTCGACAGCGGCGCGGTCTCCCGGGAGACGGCGCTGTACATGCTGACGCTGAGCAATTTCGTGCACATCTTCACCATCCCGGCCTTCGCCGCGCTGAGTGATCGCCTCGGCCGCAAGCAGGTCATGATCGGTGGCGCCGTCTTCTCCGCGATTGCCGTGTGGCCGATGTTCATGCTCTTCGACAGCGGCAACGCCACGCTCATCACGATCGCCTTCCTCGTCGGCAACCCGCTGATCCAGGCCTCGATGTACGGCCCGGTCGGTGCCTACCTGTCCGAGCTCTTCGAACCCACGGCCCGCTACTCCGGTGTCTCGCTGACCTATCAGCTCGGCTCGCTGCTCGGCGCCGGCCTGGCCCCGCTCGTCGCCCAGCGCCTCGTCAGCGACTCCGCCGGCACGAGCCACCTCGCGTGGTACATCGGCGGCGCCTACGTCATCAGTGCGGTCGCGGTGCTCCTGTCGCGGTCCGCAGCACGACGCACGACGCGAAGGGGGCCGATCGCCGAGAGCGTGCCCGTCGCCTGACCTGTGTCGCGCCTTCGGCCGTGACTCATGGGGTGAATCAGATTCACGTCATGAGTCACGGCCGGAGGCATGCCAGCACCCCCGGGCGGAACCTCGTCGGCGCCCCAGCGCCCCAGCGCCCCGTGCCCCGCCACCCGTGCCCCGCCACCCGTGCCCCGCCACCCGTGCCCCGCGAGCCGCTGAGCTCGTCACGCCAGCGCCAGGACGAGCGCGAGCGAGGTCCCGCCGGCGACGAGCGTCGAGACGGTCGCCAGGATGAGCGCCTGGACGGGCAGCGGCCACAGGTCCTTGGCCCGGATGCCCATCCCCAGCCCGTACATGCCGGCCGCCAGCAGCAGCGTGGTCGCGAGGCCCGTCCCCTCGAGCACCTGCGCCGGCAGCAGCCCGGCGGAGCGCACCGCGACCGCGACGGCGAAGGCGAGGATGAACCAGGGGACGAGGGGCGCGGAGGTTCCCTTCGCCCCCTTCGCCAGGAGCGCGGAGATCGGGGCGAGCAGCGCCACCCGGCCGAGCTTGACGGTCATCGCGAGCGCCACGGCCGGCCCGCCGATGAGCGACCCTGCGGCAGCCACCTGGGCGACCTCGTGGATGCTCGCGCCCGCCCAGATCGCGGCCTGGTGATCGCTCAGGCCGATGACCCCTGCCAGCCACGGCACGAGGACGATCATCGCGGAGCCGAAGATCGTCACCATGGCAACGGCGAGCGCGACGAACTTCTCCTTTGCCCGCACCGAGTCCTGGACACCGGCGATGGCTGCCGCGCCGCAGATCGAGAACCCGGCGGACAGCAGCACGACGAAGCCCTCGTCCAGACCCAGTCGGCGGCCGATGGCCAAGGTCGTGCGGAAGGTCACCGCCACCGTCGTCACGATGACCACCAGCCCTGCGGGACCGATCCCGACGATGTCGCCGAAGGGCAGCTGCAGCCCGAGTGCCGCCACCCCGAGCCGCAGCAGGAAGGGGGTCGCCCGAGCGTGGTCGGCGACGACCGAGAGGCGGACGAAGTGGGAGTTGGCGATGACTGTCCCGGCGACGAGGGCGAGGAGGAGGGGGCTGAGCAGAGGGACGAAGGGGGCGACGACCATCGCCAGCGCGGCAGCGGTCAGCGGTGGCAGGGCAGTGCCCCAGGCGTACCGCCGCGTGGGGCTGGTCGGCGTCTGGTTCGCAGGTGCGGATGCGGTCCGGGTCAAGGTCACGCTCCCTACAGTGCGCCGACCGAGGGCGTCGCAGTAGACCCCGATCTGGACTCAGGTCATAGGCTGGGGCTATGGCTGATCTTCCGGACCTCGACATCGAGACGCTGCGTCTGCTCGTGGCCGTCGACGAGACGGGCAGCCTGAGTGCCGCTGCCCGTGAGCGGGGGTTGAGCCAGCCGTCCGCGAGCGCGCGGGTGCGAGCCTTCGAGGCTCGGTGGCAGCTCTCGCTCCTCGAGCGCACCCCGCGCGGGTCCACCCTGACCACCGACGGTCGAGCGGTCATCGCCTGGGCTCGGCGGGTCCTCAACGAGGTGGAGGCCATGCGTGCGGGCCTGTCCTCGCTGACCGGGAGCAAGCGAGGGGAGGTGCGCGTCGCGGCGAGCCTGACGATCGCCGAGCACATCCTCCCGCGATGGCTCGGTGCGCTGCGGGAGCGGATGGAGGTCCACCCGCAGCTGCACGTCGTCAACAGCGACCGGGTCGCCGACATGGTCCGCTCGCAGCTGGCCGACATCGGCTTCATCGAGACCGCCGCTCGTGCGCCCGGCCTGGACCACCGCGTCGTCGGGACCGACCGGCTGGTCGTCGTGGTCCATCCCGACCATCCGTGGGCGGCGCGGCGGACCCCCCTTCGTCCGGAGGTGCTGGCTCGGGCTGAGTGGGTGCTGCGGGAGGAAGGGAGCGGGACCCGCAGTACCTTCGAACGGGCCCTCGGTGGGGTGCCGACCATCGCGCTGCAGGCCGGCTCCACGACCGCGCTCATGGGTGCCGTGCGGGCCGGCCTCGGGCCCGCAGTCATCTCCCAGCGGGCGGTCGCGACCGAGGTCGACGCCGGTCACCTCGTCGTGGTGCCGACCACCCTGGACCTCGAGCGGCCGCTGACGGCGGTGTGGCGCAAGGACGGCCGGATGAGCGCCGCCACGTCTGCCCTGCTCGCCGTCGCCGCGGCCGGCTGACCCCGCGGCCGGCTGAACCTCGCGGCCGGCTGCCCCCGCGGGTGGAGGTATACCCGCGGACGATTCACCTGCGAGTCGGCATCCACTCGACGAAGCGGGTTCCTGGGTGGACGCAGGCTCGCCGAGGATTCGTCGGCGGGTATACCTCCACCCGGATGGCGGAGGTCGGGTCAGCCGCGCGGGGAGACCCGCTATGGTTTCCCTATTCAACAAATTGACCAATTAAGTCGGTGACCATGTCTCTGCCCTACCCGCACCTGCTCGAGCCGATCACGGTCGGCACCACCACCCTGCGCAACCGCGTCATCATGGGGTCGATGCACGTCGGCCTCGAGGAGGCGCCGGGCGGCTTCGCGCGGATGGCCGCCTTCTACGCCGAGCGGGCGAAGGGGGGAGCCGGCCTGATCGTCACCGGCGGTATCGCGCCCAACTTGGAGGCCCGTCCGGCGGAGGGTGGGGCTGCCATGACGACCGAGGCCGACGTGGCCAACCACCGCATCGTCACCGAGGCCGTGCACGAGGCGGGTGGCCTGATCGCCATGCAGATCCTGCACTTCGGCCGCTATGCCACTCACGCCGACCTCGTCGCCCCATCGCCGATCCAGGCCCCGATCAGCCGGTACGTTCCCCGTGAGCTGACCGACACCGAGGTCGAGCAGACGATCGAGGACTACGTGCGCTGCGCCCGGCTGGCCCAGCAGGCCGGCTACGACGGCGTCGAGATCATGGGCTCCGAGGGTTACCTCATCAACGAGTTCATCGTCACGCGGACCAACCAGCGCACCGACCGCTGGGGTGGCTCCTACGCCAACCGGATCCGCTTCCCCCTCGAGATCGTGCGCCGGGTCCGGGAGGCGGTCGGCCCTGACTTCGTCCTCGTCTACCGGCTGTCGATGCTCGACCTCGTCCCCGAGGGCTCGACGCTCGAGGAGGTCGTCCAGCTGGCCAAGGAGGTCGAGAGCGCGGGCGCCGACATCATCAACACCGGCATCGGCTGGCACGAGGCCCGCGTCCCCACGATCGCCACGCAGGTGCCGCGCGCCGCGTGGGCTGGCGTGACCAAGAGGGTGATGGGCGAGGTCTCGATCCCGCTCGTCGCGACCAACCGGATCAACACCCCCGAGGTCGGCGAGCAGCTCCTCGCCGACGGCTACGCCGACATGATCTCGATGGCGCGGCCCTTCCTCGCCGACCCGCAGTTCGTGGCCAAGGCGGCGAAGGGGGAGCCCGAGACGATCAACACCTGCATCGGCTGCAACCAGGCCTGCCTCGACCACACCTTCAGCGGCAAGATCACGTCCTGCTTGGTGAACCCCCGTGCCTGCCACGAGACCGAGCTGGTCATCGGCCCGACCCGGTTGGCCAAGCGCCTCGCCGTCGTCGGGGCCGGTCCCGCCGGTCTGGCCTTCGCCACGACGGCCGCCGAGCGCGGCCACCACGTGACCCTCTTCGACGGCGCCGACGACATCGGCGGCCAGCTCGACGTGGCCCGGCGGGTCCCGGGCAAGGAGGAGTTCGACGAGACGCTGCGCTACTTCCGGCACAAGCTCACGGAGACCGGTGTCGACGTCAAGCTCGGTGCTCGAGTCGAGGCGGACGACCTGTCCGGCTACGACGAGGTCGCCATCGCCACCGGTGTCACCCCGCGCGTCCCCGACCTGCCGGGCACCGACCACCCCACGGTCGTCACCTACCTCGACGTCCTGCGTGGGCGAGTCGAGGTGGGCCGACGCGTGGCGATCCTCGGCGCAGGCGGCATCGGCTTCGACGTCGCGGCCTTCATCACCGACCCGGGTGACGAGGCGAGCCTGGACATCGCGGCCTTCCAGCGGACCTGGGGCATCGACGGTGACCACACGACACGAGGTGGGCTGGTTCCCCCTTCGCACCGGTCGGCGCCGCGCGAGGTGACCCTCCTGCAGCGCAAGACGACGAAGGTCGGCAAGGGCCTGGGCAAGACCACCGGCTGGATCCACCGCGGCGAGCTCGCGGCCCGCGGCGTGACGATGGTGCCCGGCGTGACCTACGAGCGGATCGACGACGACGGCCTGCACGTCGTCATCGACGGGCAGTCGCAGGTCCTCGCGGTCGACACGATCGTGCTGTGCACCGGTCAGGAACCCAACCGGGGCCTGCACGACGAGCTCGACGCGAAGGGGGCCACCGTCCACCTCATCGGCGGCGCCGACGTCGCCGCGGAGCTCGACGCCAAGCGGGCCATCGACCAGGGCACCCGGATCGCGGCGCGGGTCTGATGGCGCTGCGCTACGTGGCCATCGGTGACAGCCTCTCCGAGGGGGTCGGTGACGACCCATGGCCCGACGGCACACCTCGCGGGTGGGCGGACCGGCTCGCCGAGCTGCTCGCCGGCCACCACGGTGAGGTGGACTACGCGAACCTCGCCGTACGGGGTCTGCGGGCGCAGCAGATCCTCGAGACCCAGGTCGAGGCGGCGTTGGCACTGGAGCCGGACGTGCTGACCTTCACCGCGGGGATGAACGACCTCCTGCGGCCCCGGTTGGACGTCGACGAGCTGCGCGAGACCCTCGTGCAGGTCGTGGCGCCCTTCACCGCGAAGGGGGCCCGCGTCGTCGTCGTGCCGATCCCGGACATCCGGGCGGTCAGCCCTGCCGGGCGCCTCATCGCGCGGCGGCGGTTGGTGCTCAACGGGATCTACCAGCAGCTGGCGGACGAGCACGGCATGATGCCGCCGGCGCCGACCACGGGGACGATCTTCGAGGATCCGCGGGCATGGGCCGATGACCGGTTGCACCTGTCGGCGCTCGGTCACGAAAGGCTCGCCCTGGGCAGCGCCGCTGCGCTCGATGTGCCCGTGGAGCAGGGCTGGGACTCGGTGCCCGCCGGGGCGGCTCCCCGCCGGAGCGTGCGCACCGAGGTCGAGTGGAGCCGTCGACATGTCGGCCCGTGGCTCGGCCGGCGCCTGACCGGCAGGTCCTCTGGTGACGGACGCGTCGCCAAGCGGCCGACGCTCAGCCCCTTCGAGACGGTCGCTGAGCGACCTCCTCAGGGAGCGGGGTAGTCCGCCGCTGCCTGTTGGATCTGAGGGAAGCGCTCGGCCATCCGGTCGGCCAACGCCTGACTCGCCTTGAGCGGTCGGGTCATCACGATGAAGTCGACGATCTTGCCGTCCTCGTCGAGGGTGAGGAAGTCGACCCCGGTGAGCTCGAGGCCGTTGACGGTCGCCTCGAAGACGTAGGCCTCCTCCTTGCCGTCCTGGAGCTGGCGCACGTAGCGGAAGTCCTCGAAGACCTCGGTCACCGCGCGCAGGATCGCGTTGGTGATCGCCTTGCCCGGGTAGGGCTTGTGGGCGACAGGGCTGTGGAAGACGACATCGTCGGAGAGCAGTGCCTCGGCGGCGTCCATGTCATGGCGTTCGATCGCTTCACGGAACATGCGCTCAACCTACTCAACGATATGAATAGGTGCCAGAGGTAGGATCCGGGCATGGCACTCCAGGACGCGATCCTCACCGCTCTCGCGCACGACGAGTCGTCCGGGTACGACCTGGCCAAGGCCTTCGACGTATCGGTCGCCAACTACTGGACCGCGAGTCCGCAGCAGCTCTATCGCGAGCTGGACAAGCTCGAGGACGCCGGACTGGTCACCGCGCGCACCGTGGCCCAGTCGAAGCGACCGGACAAGCGGGTCTTCCGCCTCACCGCCGCGGGCCGCGCGGCCCTGCGTGCCCACACGCTGCGCTCGCCCAAGCCCATGGCGGTGCGTGACGAGCTGCTGGTCCAGGTGGCGGCGCTGGAGTCGGGCGAGCCGGAGGCGATCCGGGAGCACGTCGTCGAGCGGCTCGAGGCCTTCGAGGCCAAGCTCGCCGTCTACCGGCTCGTGCAGGAGCGCACCCTCGCCGGACGGCCCGAAGAGGAGTACCTCGTCGCGGAGCCGCGCGTGGGGCAGTACCTCACGCTGCTGCGGGGGATCAGCTTCGAGGAGGAAAACATCCGGTGGGCCCAGCAGGTGCTCACGGTCCTCGATGCCCGGCAGGCGCCGCCGGGCTGATCCGGGCGCTCTGCCGTTGCTCCGTACTTTGTGCCACGCGGCACGTGGCACAAAGTACGGAGCAACGGCAGAGGCAGCGAGGAGCTTCCTCGGCGCCACGAAATTCAGCCGAAGGGGGGGCGCTCCCGTGATCGGAAGCGCCCCCCTTCGGCCGTGGTTCTGCAGCCCGTTGCTCAGCCCTGCGTCTGCTCCCGCAGCGCGCGGGCGGCGCGCTCGGCGACCTGGTCGATGTCGCCGGCGGACTGGGCCACCTGACGGGATCCGCGACGCGGAGCCGAGCCGCCGGACTGCAGCTGCGGCAGCAGCTGGGCCATGAGCAGCGTGGACAGCGCCGAGGTGTCACCGCTGCCGGCGTCGGTGTGCACGATGACCGGCCGGGGGGCGTCCTCGGCGAGGGTCGCGCCCACGTCGAGGCGACGACGGGCGAGCTCGTAGCTGAGGACCGCACGGTTGTCGCGGTAGGCCGTGGCCAGCTGCTCCTGGGCCTTCGCCTCACCCTGTGCCGCAACGAGGTTGGTGCGGGCCCGGGTCTCGATCTCGTAGCGGATCTTCTGCGCCTCGGTCTCGCGCTCCTCGAGCATCTGCGCGACATCCTTGCGGGCCTTGTTGAGCGAGGCCTGGACCTCGACGACCTTGGCGTCGCGCACCTTCTTGGACCGCTCGATCTCGAGCAGGAGGGTGTCGATACGGCGCTTGCGCGTCAGCTCCCACTCCTTCTCGTAGGCCACGAGCTCCTTGGCGACCCGCTCACGCGTGGCGATGTGCTCGCGGTACTGGTCGGGCAGCTGCACGTCGGGGATGTTGCAGCCCATGATCTGCACGCCGTACCGGGTCAGCTGACGGTTGAGGATGTCCTGCATGTCCTTGACGTCGCTGCCGCGCAGGTCATAGGCCTGCTCGGTGCGCACCTGCCGGCTGCGCTGACGGATGGCGTCCTGCACCGAGTTGGACAGCACGAGGTCGAAGTTGCCCGCGCCGATCGTCTGGACGAAGCGGATCGCGTCGACGATGCGGAAGCGCAGGAAGAACTCGATCGACTTCAGCGGCACGTTCTCATGCGTCGGTGAGCTGAGCACCGGTGCGGTGTAAGGGATCTCGGTCGTCACGTCGACGACGTACGCGACCCGGGCCCAGGGGTGCCACAGGTAGTGGCGACCGGGGGAGAGGCCGGGGCCGGAGATGGCGCCGAACTTCGTCAGCACGCCGACCGTGCCCTCCTCGATCTCGACGATCGCGGAGCGCCACCACCACAGTGCCGCCAGGAGGAAGGAGATGATTGCGACGAAGATCGCCAGACCACCCATGGCGCCGTGGTCGCTCGCTGCGAGGAAGACCCCGCTGAAGAGTGCCCACAGGCCGAACCAGATGAGTGAGGCCCACTTCAGGCCACGCTTGTCCTTGGGGATGACCACGGGGACGAGCGATCCGGAGTCACCGCCACGCAGGTAGCGCGCGACATCGCTCCACCCGGAGACGACCTCCTTGATCGAGCTCATGCCCTGGCCGCGCACCGCGCGGACCGCCTGCTCCATCATCTGGTCACTCATTGCGCTCACCCTCGCTCGGGTCGGTCTGGGTCATCGGCTCGGTCATCGGCGGCGGTGGTGGCAGGTCGACCGGAGCGTCGGGTGGCTCCGGCGCTCCTGCCGGCTGGGCCGGGGTGCGCGTGCCGCTGACCTCGCCGAGCGCCTCGGTGACGCTCTCGTCGGTCACGGACTGGCGGATCTCGTCGAGTCGCTGCTCGCCCTCGGGGTCTGCTTGCGTCTCGGTGACCGGAAGGATCTCCACGTCCGTCTCCTCGGGAGCGTGCAGCAGATCCACGATGTCGGCCTGGCGGGCGCTGACCCGGTCGGCGATGTCGCCCTGACGCGAACGGATGGCCTCCATGTCCTCTTCCGTGAAGAGCTTGGCCTCCTGGCCGCCGACGAGCTGGCGGGCGATCTGCAGGTAGTCCACGCCCTCGGACTCCTCGCCGATCCGCACGATCTGCGGGAGGGAGCCGGACACCCCTTCCATCTTGTCCAGCATGTCCTGCTGGTAGCGGTAGTCGAGGATCTCCGGGGCCAGCGCCGCGCTCAGTGCGCGGATGTCCAGGGCCTGCGCCTCGAGGAGTGCCGCGTTGGCATTGGCGTCCGACTCGGACTCGACGAAGCGCTGACGCGCCACCGCCTCGGCCCGGTTGGTCTCCCGCTCCAGCGCGGTGTCCATCTGCGCCTGGTAGCGCGCGATGTCGGCCTGGATGCCGGAGAGGTTCTCGTTGAGCGAGGCGAGGTCCTTGTTGAGGTCACCCTCGTTCTGCTCCTTCTTCAGCCCCAGCTCGTAGTCATAGGTGTAGGCCTCCTTGGCCACCCGGATCATCTCCGGTGCCGCGAGGTCCATCCGGTACTCCTGGGCCGACGGCTCGGCGTGCGTGATGTTGGCCGTCGTCAGCTCGACCGCGGGGGCGAACTGGGCGTTGAGCTGGTCGAGCAGTCGCGCGGTGCTCTCACCGACGAGGTCGTAGATGCTGGAGGCCTCCTGCTCGTAGATGAGCGAGCGGGTGGTCTCGGAGATCGCGTTGTTGAGCTTGTCCTGGAAGCCCTGCACGGCGCCGAGCACGAAGACGAACTCGCGGGCGCTGACGATGCGGAACTGCAGGAAGAGGTCGACCGACGCCTGGACGCCCGACTTGGTCGGTGCCGAGCGGATCGGTGCGTTGAAGGGGTACTCGCGCGTGGTGTTGACGATGTAGGAGACCCGCTTCCACGGGTTCCACAAGGTCACGCGACCGGGACCGACCTCGGCCTCGACCTTGCCGAAGCGGCTGATGAGCGCGGTGCAGCCCTCGGGGACCATGACCATGCCCTGGCGCCACCACATGAAGGCCGCGACGGCGATGACAAGGACCCAGTAGTGCGGGCCGAAGACGGCCAGGCTGGTCCCGAAGGGGAGAAGGAAGAGCGATCCGACGAAGCCGAGGATGATCAGGAGGATCACGGGCAGCATGGCCTTGAGGCGGCGCCCCTTGGGCATGATCATCGGCGTGATGACGTGGACCGGGCCGTGCTGCCCCATCTCGTAGCGGCTGCGGCTGAGCGCCTCGGCGGCGTCGTCGAGGGAGACGTGCTCGGTGTTGATCCGGGTTCCGGCGGTCCCCCCTTCGCCCCGGGCTGCGGGGAAGTCCCGCGCGTTGAGGTCGAAGCCGGCCCCCTGTGCCTGCTGCCTCACGTCGTCGACTGCTTGTCCCATGCCGGTCGCTCCTGCGACCTGCCGGGCAGCATTCATGAACTGCTGCGCCCCTGTACTCAACCCATACCCCTTTGTCCCGATCGTGTGCGGCGATCCTCCCACGGTCGACAGAGGCAGCGCGAAGGGGAGGACTCCCCGGTTTTCGCTGGCTGAGGAGGTCGCTCAGCGACGGTCGCCACGCTGGCTGAGGAGGTCGCTCCGCGACGGTCACCACGCTGGCTGAGGAGGTCGCTCGGCGACGGTCACCACGCCGGCTGAGGAGGTCGCTCAGCGACGGTCACCACGCTGGCTGAGGAGGTCGCTCAGCGACCGTCACGAAGCCCCCGCCGCACGAGCGCCAACGGCAGCGTCAGCAGCGCGAGGGCCGCTGTCACTGCCAGCGCCGTGGGGAAGCCGTGGCCGGCGGCGATCGCGCCCACCATGACGGAGCCGAGCCCGGAGCCGAGGTCGAAGCCGACATTCCAGATCGAGCTGGCCAGCCCGATGTGCCGTCGCGACACGGAGGCGAAGGAGATGACGAGGGTGAGGTTCTGCAGGCCTCCGTAGGCGCTGCCGAGCAGGACCGCGCCGATGAGCAGCACGGGCACGGACTGCTCGTGGATGGCCCAGGCGATACCGCCGACACCGAGCACGGTCAGCAGGACGAAGGGGGCGAGGAAGCGCTCTGCTCCGTACCGGTCCGCGACGCCGCCGATCCACCAGCGGAAGATGGCGGCCATCAGCTCCATGAGAGCCAGGGCGGGGATGACGATCGCGGGGTTGCGCACCATCTGCGGGCCGAAGGTGAGGACTGCGCCGCCTGCGACCGTCACGCCCAGCAGCAGCATCATCGGGCGCAGCAGGGTGATGGTGGCGCGGTGGGTGCTGGCTCCCGGCGTGGCGCCCGGGGTCTCGCTGTGTGCCGGGAAGGCGTCGACGACCCGACCGAGCGCCAGCGCCGCGGGCACCCCGAGCAGGGGGAGCGCACCGACGACGAAGACGACGCTGAAGTTCACCGTCTCGGCGACCCATGAGCCGAGGGGGAGCAGCACGACCTGTGGCCCGGCGATCGCCAGCCCGTAGGCACCGACCGCCTTGCCGCGGGTCTCGGGCGTCGACAGCTCGGCCACGGCGGCGCTGCCGGTGACCGTCAGGATGCCGAAGCCGACGCCGCGCACGACGGACAGGGAGAGGACGGTGGCGAGCGAGTCGCTGGCGATGAAGCCGAGAGACGGAGCGCCGAGGAGGATCAAGCCGACCGCGAGTGTCGGGCCCCAGCCGAAGCGGCGCAGCATCGCCGGCACCGTGAACTGCGTGAGGACGGTGACCGCCAGCAGCACGCCGTTGACGAGGCCGGCACCCCCTTCGTCAGCGCCGCCGTGCACCGCCCACAGGGGAGCGACCGGCATGAGGACAGCGAAGCCGCTGAACCCCAGGAAGGTCGCCCACAAGAGCGCGGGCATGCCTCGCGCCGTCCACACACTGCTCACTGGGGGAAGTCTCCCATGTCACGCCGGGCCGACCTCACCCCGCGACCTACGACCCCTTGGGCCAGGTGTCGGCGACGGGCACACCGCCCTCGACCACGGGCTCATCGGCCGGCGCCTCGTCGGCCCAGGAGTCCTGCGGTCGGTAGCCGAGCTCGAGCATGGTGTTGGTCATCGCCCAGCGACGGTTGGGGTTGTCGGAGATCGCGTAGTAGATCCCGAAGTCGACCTCTGCCTCGATCGCGCACCGCACGACCTGCGCGGTGTCACGCTCGCTGAGCCACATGGCGTGCAGGACGTCGACATCGGAGACGGTCGGGTCGCCGGAGACCCACCCGATCCGCAGTGCGATGAAGGACAGGCCGTACTCGTCGTAGTAGTAGCGACCGATCGTCTCGCCGAAGACCTTGGAGACCCCGTACAAGGAATCCGGTCGCGGCACGGTGTCCGGGTAGACCGGCCACTGCTCGTGACGGTCGTACATGCCCATCGCGTGGTTGGACGAGGCGAAGACGACCCGCCGCACACCGGCGTCACGTGCTGCCTCGAGGACATTGCGCGTGCCGATGATGTTGGCGTTGAGCACGGCCTCCCAGGACGCCTCGGGCGACGCGGCCCCGGCCAGGTGGACCACCGTGTCGATGCCGTCCATGACCCCGCGGACGGCGTCGTAGTCGGTGAGGTCGGCCCCGAGGATCACCGGGTGCGCGTCGGGCTGCGGCTCCAGGTCGTGGCCGGTGATGTCGTACTGGTCCTTGAGACGCTCGGTGAGGAACGTCCCCACCCCGCCTGCCGCTCCGGTGATGAGGATGCGTCGTGTGCTCATGACTCCACTGTGCACTGCGAGGCGGGGGATGTCAGGTGGACGTCACCTACCGGTCGCCGTCCGGGGACCGCGGGTGAGGGAGCCCAATCGCTGGAAGGTTGTGTGTTGAACAGGTAGCCCTGCGTGCCGGCAGGGCTACCCAGGGCATGCCGACATCCTGGGCTACCGGTTCAACACACAACCAAGCCATGACGAAGGGCGGGACCCCCGATCGGGAGTCCCGCCCTTCGGCGTGTGGCGTGGATCAGATGTCACTGAGTTTTCTGTTCGACATCTGACCCGACCCTCGCTGGCGCTCGGCTCGGCTCAGATGTCGAAGTACATCTCGAACTAATCGGAGGGTGTGAGCCCATGTCAGCCGGTGCGAGAAACACCGGAAATCCGGTGTGGAAGCGTCTAGAGCGTGCTAGTGGATGCGAGCAATCGTGAGCCCGCTTGCGGCCAATCTGCGGCCAAACGAGGTTCCCTCGTCCGGTCAGCCCTGGATGAACTTCACGACGGCCTGCCGGTGCTGCAGCCGGCCCCGCAGGTAGTAGTCCTCGACGTGACCCACCACGTTGAAGTCCCTCCCGCGCCAGATGATGCGCCAGTTGGTCTGCACGTTGGGGATCAGGGTCGAGCGCGTCACCCACTGGTAGGTGGTCGTGACGGCGACGCCGCGCTGGGTCTGCTCGCTCGAGTCCAGCGGGACCATCTCGCAGGGGACGTTGGACGCCTTGAGGACCCAGGTGGTGTCCCCGAACCGATCGACCTCGGATGCCTCGAGGTCGCACCGCTCATGCATCACCCGGATCATGCCGCCCGCCCCCGCCACGAGTTGAGGACGAAGAGCTCAGCCAGGGACCAGCCCTGGAAGCCACCCCACACAGCCGTGGAGCCGATCTGGGTGTTGATCTGCTCGGGGTTGGCGACCATCCGGGCCGTGGCCGTGGTGATGACGGCCGCGATGTCCTCGGAGACGTCGCCCTCAGTGAAGCCGTTGCCGCGCACATAGGTCCGTGCCATCGCGGTGACGATCAGGACGTGCTGGGAGGCCAGGGCCACCAGCTCCACGTCGTCGCCCGCTCCGAGGAAGTCGGCCACGGTCTGGCCGGTCGGTGCGCTCATGAGTCCTCCTGAGGAAGTCCGGGGCCGGGGAGGCCCTCGGTGTGGATGCAGGGCTGGGCGGTGTGGTCGGCACAGAGCCATCCACGCTCGGGAGACCAGACCACCTCGACGCCGCCCCGCAGGCCGCGTGCGCGGGCCTCCTGGAGGACCGAGGGGCCCACCAGTGCCAGCACGGGGACGGGCTCGCTCATGGGCTCACCGCCCCGCACCGAGAGGGACAGCCAGACCAGGAGCAGAGGTCGGACCGTCCCCCTCGGCGGGCGCAGGAGGCCGAGGGGGAGGCCTCCAGATTGGTGAGCGCGCTCATCGTCAGACGGTGATGCCCGAGAGGACGATGACGGCCTCGGAGTTGAGCGGGGCCGCGTCGTAGCGGGCCACCACGCGGATGGCCTGCTGGTCGAAGTCGCCGAAGGTCTGGTCGAGGATCTTGACGCTCGGGGAAGCGTCGCGGGCCACGACGACCTGCGAGAAGTCGACCAGACCGACGCGGGCCGTCGGCGTCGCGCCCGTGGTGTCGGGGACGCGGCCGGTGACGATGACCGAGTGACCGAAGAGGGTAAAGCCACCGGCGCGGGTCGGGTCGGGCTGGAGCTGGTAGCGCTCCGAGGTGTCCTTGACCTTCCGGAGCTTGGTGAACTCCCGCGGGGTCATGACCCACTTCAGAGCCTCGGAGTTGACGTTGCCAGCCAGGGCCAGGCCCTCAGCCTCGATGAGGTGGTCGAGCGTGAGGTCTCCACCCACGGGCACCGACTGCGTGCCGGCGTAGCCGAACAGGCCCTTGGGCATCGTGACGCCGTCGCCGCCTGCGCTCAGGAGCTGGGCGTCGATGGTGTCGGCCACGTCCTTGACCAGGCGGGCCTTGAGGGCCTCGTCCAGAGCCACGACGGACTGCCGCGCCAGCTCGTTGGAGAAGCGGGTCAGGGTCTTGACCGACTTCATCGTCGAGGGCAGGAGCGTGATCTCGTCGAAGTCGGGGTCGACCTCGGAAATCTGCTCGTTCTGGCCGTGCCACTGGGGAGCGGTCGCTCCACCCATCTTGGGCAGGCGAAGGGGGCCGGCGGTGTCGATGATGCGCACACCGGAGGAGAGGAAGGTGGAGCGGGCCTCGAGCGGCTGGACCAGGACGGTCTGGACCTGCTCGGAAGTCAGCTCGGTAGCGGTGGTGGTGTCGAGAGCCATTGGAGTCCTCCTGAGGACGAGATGCAGCGGAAGTGGTCACGCGGGCATCTAGCCGTTGTTCAGGAGGAGCGCCGGGCTCCTGTGGTCGAGGGTAACAGAAACCCTCGACCACAGGTTGAGGGTTCAGGCTCGCGTGCGCAGCATCCCGCCAAGGTCCACGCCGGACTGGGGGCCACCCAGTCCCTGCCCCACGTCCCCAGAGACGCGCCGGGGGGCCAGGTGAGGCTTGGCCTCGAGGAGGGCGTCGATCGCGGCCGTCAGGGCGTCCTCGTCCTCGAGGTGCGCCGGGTCGAAGGGGAGGTCGGACGGGTCGGCCAGACGGCCCGTAGCGCCCACCAGTGCCCCATGCAGGCGCTCCTGCAGCGGCAGCAGGGCCTCGGTGGCCTCACGGGCGGACGTGCGGTGCCCCGCGCTCTCCTTGCGCAGCTTCTCCACGTAGTCACGCGGGAAGGTGTCGGGCTCCTGCTCCTGCTCCTGGTCGGCCCCTTCCTGCTCCTGGTCCTGCTCCACGGTCTGCTCCTGCTCGGTCATGCTGACTCCTCCTCATCGTCGGTCTTCACGTAACGCTCGTAGAGCGCCTCGAGGAGATCCATCTCCTCGTTGCTCAGGGACCACCGGCCCACAGGGTCGGTGGTGGGTACCGGCACGCACCGGCATCCGGTGTGCCGGTGCATCGGCTGGTCGATCGGGTAGACGCGCCCTTCCTTCCACAGCCAGAAGCACAGCTCGCAGCAGCCGGGGTTGATCCCGCGCCGGTAGCCGCGAACCCTCGTGGAAGTCGTGCTCGGTCGGACGCGGCCGAGCGCGTCCACCTCGGGGCGGCCGCCGGTGTCCTGCCCAAACTCCTCGTACTCCACGTCCTCCTGGTCGTAGAGGCGTAGACCGTCCTGATAGCCGCGCTGCACAGCGGCCACGGCCTCATCCCCGATGAGCCGATCGACCCGCGGGCGGTCGGCGTCCTCAAAGCCACTAGAGAGCCCACCAATGGTGCGCAGGGCAGAGACGTACTGGCCCTCCAGCTCCCGGGAGCGCTCCTCCACGTCGATGAGCGGATCCGGCTTGGGCGCACGGGAGGAGCGCGGCTCGAAGTCGTCCGGCGCGGGCCTGCGGGCCGTCGTGGCGATGTCCGGCGGGAGGAGGGCGCTCCCGTCCACCGTCGTGGCGTAGGAGCCGTAGGAGCGGCCCAGGGCCTCACCCTGCAGGGAGGTGGAGACCATCGTCCGGGCCGCCAGGTCGACCCACTGGTCGGCCGGGACGTCCTTGCGGAAGCCCCAGACCGGCTCGAAGATCGCCACGGCCCCATCCCGCAGGAGCTCCAGCGTCCGGTAATCGAGCAGAGGCTCCGTCATGCCGGCGGCTCCAGCCGCGCACGCTCCACGCTCTCCTGCAGGCGAGCCAGGCGGATACGGGCGATCTCGTCGCCGGAGTAGCCCAGGCGGGCCAGCGCGTAGTCCGTGGGCAGCAGGCCCTCGGCGTGCAGCTTCACCACCGCGTCAGCCTCCTGCGCCACCGAGCGCGTGGCCGGGTCGGCCCACACCACCGAGACGTCGGCGGCCTCGGGATCGGTGCCGGTACGCACCGCGTGCATGAGCCGGCCGATGGCCTCGACGGGCCGACCAAACTGCGCCTGCCGAGCCTGCGCCCGAGCGGCCAAGGAGGCCTCGGCCGAGCGGTTTGCGTCGGCGCTGGTGGGGTTGGAGTTGAGGACGCCGATGTAGTGCGCCGGCAGGGCCGACACGGCCATGATCTGCCCCAGGAGGATCTTCACCGCAGCCTCGTAGGAGCCCAGGTCCGCAGCCGGCAGGGAGCCGAAACGGGCCTCGACGGCCTCGGAGATCATCATCCGGTCGCCCTCGGGGAAGGGGTTGACCGGGCGGCCCTCCTCGTCCTCGCCGAGCTCTACGCCGGTCGCCCAGCGACGGGGCCGGGCGTAGAACTCAGAGCCGACCATCATGTCGGCCAGCACCTTGTTCAGGGCGTCCACCAGCGGCTTGAGATCCTCGATCTCGGAGACGCCGGGGCCCAGGAGCCGGTCACCGTTGCGGAACTCCACCACCGGCACCGCACCGAGCGGGTTGGGGATGCTCTCGCCCTCTCGCCAGCCGATGGTGGCGTTCTCGCCGTCGGCGGTGAAGGGGATCACCGCGTCGGGGAGGTAGAGGACTGCACGGCTCCCGCCGGGCACGTTCCACCGCTTCACCGCGGCCAGGGTCTCCCCGGTGCCGGGGTCGGTCTGCACCGTGACGTGCTGCGCAGACTCGATGCTCACCCGCGGCCGGGCCCGCCCGGTGCGGTCCCACACGATGGCGTAGGAGGAGCCCAGGCCGAGCGCCTCCCGGAAGGCCAGCCCGAGCGTCTGGTCGAGGTCGTTGCGCCGGAAGTCGGCCCACAGGGCCTCATCGTGCTGGCCAGACAGGTGCAGGTCGGTCACCCGCAGGCGCTCGGCCAAGGAGGTGACGGCCAGCCGGGGGACGTTGGTCGCCATCCGGCCCAGCTTCGTGGCCTCGCGGGCCTGCGAGGACATGAACGCCAGGCGCTGCTTGCCCGAGAGGTAGGTCTCGTTCTCCGCGATGGCGGCCTGCCGAGTGTCGAGGGAGGCCGTGAGGGCCTCGAGGGTCTTGGTAGTGGTCATGAGGCGAAACTTCCTGTGCGAGCGGGCTTCTGGGTGTGGAAGGCGGCCCGGTCTGCGGCGACGATGGCCGCCACGGCCGAGTCGATCTTCCGAGTGCTGTTCTTCTTGTCCTTGCTGATGAGGTCACCGAGGTTGGTGTTCTTCGCCACCGCGTTGTCGAAGTGCGCGATCATCCGGGGGTCTCCGTCGTGCTCGAGCCCACCAGTGACCACCAGCTGGTACATGCGGTCCGTGGCCGGTGCCATCCGTGAGGCGTGCGCGGTGTTCCACTCGATGACGCGGCGCTCCCCGTGGCGCTTTGCCCAGGACTCGATCTCAGAGCGCCAGCCCCAGGGGTCACAGGCCATCTCCACGACGTTGAAGCGCTTGAAGGCGTCCTTCACCGTGGTGTCGACCTCCTCGCGTGGCACCCTCCAGCCGGCCTTGCCGGGCGTCGGGTTCTCCCACAGGCCCACCACGAAGACGTAGGGCGTCGGACCGAGCGTGCAGCCCACCAGGGCCGTGGAGTCGCCCGAGGCGCTCCCATCGAAGGCGAGGACCACGCGCTCCCGCTTGCCGATCAGGTGAGGGCGGGCCAGCGGTGCGAAGGAGTCGAAGGGGAGCCAGGTGTTCTCGCTCCCGACCCACTGCCCCAGGCGGTACCGGCGGAAGGCCTCCTCGCGGATGGTGCGCTTCTGGCTCCGCAGCGCGTCGATGGCGAGGAAGTCACCCAGGGCAGGGTTCGCGACAGCCCAGGCCTCCTCGTCGTCCAGAGCGCAGCCATCCGGGGCGCTGTACTCGACGTAGACGAACTCCGAGGGGTCGGTGCCCTCACGGCCCCACTGCACCAGCTTCCACATCACAGACTCGGTGTTGTCGGCCGGCGTGGAGATCGCCAGCGTGAGCGACTCGGCCCGCTTGCCGGAGGCGCTCGTGACGGCCTCCCACACCTTCTCCGTGACGACGTGCAGCTCGTCCACGATCATGAGCGTGGGATCCCATCCCTGGAGGGCGCCCTCGTCGGCAGGGAGCGCCCGCATCTCCGAGTCGGTCTGCGGGCAGTGGATCCGATCGGCGTACAGGTGAGTGCGCTCGGCCAGCTCAGGAGACAGCTCGATCATCCGACGCGCAGCCCGCAGGACGTGCCCCGCCTGCCTCTCGTCGGATGCGACCACCAGAACCTGCGCTCCCTCCTGCTCGTCAGCAAACAGCGCGTAGAGGGCCAGCACGGCGGCCAGAGCCGTCTTGCCGTTGCCGCGGGGGAGGGACAGCAGTCCTTGCCGGGGCCGACCAGCGGCCGGGAAGAACTCCCGCACGATGTCGACCTGCCAGGGCCGCAGGGTAAACGGGGTCTTCGCGCCGGTGCCCTTGGGGACCAGCAGGAAGCGTTGGGCGAACCAGACCACCCGCTCCCATCCCCGCTCTGGTGCTCCAGTGAGGTCGAGCGGGGGAGCTGTGATCTGAGACTTCGGTCCCGGCTTCCCCATGAGGAGAGGGTATCGCAAAGTCTAAAGTAGAGGTTGAGGGTCAAAATCGACCGGGTCCAGGTCTCTCGGACCCGGTCACCGATTCTCCAGCGCTGACCGGGACTGGGTCCCCCTAAAGGGAGGGGGGACCCAGACCCAGTCGTGGTCACTGGGTCTGGGGGCTTTTAGACCCAGTCAGACCCAGTCAGACCCAGTGGGGCAAAGAGGGTCGTTATCTCATGCGTGAGGTAGGTGCTTGAGGCCCTGAGAGGGGGGTCTGGGGCTCCTCGTCGCACAGGTGTTCGAGAGAGTCGAAGATTCGTCCTCTGCGTCCCGGTCCCGCTCGGACCCCGCACCCCCTACCCCCCAGGGTCGGCGCGAGGAGACCCCGGTCGGCTCGAGCCTCGGGCCCAGTTGCAGTCACTGCACACGACGTCCACGTCGATGAGGCGCAGCGGCAGGCCCTTGGCCCTGCGCGTCCACGCGGAGGGCTTGTGGTCGGCAGTGAGCCTTGAGGTTGCTCCGCAGTCTGAGCACCAAGGTTGTGCTGCTCGAGCACTCCGTGAGAGGCGATCCCATGCGGCGTCGTACCCCCGCTCGCGTGGGCTCGAGCCGCGCCGCTCAACGGGCGAGGCCCGATGCTGTTCGCATCGGGCCTCGTCGCTCAGCTCCCCGCACTCGAGGCAGCAGGTCATGGTCACTGCTCGTAGCCCAGGGCGCGGGCACGGTCGTACCTGTGCTGGTGGATCTCCGAGCGGGAGACCTCACCCCGGATGAGGCCGGGGGGTGGCTTGCCGATGTGCCAGTCCGGGCACACATCGCAGCGGTAGGGGATGACCCGCTCGCCCGTGCGTCGGCTCATGTCCTTGGCCTTCTTCTTGGCCTCAGCCCGTGAGTAGTAGGCGCGCTTGCCGGTGATGCACATGGTCAGTCCTCCGTCTGGATGGTGGGCAGGAGATCGGGGGTGATGGCGAAGGGCTTGTCTCCGATGTGGTGGTGGTGGGCGTTGCGAGCGCCGGTGTCCACCCGGACGTATCCGTCTTCGATGAGGGACCGCAGTGCGGTGCTCTTCTCCTCCTTGTTGCCCTTGACCGAGTCAATGAGGGCGTTCTTCGTGGAGCCAGGGTGGGCTTCAATCTCGTCGATGAGGTTGCGCATGATGCCGGCCGCCTTGGACTGGTGGCGACGCTCGATGACGGCCGGGTCTGCCAGCTCATCGGGGGCCTTGACCCTCACGCCGATCTGCCCGTCGACGGTGCCGTCGATCACGACGATGGCGGCCTCCTGCGTGCGATCCGACTTCCGGGGCTCCCCACAGGCTCCTCGGATCCCGCCGGGGCGGTCCTTGGCGATTCGCAGGGAGAGGCGGCCAAACCGCCCCTTTCCTGCGGGGGAGATCACGTCGACGGTGTACGCCGCGCCGTCGAGGCCGGACATCTTGGCCTGTCCTCCGAGAGCGAACCGGCCCCTGCCCTCCGTGGACTTCGTGACGTGGTCGATCAGCACGACGGCGGCGCCGGTGCGCTTGGCGATGCGCCGAGGCAGGTTCCTCGACCAGCGCGCCAGATCGTCGTTGTCCATCGAGGACAGCCCGGCCAGTCCGAGGGAGTCGGTGACGCCGTCGATGATGACCAAGGAGGGCTTGGTCCGCAGCAGAGCCTCGAAGTTGGCCCGGTCCGCGGCGGGGTCTTCCTCGGGGTGGACGTAGGTGAAGCCGTCGAGGATCGAGTCCTTGCTGCAGCCCATCATCAGTAGGCGGCCGACCACCTCTTCCCTGTCGCTCTCGTAGTCGATGTAGACGACGCTCTCGCCCATCTGGAGCTCGATCGCGCAGGCCCACTGTGCGACGAGCGACTTCCCGGACTCGGACTCGCCGTGCATGGAGTGGACCATCCCCGCGTAGAACAGGGCCTGCCCATCCTCGCGCTCGAAGATGCAGGGCACGGTGGGCTCGAAAGTGCCGTCGAGTACGTCGGTGAGATCCTGCGCCGCCCAGGACCCACCGAGGGTCTCCACGGTCTCCGGGTCCGCCGGGGTGGCGTCTGGGACGACTCCCCGCGTCCTCAGCAGGGTGGCTCGGGCACGGGCCCGCAGGGTGGTCTGTGCGCTCTCCCGCAGCTCGCTCTCGGTCCAGCCGGCGGACGCAAGATCGTTGTCGCCGTAGGGCGATCGCAGGAAGCGAATCTCGCAGGAGGCGCACCACGGGTTGGTGGCCTGGCCGTGGTCGGCCTCGTGGCGGTCCTCAGCTTCGGCCAGCAGGCCAGACAGGCGACGCTCGACCATCGGGTCGGAGGGGATGGTGCGCTCGCCGTCGATCAGGACGATGTGGCCCCGGTCGTCGGTGTCTGCGCGCATCTCTCGCCAGTCCAGTGGATCCTTGAAGTCGCCGATGGGCAGGCTCCAGTCGGGCTCTCGGTTCTTGCGCTCGCGCAGGGCGTCAGCGAGGCGACGCTCCCCGTCGTGGTCGAGGGGGCCGAAAGGCAGCCCGACGGCCTCGCGGGCGTAGGCGAGGTGCTCTTCCTCGATGCGGGCGCGGGCCTCCTGGCAGCGGTCGTTGTGGGCGTCGAGGCGGGCCAGTGCGGTGGTGATGTCGGCGTCAATCATGGGTACTCCGATCTCGTTGTGGGGGAAGGGTGCTCAGGCGGCCGCGAGGGAGGAGATGAACGCCTCCAGGTCGGCTTCGGTGCAGGCGAGGCGACGGCCGACGCGCACGAAACGCGGACCCTCTCCCCGGCTCCTCCAATAGTTGAGCGTCGAGACGGGGATGCGGAGGCGCTCGGCGACCTCGGGCTTCGTGAAGAGGCGTGTGGACATGGGGGATCCCATCGGTAGTGATCTGCATGGATCACACGTACCGGGCTTCCCGGATTGGTGCGCTGCTCTCGGAGAGGCTTCCTCGACCCGAAAGGAGAAGTTCTGTGGAACAACCAGGACGTCTAACTAGAACGTAGCAGTGGGGTTAGAGTCAGGGCTAGTCGAAGTTAGGAGCGGCCAGCATGGGCAGCGTCAGGCGGCAGGAGAACGGCACCTATCGAGCCCGATATCGGGATGAGCGCGGCCGGGAGCATCACCGACGTTTCAAGCGCCAGGCCGACGCCAGGGCGTGGGTGAAGTCAGGCGAGGCGGCCGTCCAGCGCGGCGACCACCTCGACCGCAAGGCGTCGGAGACCACGGTGGCCCAATGGGTCGAGCGGTGGCTCGAGGGGTATGCATCGAGGAGGGCCTCGACCCTTCGCCAAGCGCAGGTCCACTGCCGCGTCATCGTGGCCGAGTTCGGGGACCGGCGGCTCGGAGATGTGCGACCCAGCGATGTGTCGGCCTGGGTGGCGAAGCTGGGGGAGAGGTACGCACCCTCGACCCGGTACGCGATCTACAGGAGGCTGGCGCAGGTCATGGCCGACGCGGCCCACGACGGCCTGATCCCGCGCTCTCCGTGCTCCCGGCGGACCGCACCTCCCCAGGGTGCCCAGCGGCCGTATGTCGCGACGGCAGAGCAGGTCTGGGGCCTCCACGACGCGATGCCCGAACACCTGCGGCCAGCCATCCTCCTCGGTGCTTTCGCCGGCCTGCGCATCAGTGAGGTCTGCGGTCTGCGACCCGGGGACGTTGACCTGGAGACCGGCAGCGTGACCCCAGAGGTCCAGTGGGGTGGCGGGCCCCTCAAATCGGCGTCGTCGGCCGCGACGGTGCCGCTCCCGGTCGAGGTCGCGGCCGAGCTGGCCGAGCACATGCACGGCGAAACGATCCTCACCGACCCCTTCGGCAAGCCCGTGGCGCCACACACCCTCGAGCGCGCCATCCGGGCCGCCCGAGGTGGGGTGGAGGGCCTGCCAGAGGCGTTCCGTCACCACGACCTGCGGCACTTCTTCGCCTCGGCCCTCATCGCCGGCGGCCTCGACGTCAAGGTCGTGCAGGCCCGCCTGCGCCACGCCTCGGCCACCACGACCTTGAACACTTACGGCCACCTCATGCCGGACGCCGACGATCGCAGCCGTGCAGCCATGTCGGCCGTCTTCGCGGACCGGCCTGCGGCCAATCTGCGGCCAGCGGCCAAGTAGCCGAGCACGACGAAGGCCCCAGACCCCCGGTATTTCGGGGATCTGGGGCCTTTCGCTTGCCCTGTCGGCTCAGATGTCGAAGTACATCTCGAACTCGTGCGGGTGCGGGCGCACCTGCAGGGGGAGCACCTCGTTCTCGTACTTCCAGGTGATCCAGGTGTCGATCAGGTCCTGGGTGAAGACGTCGCCCTCGAGCAGGAACTCGTGGTCGGCCTCCAGGGCCTTGAGGACCTCGGGGAGGGAGGTCGGGACCTGCTCGATGGCGTCGTGCTCCTCCGGCGGGAGCTCGTAGAGGTCCTTGTCGACCGGCTCCGGGGGCTCGATGCGGTTCTTGATGCCGTCGAGGCCCGCCATCAGCTGCGCGGCGAAGCACAGGTACGGGTTGCTCGACGGGTCCGGGATGCGGAACTCGACGCGCTTGGCCTTGGGGGAGTTGCCAGCGATCGGGATGCGGATGCAGGCCGAGCGGTTGCGCGCGGAGTACACGAGGTTGATCGGGGCCTCGTAGCCCGGGACCAGCCGGTGGTAGCTGTTGGCCGTCGGGTTGGTGAAGGCGAGCAGCGCCGGGGCGTGCTTGAGCAGACCACCGATGTACCAGCGGGCGAGGTCGGACAGGCCGCCGTAACCCTGCTCGTCGTAGAAGAGCGGCTCGCCGTCCTTCCACAGGCTCTGGTGGGTGTGCATGCCGGAGCCGTTGTCACCGAAGACGGGCTTGGGCATGAAGGTCGCGGTACGACCGGCGGCCCAGGCAGCGCTCTTGACGACGTACTTGAACTTCATCAGGTCATCGCCGGAGGCGAGCAGCGTGTTGAAGCGGTAGTTGATCTCCTGCTGACCGGCGGAGCCGACCTCGTGGTGGCTGCGCTCGACGTTGAGACCGACCTCCTTCATCTTCAGGCAGATCTGGTCGCGCAGGTCGGTGAAGTGGTCGACGGGCGGCACGGGGAAGTAGCCGCCCTTCATGACCGTCTTGTAGCCCTGGTTGCCGCCCTCTTCCTTGCGGCCGGTGTTCCACGACGCCTCGACCGAGTCGATGAAGTAGTAGGAGCCCTGCGGCTGGCTGTCGAAGCGGATGTCGTCGAAGATGTGGAACTCGGCCTCGGCGCCGAAGTAGGCGGTGTCGGCGATGCCGGTCGACTTCAGGTAGGCCTCGGCCTTGGACGCGACATTGCGCGGGTCACGGCTGTACTGCTCGCCCGTGAAGGGGTCGACGATCGAGAAGTTGACGATGAGCGTCTTCTCGACGCGGAAGGGGTCGATGTACGCGGAGTCGATGTCCGGCACGAGCTTCATGTCGGACTCGTGGATGGCCTGGAAGCCGCGGATCGAGGAGCCGTCGAACATCTGGCCCTCGGTGAAGAACTCCTCGTCGATCGACTCGGCGGGCACGTTGAAGTGCTGCATGACGCCGGGCAGGTCGCAGAAGCGAATGTCGACGAACTTGACGTCTTCGGCCTTGATGAACTCAAGAACCTCGTCAGGGGAGCTGAACAAACCATCCTCCTGGGGTGGGGCGGCGGGCCACTGTGACCTCCCGCTTCAACTGTTGGTGATCACGCTAGACACGGACGGTTTCTCGGCCATGACCCACATGTTTCACCTGTGTTACATGAGGCCGAGGCCCCATTTGCTGAGGTCGATCCTACTCAGCGAGTGGCTCGGGCGGTGGGAGCGTCCGCCGCGCGGCGACGTAGGCTTCCGCGCGTGAGCAGCAGAGTCGGTCCTCCCGCCCCCACTTCGGACGAAGGGGGGAGCCGCGCCCCCTTCGGTCGTCGCTTCATCGCCCTCGTCATCGACTGGGCCTCGTGCCTGCTGATCGTCCACGGGCTCATCGGTGCCGTGGTCGAGCTCAGCCCCGCGGCCTTCTCCTTCGCGCCGCTCGGGCTGCTCTTCCTGCTCAACGTCGTCGGGGTCACCCTCGGGGGCGCCACCTTCGGCCACCGGCTCATGGGTCTTCAGGTCGTGCCGCTGCACGGGGAGTGGGTCACCCCCCTTCGTGCCGCCGCTCGTGCTGCGCTGCTGTGCCTCTTCATCCCCGCCCTGATCGTCCTGGGTGACGACGGTCGCGGTCTGCACGACCGCGCGGCCGGCACCCGCATCACGCGACGCTGACTCAGCCGCGGAAGAAGCGCTCCGCCACCCGCGTCAGGTCGTACAGGTCGCTCGTGCCCGCCAGCTCCCGAGCCGAGTGCATCGACAGGATCGGGATGCCGACGTCGACGGTGCGGATGCCCAGCCGGGTCGCCGTGATCGGCCCGATCGTCGAGCCGCACGGCACCGTGTTGTTGGAGACGAACTCCTGGCTGGTCACGCCCGCCGCCTCGCACCAGCCGTGCCACGCGGCGGCTCCGACCCCGTCGGTCGAGTAGCGCTGGTTGGCGTTGATCTTCAGGATCGGACCGGAGCCGAGCACCGGGCGGACCTGAGGATCGTGCTTGCCGGGGTAGTTGGGGTGCACGGAGTGGCCGACATCGCTCGAGACGCACCACGACGACGCCAGCGCGCGCATCCGCTCGCCCCGATCGGCGCCGAGCGCCAGGCCGATGCGCTCGAGCACGTCCTCGAGGAAGGGGCCGGCCGCGCCCGAGCGGGTCGCCGACCCGATCTCCTCGTGGTCGAAGACGGCGAGCACCGGGATGTGGTCGGCGTCGAGATCGCTGCCGAGCGCCGCCATGGCGACCGTGCCGGCGTGGACGGACGCGAGGTCGTCGAGGCGGCCCGCGGCGAAGAAGGCGTCGTCACGACCGAAGACGGCGCCGCGCGCGGAGTCGGCGGTGACGAGGTCGTAGCCGCGGATGCGAGCGGCGTCCACACCGGCTGAGCCCGCGAGCTCGGCCAGCAGGTCGGCCGACTCGGGGGCGCCGAGCCCCCACACCGGCTGGGTGTGCGCCTGCTTGTCGAGGGCGAAGCGCTCGTTGGCCTCGCGGTCGAGGTGGATCGCCAGCTGCGGCAACCGCAGCAGCGGGCCGGTGTCGGCGAGGACCTCGGTGCCGTCGTCGAGGACCAGCCGACCGGCCAGACGCAGCTCGCGGTCGAGCCAGGAGTTCAGCAGCGGTCCGCCGTAGACCTCGACACCTGCCTGCAGCCAGCCGAGGCGTCCGGTCGTCGGCTGCGGCTTGAGCTTGAATCCGGGGGAGTCGGTGTGGGCGCCGAAGACCCGCACGGGCGTGGTCGTCGACGCCGTGCTCGGGAGGACCCACGCGATGAGGGCACCGTCGCGCACGACGAGGTAGCGGCCCGGCTCTTGCGGCCAGGACTGCGTCTCGTCGAGTGCGGCGAACCCGGCGTCCTGCAGGCGGCGAGCCACCTCGGTCGCGGCGTGGTAGCTCGAGGGGGAGGCGTCGACGAAGTCGGCGAGGTCCTCGGCGTGGGCGATCGGTGCAGCAGGCAGGGCGGCTCTCCTCGACGAGACGTGGGGTGGAGCGTGGACGCTCAGCGGCCCCGCTGGGCGGCGCGGCTGGAGCGGGCCCGGTTGGGGTCGACCCCGGCCGGGACGCCCTGGCGAAGCCCGGGGAGGGACTTCAGCCGCTTGTTGACGACCGACATCTCCTCCTTGGTCAGCTCGGGCTTGAGCTTGGTCAGCGTCATCCGGATCTTGCGAGGAGCCAGCTCACCGTCGCCGCTGCCGACGAGGTAGGTGTGCACCGGAACGCCCGGCGCGACCCGGCCCACCTTCTTGATCTCCTTGGCGAAGAGCTTGTCGACGCGGTGCTTGGGGCCCTCGCCCAGCAGGACGATGCCGGGACGGCCGAGCGCGCGGAAGACGACGGCCGCGGTGTTGATCTCGCTCGGCTTGGTCGCGTCGGCGGCGATCGGCTCCTGGTCGTAGTACCACCCACGACGCAGCGCCGACAGACCACCGATCGAGGCGCCGCGCTGGCCCTCCATCTGCTTGAAGGCAGCCGCCTCACCACGCCGCGAGAGCACGATCATCGCGGCGAGCGCGGCGAAGGGGATCGAGACGAGCAGCGAGGCGATGACATGCCCGAAGATCAGGCCGATGACCGTGCCGACAAGCAGCACCACCACGAAGGCGAGGAGCATCCACAGGGTCACCTGCGGATCGATCGCCTTGATCGTCTTGTAGACGCCGGCGATCCGCTTGAAGGGGTTCTCGCGCTTGGGCTTGACGGGCTTGTCGCTCTTGCTGGCCATGAGGGGGGAGTCTAGTTCCTTTTGCGAAGGGGGAAGCGTCAGCCGTCGGTGCCGGTGGCGGGCTGGTCGAGGAGGGCCTGGGCATGCGCCTTGGCGACCAGCGAGGAGGCCTCCTGGCGGGCGGGCTCGTCGATGGCTGCCTCGAGGTGCGAGAGGTGCTCGGGGATCGGGCGACCCCACTTGCGCATCGCGGTCGCGTAGAGACGACCGGCGCGGTAGCTGGAGCGCACGAGCGGCCCGGACATGACGCCCTTGAAGCCGATCTCCTCGGCGAGGTCGCTCCAGTGGACGAACTCCTCCGGCTTGACCCACCGCTCGATCGGGTGGTGCAGCTTGGAGGGGCGCAGGTACTGGGTGATCGTGAGGATGTCGCAGCCGGCCTCGTGCAGGTCGCGGATGGCCTCCTCGATCTCGTGGTCCTCCTCGCCCATCCCGAGGATGAGGTTGGACTTGGTGACGAGCTCGGCCTCGCGGGCCATCGACAGGACCGCGAGCGACTTCTCGTAGGTGAAGGCGGGGCGGATCTTGCGGAAGATCCGCGGGACCGTCTCGAGGTTGTGGGCGAAGACCTCGGGTCGGGCGTCGAAGACCTGGCCGACGAGCTCGGGCTTGGCGCCGAAGTCGGGCGGGAGGATCTCGACGCCGGTGTTGGGGTTCAGCGCGTGGATCTGGCGGATCGTCTCGGCGTACAGGCCCGCGGCACCGTCGGGCTGGTCGTCGCGGGCGACGCCGGTGACGGTGGAGTAGCGCAGGCCCATCTCGAGGACGGACTCGGCGACGCGACGCGGCTCGTCCAGGTCGAGGCTCGTCGGGCGACCGGTGGCGATGTCGCAGAAGTCGCAGCGACGGGTGCACACGTCACCTCCGATGAGGAAGGTGGCCTCTCGGTCCTCCCAGCACTCGAAGATGTTGGGGCAGCCGGCCTCCTGGCACACCGTGTGCAGGCCGGCGCCACTGACGCGGCCACGCATCTGGTTGTACTCGGGGCCCATCTTCGCCGTGGTCCGGATCCACTCCGGCTTGCGCTCGATCGGGGTCTCGGCATTGCGTGCCTCGACACGCAACATGCGACGTCCTTCGGGTGCGACGGTCACGCAACTCTCCTGGCAACTCTCGGTGATCCGGTGGTGTCCGGAATCACTCAAGCCTACGCCGCTCCCCGCGGGGGACGAAGGGGGGCGACGGGGACCCCCTTCGTCACTACGATCATGGGACGGGCAGCGGTGCCCGGGTCGGGCCACAGGAGGTCGGGATGACGCAGTCACCAATCCACGAGCTGAGCCGGGACGAGTGCTGGGAGCTGTTGCGCGGCAACGAGTTCGGCCGTCTCGCCTTCCACCTCACGGGGGAGGTGCACATCGTGCCGCTCAACTACGCGACCGACCACGAGGTCCTGCTGTTTCGCACCTCGCAGGGCAACAAGCTCCTGGGGGTCGTCATGCAGTCCGACGTGGCCTTCGAGATCGACGGGTACGCGCAGGACGAGGCGTGGTCGGTCATCGTGCGTGGTGACGCGCGGGTGCTGGAGAAGAGGGACGACCGCGAACGTGCCGAAAACTCTCGACTGCGCTCGTGGATCCCGACGGACAAGGAGGTCTTCGTCGAGATCGTCCCGGAGGAGGTCACCGGTCGGCGCTTCGACCTGGACAGGCCGTGGGAGCACGCCATCCTGAAGCGCTGATCAGGCGGTGGCCGCAGCCCCCTTGGTCAGCGGCAGGTCCTCCGTCATGACCTCGAGCAGGTGGGCCTTGGCCGAAGGGAGGATGTCGGCCACGGTGATGTCGCGCCCGGTCTCCAGCGCCAGGGTCGAGACGTCGGCGTCGGGGATGCCGCACGGGACGATCGTCTGCGTCCAGGACAGGTCGCAGCTGACGTTGAGGCTGAAGCCGTGCATCGCCACGTCCCGGGAGACGCGGATGCCGATCTGGCCGAGCTTGCGGTCACGCTCACCGTCGGTGCCGGGCACCCAGATGCCGGAGCGACCGGGCACCCGGGTGACGGTGACGCCCACGTCGGCGGCGACGCGGATCATCATCTCCTCGAGGCGGCGCACGTGCGCGATGACATCGCGCCGACCCGGCAGGTGGGCGATCGGGTAGCCGACGAGCTGCCCGGGGCCGTGCCAGGTGATCTTGCCGCCGCGGTCGACGTCGATGACCGGGGTGCCGTCGAAGGGCCGCTCGTGCGGCTCGGTGCGCTTGCCCGCGGTGTAGACCGCGGTGTGCTCCAGCAGCAGGGTGGTGTCCTCGAGCTCACCGGCGACGACGGCTGCGTGCACCTGCTTCTGGTGCTCCCAAGCGGTCAGGTAGTCGACGGTGTCGGGGGCGAAGCCGAGCTCCTCAAAACGCATGTCCAGCAGCCTACGCCGGGGACACACCCCTTCCTCATTGGAGGTGAACCCGCCGGTGAATCGTCGGTGTGATTTGAAGGGACATGTCTGACAGGTATGTGAAGGGACACCGCTGACAGTCCGGGGCTCCGGTAGTGGCCAGATGATGGCTGCATGAGCAC
>NZ_LMRZ01000002.1 GCF_001428305.1 Janibacter sp. Soil728 | reverse complement strand
CAGGCTGTGCGGCCACACGTGGAAGATGACCACGAGCGAGACCGCAACCGCCCGCAAACCCTGGATGTCCTTGCGAAAACCACTCGCAGAGGACTCCGACCCACGAGCGCGGAGAGCGGAGAACAGGTCCTTCATCAACACAACCTTCGAGCATGAGAGATGCGTCGAGAGAGCGCTGGAAGAGCGCTCGCCCCGTCGCCTGACGGGGGGAAACCCTACGGGGCGAACCTCAGACCCGCGTGCAGCATCCGCAGTCGGGGAGCTAGGTCACCGTCTGGCTGCTGCTTCGATCTCCTTCGCCATGAAGGGGGTCATCGTCTTGACATAGGTGGCGCTGAGGTGAGCCTTGTCGAAGTACGTGATGACTCCGCCGTTGGCACCGCGGCACACGGTGGGCTCGCAGACCAGGTCGTCGAAGTTGGCGTACGTCACCTTGGGCAGGTCGACCTCCTTGACGGCGTCCACGAGGGCGTCGTCGACGATCCAGTCCTTCCTCGGTGCGGAGCACTTCGACTGGTCGTCCGGGTGCTCGGCCAAGCAGTCGGGGATGTTGATCCCGGGGTAGGTCGGGTCCTTGATCGCGAGGATGTTGGTGCCGCCCTTGGCCCAGTCGCGCAGGTAGCTCGCGTACCCGGCAACCGCCTTCGCCTTGGTGGTGCCCCGTGACGAGCTGTCCAACGCAAGACGTTCCGACGTGATGACGAGGTCGTACTTTTTCCCGGACGTCTGCTTCTGGGCCCACTGGCCGTAGTCGTAGCAGTTCTGGGACTTGACCTCGGTCTCGTACTTCTGACGCGCGTCCGTCACGGCACAGCTCGACACCAGGTACGTGGTGATGGTCCAGCCGTTCTTCTTGGCCAGGGCCTGCAGAGCCGGCAGCCAGTGCCCCGCGTGGGAGTTGCCCACCAACGCCACCTGCTTCGGGCCGTCGCCGTAGGTGCAGGTCTTGCGCCCGGTGAAGGGCTGGTTGGTCCAGCAGTTGTCGGCGTAGGCGTCGGACTTGTCCTCCTTCGCCAGCTCCGCGGCCGGGACCAGCTTCGCGTCGTCCTTGACCGGACACTTCTGCTTGCCTCGTGCCAGCGCCCCGTGATTGGCCTCAGCGACCTGCGCGCCACCCATCACCGTCAGGGCCACCATCCCGACCACCGCCAGACGATAGGAGTGCCGAAGGGGGGCACCCGGCTTCGGCTGGCGGAACCTGTCCTCGATGAAGGTCTTGCTCAACCCCGCCAGGACCAACGTCGCCGCCACGATGGCGATCTTGTCCAGGATGCCCAGACTGCCACCGCTGACGAAGGGCACGAGGATGACGAGCGGCCAGTGCCACAGGTACACCGAGTACGACACATCCCCCAACCACTGGATCGGACGGAACCGGAAGATCCCCGTGGGCGACAGCACGTGCTGGGAACCAGCCCAGATCACCGCCGCCGTCCCCAGCACCGGCAGCAACGCCGTGTACCCCGGGAAGGGCGTCGACCCCGTGTAGGTGAACCCGGTCACGACGATCGCCGCCAGACCCAGCCACGCGACAGGCACCGCCGCCACCCGGAACCGACCGCTCGCAGCGATC
>NZ_LMRZ01000001.1 GCF_001428305.1 Janibacter sp. Soil728 | reverse complement strand
TTTGTCGTGGAACGCGCGAGAGCCCCCAACGACTCGTTGGGGGCTCTCGGCTCAATGGTTGTCCGGCTGCGTCCTACTCTCCCACACCGTTCCCAGTGCAGTACCATCGGCGCTGAAGGGCTTAGCTTCCGGGTTCGAAATGGGACCGGGCGTTTCCCCCTCGCTATGACAGCCGAAACTCTATGGAGTTACGTGGGTGTTCCCGACCGTATCTCRGGAACTGCACAGTGGACGCGGGCATTCTTTTGTTACGCAACAAAGTTGTGTGTGTATCAAGTTATCGGCTTATTAGTACCAGTCAGCTCCATGCATTACTGCACTTCCACATCTGGCCTATCAACCCAGTAGTCTACTGGGAGCCTCTCGGAGCAAAGCTCCATGGAAACCTCATCTTGAGACATGCTTCCCGCTTAGATGCTTTCAGCGGTTATCACTTCCGAACGTAGCTAATGAGCGGTGCCCTTGGCAGAACAACTCACACACCAGAGGTTCGTCCAACCCGGTCCTCTCGTACTAGGGTCAGCCTCTCTCAAGTTTCCTACGCGCACAGCGGATAGGGACCGAACTGTCTCACGACGTTCTAAACCCAGCTCGCGTGCCGCTTTAATGGGCGAACAGCCCAACCCTTGGGAGATACTCCACCCCCAGGATGCGACGAGCCGACATCGAGGTGCCAAACCATCCCGTCGATATGGACTCTTGGGGAAGATCAGCCTGTTATCCCCGGGGTACCTTTTATCCGTTGAGCGACGGCGCTTCCACAAGCCACCGTCGGGTCACTAGTTCCGACTTTCGTCCCTGCTCGACGTGTCAGTCTCGCAGTCAAGCTCCCTTGTACACTTGCACTCGCCACCTGATTGCCAACCAGGCTGAGGGAACCTTTGAGCGCCTCCGTTACATTTTAGGAGGCAACCGCCCCAGTTAAACTACCCACCAGGCAATGTCCCTGATCCGGATCACGGACCGAGGTTAGATAACCAGAACGACCAGAGTGGTATTTCAACGTTGACTCCACACACACTAGCGTGCATGCTTCACAGTCTCCCACCTATCCTACACAAGCCGTCCCGATCACCACTACCAAGCTATAGTGAAGGTCCCGGGGTCTTTCCGTCCTGCTGCGCGTAACGAGCATCTTTACTCGTAATGCAATTTCGCCGAGTTCGCGGTTGAGACAGTGGAGAAGTCGTTACGCCATTCGTGCAGGTCGGAACTTACCCGACAAGGAATTTCGCTACCTTAGGATGGTTATAGTTACCACCGCCGTTTACTGGGGCTTAAATTCTCAGCTTCGCTCTAAAGAGCTAACCGGTCCTCTTAACCTTCCAGCACCGGGCAGGCGTCAGTCCGTATACATCGTCTTGCGACTTCGCACGGACCTGTGTTTTTAGTAAACAGTCGCTTCTCCCTGGTCTCTGCGGCCCATCTTCCTAGCCCGTAAAGGGCTTCAGAATCCGGGCCCCCCTTCTCCCGAAGTTACGGGGGCATTTTGCCGAGTTCCTTAACCACGATTCACTCGATCGCCTTAGTATTCTCTACTTATCCACCTGAGTCGGTTTGGGGTACGGGCGGCTAGAACCTCGCTAGAGGATTTTCTCGGCAGCATAGGATCACCCTGCTTCCCGCTAAAAGCGGTCACTATCAGGTCTCAGGATATGTGCCAGGCGGATTTGCCTACCTGACTCCCTACACCCTTGGACGTGGACAACCATCGCCACGCGGAGGCTACCTTCCTGCGTCTCCCCATCGCTTGACTACTACCAGATCGGGTCACGCGTTCCACTCACCAGCGAAACCCCGAAGGGCTTCTACGGCAAGATTCAGGCGTTTAGCATCACTGGATTCATCATGGGCGGTTCTTCGCCGGTTCCGGAATATCAACCGGATGTCCATCGACTACGCCTGTCGGCCTCGCCTTAGGTCCCGACTTACCCAGGGCAGATTAGCTTGACCCTGGAACCCTTGGATATTCGGCGGACGGGTTTCTCACCCGTCATTCGCTACTCATGCCTGCATTCTCACTCGTGTGGCATCCACGGCTGGATCACTCCGCCGCTTCACTCGCCACACGACGCTCCCCTACCCATCAACACGCCTGGACACCAAAGGTGCCGAGCAGTGTGTCAATGCCATAGCTTCGGTGGTGTGCTTGAGCCCCGCTACATTGTCGGCGCGGAATCACTTGACCAGTGAGCTATTACGCACTCTTTAAAGGGTGGCTGCTTCTAAGCCAACCTCCTGGTTGTCACGGCAACTCCACATCCTTTTCCACTTAGCACACGCTTAGGGACCTTAGCTGATGATCTGGGCTGTTTCCCTCTCGACTACGGAGCTTATCCCCCGCAGTCTCACTGCCACGCTCTCACTTACCGGCATTCGGAGTTTGGCTAACGTCAGTAACCTGGTGAGGCCCATTAGCTATCCAGTAGCTCTACCTCCGGTAAGAAACACGTGACGCTGCACCTAAATGCATTTCGGGGAGAACCAGCTATCACGGAGTTTGATTGGCCTTTCACCCCTACCCACAGCTCATCCCCTCAGTTTTCAACCTAAGTGGGTTCGGTCCTCCACGACGTCTTACCGTCGCTTCAACCTGGCCATGGGTAGATCACTCCGCTTCGGGTCTAGACCCAGCGACTCATTCGCCCTGTTCGGACTCGCTTTCGCTACGGCTTCCCCACACGGGTTAACCTTGCCACTGAGCACTAACTCGCAGGCTCATTCTTCAAAAGGCACGCCGTCACCCCACAAGGAGGCTCCGACGGATTGTAAGCGCACGGTTTCAGGATCTATTTCACTCCCCTCTCGGGGTACTTTTCACCTTTCCCTCACGGTACTTGTCCGCTATCGGTCACCAGGGAATATTTAGGCTTAGCGGGTGGTCCCGCCAGATTCACACGGGATTTCTCGAGCCCCGTGCTACTTGGGAAATCTTCCATGGAGTCCACACCATTTCGTCTACGGGGGTTCCACCCTCTGTGCCGGGCCATTCAAGACCCTTCGACTATGRCATGAATTTCTTACTCCACCACGAAATGTCAGTCTCGTGAAAAAGCTCCCACAACCCCGAACATGCAACGCCTGACAGCTATCACACACATCCGGTTTGGCCTCATCCGCTTTCTCTCGCCAATACTCACGGAATCACTGTTGTTTTCTCTTCCTGCGGGTACTGAGATGTTTCACTTCCCCGCGTTCCCTCTACCTGCCCTATATATTCAGGCAGGAGTGACTGGACTTGCCTCCAGCCGGGTTTCCCCATTCGGAAATCCACGGATCACAGTCTGGTTATCGACTCCCCGTGGCTTATCGCAGATTCCTACGTCCTTCTTCGGTTCCTGGTGCCAAGGCATCCACCGTGCGCCCTTAAAAACTTGAGCCACAAAGATGCTCGCGTCCACTGTGTAGTTCTCAAAATACGGGAGGTACCTCACCCCACRACCACGCCAACACCACAAAGCAGTGCGGTACATGATCAGGCAAGGCCCACAACCAACCCTTAACAGGYYGGTCTTGAAGCTTCACTCGCGTGAACCCTCAGGACCCAACAACGTGTCACAACMCCCACACCCACCCGCAACGCTTTCCACCACACAAAAGTGCAGGTACTCGCCTCACAGACAAACATGAGCGTCAAATAATCGATGTTCCACCCGAGCACCTGGTGTCCCACATTCGAGGACAAACCAGGCTCTGGACCACAAMAGTGGCCAGTGCTCCTTAGAAAGGAGGTGATCCAGCCGCACCTTCCGGTACGGCTACCTTGTTACGACTTAGTCCCAATCGCCAGTCCCACCTTCGACGGCTCCCCCCACAAGGGTTGGGCCACCGGCTTCGGGTGTTACCGACTTTCGTGACTTGACGGGCGGTGTGTACAAGGCCCGGGAACGTATTCACCGCAGCGTTGCTGATCTGCGATTACTAGCGACTCCGACTTCATGGGGTCGAGTTGCAGACCCCAATCCGAACTGAGACCGGTTTTTTGGGATTCGCTCCACCTTGCGGTATCGCAGCCCTTTGTACCGGCCATTGTAGCATGCGTGAAGCCCAAGACATAAGGGGCATGATGATTTGACGTCATCCCCACCTTCCTCCGAGTTGACCCCGGCAGTCTTCCATGAGTCCCCACCATTACGTGCTGGCAACATAGAACGAGGGTTGCGCTCGTTGCGGGACTTAACCCAACATCTCACGACACGAGCTGACGACAACCATGCACCACCTGTATACCGACCCAAAGGGGGCAACCATCTCTGGAAGTTTCCGGTATATGTCAAGCCTTGGTAAGGTTCTTCGCGTTGCATCGAATTAATCCGCATGCTCCGCCGCTTGTGCGGGCCCCCGTCAATTCCTTTGAGTTTTAGCCTTGCGGCCGTACTCCCCAGGCGGGGAACTTAATGCGTTAGCTGCGGCACGGATCTCGTGGAATGAGACCCACACCTAGTTCCCAACGTTTACGGCATGGACTACCAGGGTATCTAATCCTGTTCGCTCCCCATGCTTTCGCTTCTCAGCGTCAGTAGTGGCCCAGAGACCTGCCTTCGCCATCGGTGTTCCTCCTGATATCTGCGCATTTCACCGCTACACCAGGAATTCCAGTCTCCCCTACCACACTCTAGTCTGCCCGTACCCACTGCAAGTCCGGGGTTGAGCCCCGGATTTTCACAGCAGACGCGACAAACCGCCTACAAGCTCTTTACGCCCAATAATTCCGGACAACGCTCGCACCCTACGTATTACCGCGGCTGCTGGCACGTAGTTAGCCGGTGCTTCTTCTGCAGGTACCGTCACTTTCGCTTCTTCCCTGCTGAAAGAGGTTTACAACCCGAAGGCCGTCATCCCTCACGCGGCGTCGCTGCATCAGGCTTTCGCCCATTGTGCAATATTCCCCACTGCTGCCTCCCGTAGGAGTCTGGGCCGTGTCTCAGTCCCAGTGTGGCCGGTCGCCCTCTCAGGCCGGCTACCCGTCGTCGCCTTGGTGAGCCATTACCTCACCAACAAGCTGATAGGCCGCGAGCCCATCCCAAACCGAAAAACTTTCCAAACCATACCCATGCAGGTTGGTCTCGTATCCAGTATTAGACACCGTTTCCAGTGCTTATTCCAGAGTTTGGGGCAGGTTGCTCACGTGTTACTCACCCGTTCGCCACTGATCCACTCCAGCAAGCTGGAGCTTCACCGTTCGACTTGCATGTGTTAAGCACGCCGCCAGCGTTCGTCCTGAGCCAGGATCAAACTCTCCGTTGATGATGTACACCCCCAAGACCACAAAGGACCTCGAAGGGGCAATCTATAACCCAACAAAGGGCTGTATCCATGACCGAGTAAGAACAACCAGCAAAAAACTGCTGTTTGTATCTCGTTCAACCAAAGGAAAAAATATTCACTCCCAACCAACCACACCCAACCCGAACGGGAAGGACACAATCAGCCAAGAACGAGGTATTGGCATCGATTTTTGACACGCTGTTGAGTTCTCAAGATTCACACGCACACCCACCACAACCACCGTCAAGCTCTTCGGCGACCTGCTTCAGGGGCAACTTCTCCAACTTACTACCGTGATCGCTACAGAGTCAAACTCGCTTCCCAACCTGGCGAGGCCAAGAAACGCGATGAACACCCTGCGGCGATCTCCCACACTAGCAGCCGAACCGCAGTGCCTCCAAGCCAGCYCCCCAGCGCCAAAACGCCAGACAAACCACTCAAAAAGGGAATCAACCCCGCGGGACCGGCCTACTTGGTGCAACCCAGCAAGGGCTGCCACTTGGTGTCCGTTCCTCCCTCTCGGGCTGACATCGAGAACATTAGGTCACCGCCACCCCATGCGCCAAATCGNAACCGCAGTGCCTCCAAGCCAGCTCCCCAGCGCCAAAACGCCAGACAAACCACTCAAAAAGGGAATCAACCCCGCGGGACCGGCCTACTTGGTGCAACCCAGCAAGGGCTGCCACTTGGTGTCCGTTCCTCCCTCTCGGGCTGACATCGAGAACATTAGGTCACCGCCACCCCATGCGCCAAATCGCCCACGCAGTCGGCCCTGGGGATGGTCGAAGTCGCCCGGGTTTCTGGGCATCTTGATCTGTTTAGGGTCTGAAGGCTGCGGTCGTGGTCTCCGTCAGGGCGACGCTGCCACTGCCCATCGGCGTCCACGCCCCCCGGCTGATCATCACCGAGCGAAGGCGATCTGGTCGGTCGGTGATGATCCCGTCGACCCCCATGTCCAGCAGCTCGTGCATCTGCAGAGGGTCATCGACTGTCCACACGATCACCCGGACCCCGAGTCGGTGGGCTCGGCGAACGAGCGCCGGTGAGTGGATGGGGAGACGACCGAGCTGGATGGGCACATGGGCGAAACGCCCCCGGACGGCGGCGGTCGGCGGCGGCACCCCTGCCTTGGCCGCGGAGATGAGCGCAACCAGCGAGCGCCACCCCAGAGCGGTTCGCACATGGGGGACCTGTGAGGCCAGGTGCTGCAACCACCCGTCCCACGCTCCGGCCACGCACACGCGCTCGGCATAGTCCCGGCGTTGCAGCAGTCGAGCCATCGGCGCTATGGCGGCTCGGTCCTTCAGGTCCACGGTGAAGCAGGCGTCCGGGAAGGAGGCGAGGGCCTCCTCGAGGGTCGGGATCGGCTCGACCCCGCCGACCCGGACGTTCTGGCGCAGGTCCGCGAGGGTGCGCTCGCCCAGTCGGCCGGACCCTGTCGTACAGCGGTCGAGGTATTCGTCGTGGAAGCAGACGAGATGGCCGTCAGCCGTCAGCCTCACGTCGCTCTCCAGATAGCGCAGGCCGAGCGCCGTCGTCATGGCGAAGGCCGCCAACGTGTTCTCGGGCGCCAGACCAGCGCCGCCTCGGTGCCCGATCGCCAGAGGAGTCGTCTCCTCGCCGTAGCTCATACCTTGATCGTGGCCCCTGCCGGAGGACTTCGCTGCTCCACACGGGCTTGTCCGGGGAAGGTTCACCGCAACTTCTGCGGGGCTTCACCCTCCCTTCGCCATCTCTGCGGCGCGGACTCCGCAGGCCCGGCGCTCCCGCGGATACGAGGACTCGTGGGTAGGGTGACGACGAGAACCGCGTGCCACCACGGGTGGCCGCTCGACACACATATCGACCAGGAGCAGCATGAGCACCGATCACGCCCGCACCGCCAGCACCGACCCCGCCGCCCGGCGTCTCATCGGTCAGCCCGCTCCGGGTGAGACGGAGCGCTCCGTCGGCCAGCTCGTCGCGGATGCGTCACACGACATCTCGGCCTTGGTCCAGAGCGAGATCCAGCTCGCCAAGTCCGAGGTCACCAAGGGCTTGTCCTTCGGCGGCAAGGGAGCGGGTCTCCTCGGCGGTGCCGGCTTCGTCGCGCTGCTCGGCCTGATCTTCCTCTTCCACACCTTGGCCCAGGTCATTGCGGTCTGGCTCCCCGTGTGGGCCGGGTACCTCATCGTCACTGTGCTCCTCTTCGTCATCGCAGCCATCGCCGGCCTCCTCGGCATCAAGGCGCTGAAGAAGGCCAAGGCCAACACCGTCCCGCAGAAGGCGATCCGCAATGCGCAGGAGACGGTCGCCGCCATCAAGCCGCGCAGCTGAACCCCCCCGACGCTGCGGCCGCTCTGGTCGAGGGCCCGTGGGAGCACCGGTTCGTCTCCGCGAACGGTGCCCGCTTCCACGTGGCCCTCGCCGGCAGCGGGCCACTGGTGGTCCTGGTCCACGGCTACCCGCAGTTCTGGTGGGCGTGGCGCCACCAGATCCCCGCACTAGCGTCTGCCGGCTACCGGGTCGCGGCCGTCGACCTGCGAGGCTTCGGCGCGAGCGACAAGCCTCCGTCCGGTTATGACGCGCCGACGGCTTGCGACGACATCGCGGCCATCATCCGCAGTCTGGGTGCCGACGACGCGGCCATCGTCGGTCTCGGCCTCGGCGCGTGGATCACGTGGAGCATGCCGACCCACCAACCGGCGGTCACCACGGCGATCGCCCCGATCGGGATGCCACACCCCGCCATCTTCCACAGGGCCATGTGGCGTCATCCCCTCCAGTGGCGAGCCAACCAGTACCTCCGGGCGATGCAGGCCCCCTTCGCCTCCGAGCGGCAGGCCCTGTCCGTCGCCAGACGTCTGCGGGCTTGGTCCGGCCCCGATCACGCCTGGATCACCAGCGAGACCGCCGAGCGGTACACCGAGGCGATGGCCGTCCCCTTCGCCGGGCAAGCGGCCGCCGAGTACCACCGCTGGTTCTACCGCTGCCGCCTCACCCCGACCGGGGTCCGCTACCTGCACCGGGTCGCAGGGAGCATCAGCATCCCCGTCCTGCACCTGCAGGGCCAGCAGGACCCGACCTCGCTGCCGGTCATGGCTCAGGAGAGCCGACGCTTCGTCAACGCGACGATGACACTGACCGACATCCCGGGAGTGGGCCACTTCCTCCCCGAAGAGGCACCCGAGGCGGTCAGCTCAGCCCTCATCGCGTGGTTGGCAGTCGCCCACCCGTCCCCGTGAGGTACTGACGGACAAAGCGCCACGGCAGGCGACGGCGCACTTCTTCGTCCCACGGCTGGCTCAGGCCAGAGGCGTCCAGAAGCACACTGAGCAGCTGCGCCGTGAAGCCCCACACGAAGAGGTCGGCCACCTCGAAGCCCGGCCCGGTGAAGCCGCTGGGTCCCTTGACCATGAACCTGTTGGCGGGGTCCACGAGGTCGGCGACCGGGATGCGCTCGACTCGGGCCACCTCTCCCGGGTCCACGACCCGCAAGGTGCCGGGCTCACGCCACCACCCGATGACCGGGGTGACGGCGTTCTGGCTCGGGCTGAGCCAGAGATCGGGGAAGGATCCGACGACGTCGATACCAGCAGGCTCCGCGCCGACCTCCTCCCACGTCTCGCGCAGGGCAGCCTCGATCGGTGTCTCCCCTGGGTCGAGCTTGCCTCCGGGGAAGGAGACCTGGCTGGCGTGGCTGCGCAGGCTCCCGGAGCGCTCGGTGAGCACGATGTCGTGCCCCTCCTCCCCCGCAGCAACGAGCATGAGCACTGCGGACCTGCGTTTCGCGGCACTCGGTGGCGCGAACTGCGTGAACCACCCGGGCAGGTCGGCGCGCAGGGAGGTCTCCGCCTCGAGCAACCACTCGGGCGGTACTGATGACGTGCTCAAGAACCCTCCTCCGCTGGCTGGGCGCCGGGAGCGACCTCGTACTTCAGCAGCTTCACAGCCTTGTCCGGGTCGGTCTCGCCGATGCCGTACGAGGGGCACCACTGCGCCACCGGGCAGGCCCCGCACGCCGGTCGGCGGGCATGGCAGGTCCGCCGCCCGTGGAAGATGAGGACATGGCTGAGCATCGTCCAGTCCTTGCGCGGGACGAGCTCGCCGACTGCGTGCTCCACCTTGACCGGGTCCTCCTCGTCGGTCCACCCCATGCGACGAGCCAGTCGGCCGAAGTGGGTGTCGACGGTGATCCCCGGAATGCCGAAGGCATTGCCCAGCACCACGTTGGCCGTCTTGCGGCCCACTCCCGGGAGCTTGACCAGGTCCTTCAGACGAGGCGGGACCTCACCGTCGTGCTCCTCCACGAGGGCGATCCCGAGCTTGAGGACGGAGTTGGTCTTGGCCCGGAAGAAACCGGTCGGGCGAAGGACCTCTTCCATCGCGGTGCGGTCCGCACCCGCGAGGTCGGCTGCTGTGGGCCACTGGGCGAAGAGCGTCGGTGTCACCTTGTTGACCGTCACGTCCGTGGTCTGGGCGGACAGGACCGTGGCCACCAGCAGCTGCAGTGGAGTGTCGAAGTCGAGCTCGCAGTGCGCGTACGGATAACGCTCGTGGAGGGTGCGGTACATCCGCCGGGCACGACGGGTCAGGGCCAGCTGGGACTCCTCGCGATCGACAGACACCCCCGCAGCCTAGGCCCCCCTGAGCCGGGTGACATGGCACACTGCCGACTGTGAACCTCGATGTCGTACGCCGCGCCCCGCTCTTCGCGACCCTTGACGACGCCGACGCCGCTGAGGTGATGGCGACGATGACCCCTGTGCGCATGGAGCGCGGGGACGTCCTTTTCAACGAGGGCGACCAAGGTGATCGCCTGTATGTGATCACCGAGGGCAAGATCAAACTCGGTCGTTCCTCCACCGATGGCAGGGAGAACCTGCTGGCGATCCTCGGCCCGTCCGAGATGCTCGGCGAGCTGAGCCTCTTCGACCCGGGTGCGCGCACCGCCACTGCGACGGCCGTGGCGGAGACGCAGCTCATCGGTCTGGGCAACGAGCAGCTGAGTCAGCTGCTCGGAGCGCACCCGCACATCGCCGGCACGCTCCTGTCGGCCCTCGCCCGGCGACTGCGTCGCACCAACGAAAACCTGGCAGACCTCGTCTTCACCGACGTTCCGGGTCGCGTCGCCAAGGCGCTGCTCGAGCTGAGCCAGCGCTTCGGCCGCCCGGTCGAGGATGGCGTCATGGTCGCTCACGACCTCACCCAGGAGGAGCTCGCCCAGCTGGTCGGCGCCTCTCGCGAGACGGTCAACAAGGCCCTGGCCGACTTCGCCTCCCGCGGCTGGCTGCGCCTCGAGGCCCGCGCGGTCCTGCTCACCGACGTCGAGCGCCTCCAGCGCCGCGCCCGCTGACCCAGACGCACCCGAAGGCCCCGGACCACTCGGTCCGGGGCCTTCGTCGTCCACCTGAACCCGACTCAGGTGGTCCAGACGACGGGTGAGCCGGCGACAGGGTGAGTGCTTCCCGGCCGTGGACGAAGCCGGCGACAGGGTGGGTGCGGCCCGACTCATGGGCGAAGCCGGCGACAGGGTGAGTGCTTCCCGGCCGTGGACGAAGCCGGCGACAGGGTGGGTGCGGCCCGACTCATGGGCGAAGCCGGCATGGAAGACCAGGTGAGACGAAGGGAGAGCCGCCGGCTTCGTCCTTAGGGCCGCTCCAGCCCGTCGACGGCGAACCCAGCCTGTCGCCGGCGAACCCGACCTGCCGCCGGCGGACAGAGTTTCAGTCGCCGAGGTAACGCATCTGCGCGAGCACGGACAGCTTCGCAGCCGGCCACACGGAGCGGTCGACGTCGGCGTAGACCGACGCGACGACCGCATCGGCGTCAGCGGCTCCGTCTGCCATCGCTGCACGCACCTGCTCGAGGCGCTCACGACGGTGGACCCGGTAGAAGTCGACCATGGCGGCGGCGTCGGGGACGGTCGGTCCGTGACCGGGGAGGATCGCGGCGACCTCGCCGTCGCCGGTGAGCGCCTTGATGCGCTCGAGCGAGTCGAGGTAGGCGGCCAGCTCACCGTCGGGGTGGGCGACCATCGTCGTTCCGCGACCGAGGACGGTGTCGCCGGTGAGGAGCGCGTGGTCCGCGGCGAGCGCGAAGGAGATCGAGTCCGAGGTGTGGCCCGGCGTGGCCACGACGCGCACCTCGAGCCCACCGGCGGTCAGGACGTCGCCGTCGCCGAGGTCGTCGTGGCCGCGACCCACGGCCTGGACCGGGGCTCCGGTGAGTTGCGCCAGACGGGGTGCGCCCTCGCTGTGGTCGAAGTGACCGTGGGTGAGCACGATCCGGGTGACCCGGGCCCCGAGTGCGGTGACGTGGTCGACGACCCGCTGCTGGTGGGCGGCTTCGTCCTCACCCGGGTCGATCACGATCGCCTCGGTGCCGCCCGGGTCCATGAGGACCCAAGTGTTGGTGCCGTCGAGTGTCATGGGTCCCGGATTGCCCTGGAGGAGGCAGAAGGCCCTGTCGCTCGCCTGGCCTCCCGTCCACTGCCCGAAGGGGGCGGACGGCTCCGGAGCGACCGCAGCGCTCACGGCAGCTGGGCCCGCATGGCCGGGCCCGCCTCGGTCTCCACGAGCTGCGGCATGACCGGGGCGATCGGGAGGTCCTGGGCGAGTGCGCCGCTCACAGTGCTCACCTCGGCGAGCTGCTCGAGGGCCACCAGCGTCGGCGGCATGAGCATGACGTCGCCGTCCTCGAAGGCGGCGACGGCTGCGTCGGGTCGCAGCCACTCCGAGCGGTCGGCCTCGCTCGTCTCGCCGTCGGGGTCCTGCCCCTCGGGGACGGCCGCGATGAAGAATCGGGTGTCGTAGCGGCGCGGCTCGGCCTCTGGAGTGATCCAGTGCGCCCGGTACCGCAGCAGATCGCTACGCAGGACGAGGCGGTGCTCCAGGAGGACCTGACCGAAGCCGACCTCGTGCGCGACGAGTCGGGCCCTCAGGTCGGCGGCAACCTCGCGGTCGAGCTCGGGGGGCTGGTCCTCGTCGGAGACGGGTGAGGCCAGCAGGACACCGGTCTCCTCGAAGATCTCGCGCACAGCGGCCGCCACCAGCATGCGGGCGCTGGCGTCGTCGGTGTCCATGGTCTCTGCCCACTCCTCGACGGCGGGGCCCGCCCAGGGCAGCTCGTCCTCGGCGTCGCGCCGGTCCACGCCGCCGCCCGGGAAGACATGCATCGACGGCGCGAAGGCCATCGACGAGACCCGCCGCAGCATGAAGACCTCGAGTGGGCCCTCGTCGTCACGAACGAGCATCACGGTGGAGGCCAGCTTGGTCGGTGCGGGCTCGCTCCGGGCCGGGCGCTCGCCATCGAGACCGAGGAGTGCCTCGCGCATGGAACCCAGGAGGAAGTCGCGCTGTGCCATCAGTCGCGGATCCGGACCGTGACCTCGACCTCGACGGGCGCGCCGAGCGGCAGGGCCGCGACGCCCACGGCGGACCGCGCGTGCTCCCCGGCCGGGCCGAAGACCTCGCCGAGCAGCTCGCTCGCGCCATTGATCACCCCGGGCTGGCCGGTGAAGTCGGGCGCGCTGGAGACGAAGCCCACGACCTTGACGACCTGCTCGACCTTGTCGAGGTCGCCGATCACGGAGCGGATCGCGGCGAGCGCGTTGATCGCGCAGACGCGTGCCAGCTCCTTGGCCTGCTCCGGGTCGACCTCGGAACCGACGTGCCCGGTCGTCGGTAGCGCGCCGTCGACCATCGGCAGCTGGCCGGAGGTCAGGACGTGGTTGCCGTCGACGATCGCCGGGACATAAGCCCCTGCTGGGGCGGCCGGGTCAGTCAGGGTGATGGACAGCTCGGCGAGCCGGTCGTCGATGCGCCCCATCAGACGGCCTTGGGACGCTTGAGGTAGGCCACGAGGTTTCCTCCGTCGCCCTGCAACACCTGGACAAGCTCCCATCCGTCCTCGCCCCACTGGTCGAGGATCTGCTTGGTCGCATGGACGATGAGCGGCACTGTGACGTATTCCCACTGGGTCATGTCGGCACCCTACTCGTAGGGTGGGGAGCGTGACCGGCCCCTCTGACTCCCCCGTCCGACTGCACGTCGTCACCGGCAAGGGCGGTACGGGCAAGACCACCATCGCGGCCGCCATGGCCTTGGCTCTCGCTGCCCGTGGACAACGCGTCCTGCTGGCCGAGGTCGAGGGTCGGCAGGGCCTGGCCCAGGTCCTCGACGTCGCCCCGCTCGGCACCGAAGAACGCACCCTCGTGACGGACCCGTCAGGCGGCGAGGTCGTCGGCCTGTCCGTCGACGCCAAGACCGCACTGCTGGAGTACCTCCAGAAGTTCTACAAGCTCGGCCGGGCAGGTTCGATCCTCGAGAAGGTGGGGGCCGTCGACTTCGCGACGACGATCGCGCCGGGTGTTCGCGATGTCCTGCTGATCGGGCGGGTCTACGAGGCGGTCGGGCGGGTGACGAAGGGAGCCAGGAAGCGCCCCGTCTTCGACTCCGTCGTCCTCGACGCGCCGCCCACCGGCCGGATCGGCCGCTTCCTCAACGTCAACTCCGAGGTCTCGGACGTCGCGAAGGTCGGGCCGGTGCGCAACCAGGCCGACTCCATCACCCGTCTGCTGCAGAGCCCGGCGACCGCGGTCCACCTCGTCACGCTCCTGGAGGAGATGCCGGTGCAGGAGACCCTCGACGCGATCGACGAGCTGGGGACCCTCTCCCTTCGTGTCGGGTCGGTCATCGCCAACGGCGTGCGCCAGCCGCTCCTCGCCGACGAGGACGCCGCAGCGGTCGCCGACCAGGACCCGCGGGTCCACGAGTCCCTGGAGGCCGCGTTGACGGCCGTCGGCATCAAGACCGGCCCGGCGTTGGTCGCCGGACTGCTGCAGGAAGGCGTCGACCACGTGGAACGCGCCCGGCTCCAGGCCGAGCAGCACGCGATCCTGCAGGCCCTCGACATCCCGGTCCACGCTCTGCCCCACCTGAGCGACGGGGTCGAGTCCGGCGAGCTGGGACTCCTCGCGGACGTGCTCGCAGAGCAGGAAGGCCTGTGATGGCTACCCCCCAGACCCCGGTGCTCGACCTCGACACCATCCTCGGCGACCGCGAACGCCGGATCGTCGTCTGCTGCGGCTCCGGCGGAGTCGGCAAGACGACGACGGCCGCGGCCCTCGCGGTGCGGGCCGCAGAGCAGGGTCGACGCGTGGTCGTGCTCACCATCGACCCGGCGCGCCGGCTGGCCCAGTCCCTCGGGCTCGAGGAGCTCGACAACACCCCGCGCCCCGTGACCGGCCTCGACACCTCCGCCGGCGGCTCGCTCGACGCCATGATGCTCGACATGAAGCGCACCTTCGACGAGGTCGTGGAGGCGCACGCGACACCGGACAAGGCGGCGCAGATCCTTGCCAACCCCTTCTACATCGCCGTCTCCAGCTCCTTCGCCGGGACTCAGGAGTACATGGCGATGGAGAAGCTCGGCCAGCTGCGTGGGCTGATGGCCGACGGTTCCCGGGACTGGGACCTCATCATCGTCGACACACCCCCTTCGCGGTCCGCACTGGACTTCCTCGACGCCCCGAAGCGCCTCGGGTCCTTCCTCGACGGACGCTTCATCCGGCTGCTCACCGCCCCGGCCAAGGTCGGTGGCCGGGCCTCGCTCAAGGTCTTCAGCGCCGGGGTCTCCCTCGCCGGCGGGGTCATGACCAAGCTCCTCGGGGGTGACTTCCTGCGGGACGTCCAGACCTTCGTCGCTGCCATGGACACGATGTTCGGTGGCTTCCGTCAGCGCGCTGACCAGACCTACGCCTTGCTCTCCCGCCCCGAGACGGCCTTCGTCGTCGTCGCGGCCCCGGAGCGGGACGCGATGCGTGAGGCGGGCTTCTTCATCGAGCGCCTGGCCAGCGACCGCATGCCTCTGGCCGGTGTCCTCGTCAACCGCGTCCACATCGCCGGCGCCAAGCAGATGGGTGCCGGTCGGGCCGAGGACGCAGCCGCCCAGCTCGAGGAGATGGGCGGGCACGACCTCGCGGCCGCCCTGCTCAGGGTGCACGCCGAGGTCGCCGAGACCGCAGCCCGCCATCGCGGCGTCATCACCCGCTTTCGCACCTCCCACCCGGGCGTACCCCTCGGAACCGTGCCCGCGCACGCAGTCGACATCCATGACCTCGCGGGCCTGCGGGAGATCGGCGAAGCCCTCACAGGTCGCTGATCACACGTCCGCGCGGCTGCAGTCCATGCACAGGATCGGCGGTTACCCTGTTGCGCATGTCTGACTCCCGGATGCCCCATCTCTTCCGATTGCTCGGGGCCTTCTTGGCCGTCGCTGTCGGGATCGGACTCGTGGGTGCCGGCATCGCCATCCCCCTCGCAGGCGCCACGGGCGGGGCCGCCCAGTCAACTGCCCAGAGCTTCAACGAGCTCGACGACGAGTTCACCGCCAACCCGCTCGCGCAGCAGTCGAAGATCTACTCCGCTGACGGCAAGCTGCTGGCGACGCCCTACGACGCGAACCGCATCGTCGTCCCGCTGAGCAAGGTCTCGCCCTGGATGCGCAAGGCGCAGCTGGCCATCGAGGACAGCCGCTTCTACGAGCACGGCGGCATCGACGTCCGAGGCACCCTGCGTGCCCTCGTCTCCAACGCCTCCAGCGGCCAGACCCAGGGTGGATCCTCGATCACCCAGCAGTACGTCAAGCTCATGCTGCAGGAGAAGGCGGTGCGCGAGGACGACCAGGAAGCGGTCCGGGCCGCCACGGAGCAGACCTACAGCCGCAAGCTGCAGGAGCTGAAGTACGCCCTCAACGTCGAGAAGACGCACACCAAGGACCAGATCCTCGGCGGGTACCTCAACCTCGCGCTCTACGGCGACCAGGCCTACGGCGTGGAGGCCGCGGCCAACCACTTCTTCAGCAAGCACGCCAAGGAGCTGAACATCGCCGAGTCGGCCACCCTCGCCGGGGTGGTCCAGTCCCCGAGCCGCCTCAACATGCGCACCAACCCCGAAGAGGTCCAGCAGCGCCGCGACACAGTCCTCAACCGGATGCAGCAGCTGGGGATGATCACCCCGGAGCAGGCGGACAAGGCGAAGTCCCAGAGCGTCGAGAGCATGCTCAAGATCAAGAAGAACGAGGGCGGCACCTGCTCCAAGGCGGCCGACCCCTACTTCTGCAACTACGTCATCCAGTACCTGCGTCAGATGCCGGAGCTGGGTCCTGACCCTGACGCCCGCATGCTCGCGGTCAACACCGGCGGCCTGCGGATCAAGACCACCCTTCGTCGCGACTGGCAGAAGGACCTCAAGAAGGAGCTCACCGAGCGCGTGCCCAGCGGTACCGAGAAGTTCGGCGCCGCCGGTGCCCTGGTCGAGCCCGGCACCGGCAAGGTGCGGGCGATCGCCCAGACCTCGACCTACAAGGTGGGCCTGAAGAAGGCCACGACCACCTACTCCGAGCAGGCCTGGAGCGTGCCGGCCCAGTACGGCGGCACCAACGGCTTCGCCATCGGGTCGACCGCGAAGATGTACGCGCTGGTCGCCGCGCTCGAGAAGGGCAAGCCCCTGAAGTCGACGGTCGATGCTCCCTACGCCGGCGTGAAGAACCCCCACGCCTTCTCGTCGAAGGAGTTCCAGTCCAAGTGCACCACCACGGGGCCGTGGCGCGTCTCCAACGACTACCAGGTCGGCGGCAAGATGACCCTGGCCGAGATGACCAAGAAGTCCATCAACACCGCCTTCGCGCAGCTGGCCTCCGACGTGGGCTCGTGCAACATCCCCAAGGTCATGTCCAAGATGGGGCTCACGGACGGCTACGGGCTGCCCTACGGTCTCAGCTACGCCAACGGCAAGAAGGTCAAGGGCGACTACGCCATCTCCAACCTCGTCCTCGGCTCCGACTCGACCTCCCCCCTTCAGCTCGCGTCCTCGTACGCGACGCTCGCCGCTGACGGCAAGTTCTGCCCGCCCAACCCGATCGAGTCGATCACCACGGCCAACGGCAAGGAGATGAAGATCAAGACCCCGCCGTGCAAGCAGGTCATCGACAAGGGTGTCGCCAGGGGGGTCACGCAGCTCCTCCTCGGCCCGCTGGAGCCTGGTGGGACCGCAGACGGTAGTGCACTCGACGGTGGCCGTCAGGCCGCTGGCAAGACGGGTACCACCGACAACCACAAGCAGTCCTGGTTCGCCGGCTACACCCCCCAGCTGTCGACGGCGATCTGGGTCGGCTCCCCGATCCGTGAGTACGACATGGACGGGATCACCCTCGGTGGTCGCTACTACAAGAACGTCTTCGGTGGCACTCTCGCCGCGCCGATCTGGAGCGACATCATGAACGCCGCGTCCGAGGACATGCCCGAGAAGAAGTTCAAGAAGCCGAGCAGCAAGGTCGTCAACGGCGACCTGCGGAGCATCCCGGACGTCACCGGCATGGGCCCGACACAGGCCAAGGAGAAGATCGAGAAGGCAGGCTTCAAGGCCACGGAGGGTAGCCAGGTCCCGAGCCACGCGCAGGCCGGTTCAGTCGCCTACACCGAGCCCCGGGGCAGGGCACTCAAGGGCTCGAGGGTGACGATGTACGTCTCCAGCGGGGTCCCGCCGTACACGCCGCCGCCGTACACGCCTCCGCCGCCGCCGGTCACGACCCAGGCGCCGCCTCCGCCTCCGCCGCCGGCACCGAAGCCGAGCTCCACCTCGGCTCCGAAGTCGACGTCCAAGACGTCCAGCCCCAAGCCGACGTCCAAGACGTCCAGTCCCAAGGCGACGACGAAGTCGACCAAGCCTGCGAAGCCGAAGAAGACTGCCACGCAGTAGCGGAAGCCGGACATGACGAAGGCGGTGCCCCTCCACGGAGGGGCACCGCCTTCGTCATGTCAGCGGGCTCAGCCGGCCAGGCGTGCCTTGACCTTGGCCGCGATGACCCCGCCGTCTGCCCGTCCGGCGGCCTCGGCCTGAGCGGCCTTCATGACCTGCCCCATCTGAGCCATCGAGGTCGCGCCGACCTGCTTGACGGCCCGGTCGACGATCGCGGTGAGCTCGTCGTCGCCGAGCTGCTCGGGCAGGTAGGCCTCGAGCACCACGAGCTCGGCCTCCTCGCGCTCGGCGAGCTCGGGCCGGCTGGCGTCGCGATACGCGGCTGCTGACTCCTTGCGCTTCTTGGCCTCCTTGGCCAGCACCTTGAGAGTCTCCTCGTCGCTGAGCTCGCGGGCGGAGGTCCCGGCGACCTCCTCGTTGCTGATCGCTGTCAGCGTCATGCGCAGGGTGCCGACCGTGACCGCCTCACGGGCACGCATCGCGTCGTGGAGGTCGCGCTGGAGGGTGGACTTGAGGGTGTCGGTCATGGATCGATTGTGGCAGCGTCCACCCGATCGCTCGTCCACTTTGCGAAGATGGCTGCGTGACTCTCCCCCCTTCCGCCCGTCTGCTGGCCGGCACCGCCGCCGCAGGGGCCACCGCCTTGGCGTGGGGCACCCTCGTCGAGCCGCGCCTCTTCGCGCTGCGAAGGTTCACCCTGCCGGTCCTGCAGCCGGGGTCGCTCCCGGTACGCGTGCTCCAGCTGAGCGACATCCACATGGTCCCCGGACAGCGAGCCAAGACGGAGTGGATCCGCGGGCTCGCGGCTCTCGAGCCGGACCTCGTCGTCAACACCGGTGACAACCTCAGCCACCTGCAGGGCGTGCCAGCGGTCCTGCAGGGTCTCGAGCCGCTGCTGGAGCGGCCGGGTGTCTTCGTCATGGGGTCCAACGACTACTACGCGCCGACGCCCAAGAACCCGGCCCGGTACCTCACCAAGCACCATGCCAAGGTCTCGGGCACTCGCATCGACCTGCCCACCGACGAGCTGCGGTCGGCGATGACCTCGCACGGGTGGAGCGACCTCGACAACGCGCGGACCCGCATGACGCTCGCAGGAGTGCCCATCGACTTCGTCGGGGTGGACGACCCACACATCGGACGCGATGACTACGCGTCCGTGGGTGGAGCCGCCGATCCCGACGTCACGACCATCGGCGTCACGCATGCTCCCTACCAGCGGATCCTCGATGCCATGACGGCCGATGGCGCGCGTCTCGTCATCGCCGGTCACACGCACGGCGGCCAGCTGTGCGTCCCCGGTGTCGGCGCCCTCGTCACCAACTGCGACCTCGACCGGGGTCGGGCGAAGGGAGTCTCCCGCTGGTGGCCCGGCGCCGGCACCTCGACGACAGCACCGGCAGATGCGGCGTGGCTGCACGTCAGCGCCGGACTGGGTGCCTCGCGGTACGCTCCGATCCGGTTCGCCTGCCGGCCAGAAGCCGCTCTGCTGACCCTCGTCTCCCAGGAGGTGCCGCGATGAACGTACGAGAGGTGGCTGCGCTGACCGCAGCCGCGATCTTCGCTGGTGGCGCCTCCACGTGGGCGGTCGCCGACGCCGCACCGGCCGTCGACCTGCCCCCGGCGCCCACCCTGTCGACCAGCTCGTCGACGACCCCGGCGAAGAAGGTCACGAAGAAGAGCTCCAGCACCTCGACCACCCGGGCGAGCTCGACGACCACGACGAGCTCGCCGACACCCACGTCGACGACCCAGCCGGACCTGCCGGAGACGACGCCCGAGCTTCCTGAGCCCACCACGACGTCCACGTCCACGTGGACCCCTGAGCCGACCGCGACGTCGACCTCGTCATGGACCCCTGAGCCGACGACGTCGACGTGGACACCACCGTGGACCCCGCCCCCCACCCCCCAGACCTCGTCGGTCGACCCGGGACCGGTGACGACGCAGAGCCCGACGGAACCGACGGGCACGGCGACGAGCGGCTCCCAGCTGGGCGACGGCGTGGTCACACAGCTGCCGGGGTGAGCCCCCGATTGTCACTCGGGCCGACGACTGGGTTATCCTTCCTTGTCGCTTCCTGATGCAGGGGGCGAACAGCTCGGGGTGTGGCGCAGCTTGGTAGCGCGCTACGTTCGGGACGTAGAGGCCGCAGGTTCAAATCCTGTCACCCCGACCCGCCGAAACCGGCTCTGATCCAAGGATCAGGGCCGGTTTTTGCGTGTCCCGATGCCATGCCACTTGTACACAAGTGATCTCGATGTATACATTGGGCTCACCCGATCCAGGAGGACCCATGACCGATCGCCCCTGCTTCCATCTGGCCATCCCCGTCGACGACATCGCTGCTGCCCGCGCCTTCTACGGCGGCGTGCTCGGCCTGAGCGAGGGCCGCTCTGACACCCTCTGGGTGGACTGGAACTTCTACGGCCACCAGGTGGTCACCCACCAGACCGCTGATGGCTCCCCCGGCCCGGCGGGCCACAACCCCGTCGACGAGCACCAGGTCCCCGTGCCGCACTTCGGCGCCGTGCTGTCCTACGACGACTTCCATGACCTCGCGGACAAGATGAAGGCCGCCGACGCGCAGTTCGTCATCGAGCCCTACCTGCGCTTCGCGGGGCAGCCCGGCGAGCAGTGGACGATGTTCTTCCTCGACCCGGCCGGCAATGCCATGGAGTTCAAGGCCTTCGCCGACGAGTCGATGATCTTCGCGAAGTAGCCGGTGACGATCTCCCCTTCGCCCTCCACCAAGGCAGGGCGCCTGCACGCGGCGCTGCGGGACGACATCCTGACCGGGCGACTGGCTGCCGGAGACCCGGTGGACGAGGCCACGACCGCGGCCGAGCACGACGTCTCACGCACGCCCGTGCGCGAGGCGCTGAGGGCCCTGACCAGCGAAGGGCTGCTCGTCCCCGGGCCGCGGCGGCAGCTACGCGTCGTCGACATCTCGCCGGAGCACCGACGCGAGGTGACCTCCCTTCGCGTGGCGCTGGAGGTCACCGCGGCGCAGACGGCCTGCGAGAGGCGCACCGACGAGGACCTCGAAGAGCTCCGTGCACTGGTCGACCGACAGCGCCGCCAGGCGAAGGGTGGCGACGTCACCGCCTTCCTCGAGGCCGACGAGGCCTTCCACCGGGCCCTCGCGGCTACTGCCGCGATGCCCACCCTCATGCTGCTGCTCGACCAGCTCGGGGCCTTCGTGCGGCTGGCCCGGCTGGGGGCACCGACGCCCCAGCGCCACCTGCTCGCGCTCACCCGCGAGCACGACCAACTCGTCGACCTCCTCGGGGCCGGGGACGGCGCCGCGCTATCGACCGCGCTCGAGGAGCACATCCGCAGCACCGCCCTTCGCGGCTGACCGACGTCCGCAGCCGGCAGACCGACCTGGCCTACCCTGCATCCATGACCGCTGACCCCTGCCCCTGCGGCTCCGGAGAGACCTACGCGCAGTGCTGCGGCCCACTGCTGGCCGCTGAGCGCCAGGCCGTGACGGCCGAAGCGCTCATGCGCAGCCGCTACACCGCCCACGTGTACGGCAATGCCGAGCACCTGTGGCGCACCTGGGACGGCCGGACACGACCGTCCGAGGTCCACCTCGACGACACCCGATGGCTCGGCCTGGAGGTCCGGGAGACCATCGGCGGAGGCGTGGACGACACCACGGGTGTCGTCGACTTCATCGCCCGGCACACCGATGGCGAACTCGCCGAACGCAGCGAATTCACCCGTCGCGGTGGCCGCTGGTTCTACACGAAGGAGATCTGATGACCGAGGTCAACTACGCCGTCACGGACGGCATCGCGACGATCACACTCGACGCCCACGAGCGGCGCAATGCGCTGTCCGTCGAGATGTCCCGTGAGCTGATCGACGCCGCCCGCACGGCAGAGGCAGACGACTCCGTGGGGGCCGTCGTCGTCACCGGCGGCAAGCACTTCTGCGCGGGCGCGGTCCGAGGAGTCCTCGCCGACGTCGGAAGCGACCCCGTCGAGGACGGCGCCTACCGCGATCTCGAGACGGTGTATGGCGCCTTCACGACGATCGGGACCATCGGCCTGCCCACGATCGCCGCTGTGCGCGGTGCCGCCGTCGGAGCGGGCCTCAACCTCGCCATGGCCACCGACCTGCGCATCGTCTCGACGACAGCTCGCCTGCTGCCGGGTTTCGCCCAGATCGGGATCCACCCCGGCGGTGGTCACCTCTCCCTGCTGCACCGCACTGCCGGTCGTGAGACCGCTGCGGCGATGGGCCTCTTCGGCGAAGAGGTGCGCGGCGAGCAGGCCGTCGAGCGGGGCCTCGCCTGGGCAGCGGTCGAGGACGACGTGGTCGAGCAGACAGCTCGCGACGTGGCCGCGCGAGTGGCCGCCGACCCGCAGCTCTCCCGCCGGCTCGTGCAGAGCTTCCGCCGCGAGACCGCCCCCGGCGGCCTCCCCTGGGAGGTCGCTGTCGAGGTCGAGCGCTCGCCCCAGATGTGGTCCTTGCGGCGCAAGCACGAGGGCTGATCGAGGCGAGGGCAGCGACGCAGGGTGGCGGCCCCGGCCCGACGCTCAGGCTTGGCCGATGTCCTTCAGCAGGTCGGTGAACCAGTCGGCGCTCGGGTCGAAGGCGCGACCGCCCGCGATGCGGTCGAACTCGATGACACGCAGCTCGTCGCCGCGCTCCTCGTCCTGACCGACGACGCCCGACCCGCTGTCGAGGGCGGCCGACACGGCCAGGTCGGCGCAGCGCGCGATGAGAGCGAGGTCCTCGTCGTTGGGCGCGGCCGAGCGGGCGAAGTAGCCCGACTTCCACACCTTCGACTTCTCCGCACCGATGCGCTCGGCAAACGTCGACGCGAGGTACTCCCCCGGGTTGACCTCGTCCAGCTGCACGTGGCCGAAGGCATCTCGCGGGACCTCTTGGCCCGCGGACTCCAGGGAGGCGACGATGTCGTCGACACCGGCTCCCTCGGCGACGAAGACGTTGACGCACCCGATCTCGTCCATGATCGCGCTCAGGCGCCCCCCTTCGCCCTCGAGGTCGATGTCGACCTCCGGCACGTACACCGCGTGCACGTCCCAGCAACGCGGGTCGTTGCCGAAGCCGGGGACGAAGGGCCGTGTGACCAGATCCGCGCGGTAGCGACGCGCGGTCTCTGCCGTCAACCAGCCGCTGTGCCGCCCCATGATCTCGTGGACGACGAGCATGCGCGGGCTGGACGAGTGCTCGCCGATGACGTTACGGGCGAACAACGCTCCCTGCTCCGCGGCCGTCCACGCCCCCAGACTCTGCCGGATCGGCACGATGTCGTTGTCGATCGTCTTGGGCAGCCCGACGACGCGCATCTGGTGGCCGTGCTCTGCAAGGTAGGCGGCCAGGTCGGCAGCGGTGGTGCTCGTGTCGTCCCCACCGATGGTGTGCAGCACGTCCACCCCGTCAGCCATCAGCTGCTCCGCCGCGACGCGAAGGGGGTCGGCGCCCGGCTCGACGAGTCCGCGCCGCTCCAGGTCGGCGGCGTTGGTCAGCTTCACCCTCGAGTTGCCCAGAGGGGAACCACCGAAGTCGTGCAGCCGTAAGGCCTGTGCCCGGACCTGCTGCGTGACCTCGATGCTGCGGCCGGTGAGCAGACCTGCGTAGCCATCGAGGTAGCCGATGATGCGCACGTCGGGAGCGACTCGCGTGTAGCGCTCGATGAGGCCCCCCACAGCCGACGAGAGGCAGGGTGCCAGCCCTCCAGCGGTGAGCAGGGCGACCGTGCGGACGCTCACTCCTTCGGCAGGGTGCACGGCTTCTGGATCGTCTCCGGGGGCCGGACGTAGGGCTTGACCTCGGGGACGGACGAGGCCGGCTTCAGGCCGTCGTACTTGTTGCCCAGAACGATCGAGAGGGTCGCGTCGGTCCGGTCGTCCTTCTGCAGCTGCACCCCGGAGATCTGCTGTGCCAGCCGCTTGGCCGAGCGCTGCCCCTCCGGGCCGAAGCGGATGATGGCCACCTCGTCCTCGAGGAAGCTCATCCGGGGGTCGTTGCCCGTCTTGCCGACCTTGAAACCGCGATCCTTGAGGTCCTTGGCCGTCTCGGAGGCCAGGCCCTCCTTCCACGTGGTGTTGTAGACGTTGACCTTGATCTCGGACGGCGCCGGGAGCGGCGGGTCGGGCTCGGTGACGAGCTTGTCGAAGCCGTAGCCGAGGACGAGCTGGACGCTGTCACCCGGCCGCGCGTCGTTCCAGACCTGGGCTCCCGGGATCTGCTTCTGCAGCAGCAGGGCATTGTCGCGGCCCTCGGAGCCGTAGTAGATCGTCGCCGGGCCCTTGACGTAGACCGAGCTGTCAGCGTTGCCCACGGTCGCGACCTTGAAGTCGCGCAGGGCCAGCTCGCGCGCCACGTCGGTGCCGAGGCCGTTGGTGTCGTTGCTGTTGAGGAGCGTGATCTCGAAGGAACCGCGTGCAGGCGCCGTCTCCGAGACCGGCTCGCAGGTCACGGTCGGTGAGCCGATGAGTCCGGTGCCGTAGGCGGTCGCCACCGTCGCCGTGCCCAGGAAGAGGCCGGGCAGGGTCACGAAGAGCAGCAGACGCCGTCGACGCTGCCGGCGGTAGTGCGCGGCCGCTGAGCCCTCGAGTTCGTCAAAGCCGACAACCCGGTACGAAACGGGCGTGTCGTCCGAGTGCTCATCCACGTGCTGACCCCTGTCCTTCACTAGTTCTTCCCCCTACCGCAGTGTACGTGCTCCATACAGTCACTCCTGCACCACCAGTCACACAAGACACATGAGCGGATCGTTCTCCGACCGAGACCGCTCCGCCATCATCAGTGTTGACGCCCGGGGTGACGAAGAGGTTGCGCTCACGTCACCTTCGAGAGTCAGTCGGGGGCTGACGCTCCTCGAAGGGATCATCACGAACCCGCGATCTCGTCGCGGACCAGCTCGGCGATGAGCACCATGGCGCTCGCCCCACGGCGGATCGTGTCGGCGCTGACGAAGAGGTCCACGTGGTGCCCGGCACCCTTGGGTTGGCGGATCCGGCCCACGAAGCGCGGGTCGATGCCGACGCTGTCGACCGGAGTCGGCACCTCTCCGGTCTCCTCGTCGAGGAGCACGAGGGACGGCGCCGCGACACAGGCCTGACGGACCTTGTCGATGGCGACCGGTCGCGCGCACCGCGCGTGCAACGCCATCGAGTGGGCCAGGACGACCGGCACCTGGACCAGGGTGACGACGACGGGGACGCTGTCGTTGAGCCCCAGCACCTTGCGCACCTCCTCGCTGACCGCCAGCTCCGAGGAGGTGAAGCCCCCTTCGTCTGCCTGGCCCACCCACGGAATGACATTGAGCGCCAACGGGGCGGGGAAGGGCGATGCCACCGGCAGGTCGGAGACTGCGGCACGAACATCGCCGGGGTGCAGCCCGATCGTCGGCTCGGAGGCGACGGTGTGCAGCTCTTCTCGCAGCCGGGCCACTCCTTGGTCCGACTTGGAGACCGCGGCGATCAGGCCCGTGACCACGAGGTGTTGCAGCTCCCAACCGTGGTGGAGGACGTGCGCCGCGTCGATGAGGCCCCAGGTCACCGGCCCCGGCAGGGACACGACTCCCTTGGGTCGCTGCGAGACCTGGTCGCCGTTGATCCCCGGGACGACGAGCGGAACCTGCGGGTCACTGCGGTGGGCGGCGCTGGCGTCGACGACGACGGCTCCGGCCGCCACGGCGCGAGCGGTCCACTCATGGGTGATCTCGGTGGCGAGGTTGAACAGGGCCACGTCCACTCCGTCGAAGGAGTCCTCGCGCAGCACCTCGATCGTCTGCTCGCGACCGCGGATGCTCAGCGTGCGCGTGCTCACGCCCGGCGCGAGCAGGCGAATCTCACCCCATGTGTCGTCCCGCAGTGCGAGCGAGGAGGCGATTGCTTCCGCGAAGCGGCCCGTCGCCCCCACCAGGGCCAACGTGGGCCGGGTGGCGGACGACGGGTCGAAGTTCACCGGCCGGTGCCTCCGTAGACGATCGCTTCGCCGTCCTCGGAGTCCAGGCCGAAGGCGGTGTGCAAGGCCTGCAGCGCATCGTTGAGCTGGTCGGCGCGGGTGACGACCGAGATGCGGATCTCCGAGGTGGAGATCATCTCGATGTTGACGCCGGCCTCGGCGAGCGCCCGGAAGAAGGTCGCAGAGACCCCCGGGTTGGTACGCATGCCAGCGCCGACGAGCGAGAGCTTGCCGATCTGGTCGTCGTACTGGATCGACTCGAAGCCGACCTCGTCCTTGGTGCGCATGAGCGCCTCGACGGCCCTCTGGCCGTCCGTCATCGGCAGCGTGAAGGAGATGTCCGTCAGACCGGTGTCGGCCTCGGACACGTTTTGCACGATCATGTCGATGTTGACCTGCGCCTCGGCGACGGTCGTGAAGATCTGGCCGGCGCGACCGGGCTGGTCCGGCACGCCGACGACGGTGATCTTGGCCTCGCTGTCGTCGTGGGCGACTCCGGCGATGATCGGTTCTTCCATGTCCTCGGTTCCTTCAGGGTCGGGGGGCAGGACCCACGTGCCTTCCTTCGACGAGAAGGACGAACGCACGTGGATGGGCATGTTGAAGCGGCGCGCGTACTCGACGCAACGCAGGTGCAGGATCTTGGCGCCACTGGCGGCCATCTCGAGCATCTCGTCGTGCGAGATGCGGTCGATCTTGTGAGCCTTGGACACGATCCGCGGGTCAGCGGTGAAGATGCCGTCCACGTCGGTGTAGATCTCGCAGACGTCGGCCTCGAGTGCTGCAGCGAGCGCCACCGCCGTCGTGTCCGAGCCACCACGCCCGAGGGTCGTGATCTCCTTCGTGCCCTGGCTGACGCCCTGGAACCCGGCGACGATGACGATGTGCTTCTTGCCCAGGGCCTCGGTGATCCGGCCCGGCGTCACGTCGATGATCTTGGCCTTGCCGTGCGAGGCGTCCGTGATGACGCCCGCTTGGCTGCCGGTGAACGACCGCACGCTGTGCCCCAGGTCTGCGATGGCCATGGCGACGAGGGCCATGGACATGCGCTCGCCGGCGGTCAGGAGCATGTCCATCTCGCGAGGAGGGGGCACCGGGCTGACCTGCTCGGCGAGGTCGAGCAGCTCGTCGGTCGTGTCTCCCATGGCTGAGACCACGACGCAGACATCGCTGCCCGCCTTCTTGGTCTCGACGATGCGGTGTGCGACGCGCTTGATGCTCTCGGCATCAGCGAGCGACGATCCGCCGTACTTCTGGACAACCAGGCTCAAGGAATGCTCCGTGAAATTGTTCGCGGGTCCGGCCCGGACTCGGACCGGCGCGGCCCCTTGAGGATAACGACCGCATGCCCTCAGGCCGAGTCGAGTCCATCAGGAGGGCACCCTTGAGACACAGACGTGACGTTACGCGGGTGCGTCGTGACGGCCCGGCTCCTGGAGCGGGCCGTGACCGCTCACACCTCAGGAGTTGAGGGCGTCGAACTCCGCCTCGCCGACCACGTCGGCATCAGCGTCGAGTCGCAGGTGCGCCAGAAGCGTCTGCAGGACGCGCACCGCCATCGCCGCCCGATCGCCCCAGTCCGCGAGATAGCTGTACTGCCACCACCAGAGGGCCTCAGCTGCTCGGCCGGCCTCGTGATGGGCCAGCCCATGGGTCAGGGCAGCGGCGATGGCTGCGAGGTCGTTGCTCAGGGCCCCGGTCGTGGTCTCGACGGAGGTCACCGGATCGACGACGTCGGCGTAGTCGTCGACCCCGTCGAGCAGGTGGGCCAGGCCCGCGCGCAGTGGGTCGAGCTCGGTGTCGGGCCCGGCGTCGTGCTCGAAGCGCTCGTCGAGCACCACATCGGCGATGGCCCCGAGCCGGGCCCCGACGAGCTGGATCTGGCTCGTCGTGAGCAGCAGCAGCGGGATGGCGCTCTCGGGTGCTGCACCGGAGGCGATGTCGGCGACGGTCGTCAGCCAGGCGCCGGCCTCGGCGGCGCACTCGTCGGCGAGCAGCGTGGTCTCGTCAGGCATTGAGCAGCTTCCTCCCTTCGAAGGCCCGCCCCAGCGTGACCTCGTCGGCGTACTCGAGATCGCCCCCGACCGGGAGGCCGGAAGCCAGGCGGGTGACTCTGATGTCGAAGGGGGACAGCAGCCGAGCCGTGTAGGACGCCGTCGCCTCCCCCTCGAGGTTGGGGTCCGTGGCGATGATGACCTCGGCGACGCCCCCGTCGGAGAGCCTCGCCATGAGCTCGGTGAAGCGCAGGTCGTCCGGGCCGACGCCGTCCATCGGGCTGATGGCACCGCCGAGCACGTGGTAGCGCCCCCGGAACTCGCGTGTCCGCTCGATGGCCACGACGTCCTTGGGCTCCTCGACGACGCAGATCGCGGTCGCATCGCGGCGGGGGTCTGCGCAGATGCGGCACAGTGCCCCCTCGGCGACATTGCCGCAGGTCTCGCAGAAGGTGACCTTGTCCTTGACGTCGCTGAGCGTCTGGACCAGTCGCTGCACGTCCTGCGGGTCCGCCTGGAGCAGGTGGAAGGCGATCCTCTGGGCGCTCTTGGGACCGATGCCGGGGAGTCTCCCGAGCTCGTCGATCAGGTCCTGGACCACGCCTTCGTACACGCCTTGACCCTACGCCGAAGGAGCGACCCGGTGCGACACCGCGAGGCGGCGCGCCGAGTCACTCCTCGCGGATGACCGTGCCGCCGAGGATCCGCTCGATGACCGCGGGTCCGGCCGCGCCCGCGTCGATGATGTCCTCGTCGTCGTCGCTGACCGATGAGTCGTCCGGCTCACGGGGTGTCGTCGGCTCCGGCAGCGAGGGCGGGGCCTCCCGTGCGGGTGCGGGTGCAGCCGTGGCCCACGAGGGTGCGGCCGACGCGTCGGACGCGCCGCTCCCCCAGTCTGCTCCGGACGGCCCCCCGGCGGGCGCAGCGACCCCCACGTCGGTCGGTGGCGCACCCTGCGGCGTCGCGGCAGTGGCCTGAGCGGGAGCCGGGCCACCTCCCCCTCCGGCAGCAGGGCTCGACGCGGGTGCGCTCGTGGCCTGCGATCCGCCACCGGTGGGCATGGAGCCGATGTCGTGGGGCACGCCCTCGACCCGGGCGTCCACCCCCAACGTGTCGATGAGCGCCTGCCGCACGACCTCCGCGTGGGAGCCCACGCGGAAGGCATTGGCCAGCCCCACGGTCGCGATACCGAGCACCAGTCGCTGACCGTCGTAGCTGATGACCTGGGCGTGCTCGGACAGGAAGGTCCAGGTGGCACGGCGCATCTGGTAGATCCGACCGAGGACGTCGGGCCAGCTGCGGCGCAACGCCTCGACGTCGATGCCACCGGTCGACGGGCGGGCAGAGTCCTCGGCCGCGGACGGCTCGGGCTCGACCGCAGGCTCCGGCACCGCCGGCTCGACCACGTGCTGGGGGGTGCGCGCCCGGGCCTCGGGTGCCGCCCCGGTCTCGACCTGGTCCTCACCGGCCGGGGGTGCCTGACGAGCCGCTGGGGCCTCGGCCGCCGCGGGGGCAGGTGACTTCACCGGGGCGTGAGCCTGCGCCTGAGCCGGCGGAGCGACAGGCGCTGCCGACACCGCAGCCACCGGAGCGTGAGCGGCCACAGGAGGCCGAGACGACGCAGGAGGCGCTTGCGCGGCCGGTCGGGCTCTCCCGTCACCGGTGGGCACTCCCCCGACCTCGAGCCGCCGTTCCAGTCGGTCCAGGCGTGCCGCGTACCCGGACTCTCCGGCCGCAGCCGGCAGGAGGACACGGGCGGCGATGATCTCCAGCTGGACACGGGGCGAGGTCGCACCGGTCATCTCGGTCAGTCCGGCATTGACGATGTCAGCCGCACGCGAGAGGGAGGCCGCACCAAAGGTGGCGGACTGCTGTCGCATCCGCTCGATCTGGTCGCCGGGCAGCCCTCGCAGGATGGCTGCCGCGCCGTCGGGCGCCGCAGCCACGACGATGAGGTCTCGGAAGCGCTCGAGCAGGTCCTCCACGAAGCGACGCGGGTCCAGCCCGGTCTCGATGACCGAGTCGATGACCTTGAAGACACCCGCGGCATCGCCCGCGCCGAAGGCCGTCACGGTCGAGTCGAGCAGCTCGGAGTCGGTGAAGCCGAGCAAGGCTGCCGCGCGCTCGTAGGTCAGCCCCTGCGCGTCGCTTCCGGCCATGAGCTGGTCGAGCACGGACAACGAGTCTCGTACCGACCCCCCGCCGGCTCGCACGACGAAGGAGAGCACGCCGGGCTCGACCTGCACGCCCTCAGCGGTGCACAGCTCGGCCATGTAGTCCTGCAACCGGGCGGGCGGGACGAGGCGGAAGGGGTAGTGGTGGGTGCGTGAGCGGATCGTTCCGATGACCTTTTCGGGCTCGGTCGTCGCGAAGATGAACTTCACGTGCTCGGGCGGCTCCTCGACGATCTTGAGCAGGGCGTTGAAGCCCTGCGGCGTCACCATGTGCGCCTCGTCGATGATGTAGATCTTGTAGCGGCTCTGGGCCGGGCCGAAGGAGGCGCGCTCACGCAGGTCGCGAGCGTCGTCGACGCCACCGTGGCTGGCCGCGTCGATCTCGATGACGTCGACCGTGCCGGCCCCGCCACGCGCCAGTGCGGTGCACGAGTCGCACTCACCGCACGGGATGGGCGTCGGCCCCTGCTCGCAGTTGAGGCAGCGGGCGAGGATGCGCGCACTCGTCGTCTTGCCGCAGCCACGCGGGCCGGAGAAGAGGTAGGCGTGGTTGACCCGCCCGGACCGCAGCGCCTGCATCAAGGGCTCGGTGACGTGCTCCTGCCCGATGACGTCGGCGAAGGACTCAGGGCGGTAGCGGCGATACAGGGCGGTGCTCACGATGCGAGCCTACGTGCGGAGCACGACAGCGGCCTCCCCCGTGGGGAAGGCCGCTGTGGATGGTGCGATCAGGAGCCCGATCCGTCCGATCAGGAACGCAGGGAGGCGGTCGCCTCGGTCAGTCGGGTCAGCTGACGCAGGACATTGCCGAGCTCCTTGGTACGGCGCTCCGCGGGGGCGAAGACATCGCCGTCCTCGCCCGACTCCGCCTCGAGCATCGTCGAGAAGGAGACCTGCCCGCGCACGACGTGCATCTGCACATTGGCCAGGATGGTGCGCCAGTGCTCGACGGCCCGCACCCCACCGTCGGCTCCGTAGGAGACGAGGGCAGCGCCCTTGTGGACCCACTCGGGGTAGAGGACGTCGAAGGCATTCTTCAACGCTGCCGGCACCCCGTGGTTGTACTCCGGGGTGACGAAGACGTAGCCGTCGAACTCGTCGATCTTGGCGCCCCAGTGCCGCGTCTTGGGGTTGTCGTACTGACGCTTGGCTGCACCGGGGACGGTGGGCTCGTCGAGCAGGTCGAGGTCGTACTCCGCGAGGTCGACGAGCTCGTACTCGGCGTCGTCACGACCTGCCACCTGTTCCATGATCCAGTCCGAGACCTGGGCGCCGAAGCGGCCGGGGCGGGTGCTGCCGAGGATGATGGCGATCTTCACGAAACTCCTTGTGTGTCGGGGGCACGGAGAGGGCCCGCCACCCGGAGATGGCGGGCCCGACCGTCGTCAGGTCAACTGCGGGGGCGCTCGTCCCCGCGGATCTCCTCGACCTTACCGCGCACCTTGTCCATGAAACCCGGCTTCTTGGAACCGCCGGGCTCCGGCCGCTCCTCCGAGTCCAGGTAGCTGGCCTGCTGCGTCGTCGCCTCGGGCTCGGTGGACGAAGGGAGGCCCCCGTCACCTTGGACGACATCAGAGCGCGTGGGGTCGGACGACTCCCACCCGCGAGCAGCCTCGGGGGCCGGCTCCACCGGCGCCCCGGTCGGGCCGCCCTGGGAGACCGACGCAGCGGAGGTCCCGGAGGCCACGCCCGCACCCGGCTGGTCCACGTCAGCGTCCCAGGCAGTCTGCTCCCCGGCGACCGAGGAGTCCGAGGTCTCCCAGCCACGCGAGGACTCGTTCGTCCCCTCCGCAGGGAACGAGCCGGCAGGTCCATCGGCAGGAGCAGCAGGCTCGTCGAACCGCTGCTGACGTGCACCGCCCGCCGGTGTCCCTGAGGAGCCGTCGGCGTAGGAGTCCTCGGACTCGATCACACCGTCCCGGAAACCATCCCGGTTGCCGTCGCTGAAGCCGCCGTCGTTGCGCGGGCCGTCGTTGCCCAGTCCGTCGTTGCGCAGTCCGTCGTCGCGCAAGGCGTTGTCGTCTCGCGCGCCGTCATGCTGGTCAGCAGCGAGTGCACCCGCACCGCCGGCGCCGACAGCCGCCGCACCGCCGCCGTGCTGGGCAGTCCGGTCGTCGTCGCGAAGGCCGTCGTCACTGCGCAGGGCGGCGTCGTCCCGCGCGCCGTCACGCTGGTCGAGGCTGCGCTCGTCAGCGCGCAGACCCTCACCGTGACGCGGGCCGTTGTCATCCCGTGCGCCGTTGTCCGAGCCCAGACCGTGGTCCGAACCCAGACCGTCGTCATGACCCGAGCCGTTGTCGTGACGTGGACCGTCGACATCACGCAGGGCACTGTCGTCCCGCGAGCCATCAGCCTGGTCATCGCCTCGGTGGGCAGCGTGCGCGCCCGCGGCCGCACCGCCGCCACCGACAGCCGCCGCGCCAGCGGCTGCGCCGCCACCGTGGTGGCCAGCGCCGTGCCGGTCACCGTCGTCGAGTCGGCCGCCGTCGTCGACCCGGTTGCCGTCGTCGAGTCGGCCGCCATCGTCGACCCGGTTGCCGTCGTCGATCCGGTTGCCATCGGCGTCCGTCCGCACGTCGGGGTCCTTGGCGTCGGCCTCGCGGAGCTTGTCGTCGTAGGCCCGCTGGTCCTCAGCGGCGACCTCGGACTTGGCGTGGGCGTCCTGCTGCAGGCGCTCGGCGTCGACCCGACGCTGCTCGGCCTCAGCCGCCTGACGGTCGGCCTCGGCAGACTGTCGCTGCGCTTCGGCGTTCGCCGCACGAGCATCCGCGTCGGTGGCCGCGGCAGCGGCCTGGCTCTCCCTGGTGGTGCGCTCGCGCTCGGCGGCCTCGTTGCGAAGCCGCTCGGCCTCGACCCGATCCCGCTCGATCCGCTTGGCCTTGGCGCCTCGCGACAACGCCGCGATGATCCCGATGATGATGAGCACCAGCACGATGCCGATGATGATCCAGATCCAGGTGTCCATGATTCCCCTTCCTCGGGGTGGGGGCACGCGGTCGCGGTCACGACCGCTCTGCATCCAACCTACGGCCAACTGAGCGCAGCGCCACCTGAGACGAGTTCCTCGTCTGTGGTCTGGGCTGGCGGTCCTCACCCGACGCGCTCCGGGGACTGATCATCTCGAGCAGACACAGGGACACCCCGCGTACCTGGAAGAGCTCGCCTACCCTTGCTGCATTCCTGCCCTGGGGGAGTTCGGCGAGGTACCACCACGCGGGGTGCCGATCGCAGAGTCTACGTGGACCCCGGGCTGCGACCAAAGCCGGGAGGTCCCCCCTTCGCCCCGAGAGCGCACCGACCTCGCCCGGGCAAGAGAAAAGACCCCGGTCGCGATGACCGGGGCCCTGCTCTGGCGGAGGATAGGGGATTCGAACCCCTGAGAGCTTTCACTCAACGCGCTTTCCAAGCGCGCGCACTAGGCCACTATGCGAATCCTCCGCCGCAGAGATTACCCGAGCACCCCCCTACGTCGAAATCGGGTCGATTTCACCCCGTCAACACCTGTCGGCAACCATGGTCGGCATGACCCTCCCCACGCCCCGTCGCCTCTACATGCTCGTCGCCACGGCCGAGGCCGTGACCTGGACGCTGCTGCTCATCGGAATGTTCCTCAAGTACGTCACCAAGACCACCGAGCTCGGGGTGCGCATCGGCGGGATGCTCCACGGGATCGTCTTCATCGCCTACGTCCTCGTGACGATCATCGTGTGGGTCGATCGCAAGTGGCCGGCCAAGCAGGGCCTCGTCGCGCTTGCCTCGGCCATCCCCCCGCTCCTCACCCTGTGGACCGAGCGCTGGCTGGACCGCGACGGCCACCTCCCCCGCACCTGGCGACTGCTGGCGAAGGGAGAGGCCGTCACCTTCCCCGAGAAGGTCGTGTCCGGCGCACTGCGCCGCCCGGCGCTCGCGGCGCTCGCGCTCGTCGTCGCCGTGGCCGTCCTCACCGGTGTCGCACTGCTCGTCGGCCCACCCGTGGGCTGAGCGAGACAGATCACAGTCCTCCCGGTCGCACGACGAACTCCTCACTGACACAGTGACTTTCGTCCGCCCAACGCGACCCGGAGGCCCGCTTGACCCCCTGCACCCTGGCCCGCCAGGCCCTCCTCGGCGGTGAGGTCACCCGATGGGACCTCGACATCACGAGCCTCGAGCACTGGAACGACTCCCCTCTCGACCTCCGCCCGCCGAGCCATGACCAGCTCTGCCGCCTCCACGAGGACCCCGACGGTTCCAACCCGTGGTCGGCATGGATCGGCCTGTCGGTCCTGCTGCCGGATGCCACCACCGAGAGCGTGGAGCGCACCCTCACCGAGTGGTTTCGCCAGCACGAGGCGCTGCGCAGCCACCTCACCCTCGTCGACGAGCAGCCGCGACGACGCACCCTGGCGCCCGAGCACGTGGGCTTCGCCCCCTTCGCCCTCGGGGAGCACGACCCGCAGGCGTTGCGGGAGCTGCTGACGCAGGAGTTCCACACCCGGTGCCGGCCCACGCGCCGACCCGCATGCGCGCTCTTCACGGTCGAGGTGCAGCACGGTCACGTCCTGCACGCCGCCTTCGACCACATCACCTTCGACGGCCTGTCCGCCTATGCCGCCATCGGCCACATCGCCGGACTCCACACGGCGGTCATCAACGAGGTGCACCGACCGCACACCTCCCCCAGCCACGTCGACCTGGCCGCGACCGAGATCGCTGTCTGCGAGGCCATCGACGCCGACGACGAGCGGCTCGGACCCTGGCGGGAGTTCCTGCGTGACGGCCGGATCCCCGCGGCGCCGGCCGCATCCGGCATCGACCCCGACGGCAGCTACGACCACGACCTCGTGCGCCACGACATCTGCTCCGGTGAAGTCGCCGCCGCCCTCGCCCTGCAGTACGCGGCAGAGGGCATCCCCACCGGCATGCTGTGGACCGCGATCCTCATGCAGGCGCTCGGCGACGAGACGCACGTGCTGATGTCGACGCACGGCCGCCCGTCGTCGTTGTGGAGCGACTCCGTCGGCTGGTTCGCCGGCGTCGCACCGCTGTCCCTGTCGATGCCGACCGACTGCGACACCAGCGCCTGGGTCCTCGAAGGTGTCCGGGTCTGGCGTGAGGTCGCGCCCTCTGCGGCACTGCCCCTGGGGCTCGTCCACCGTCTGCTCGACGTCCCCGTCACGCCGCAGGTCGTGCTGTCGATCATCGACGGCTCTCGCATCGAGGGTCACGAGTGGTGGCAGCCGCTCGGCTCCAGCATCCAGCTGGGCGACGTGCCCACGAGCAGCCAGACCCACATCTGGCTGACGATCGTGCCCGAGGGCGTCACCCTCGCGACCCGGCTGCCACTGGCGCCGGGTGCCCGCGACTGGCTGGACGCGGCCGCCGACCGCTTCTCCCGGCTCGTCGAGTCCGCGACAGCCACCCCCTTCGCCCTCCACCTGGAAGTCCCCGCATGATGCGCATGAGCCGGATCAACGATCGTGCGTCGATCGCCGGCACCTACGTGGCCTTCGAGCCGACCCCTGCGATGGAGGCGGCGATCGCGGCGGCGACACCGGGCAGTCGCCAGCCCTCCTTCATGCAGGCTGCGCACCTCGACCTGCGCAGCGCGACGAGCGGGTCCGGGGAGCAGGACGACATCTGGCTCGGCTTCACCTATCGCATCCCCGGGCGCTTCGACGCCGAGGCGATGGCTCGTGCCGTCACCCGGTGGACGCGCCGGCACGGCGTCATGCGCGGCTGGTTCGTCCCTGACGCCGACCGTGAGACGGGCTGGGCCCGCGTGGACCTCGACGAGGACGAGACCGCCTTCGTCGCCCGGGACGAAGGGAGCATCGCCGCCGAGGACGTGAGCGACCGGATCAGCGACGACTTCCGCCCGGGGTGCAACCCGCTCGGCCGGCTCGGGTACTGCTTGCGGGCCGTCGTCGGCGAGGACGAGACGATCTTCTACCTCGGGCTCGACCACAGCTACACCGACGGGTTCTCCTTCTTCCTCGTGTACTTCGAGCTGGAGGCGCTCTACCGCGAGGAGACCGGCGGCGAGGCCACCGAGCTGCCCCCGGTGGGCGACTTCATGGACTTCGCCCAGACCGAGCGGGAGCGCTTCCGCGAGGTCGACCTCAGCCACCCGGCCCTGCAGGGGTGGGCGCAGTTCTGGTTCGCCGGCGACGAGGAGCTCGGACGCTTCCCGATGCCCCTCGGCACCACGGTCGGTCAGCCCGTCGAGCTCGAGCACCACCACCACGACCTGCTCACCGGCGAGGAGGCCCTCGCCCTCGACGCGGCGGCCGAGCGGCTGGGCACGCGCACCACCCAGCTCGTCTACGCCGCCATCGGCCTCGCAGGCCGGGACCTCAGCGGCGCGACGAGCCTGCGCTTCCTCAACCCCGTGCACACCCGTGACGCACCGGAGTGGCTGCTGTCCGCGGGATGGTTCATCAATGTCATGCCCGTGCACATCGACCTCGAGGGCGGCGACCTCGTCGAGGTGGCCGGCCGTGCCCGTCAGGCCTTCCGGACGGCTCGGGGGGCCTCACAGCTGCCCGCGGCGAAGATCTACGACGTCGTCGAGCAGACCCTCGGGGTCCCCCTCTCGCAGGTCGGCGAGCGCTTCATGCTGTCGTACATGGACCTGCGTCACCTGCCCGGCGCCACCACCTGGGGTGACGCCGACACTGTCCTGGTCTCGCGCGGGGCACGCGACACCAATGTCACCTCGTGGGTCATGCGCGAGGACCCGATGATGTACATCCTCTCGATCCGGCCCGAGACCGACGAGGCGCGCGAGAACATGGCCCGCCTGTACACGCGGGCCGGCGAGATCCTGCGCTCGCTGATCTGAGGCCCCACGGGTCGGGCCACCCCGGGGTCAGACCAGGCGGGCGACGATCTCCTCGGCGATCGCCAGGCTCGACGTCGCCGCCGGTGACGGCGCATTGCGCACGGCAGTGACCGGCCCGATCTGCTCGATGACGAAGTCGTCGACGAGCTGGCCGTCACGGCCGACGGCCTGGGCTCGCACGCCCGCGCCGCCGGGCCCGAGGTCAGCGTCCCGCAGCTCGGGCACGTAACGGCGAGCCGCCTCGGCGAAGCGGTGCGCGGACAGCGAGCCGATGACCTCGGCCGCACCCGTGCGCCAGTGCCGGGCCGCGACGGGACGCATGCCCGGCCAGGCGAGCGTCTCGGCGAGGTCGCGGGCGTCGAGGTCACGCAGCCGGTAGCCCTCGCGGGCCGTGGCCAGCACGGCGTTGGGCCCGACGTCGACGCTCCCGTCGACGCGCCGGGTCAGGTGCACCCCGAGGAAGGGCAGGCTCGGGTCGGGCACCGGGTAGACGAGGCCGCGCACGAGATCGGCCCGCTCGGGCGCCAGCAGGTGGTACTCCCCGCGGAAGGGGACGATCCGCGGGTCGGGATCACCGCCGGCCATCCGGGCCAGCCGGTCGACGTGCAGGCCACCGCAGATGACGAGCCGGTCGGCGGCGAGGCGGGTGCGCTCCCCCGCCTGGTCGACGAGCACCTCCACCCCGACGCGACGGTGCCGGATCGCGACCACCTCGTGGCCGAGCAGGATCCTCCCTTCGCCACCTGTGACATCGTCCGCGAGCGCACGGGCCACCGCGGGGAAGTCGGTGATCGCCGTCGTCGGAGAGTGCAGCGCGGCCCTCCCCCGCACATGCGGCTCGAGGTCGCGCAGACCGTCCGGACCGACCCGGGTGATACCGGGGACACCGTTGGCCACGGAGCGATGGTGCACCTCGGCCAGGCGCTGCTCGTCCGCGCGGTCGACGGCCACGACGACCTTGCCGACCTCGTCGTAGGTGATGCACTTGTCGCTCGTGTAGTCACGCAGCAGCCCGACCCCGCGTCGGCACAGACGGGCCTTGAGCGAGCCGGGCGGGTAGTAGACACCCGCATGCACGACACCCGAGTTGTGACTGCTCTGGTGGGCACCGACCCGGCCCTCCTTGTCGAGCACGACGACCTCGTCGTCGGGACGGACCCGCTGCAGCTCGCGCGCGACGGCGAGGCCGACGAGGCCGGCGCCCACGACGAGGGTCCGACCAGTTGTCACGTCGCGGATTCGTGGCTGGTGACCTCACCCGTGGGTGTGGGCAGGTCCCCCGTCGCCGCGTGGTGGTCCAAGGACATGTCCTGCGAGACGCCCAGCGGGTCCTGCGCAATCACCCGCATGATCTCGGCATCACTGCCGGCCCCCAGCAGGGCGCGGGTTCCGTTGGACTCGGCTCCGTCCGTCACGGCAAAGATGCCGGTGTCAGGGTCCGCCTCCACCGTCGCGATGACGTCTTCAGCCGTCATCCGTGTGCCCTCGGGGTAGTTGTAGCGCTCCGGGTCGGCGTTGATGTTGGCGGCTTGGGTCTCTGCAGCCTGCATGCGCATGGTCTGCAGGTCGTCGTGCGTGTAGGTGAGCACGACGTTCTGCTCGGAATCAACCTGGGTCGACGAGTCCCGGACGAACTGGTTGAAGTCATTTGCTGCCTGGGGGTCGACGCCCTCGAGCCTCAGGTAGTACGTGCCCTTCTCCGGCACCGGGTTCCCAGCCTCATCGAAGTAGGCGGTGCCCCCTGTCTGCACACCCTTGCTCTCGCCCGTCCAGTCCAGCGTCGTCGTCCCGTCGTCGTGGGTGCGCTGAACCCCTCCGGCACTCCACTCGGAGAGCGTGCCGCCTGCGCTCCAGTCACCGGCTGTCCCCGAGACGTCGACGGACGCGTGCGCGTTCATCACGGTGAGGTCGGCGACGTCGACGACCCCAGCGGTGCCGACCGCGGGAACCTTGCCATCACCGAAGAGGAGCGACTCGTAGGTGGCCTGCCCCGCGGGAGTCGATCGGTCGATCACCACTTCCCGCGCCGAGCCGGACGAGATCCCGTTGTTGGCCCCCACCTTGGCGTTGAGCTCGTCGGTCCCGACGCCGAGCTGAGCGGTCGCTCTGCGGAACTCATCATTGCCGACGAGGACCGTGACCTCGTTGCCGGCGCCCTTGCTGACCTCGATGTACTGCCCGGTGCCGACCTCTTGGCCGATCCCGACGATGAGCCCGCGGTAGTTGCCCTCCATGCCGTAGCCGGCGTAGAAGCTCTCGTCGAAGCGGACGGACACGCCCTCAGGCCATGTCTCCGGTCTGAGGGGGTCGATCGAGAGCGGGTCGACGCCCGCGGGAGCCGTCACCGAGTAGCCGACCTCGGCCCCGGTGTAGCCCGTCGCCGTGAGGCCGACGCCATCGATCTGCTTGCCGAGCTCGATCGCGCCCTCGCGCGACAACGTGACCTCCGTCGTCTGCACGCTGCGTCCCTCGGCGTCGACGGACTCGCCGCTCACCGCGACCGTCGCGGTGTCAGTCACCCTCACTGGGCCGGCCTCGACGGAGGTGGACTTCGAGACGCTCCCCGGCTGGTCGATCTGCCCGGGGTCGCGGCCGGACGCTCCCCCATCGATGTCGCTCACGCCACCGCCACCGGCGTCGGACGAGTGCTGGTAGGCGGTGGCCGAGTTGGCGAGGGGGTTGCCTCCCTGCCAGCCGGGCACGGGTCCGCCCGTGTGCGCACCACCCGGGGCAGAGAGCCCGCCGAATCGGCGAGCCCCCTCGCGTATGCCGTCGCGGATGCCCTGCCCCGAGCCGCCAGAACCGCTGGACTCCCCGGAGGCTGCAGTCTGCTGGTCGGCCTGCACAGTCATCTCGTCAGCCCACGCGACGAGGGTCGCCCCGATGCTCGCGACCGCCGGCCGGAGCACGTCGACGTCCGACAGGAGCGCCTCGGCGTCCGGGCCTCCCCACGCGTCCAGCAGCACCGCGGCCCGAGGGCGGAGCTCGTCGCCGAGATCCTGCACGATCACCCCTTGGCCACGTATCGCGCTCGCGATCTCACGCAGTCTGGCGGCATCTGCCCCGTGGGTCACACCCGTCATCGTCAGTCCTCCCCTGATCTGTGGCTCGAATCCCACATCGTGTCAGCCGGGCTGCGGGCCGACAACGGGGAGCGGTCCCCGCTCAGCGACGGCGGCGCGAGGTGCCGAAGAGGGAGCGGGTGATCTCCCGACCGATGACCGTCCCGGCCGACCGCAGCGCCGACCGGAAGGCCGAGGAGCTCACGACCTTCTCCACCATGCCCGGGTCCTCCTTGGCCGGCTTCGACGACGAAGGGGGCGTCTCCCCCTTCGTCTCCACCGGCGCCTGCTCCTGCGTCGGAGCCGCCTCGTGCTTCGCCGCGAGCATCTCGTACGCGGACTCGCGGTCGAGCGCCTCGGAGTACTTGGTGGCCAGCGGGGAGCCGGCGACCGTCTGCTCCAGCAGCTCCTTGGTCGACGGCGACATCAGGGACAACGGCGCCCGCATCATCGTGTGCGCGACCGGCGTGGGAGTGCCCTTCTCGGAGAGCACGGTGACGACGGCCTCGCCGGTACCCAGCTGGGTGAGCAGCTCCTCGAGGTCGTACTCGGTGTGCGGGTAGGTCGTCACCGCGGCCTTGATCGCCTTGGAGTCCTCGGGGGTGAAGGCACGCAGCTGGTGCTGCACCCGGTTGCCGAGCTGCGCCAGGACGTCGCTCGGCACGTCCTTGGGGCTCTGCGTCACGAAGAAGACGCCGACGCCCTTGGAGCGGATGAGCCGCACCGTCTGCTCGATGGAGTCCTGGAAGGCCTTGCTCGCCTCGTCGAAGAGCAGGTGCGCCTCGTCGAAGAAGAAGACGAGCTTGGGCTTGTCGACGTCACCGACCTCGGGCAGGTCGTGGAAGAGATCCGCGAGCATCCACATGAGGAAGGTCGAGAAGAGCTGCGGGCGCTCCTGGACGGCCGGCAGCTCGAGGCAGGTGACGATGCCGCGGCCGTCGTCGGTGGTGCGCAGGAGGTCCGCGGTGTCGAACTCCGGCTCACCGAAGAAGACCTCCGCGCCCTGGTCCTCCAACGCGATGAGCTGACGCAGGATGACGCCGGCAGTGGCGCTCGAGAGCCCACCCAGCCCCTTGAGCTCGGCCTTGCCCTCGTCGGAGACGAGGTACTGGATGACCGCGCGCAGGTCCTTGAGGTCGAGGAGCGCCAGCCCCTGCTTGTCGGCGAAGTGGAAGATCAGGCCCAGGCTCGACTCCTGGGTCGCGTTGAGGCCCAGGACCTTGCTCAGCAGGGTCGGCCCGAAGCTCGTGATCGTCGTGCGGACCGGGACCCCGATGCCCTGGCCACCGAGGGTGAGGAACTCCGTGGGGAAGGCCGTGGGCTGCCAGTCCTGCCCGATGGAGGCCGTGCGCGAGGTGAGCTTGTCGCTCCCTTCGCCCGGCGACGCGACGCCGGAGAGGTCCCCCTTGATGTCCGCGAGGAAGACGGGGACGCCTGCGGCGGAAAGCTGCTCGGCCATCAGCTGCAGGCTCTTGGTCTTGCCTGTGCCGGTCGCGCCGGCCACCAGGCCGTGCTTGGTCAGGCTCGCCAGGGGCACGCGCACGGCCGTGTCCGCGTGCGGCTGCCCGTCGAGCACGGCAGCACCGAGGTCGATCGCAGGCGCATCGAAGGTATAGCCCGCACGGATGAGGTCAAGGTGTGAAGAGTCGGTCACGGACACGAGACTAGTGCGGGCTTCGGGCGCCGTCCCTCTTATCGTGGCTGCGTGATCTTTCAGTCCGTCGGTGACAGCCGCCCGTACCCCGAGCACGGGCGCACCACCCCCCGCGACTGGGCCGACGTGCCGCCCCGCCCCGTGCGCCTGGAGCAGCTGACGACCACCAAGAGCTCGCTCAACCTGCACGACCTGCTCGCCGAGGACTCGACCTTCTACGGCGACCTCTTCCCGCACGTCGTGCTCTGGCGCGGTCGGCACTACCTCGAGGACGGCCTGCACCGGGCCCTGCGCGCGGCGCTGCAGCAGAGGGGAACCCTGCACGCACGGGTGCTCGAGGTGACCGACTGACCATGCGTGAGGACCCGTACGACGACAACGACCCGACGAGATCACGACGCCGTCGGTCGATCATCACCTTCACCATCGTGCTGCTGCTGCTCTTCTTCGCCGTCTGGTACGCGATGTCCTACATCCGCGCCGACGGGTCGCCGAGCGAGCGGGCCAGCTCGTCGACGACGCAGAGCTCGCCGTCGACCTGCGGCATCACCCCCGAGCAGGTCGAGGTCAACGTCTACAACGCGACCAACCGCGACGGGCTCGCCGGACGGGTCGCGTCGCAGCTGACGGCACGCGGCTTCGACGTCAAGACGGTCGCCAACGACCCCAAGAAGGCCAAGCTCGACGGTGTCGGGAATCTGCGCTACGGCAGCAACGGCCGCAGCGGCGCCAAGCTCGTCGGGCTGCACACCGGCTCCTTCGAGATGATCCAGGACGCACGCAAGCGCACCAGCGTCGACGTGGTCCTCGGCCCGAAGTTCACCAAGCTCGTCCCCGAGGCGGACATCAAGCCCTGCTGAGGGTCACGGGCGGGACGTCAGGTCCAGCAACCCCTCAAGGGCGGGTCGTCGTCAGCTCGACGCTGTCGTCGCCCACGACGTCACAGGTGATCGTCGTGTCGACGATCTGGAAGCTGCTGCCCCGGGTGCACGTGCTCTCCACGCCGCCGGCCTGGATGAGCGCCTCGCCACCCTCGGTGGCCGAGACCAGCCGGATGCGGTCTGCCGACTCCAGCCCGTGGTCCTTGTCGTAGGGCCGCGGGAAGTCGTGGAACTGGTCGCCGGAGATCTTGATCGTGCACGTGTTGTCGGTGTCGCACTTCGAGCTCCACGTGTCGCAGGCACTCAGCGGCACGGCCACAGCGACGATGGCAGCAGCGGACAGGACGGCTCGGGTGGGGCGACGCATGGGATCAGGCAACCATGTCTGCGGCTCGGGGGCGAAGGGGAACCCTCGGTCAGCGCTTCGTGGCCACGCTCTGCAGCTCCCCGACCGTGACCTGCTGCGTCGATGACATGGCCTGGGTCACGGACCCGGTCTCGTCCCCGGTCCATGCGACCTGCCAGACATAGGTCGCGGTCAGCGTGTAGGTCCCGGGCTTCTTCCAACCGTGCTCGAACCCGCACTCAGGAGCCGACCAGCCGTCCCTGTCGACGTCGTACTTGGCCTCGGTGCCGGAGCACAGGGTGCTCTGGCCATCGCCCAGTGACCACTTCACCTGGGTCACCTTGGCGGTGGCCTTGATGTCAAAGGCTCCGGCCTCCGCCGAGGCGGAATCGGTCGGCAGCTCACCGTCGCCGTCCCCCACCCACAACCACACCGGCACGCCGACGGTGCCCGTGCAGCCTGCGCCCGCGGCCAGACACGGTGAGGCGCCGATCTTGGGCCTGGTCAGCTTGATCTCGTCCATGGCCTCCTGGCGCACCTCGATGGGGCTACGGGGCGCTGCGGGCCGGCCGGACGTCCCGGTCCCGGAGGGCCCCTGCGTCGGCCGGGGCCGAGGATTCGCCGGAGGTTGGTTGTTCGTCGGGGGCTTCGGCTTGGACGGGCCGCTCGGGTCGGTGTCTGCGTGCAGCTTCACCCCGCCACCGTCGGGATCGATGGTGATCGTGACGTCCGTCGGGACCCCGATGGCCGAGGCAGGTGGTGCCGCGGACAGCACCAGCGCCACAGCGGCGCCACAGGTCATGAGTTCTTTGCGCACGGTGTCTCCTTGAGGCCCTTGCCGGTCAAGAGCTGTGACTTGTTCAGCTGCCAGGTCTTCCCCTGGTCCGGGGTGGTGAAGCTCAGCAGGTGGACATTCTTGTGGGGCCCCTTGGGGAGCAGCTTGGTGGGGTCGTCCGGGCTGGCGGTCACGTCCTTGCCACCCTTGAGATAGCGCACCGTCGAGGTACTGCAGCGGTACATCGTCAGGTCCCAGCCGCCCGCGGCGTCGGGGTCCGACTCGACAGGGAACATGCCGGTCGTCGTGACCTTGCCCGTCTTGGTGACGCCCTGCTTCTTCAGCGCGGCAAGAGAGTCGTTGTAGGTCCTGGCGTAGCTGCTCGTCGCCCACTCGACGTCGTCCGGGAGCGGCGTGTTGGGGTTGTGCGCACCGAGCTTCGGCTCGACCTTCTCGGCCGCCGCATAGGCCTGCTCGTCATCGGGGGCGGACTGCGAGGTCGTGCTGCTCGACGAGCTCACCGTGTCGCTGTCGCTGTCGTCGCCACAGCCTGCCAACAGCGCGACGAGCGCGACAGCGCTGGCGACGACGGTGGTGGAGCGGTAGCGCATGTATGCCCTCTCGATACGGCGCGGCAGATGGAGTCCCCGGTCCAAGATCTCACGACAGGGCCCGTCACGCCACTGAACGTGACCGACAGCCCTCCCCTTCGTGCACGCCCCGGCCCGGAGTGAACAGCAAAAAGCCCCGGTTTCCCGGGGCTCTTCGCTGGCGGTGGCGGTGGGATTTGAACCCACGGTCGGCGTTAACCGACAAACGCTTTCGAGGCGTTCTCCTTAGGCCGCTCGGACACGCCACCGCGGAGCACAATACAAGGTCGAAGGCGCTGGCCCGAAATCAGGGCGAAGTCGGGTCGGTCCGGGCTCGCCCTGTCCGTCAGAGCGATGTGAACATCAGCCCGCCCAGGGGCCAAGGCCCTCCCGACGCTCGCCGAAGAAGTCCACGAGAAGCTGCGCGGCCTCCCCTTCGCGCACCCCGCCGATCACCTCGGCGCGGTGGATCGAGCGCCGGTCACGCACCACGTCCCACACGGACCCGCAGGCGCCCATCTTCGTGTCCCACGCGCCGAGTACCACGCGTGGCACGCGACTGGCCACGACAGCGCCGGCGCACATCGGGCACGGCTCGAGGGTGACGACGAGCGTGCATCCCGTGAGGCGCCACTCCCCCTTCGTCACTGCTGCGGCCCGCATGGCGACGACCTCCGCGTGGCCGGTGGGGTCACCGTCCCGCTCACGGGTGTTGCGCCCCTCGCCGATGATCTCGCCGGTGGCGTCCACGACGACCGCACCGACCGGGATGTCCCCGTCAGCGGCCGCCTCGGCCGCGAGCTCGAGGGCGCGCCCCATCCACACTTCTTCGCTGGGGCGCGCAGGACGTACGGGGCCGGGACTCACGGGACCAGTGTCGCGCACGGTAGTTTCGGGGCCATGCGCGTCATCGTCGCGGACCACCCGCTCATTGCCCACAAGCTGACCTACCTGCGACACAAGGGCACCGACAGCCCGACCTTCCGCAGGCTCGCCGACGAGCTGGTCACCCTGCTCGCCTACGAAGCGACCCGAGAGGTGCGCACCGAGCCCTTCGACATCGAGACGCCGGTCGGCCCCACCACCGGCATCAAGCTCTCCACCCCCAAGCCGCTCGTCGTGCCGATCCTGCGCGCGGGTCTGGGCATGCTCGAGGGCATGGTCCGCCTGCTGCCGACCGCGGAGGTGGGCTTCCTCGGGATGCTGCGCAACGAGGAGACCCTCGAGGCCGTCACCTACGCCAACCGGCTTCCTGACGACCTGTCCGGGCGCCAGTGCTATGTCATTGATCCGATGCTCGCCACCGGCGGCACCCTGGCGATGTCCATCCGCTACCTGGTCGAGCGCGGCGCCGACGACATCACGGCCGTCACCCTCCTCGCCGCGCCGGAGGGCATCGACGCCCTGGAGCGCGAGCTCGGGAACCTCGACGTGCCGATCACGCTCGTCACCGCGGCCGTCGACGAAAAGCTCGACGAGCAGGGGTACATCGTCCCGGGCCTCGGCGACGCCGGCGACAGGCTCTACGGCGTGGTCTGACGCGTCCCACGCGTCACATCTGCCACACTGGACCCGATTCACGCCCACAGTGGGTGCCCACTGCCCGCAGACGACGGAGACCAACGAGCCATGAACACGCCACCGATCAAGAAGATCGTCCTCTGGCTGCTCACGATCTTCCTCATCTACGCGATCCTGACCTCCCCCGACTCGGCCGCCAACATCGTCGGCTCCGCGTGGGACGTGATCGCCAACGGCGTGAAGAACGTGGGCAGGTTCTTCGACTCGCTGATCTCGAGGTAGTCATGGCGCAGGAGGTCGCCCACAAGGGACTGCGCAAGTACCTCCTCCCTGGCGAGCACCCCGTGGCGGAGATCCGCCACCACCGCATCGTGCTGCTCAAGCCGACCGTCGTCGTCGTGGCGAGCCTGGCTCTCGTCCTGTGGCTCGACATCTCGGTGAGCGACGCCAACAGCGGCATCCTCGGTTACCTGTGGCTCGCTTGGCTGGCCGTCCTGGGCTGGGGCCTGTGGCAGTGGATCGAGTGGCGGCACACGCGCGTGGTGGCCACGGACAAGCGCATCGTGCTCTTCGAGGGGTGGATCAACCACAAGGTCTCGATGATGCCGCTCAAGAAGGTCACCGACATGGGCTACGAGCGCTCCCTGCTCGGTCGAGTGCTCGGCTACGGCACCTTCGTCCTCGAGAGCGCCGGCCAGGACCAGGCGCTGTCCAAGATCGAGTTCGTCCCCGACCCCGACGACAACTACCGCGCCATCTGCTCGGTGGTCTTCGGCATGAGCCTCGACGAGGACGACGAAGGGGGCGAGGCCGACGGGCAGGACGATGACGAGCCGGCGTGGGAGACCTCGCAGGACTACGCGACCCGGCTGGGCGTCGTCGACGGCATCTTCAACGGCGGCGGACCGGGCGACGACCCCGAGACCTATGGCCCCGCGCCACGGCGCGACAGCCTGATCTACCGCAGCCGCGACCGGGCCGACCGCATGGGTGACACCGACACCGGCGAGCTGCCGCCGTACGACCCCGACGCCTACTGATCTCCTCCGCGCGTGTCGCGCGTGTCGCGCATGCGACGCAGCGCCGTCACGGCCTCCCAACCGCAGATGATGGCGATGCCGACGGCCACCGCGGGAAGGGAGAGGGTCCAGTCCGCGTCAACCCCGAAGGCCGTCCCGAACTCCCGGGGCAGGTCCGTGACCAGCCGGCCGTCCAGGAGGAGCCAGACGAGCACGGCACCCGACACGACGGCGCTGACGAGGCTGGCTGCCGCCAGCGGGATGTTCCAGCCGCCCCGGGCCCACGCCGCCACGGTGACGATGATGTCGAGCACGAGGAGACCGACGATCAGTACCTGCCACCCTGCAGCGAGGCCGGGGTCCAGGACCTGGACGGCCCCGTCCCCCACGCCACCCCACTGCCAGACGCTCAGCGCGATGATGACGACGGTCCAGGCGACCTCGAAGACCATCTCGGTCAGGCTGGCGCGCCTGGTCCGGTCAGCCGGGTCGGCCAGCGCATCGGGGGTCCACGCGGCGAAGAGCTGATCGCGCCCCAGGGGGCCCACGTTGCGCTCGACCAACGCGAAGATCACTGCCGTCCAGAAGACGAGGTGCACCCCCACCTGGAACGCGAGCTGCGCGGCCTCACCGACGATCGTGCCGAAGTCGGCGTCACTGCCGAAGGAGTGTGCGACCACGTTGCCGAGGACGGCGATCGGCACGAGCACGACGAGCAGCAGCCTGACCAACCGCACCCACGCCGGGAAGTACGCCGGACCGATCAGGTGGTTCGGGCGGCCACCGTACTCACGCGCGAGGACGTCCGGGTCGCCGAGGCCGAGGATCGTCTCGAGCTCGGCGGCCTCCGGGGCCTCGCCACCGGCCACCCGGTCCTCGACCGTGTCCTCGATGCTCCCCCGCAGCTCTCGGGCGACGTCCGGCCCACTCTCTGGCGAGAGCTGGCGGGTCACCGTCCACACGTATCGGTCGGTGAGGCTGGTCCTGGTGCTGGTGGTCATGGCAAATCCCCATTCAGTGCCTCGACCGCTGTGTTCAGCGATCGCCATTCGGTCATCAGGTGGGCGCGCAGGTCGGCGCCGGCCGGGCTGGTGCGGTAGAACTTCCGCGGCCGGGCCTCGTCGGTGTTCCACTCGCTCGTCAGCAGGCCCTGCTTCTCCAGGCGCCGCAGCAGCGGGTAGAGCGTGTTGCCGTCGACGGCAAAGCCCGCCGTGTCGAGCGTCTCCAGGAGGGCGTATCCGTAGCGCGGCTCCTCGAGCGTCGCCAGGCAGGCGAGGACGACCGTCCCCCGCCTCAGCTCCTGGAGGTGCCCCGCGAGCAGTTCTTCGTCCATGCGCCACACCTTAGTGTGTGACGCACACTATTGTCCATCGCACTTCTGCGTGTGCATCCGACTCCAGAACCCGCATTGCCATAGGGCAATGCGGGTTCGGTGGGCATGTGGACCGTGCATTGCCATAGGGCAATGCACGGTCTGGTGGGCGGGAGCATGACGAAGGGCGGCGCTCACCCGATCGGGTGAGCGCCGCCCTTCGCGGTCTGCAGGTCAGCGTCAGAGCGCCCGGAGGATGTCCTCCACGCGGTCCTTGGCGTCACCGAAGAGCATCTGCGTGTTGTCCCGGAAGAAGAGCGGGTTCTGCACGCCGGCGTACCCGGTGGCCATGGAGCGCTTGAAGACGACGACGTCCTTGGCGTTCCACACCTCGAGCACCGGCATGCCGGCGATCGGGCTCGTCGGGTCCTCGGCAGCGGCCGGGTTGACCGTGTCGTTGGCCCCGATGACGAGCACGACGTCGGTCTCCGGGAGGTCGTCGTTGATCTCGTCCATCTCGAGGACGATGTCGTACGGGACCTTGGCCTCGGCCAGGAGCACATTCATGTGGCCGGGGAGGCGACCGGCGACCGGGTGGATGCCGAACCGGACGTCCACCCCCTTCGCCCGCAGCTTGGCGGTCAGGTCGGCGACGGGGTACTGCGCCTGGGCGACAGCCATGCCGTAGCCGGGAGTGATGACGACCGAGGAGGCCTCCGCGAGGAGCTCCGCGACGGCGTCGGCGCTGGTCTCGCGGTGCTCGCCGTAGTCCTCGTCCCCGCTGGAGGCCGGTGCAGCCGCACCGAAGCCACCCGCGATCACGGAGATGAAGGAGCGGTTCATCGCCTTGCACATGATGTAGGACAGGAAGGCACCCGAGGAACCCACGAGCGCACCCACGACGATGAGCAGGTCGTTGGAGAGCATGAAGCCCGCCGCGGCCGCGGCCCAGCCCGAGTAGCTGTTGAGCATCGAGATGACGACCGGCATGTCGCCGCCGCCGATGGAGGCGACGAGGTGCCAGCCGAAGAGCAGCGCGATGACCGTCATGATCATCAACGGGACGAGCGACGGGGAGACGACGAACCAGATGCACAGGGCGACGGAGACGACCACGGCCAGCAGGTTGAGCCAGTGGCGCATCGGCAGCACCAGCGGCGCGGACTTCATCTTCTCGCTGAGCTTGAGGTAGGCCACGATCGAGCCGGTGAAGGTCACGGCGCCGATGAAGACGCCGACGAAGACCTCGCCGTTGTGGATGCCGACCATGTCGCTGGCCTCGAGCGCCTTGTGCGCGGCGACGGCCTCGGCCGAGTCCCCGTGCGCGCCGAGGAAGGAGTTGAACCCGACGAGCACGGCGGCCAGACCGACGAAGGAGTGCATCATCGCGATGAGCTGGGGCATGCCGGTCATCTCGACGCGGCGAGCGATCCGCATGCCGAAGGCCGCTCCGAGGGCCATGGTGATCACGAGGACGCCCAGACCCCACTTGCCGGCGTTGGTGGCCTCACCACCGGAGTAGACCCCGTCGATGACGAGGGCGATCGTGGCGAGCAGGGCGATGGCCATACCGGCCATGCCGAACCAGTTGCCGTGCTTGGCGCTCTCGTGCTTGCTGAGGCCGGCCAGGGACAGGATGAACAGGAGCGCCGCGACGATGTAGGCGGCGGTGACGACGGTGGAGAGCACGACTCAGCCCTTCCGGAACATGTTGAGCATCCGGTTCGTGACCGTGAAGCCACCGAAGACGTTGATGCTGGCGAAAAAGATGGCAGCGGCGGCGATGACCTGGATCGCGATGTTGGACGAGGTCACCTGCAGCAGTGCGCCGACGACGATGATCCCGGAGATCGCATTGGTCACCGACATCAACGGCGTGTGAAGCGCGTGGGCGACATTGCCGATGACGTAGAAGCCGATGACCACGGCCAGCGCGAAGACGATGAAGTGCGACAGGAAGGCCGCGGGCATGAAGGCGGCGGCGACGAGGAAGAGCAGCGCCGCGCCACCGATGAGCCAGAACTTGCGGTTGGGGTCGACCGGCTTGACCGGCGGCGCCTCCACCGGGGCGGCGGCCGGGGCCGCAGGAGCGGCCGAGACCTGCACGGGCGGCGGCGGCCAGAGGGTCTCGTCGGCCTTGGTCACGGTCATGCCGCGCACGACCGTGTCCTCCATGTCGAGGACGGCCTGGCCGTCCTTGTCCGGGGTGACCAGCTTGAGCAGGTTGACGATGTTGGTGCCGAAGAGCTGGCTGGCCTGGGTGGGCAGACGACCGGCCAGGTCGGTGTAGCCGATGATCCGGACACCGTTGTCGGTGACGATCCGCTCGTCGGCGACGGATCCGGCGACATTGCCACCAGAACCGGCGGCCATGTCGATGATGACCGACCCGGGCTTCATCGAGGCGACCATCTCCTCGGTGATCAGGCGCGGTGCCTGACGTCCCGGGATGAGGGCCGTGGTGATGATGATGTCGACGTCCTTGGCCTGCTCCGCGTAGAGCTCGGCGGCCTTGCGGTTGAAGTCCTCGCCGGTCTCCTTGGCGTAACCGTCAGACGAAAGGCCCTCCTGCGCAGCGTCTCCCAAGTCGATCTCGAGGAAGTCCGCGCCCATGGACTCGACCTGCTCGGCCACCTCGGGTCGCACGTCGAAGGCACGCACGATGGCACCGAGGGACCCGGCAGCACCGATGGCAGCGAGGCCCGCGACACCGGCGCCGCAGACGAGGACCTTGGCCGGCGGGACCTTGCCGGCCGCCGTGACCTGACCGGTGAAGAGGCCACCGAACTCGTGGGCCGACTCGACCACCGCGCGGTAACCCGCGATGTTGGCCATCGAGGACAGCACGTCGAGGGACTGGGCACGCGAGATGCGCGGCACGGCATCCATCGCGAGCGCGGTCACGCCCTGGGCGCGCAGCGCCTCCACCTTGTCCGGGTTGAGAGCCGGAGCCAGCAGAGAGGCGAGGATCGCGCCGGAGCTCAGGCGGGACACCTCCTCGTCGGAGGGCGCGTTGATCTTGGCGACCACATCGCTGGCCCACACCTGGTCGGCGGGCTCGAGGGTCGCACCGGCGTCGAGATATGCCTGGTCCGGGTAGGCCGAGGCCTCACCGGCGCCAGCCTCGACGACGACGTCGTATCCGAGCTTGATCAGCTGCTCGACTGTTTTGGGGGTCGCCGCGACGCGGGTTTCTCCGCGCTTCGACTCCTTGGGCACGCCAAGTCGCATCGTCACTCCTGGTCAGGGGTGGTGGGTGTGGTTGCAGGGCAACCTACGACAGTGCGCGCGGGGCATGCAGGGTTTGTGACGGGGACGATGATCACACGCCACAACGTGAGACGGCCCGGCGTCGACCGGCCGTGCCCGCTAGGGCCTCAGGGCTGCTGGTCCTCGTCGTCCGGGTCCGCAGGGCTCTCGGCGTCGTCGGCGAGGTCGGGCGAGGCGAGGGCCGCCTCGCGCGCGGCCTCCTCGTCGTCCCAGACGGTGTGCGAAGGATCTGTGCTCACCCGACCCAGCCTACGGGCACTACCGACGAGTAACCTTCAATGCGTGGACGACTACGACGACGTCAGTGGCGGTACCCGTGCCGTCTGCGCTGCGCGCGCCCACGGGGTGAGCACGATGTTCACCCTCTCGGGTGCGCACGTCTTCCCCTTGTACGACGGCGCGGTGACCGCGGACCCGCCGATGCGCCTGCTCGACGTCCGGCACGAGCAGACTGCGGTCTTCGCGGCCGAGGCCACCGGCAAGCTGACCCGCACCCCCGGGCTCGCCGTCCTCACGGCAGGTCCCGGCGTCACCAACGGGATCAGCGCGATCACGCAGGCGCACTTCAGCGGGTCTCCCCTCGTGGTCCTCGGCGGGCGGGCGGCGTCCTTCTCCTGGGGAAGGGGGGCACTCCAGGAGCTGGACCACCCCAGCCTCCTCGGTGCGGTCACCAAGCGAGCGGCCACGGTGGCAGCGGTCGACGAGCTCGCCGACGAGGTGGACAACGCCTTCGCTCTCGCTGCTGCACCGCACCGCGGCCCGGTCTTCCTCGACGTCCCGATGGACGAGCTCTTCGGCGACGCACCCGGCGCCCCTGTCGCTGCGACCACGGCTACACGCATGGCACCCGACGACGGGGATGTCGACGCGATCGCTCGACTCCTGGCGGGTGCCGAGCGCCCGCTCCTCGTCCTGGGGACCGACGTCTGGAGCGAGGGTGCAGAGCTGGCGGCACTGCGCTTCGTCACAGACCTCGGCCTGCCGACGATCACGAACGGCATGGGCCGAGGCATCGTGCCCGCGGGGCACGACCTGCTCGTGGGCAAGGCCCGGCGCGCCGCCACGGGTGAGTGCGACCTCGCGATCGTCGTGGGCACCCCGCTCGACTTCCGCCTCGGCTACGGCTCCTTCGGAGGCTCCGGCGGGCGGCCCGACGCGCAGGTCGTGCACGTCGCCGACTCCCCCGGGCAGCTGAGCGCGCACGCCGACCCGACCGCCACGGCCGCCGGCGACCTGACCTCCTTCTTCGACCTGCTGCAGGCCGCGGTCGAGCCGCTCGGGCATCCCGACTGGTCATCGTGGTCAGCGCGACTGGCGGACGAGGCACGCGCTCGGACCGCGAGCGACCGCGACCTGCTCACCAGCACCGTCTCCCCCGCTCACCCGGCCCGGATCTACGGCGAGCTGGTGCCCCGACTGGCCGATGACGCCGTCGTCATCGGCGACGGCGGCGACTTCGTCTCCTGGGCGGGCCGGTTCATCGAACCCACCCGGCCCGGGTCGTGGCTCGACCCGGGTCCCTTCGGCTGCCTCGGCGCCGGCCTCGGTGCGGCGATCGCGGCCCGCATCGCCCGCCCTTCGTCCCAGGTGGTCCTGCTCCTCGGCGACGGGGCGTCCGGCATGTCCCTCATGGACGTCGACACCCTCGTGCGCCACGACCTCCCGGTCGTCATGGTCATGGGCAACAACGGCGCGTGGGGCCTGGAGAAGCAGCCGATGCAGATGCTCTACGGATACGACGTCGCTGTCGACCTGGCCCCCGAGACCCGGTACGACCAGGTCGTCACCGCGCTCGGGGGCGGCGGTGAGCTCGTCACCGACCCGGCGCAGATCGGGGCGGCCCTCGACCGCGCCTTCGCCTCGGGAGTGCCCTACCTCGTCAACATCGTCACCGACCCGCAGATCCCCTACCCGCGCTCGACGACGGGGATGTGAGGGCCGACCCCGCCCATCCGCACAAACTGTGGCTGGCCACACCTCGCATGGTCAGCCACAGCACGTGATGTGGCTGACCATCCGGAGTGTGGCCAGCCACAACGTGTATAGGGGGGGAGCGCCACGCGGAGCGGCAACGCTCACGAGGTCGGGCTGGGCGTCACCGAGTCGTCGTTCGTGAAGTTCAGACTGGCCGTGTCCTCGACGATCTGCGTGACCGTCACGGTCATCCCGATCGAGCTCCCGTCCGGGATGGACCACGTGCACGTCGTCGTGGCATCGACCTGCGCGGCGAGCGCCTCGGGGCAGTGGAGGGTCGAACCCTCGGGCATCTTGGGGCCGATGAGTCGCTCGGCCTGGCCTGTCACGTCCGCAGGCGTCACGGTCTGGGTGCTGCCCGGGTCGGGCTGGTCGCCGTCGGAGCCGCACCCCGTGAGGAGCGCGGCAGCGACCAGGGCGAGCGATGCTGCGGGGACGACACGCACAAAGGCCCTTTCGAGATGGTGGCCCGGACGCCCACACCGTACTGCGAGACTGGTCCCCATGCGTCAGATCCGACAGAGCCGCAAGTTGAGGGATGTCCGTTACGACGTGCGGGGACCGATCCTCGTCGAGGCCCAGCGCCTCGAGGCCGAGGGGCACAAGATCCTCAAGCTCAACATCGGCAACACCGCGCCCTTCGGCTTCGAGGCACCCGAGGCGATCGTCGCCGACATGACGCGGCATTTGCCCGACGCGCAGGGCTATGTCGACAGCAAGGGCATCTACTCGGCCCGCACGGCCGTGGCGCAGTACTACCAGTCCCGCGGCCTGACGGAGACGACCGTCGAGGACGTCTACATCGGCAACGGCGTCTCCGAGCTCATCACGATGGTCCTGCAGGCCTTCGTCGACAACGGCAACGAGATCCTCGTCCCTGCCCCGGACTACCCCCTGTGGACCGGCGCGGTCTCGCTCGCGGGCGGCACTCCGGTGCACTACCGGTGCGACGAGGCCAACGGGTGGAACCCCGACCTGGCGGACATCGAGTCCAAGATCACCGACAACACCCACGCCCTGGTCATCATCAACCCCAACAACCCGACGGGCGCCGTCTACTCCCCGGAGATCGTGCGCGGTCTGATCGACATCGCGCGCCGCCACGACCTCGTGGTCATGGCCGACGAGATCTACGAGAAGATCGTCTTCGACGACGCGGTGCACCACCACGCGGCGGAGTACGCAGCCGACGACGTCCTGTGCCTCACCTTCTCGGGCCTGTCCAAGGCCTACCGGGTCTGCGGCTACCGCGCCGGCTGGGTGATGATCTCCGGCCCCAAGCACCAGGCGGCGGACTTCCTCGAGGGCCTCACCCTGCTGGCCAACATGCGCATGTGCTCCAACGTCCCCGCACAGCACGCCATCCAGACCGCACTCGGCGGCTACCAGTCGATCAACGAGCTCATCGTCCCGGGCGGCCGCTACCACGACCAGGTCAAGCTCGCCTCGCGCCTGCTCAACGAGATCCCCGGCGTGAGCTGCGTCGAGCCCAAGGGCGCGTTGTACTGCTTCCCCCGACTCGATCCCGAGGTCTACCCGATCGAGGACGACGAGGCCTTCGTCATCGACCTGCTGCGGGCGAAGAAGATCCTCGTCACCCACGGCTCCGGTTTCAACTGGCCCGAGCCGGACCACTTCCGCCTCGTGGCCCTGCCGGACGAGGACGTGCTCACCGAGGCGATCGGCCGGATCGCCGAGTTCCTCGAGACCAAGCGCGCGTGAGCTCGGCCCCTCCGCAGCTGGGCGAAGGGGGCACCCTCGCCGCCGTTGCGGCCGGCGGGGCCATCGGGTCGCTGGGGCGGTGGGGCGTCGCATCCTTCGCGTCGGGTGCCGTCTGGGCAACCCTGCTCGTCAATCTCACCGGGGCCCTCGCCATGGGCCTTGTCGTCGCCTGGCTGGCCCGCAGCTCGCCCCACTCGCTCGTCCGTCCCTTCCTCACGGTGGGGCTGCTCGGTGGCTGGACGACCTACTCCAGCTTTGCCCTGGACGCGCACGGCCTGGCCGGCGAGGGCCTGCTCGGGCTCCTCGGCTACCTCGTGGCGACCCTCGGCCTCGGGGTGGGCGCCGCCATGCTGGGTCTCGCGGTCGGTGACCGTCTCTGGCACGGCGATGCCGTCGCTGACGACGTCGTGGCGAAGGAGGAGCTGTGACCGCGCTCCTCGTCGCGCTGGGCGCCGCGCTCGGGGCACTGTCCCGACACCTCGTCGTGAGTGTCCTCCGCACCCGCGGCGCCACCGCTGCGGGCGGGGTCCTGACGGTCAACGCGACCGGTTCGCTGCTCCTGGGCCTCGTGGCCGGGCACGCCTCCGGCACGGGGCCGGGCTGGCTGCTGCCGCTCGTCGGGGTGGGCTTCTGCGGTGCCTACACGACCTTCGCCACGCACGCGGTCGAGGTCGCCTCTGCGGCCCGGACGGGGCGTACCCGCCACGCGCTCGCCGACCTCGGCCTCAATCTCGTGCTCGGGGTCGTGCTGGTGTCCCTCGGCTGGGCGGTCACGGCCTAGCCGCCACATGACGAAGGGAGGGACCCACCAGCTGGTGAGTCCCTCCCTTCCCTGCCGTGCTCAGGCCTTCTTGGCGGCCTCGAGGCGCGCGGAGACGTCGTTCCAGTTGACGATGTCCCAGAGCTTCTCGATGTAGTCCGGCTTCACGTTCTTGTACTGCAGGTAGTACGCGTGCTCCCAGGCGTCGAAGGCCAGGAGCGGCGTCATGCCCGTGGCCACGTTGCCGTGGTGGTCGTAGACCTGCGTGACGAGCAGGCGCTGGCCGAGGGGCTCCCAGGCGAGGACGCCCCAGCCCGAGCCCTGCGTGGTCTGCGTCGCGGCGGTCAGCTGCGCGCGGAACTTGTCGAAGGTGCCGAAGTGCTCGTCGATCGCAGTGCCGAGGGCGCCATCCGGCTTGTCGCCACCATCCGGGGAGAGGTTCTCCCAGAAGATCGAGTGCAGGACGTGACCGGAGACGTTGAAGGCCAAGGTCTTCTCGAGGCCGACGAGGCCACCGAGCTGGTCCTTGTCGCGGGCGTCGGCCAGCTTCTCCAGCGTGTCGTTGGCGCCCTTGACGTAGGCGGCGTGGTGCTTGTCGTGGTGCAGCTCGAGGATCTCGCCGCTCATGGCGGGCTCGAGGGCTCCGTAGTCGTAGGAGAGGTCGGGAAGGGTGTACATGAAACCTCCGTGATTGCGAGTGTTGTGCACCTCCTACCCTTCCACGACGCGACGACACGGTCCATGAAAGGTCACCCTCACATGGGACGGCCGCCATTCCTAGGACGTCCTACAATCTCCCCATGACCGACCGTGACCCCATTGCCGCAGCTCGTGCCCAGTGGATCTCGCACGGCTGGCCCGACGCTGCCGACGGCATGGCACTGGTGACGTCCGTCGTGCGCGCCCAGCAGCTGCTCCACGAGCGCGTCGAGGCGACCCTGCGTCCCCACGGCCTGACCTTCGCCCGCTACGAGATCCTGCGGCTGCTCGCCTTCAGCCGGCAGCGGTCGATGCCGATGAGCCGCCTCGGCTCCCTGCTGCAGGTCCACGCGACGAGCGTGACGAGCGCCGTGGCCCGGCTCGAGACCCAGGGACTCGTCGAGCGGCTGCGCCGAGAGTCCGATCGTCGCGTCGTCCTCGCCTCGCTCACGGCAGCCGGCGAGGAGCTGGTCGAGCGCGCCACCCGCGACCTCAACGAGCAGGTCTTCTCCTCCCCCGGCCTGGACGCCACGCAGGTCCGCGACGCCACCCGGCTGATGTCCGCCCTGCGGGCGACGCATGGCGATGTCGTGGATGACGTGACTGGCGCGTAATTACTTGGATGTCCTAGCATTGCTCCGAGAACCCCACCGCACTTCGACGACGAGGTAGGCCATGACCCAGGCTCCGCAGCTGCACTCCCCGACCCATCCGGTCCGATTCGTCACGGCATCAGCGCTGTTCGACGGTCACGACGCCTCGATCAACATCATGCGTCGGATCATGCAGAGCCAGGGCGCCGAGGTCATCCACCTCGGGCACAACCGCTCCGTCCAGGAGGTCGTCGACGCGGCGATCGACGAGGACGTGCAGGGTGTCGCCGTCTCCTCCTACCAGGGCGGACACGTCGAGTACTTCGAGTACCTCACCCAGCTGCTGCGCGAGCAGGGCGCGGGCCACGTCAAGGTCTTCGGTGGCGGCGGCGGGGTCATCGTGCCCGAGGAGATCACCCGGCTGCGCGAGGCCGGGGTGAGGATCTTCTCCCCCGAGGACGGCCAGCGGCTCGGGCTGCCCGGCATGATCAACACCCTCATCGCCGACTGCGACACCGACGTGTGGGAGACCGCACCGGTCTCCCTCGACGCCGTCCTCGCCGGTGATCGCGCCGCGATCGCCCGCGCCATCTCGGGCGCCGAGCTCGGCCACCTCGACGAGACCTTCCTCGCCGGCATCGCGCAGGCGGCCAAGGCCTCCCACGCCCCGGTCCTGGGTCTCACCGGGACCGGTGGCTCCGGCAAGTCCTCACTGACCGACGAGCTCGTGCGCCGCTTCCGCGTCGACCAGCAGGACAAGCTGCGCATCGCGGTCATCGCCGTCGACCCCACGCGACGCAAGGGGGGCGGCGCCCTCCTCGGCGACCGCATCCGGATGAACTCCCTCGGCGAGAGCACGGGAGGCGTCTCCCCCGTCTTCTTCCGCTCGCTGGCCACCCGTGGTGACCGCGAGGTCCCCGAGGCGATGCAGACGGTCATCGACATCACCAAGGCCGCGGGCTACGACCTGGTCGTCATCGAGACCCCCGGCATCGGCCAGGGCGACGCCGCGATCGTCCCCTACGTCGACGTGCCGATGTACGTCATGACACCTGAGTTCGGCGCGGCCAGCCAGCTGGAAAAGATCGACATGCTCGACTTCGCCGAGGTCGTCGCGATCAACAAGTTCGAGCGCCGCGGTGCGGCCGACGCGCTGCGCGACGTCGCCCGCCAGCTCGTGCGCAACCAGGAGGCCTTCGGCAAGCGCCCCGAGGAGATGCCGGTCTTCGGCACCTCGGCCGCGACCTTCAACGACGACGGCGTCACCGCGCTCTACCAGCACCTGCTCGACCTGCTCGTCGACAAGGGTCTGAGCGTCGACGAGGGGCAGATCCCGCGCGTCGACACCAAGTACTCCACCCGCTTCGGTCAGATCGTCCCCGCCACCCGCGTGCGCTACCTCGCGGAGATCACCGACACCGTGCGTGGCTACCACTCCCGCACCCAGCAGCTCGCCGAGGGAGCCCGCCGCGTGCAACGCCTGGCTGCCGTCGACGACGAGCTGACCGCAGCGGGCAAGGACGGCCACGGCGTCGACGAGCTTCTCGAGGCCGCGCGCAAGGAGCTGCCGACCGAGGTGTCCGAGCAGATCGAGCACTGGCCCACGATCGTCGAGTCCTACGCCGGCGACGAGCAGGTCGTCACCATCCGCGGCAAGGAGCTGCACACCAAGCTCACCAAGCAGTCGCTGTCGGGCAACAAGATCCCGCGCGTCGCCCTGCCCAAGCACACCGACCACGGCGACCTCGTCACCTACTGGCGCTCGGAGAACCTGCCGGGCTCCTTCCCGTACACCGCCGGGGTCTTCCCCTTCAAGCGTGACAACGAGGACCCGGCGCGCATGTTCGCCGGGGAGGGCGACCCCTTCCGCACCAACCGTCGCTTCAAGCTGCTGTCCGAGGGGCAGCCGGCCACCCGCCTGTCCACGGCCTTCGACTCGGTGACCCTCTACGGTCGCGACCCGGGCGAGCGCCCCGACATCTACGGCAAGGTCGGCACCTCCGGCGTCTCAGTCGCGACCCTCGACGACATGAAGGCGCTGTACTCCGGCTTCGACCTGCTCTCGCCGACGACCAGCGTCTCGATGACGATCAACGGACCCGCGCCGACGGTCCTGGCCTTCTTCCTCAACACCGCGATCGACCAGCAGGTCGACGCCTTCCGCGAGCGCGAGGGCCGTGAGCCCTCCGGCGCCGAGGCCGAGGAGCTGCGCGGTCACGCCCTGCAGAACGTGCGCGGCACGGTCCAGGCGGACATCCTCAAGGAGGACCAGGGGCAGAACACCTGCCTCTTCTCCACCGAGTTCTCGCTGCGGATGATGGCCGACATCCAGGAGTGGTTCATCGAGCGGGGGGTGCGCAACTTCTACTCGGTGAGCATCTCCGGCTATCACATCGCCGAGGCGGGGGCCAACCCCATCAGCCAGCTCGCCTTCACCCTGGCCAACGGCTTCACTTATGTCGAGGCCTACCTCGCGCGCGGCATGGACATCAACGACTTCGCGCCCAACCTGTCCTTCTTCTTCTCCTCCGGGATGGACCCGGAGTACTCGGTCCTGGGCCGCGTCGCTCGCCGCATCTGGGCCGTGGCGATGAAGGAGAAGTACGGCGCCAACGACCGCAGCCAGAAGCTGAAGTACCACATCCAGACCTCTGGCCGGTCGCTGCACGCGCAGGAGATGGACTTCAACGACATCCGCACCACGCTGCAGGCGCTCAACGCGCTCTACGACAACGCCAACAGCCTGCACACCAACGCCTACGACGAGGCCGTCACCACGCCGTCGACGGAGTCGGTGCGACGCGCCCTCGCGATCCAGCTGATCATCACCCGCGAGTGGGGCCTGTCGATGAACGAGAACCCCCTGCAGGGCAGCTACATCATCGACGAGCTCACCGATCTCGTCGAGGAGGCCGTCCTCACCGAGTTCGACCGGATCAACGACCGCGGCGGAGTCCTCGGCGCGATGGAGACCGGCTACCAGCGCGGCAAGATCCAGGACGAGTCGATGCTCTACGAGCACGGCAAGCACGACGGCTCCGTGCCGATCATCGGCGTCAACACCTTCCTGCGTGAGGACGGCGCGAAGGGAGAGCCCGACGAGATCGAGCTGGCCCGCGCCACCGAGGACGAGAAGGTCTCGCAGCTGCAGCGGGTGCGCTCCTACCAGGAGACCCACCGCGAGGAGGCCGAGCAGGCGATCGTGCGCCTGAAGGAGGCCGCGACGACTGACGCCAATGTCTTCGAGGTCCTCATGGACGCCGCACGTGTGTGCAGCCTGCAGCAGGTGACCGATGCCTTCTTCGAGGTCGGTGGTCAGTACCGGCGCAATGTCTGACACGGCTAGCGTGGCCGCGTGAGCACCGATCGTTGGCCAGCCCAGGTCTATGGCGAAGGGGAGGACCCGGACTACCGCTTCTCCCTCGCCAACGAGCGCACCTTCCTCGCGTGGCTGCGCACGACCTTGGCCCTGCTCGCCGCAGGTGTGGCTGTCGACGTCCTCGACCTGGGGGTGCCCGACGGCTTCACCCGGGGGTTGGCGGCCATACTGCTCGTCCTCGGCGCCATCTGTCCGGTGCTCGCCTTCCTCAGGTGGGCGATGGCCGAGCGGGCCATGCGTCGGGGTGAGTCGCTCCCTTCGCTCGGGGTGGCCGCGGCCGTGATCACCGGTGCCGTCCTGGTGGCGGCCGCGGTCCTGGCCGTCGTCGTCGCGGGTTCGTGAGGATCGTGTGAGCGAGCTCGCCTCGTCCGCCCCCCACGGAGCCCAGCCGGAGCGCACCGCCCTGTCCTGGCAGCGCACCGCGCTGGCCAGCGCCGGGGGCGCCGCGATCATCGCCCGCCACTCCGGGGAGACGCTGGGCCCGGCGGCCGTGGTCATCCTGCTCGCCACCCTGGCCCTGGCGGGCACCGCCTTCGTCCTGGGCCGGCAGCGGTATGCCACGGCCCCGGTCGAGCCGTCACGACGACGTGACGGTCGGGCTCCCTTCGCCCTCGCGTTGGCCGTGGGGGCCATGGCCCTGACCGAGCTCCTCGCGCTGGCCGTGACGGTGTCCTGATGCTCCTCGACGATCTCGGCGCGCCCGTCGACCTCCCCTTCGCCCCCCAGCGAGTGGTCTCGCTGGTCCCGAGCCTCACCGAGGCCATTGCCGCGAGCTGCCCCGACGTCCTCGTCGGGGCCACCGACTGGTGCACCCACCCGGCCGACCTCGACGTCGCCCGGGTGCGCGGGACCAAGAACCCGAACCTCGCCGCGATCCGCAGCCTCTCCCCCGACCTCGTCGTGGCCAACAAGGAGGAGAACCGCGAGCTCGACGTGCGGCGGCTGCGAGAGCAGGGGGTCGCCGTGTGGGTCACCGGCATCGAGGACGTGCCGACGTCGTTGGTCGCGATGCGCCGCCTCTTCGTCGAGGCGCTGGGTGTCACGACCCCGGACTGGCTGGAGCGCGCCGACGAGCTGTGGTCCGCTCCCCCCGCGGCGCCTCGTGGCCGGGTGGCCGTCCCGATCTGGCGCGACCCGTGGATGGCCGTCGGCCCGCGCACCTACACGACCGACCTGCTCGCCCGCCTCGGCTGGAGCAATGTCCTCGCCGGACCCGACGCCGACCCGAGTGACCGGTACCCGCACGTCGACCTCGCGGACCTCGACCGCCCCGACCTCGACCTCGTCCTGCTGCCCGACGAGCCCTACGAGTTCACGGCCGACGACGGTCCGGAGGCCTTCGACCGGGTGCCGACCCGGCTGATCAGCGGGCGGCTGCTCACCTGGTACGGGCCGGCGATGGTCGAGGCACACGAGACGCTCTCCGCGTGAGGGCATGACGAAGGGGGCCGGTCACCGTGCGGTGACCGGCCCCCTTCGCCCAACCTGTGCATTGCCCTAGGGCAATGCACAGTCAGAGGCGATCAGAGCTACTTCTTGGCGACCGCGGCCTGGGCATCGATGATGCCGTCGCCGTAGAAGCCGTTGAAGTCGTCGTCACCGACGCACTCCGCGTTGTACCCGGCCGGGATGGGTGCCGGGTAGTCGTAGAGGCGCGGCTCCGGGCAGGGCTTGTTGCGTGCAGAGTCCATGAGGATCTGCTGGGTGGTGTCCGCGTTGAGACCAAAGCCCGTGTGACCGTTGTTGTTGCCGTGGGCGGAGACGATCAGCGCGGAGACCCCGGCCGCGTGCGGTGAAGCCATCGAGGTGCCTTGGTAGTACTCGTAGTACCCGCACTCCACCGTGCCCTTGATCTTTGCGCAGTCCTTGAAGACCCAGCCCTCTCCGGCCGGGGTGATGTTGCCGTCCTCGTCGACCGATCCCTCGGCCTTGACGACCTCCTCCGGGACGGAGGAGAGAACCATGCTGGACGGGTTCGGTCCGCTGGCGTTCGGGTAGTCATAGGCGTCGCCACCCGGAGCGCTCACCTCGATCTCGCCGGACGTCGGCTCCGTCGTGTAGTTGGAGTAGTACGCCTTGCGCTCGCTCGGGCCGACCGACGAGACGCCGATGACATTCGGGCCCTCGACCGGCAGGTCCATGCAGCTCGCGTTGTCGAGCGTGCGGGGGTGGGCGTTGCCCTCCGGGTAATTCGGGCTGGAGGTATCCGTCCCCGGGTTCGCCAGGTCGGTCGCCGCGTTGCCAAGCGCACCGACCAGGGTCACGTCCTTGGAGTGGGCGTAGCGCAGAGCGCGGGACATCGACTCGATGATCATGTCCTGCTCGGCAGCCTCCTCCGGGCTGTCCTCGGGGGCCCCGCCCTCGCAGTAGTAGGCCCATGGGTCGACGTAGAAGCTCATGTTGACCACGTCCAGGCCCGAGTCGGCCGAGTAGGTCAGGGCGTTGACGGTCGGGCCGACGAAGAAGTAGCCCGAGTCCTGACCGGCTCGCACGTTGACGAGCGACACGTCCGGGGCGACGCCGGAGACGCCGAGGCCGTTCTTGGCCGCAGCAACCGTGCCGGCCACGTGAGTGCCGTGGCCACCCTGGTCGACGTCGGCCGGGTCGATGCACGACTCGACCTCGCACTCTCCGTCGATCTCGGGGATGTCCGTCGTGAAGTTGCGCGAGAGCTTGTGGTCGAAGTTGGGCGCGATGTCCGGGTGACTGGCGTCGACGCCCGTGTCCATGATCCCGACCTTGACACGCTTGTCACCTGACTCGGCCACGTGCGCGGCACCCGCGTTGATCATGTCCATGCCCCAGAGCTTGTCGTCCAGGGGATCCGCAGCGCGGTTCTTGCTCATGCCCTTGGGGCCCTTGGTGGGGGCTGTCGCGGCCTGCTTGCCCGCCATCCGGGGACGCTCGGTCTCGTCACGCTTGGCCTTCTGCGGTGAGCGGCCGACGACGCCCTCGTCAGCGGCGCCGAAGACGCCCTTCATCGCCCGGGCCGAGGTGGCGAAGTTGGCATCGCTCGAGGTCACGGTCACCATGCCGACGGCCTCGTTGACCGAGGTGACGGTCGCTCCCTTCGCCTGCAGTCGCTTGGCGAGGGCCTTGGCGCTGGAGCCACGGTCGGCGAGGACCACGTAATGGGTGTTGCCGCCGTTCGAGGATGCGGTCTTGGTCGTGTCTGCGGTGTCTGCGGTCGGCGCGGCGGTGGCGTTGCTCGTCGCTGCGAGACCGGTCAGCCCGAGCGCCAGAGCGCCCAGTGCCGACACCATGCGAGTGTTGCGCATGTGTTTCCTCCCAGTTGTCGTCATCGGCGAGTTGCCCATGACGACGACGACCTTATGACGTAGGTCACGTCCGTGGGTGCGCCAGCAGGCGGCAAGTTCTGACCGGCTTCCCCGCGCGGACACCAGCGCGCCCCCTGCCGCCCACGAAGGACGAAGGGGGCGCGCGTCACGTGCCCTGGTGGGCGCTGTGACTACTTCAGCTCCTTGCTGGAGTATCCGATGATGCGGCGGGCGACGACCAGGAGCTGGATCTGCTGGGTGCCCTCGAAGATGTCGAGGATCTTGGAGTCGCGGGCCCACTTCTCGAGCAGCTCGGTCTCGGCGTAGCCGGTGGCACCGGCCAGCTCGACACAGGCGAGGGCGACGTTGACGCAGGTGCGCCCGGCCTTCGCCTTGGCCATGGAGGCCTCCATGGAGTTGGGCTTGCCGTTGTCGGCCATCCACGCTGCCCGGAGGGTCAGCAGGTAGGCGCTCTGGTAGTCCGCCTCCATCTCGATGAGCTTCGCGGCCGCTGCGGACTGCACCTGGCCGGGGCGGTCCCAGTCGATCTCGACACCGGCCTCCTTGAGCAGCTCGGTGGTCTTGTCGAGCGAGGCACGGGTCAGGCCCAGCGCCATCGCCGCCACGAGCGGACGCGTGTTGTCGAAGGTCTGCATGGCTCCACCGAAGCCACCCTCGATCCTGATCTCCGGGTCACCGAGGAGGTCCTCGGCGGGCACCCGGCAGTCGTCCAGGACGAAGGCTGCGGTATCGGAGGCGCGGATGCCGAGCTTGTGCTCCAGCCGCACGAGCTGCAGGCCGGGGTTGTCGCGACGCACCACGAAGGACTTGATCGCGGTCTTGCCCAGGCTGCGGTCGAGGGTCGCCCAGACGACGACGAGCTCGGCGCGCTCACCGGAGGTGACGAAGATCTTCTCGCCGTTGAGGACGTACTCGTCGCCGTCCTTGACGGCCGTGGTGCGGATGGCGCCGGAGTCGGAGCCCACGTCGGGCTCGGTGATGGCCATGGCGGCCCACTTGCCCGCGTAGCGCGCCTTCTGCTCCTCGTTGGCGACGGCGGCGATGGCCGCGTTGCCGAGGCCCTGGCGCGGGATGGACAGGGTCAGGCCCACGTCACCGCGGCAGGTCTCCAGGATGGAGAGGACCGAGGAGAGGTTGGAACCGTTCTTGTTCTCCTTCTCCCCCTTCTTGCTGGCCCGGCCGGAGCCGACTGCGGCGACGTCGCCCTCTTCGGCGCCGTCGTCCTTGGCCCGGGTGGAGGAGGACGCACCGGCGCCCTGGGAGGCGCCACCGTCGGCCATGCCGTCGATGACGGCCGAGACCAGGTCCAGCTCGGCGGGGTACTCGTGCTCGGCGCGGTCGTACTTGCGCGAGATGGGCCAGAAGACCTCCTCGGCCATGCCACGGGCCTGGGCGACGAGCGGGCGGAACTTCTTGGGAACCTCGAGGTCGATCATGATCGTGTCCTTCGTGTCAGGTAGGTAAGAGGAAGGGGGGCGCGGCTCAGACGAGCAGCGTGCCCTCGAGGACTCCGGCGCCCCGCAGATCGCGGTACCAGCGCTCGTTGTCGAACTCCTTGACGAAGCCGTGGCCGCCGAGCAGCTGCACGCCGCTCGAGCCGATCCACGTGGCGTGACGGGTGACCAGGCTGCGGGCCTGGGCGATCTCGGCGCTGGCGTCCTCACCGCGGTCGAGACGGGCGGCGGCCTTCCACACGACGAGCCGCAGACCGGCCAGCTCGATGGCGATGTCGGAGACGGTGAAGGCGACGGCCTGGCGGTACCCGATGGGCTCACCGAAGGCCTTGCGCTCCTTGACGTACTCCTTCACGTGGTCGAGGACGGCCTGCGAGGTCCCGACGGCAGCTGCTGCCCAGGCGAGGCGGGCGCGACGCACGGCGTCGGCGTGGTCCTCGACGGTGCCGAGCAGGTCGCTCCTGGGGACGCGGACGCCCTCGAGGTGCAGGCGAGCGGTCTTGGCCGCGCGCACACCCATGGCCGGGTCGTCCTCGACCTGGACACCGTCGGTGCCGGGCTTGACGATGACCAGTCGCGACTGGCCGTCGATCGCAGCAGAGACGATGAAGAGGTCCGCGCTCTCGGCGCCGGGGACGATCGCCTTGACGCCGTCGAGGATGATCTCGTCGCCCTCGATGCGACCGGTGGTCCGCAGCGCGAAGGGGTCGAAGAGCACCTGGGGCTCCTGGATGGCCAGGGCTGCGGTGGGCGGGTTCTCGCCGGTGAACTCCGGCAGGTAGGTGGCCTGCTGGTCGGCGTCACCGTAGGCGGCGATCGCGGTGGCGACGGCAGCGGGGGCCATGATCGCGGTGGCGATGCCCATGTCGCCGCGGGCCAGCTCCTCGAGGACGATGGCACCGGTGACGGCGGAGCGCTCCTCGGCGATGCCCTCGAGCTCGGCGGGGACACCCACGAGGTGCAGACCCATGTCGGCGGCGGCACTGCGCACGTCGGCAGGTACGGCCCGCGCGGCGTCAGCAGCGGCGGCCGCGGGCCGGATGACCTCGTCAGCGAGATCGCGGGCGACGCCCTGGATCATCTGCTGGTCCTCGGACGGGGTGAGGTCGAAGAGCGGCTTCGGCTTGGCCGTCGCTGCGCGGGCCGGGTCGCCCGAGCCCTTCTTCTTGGCGAAGGCACGACCGGCAGCGGTCTGGGCCTTGAAGCCGGTGACGGCGCCCTTGTAGAGGTAGCGCTCGACCTTGCTCCGCACCTCCTTGTCCTTCAGGCCCGGCAGGCCGCCGGCCTTGGCGATCAGGCGCAGGCCGAGGCGCTGGCCCTTGTCCGCCAGGGACATCGTTTCGCTGGAAGCCATGTGGGACTACCCCTTCGAGACAGTGCTGAGTGGATGAAAAGTGTGCGATACCGACAGTACCCGCTACAGCAGGTATCGGTAAACTGGTGAGTCACAAAGGTTTGCCACGATCTGACGCACACGCCCTCACCCACCTCGCGTGCGTCAGATCACGCCGAGTCGCGGACGCCCCCCCGCCACGGCTGGTCACAGGGCGGTAACCTTCCCGCAACCGGGAGAACCCGTGAGGGACCGCCCGCACACCAGCACGTGAGAGGGAAACTGAGCATGGTCGACGTCGACGCCGCGCTTGACGCGTCAGGTCTCACCAACGAGGCCGTCCGCGAGTACGTGAAGCACTGGGCCGAGATCACCCAGCCGGACCGGATCGAGGTGGTCGGGCTCGAGGACGACGACCGGCTCATCCAGGAATGTCTCGAGTCCGGCGAGTTCCTCCCGGCCGGCGAGGGACGCTACTACTCGCGCTCGTACTCCAAGGACACCGCGCGCTCCGAGGAGCGCACGATCGTCGCCACCAACGACGAGAAGGACAAGGGCGTCTACAACAACTGGCGTCCCGCGGCGGAGATGAAGGACAAGCTGACCGAGCTCATGCGCGGTCAGTCCAAGGGCAAGACGATGTACGTCCTGCCCTACCTGATGTCCCCCAAGAACAACGAGCTCGCGCAGTGGGCCACCGGCGTCGAGCTCACCGACAGCCGCCCCGTCGTACTGCACATGATGCGGATGTCCCGCGTCGGCGTCGAGCACGTCAACGACCTGCCGCAGCAGGACAACTTCGTGCGCGCCGTGCACGTCACCGGCGACCTCGCGAACCTCGGCCAGGGCACCCCCGATGACAAGCGGTACTTCGTGACCGTCGCCGACGAGCGGATGATCCTGCACTTCGGCTCCTCCTACGGCGGCAACGCGCTGCTCGGCAAGATCGCCCACGGTCTGCGCCAGGGCGCGTACGACGGTTGGGACACCAAGAAGTTCCTCGCGGAGCAGTACATGCTGATCGGCATCTCCGACAAGGAGACCGGCAAGCGCTACCACATCACCGGTGGCTTCCCGAGCGCCTCGGGCAAGACCAACCTCGCGATGATGCTGCCGCCGGACGCTCTCGGTGACCGCTACCGGGTCGACTTCTACGGCGACGACATCGCCTGGCTGTGGGTCGACGAGAAGACCGGCAAGCTCATGGGCATGAACCCCGAGTTCGGTGTCTTCGGTGTCGCCAAGGACACCAACGAGCAGACCAACCCGACCGCACTGACCTCCGTGGACCCGGGCACCAAGACGATCTTCACCAACATCGCCTACAACCCCAAGACCGAAGAGGTCTGGTGGGAGGGCCGCACGCCCGAGGCGCCGACCGACCTCGAGGGTTGGCTCGACTGGAAGGGCGAGGTGATCGCTGACCGCGAGCCGGGCGACACCTCCCCGTGGGCGCACCCCAACAGCCGTTTCACGACGACGCTGGCCAATGTCCCCAACGCCGCGCCCGACTTCGACGAGCCCGTGGGCGTCGAGGTCGACGCGATCATCTTCGGTGGCCGCACCCGTGACCGCGAGCCGCTGATCCGTGCGATCACCGACCAGGCCGAGGGCGTCTACGACGGCCTCACCCTGGGTGCCGAGGCGACCGCGGCCGCCGAGGGCGTCGAGGGCCAGCTGCGCTACGACCCGATGTCCAACCGGCCCTTCATGGCCTACGGCGAGGGCGACTACGCGCGGCACTACCTCGACATCCTCAGCCAGGTGAAGGACAAGCCGCTCTTCGCCCACGTCAACTGGTTCCAGAAGGACCCTGAGGACGGTCACTACCTGTGGCCCGGGTACCGCGAGAACATCCGTCCGCTCCTGTGGCTCATGCGCCTCAAGGACGGCGAGGTCAAGGGTCGCCAGACCGCGGTCGGCATCATCCCGACGCAGGAGGAGCTCGAGATGACCGGTCTCGACATCCCGCAGGAGGACCTCGACCGGATCCTGACGATCGACGTGCCGCGCTGGCAGCAGGAGATGGGCTTCCGCGAGGAGCACCTCAAGCAGTTCGACCGGCTGCCGGAGGAGATCTGGGAGGCGCACCGCCGCGTGTCCGCCGCCCTCGACAACGAGGCCTGAGCAGCACGCACCACCGACGAAGGCCCCGCTCCCCTGACGAAGGGGGGCGGGGCCTTCGTCGTGCCCGGCTGAGTACGCTGACGTCCATGGCCGACCTCACCGAGCCCTGCCCCAACTGCGACCGCCTGATGCGCTGGGAGACCTCCCACGAGCGGTGTGACGGCTGCGGATACATCCGCCCGTGCTGCGAGGGCGCGCCCTGCCCCATCCCATGACCCGAGAGCCCAGTCCCGCCTCCGAGCCTTCGCCGTGCAGGGAGCCATGAGGCGGGCCGCGTCTTCCCCGCCGACGCAGTTCCCATACCCGGCCGCCGACGTGCGACACCGCATACTGCAGCTCCAGGCGCACCTGGGATGGGCTGAGCGGCAATGTTGTGTGTTGAACCGGCAGCCGGGCCTGCCGGCGAGGCTCATATGGCGACGCCGGCACCCAGGACTACCGGTTCAACACACAACCATCGGCTCGGGTGCACTTCCGGCCCGGGAACGAGTCAGGCCCTGCCGCGTTTCCGCTGGCAGGGCCTGTTCCGTCTGTCTCAACACAGAGTGCGCCCGAAGGGATTCGAACCCCTAACCTTCTGATCCGTAGTCAGATGCTCTATCCGTTGAGCTACGGGCGCAGGCCGCCGAAGATCTCGGCAACAAGGAAGGACAATACCGGGTCGGGTGCCCGAGGGCGAAATCGGGTGTGCCGACTGGGATCGAGGCGGCTCGAGGCCGCGCGGCAGGCACCGGACACTGCGAGGATGGCCGCAGTCGCTCGTCGAAGGAGACCCGCCGTGAACGCACCCGAAGCATCGCCCTCCGCCTGGCCGGAGCTGCCCCTCGATCAGTGGCTACCGACGAGGGACACCTTCATCCTGTGGCTGCAGGTGATCGGCAAGGTCCGGATCGCGCGCGCCCCGCTGCTCAAGCACTGGTGGAACGCGCCGCTGTACGTCACGGGGCGGGGACTCACCACCTCCCTGATGCCGGCCGAGCCGGGCCGCAGCTTTTCCATCGACCTCGACCTCGTCGACCACCGTCTGGACGTCACTGCGACGCGTGGCGGCAGCGGCGGCATGGATCTGGTCCCGATGACGGTTGCCGACTTCTACGCCCGCCTCACTGCCCTGCTCGACGACCTGGACCTGTCCACGGACATCTGGCCCGTGCCGGTGGAGCTGCCGGACGCCATCCCCTTCGCCGAGGACACCGTCCACCGCTCCTATGACGCCGATCAGGTCACGGCCTTCTGGCGCACCCTCGTCGAGGTCGAGCGAGTCCTGGACGCCTTCCGCGCCCGCTACACCGGCAAGTCCAGCCCCACCCATGTCTTCTGGGGTGCGCTCGACATGGCTGCCACGAGATTTTCCGGCAGGACCGCTCCCCCACACCCGGGCGGCGCACCCAACTGCGGCCCACACGTGATGCACGAGGCGTACTCGCACGAGGTCAGCAGCTCGGGGTACTGGCCGGGAGGAGAGGGCGAGGGCATCTTCTACTCGTACTGCTACCCGGAGCCGGAGGGCTTCCGGGACGCAGACCCCGGCCCCCATGCCCGATGGGACGACGAGCTCGGCGAGTTCGTCCTGCCCTACACCGCGGTCCGCACCGCGAGCGACCCGGACGCAGTCCTGACGGACTTCTTGCAACGCACCTATGAGGCGGCAGCGGACGCCGGGTCGTGGGACCGCGCGCACCTCGAGCGATAGCCACGACAGCGGTCGCGTCCCGACACGGCGGGAGCCCCCGCGCCAGATGGCGCGGGGGCTCCCGTTGCGCGGAGGCGGAGGGATTTGAACCCTCGACGGGTGTTACCCGAACCGCATTAGCAGTGCGGCGCCATAGGCCACTAGGCGACGCCTCCCAACAACTCGGACAGACTAGCCGCCCGGCATGCGCCACTCAAAGTCAGGGTCCCCGACTGCCCGACCTCGGCTGCTGCTCAGCCGCAGATGTCCTCGTCAGCGGTGCGGCTGGCCACGTCGGTGGGCGCCGGCGGCGCGGTGACCGACGGCGAAGGGAGCGGGTCCGCGCCCTCGCGGTTGGGGACCTCCCCGGCAGGGCGCGCCCCGGCACCGAGGACCAGCCGGACCTCCCCCTTCGTCATGGTGTCGTCGACCTTGAGCTTGGCGCCCGGGTAGGCGGCGGCGACGGTGCGAGCGCTCTCGGTGTCCCCCTTCGCGTGGTGGACGAGGACGCCGGTGACGGAGGACGTCGGGGCGATGTCCGCGACACTCGTGGTGAAGCCCTGCACCGAGAGCGCGGCCGCCTCCTGCCCTGCCAGGCCCGAGGTTCCCGTGTCGTTGACGACGCTCACGGTGACGGCAGACGGGCGGACGGTGAGCTTGTGGCTCGAGGTGCGCACCTTGTCCTGCCCCGGGAGGGGGACGTCGTCACGGATCGCAGCCCACAGCGCCTCGGACGCCTCAGGACGCCACTGCACCCGGTTGGAGTTGGTCGGGTACGGCTCGGTCGGCACCGTCGCGAAGACGATCTGGTCGGTCCCCAGGCCCTTGAGGCTGGAGGCGATCGACGTCAACCGGCGCAGACCCAGGTCGTCGTCGGCGGTCATCGACTTGGTCGCCGCATTGAGGAATCGGTAGAGCCGGTCCGGACGCAGCAGCAGCGAGGTCTTGGTCGCCTCCTGGACCATGGAGGACATGAAGGCCTGCTGACGGTCGATGCGCTGCAGGTCGGAGCCGTCTCCCAGGCTCTTGCGCATGCGTACGTAGCCCAGCGCCTCCTTGCCCCCCAGCCGCTGGCGGCCGGCCGGCAGATCGATCTGGGCGCTCTTGTCGGACACCGCCTTGGGCAGACACACGTCAACGCCTCCGAGCCCGTCGACCATCGACTGGAAGCCGCTGAAGTCGATGACGGCGACGTGGTCGACGAAGACCCCCGTCAGACCCTCCAAGGTCTTGACCGTGCACGCGGGGCCGCCCTGGTTGAAGTTGTCGTTCCAGCGGCGCACCTCGCCGTTGTCGACCGTCGAGGCCGGGTCCTCGCAGTCGGTGGGCGCCTTGGTCATCGAGTCGCGCGGGATCGAGATGACCTGCGCCGCCTCACGATCCGCGGAGATGTGGACCAGGAGGTTGGTGTCAGAGCGAGGTCCGCCCTCTGCCGTCCCGACGCCGTACTCCGACCCGAGCCCCTCGCGGGTGTCAGACCCGATGACGAGGATGTTGAGTGCGCCGTCGACGTCGTCGGGCCGGGCCGCCGACCCGTGCGAGATGTCGACGCGCGAGATGTTGCCGTTCAGGTGGGCAGCGACACCGACGCCAGCGGCCACGCCGAGCGCCGCGACGACACCGGTGACCTTCAGAGCCCGTCTGCGCACGACCGTGCGACGGGTGTCTCTCTGGGCGAGTCGTGCGCTGCGGGTGCCCTCATGCGCACGCTGGGCCCTCTCAGGACTCTCAGGGGCACGGTCGCGGTGCGCACGCTTCCCGGCGCGGGCGGCCTCACGCCGCGCCGCGCGCGTCTGGTGATCGCCCGTGTCGTTCATCGGGAGGACACACTAGTGCCCAAGCCCGAGAAATCTGACCAAACACTGACGAAGGCCCCCGCCAATTGGCGGGGGCCTTCGTGCGAAGCGGTGGAGTCACCGCATCAGGTGATGCGTCGTCCGGGTGAAAAAATCAGACGGGACGGACGCTCTCAGCCTGCGGGCCCTTGGGACCCTGGGTGATCTCGAACTCGACGCGCTGCGCCTCGTCGAGCGACCGGTAGCCGGTCGTGTCGATTGCGGAGTAGTGAACGAACACGTCGGGGCCTCCGCCGTCCTGGGCGATGAAGCCAAAGCCCTTCTCAGCGTTGAACCACTTAACGGTGCCCTGTGCCATGAGGTGAAACTTCTTTCCTGTTGAACAATCCGGTCCCGCAGGTCGCGGTACCTTGTGCAAGCTGCAAAGCTCCCCTCGGCAGAGGAACACGCCTCTGGTAATACTGTGGGCTCGGCTGGCGGCCGCGCCCAAATGCATCGTGCGAGAGTTCTGTACTGCAACTACGCGAGCGACGCTACCAGCAAACGCGCGCAGTGGCATGGTCGCGTTCCACCACGGCCTCGGGTCAGCCCTCGCGGACGCGCTCGCCCACGGCGTCGATGGCCTCGACATAGCCCCTGACCCCTCGTCCGACGATGACCTCGTCAGAGACATCAGTGATGAACGAGAAGTGCCGGAAGGCCTCTCTCGCATGGACATCCGAGATGTGCACCTCGATCACCGGCCCACGCACCGCGGCCAGCGCGTCCCGGATCGCGACCGATGTGTGGGTCCAGCCAGCGGCGTTGACGACGAGTCCGATCGCACTGGCGCGCACCTCGTGGATCGCGTCGATCATGACGCCCTCGTGGTTGGTCTGACGGAAGTCGAGCCGCCACCCCAGATCGTCCGTGCGCGCCCGACACAGGGCCTCGACGTCGGCCAGCGTCTCGTGGCCGTAGACCTCGGGCTCGCGCTCACCGAGCAGGTTGAGGTTGGGGCCGTTGAGGACGACGAGGGCGGGGGCTGGGCTCACCCCGGCAGCCTAACGGCGGACCTTGCTCAGACCTCCCGACGCAGCGTCCGCTCGAAGAGGCTGCGAGTCGCCTGCGGCAGGACGCTCTCGGCGAGCTGTACATCGAGCTCCGGTCGCTCGCACCACAGTCCGTAGCAGAGAGCATCGGGGCGCGAGGACTCCTCCGCAGCCAGACGAGGCAGCTGCGGCCCCTCGATGAGGGAGCGGAAGGCGAGCGCATCGGGTTCCGGGAGCTCTCCCAGGCTCAGCTCACGCGACCGGGTCAAGCCAGCGACGCCGCCCGACCGGGTGAGGCGGACGAGCGCTCCTCCTGCCTCGGTCCCCTCCGTCTCGTCGACGAGAGGGGTTCCCCCTTCGGCCGCGATGACGCCCACCTGCTGCCAGGCGCCCGCCACGGCCTCGGCCTGCGTGGAACCGTCGCCGAAGCGGGCCCGCGCCGCAGCCACCGTGAGTGCCGCGAAGGTAGCGAAGTCGCAGTCCGGCGCGATCTCGCCCGTGAGCACGTCGCGCCAGATGAGGCCCGGCGCCTGCCAGGCCGGACCACCGATGGCGGTGGCGGCGAGGTGGAAGGCCTTGTTGGGGATGCCCGAGTTGATGTGCACCCCGCCGTTGTCCTCGCTCGTGCGCACGTAGGCGTCCATGTGCGCCGGCTGCGGGTCCGCGCCCATGCGCGGGTCGTCATAGGCGGTACCGGGGGCGGCCATGGAGCGCAGCGCTTGCCCCTGGACCGAGGCGGTGAGCAGCTCGGCGCCGATGAGCCAGTCGGCCTCCTCGGCCGACTGGCCCAGGTGGCGCTGCTTGACCAGGACCCCGAAGACATCGGAGACGTGCTCGTTGAGTGCACCGGACTGACCGCGGTAGACGAGTGCGGCGGTGTGCTCGGTGACTCCGTGGGCCAGCTCGTGCCCGATGACATCGAGGCTCGCCGTGAAGCGGGTGAAGATCTCCCCGTCGCCGTCACCGAAGACCATCTGCGCCCCGTCCCAGAAGGCGTTGTCGTAGCGCTGCGCGTAGTGGACCGTGGCGACGAGCGGCATGCCGGCGCCGTCGAGAGAGTCACGGCCGTACTCCCGCGCCCACAGCTCCCAGGTCAGGCCGAGCCCGTCGTAGGCCTCATCTGCGGCCAGGTCCTCGGTGGCCGGCTCACCCTCGCTGCGCACGACCGCGCCGGGCAGCTCCTCGGAGCCGCCCGCGTCGTGGATCGTGCGCAGGGGCCCCTGCTCGGGCGAGGGCGCCGCCGGGATCGCCGACGGACGAGTCCTCACGGGTCTGCCCGAGTGGCGCAGCGAGGCGTCGATGGCCAGGGTGCGCGCGGCGACGAGGGCGGGCTCGGCCTCCGCCGAGCGGGCGAGGGCGGCCAGGACGTGCGGGGGGACGATGCTGCACCGGGTCATCCACCCAGTGAACTCCTCTCCCCCGACAACCGCACCCGGGACGGGCCGGCGCAGGAGCGCAGGACGCGAGCGGAGGGCGTGGGATTCGAACCCACGATGACGTTGCCGCCATAGCGGTTTTCAAGACCGCCGCACTAGGCCACTATGCGAGCCCTCCTTGCTCGCCGGAGCGAGCGAGACCACGGTAGGCCATCCCCCGTGTGGGTAGTGTCGGAGGTGACGTCCCGACCACCAGATCGAAAGGTCACCACATGTCGAAGATCTCCTTCCTCCTTGGCGCCGGCGCCGGATACGTGCTGGGCGCGCGAGCAGGCCGGAAGCGCTACGAGCAGATCCGCTCAGGCGCCAACCAGCTCTGGAAGTCGAAGCCGGTGCAGAGTCAGGTCGCCTCCGCCAAGGAGGCTGCCACGACCAAGGCTGCCCCGGCAGCACTCGGTGCCGTGAGCACCGCGGCCTCGGCGGCGGGCGAGAAGATGCGTGCGGGTGCCAGCAAGGTCAAGAGCGACCCGCAGCGCGATGTCGCCAGCGCTGTCACGTCGGACACGCAGGGCCCGTCGACCTACCCGCTGGGCGACGGTCCGACGCCGGCCTAGGCCTGCCAGAGCATGACGAAGGGAGGGCCCCACCACCTGGTGGTGGGGCCCTCCCTTCGTCATGCTCTGCAGCTCAGATGAAGATCGCCGGGTCGGCGTAGAGGAGGTCCTCCTCCGACGGCCCGCCGGCCTCCAGCTGGGGGAAGCGGTACTGCGCGGGGATGCCTGTCGCGACTGCGCCGGTGGGCACGTCCTTGACGACGACCGAGTTGGCGCCGACCTTGACATTGCTCCCCACGTGGATGTCGCCGAGGATCTTGGCTCCGGCCCCGACCATGACCTTGTCGCCGAGCGTGGGGTGACGCTTGATGCGCTTGCCGGACGTCCCCCCGAGGGTCACGCCGTGGAAGAGCATCACGTCGTCGCCGATGATCGACGTCTCGCCGATGACGACACCCATCCCGTGGTCGATGAAGAACCGGCGGCCGATGTGCGCTCCCGGGTGGATCTCGATCCCGGTGAGCGACCGCGAGCCATAGGCGAGCAGCCGGGCGGGCCACCTCCAGCCGGGACGCATCCACCAACGGTGGGCGACCCGGTGCAGCCAGATGGCGTGCAGACCGGCAGAGGTCAGGAGCACGACCCACCGCGAGGTGGCGGCGGGGTCGTGCTCCATGGCCGCGGTGAGATCTTCACGGATCGTGTCGCGGATCGGCAGGTGGGAGGACACGGTCAGTCGACGAGACCTTCGAAGAGCGGGGTCGACAGGTAGCGCTCGCCGAAGTCGGGGACGATGACGACGATGGTCTTGCCCGCGTTCTCGGGGCGGCGCGCGACCTGGTCGGCCGCGGCGAGTGCCGCACCCGAGGAGATGCCCACGAGCAGACCCTCGTCGGTGGCGGCCTTGCGGGCCCACTCGAAGGAGGTCGGAGCGTCGATGTTGACGATCTCGTCGTACAGGTCGGTGTCGAGGACCTCGGGGACGAAGTTGGCGCCCAGGCCCTGGATCTTGTGCGGCCCGGCCTTGCCACCGGAGAGGACCGGGGACTCCGCGGGCTCGACGGCGATCAGCTGGACGTCGGGGTTCTGCGAGCGCAGGTAGCGGCCGGCGCCGGTGATGGTGCCGCCCGTGCCGATGCCGGAGACAAGGATGTCGATCTTGCCGTCGGTGTCCTGCCAGATCTCGGGACCGGTGGTCTTCTCGTGGACCGCCGGGTTGGCCTCGTTGGCGAACTGCTTGGCCTGAACCGCGCCGCGCTCGGTGGCGATCGCCTCGGCCTTCTCGACAGCACCCTTCATCCCGAGGGGGCCCTCGGTGAGGATCAGCTCGGCGCCGAATGCACGCAGCAGGGCGCGACGCTCCTTGGACGCGGTCTCCGGCATGGCCAGGACGACGTTGTAGCCACGCGCCGCGCCGACCATGGCCAGCGCGATACCCGTGTTGCCCGAGGTCGCCTCGACGATCGTGCCACCGGGCTTGAGGTCACCGGAGGCCTCCGCGGCGTCGATGATCGCGGCGCCGATACGGTCCTTGACCGAGTTTGCCGGGTTGTAGAACTCCAGCTTGGCGGCGACGGTGGCCTCGGACTCGATGATGCGGTTGATCCGCACCAGCGGGGTCCGGCCGACGAGCTTGGTGGCGTCTTCGTAGATGGGCAACGCGGTTCCTTCCATCGGGGATGAGGGTGCCGCGACGTGCGGCTGACTCGGTCGCGACAACGAACGAGACGTTATGGATATTCCAACATCGTGTTATCCATCATCGCAAGAGTGTCTCAGGGGCGCTCCCCACTTCTTCGCCCGCAGCCGGGACCCACTGAGGGTGCCCTCGGTGATGAGCGCCGCATCACCACAAGTCCTCTCGTGCCCATGGGCAACCTAGACTCCCACCCATGTCTGCCCTCCAGATCGTCGCGATAGTCATCGGGGTCGGGATCACCATCGTCGGATGGGGCCTGCTCGCCCGCGCCGTCAAGCATTTCCTGACCGTCTTCAAGCTCGCCCAGCCCACGCAGGGCGAGCGGACCAATTCCCCGGTGGCGCGTCTGGCGACGCTCTTCCGCGAGTTCCTCGGCCATACCCGCATGTCGCGGCTGCCCATCGTGGCGATCGCGCACTGGGTCACGATGATCTCCTTCGGGGTGCTCTTCCTGACCCTCGTGCAGGCGACGATCCAGCTCTTCGATCCCCACTTCGTCATCCCGCTCATCGGGACCTTCTTCATCTACGAGTGGATCACCGAGTTCTTCGCCATGGCGGGCATCGTCACCATCGTGATGCTGATGGTCATCCGGCAGAGGCAGCACCCCCGCTCGGCCCCGGGCGACGAGGGCCGCAGGTCCCGCTTCTTCGGCTCGACCTTCTGGCAGGCCTACTACGTCGAGCTGACGATCCTCGGCGTCGGCGTCTGCATCGCGCTCCTGCGCGGTCTCGAGCGTGCGCTGCTCCTCAACTCTGGTGAGGCCGACCATGCCTCGCTGCTGCACTTCCCGCTCACCGGGTGGATCGGCTCACTCTTCACCGGCATGTCCGTGGAAGCACTGGAGACCGGCATCATCGTCGTCGCCCTCATCAAGCTGGTCATCTCCTACGCGTGGATGATCACCATCTCGATGAACCCGACGATGGGTGTCGCCTGGCACCGCTTCCTCGCGTTCTTCAACATCTACTTCAAGCGGCACGCTGACGGCCGAACCTCCCTCGGTGAGCTGCAGCCGATGATCGTCGACGGCAAGCCCTTCTCCATGGAGACCATGGAGACGATGGACGAGGACTCCACGCTGGGCGTGGGCAAGGTCGAGGACTTCACCTGGAAGGGCCTGCTCGACTTCTCCACATGCACCGAGTGCGGCCGTTGCCAGAGCCAGTGCCCCGCCTGGAACACCGAGAAGCCCCTCTCCCCCAAGCTGCTGATGATGACGCTGCGCGACCACGCGCACTCCAAGGCTCCGTACCTGGCCGCCGCGCAGGGCGTCTCCGGCGTCCTCTCCTCCTCGGGTGGCACTCGCGCGCAGACCGCCCACGGGGCTGTCGCCCTGGCCGGACCCCCGATGCAGAGCGGCGCCGCTGCCGCAGTCTCCGTCGAGGAGCCGCCCGTCATCAACTGGGGCGAGATGGCACTCATCGGGCAGACCGGCTACGACCCTGAGAACCCGCTGACGGCGTACAACCCGCACGGACCCGATGTGGTCATCGACGAGGACGTCCTGTGGTCCTGCACCACCTGTGGCGCCTGCGTCGAGCAGTGCCCCGTCGACATCGAGCACGTCGACCACATCGTCGACATGCGGCGGTACCAGAACCTCATCGCGTCGGCCTTCCCGAGCGAGCTCGGAGGCCTGTTCAAGAAGCTCGAGTCCAAGGGCAACCCGTGGGGCATGGGTGCCAAGGCGCGCATGGACTGGACCAAGGACCTCCCCTTCACCGTCAAGGTGCTCGGTGAGGACGTCGAGTCGGCTGACGACGTCGACTACCTCTTCTGGGTCGGCTGCGCCGGCGCCTACGAGGACCGCGCCAAGAAGACGACCCGTGCGGTGGCCGAGCTCTTCGACCATGCCGGTGTCGACTTCGCGGTCCTGGGCAATGGCGAGACCTGTACCGGTGACTCCGCTCGCCGCGCGGGCAACGAGGTGCTCTTCCAGATGCTGGCCGAGCAGAATGTCGCGACCCTCAACGAGGTCGGTGCGACCAAGATCGTCGTCACCTGCGCGCACTGCTTCAACACGATCAAGAACGAGTACCCGCAGCTGGGTGGCAAGTACGAGGTCGTGCACCACACGCAGCTGCTCAACCGTCTGGTCCGCGAGAAGAAGATCGTCCCGGTCAACCGTCCGGAGGGTCCGCGCAAGTCCAGCAACAAGGACGTCGCGTCCACCGGCCCGTCCGTGACCTACCACGACCCCTGCTACCTGGGTCGTCACAACAACGTCTACGCCCCGCCGCGTGAGCTCATCTCGGCCCTGCCGGGTGTCGAGCTCAAGGAGATGGAGCGCTCGAAGGAGAAGTCCTTCTGCTGTGGCGCCGGTGGTGCTCGCATGTGGATGGAGGAGCAGCTCGGGTCGCGGATCAACCTGAACCGCACCGAGGAGGCCATCGCGACCGGCGCCGACCGGATCGCCGTGGGTTGCCCCTTCTGCCGCGTCATGCTCAGCGACGGTCTGACCGCCAAGCAGTCCGAGGGCGCGTCCGAGGACATCGAGGTCGTCGACGTCGCCCAGATGTTGCTCGCGTCGGTCAAGGAGGCCACAGTCCCGGCCAAGGCCGCCCCGACCGAGTCCGAGGAGCAGGCCCAGGCCGAGCCCAAGACCGCTGTCCCGGCCCCGGCCGAGGGCGAAGGCGCGAAGGACGCGACCCCGAAGGCCCCGAGCGAGTCCGAGACGGCCAAGACCGCAGAAGCGGTCGAGGAGGCCGGCGAGGACCCGCAGGCGGTCAAGGGCAAGGAGACCGTCGCTGGCAACAACGCGGCCCCCTCGTGGGAGACCGGCACTGCTGTCGCCGGTGCTGGCGCCGTGGGCGCCGGAGCTGCGGCTGCTGCCGCGTCCTCCGACGACAGCGCCGCCAAGAATGCGGCGCCGTCCTGGGAGACCGACTCCGCAGCCAAGAACGCCGCACCCCCCTGGGAGACCGGCGCTGCCGCTCCGGCAGCCGAGGCACCCAAGGCCGACGCACCTCAGACCGAGGCCACCGCCGCGGACAAGAACGCCGCACCCTCATGGGAAACCGGCACTGCCGCCCCGGCCACCGAGGCCCCCAAGGCCGAGGCCACCGCCGCGGACAAGAACGCCGCACCCTCMTGGGARACCGGCACTGCCGCCCCGGCCACCGAGGCCCCCAAGGCCGAGGCGCCCGCTGCAGCGGACGGCTCCATGGCAGCCAAGAACGCCGCACCCTCCTGGGAAACCGGCGCTCCGGCTGCCGCTGCTGCACCGGCAGTGACCGAGGAGCCCAAGGTCGAGGAGACCCCGGCGCAGGAGCCCGTCACCGACGAGCCCACCGCGAGCCAGGCACCTGCTGCCGAGGAGGCGACCGCGACGGCGGCCGCACCCACCGGCGACGGCGACCTGGCTGCCAAGAACGCCGCTCCCTCGTGGGAGACCAGCGCTCCCGCCGCAGCTGCCGCACCGGCTGCTACCGAGGCACCCGCAGCCAAGGAGGCAAAGGTCGAGGAGACCCNGGAGGCACTCGACGGGGGTGGGCACGCGCAGCACCTGCTGCCGAGGAGGCGACCGCGACGGCGGCCGCACCCACCGGCGACGGCGACCTGGCTGCCAAGAACGCCGCTCCCTCGTGGGAGACCAGCGCTCCCGCCGCAGCTGCCGCACCGGCTGCTACCGAGGCACCCGCAGCCAAGGAGGCAAAGGTCGAGGAGACCTCGACGCAGGAGCCTGCCGCTGACGAGCCGGCCGCCGAGGCCACCCCGGTTCAGGCACCTGCTGCCGAGGAGGCGACCGCACCCGCGGCCGCACCCACCGGCGACGGCGACCTGGCTGCCAAGAACGCCGCTCCCTCGTGGGAGACCAGCGCTCCCGCCGCAGCTGCCGCACCGGCTGCTACCGAGGCACCCGCAGCCAAGGAGGCAAAGGTCGAGGAGACCCCGACGCAGGAGCCTGCCGCTGACGAGCCGGCCGCCGAGGCCAACCCGGTCGAGGCACCCGCTGCTGAGGAGCCGGCTGCGCCCGCCCCCGAGGCACCGGCCACGGAGGCACCTGCTGCGACCGAGGCCCCCGCCCCGGCCGAGCAAGCCGCTCCCCCGGCCGACACCGGCGACCTCTCGGACCTCGCGAAGAAGAACGCGAACCCGTCCTGGGAGTGAACCCCGCACGACGAAGGGCGCCGTCCACCACAAGGTGGGCGGCGCCCTTCGTCGTTGTCAGCGTGTCGTACTGCAGTTCACCAAGAGGCCGACGAGGTCTCGGGCCCCTCGGCGGGACGGGACCGCGAACTGCAGTACGACATGCCGCTCAAACCCGGGCCCACGATCTCTTGACCGATCGGTCAAACAGGATGAAGATGGAAGGACTCGATCCGCTTCTGGTACGACGGATCCCAACCCTTGAAGGTGGGATGCTGCGATGAATACCTCGACTCGATGGCAGGACTGGGTGGCCCTGATCGCTGGCGCGGTCGCTCTGCTGGCCCCCTTGGTCACGACGACGGAACCACGCGCGACGTGGACGATGGTGATCCTCGGTGGACTGACGGTGATCGCGTCGGCCTACTCGCTCTACACGCGGGCGGGGGCCACGATGAGCGAGGGCTCGCACGCCTTCCTCGGGGTGCTGCTCTTCATCGCCCCATGGGTCATGGGTTTCACCGACCTGAGTGGTCTCGCGTGGACTGCATGGATCACCGGAATCGTCGCGTTCGTCGTCGGCGTGCTGGCGCTCCCCCAGGTCAGAGCGAGCATGCACCACGCAGCCCCCTCTCACTAGGAGATGCCGTGGGCACCTCGACCTCGCGTCGTGAACGAATCCTCGACGCAGCCGAGGCGCAGTTCGCCGGTGGTGGCTTCGCCGCCACCGGCACCACCGCGATCGCTGACGGGGCCGGTGTCCCCAAGGGGCTGGTCTTCTACTACTTCCCGCGCAAGGTCGACATCCTGCGCGCGCTCCTGGCCGAGCGGCTCCCTTCGCATCCCCTGTGCGAGCCGGCCGAGGTGGCTAGGCCCGGCGACCCCGTCGCCTCCCTCGTGGCGCTCGCCCGCGCACTCGGACTGGGCCGGCACGAGTCGATCGTCCTGCGCACCATCATCTGGCGCGAGTCCGGCACCCACCCCGAGGTGCGCGAGCACCTGCAGGCCCTGCGCGAGAGCATCCTGGAGCTGACCGAGCGGGTCCTCGACGCCGCGATCGAGCACAAGATCGACCCGGTCAGGCGTCGTCAGGCGGCCCAGACCTTCGTCGCTGTCGTCATGGACCAGGCCAACACGCAGCGGTTCGAAGGCGCTGGCCCCGATGTCGCCGGAGCTGCTCAGATCATCAGCAGCGCCCTCACCTCCGACCCGGCCTGAGCGACCCGCGGCACCGCGCTCCACCCCCCGCAGACAGGCGTCAGCCCCGGCCACCCGGCCGGGGCTGACGTCGTCACGCAAGGATCAGCTCAGAAGAGCGGGCCCGTGACCGTGAGACCGAGCTCGGGGACCATGGCGAAGAGCGCGAAGAGCGCGAGCGCCCCACCCGCGAGCGACAGGGTCTTGTTGAACTGGACCTGCTCGTTCATCCGGGCCTCGCCCTCTGCCGCCCAGAACTTGTGCATGAGGAAGGCGATCGGCGCGACGGCGACGAGGATCAGCAGGGCCCCGAGGTCGCCCCACACGCCGAGGATGACGGACAGCGCGCCGACGAGCATGAGCACGCCCGAGACGATGACGCTCAGCTTGGCCGCCGGGACACCGACGGACTTGGCGTAGCCCGCCATGGCGTCGCTCTGGGTCAGGTGACCGATGCCGGACGCGATGAAGATCGCGGCGAAGAGGATGCGGGCGATGAGGACGATGACGTCCATGGGAAGACCTCCGAATACTTGATGTTTTAACTATCGAAGGTCTCAAGCGTCACCGGCTCCGCAATCTTCCCCGCTCGGGCGTGACCTCCGTCACCCCGAACCCGGGCCCCGCGCCGGTCAGTCGAGCCCCTCCTCCTTGAGGAAGTCCGCGGCCACCTGGTCCGGGTCCTCCTTGTCGATGTCGGTGCGCTTGAGCATCTGCTGCAGCTTGTCGGTGGTGAGCTTGGCCGAGACCTCGTCCAGCGTCTTGGCGACCTGCTCCTTGGCGTCATCGCGCACGAGCGGGACGACGTTCTGGCTGCCGAAGAGCTTCTCGGTGTCATCGAGGACCACGAAACCGTTCTCCGCGATCGCCGGGTCGGTGCTGAAGATGTTGGCGGCCTGGATCTGACCGTTCTTCAGCGCACCATTGGTCGCCTGTCCGGGCTTGAGCGGCCGGAAGCTCTTGAACTCGATGCCGTAGGTCTTCTTCAGTCCCGGGATCCCCTGCGACCGGGTCTTGAACTCCGACGGCGCTCCCAGCGTCATCTCACCGGCGACCTTGCTGAGGTCCTCCATCGTCTTCAGGTCCTTGGACTGGGCCGTCTCCTTGGTGACGACGATCGAGTCCTTGTCCTCGGCGGCCGACTTCTCCAGGACGCTGGTCCCCTTGGGCAGCAGGTCCTTCAGCGCCGCATAGGTCTTGTCGGGGTCGGTCTCGGAGAAGTTCTTGTCGTAGTAGAGCGCCAGTCCGCCGGTGTACTCGGGCATGACGTCGACCGACCCCTCGTCGAGGGCCTTGAGGTAGACCTCGCGGGAACCGATGCCGGTCTTGGCCGACGCGTTGATCCCGTCGGCCTTGAGCGCACCGACATAGATGTTGGCCAGCAGCACCGACTCCGAGAAGTCGGCGGAGCCGACGACGATGTCGCCAGAGGTGTCGCCACCCCCTTCGCTCGAGGAGGAGCTGGAGAGCGGGTCACCGCCCCCGCCACAGGCGGACAGACCGAGCGCGCCGGCCATGGTGAGCGCGAGCGCGGCCGTGCGCGCCCTGCGGCGGGTGGGGAAGGTGATCATGTGGTTCCTCCAGCGGGAGCGGTGCGGTTGGGTTCGGACGGACGAAGGGAGCGAGAGCGGCCGGTGAGTCCCGGGGAGACCACGAGACGCTCGAGCAGGGCGAAGGGAGCGTCCAGCACCAGCGCGAGGACGGCCACCAGGAGCGCGCCGCCGGCAGTGCTCGCGTAGTCCTGCGTGGCCAGCCCGTCGATGAGGAATCGTCCCAGCCCCCCGAGCCCGACATAGGCAGCGACGGTCGCGGTGGCGACGACCTGCAGGACGGCGGCGCGCAGCCCGGAGATGAGCAGGGGCAGGGCGATGGGCAGCTCGACCTGCCACAGCACCTGGCGCCCCGTCATTCCGATCCCGCGAGCGGCATCCCGCGCGGCGGGCTGCACGGCTTCGACCCCCGCGTAGGTGCCGGAGAGGATCGCGGGCACCGCCAGCAGCACCAGGACGATGACGCTGGGGACGAGGAAGGCTGCGGAGCCGGGTAGCACGGGGAGCAGCACGAGCGTCAGGGCGAAGAGCAGACCGAGCGTGGGCACCGCGCGCAGGGCGTTGGCTGCGGTGACCAGCCACCGCCCTCGGCCGGAGTGGCCGATCCACAGGCCCAAGGGGATGGCGATGAGCGCGGCGATGACGAGGACGAGGAGCGTGTATCCGACGTGCTCGAGCAGACGAGCGAGGATGCCGTCGCTGCCCGACCAGGACGCGCCGCTCGTCAGCCAGTCGAGGATCGAGGCGATCATGCGGCGCCCCCCGGGTCCGCTCGTCGCCACGGCGTGAGCGCTCGCTCCAGCACGCGGATCGCGATGTCGAGGACGAGGGCGAGCAGGACACAGCCGAGGATCCCGGCGACGAGCTCACCGGAGATGGCCCGGTTGAACCCGTCGACGAGCAGGTCACCGAGCTGGTTGACCCCGATGAGGGAGGCGATGGAGACGATCGAGACATTGCTGACGGCGGCCACCCGCAGGCCGGCGGCGATCACCGGCACGGCCAGCGGCAGGTCGACCCCGAAGAAGCGCCGCACCGGCGTGTAGCCCATGGCCGTCGCCGACCGGGCGACCTCCTCGGGCACCGAGCCGAGCCCGTCGACGACCGAGCGCACGAGCAGAGCGATCGTGTAGATCGTCATCGCGACGACGACGTTGAGCGGGTCGAGGATGCCCGTGCCGAGCACGAGCGGCATGAGCACGAAGAGGGCCAGCGAGGGCACGGTGTAGAGCAGCCCCGCGCCGACGATGACGACGCCGCGCAGCCGCCGGTGACGGTTGGCCAACCACCCGAGAGGAAGGGAGATGAGCAGCCCGATGATCAGGGGCACGCCGGCGAGCCACGTGTGCCGCAGGGTGAGCGACAGGATGTCGTCGAGGTGGTCGAGGATCCAGCTCATGTCAGCGGACCGCTTGAGCGGCGTGCTCGCCGGGGTCGCTCGGCCGCGCGCGGGCCTCGATCACGGACAGGACCTCGGTCGCGCGGCAGGTGCCCGCGAGGGCGCCATCGCCGTCGACGACCACTCCGCGACGACTCGGTGAGGACAGCGCCGCGTCCAGGGCCACGCGCAGGGGTCCGTCCACGCGGGCCAGGGTGCCGCCGAGCGCCAACGACCGCTCGTCGATGCTCCCTTCGCCCGGGAGGTCCGCGGGTCGTGCCCACCCCTGGGGGTGACGTCGGTCGTCGACGACGAGGACCCATCCGTCGCTGCCGGCCTGGGCCGTCGCGTCCGCGACCGTCGCGCCCATCGGCACCACCGGCTCGTCGTGCAGCGGGACCCGATCGTTCTGGAACCCGAGCGCGCGATAGCCGCGGTCGCGGCCGAGGAAGTCGGCGACGAAGTTGTCTGCGGGGTGCGCGAGCAGCTCGGCGGGCCGGGCCAGCTGGGCGATGCGGCCCCCGACCTGCAGCACGGCCACGTGGTCACCGAGCTTGATGGCCTCGTCGATGTCGTGCGTGACCATGACGATCGTCTTGCCCAGCTCGTCCTGCAGGCGCAGGAACTCGTCCTGCAGCTGCTCGCGCACGACCGGGTCGACGGCGGAGAAGGGCTCGTCCATGAGCATCACCGGCGGGTCGGCGGCCAGCGCACGGGCGACGCCGACGCGCTGCTGCTGCCCTCCGGAGAGCTGGCTGGGGTAGCGCCGGCCGAGGGCCGGGTCGAGTCCGACGAGCTCGAGCAGCTCGCGGGCGTGACTGATCGCTTCTCGCCTGGAGGTGCCGAGCAGCAGAGGCACGGCCGCGACATTGCGCTCGACCGTGTGGTGCGGGAAGAGACCGCCGTGCTGGATGACGTAGCCGATCCCGCGACGCAGCTGGGCGGCATCCATGGCGAGGACGTCCTGACCATCGATCGTCACGGACCCGGAGGTCGGCTCGATCATCCGGTTGATCATCCGCAGGGTGGTCGTCTTGCCGCAGCCGGAGGGCCCGACCAGCACCGTGATGGCCCGGTCCGGCGCGGTGAGACTGAGATCATCGACGGCAACCGTGCCGTCGGGGTACTGCTTGGTGACGCCGTCGAGCCGAATCATCCGGCACCAGTCCCATCCGGTCGCGCGGGCAGTGACCCCGCGAGGTCCTCCAACTTAACCCGAGAAGACGCTCAGCACCTCTGCACGGGAGACGTTTTCCACCGTGTCATGGCGCCAGCGCGGCTGCCGGTCCTTGTCGACGAGCAGTGCGCGGACCCCTTCGTCGAAGTCGCCTCGGGCGAGCAGCCCGCGCGCCACGACCGTGTCCGTCTCGAGCACCTCGCGCACCGACGTGGCCTGCTCGGCCCGTCGCAACGCCTCGAGGGTGACGGCCACGGACAACGGCGAGCGAAGGGAGATCTCCTCGGCTGCCGCACGGGCATCCGGATGGTCGTGGGCGCGCAGCCTGCGCAGGATCGCGCCCGGGTCCTCGCCGGCGTAGCACTCGTCGATCCAGTCGTGGGCAGCGGCGAGGGCGCTGCCCTCGCTCGTCGCCGCTCCGGCGGGCACCGGCTCCACGGGACCACCGGCCGCGACGGCCCTGACGAGCTCCGGCAGGCGCGCGTGGTCGACGACGGCGTCGGCCAGGCCGAGGTGCACCGCGTCGGCCCCGGTGAAGGTCGCCCCGGTCATGGCGACGTGGGTCCCCGCCTCACCCGGTGCCCGGGAGAGCAGATAGGTCGCGGCGACGTCGGGGAAGAAGCCGATGATCGTCTCGGGCATGGCGACTCGCGAGCGCTCGGTGGTCCAGCGAGCATCGGCAAACATGGAGATGCCGAGACCGCCGCCCATGACGATGCCGTCCATGAGCGCGATGACGGGCTTGGGGTACTCAGCGATCTGCGCGTCGAGGACGTACTCGTCGGCCCAGAAGTCCACTCCCCCAGAGGTGCCCGCGAGGTGGGCGTCACGGACGGCGCGGACGTCACCGCCGGCGCACAGACCGCGCTCCCCCGCGCCCTCGATCGTCACGGCCACCACCGTGTCGTCCTGCTCCCACGCGAGCAGCTGCGTGCGGACGGCCACGACCATGTCGCGGGTCAGCGAGTTGATGGCACGGGGCCGGTTGAGCAGGATCCGGCCGAGGGATCCGTCGAGGGCGAAGAGCACCTCGTCGGTGCCGGTGGGTCCGGGAGCGAAGTCAGCCATGGCGACACCTTGGCACAGGGTCGCGGGATCCTCTGACACTGCTGACACACTGACCTCGCGATGACGACTGACAGGGCGAGGACACGCTGGGGGACGGCGGCAGCGTGGGCCACGTTCGCCGTCCTGGCCCTGTGCGTGCTCGCCGTCGCCCTCATGCACCTCAAGGGAGGACGCACGAGCCTCGGGGTGGTCCTCGCGGCCGGCGTGCCCGCGATCCTCCTCGTGGCCGTGGCCGCGGCCCTGCTGCCGTGGCGCCACCACCGGTGGTGGCGACTGGCGCTCGTCGGCGGGCTCCTGGCCAGCCAGGCACCCCTGCTCGACCACGCGGTCCCCGACGGGCACCACGTGGCGCCGGACTCCCCCACGATCAGCGTCGCGACGCTCAACACCGGGTGGGCCGGGCCCACGGACGTCGAGCTCGTCGACCTGGCGGAAGGCGTCGACGTGCTCGCGCTCCAGGAGTGGGCGCCGGATCGCACCGAGGGCCTGGGACGGGCGCTCGGCCCGCAGTGGCACCTCGCGGACAGCGACCACGACGACTACATCGGCGCCGACGTCGACGTGTGGGTCCGCGCTCCGTGGCGGGTCGTCTCGTCCGCGCCGCTCGATGGGCGGCAGCCCGGCAGCGTCCTGCGGCTGGGGAGGGGCGATGTAGAGGTGAGCGTCATCGGCACCCGCCTGCAGAACCCGGCGTTCTTCGCGGCCGAGCGATGGGGAGAGGGGCTGGACTCCCTTCGTCGCGCCAGTGAGGCCACCGACGGTCCGGTGATCGTGCTCGGCGACCTCAACGCACCGCCGAGCGCGGTCGCCTTCCGCGACTTCGTGCGCCGGAGCGGCCTGCGCGACTGCACCACCCAGCTGGGCGCGGGCTTCCCCGGGACGTGGGGACGCACGCGGGGCGCCGACTTCGCCCCGGTGCCGATCGACCACGTGCTGACCCGTGGCGCGACCTGCACCGATCTCGTCGTCACCCGCGAGCGCGGCAGCGACCACCGCGCACTCACGGCGACGGTGGCCCTGGACTGATCAGGCGGTCTCGGCCGCGCCGTCGATGCGAGCGAAGGCGCCGTCCTGAGGTGCGAGGGCCCCCGGGCCGGAGCCTCGAAGGGGGGCGGCCGCCTCCAGCTCGAAGGCCAGCTCCAGCAGGAGCCGCTCCTGCCCCTTGCGGGCCGAGAGCATGACGCCGATCGGTCGACCGTCGTCGGTGCGACCCAGCGGCAGGGAGATCGAGGGCTGGCCGTTGGCGTTGTGCAGCGGGGTGAAGCCGACATAACCGGTGAGCCGCTCGAAATGGGTCTCGAAGTCGAGGTCGGCCGACAGGTAGCCGATCCTCGGCGTGGTGTGCGTCAGGGTCGGCGTGAGGACGAGGTCCATCCCCGCTGGGAAGAGCCGCTCGGACGCGATCCCCGTGGCAGCCAGCCGGGCGAGGAAGAGCGGGGCGCGGTAGACCCGCCGCTTGGCACGGGCAGCGAGCCCGAGGGTGACATTGTCCAGCCGCGAGGCGTCGAAGTCCTCGCCGAAGAGCGACGTGCCCTGGGCGGCCGACGCCATGGCCAGCAACCCCCAGTAGTCCTCGAAGTCGGTCTTGAAGAACTCGGGGATCGCGATCCGCACGCTGTCATCGACGGTGTGGCCGAGGCTCTCGAGCAGTCGGGCTGCGCCCTCGACGGCCTCGCGGGTCTGCGAGTCGGTGGCCGGAGCCAGGGGCGAGTCGAGCATCATCCCGATCCGCAGCCGGCGGGCTCCGGGTCCCTCGACGAGACCGACCGGGGGCAGCTTGCCGGAGGGCTGGAAGCGCTCGGCGGCCGCGAGGAAGGCCGCGGTGTCGCGGACCGTGCGGGTGAGCACGCCATTGACCACGATCGAGATCGGAGTCTTGTCGGTCGTCGGGTCGCCGAGGAGACGGCCGCGGGTCGCCTTCAGCCCGACGAGCCCGCACGCGGCTGCAGGGATGCGGATGGATCCGCCACCGTCGTTGCCGTGCGCGATGGGCAGCGCGCCGGAGGCGACGAGCGCGGCCGACCCGCCGGAGGAACCACCGCTGGAGTACCCGGTGGCCCAGGGGTTACGGGTGACCCGGCCCTGCGGGCGCTCGGTGGTCGCGGTCCAGCCGAAGGGCGGGCAGGTGGTCGTCGCCACGGGGATGACCCCGGTGGACAGGTACTGCCGGACGAAGGCCCCGTCGTTCTCCTGGGGCCCGGAGGGGAGGGCGTCGGAGCCCATCCGCATGGGCAGCCCGGCCACGGTCACGTTGTCCTTGAAGGCCGACGGGACCCCGGCGAAGGGGGCCGACGTCCCGGCCGGCAGGTGCGTGGCGCGGCTGCGTGCCCGCTCGTGGTCGTCGACGGTCGTCGCGCCGAGCAAAGGATTGACCGCTTCGATGCGGGAGATGGCGGCCTCGACGGCCTCCGTGGCGCTGATGCTGCCGGAGCGGATCGCCTCGGCCACGCCCGTGGCGTCGAGCGTGCCGAGCGCGTCGTCGGCGAAGGTGGACACCCGGCGGCTGTCGTGCTCCTCGCGGAGCTCGTCGTAGGCGGCCTGGACGTGCGTGTCGGTGCTCATCCTCACGATGTTACTCGCGGGTCACAGATCCGTCCGATGGAAGTTGGCGAAGGAGCGACTGGCCGTCGGCCCCCGCTGGCCCTGGTAGTGCGAGCCGTAGGCCCCTGACCCGTAGGGGTGCTCGGCCGGCGACGACAGCCGGAAGAAGCACAGCTGCCCGATCTTCATGCCGGGCCACAGGCGGATCGGCAGGGTCGCGACATTGCTCAGCTCGAGCGTCACGTGGCCGGAGAAGCCGGGGTCGACGAAGCCGGCCGTGGCGTGGGTCAGCAGCCCGAGGCGGCCGAGGGAGGACTTGCCCTCGACGCGAGCGGCCAGGTCGTCGGGCAGCGTGACGGTCTCGAGGGTGGAGCCGAGGACGAACTCCCCGGGGTGCAGCACGAAGCCCTCGTCCGGCTCGACCTCGATGAGTCGGGTCAGGTCGGGCTGGTCGGCAGCCGGGTCGATGACCGGGTACTTGTGGTTGTCGAAGAGGCGGAAGTACTTGTCCATCCGCACGTCGACACTGCTGGGCTGGACCATCGCCGGGTCCCACGGGTCGAGCACGACCCGTCCACGGTCGATCTCGGCTCGGATGTCCCTGTCGGAGAGCAGCATGGGTCAGACCCTAGAGGACTGGCCACGCTCGTCTGGTGCGCGTCAAGAAGTGTTCAGTAGCGCGTCGTGAGCGCCAAAACCGGCAAGCAACAGGCAGGAGTCCCCGCCTTGCGAATACCTCGCCGGAGCGGGCCTTATTACCGTCGGGTATCGGTAACCTTCGAGCCGTTCTGGTCACGGGGAGGTGACGTTCGTCTGTCCTCCCTCGTGGTCTTGTGCAATGCCCCTGGAGGAAACGTGTCCGACCTGAATACCAGCCGCCGCACCATCGTCAAGGGTGCCGCCTGGGCCGTCCCCGCCATCTCCGTCGCCGCAGCCGCACCCTCGCTCGCCGCGTCGCCCACCACCGCGCCGCACGACCTGTCGACGTCCGTGCCCGGTACCGGCACGCGCCAGAGCGCGACCAACCTCAACCTGTCGCCGACGACCTTCAACAACACCGGATCGGAGACGATCGAGGGCCTCACCATCACCTTCACGGTGGACAGCGGCCAGACGATCACGGGCATCTCGATCTTTGGCTCTGACATCAAGAACCTGGTCGCAGGCTCCACCACCTCGGGCTATGGCACCAACACGGTCGTCCTGACGCTCCCACCGAACACCACCGGTGGCGTCGGCCAGGTCAGCATCGCCCCGGGCGGCAGCTACACGGCGCCGCTCGGTCAGGACATCGGCCTGAGCAGCCCGGATGCATTCAACATCTCTGTCACCGTGACCGCCAGCAACGGGACCGCTTCGGACATCCCGTACATGTCGACCAACCCGGTCCCCGCCGCCTGAGATCCAGCACCAAGGGGCCCGCGTCCACCAGGACGCGGGCCCTTCGCCATGCCCGACCGAGCCTGGCGTCGTTGTGCGCACCTGGCCCCCGAAATACCGTCAGCCAAGCCTGACCAACGACGCCAGGCTCGCCAGGTGCTCAGCCCGCGTCCGCGACCTCACGTCGCCCGGCCAGAACCCGAAGCAGTCGGTGACCACTGCAAGCAGCGGGAAGGTCACGGCAAGCAGTGCCGACGCGAGCCACACCTCACCCTGGTGGCCCGGCCCACCGAAGGGCACCTCACCCGAGATGTGGGGTGCCAGCCGTCCCAGATGACCGCGAAGAGGAAGGTCACCGGGACCGCCATGATGACGATGTGCGCGACATTGGGCGAAGGGGGTCGCCCCCCGCGTCCGAGCGTCACGTTGACGACCACCGCGATGACGGCCGCGAGCAGCAGCGCCAGCGCGGTCAGGCCGAGGCCACGCCACGGTTGCGGGAGCCGGGTGAGCGCACGCGGGTGCCCAGCGACCGCGCCAGAAACGACGAAGGGGGCGACTCCGGATCGAGCCGGAGCCGCCCCCTTCGGGACAAAACGAGCCGGTGACGGGAATCGAACCCGCGTGTCCAGCTTGGGAAGCTGGCGCTCTACCATTGAGCTACACCGGCGAGCAGGCTCCAGGAGCGTGCAGCGCGCACATCGTAACTCACGCTCAGTGACTCCAGCCGCACCGGCATCCCGCAGTGCCACCGGCATCCCGCAGTGCCACCACCCTTCGAGGCTCGACCCTGGACGGCCCCACACCTCAGGGAGCACGAGGGCGCAGAAGAGGCGCTGTGGTCCACGTCACGCCCCCTTCGCTTGCTCTGGCAAGCAGCCCCGGATGATGATGAAGACAAGCACAGTAAGCGCTTGCTTACTCAACCACCGTCGGGGCGACCCCGGCACCCCTCACGACCAGGAGACGCCAGCATGGGTCACTACAAGAGCAACCTGCGCGACATCGAGTTCAACCTCTTCGAGGTCTACGGCCGCGGCGAGGTCCTGGGCCAGGGCCCGTACGACAACGTCGACGCCGACACCGCACGCGAGATGCTCAAGGAGTACACGCGTCTCGCGGAGAGCGAGCTCGCCGAGTCCTTCGCCGATGCCGACCGCAACCCGCCCGTCTTCGACCCCGAGACCTCGACGGTCGCGATGCCCGAGTCCTTCAAGAAGTCCTTCCAGGCCTACAAGGACTCCGGCTTCTGGTCGCTCGACGTCCCCGAGGAGCTCGACGGCACCGTCGCTCCCCCGTCGCTGCGCTGGGCCATGAACGAGCTCGTCCTCGGCGCCAACCCGGCGATCGCGATGTTTGGCGCGAGCTACAGCTTCGCCAACCTCCTGCACCTGCTCGGCACCCCGGACCAGAAGAAGCTGGCGAAGTGGATCGTCGAGAACCACTGGCACTGCACGATGGTCCTCACCGAGCCCGACGCCGGATCCGACGTCGGCGCCGGCCGGACCAAGGCCACCGACAACGGCGACGGCACCTGGAACGTCGAGGGCGTCAAGCGCTTCATCACCTCGGCCGAGTCCGACATGAGCGACAACGTCGTCCACTTCGTCCTCGCCCGCCCCGAGGGCGCCGGCCCGGGCACCAAGGGTCTGAGCCTCTTCGTCGTCTCCAAGTACGCCGTCGACCTCGAGACCGGTGAGCTCGGCGAGCGCAACGGCGCCTACGTCACCAATGTCGAGAAGAAGATGGGCCTGAAGGTCTCCACGACCTGCGAGGTCACCTTCGGCGAGAAGCACGCCGCCGTCGGCACCCTCTTCGGCGACGTCCACGACGGCATCGCCCAGATGTTCCGCGTCATCGAGAACGCGCGGATGCTCGTCGGCACCAAGGCCATCGCCACGCTGTCGACCGGCTACCTCAACGCGCTCGAGTACGCCAAGGAGCGCGTCCAGGGCGCCGACCTCACCACGCCCGCCAAGGACGCCCCGCGCGTGACGATCACGCACCACCCCGACGTGCGACGCAGCCTCATGCTGCAGAAGTCCTACGCCGAGGGCCTGCGCGCACTCGTCTTCTTCACCACGAGCCAGCAGGACACCGTCGACATCGAGCAGCGGTCCACCGGCTCCGAGACGATCGCCGAGGACTCCCCCGCCGCGATGGCCAACCGGGTCAACGACCTGCTCCTGCCCATCGTCAAGGGACTGGGCTCCGAGCGCGCCTGGACCCTCCTGGGCACCGAGTCCCTGCAGACCTTCGGCGGCTCCGGCTTCCTGCAGGAGTACCCCATCGAGCAGTACGTCCGCGACGCCAAGATCGACACCCTCTACGAGGGCACGACGGCGATCCAGGGCATGGACTTCTTCTTCCGCAAGATCGTGCGTGACAACGGCCAGGCGCTGGGTCACCTCGCGATGCAGATCCAGGAGTTCGCGCAGGACGTCGACGCCCAGGGCGGCAAGCTCACGGCGGAGCGCGAGCTGCTCGGCAAGGGCCTCGAGAACGTCCAGGGCATCCTCGGTGCGATGTTCCAGGCGCTCATGGCCTCCGACCCCAAGCAGGACGGGGCGGACATCACCAACATCTACAAGGTCGGCCAGAACACCTCGCGCCTGCTCCTCGGCGCCGGTGACCTCGTCGTCGGCTGGCTGCTCCTGCGCCAGGCCGCCGTCGCCACCGAGGCCCTCGAGGCCGGCGCGAGCGGCAAGGACAAGGACTTCTACACCGGCAAGATCGCTGCGGCGAGCTTCTTCGCGAAGAACGTCCTGCCGCGTCTGGCCTCCGAGAAGGCCATCGCCGAGGCGACGGACAACACCCTGATGGATGTGCCGGAGTCGGCCTTCTGATCACGGCTCACCACCGCACCACCTGACGAAGGGGGGTCCCCACCAGTTGATCTGGCGGGAACCCCCCTTCGTCGTACGGTTCAGAGGCGACGGTCGTCGCGAACGATGGTCTCTCGACGGCGACGGTCGACGATCAAGCTCAGGACGATGGCCAGGGCGCCCAGGATGATGGCGATCCAGCCGATGGCTGCGAGGTCCAGGCCCGCGATCGACATGTCGCCGTTGTAGGCGAAGACGATGACGAGGCCGATGAGGAGTAGCAGGATGCCTGCTCCGATGTACATGTGTCGCTCCTTGTCTCCGGCTCAGAGCCGGCTGTCGGTCTGGGTGGGGTCTGCACGCTCGACCGGAAGATGGCGTCCGCGGGGCTCCTTGGGGTCACCACGAACCCCGAGGTGGGTCTGGATGCCGGGCGACTTGCGCGGACGGTCGAGGAGCAGGAAGCCGATCACCATCAGCACGCTGAAGATGATGATGAAGATCCAAAACAGCGCCTCGCCGCTCATGCCGTCTCCTTCGATCGTCGTGTCATCTCGAGTATGCCGCACCCTCTGCGGCTGAGCAGGGCTGCGATCCCAGTCGGCTCAGTGCTCGCGGCCGAGCTCGGCGAGGTGCCGGTTGTAGGCGTCGAGCTCGGCATCGCCGTCCCGATCGACCTTCCGGTCGCGACGGGTGGTCTCGCGGTCGTCGCTGCGCATCCACTGCCAGGCCACGGCCATCGCGAGGACCAGTGTCGGCGCCTCGCCGACGCCCCAGGCGATGGCTCCGCCCTTGCGCTGGTCCGCGACCGGGTCGGTCATCCACTGCAGGTCGAGCCGGCCGAAGTAGTCCGGCGCGAGGAGCTCGGTCGACTGCGTGAGGATGACGCCGAAGAAGGCATGGAAGCTGATCGTGGCGAGCAGCACGACGAAGAGCGCCAGCGGGGGCCACCGCTTGGGCCCCGGGTCGATCCCGATGAGCACCCAGACGAACATGTAGCCCGAGGCCAGGAAGTGGGCCATCATCAGCACGTGCCCGGTGTGGGTGCGCATGGCCAGCTCGAAGAGCGGGCTGTAGTAGAAGATCGCCAGGCTGAAGAAGAACAGCGAGGCCGCGACGGCCGGGTTGGCGAGCACTCGCAAATAGCTCGAGTGGACGATCGCGAGGATGACCTCCCTCGGACCGAGGGTCTTGTCCTTGCGTGCCCGCATGGCCCGCAGGGCGAGCGTGATCGGCGCGCCGGGCACCATGAGCAGCGGCGCGATCATCGCCACCCCCATGTGCTCGATCATGTGCCAGCTGAAGAGGACCTTGCCGTATACGCCGGGACCGGCCGAGGTGAAGTAGAAGAAGACCACCCAGCCGAGAACCCAGCTGATCGTGCGCAGCGCCGACCAGTGATCGCCGCGAGCGCGCAGGCGCAGTGCCCACCGGACGTACACGACGATCGCGATGACCGACACCGCGAGCCAGAGCCAGTCGATCTGCCACGTGGTCAGCCAGCTCGTGGAGCTCGGCGGGCCGGGGTCCGGGTAGCCGGACAGGTCGTAGACGATCGCGTTCTGCGGCGCCACCTGCGCGCTGTCGGGGGTCGGCGTACGGCTGACGGCCACGCCCAACCCCATGGCAGCGGCCATGACTGCCACCTCACCGACGGCCAGACGGACGAAGGGGGCGGCCCCCTTCGCGCCTGCCTCCAGCCCCGCGATGGTGCGGGAGCGGTGCCACCAGCCGAAGGCCCCGAGCACGACGGCCGCGACGGACTTGAGGATGAGCAGGACGCCGTAACGCGAGTCGAGTCCGGAGAGGCCACCGATGTTGATCCAGCTCGCGAGCAGCCCCGAGGCCACGAGCAGGACGAAGCACCAGGCCGCGATGCTCGAGTAGCGCCGCGTGGTGACCGCCAGATGGGTGCCGAGCGACGGGCGGACCACGAGCAGCGCCACCAGTCCCCCGATCCACACCGTCGCCGAGACGAGGTGGAAGGCGAGTGCGTTGACGCCGCTCATGTGGTCCAGGCTCGAGGCCGAGTGGCCGGCCAGAGCCAGGGGCAGCAGCGCCACGATCGAGGCTGCCGCCGCCCAGGCCAGGGCGCCCTTGCTCTGGGCCAGGGGCACCGTCACGGCGATCACCGCGACGATGACCGAGGAGATCACCGCGGTGCGGGTGCTGTCGAGGTCCCAGACGAAGGCCACGAGCTGGGAGAGGTACTGCGGATCGGTGAGCGGGATGCCCGCGAGCGACGCGAAGTCGGTGAGCATGCGTCCGAGACCGGCGAGGAACCACACGATCGCCGCTCCCCCGGCGAGCCGGGCGAGCGTCTCCCGGCGCGTGGTGCGCGTGGTCTCGGGCACGAGGAAGGCGCCGATGACCAGGGCGCCGACGGTGACGGCAGCAGCTGCGTCGTGGAGGGTCCGCAGGATCGGGAGCGACCATCGCACCAGGGGGCCGGGGTCGCCGAGCTCGAGCGCTGCAGCGCCCCCGCCGAAGGCGGTCGCGGCCAGGACGACGACGATCGACACGAGACCGAGGACCCCGAGCGGCGATGAGGAGGTGCGGCCGATGCTCGAGGTGGTGGACATGCCCTCTAATCTAGGCACCAACACCCCTGACGTTGGCATCGCCTGCGCGGGAACCATCACCAAACGAGGAAACGCCGTGCCTGCCACAGCCCGTCAGCTCAGCACCAGCGTCCTTCGCATGCTGCGCACGCTCCATGCCACCCGCGCCCGGGCGCCGCGAGTCCACCCGGGCGTCGAGGTCAGCCACCACTCCGTGCTCGTCGCCGTGCGCGACCAGCCCAGCCGCGTCGGCGACATCGCCGAGCGCAACCTCTCCGACGCCTCCACCGTCAGCCGCCAGGTGAGCCACCTGACCTCTCTCGGGTTCCTCCACAAGGTCCCCGACCCCGACGACGGCCGCGCCCAGCTCGTCGCGCTGACCGACGAGGGCGTCGCCCTGCTCGACGCGCTCGTCGAGCGCCGTGAGGCCTGGTACGCCGAGCTCCTCGCGGACTGGAGCGAGGAGGACATCGCCGCGTTCGTCTCCTACGTCGACCGCTTCTGCGACTCGGTGGCCGCCGACGAGCGGCACCAGCGCTGACCCGGCACCATCACCGGGCGCACTGCCGAGCCCGGCACGAAGGGCGGACCTCACCGATGCGGTGAGGTCCGCCCTTCGTCGTACGGTCTCGGCTCAGGCCCAGAGGAAGGCCGTGCCCGGGTCGTGGAGCAGCGCGGCCACGTCGGCGAGCAGCTTGGAGCCGAGCTCGCCGTCGACGAGCCGGTGGTCGAAGGAGAGCGCGAGCTGGGTGACCCAGCGCGGCTCGATCGACTCGCTGCCGTCGGCCGCCGTCACGACCCACGGCATGCGGCGGACCGCACCGAAGGCGAGGATCGTCGCCTCCCCCGGGTTGAGGATCGGGGTGCCGGTGTCGACGCCGAAGACGCCGACATTGGTGATCGTCGCGGTGCCGCCGGACAGGTCCGCGGGCTGGGTGCGACCCTCACGGGCCGTGGCCACGAGACCGCCGAGGGCTCCCGCGAGATCGTGCAACGAGAGCTGGTCGGCAGCCTTGATGTTGGGCACGAGCAGGCCGCGCGGCGTCGCCGCAGCGATGCCGAGGTTGACGCTGCCACGCAGCACGATCTCCTGCGCTGCCTCGTCCCAGCTCGCGTTGGCCTCGTGGTGACGCCGCAGCGCGAGGCAGAACGCCTTGGCCACGATCAGCAGCGGCGTGACCTTGACGTCCTTGAAGGCACGGTCCTTCTTGAGCCGCTCGACCATCTCCATCATCGCGGTGACGTCGACGGTGACGAACTCCGTGACGTGGGGTGCGGTGAAGGCCGAGGAGACCATCGCCGCGGCGGTCGCCTTGCGCACACCCTTGATCGGGACGCGCACGTCCGCTGCTGCGGCGAAGGGGGCTCCCGCTCCCTGAGGTGCGAGGGCGCCAGCGCCCGAGCCTCGAAGGGCAGGAGCCGCCGAGGTCGCCGTGGTCGGCGCCGTACCCGACGACGCCGCCTCGACGTCGGCGCGGGTGACGATGCCACCCTCGCCGCTCGGGGTGATCGACTGCAGGTCCAGGCCCAGGTCCTTGGCGAGCTTGCGCACCGGCGGCTTGGCCAGGGCGCGGGTGCGCTCGGGCGTCAGCGGCTCGGCCGCGGGAGCCGCGGGAGCCGCGGGGGTCGGGGCCGGGGCTGGTGTCGAGACCGCAGCGGCCGGTGCCGATGCGGGGGTAGGCGTCCCACCCTTGCGGGCGCGACGACGGGTGCTGCCGGCCTTGGCGCCGTAGCCCACGAGGTTGGGGCCGCTGGCCTCGTCCCCCTCGTCGGCGGCGGGCGCAGCCGGGGTAGCCGGCTCGGGGTCGGAGCCGGCGACCTCGACGGCGATGATCGGGGCGCCCACGTCGACGGTGTCGCCCTCGGCGGCGAGGAGCTGGACGACCTTGCCCGCGAAGGGGATCGGCAGCTCGACGAGCGACTTGGCGGTCTCGACCTCGATGACGATGTCGTTGACGGCGACCTCGTCGCCGACCTTGACCTTCCACGTCGTGATCTCGGCCTCGGTCAGGCCCTCACCGGGGTCGGGCAGGTTGAAGTTCTTGACGGCCACGTGTCCTCCTGGTCAGTGCGCGAAAGAGCGGTCGACGGCGTCGAGGACGCGGTCGAGGGTGGGGAGGTACTCCTCCTCGAAGCGGCTGGGCGGGTAGGGGATGTTGTATCCCCCGACCCGCAGCACCGGCGCCTCGAGGTGGTAGAAGCACTCCTCCTGGACCCGGGCGGCGATCTCCGCACCGAGGCTGACGAAGGTCTGCGCCTCGTGGACGATGACCGCCCGACCGGTCTTCTTCACCGACGACGTGATCGTCGGCAGGTCGAGGGGGCTGAGCGAGCGCAGGTCGATGACCTCGAGGTTGCGGCCCTCCTCCTGTGCCGCCGCGGCGGCCTGGAGGCAGGTCTTGACCATGGGTCCGTAGCAGAGCAACGTGAGGTCGCTGCCCTCCTTGGCCACACGGGCGTCGTACAAACCAAGGTCAGGGGAACCCCCTTCGTCGATCTCGGTCTCGCCCCGCTCGTGGTACCGACGCTTCGGCTCGAAGAAGACCACCGGGTCGTCGGTCTCGATGGCCTGCTGGATCATCCAGTAGGCGTCCGCTGCGTTGCTGCACGAGACGACCCGCAGGCCGGCGGTGTGCGCGAAGTAGGCCTCGTTGGACTCGCTGTGGTGCTCGACCGCGCCGATGCCGCCACCGCAGGGGATGCGGATGACCATCGGCATCTTGAGGTGGCCGAGGGAGCGGGCGTGCATCTTGGCGACCTGGCTGACGATCTGGTCGAAGGCCGGGTAGACGAAGCCGTCGAACTGGATCTCGACGACGGGGCGGTAGCCGCGCAGTGCCAGCCCGACCGCGGTGCCGACGATGCCGGACTCGGCGAGCGGGGTGTCGATGACGCGGTGGTCACCGAAGTCCTTCTGCAGGCCCTCGGTGATGCGGAACACGCCGCCGAGCTTGCCGACGTCCTCGCCCATGAGGACGACCTTGGGGTCCTTGTCCATCGCCTTGCGCAGGCCGGCGTTCAGCCCCTTGGCGAGGGAGAGTCGGGTGCCGCTCATGCCTGGCCCCCTTCCTCGGCGAAGCCGGCGTGGTAGGCGAGGAACTCCTCGCGCTCGGCCTCCACCAAGGGGTGTGGCTCGGTGTACTGGTTGTCGAACATCGTCGGCAGCTCCGGGTCGGGCATCTCCTGGCAGGCCTTGCGGATGCGAGCGGCGACCTCATCGGCCTCCGCGTCGACGGCGGCGAAGAACTCGGGGTCGGCGTGACCGCGCTCCTGCATGAAGCCGCGCATGCGCTTGATCGGGTCCTTGTGCTTCCAGATCTCGACCTCGGCATCGCTGCGGTACTTCGTCGGGTCGTCGGAGGTCGTGTGCGCGCCCATCCGGTAGGTGTAGGCCTCGATGAGGGTGGGGCCCTGGCCGCTGCGCGCCTTGTCGAGCGCGTCCTTGGCGACGGCGTAGGACGCGAGCGGGTCGTTGCCGTCGACGAGCACGCCGGGGAAGCCGAAGCCGCGGGCGCGCTGGTAGGGCGGGATGATGAACTGCTTGTCGTTGGGCTCGGAGATGGCCCACTGGTTGTTCTGCACGAAGAAGACGACCGGGGCGTTGGTCACGGCCGCGAAGACGAGGGCCTCGTTGAAGTCGCCCTGGCTCGTGCCACCGTCACCGGTGAAGGCCATGACGGCCGCGTCGCGCTCCGGGTCGCCGGTGCCCATGTCGCCGTCGGCCGCGATGCCCATGCCGTACCCGACCGCGTGGAGCATCTGGTTGCCGATGACGATCGTGTAGAGGTGGAAGTTGTTCTCGTTGGAGTCCCACCCACCGTGGTTGACCCCGCGGAACATGCCGAAGAGGCTCACCGGGTCGACCCCGCGACACCACGCGACGCCGTGCTCGCGGTAGCCGGGGAAGGCGTAGTCCTGCGCGCGCAGCGCGCGACCGGCGCCGACCTGCGCGGCCTCCTGGCCGAAGAGGCTCGGCCACAGGCCGAGCTCACCCTGGCGCTGGAGGGCGAAGCCCTCGGCGTCGATGCGGCGCACGAGCACGAGGTCGCGGTAGATCGTCCGCGCGTCCTCGCTCGTCATGTCCTCGACGATCTGGGCGTACGGGGCATTGGTCTCGTTGGTCGCCAGACGGTTGCCGTCCGCGTCGACGAACTGGACCATCTCCGGGTTGTCGTCGGAGAAGTGCCCCGAGATCTGCGAAGGGGGCGTGGGCCCCATCTCGGGCGAGGGCTCGAAGGCCCCTGCCATACGTCCTCGGGTCCCGGCGTGGCCGGCGACGTCGCTGTCGCTCACTGCTGCTCCCTTCGGCCTCGGCTCAGGGGATCGCCCCGCCCGCGGCCACGGAGGGCGTCGTCTGACGCCTCGATCGGCTGCGGCGGGCTTGTGACCCGAGCCACAGTTCATTGGCGTGAGCCAACCTAGCGTCTCAGCAGGTGGACGCCCAAACCGGGACCTGCATTGCCCTAGGGCAATGCAGGTGAGCGGTCGGGCTGACATGCTGAGCCCATGACGAACTTCTTGATCCGGACCGGAGTCAACGCCGTCGCCCTGTGGGTGGCCGCGTGGCTGATCGACGGCATCGTCCTCGCCGACAACGACACGACCTTTGCCTCGAAGTTCACGACCGTCATCCTCGTCGCGCTGATCTTCGGCGTGGTCAACGCGATCGTGAAGCCGATCGCCAAGGTGCTCGCCTTCCCCGCGATCGTCCTCACGCTCGGGCTCTTCACCTTCGTCGTGAACGCCTTCCTCCTGCAGATCACCGAGTGGATCTCGGGCCCCCTCGGCCTGAGCTTCGGGATCACGAAGTTCTGGTGGGACGCCGTCATCGGCGCACTGGTCATCACTCTGGTCTCGATGGTCCTCAACTGGGTCCTGCCGGAGAAGGAAGACCTCGACCGCTGACCACTCACCCCTGACTCTGCATTGCCCTATGGCAATGCAGACGAACGGTCGAGGGAATCGCGCATTGCCATAGGGGAATGCACCGCCCTCGTCTCGTTGTGGAAAACCTCGCGGTTCGCGGGCCGATTTCGGCCACGGTTGCGCCATGACCATGACCAGAGCATCGAGACTGCGCCGCCACGTCGCCGCCTTCCGTGACCTGCCGCTCTTCAGCACCGAGCAGGCTCGCGCCGACGGCATCTCAGGGCACGACCTGGCACTTCTCGTGCGGCAGCGGCTGATCTGGCGAGCCGCGCAGGGGTGGTACTCGTGCCGTCCCGACGCGACGGAGGACGAGCGCCACATCCTGCGGACCGTCGCCAACCTTCGCCTCCTCGGCGACGGCGCTGCGGCCTGCCGCGTCTCGGCAGCGCTGCTCCACGGACTGCCTGTGGCACGGTGCGACCTCTCGACGGTGGAGATCGCGACGGTGGGCGTCAGCCATGGCCGGACGCGGCGGGGCGTGCGCGTGAGCGAGTTCGCGGCGAAGGGGGTGGAGTGCGTCGACGTCCACGTCCCCTTGGTCGATGCCACCGTGCGAGTCGTCGACCCCGTCACCGCGATCGTCGGCACCGCGATGAGCAACAACCCCATGGCCGGGTTGGTTGCGGCCGACCATGCCCTGCGGCTCGAGGTGTGCACGACCGAAGACCTCAGCCGCGCTGTGGCATCGCGGACCGGTTCGCGGGGCATTGCCGCGGCCCGACGAGCCCTCGAGCATGTCGAGGGACGCCACGAGTCACCCGGCGAGACGCTGACGGCCGCCATCCTGCGCAACGGTCCGTGGGAGTTCGACCCGCAGGTCCGGGCGCGCGCACGCGGCCACAACTACCGGGTGGACTTCGCCCTGAGGGAGTACAAGATCGCCATCGAGTTCGACGGCGAGGTGAAGTACACGGGGCCCGAGGTGATGGCCAGACAGCTCGCCCGCGACGCGGACCTGCGCGCGGAGGGCTGGATCGTCCTCCACTTCGTGTGGGCGGACCTCACGGAGGACTCGATCATCCTCGACCAGATCCGCGCGGCCGTCGACGAGGTCCGCGCAGCTGCCTGACCCCCCTTCGCCACGGCCGCGCCGACCACGCTCCCGGCCGCGTCTGCATTGCCATAGGGGAATGCAGACGAACGGTCGGGGGGCCGCGTGCATTGCCATAGGGCAATGCAGGGGGTTGGGGCCGTCAGGCGCGCGCGAACTCCCGCGCCACGTCGAGGAGCCGGTCGTTGGCCTCGGTCTCGCCGATGCTGACGCGCACGCCGTCCGTGCCGTAGGGCCGCACGGACAGACCGGCGTCGGCGCAGGCCGCGACGAAGTCGCCCGTGCGCTCGCCGAGCGGGAACCACACGAAGTTGGCCTGGCTGTCGGTCATCTCCCAGCCCGCCTCCCGCAACCCCGCGAGGACCCGCGCGCGCTCCGCGACGATGTCCTTGACCCGCACGTCGAGCTCGTCCTTGGCGTCGAGTGAGGCGATCGCCGCGGCCTGGGCGATGAGGTTGACGCCGAAGGGGGTGGCCGTCTTGCGCAGCGCCTCGGCCACCGGCTCGGGTGCGATGGCGTAGCCCACGCGCAGACCGGCCAAGCCGTACGCCTTGGAGAAGGTGCGCAGCAGCATGACGTTGTCGTGCTGGCGGCGAAGGGAGAGCCCGTCGACCTCCCCTTCGCCCTCGACGAACTCGAGGTAGGCCTCGTCGACGACGATCAGGACATCGCGCGGCACCTTGGCGATGAAGTCCTCGAGCTCGGCGTGCTTGACGGCCGGCCCGGTCGGGTTGTTGGGGGTGCACACGAGGACGACGCGGGTGCGGTCGGTGATCGCCGCGGCCATCGCGTCGAGGTCGTGGCGGTGGTCAGAGGTGAGTGGGATCTGCACGGACCTCGCACCAGCGATCGCGACGACGATCGGGTAGGCCTCGAAGGAACGCCAGGCGTAGACGACCTCGTCGCCCGGGTCGCAGGTCGACTGGATGACCTGGGCGAGAACGCCGACGGAGCCGGTGCCGGTCGCGATCTGCTCGCGGGGCACGTCGAGGTACTCGGCGAGAGCGTCGGTCAGGCCGGTGACGCCCATGTCGGGGTACCGGTTGACCTGACCTGCCGCCTCGCGGATGACCTCGAGGACCGAAGGGAGCGGCGGGTTGGGGTTCTCGTTGGACGAGACCTTGTAGACCGTGAGGCCTTCGCGAGGAACCGGCGGCTTGCCAGCAACGTAGGCGGGAACCTGGTCGAGGGCCGAGCGCAGCCGTGGGGTGTCCATGCGCGCACCTTAACCACCCGGCGTGATCGTCCGCACAGGATCGCCCGCGCTGCGGGGTCTGTGTGGTCCTCTGGTGGGTCATGATTGAGCGGGGGGCAGCGATGGCGCGCCCGCGGCGAAGGAGAAATTGATGAGCGGCGACAGCCGACCCTCACGGCGACGCGACCTCTGGGACGACGAAGGTCCCGAGGGCACCGAGACCCCCACAGCAGCAACAGCCACCCCCGTGACGAAGGGGGAGGACGCCGACTCCCCACCCTCGCGCCGCTCCCGCCGGCGTGAGAAGGAGGGCAAGAAGCGCCCCGTCTTGCTCCTCGCCCTCGCCGCGCTCCTCGTGCTCGCCCTCTGCGGCGTCGGCGCCTTCGCCGCGTTGGGGGGCGACGACAGCACCGATTCCGCCTGCGGTGACCGGGCGATCACCGTCGCCGCCACCCCCGAGATCGCTGGTCCGCTCGAGGAGGCTCTCGCCAAGGTCAAGGAGAGCAACCAGTGCGCGGCCTTCGACGTCACCCCCACCTCGGCCGCCGACGCCGCGAAGAACATCAACGAGGGCCAGGCCCCTGACATCTGGATCCCGGACAGCTCGACCTGGATCGACGCGATCGACGCGAGCAAGACCAAGGGTCAGTGGATCGAGGGCCAGTCGATCGCCTCCTCCCCCGTCGTGCTGGCCAGCGGCGCCGACCAGACCAAGAAGGTCATGGACTTCCCGTCCTGGGGCACCCTCGTCAACAAGGACGGCGGTCTGCGGATGGCCAACCCCGACACCGACACGGCCAGCCGACTCGCCTTCCACGCCAGCCGAATCGGGCAGCCGGACCGGATCGGCCTCGAGACCGGCTCCCGCCTGATCTTCATGTCGCGCTTCGCGGCGCCGTCGCTCACCAAGCTGTTCGCCGACTACACCGCGGACCAGAAGAAGACCCAGCCCTTCCCCGCGTCCGAGCAGCAGATCGCTGCCTACAACGAGGACAACCCGGACGTCACCCCCCTTCGCGCGGTGATGCCGGCCAAGGGAACGCTGTCGCTGGACTACCCGTGGATCATGAACCCCGAGCTGAGCGGCGAGGTGCTCAAGACCGCCGACAGCGCACGGACCGAGCTCGGCACCCTCACGATGCGCGAGGCGCTGACCCAGGCCGGCTTCCGCGAGTCCAACGGCTCGGGTGGGCCGGAGGTCGCCGGGCAGCCCGCGGCCAAGCTGGTCGAGCTCGAGTCGCTGGACCGCGACGAGCGCATCGCCGCCGTCGATCAGTGGGACAAGATGCGCACGGACATGCGCATGCTCGCCGTCGTCGACGCGTCCGGCTCGATGGAGCGACCCAGCCCGACCCCCGGCATGACGCGCTGGGAGGTCACCAAGGGAGCGCTCAGCAAGGGCGCCAGCATCCTGCCGGCCGGCAGCGAGGTCGGTGCGTGGATCTTCAGCACCGATCAGTCCAAGGGCAAGGACTACCGTCAGATCTCGCCGGTCAAGCGACTGGACAGTGCCGACGGCGCGGGCAGCCACCGCGACAAGCTGGGCAAGCTCATCGAGGGCAGCGACCAGTACCTCGGCGGCGACACCGCGCTCTACGACTCGATCTGGGCCGCACACCAGAAGATGGTCAAGGAGTACGACCCCGAGTACGTCAACTCGATCGTCGTCTTCACCGACGGCGAGAACGACGACCCCAACGGTGGCCTGACCCTGAAGCAGCTGCTCACGAAGCTCGACGACGCCTACGACTCGAAGAAGCCGGTGCGCGTCATCACCATCGGCATGGGCGAGGCCAACCCGACCGCGCTGCAGAAGATCTCCGACGAGACGGGCGGCACGAGCTACATCGCCGAGACGCCCGACGACATCGAGCGGGTCTTCGTCCAGGCACTGCTGGCGCGCAGCGGACGCTGACCGGGGCGAAGGGGGCGACCGTCACGATGTCGTGACGGTCGCGGCGTGGATGTCCCCGCACTGCCCGGCGCGGTGGCACGATGGCGCGCACCGGGCACGCTTCCAGTGCCCCAACGTGCATCTGGAGGACCACCATGCGCCGTGCCCACGTCGCTCTCTTCGTCTCGCTCGCCGTCAGTGCCGGCGCTCTGTCCGCCTGCGGTTCCGACACCCTGGAGGGCAGCGGGTCCAGCGGCAGTGACGCCCCCACCGCAGCCGCCGACGTGAAGGTCGACGACGCCGTCGCGGAGCTCGTCCCCGCCGACATCAAGAGCAAGGGCACGCTCAGCATCGGCTCCGACGCCTCCTACGCCCCCAACGAGTTCCTCGGAGACGACGGCAAGACCGTCGAGGGCATGGACGTCGACCTCTTCACGGGTGCCGCCGCCAAGATGGGCCTGAAGACGACGTGGAAGAACGCCCCCTTCGACGGGCTGATCCTCGGTGTGGACTCCAACAAGTACGACGTCGCGGTCAGCTCCTTCACGATCAACGACGAGCGCAAGAAGCAGGTCTCGATGATCAGCTACTTCAACGCCGGCACGCAGTGGGTGACGACGAAGGGCAACCCCGGCAAGGTCGACCCCAAGGACCCCTGCGGCAAGACGGTCGGCGTGCAGAAGGGCACCGTCCAGCTCGACGAGCTGACCGCCCTCAACAAGAAGTGCGACCAGAAGATGAAGCTCGTCGTCGAGGGCGAGCAGTCCAAGGTCACCGCGAGCCTCGTCTCGGGCAAGACCGAGGCCATGGCCGCCGACTCCCCCATCAGCCTCTACGCCGTCAAGCAGCAGGGTGACGAGCTCGAGGCGCTCGGCGACACCTACGACTCCGCCCCCTACGGCATCGTCGTCCCCAAGGACCAGACGAAGTTCGGTGAGGCCATCGCCGCCGCCTTCGAGAGCATGAAGAAGGACGGCAGCTACGACGCCATCCTGAAGAACTGGGGTAACGAGTCGGGCGGCATCGACTCCTTCGCGGTCAACCCCTGATGACCACCGGCAGCGGTGCGGCGATCCCCCCTTCGACCGTCGAAGGGGGGTCGGCTCCCCTGTCCGACACCGGCCCCATCAAGGCTGTCCCGGTGCGTCACCCGGGGCGCTGGGTCGCACTCGTCATCATCGCGATCTTCTTCGCGATGGTCATCTCCAGCTTCGTCACCAACGAGCGCTGGGACTGGCCCTTCGCCTTCCAGGTGATGAACTACTCCCCCGTCCTCGAGGGCCTGCTCAAGGGCACCATCCTCGCGACGATCGGCTCGATGATCATCGGCGTCGGCCTCGGTGTGGTCATCGGCGTCATGCGGCTGTCGGACAACCCGGTGCTGAAGTTCGTCGGGTTCCTCTACACCTGGTTCTTCCGCGGGATCCCCCGCCTGGTGCTCGTCGTGCTCTTCGGCACCGGCATCGGCTACCTCTACCCGAAGTTCGACATCGGGCCCTTCCCCTTCAGCCAGCAGCTCGCCGGGTGGCTGGGGATGAGCAGCGACCTGACGCTCTTCACCTTCAACGTCAACCAGATCAGCAGCACGCTCATCTGGGGCATCATCGCGATGGGCCTCTCCGAGGCGGCGTACATGGCCGAGATCGCGCGCGCCGGCATCATGTCGGTCGACAACGGCCAGCGTGAGGCCGCCTCCGCGCTGGGCATGAAGCCGAGCCTGTCGATGCGTCGGGTGATCCTGCCGCAGGCGATGCGGGTCATCATCCCGCCGACGGGCAACGAGACGATCGCGATGCTCAAGGACACCTCGCTCCTCATGGCACTGCCGCTGAGCACCGAGCTCTTCTTCCAGGCCCAGGCCATCGGCAACCGGACGCTGAAGATCATGCCAACCCTCATGGCGGCCTGCATGTGGTACCTCGTGATCACCTCGGTGCTCATGGTCGGGCAGTACTTCCTCGAGCGGCACTTCGGTCGCGGCTACGGCAACACGTCCGTGCAGACCAAGACCGACACCACGAAGACCCGCCTGATGGGTCTGACGATCGGAGGCGGCAAGTGAGCGGCATGCCACTCGTCCACGCGGTGCAGGTCCGCAAGTCCTACGGCAGCAACGAGGTCCTCAAGGGCATCGACATGGATGTCGCGGCCGGCGAGGTCGTCTGCCTGCTCGGGCCGTCCGGCTCGGGCAAGACGACCTTCCTGCGGTGCATCAACCAGCTCGAGGACATCCAGGCGGGGAGGATCTGGGTCGACGGTGACCTCATGGGCTACCGCGACCAAGGATCCCCGGGGGCGTCGAAGCTCCACCGCCTGAAGGACAAGGAGATCGCTGCCCAGCGCCGCGAGATCGGCATGGTCTTCCAGCGCTTCAACCTCTTCCCCCACATGACGGCTCGCGAAAACATCATGGAGGCACCGATCAAGGTGCAGGGCCGCCGCAAGGCCGAGGTGCGCACCGAGGCCGACGCCTTGCTGGAGAAGGTCGGTCTGGGCGACAAGGCGAGCGCCTACCCCAACCAGCTCTCGGGTGGCCAGCAGCAGCGGGTCGCCATCGCGCGGGCGCTGGCGATGCAGCCCAAGCTGATGCTCTTCGACGAGCCGACCTCCGCGCTCGACCCGGAGCTCGTCGGTGAGGTCCTCGAGGTCATGCGCGACCTCGCCGGCCAGGGCATGACGATGATCGTCGTGACCCACGAGATGGCCTTTGCGCGGGATGTCGCCGACCGGGTCGTCTTCATGGACGGCGGCGTCGTCGTCGAGCAGGGCAAGCCGAGCGAGGTCATCAACCACCCGCAGCACGCCCGGACCCGCGACTTCCTCAAGCGGCTGCGCTCCGAGCACGAGCGGGTCGCCGAGGCCGCTGCCGACCTGGTCTGACGCCCTTCCCCTTCCGCTCGGTGGGAGATGGTTGTGTGAGGGTGGGGGCATGTCCGACCCGACCGTCATCGTGCGCGAGCGACCCGACACCCGCAGCGACGGCCCGATGCTGGGCGGTGAGCGCGAGGTCCTCGAGCACTGGCTGGACCTGTACCGCGAGACGGTCTTCCTCAAGGTCGCCGGGCTGAGCGGTGACCAGCTCGCGAGCCGGGCGGTCCCCCCTTCGTCCCTGAGCCTGGCGGGGGTGGTGCGCCACCTCACCGAGGTCGAGACCTACTGGCTGCGGACCGTGCTGCTCGGCGAGGACGTGGTCGCCCGCTGGTCGACGAAGGGGGATCGCGACGCCGACCTCGTCGGCGCCACCGCCGACAACGCGGCCGAGTCGATCGAGGCCTACGAGCAGGAGCTCGCCGCCTCACGGGCCGCGCTGGCCGGGTGGAGCGACCTCGACGGCGCGGTGGTGGGCCGGCGTCGCGGCCAGCAGCTCAACCTGCGCTGGATCCTCACCCATCTGATCGAGGAGTACGCCCGCCACCTGGGCCACATGGACCTGCTGCGCGAGGCGGTCGACGGGCAGACCGGCTACTGACATCGGCGTAGGGTGACGCGGTGCGTCGCCTCCGGGGCCTGCTGGCCGACACTCGCCCTCTGAAGGTTCCGGCCTACCGACGTCTCTTCACCGCCCAGATCGTCACGGTCATCGGGGCACAGCTGACGGTCGTGACCGTCCCGGCCCAGATCTACTCGATGACCGGGTCGAGCGCCTATGTCGGGCTGACCGGCCTCTTCGGCCTCGTGCCACTGGTGATCTTCGGCCTCTACGGCGGGTCGCTGGCCGACCACTTCGACCGGCGGCGGCTGCTGACGGTCACGACGTGGGGCCTGATCCTCACCTCGGCGATCTTCTTCGTCCAGGCGGCACTCGGCAACACCAATGTCTGGCTGCTGCTGGCGATCTTCTCGATGCAGCAGGCCTTCTTCGGGGTCAACCAGCCCACTCGCTCGGCCGTCCTCCCCCGGATCGTGCCGGCCAACCTGCTGCCCGCGGCCAACACGCTCAACATGACCGTCTTCACCGGCGGCGCGATCGCCGGGCCGCTCATCGGCGGCGCACTCATCCCCCTTCTCGGGTTCTCGTGGCTCTACCTCGTCGACACCCTCTTCCTCTTCGCGACGCTCTGGGCGGTCATCTCCCTTCCCCCGCTGCCGGTCACGGTCATCGCCGGCTCCTCCCCCGGCCTGCGCTCGGTCATCGACGGCTTCGTCTACCTCGCGACCCAGCCGGTGCTGCTCATGTCCTTCGTCGTCGACCTGATCGCGATGGTCTTCGGCATGCCGCGCGCGCTCATCCCCGAGATGGCGCACGTCGACTTCGGCGGGCCGGCCGAGGGTGGTCTGGCCTTCGCCCTGCTCTTCGCCGCCATGCCGATCGGCGCCTTCCTCGGCGGCGTGGTGTCGGGATGGGTCTCGCGGGTGGAGCGGCAGGGCCTCGCGGTCACCGCCGCGATCCTCGTGTGGGGTGGGGCGATCGTCGGCTTCGGTGTCGCGATCGCCTTCGCGGACGGGCTGCTCGTGCCGTGGCTGGGGATCGCCTGCGTCTTCTTCGCGATCGGCGGCGCTGCGGACACGGTCTCGGCGGCCTTCCGCTCGACGATGCTCATGACGGCCGCGACCGACGCGATGCGCGGCCGCCTGCAGGGCGTCTTCATCGTCATCGTCGCTGGCGGTCCACGAGTCGCCGATGTCCTCCACGGGCTGGTCGCCGGCGAGCTCGGCACGGCAGTGACGACGATCGGCGGTGGTGTCCTGGTCATCGTGCTGACGCTCGTCGCGACCGCGGTGAGCCCGGCCTTCGTGCGGTACCGGGTGGCGAGGGCCTGAGCAGCGATCCCTTCGAGACGCTTGCTGCGCAAGCTCCTCAGGGAGCGGGCACCATCCGGTTTGGCAGCCACCGCGGACCGGAGTAGCGTCTACGACGTCATGTAGTACTAGACGTCGTAGGAGATACGATGGACGTGCTCGATCTCGCTCGGTGGCAGTTCGCGATCACCACCGTGTACCACTTCTTCTTCGTGCCGGTCACGATCGGGCTGTCGGCCATCGTCGCCTGGTACCACTCACGGTGGATCCGCACGCGCAACGAGGACCACCTGCGGATGGCGAAGTTCCTCGGCAAGCTCTTCACGATCAACTTCGCGCTCGGGCTCGTCACGGGCATCGTCCAGGAGTTCCAGTTCGGGATGAACTGGTCGACCTACTCCCGCTTCGTCGGCGACATCTTCGGCGCACCGCTCGCCCTCGAGGCGCTGCTCGCCTTCTTCCTCGAGTCGACCTTCCTCGGCCTGTGGATCTTCGGCTGGGGTCGCATCCCCGAGCGGCTGCACGCGGCGACCATGTGGATCGTGCACATCGGCACCCTGCTGTCGGCCTACTTCATCCTCGCCGCCAACTCCTTCATGCAGCACCCCGTCGGCTACCGGATCAACCCGGTGACCGGGCGTGCCGAGATGGCCGACTTCTGGGCGGTGCTCACCAACCCGGTCCAACTCGTCGCCTTCCCCCACGTCATCACCGCCTGCTACCTCGTCGGTGGCGCCCTCGTCATGGCCGTCGGCCTGCACAAGCTGCGCCAGGGCACGGCGAAGGGAGGTCCCTCCGCCGATCGCAGGATGTACCGCCACGCGGCCCGCTTGGGTGCCGTCGTCGTCCTCGTCGCGGGGATGGGTGTGGCCATCAGCGGTGACCTGCAGGGCAAGGTGATGACCGAGGTCCAGCCGATGAAGATGGCGGCCGCCGAGGCCCTGTACGACACCCCGCCCGCCGGTGAGTGCGCCCCCTTCTCCGTCCTGACCATCGCCGGCCTCGGTGGGGAGAACCCCAAGCACGTCATCGAGATCCCCTGCCTGCTCTCCTTCCTGGGCACCGGCAGCTTCGACGGGCAGGTGCGCGGCATCGCCGACCTCGAGGCGGAGTACCGCGAGAGCTTCGGCGACGGCGAGCTGACGCAGGCAGACACCTACGTCCCGCCGATCGCGATGACCTACTGGAACTTCCGCCTGATGATGGCCACGGGCTTCTTCGCCATGGCCGTCGGCGCCTGGGTCCTCTGGGCGACGCGCAAGGACCGGATCCCCATGCAGCGGTGGGTCTTCGGGCTCATCGTGCTCACCCCGATCGCGACCGTGCTGGGCCACAGCTTCGGCTGGATCTTCACCGAGGTCGGCCGCCAGCCCTGGGTCGTCTTCGGCGAGATGGCGACACACACCGCGGTCTCCCCGAGCGTGGGGACCGCCGACGTGTGGACCTCGATGCTCGTCTTCACGGCCCTCTACGGCGGGCTCGCCGTCGTCGAGGTCCGCCTCCTGCTCGACTACATCCGCCGCGGCGCCGAACCCTTCGAGGCCCCGCGTCTCGTCGAGGACGACCAGCCGCTCGAGTTCTCGTACTGATCGGGGAGCACTGACATGGATCTCATCACCGTCTGGTTCGTCCTGCTGGCCGTCCTGTGGACCGGCTACCTCGTCCTCGAAGGCTTCGACTTCGGTGTCGGGATGCTGCTGCCGGTGCTCGAGGGCAAGGGCAGCGAGGTGGAGCGCGACGACAAGCGCCGCACGATGCTCACGACCATCGGCCCGCACTGGGACGGCAACGAGGTGTGGCTGCTCACCGCGGGCGGCGCGACCTTCGCCGCCTTCCCCCACTGGTACGCCACGATGTTCTCCGGCATGTACCTGGCGCTGCTGCTCCTGCTCGTCACGCTCATCCTGCGCAACATGGGGTTGGAGTACCGGCACAAGCGCACCGATCGGCTGTGGGTGCGCCGCTGGGACCTGGCGATCGTCGGCGGGTCCTTCATCGCCCCCTTCCTCGTCGGTGTCGCGCTGACCAACCTCGTGGCCGGACTGCCGATGACCGAGCACACCATGGGCACGACGAAGTACACCGAGTTCGACGGGTCGCTGCTCAGCCTGCTCACGCCGGTCGCGCTGCTCGGCGGGCTCACCGTCACCGTCCTCTGCCTGGCCCACGGCGCGCACTTCCTCGCGCTGAAGACCACCGGTGAGATCCGCGAGCAGGCCCGGCGCATCGCGACCACAGCCGGCCTGGTCTCGGCCGTCCTGGCCGTCACTCTCTTCGTCTCGCTCGGGATGCAGCGCGGCACGCCTGCCGCGTGGGTGGTCATGGCCGTCGCTGCCGTCGCCCTTCTCGCTGCGATCGCCGCCAATGCGAAGGGAGCGGAAGGCCGGGCCTTCATCGGCACCTCCGCGACGATCGGCCTGACGGTGGTCAGCTACTTCCTCATGCTCTCGCCCAATGCCATCAACGGCCGTGGGGACAGCGCGGACCTCACCCTCGCCGCCGCGGCCAGCTCACCGATGACGCTCACGATCATGACGTGGGCGGCGGCGGTCTTCACCCCGATCATGATCGGGTACACGCTCTGGAGCTACTGGATCTTCCGCCGTCGGCTGTCGGTGGAGCACCTGCCGCAGCGGCACGCGGTCAAGGCCGACGTCAAGGCCGACGCCGAGGCCGAGGCCGGCGCGCAGGCGTCGGCGGAGGCGCACTGACGATGAGGCCCTTCGATCCGCGCATCCTGCGGGTGGTCCCAGCCACCCGCAGGCCGGTCGCGGCCCTCGCGGGCATCGGTGTGGCCCAAGGGATAGCGACGATCGGGACCGCCTTCGCCCTGGCGGTCCTCGTGGTGTCCGTGGTGCGCGGCCAGGACCTGGTCGCACCGATGGTCTGGACGGGTGGCCTCTTCGCGGTGCGCGCCCTGCTCGGGGCGGCCTCGGAAGCCATCGCGGCCCGCGCCGGCACGGTGGTGGCAACCCACCTGCGCGAGCAGCTGATCGCGGCGTGGTCACAGCGCACGATCCACCAACGCCCCTTCGAGGCTCCTTCGTCGCACCTCAGGACACCGCCCTCTCGCGACAGGGCGCTCACCCTCGCGACGCAGGGCACGAGTGCGGTCGAGCCCTATGTCGCGAAGTACCTGCCGGCGCTCGTCTCGGCCGCCGTGGTCCCGCCGCTGGCCATCGCCTGCCTGCTCGTCGTGGACTGGCCGAGCGCGCTCGTCGTGATCCTCACCGTGCCGCTCCTCCCGCTCTTTGCCGCACTCATCGGGGCGACGACGCAAGAGGACACGGAGCGGCGGTGGGACTCCCTTCGCGATCTGTCGGGTCACTTCCTCGACGTCATGCGCGGACTGCCGACGCTCGTCAGCTACGGCCGGGCCGAGCGCCAGGTCGAGGTCATCGGCGAGGTCAGCCAGCGTCATCGCCGGGCGACGATGCGCACGCTGCGACTCGCCTTCATGTCCGCTGCGGCCCTCGAGCTGCTCGCGACGATCTCGGTCGCGATCGTCGCCGTGGTCGTCGGCCTGCGCCTGACCACCGGGTCGATGGACCTGCTCATCGGGCTCACCGCGATCCTGCTCGCGCCCGAGGCGTACTGGCCGATCCGCCGGGTGGGCACCGAGTTCCACTCCGCCGCAGACGGGGCCGCCGCCCTCGACGAGATCCTTGCCGACCTCGACCCGCATTCCCCTATGGCAATGCAGGAAGACGCGCATTCCCCTATGGCAATGCAAGAAGACGTGCATTCCCCTATGGCAATGCAAGAGAACGTGCATTCCCCTATGGCAATGCAGGGAGCGAAGGGGGGTGCCCCCTTCGGCCTGCCCGGCACCGTCTCGCTCGCCGGGGTGGACTACAGCTATCCCGGCACGGAGCGGACGGTCCTGGCGGGCGTCGACCTCGTCGCCGGCCGCGGGCTGACCGTCATCACCGGGCCGTCGGGGTGCGGCAAGACCACCCTGCTCGAGGTCATCGCCGGTATCCGCCGACCCGACCGTGGAGAGGTCAGCGCACCCGAGGTGCACCTGGTGACGCAGCGCCCCTTCCTCGGCGCCGGCACCCTGCGCGCCAACCTGACGATCGCCGGCCCGGCCGAGTCCACCGATGTCTGGCAGGCGCTGCGCGAGGTCGGACTCCATGAGGCCATCGCCACGCTCCCCCTGGGCGTCGACAGCCCCCTCGGCGACGACGGCTTCGGACTGTCAGCCGGCCAGCGCGCCCGGCTCGTCCTCGCCCGGGCGCTGCTCTCCCCTTCGCCCGTGGTCCTGCTCGACGAACCGACCGCCCACGTCGACCCGGAGTCGGCGGCCACGATCGGAGACACCATCACCCGCCTCGCCGCCACCCGCACGGTCATCGCGGTCAGCCACCAGCCCGACCTCGCGGCTCGGGCCAACCACCACGTCCGCCTCGGCCAGCAGGCGGTGACCCGATGAGTGCGCACGACCTCAAGGAGATGCGTCCGGGTGCGCACGACCTCAAGGAGATGCGGCTTCTGGGACTCAGCCGCGGGCTGATCATGGCCGGTCTTCTCGGTGGGATCGCGACCGCCTCAGGCATCGCCCTGACGACGACCTCGGGCTGGCTCATCGTCCGCGCCGACCAGCGCCCGCAGATCATGCTGCTGCTGACGACGATCGTCGCCGTGCGCACCTTCGGTCTCGCACGTCCCCTCTTCCGCTACTGGGAGCGCCTGCGCAGCCACGACGTCGCCCTCGGCGACCTCGCCGAGCGGCGCACCCGGACCTATGCCGCCCTCGTCCCCCTCACCCCGGCCAGGCTCGGCTCCCGTGGCCGCGCCGACCTGCTCACCGGCGTCGTCGACGACCTGACCGACGTCGTCGAAGCATCGGTCAGGGTCACGGTCCCGGCGATCGCCGCACTCCTCGCCGGCATCACCTCCGCCGCCCTCACCGCGCTCGTCGACCCGAGGGTCGGTCTGGTCATCGCAGGCATGCTCGCCGCCACCGCCGTGGTCGCCGCCTTCGCCGACCGCCTCGAGTCACACGCACAGACCGAGGTGCTCGCGGCCCGCGCCGAGGTCGCCCGCATCGCCCAGCTGAGCGCCGACCACGCAGACGAGCTGCGCTCCATCGGGGGCACGGCGACGGCCACCGGGTGGTTGACCACCGCCCACGACACGCTGCATGCCACAGTCACTCGCCAGGCGCGCGGCCGATCCATCTCTGCCGCAGCGGTGCTCATCATCACCGGCGTCGGCGCTCTCGTCTCTGCAGCCCTCGCCGCCACCTCCGGCGCGAGCACCCCCGTCATGGCCCTGCTCGTCCTCGCCCCCGTCGCGACCGGCGAAACCCTCGGAGTCCTCACCGACGCCACCCGCGCCCACGCCCGGGCCCGCGCCTGCCAGCAGCGCCTTGACGAGCTGCTCGACCAGGAGCTGGCCGTCGCCCACGGAGTAGCCGGGGGGATCCCCCCTTCGGCCTCGCCAGGTGTGCATTGCCCTAGGGCAATGCAGGGTCTGGACCACGCGCCGCGGCTGGAGCTGCGCGGCCTCACCGCCGGCTGGCTCCCCGGGCGCACCGACCTCGGCCCCCTCGACCTGGCCGTCGATCCGGGCGCCCGGATCGCGCTCGTCGGCCCCAACGGCAGCGGCAAGTCGACCGCCCTCGCCGTCCTCGCCCGGCACCTCGACCCGAGCGGTGGGAGCTACACGATCGACGGCACCGACGTCACCGACCGCGACCTGACCGACGTGCGTGCGCTCTTCGCCATCGTGGACGACGAGCCGCACGTCCTCGCCGCGACCCTGCGCGCCAACCTGGCCCTCGCCGCACCGGAGGCCGACGACGAGGGGCTGGTCGACTCCCTTCGTCGGGCGGGGCTGGGCACGTGGTTCGCCGGACTCCCACACGGTCTCGACAGTCGTCTGGGGTCTGGCGGCCTGGGCATCTCGGGGGGCGAGCGGGCCCGGCTGTCCATCGCCCGCGCGATCGCCAGCGGACGGCCGGTGATCCTGCTCGACGAGCCGGTCGCGCACCTCGACCACCCGACCGCCGAGGCCGTCATCACCGACCTGCTGCAGCACGCCGGCGACCGGTCGGTGATCATGGTGACCCACCACGGGGTCGGCCTGGACCGCATGGACCGCATCGTGACGATCGAGAAGGAAGGAGCGAGCCACCGTGCCCACCAAAGCATCGCTGGGTGACCTCGAGCAGGCGATCATGGACGTGCTGTGGGCCGACGAGGCCGGCACCGGACTGACCGTCCGCGAGGTCTCCGACCGGCTCACCGGCCGCGACCTCGCCTACACGACCGTCATGACCGTGCTCTCCCGCCTCGAGGTCAAGGGAGTGACGACCCGCGAGCGCGACGGGCGCGCCTGGCGCTACCGGCCGGCGTCCACTCGTGAGTCCCTCACCGCGCAGGCCATGCGCAGCCCGCTTCACGACCTGAGCAGCGCGGACCGGCAGGCCGCGATCCTGCACTTCCTCTCCGAGGCGAGCGCCGACGACCTCGACGCCGTCCGGACCGCGATGGCCGACGTCGAGGCGAAGGGAGACCGTCCCCGCCGTCGTCGCGGACGGGGTGCGGCAGACTCCACCGGGTGATAGCCGCACTGCTGCTGCTCTGCGCGGCAGCACTCCTCACCGCGCCGCACGTCCTCGTGCGGATCGAGCGACTGCGCCGCAGCCCGCGGGCGGCGCTCTTCGTCTGGCAGGCGCTCTCGTCGTCCGCCGTCCTGTGCCTGCTGACCGCGGCCCCGATCGCCTGGCTGCGACCCCGCCCTCTGCCAAGCGTGCCTGAGGCGCTCGTCCTCGTCGTCGCGACGATCGCCTCGATCGGGGTCCTCGCGCGGCTGCTCATCAACGGGCACAACGTCGGTCGCCGGATCCGGGCCGCCCGCGACGAGCACCGCCAGCTCGTCGACCTCGTCGGCCGGCACGAGGGCGCACACACCCGGGTGCTCCCCTCGGAGCGACTGTCCGCCTACTGCGTCCCCGGCGCAGGCTCGCGGCTCGTCATCACCGAGGCGGCGCTGACCGCGCTGCCCGGCGACCAGCTGGCGGCCGTCGTCGCCCACGAGGAGGCGCACCTGCGCGAGCGCCACGACCTCGTCCTGGAGTTCTTCACCGTCCTGCACACCGCGACCCCGCGACCGCTGCGCACCGACGCCGCCCTGCGCGAGGTCGCCCTGCTCGTCGAGGTCCTCGCCGACCGCGCCGCCCGCGAAGACGTGGGTGAGGTCGCGCTCGGACGAGCCATCGTCTCGCTGTCCGAGGCCGCCGCTCGGACCGACCTGACGCCGGGGGTCTCCGCCGGCACGGGGGCAGCGGCCACCCGCATCCGCCTGCTCGTCGCCGACGACCCGGCGCCCTGGCAGACGCTCGTCCTCTACGTCATCTGTGCTGCCGCTCTCGTCGTGCCGCCGACCCTCGTGACCGTCGTCGTGCGCTGACCGGGGAATCCCCCTTCGTCATCGGGGTGCTCACCCCCCTAGCCGGGGGGCGGGAGCGCTCTCTAGTGTTGGGCCAACCGGCGCCCGCGGGGGGCGGCCACGCAGAAGGGCGCACGACATGCCGATCCACGGATCCCTCTTCACCGACTTCAAGGAAGAGCAGACCTCCGACCAGTTCTCGCTGCAGAACAAGAAGTTGCTCAAGGTCCAGATGGGGCACGGCCCGGTCATGGCGCGGACGGGCTCGATGGTCGCTTACCAGGGCGATGTCCGCTTCGAGAACCAAGGCTCCGGCGGGGTCGGCAAGTTCCTCAAGCAGGCCACGACCGGCGAGGGCGTCAAGATGATGACCTGCTCCGGCCAGGGCGAGCTCTTCGTCGCCGACGACGCCCAGGAGATCCAGATCATGTACCTGGAGAACGACATGATCTCGGTCAACGGCAACAACATCCTGGCCTTTTCCGCCTCCATCGACTGGGACATCCACCGCATCCAGGCGCGCGGCGCGGCGATGACCGGCGGCCTCTACAACGTTGTCCTGCGGGGCAGCGGCTACGTCGCCATCACGACGAAGGGAGAGCCCGTCGCCCTCGACGTGGCGAGCGCACCGACCTTCGGTGACGCGCAGGCCGTCGTCATGTGGACCGGTGGGGTGCGGATGGACATCAAGGTCGACACCGGCGGCCTGAAGTCGCTCGTGCGCGGTGGCACCGGCGAGACCTTCCAGATGGCCTTCGGCGGCCAGGGATACGTGCTGGTCCAGCCGGCCGAGTCGGTGGTCGACGGCGGTCACCAGGCCCAGGGCCGCAGCGGCGGCGGCATCGCAGATCTCCTGGGTGGCTGACCGTCGGCGGCGGTGGCCGGGAGCTGAGGGCGCCGAGGGCGTGATCGACAGCCGACCTGTGTCGTGACTCCAACCATTTGTTACTTGCGGGTACGACGTGCAGCTGCCGCGGTTGGGCGCGGTCGACCCTTGAATTTCCGGGGAACCACCCACGCGGCTCCCCGCAACTGCACGTCGTACCCGCGCGTAGCAAGTCGGCAGCGCGAGGCAGGGAGCACCGAGGGCGCCGGACGGGGCCACGGTGGAGGGCGGGCGTGGCATGGGCGACAATCAACACATGACTGACCTGCCCACCGCTGGCGACTCCGGCTGGAGCGACCCCGACACCCTCGGCGCGATCCCGCCCGTCATCGCGATGACCTACTGCGCCCGCTGCGGCACCTCCGCCAGCAAGGGCAACCACGTCCTGTGCCGGCAGCAGCTCGCCACCGAGCCGCCCATCCACTGCACGACCTGCCGCCGCACGCTCGCGGTGGACCGGTCCGGGTCCGACTGGACCGCGACCTGCAAGAAGCACGGCCAGACGACCGGGACCCTCACGAGCGCCTGACGCCGACGCTCGCGGTCACCGACCGATCAGCAAGCGGTGCCCTCGCCGAGGAGCTCGGTGAGGGCCTGACGCACGGCGGCGACCGACTCCGCGCCGATCCGCTCGGCCCAGTCGTGCTCGACCTGCGTGAAGAGGCGGCCGACGACGACCTGGGCGCACTCCCCCTTCGTCGTGAGGCTGACGATGCGGGCGCGCTGGTCGTCCTCGTCCCGCCCGACGGCGACGAAGCCATTGCGCTCCAGGTGCGCGATCTGCTGGCTCACGGCCTGCTTGGTCACGCCGCAGCGATCGACGATGTCGCGCGCCCGGCGTGGCCCCTCGGACAGGTGGCGCAGCACATTGGTGGAGTGCGCGAGGGAGAGCCCGTCGATCTCGGAGGCACGCAGCCGGGCCTCGAAGTCGGCGACGAAGCTCGCCTGGGCCCGCGCAAGCAGGTTGACCAGCGGCGGCTGCCCGTCGGCGCCGGTGCAGGCGTCGCCACCAGTGAAGGCGTCGACGCTCGGCGGCATGGGCGTGGTCATGCCCCTCATCGTAAGGCATTGGTCAAGGACTTGACTTTGACAATTCATGGCGCGCACCATGGTCAAGCACTTGACCAATACCTCGTCTGGAGTCCCCTCATGAACGTCCTCGTCCTCCTCGGCAGCCTGCGTGCAGGCTCCACCAACCGCGCGCTCGCCGACGCGGCCGTCGCCCACCTGCCCGAGGGTTGCACCGCGAGCGTCTTCGACCGCGGCGCGGAGCTGCCCCACTACTCCGAGGACCTCGACCTCGAGGGCCAGCTGCCCGAGGTCGCCGCCGAGCTGCGCGCCGCCGTCGCCGCTGCCGACGGGCTGATCGTCGTCACCCCCGAGTACAACGGCACGCTCTCCAGCGTCGTCAAGAACACCATCGACTGGGCCTCCCGCCCCTACGGCGTCGCATCGATCACGGGCACCCCGGCCGTCGTCATGGCCGCCTCCGGCTCCCCGCGCGCCGCCGAGTGGGCCCGCCAGGACGCCGTGCGCACCCTCAAGATCGCCGGCGCCGACGTCGTCGAGGACACCTTCGGCCTGGGCTCCTCCTTCGAGGCCTTCGCCGAGGGCCGGCTCGTCGACGAGGAGGCCGACGCCTCCCTTCGCGCACTCGTCGGCCGTCTGGCGCCGGTCCACGCCTGAGCCACACGCAACAGCCCGAAGGGGGCCGGCCACCGCGAGAGCGGACGGCCGGCCCCCTTCGTCGTACCGCTCGTCTGCATTGCCATAGGGCAATGCAGGTCCCTATGTTTTGCACTGAACGCGAGATAGTGCAAAACTGCACTTCGTGATCAATAGTGCAACCACCAGTGCCGCCGCGCCTCGGGCCGGCGGAAGCCGCCGCGACGCGATCGTCGCGGCCGCGCAGCGCCTGTCGATCAGCTGCGGGTACTCCGGGTTCACCGTCGAGGACCTCGCCTCGGCCGTCGGCGTCTCGCGTCGCACTCTCTTCAACCACGTGACCTCCAAGGAAGAAGCCGTCCTCGGCGTCCTGCCGGTCCTCACCGACGAGCAGGCCGAGACCCTGCGCAGCGGCGGGCCGACGGGAGACCCCTTCGAGGACCTGCTCATCACGACCCTGCAGTGCCTGCGCGCCGAGGAGGACAACCTCGACGACTGGCAGCAGCTGCACCACGTCATCGAGCGCAACCCCGAGCTCTTCATCCGGGTCAAGACCCACGTCGAGGAGCTCGCCGAGGAGATCGTCACCCACCTGTCGACCCGCGACGGCGTGGACCCGACCCGGGCCCGGATGGCGCTCACCCTCGTCGGTGGCATCGTCCAGCGCTCCGTCGAGGAGTGCATCACCGACCCCACCAGGGGCCCTCTCCAGCAACGCATCCAGGCCAACCTCACGCTCGCCCGGGAGATCCTCACCGCCCGGGGGTGACCCCCTTCGCCGCACAGCGCTCGCCCCAACAGCGCTTCGCCTCAAGCACCACCGGTCCCGACGACGCGGCCGACCACCACGACGCCTCGAAAGGCACCTGACATGGCTCACGCCCTCTACCGGCTCGGCCGGCTCGCGCACCGGCGCTGGCCCGCCTTCCTCGTCGGTTGGTTGATCGTCCTCATCGGGGTCGGTGCCGCCGCCGGCACCCTCTCCAAGCCGCTCAGCGACAAGTTCTCCATCCCCGGCATCGAGTCCGAGCAGGCCCAGAACCTGCAGCAGGAACTCTTCCCCGGCACCCAGGACGCCTTCGACCAGGCCACCGCCACGGTCGTCGTCCAGGCACCGAAGGGCGAAGTGCTCGCTGACCCGGACAACACCGCAGCCGTCAACGATCTGCTGACGAACCTGCGCAAGGTCCCGCAGGTCGGCGACCCCGAGCAGTTCGTCAACCCCGTCGACGCCGCGAAGGGGGTGGAGAAGACCTATCTCGACAACGCCACGAAGAACGACCAGCCCGCCGCCGTCGCCAAGGCCAACGCGGCCGCGGTCTCCCCGCTCACCGCAGACGGACGCACCGGGTTGATCCAGTGGACCTTCGACGTCCCCACCATCACCGATGTCGAGCAGCCCACCCGTGACGCCGTCGTCAAGGCCGTCGACGACGCCCGCGACTCCGGCCTGACCGTCGAGGTCTCCGGCAGCGGCATGCAGGGCATGCCCGAGATGGGGATGACGAGCGAGCTCATCGGTGTCGCCATCGCGCTGCTCGTCCTCGTCCTGACCTTCGGCTCGCTCGTCGCGGCCGGCCTGCCGATCCTCACCGCGCTCGTCGGTGTGGGCATCGGCATCACGGGCATCACCGCCTCGACGGCCTTCTTCGACCTCGGCACGACGACCCCGATCCTCGCCTCGATGCTCGGTCTGGCCGTCGGGATCGACTACGCCCTCTTCATCCTCTCCCGCTACCGCACCGAGCTGCGGCACACCTCCGACCGAGGCCACGCGATCGGTCTGGCCGTGGGCCGCGCCGGGTCCGCCGTCGTCTTCGCCGGGCTGACCGTGATCATCGCGCTCGTCGCGCTGTCCGTCGTCAAGATCCCCTTCCTCACCGCGATGGGCCTGGCTGCCGCCGGCACCGTCCTGGTCGCCGTCCTCGTCGCCCTCACCCTGCTCCCGGCCATCCTCGGAGCGCTCGGCAAGCGGGCCTTCGCGGGGCAGATCCGGGGGGACCGCTCCGTCGACGAGGGACAGCGCATCGACAACGGCGGCACCCGCTGGGCCCGCATGGTCGGCTCCCACCCGGTGATCGCGGCGCTCATCGCGGTCATCGCCCTGGGCGCCCTGGCCATCCCGGCCAAGGACCTCCACCTCGCCCTGCCCAGCGACTCCACCGCCTCGGCGGACACCTCGCAGCGCAAGGCCGCCGACCTCATCTCCGACGGCTTCGGCCCCGGTCAGGAGGCCCGGATGATCGTCGTCGTCGACGGTCGCGAGATCACGGACCCGCGCCAGGCCCCGGCTGCCTACGGCGAGGTCACCACCTGGCTCGGCGGACTCGACGGTGTCGCCAACGCCCAGGTCGTCGGGATGAACAAGGACGGCACCGGCGCCCAGCTGATGGTCACCCCGACCACCGGCGCGAGCGACGCGGCCACCGAGGACCTGCTCCACACCATCCGCGACGGGATCCCCGCGCAGGAGGAGGCGTCGAGCACGACCATCGGCGTCACCGGCCTCACCGCGATCCAGACCGACGTGTCGCAGAAGTTGCAGGACGCGCTGCTCCCCTACCTCGCGGTGGTCGTCGGCCTGGCCTTCATCCTGCTCATGCTCGTCTTCCGCTCGGTCCTCGTGCCGCTCACCGCGACGCTGGGCTTCGTGCTGTCGACGCTGGCCACCATCGGCGCCACGGTCGCGATCTTCCAACAGGGCGCCTTCGGGCTGGTCGACGGGGCACCACTCGTCAGCTTCCTGCCGATCCTCATGATCGGGATCGTCTTCGGCCTCGCGATGGACTACCAGGTCTTCCTCGTGACCCGGATGCGTGAGGCCTACATCCACGGGGACAGCGCTCGCGAGGCCATCGTCGACGGGTTCCGCCACGGCGCCCGCGTGGTCACCGCTGCCGCGGCCATCATGATCTCGGTCTTCGCCGCCTTCATGCTGCAGCCGGACAACCTCATCAAGTCGATGGGCTTCGCGCTGGCCGCGGCCGTCCTGCTGGACGCCTTCGTCGTGCGGATGCTGCTCATCCCCGCCCTGATGTACCTGCTCGGCGACACGGCCTGGTCGATGCCCCGCTGGCTCGACAAGCTCCTGCCCAATGTCGACGTCGAGGGCGAGGCACTCACCAGGCACACCTCCGCCACCGACGCGGAGGAGCTGGTCCCGGCGGGCTGACACCACGAGAGCGAAGGGGGTCCGGCCAGCTGGTCGGACCCCCTTCGTCATCTCGAGAACCGCACGACCTCAAGGAGATGCGGCCATCGGCGTGCACCGCAGCGGCGGGTCTGCTCACCTCCCGGTGAACGACATAGGATCGCGACACCGGGCACGACCGGTCCGGACCGACTCGCGCAAGGGGTGACGAGGGTGGATCGCACGAGAGTGGCCATCATGGGTGCGGGCAGCGTCGGTTGCCACCTCGGCGGCTGGTTGGCCGCTGCTGCTGACGTGACGCTCGTCGGTCGCCCCTCACTGATCGACGCCGTGCAGCGTGACGGGCTCACCGTCACCGATCTGCGCGGCCGCACCCGGACCGTGCGCCCCGAGGGGCTGACGCTGGCGACGGACGCCAGCGCGGTGGAGGGCGCCCACTACGTGCTGCTGACGACCAAGACCCTCGCCACCGCTCAGGCCGTACGCCAGATCGCGCCCTACCTGCAGCACGACTCGATCGTCATCTCCTTCCAAAATGGTCTGCGCAATGCCTCGCAGATCGACGACGCGCTCGCCTCGGCCTTCCCCAGCCGGGCCTCGCGACCGCTCGTGCTGTCCGGGATGGTCCCCTTCAACGTCGTGCGCTCCGACGACAGCCACTGGACCCAGGCCACCGTGGGCCGGCTCAAGGTCAAGGACCACCCACGGGTCGACCCCTTCGTCCGCGCGGCCCTTGGTGGTGGGCTGCACATCGACGTCGAGCCCGACATGCGCTCGGTCCTCTTCGGCAAGCTCCTGCTCAACCTCAACAACGCGATCAACGCCCTGACGGGGCTGCCGCTGGCGGTCGAGCTGCGCGACCGGGACTGCCGGGTGGTCCTGGCGGCCTGCCAGGAGGAGGCGCTCGCCCTGGCGCGACGGCTCTCGATCACTCCCGCCCGGCTCACGCCGCTACCCCCGGCCGCGATGCCGGCCCTGCTGCGCTCCCCCACCCCGGTCTTCACCAACCTCTCGCGCTCCGCGCTCAAGGTGTCGCCGACCGCGCGCTCGTCGATGGCCGACGACCTCGACGCCGGGAGAGCGACCGAGATCGACGAGCTGCAGGGTGCGGTCGTCCACTTCGCGAGGGACCACGGTGTCCCGACACCCGTCTGCGCGCGCATCGTCGAGCTCGTGCGCGAGGCCGAGGCGGCTGGAGCCGACCGGCAGCGCTGGAGCGGCGCGCAGCTGCGACGGGCGGTGGGCCTGTGAGCACCCTCGAGGAGCTCTCGCTCCCCCGCGCGGTGCTCGTCGCCGACACGGACGGCGCCGATGCAGGACTCGCGGCGGTCGCCCTCACCGCGGTGCTCGCCGCCACCGGCACGGCCGTCGGCTCCCTCCGGCTCTCGGCAGGGAGCGCTCCCGTCGTCCGTCAGGCCGTCACAGCGGTGGGCGGCGACCACGACGTGCTCATCATCGACGCCGCCGCCGGCCTGCTCGTCCCGCTCGACGAGCGAGGTGGGACGCTCGCCGACGTGGGCACCGCCCTTCGCTACAAGGGGATCTCCACCGGCGCGGTCCTCGTGACGACCGGTGGGCTCGCCGCGCCCAATGTCCTCGCGCTCAGCGCAGAGGCCCTGACCCGACGCGAGCTGCCCGTCATCGGCGTCGTCGTCGTGCGCGCCGCGCACGCAGACGGCGAGGTGACGAGCCCGGCCCGGTTGGTTGCTGCCGCAGGGGCGCCGCTGCTCGCCGTGCTGCCCGGCGACCTCGCGAGCGACGACCCGTCGTCACTCGGCTCACAGGCTGCTCCCGCCTTCTCCTCGGACTCGTGGGCGACGATGACGCCATGACATATCGGATCACGGTGGTCTGCACCGGCAACATCTGCCGCTCTCCCATGACCGAGTGGGTGCTGCGTGAGCGCTTCGAGGCCGCGGGGCTCGGCGACCGGGTGGTCATCGACTCCGCCGGCACCACGGCCTGGGAAGAAGGCAACCCTGCCGACGACCGGACCATCGCCGCGATGCAGCGCCACGGGCACACCGGGGACTACTCCGGTCACCGGGCGAGAGTCTTCGACAGGCGGTGGTTCGAGGACCGCGACCTGATCCTCGTCGCCGATCACGGGCACCACACGGTGCTGCGCCGCCTCGCGGCCACCGACGAGGCCAAGGACCGGGTCACGATGATCCGCTCCTTCGACCCGGCCGGGCTCAAGGGAAGCGACCTCGCCATCGACGACCCCTGGTACGGCGACGACACGTCATTCGACCAGACCTACGCCGAGATCACGGCCGCCGCAGACGGGGTCGTGGAGCACGTTCGACGCCAGCTGGAGGAGTAGCCCACCGCGTCCGCCCCGGACATGACGACGGGCGACCCGCTCTCCCCTGAGAGCCGGCCGCCCGTCGGGCATATGGGTGCTACGTCAGGCGCCGTTGGTCGTGGTGAGACCGGCCTCCTGCGAGCAGACGGGCCAGGCGCCCGGGCCCTGGCCCTCGAGGACCTTCTGCGCGATCTCGACCTGCTGGGCCGTGGTCGCCTGGTCAGCCGTCGGGGCGTACTGGTCGCCGCCGTAGGCGAGCCATGTGTCGTAGCTGAACTGCAGGCCGCCGTAGTAGCCGTTGCCCGTGTTGATGTCCCAGTCACCGCCGGACTCGCACTCGGCGACGGAGTCCCAGACGGACGGGTAGCTACCGGCGGTCGTGCTGTCGGCCGTGTCCGTGGTCGTGGTGTCCGTCGTCGTCTCGGTGGAGGTGTCGGCCGTGGTGGCGTCGGTGGTCGTCGTCTCCGTGGCCGGGGCCTCCTCCGGCGCGCTCTGGGCCGGGGCCGCGTCACGCTTCAGCGAGCTGTTGTCCGAGGCCTGCTCGAGGGCGCGCTCGGAGGCGTGATCCGCGCCCTGACCGCGGTCGGTGGGCAGGCCGGTGAGGCCCTTGGCCTCGCCGGAGGGCTGGGCCTGCTCACTGGCGTGCTCGGCGGCGGGGCCCGCTCCGGGGGCCGCCATCGCGGTCGTGGTGCCGGCGAGACTCAGCAGCCCAGCGACGGCAAGCGTCTGGGCGGCGCGGCGGGTGGTGCTCTGACGGGTGGTGGATGTCATGGGGACTCCTCCTCGTCGATAGGTACGCGGCCGGGGCCGCGAGCGGTTCGAGACCGCATCGGTCTCCCCGGCGATCCTGCTGCCGGGGATGCTCCACGGTAAGCACAGGTACACCCAAGATCTCAAATCGATAACGGCGCGAAGGGGGAGGTCCGCCGCCTCGGGCGGGGACCGTGGGCCGCCTCGGGCGGGGGCCGTGGGCCACCTCGGACACGGGAGCCGCCTCCCTTCGCCTGATGGGAGGATGTGCCCATGCAGAGCCTCGCTGACGCCACGCCCCAGATCGCCCTCGGCGCGCTCGACGGTCGCTACCGTCCTGCCGTCTCCCCGCTCATCGACCACCTGAGCGAGCCCGCGCTCAACCGCATGCGCGTGCATGTCGAGGTCGAGTGGCTGATCCACCTGACGACCCAGCAGGTCGTGCCGGGCGTGCGCTCGCTCACCGAGAGCGAGCAGGCGGCGCTGCGCCAGGCCGTCGAGGACTTCGGCCCCGAGGACATCGCCGAGCTGGCGGCGACCGAGAAGGTCACCCAGCACGACGTCAAGGCGGTCGAGTACTACCTGAAGGAGCGGCTGCGCAAGATCGCGCCGGCTCCCGAGGACGCCGGCCTGTCGGAGCTGATCCACTTCTGCTGCACCAGCGAGGACATCAACAACCTCTCCTACGCCCTGATGGTCCAGGGCGCCGTCGAGCAGGTCTGGCTCCCCCGCGCCGACGCCCTCGCCGAGGCCGTCGCGACGATGGCCGACGAGCTGCGCGAGGTGCCGCTGCTCGCCCACACCCACGGTCAGCCGGCGACGCCGACGACCATGGGCAAGGAGCTCGCGGTCCTGGCCCACCGCCTGATGCGCCAGCTGCGCCGCATCCAGACCGACGAGTACCTGGGCAAGCTCAACGGCGCGACCGGCACCTTTGGTGCGCACCTCGCTGCCGTGCCCGAGGCCGACTGGGTCGAGATCTCGCGCAGCTTCGTCGAGGGCCTCGGTCTGACGTGGAACCCCCTGACCACCCAGATCGAGTCGCACGACTGGCAGGCCGAGATCTACGCCGACATCGCGCGCTACAACCGCGTGCTGCACAACCTGTGCACCGACCTGTGGTCCTACATCTCGATGGGGTACTTCGCGCAGGTCCGCGGTCAGGGCACCGTCGGGTCGAGCACGATGCCGCACAAGGTCAACCCGATCCGTTTTGAGAACGCCGAGGCCAACCTCGAGGTCAGCAATGCCCTCCTCGACGTCCTCGCCTCGACGCTCGTCACCTCCCGCCTGCAGCGCGACCTCACCGACAGCTCGATGCAGCGCAACATCGGCACGGCGCTGGGCCACTCGCTCCTCGCCATCGACAACGCGGGCCGCGGGCTCGCCGGCCTCGACGCGGTCCCCGCGGTCATGGCCGCCGACCTCGACCGCAACTGGGAGGTGCTCGGCGAGCCGATCCAGTCGGTCATGCGCGCGCTCGGCGCTCGCGGTGTCGAGGGCATGGACGAGCCCTACGAGCGCCTCAAGGAGCTCACCCGCGGTCGTCGCATCGGTCAGCCGGAGCTCGTCGAGTTCGTCAAGGGCCTGGGCCTGCCGGCGGATGTCGAGGAGCGCGTCGCCGCGATGACCCCCGCCACCTACATCGGCGTCGCGCCGCAGCTGGTCGACCTGCTCGACTGAGCCGCCGCGCCCGCGCAGCAGCCGGGGGGCCCCGCACCCGGGTGGAGGTATACCCGCGGACGATTCATCGGCGAGTTGGCATCCACCCGAGCGGCCCACCTCGCCGGTGGACTCAGACACGCGGGCGATTCACCCGCGCGTTTACCTCCACTCAGCTGGCGGGGGCGAAGGGTGGACCCTCAGTCCTCGCGCCCCGTCACCCCAGCGTCGGCAACCTCGTCGTCCGGCGCCATCCGGCCGGCCTGCGGCCACCAGATGCGGTTGCCCAGGTCCGCGGCGATCGCCGGCACGAGGATCGAGCGAGTCACGATCGTGTCGAGCAGGACGCCGAAGGCGACGATGAATGCGATCTGCGCGAGGAAGAGCAGCGGGATCACCCACAGCGCGGAAAAGGTCGCGGCGAGCACGACCCCGGCACTGGTGATGACGCCACCCGTGACGGCCACCGCGCGCCGGATACCGCGCCGTGTCCCGACCTGCAGGGACTCCTCGCGGGCCCGCGTCATGAGGAAGATCGAGTAGTCGACCGCGAGCGCGACGAGGAAGACGAAGCCGAGCACGGGCGTCGACGGGTCGGCTCCCGGCTGGTCGAGGACCTTGGTGAAGAGCACCGCTGAGACGCCGAGCGTCGCGGCGAAGGTCAGCACGTTGACCGCCACGAGCAGCACTGCGGCAGTGACGGATCGCAGCAGGGCCATGAGGATCAGCGTGACGACGAGCAGGATCGCGGGCACGACGACTCGGTAGTCACGGGTGCTCGCGTCGTCGGTGTCGACGGTCGTCGCCGTCGATCCGCCGACGAGGATCCCCGCGTCGACCTCCTGCAGCTGGGTGCGCAGGTCGCGCACGACATCGCGGGCCTCCTCGGACTCCGAGCCCACGGTGAGCGTCGCCGACAGGAGCGTCGTGCCGGCCCCGGTCGTCGACTCCTTGGCCTCGATCCGCTCGGTGACGTCCGCGTTGTCGGTGAGCACTCCCGTGGCCTCCTCCACGACGTCATTGGGCACGATCACCCGCACCGGCTGCTGGTCACCACCGTCGAAGTGCCGGTCGAGGACCTCTTGGCCGTCGACCGACTCGACCTGGGTGGTGAAGAACTGCGCCTGGGTGATCCCCGAGGTGGGGAAGGTCAGCGCTGCCGCAGCGGCCACGAGCAGCACCGCGGTGGTGACGACCCAGGTCAGGCGCGGTCGTCGCGTGACGCGGCGAGCGACGGAGGACCAGAAGCGGTGCTGCGGTTGCGTCCCGCGCTTGGGCACCGACGGCCAGAAGGCGGCCCGACCGAGCAGGGCGAGCGCGGCCGGGAGGAGGGTCAGCGAGGCGACCATGGCACCGAGGATGCCCAGGGCCCCCACGGGGCCGAGCCCGGAGATGTTGCCGAGGTCCGACAGCAGCAGGCAGAGCAGCCCGGCGATGACCGTCCCGCCGCTGGCGAGGACCGGACCGAGCGTCTGACGCCACGCGATCGCGAGCGCCGGCATCGGGTCGCGTGAGTGCAGCTCTTCGCGATAGCGAGCGACGAGCAGCAGTGAGTAGTCGGTCGCGGCACCGACGACGAGGATGAAGAGGATCCCTTGGCTCTGCCCCGACAGCTGGATCCAGTTGGCGCTGGCCATCGGATAGATGAGGACCGCGGCGAGAGACAGTCCGAAGATGCTCGTGAGCAGCACGACGAAGGGGAGCACCGGGCTGCGGTAGACGACGAGCAGGATGATCAGGACGACGGCCAGCGTCACGAGCAGCAGCAGGCCGTCGATACCGGCGAAGGCTTCACCGAGGTCCGCGGCGAACCCTGCCGGGCCGGTCACCATGACGCTCGCCCCCGAGACCTCCGGACCGAGGTCGGCGCGCAGGTCCTCGACGAGCAGGTTGGAGATGCTCGTCTCGTCGACGGTCTGCTCGACGGCCTTGGCGTCGAGGCTGACGACGGCGATCGCCGCCTGACCATCCTGCGACGGGATGACCGGGATGCGTTGCGCGGTCAGGTAGTCGGCCACGGTGCCGGGCACTCCCTCGGCCGACTGACTGGGGAGCTGCTTGGCCCACGACTGCAGCTCTCCGAGCGCCGCCGGCGACAGCTCCCCGTCGCTCTCCACGGTGAGGATCAGCGGCAGGGTCGCGTCGGCGTCGAAGCCCGGGAGCTGCTCGGCCACGCGAGTGGACTCCGCCGACTGCGGGAGGAAGGACGCCTGGTCGTTGTTCTGCACGCTGGACAGCTGCCCGACGAGCGGGCCGCCGATCCCGGCGAGGGCAAACCAGAGGAGGACGACGATGCCGGCGATGACCCGTACACGGGAGCCGGAGCGTGCGGGAGAGACCATGACCAAACCTTATACGAAGGTTGTACAGATGGACACCGGCCGGGTGGAGGTGTGCGCGCGGACGATTCACCAGCGAGTTGGCATCCACCCGGGCCAGCCGTCAGGGCCCCAGCGTCAGGACGCCCCCGACGGAATGCCTCAGCGCATCGCCCCGATCACGGCCGAGGCGGTGGCCGCGTATCCCTCCGGCGTGGGGTGCACCCACTCGGGCACCTGCCGTCCGGGCGCCAGTGCCGGGACCAGCCACGCCTCGCTGTTGTCCGGGGTCATGTGCGGGTCGAGGCCGTGGGCCATCCCGCCCCAGGCCGGCTTGACGTCGACGAAGGTGTACCCGTGCGGCCCCGTGGCCTGCGCGTCCAGCGCCGCCATCCCCGCGGACTGCAGCTCGTCGCCACGAGCCTGCATCGCGTGCAGCGCAGCGCCGGCGTCGAAGGTCTGAGCGGCCTCGGGGATCGAGTAGCTGTCGGTGTTGATCAGGTTGGGGTAGCCGACCAGATAGATCTCGGCATTGCCGCGCGAGCGCTCGTGCACGGCCTGCAGCGCCTGCTGCGTCGCCTCGACCATCGCGGGCGCCTTGCTGTTGGCCTGCGCGATCGTGCCCTGGCACCCGGCGGCGTTGCGCAGCACCAGGCACATCGCCACGATGTTGGAGAAGCCGATGTCGTTGCCGCCGACGGTGAGGAAGACGGCGTCGGTGTCCTGGTCGACCGAGTCGATCTGCGGGGCGATGGTCAGCTGGCAGGAGACCGTGGCGGCCAGCGACTTGCCCGCGGTCGAGCTCGCCGTGATGGCCATGGCGTAGCTGAAGTCCGGCTGGGTCGTCGTGCCGCACAGCTCCTGCGACCGCGCTTGGACCAGCCACTTGTCCTGACGGACCCGCTCGTTGCCGGCGACCTCGTAGGTGGCGGTCGCCGTCGTCGCGGTGCCGATGGTCCTCGGGTTGAGGATGTCGGCGACGACGCCACCGCTGCACGCGGCGTTGATGTGCTGCGCCCCGTCGTGGGCGGCGACGCGCGCGCCGTAGGTCTGCGGGGAGCGCCAGCAGGTGGTCTCGGTGTACTCCCCCGAGCCGTTGCCCGCCGAGTACGAGTCACCGAGGGTGACGTACTGCAGGGGCGGCGCCGACGTGGCGGACGGGGCGGTCAGCCCGATCCCGGCCAGACCGACGGCCACAGACGTGATGGCGATGGACAGACGACGACGAGCTCGCATGATGTTCCTCCCCGGTGCCGCTCGACAGTGAGCGGGACGTGGACCGAGGCTAGTCCTCGGCCGGTGGTCGTGGTGCCTTGCGACGAAGGGGGCCCCCCTCGCCCTCTCCGCTGTGCGCCTTATCCCCCAAGCCCGCCGGCGCCGAAGAGGTTCGTCATGATCCGGATCATGCCGGGACCGATGATGACGACGAAGAGTGCTGGGAAGATGCAGAAGAGCAGCGGGAAGAGGATCTTGACCGTCACCTTCTGCGCCTTCTCCTCACCCTTCTGCCGTCGCGTCACGCGCATCGCCGAGGTCTGCTCGCGCAGCACTTTGGCGATCGGGATGCCGAGCCGGTCGGCCTGGACGATGGCGGAGACGAAGTTCTTCACCTCGGGCAGGGAGACCCGCTCGCCGAGGGCGGAGAAGGCGTCTGCGCGGGAGGTGCCGAGCTGCATCTCGGACAGGACCCGGGCGAACTCGTCCGCCATCGGCCCCTCGCCCTCACGGGCGACCCGCAGCAGGGCGGAGTCGAAGCCCTGCCCGGCCTCGACGCACACGGTGAGGATGTCGAGGGTGTCGGCGAGGCCCTTCGACGTCTTCTCCTGCCGGCGCAGCGCCGCGTTGTAGAGCAGCAGGTCAGGGACGAAGAGGCCCACCGCGCCCAGGACGACCGCGAGGAGCAGACCCGCCAGCGAGAGCCCCACGTAGAGGAACCCGAGGGCCACCCCCAGCAGGAGGGCAAGGCCCTTGACCCCCATGATCCGGTCGACGGTCCACAGGGCCGGGTTGCCGGCCCGGTCCAGGCTGCGGGTCAGCCGGTCCACGGTCCCCGAAGGGGAGAGCCGCACCGCGAGTCGTCGGCACGCGTCGATGAAGGGAGTGACGAACCGGTCCTTGGTCGGCAGCTCGTTGCGCCCGACGTACTGGCTGCCGACCGAGCCGTCGATGAGGGCCAGGCTCTTGGCGACGCCCGTCGGCTCGCGGCTGCCGATCCCGAGGGCGAGGACGAGTGCGATGACGAGCACCGCCAGCGCGATGAGTCCGACACCCAGGTACAGAGCAGTCATGTCACACCTCGATCCGTATGACGCGACGCATCCAGAAGACGCCGATGATCAGCATGACGATCGCGCCGACGGACATGAGGATCCCCAGGGTAGTCGTCCACAGCAGCGAGACGTAGTCGTAGTTGACGAGCAGCATGTAGAAGAAGAGGCAGATCGGCAGGGCGATGAGGATCTGCGCCGACAGCCGCCCCTCTGCCGAGAGGGCCGCGACCTGTCGCTCCAGGATCTCCCGATCACGCAGGGTCCGCGCGGTCGTCTCGATGGTCTCGGCGAGGTTGCCGCCGACGTCGCGCTGGATGCGGATGGCCATGATCGCCATGTGCATCGCGTCGCTGCCCATCCGCTCGGCCACCCGCTCGAGGGCATCGGCGATGTCGGTGCCGATCCGGGTCTCGGCGAGGGCCCGCGAAAACTCCTTGTCGACCGGGGCGGGCGAGTCCTGCGCGACCGCCGCGAGCGCCTGCGGCAGACCGAAGCCACTCTTGAGCGTCGTGGCGACGAGGATCAGCGACTGCGGGAGGACTCGCTCGAAGGCCTTGGCCCGTCGGCTCGCGAGGAAGCGCAGCACGAGCTGCGGCAGGGAGATACCGATGACGAGCCCGAGGACGGCACCGAGCAGCCACGGTCCGGGCACGAGAACGAGGCCGAGCATGACCCCGACGATCACGGCCAGGGCGCACAGGACGAACCACTCGCCAGCGCGCAGCGGCAGGTCGGCCCGGGCGATGAGCTGCATGGTGCGGGGGGTCGAGCGTCGCCCCTCCATCTGCCGCTCGCCGGCGTCGACGAGCCGTTGGCTGAAGGGAGTCGCTGACCGCCGGTTGTCGGCCCGGGTCACCACGCTCGGCAGAACGTAGCCCTCGATCCCGGCCACCCGCAGCTCGCGTCGGGTCTGCACCCGGGGGACGAAGAGCGCAGCCGACATGAGGAAGACCGCTGCGGCGACGGCCATGGCTCCCAGCCAGGGCCACGGCGAGGCGAGGAGCGAGGCAGCACCGATCGGCGTGACCGCGTCGGTCCCGCTCTGCCCGTCGACCACGGCGCCGGTGGCTTGGACGGCGCCCCCGCCACCTCCCAGGTCGACGGTCTGCTCCACGACGAAGGGGGTGCCCCCGGTGGTCCCCTCGAGGCGCAGCAGGTGCGACCCGGTGAGCTGCTGGGGCGTGGTGATCAGGAACTTCGCCTGGGAGCGCAGGGCACGGGCCGAGGTCTTGAAGGCCGCGCCGACCGCCTGGGCGTCGGCGGCGGCGATGACCGACCCACCTCCGGCCCTGGCGAAGCCTCGCAGGGCAGTGCTGGCGTCGGGGTCGTCGGTCTTGAACCGGACGACGTCGACCCGGATGCCCTGCGTGCGCAGCGCCTGTGTCGCGCGCTTGCGGTCGGCGGCCTTGGCCGTGCTGATCGTGTCGGCGCCGTCGCTGAGCAGCACCATGCTGCGGTCGCCCGAGGCACCGAGCACCTTGGCCGCTGCGGTGACACCGGCATAGAGGCTGGTGTCCCCCCGGGAGGCGAGACCGTCGACGACGCGCTGCGCCTTGGCCCGGTCCGTCGTGGGCGCCAGGTCGACGCCGGCGGTGTCGGCGAAGGTCGCCACCCCGACCCGCACGTCGTCGGGCGCCTCGGCGAGATAGGTGCGCGTGGCCTCGCGCACGGTCGTCATGCCCTCGGCGCCCATCGAGCCGCTGGTGTCGATGACGAGCATGGCGGTGCGCTTGATGCTCGTGGACGAGGAGACGCTGGCGGGCCGGTCCTCCCCGTCGACCGTGGCCTTGAGGCTGTCGTTGTCGACCTGCACGACCTGCTCGCTGCGGAAGGTGAGGACACCGGTGAGGTCCTGCCCGGCCGACGCGACGTCACTGATCGACACCTTGGTCGCGGCACCGGCCGGAGCCGCGCCGAGCAGGACAACGGCCAGACCCAGGCCGATCGTCGCCAGCAGTCGGCCCGCCCCCTTCACATCGACATCCTGGCGAAGAGGTGCATCGGCAGCTCGACCCCCAGGTCCGACAGGTCCTGGGTGAAGGCGGGTCGGATCCCGGTCGGGATCATCGTGCCGCGGTACCGGCCGCTCTCGTCCCTGCCAGCGGCGTAGTCGAAGGTGAAGAGGTCCTGCAGGGTGACGATCTCGCCCTCCATCCCGATGACCTCGGTGATGGCGACGATCCGGCGCGAGCCGTCCTTGAGCCGGCTCTGCTGGACGATGAGGTCGACGGCGCCGGCAACCTGCTCGCGGATGGCGCGCACGGGCAGCTCGATGCCGGCCATGAGCACCATGGTCTCGAGGCGAGAGAGGCTGTCTCGGGGCGAGTTGGCGTGGATGGTGGTCAGCGAGCCGTCGTGGCCGGTGTTCATCGCCTGGAGCATGTCGAGGGCGGCCCCGTCACGGACCTCACCGACGATGATCCGGTCCGGGCGCATACGGAGGGAGTTGCGCACGAGGTCGCGGATGGATATCTCACCGCGGGCCTCGATGTTGGGCGGGCGTGACTCCATGCGCAGCACGTGGCGCTGGTGCAGCTGCAGCTCGGCGGCGTCCTCGATCGTCACGATGCGCTCGTCCTCTGGGAGGAACCCGCTGATGACATTGAGCGTCGTCGTCTTGCCCGAGCCGGTGCCTCCCGAGATGACGATGTTGCGCCGACCCCGCACGCACGCCGAGAGGAAGTCACGCACCATCGGCGACATCGTGCCCATGGCGATGAGGTCGTCGTCGGTGAAGGGCTCGGCGGCGAACTTGCGGATCGTCAGCATCGACCCGTCGATAGCCACCGGCGGGAGCACTGCGTTGACACGTGAGCCGTCGGGCAGACGCGCGTCGACCATCGGGCTCGACTCGTCGACGCGCCGCCCCACGCGGGAGACGATCTTGTCGATGGTCCGACGTAGGTGGGCGTCGTCGACGAACTGTGCGGGGACGGAGTGGATCCGGCCACCGCGCTCGACATAGATGTCGTCGGGTCCGTTGACCATGATCTCGGTGACGTCCGGGTCGCGCAGATAGGGCTCGAGCGGGCCGTGGCCGAGGATGTCGTCGGAGACGTCCTGCGCGATCCGGGTCCGGTCCGACTGCGACAGCGGCGTGTCCTCCGCCTCGAGGACGGACTGCAGGGTGGCGCGCACCTGGGTGGCGAGCTCGTGCTCGGACATGTTGGGGTCGTAGAGGCGCGGCCCGAGCGTCGTGAGTAGTTCGTGGTGCACCCGGGCCTTGACCTCGGCGAAGGGGTCCTGTCGCCGCCGCTGCGGTCCGCCCGCTCGGCGGGTGCTGGCGGCCGGGGTCGCCTCGGTGGCCTGCCGTACCCGGTCCAGACGGTCGGCGAGATTGCTCATACCCGGCTCCTGCGTCGGCCCAGGCCACCGCGCCTGGGGGTCTCCTGGATGACCTCGCCGAACCGGGCCCGCACCTGACGGTCGGCGAGCTCGCGCAGCGCGATGGCCGCGGCGTCTTTGGGGTCGTGCATGACGAGCGGCACGCCGCGGTTGGTCGCGGCGGGGACGCTCAGGCTGTTGGGGATGCTGACGGCGATCGCCTGCTTGAGGGCGGTCTCGACCTCACCGGAGTCGAGGCCGACCTTCAACCCGGACCTGTTGAGCACGACGACCCGGTTGTCCGTCGAGCCGCCCAGGGTGTCGAGCGTGTTCATCGCGACCCGCAGGTTCTTCACCGCCGGGATGTCCAGGGTGGTGATGAGGACGGCCAGGTCGCTGACGTCGAGGGCGGTGAGCACGTGCTCGGTGAAGGCGGGCGGGGTGTCGACGACGACGTAGTCGTAGATGCCGCGTGCCGTGCGCAGCAGCTCGAGGACGACGTCGGCGGGGATCCGCTCGGCGTCGGCGGGGTCACTGGAGGGGGCGACGACATCGAGCCCGGTCTGCTCGTGGGTGACCACGACGGACTCGAGACCGGCCCGGTCGAGGTGACCGCGCATGGCCACGAGGTCCGTGACCGTGCCCTGCGGGATGAGCTGCAGGCTGATCGCGACGTCGCCAAACATCAGGTCGAGGTCGACGAGCAGGGTCTTGGCGCCGGTGGACGCGAGGTGCGCGGCCATGTTGGTGGAAACGGTCGTCTTGCCCACTCCCCCCTTCGCACTGAAGACGGTGATGACCTTGCCCCGGGACTCGCGGCCGGTCTCACCGACGAGCTGTGCGGCGAGCTGCTCGCTGCGGCGGACCGCGTCGGCGAGCGCGGTCTGGTCGTCGGCCTGGACGACCTCGCGGATGCCGCTGCGCAGTGCCAGTCCCATGACGGTGACGTCGAGGCGGTGCCGCAGGAGCAGCACGCCGACCTCGGGGCGGTCGACGCGCAACCGCTCGGCGAGCTGGCAGGCCGAGTCGACGGGGATGTCGGGGCCGATCACGACGAGGCGATGGCGTGAGCCCCCCTCGAGGACCCGCAGGACCTGGGGACCGTGGGCGTGCAGGTCGACCCGGTCACCGAGGGCGAAGCCGTAGCGCTCCTGCGCGTGGGGGTCGAGGTCCCACAGGATCGTCACTGCTGCACCGTCTTGAGCAGGCTGGCGGGGTCCTTGCCGAAGACATCGAGGTCGTTGGCACCGTCGTCCTCGGAGATCTTGACGTCAGGACCGCGCAGGCCGGCGTAGAGGGTGTACTCGGTGATGCCATGGGCGAGACGCGGCGCGTCCTTTGGCGTCACCGCGACGGTGACGAGGAAGCTCACGGCCGTGTTGTTGGCACCGTTGGCCGAGGACTTCTCCTCATCGGTTTGCGCCTTGACCGGCGCCGCCAGCGGCTGGGTGCCCATGGCGATGACCTGGACGTCGGGCAGCAGGGTGCTCGTGCCAGTGATGTCGAGCTCATTGAGCTGCTTGACCGTCTTGTCCTCACCGACGAGCTTGATCTTATGCGTCGCATAGATGGCGATGTGCGAGCCGGGGGTGACGAACTCGCCGACCCGCGCCGGGTCGGACAGCTCGACGGACATCGCGATCTTGCCAGCGGGGACCTCGATCGCCTTCTCCCCGATGGGGGTGGTGCCAAATCGGGCCTCCATGAGGAACTCGCCCGGCTGCACGTCGCTGAGCGCGAGGAGCGCGTTGTTGTCCGGGCCCACCCAATCGATCGCACCTGCCGGGCGGGCACCCTCGGCCACCTTGGTCCGGGAGATCAGCTCGGTGCGCTGCGCGTCCTTGAGCGTCGTGCCCGCCGGGACCAGCTTGTCCGCGACGTAGACGTAGACCGGTTGGGCTCCGGCCAGGGCACGGGAGTCCGCGCCCTTGACGTAGACGAGGATCAGGCCGGCGCCCGCGATCGCCAGGGCGACTGCGGCGACGATGGCGATGACGCGACGCTTCATGCGTGACTCATTTCTTGATCAGCCCGCAGGCTTGACGACGTAGGTACCAAAGTCGGTCCCGCTGCCCGGTGGCGCGATATCTGGAGAACCGGAAAGCTGCCCGGTCAGGAACCAACCAGTGATGCACTTGCCGCCGCTTCCGCAGGTCAGCCCGCCGGGCATCACGCTGGACTCAGTGGCGCCGGGCAAGGTGTATCCACTGACGTAGAACTTCGCCCAACCCTCGATGTGGTACCAGGTGTTGTTACCGCTCGACTGCTTCTGAGTGGGATCACACGCTGCTGGGTCGGTCGGCACGGAGGCCGGCTCATCCTTCGAATCGACGATGCAGTCGAAGACGGGGATCTCGATGACGGTCTTCCACAGGGTGGGCAGGACGTCCTTGCACGGCTGCGGCACGTTGTTGCCTGTATCTGTGTGCGCCCATCCGTTGTCCGTGACCTCTGCTTGGCAGTCGTCGCTTTTCTCATCCAGCCAACCGAAGCCTCCAGCAGTGTCCTTGCCATTCCACGTGCAGTCCTCGGTCTCATTGCCTGGATCGTGCAACTGGATGGCGACTTCTCTACCCGTGGGCCACGCAGGCTGATCTGCACCGCCATAACCAGGCAGGGCTCCCGAGGGCCCGTCTTCGACGTAGTTGGTTCCGTTTGATGTCTGCGACCACCATTCGCAGGAGGAAAAGGTAAGTGGGACCGTCGCGGAATAGTTTGCAGGCTGCCCCCAGGCCGCCCGTGCACAAGCACTCGTGCCCGCATCACCGGAGGCACCGCCTGCGAGCACCCGCGAGAAGGGGAGGAAGAGCTTGTCCCCGCCCCCGGCGACCTCGGTCGCAGCGTAGGTCTCCACATAAGGGATCGCCGGCTGGTTGGTGAGCCACTCGGGCAGTGGAGGGCACTCTCCCAGATCGTCGATGGCACCGGTGGACGGACACTTCGACAGGCTGCCGGTGCCAGCGACGCCGGGACGAGCACAGGCCCCGTCGGGTACACCGGGCCGCGCGTCATACTGGCTCAGGCCGTCGCGGGAGTTGGCACCGAGCAGGTCATCGACCTCGTCGGGGTCGCACGCAGGCTGCCCCAGGCTCTTGTCACCCGCGCACTCAGCGGCTAGGGCCATCGACGTTGCATCGGCGCCGTTTTGGACCTGGCGGCGCTCGTAGGTGAGGTTGCCGAGGTCGACACTCACGGCGAGCATGCCCATGATGACGCCGCCGGAGAGCAGGATCGCGACGATCGTCGCGGTGGCGCCGCGCTCGCGGTCAGCGCCAGGGGCCAGTCGGTCGAGCAAACAGGTCAACCACCGCATCTCATCACCGCCGTAGCTTTGGCCTCGGGCAGCGCACCGGCGGCGCCGAACATGCTCATGGCCGGTTCAAGAAGGATCCAGTCGAAGTCGGCAGTAGCCCTGACCTCGGCATCGGTGCCAGGACACAACTGAGGAGTGGTCACGGCCAGGCCTGCGACCACGGGTGCGGCCGTCTGGGTCCGCAAGATGATATTGGCGGGTGTCTCACCGATGACCGCAGCACGCGCGCCCTCACGGACGGCATTGGTCAACTGGATCTCGGTCAGGAAAAACCGGCCGAAGTCGACGATGCCGGCGATGACGAGCAACAACAGCGGCAGAACGATGGCCATCTCGACTGCGGCAGCGCCGCGTTCGCGCCAAGTTGCTCCGGGGCGTCTCGTGCTTCGCATGCTCACCCCTCGCGCCGGGTCGACAGTAGGTATCAGGGATGGACCATCCGCCTGGTCCGGGCTACTGCAGGAGGGAATCCGTGACGGGGGCGGACAGGGGGATCGACGCCCCCGCCACGGAGATTGTGGGTTCGGTCACACGGGGAGGGCGTCGCGAACAGTAGTGAAGGCGGTCGACAACTTGGTCCCGATGGTCGCCACAATGCCGATGATGACAGCAGCAATCAGAGCCACCATGATTCCGTACTCAACCGCGGTGGCGCCCTTCTCCCTCATCTCTGAGATCGCTTGGATCCGGTGACGCAGGACGTTGATGTAAAGCTCGAGCATGAGATGTCTCCTTTGACATTTCGGGTACCGCAGTGGTCCGCCGAGTGGCGGTAGTGCACAGGGTTGGCCCAAGGGCCAGGACCGTCGGCGACGGTGTGCGGGTTCAGGAGTAGCAACCTGAGGTGCGCCGTGATGGCTGAGATGGCCTCCGTGAGGAGGCACAAGGACGTGATGCTCGGCAGTCGATCGATCGGTGGCGTGACTGCCTACAAACCCCCCGGGCCGCCGTCTCGCGAAGTGTGGTCTCGCGGGGCTCGTTCCCAGTGAGATGACCGTAAGCCTTTGGTAAGCATTTGACCAGAGGTTGGTTAGTAAAATTTTCAGCGACCTCTCAGGTAGCCGGATACAGTGCCCGCATGCCCGCCCCCTTCGCCGCCCTGCTGGCCGCCCTCGTCGGCCTCGCGGTTGGCGTCACACTGCACCTGCGACTGTGCCGCCGGGAGTACCGACTACCCGACGAGGGCACGCTCCCCCGACTGACGACCTGGTGGACCATCCCGACCACCGCGATCGCGAGCGGCCTTGTGTGGTGGGCGATCTCGCCCGACCGTCCGTTCGTCGTGCCTGCCGTCTACGTCCTCGCGACGTGCGTCTTGGTCGCCCTCATGGCGATCGACATCGACGTCCACCGACTGCCTGATCGCATCCAGCTGCCGGCCTACCCGACGCTCGTCGTGCTGCTCGCGGTGTGCAGCCTCGCCAGCGGTGAGTGGACCCCCTTCGCCCGGTCGTTGATCGCCGGGGTGACCCTCTTTGCCCTGTACCTCGTGCTGGCGCTCCTCCCCGGGGGCGGCATCGGGTTCGGTGACGTCAAGCTTGCCGGCCTGCTCGGCATGCTCCTCGGGTGGCTCTCGTGGACGCACGTGATGCAGGGGACGCTCGCGACCTTCCTCCTCGGCGGAGTCATCGCTGCGGCCCTGATGGCGTTGCGACGCAAGGGCGCTCGCGACGAGTTCGCCTACGGACCGCCGATGATCATCGGTGCCGTCGGCGCGATCGTCGTCCCCGCCGCGCTGCAGCTGCTCTGACCCGAGGTCAGGCCAGGCGCACCAGGGCGGTCGAGTCCTCGAGGGGCATCTGCCCCTCGGTGAGGATCGCAGTGACCTGCTGTCGGTTGAAGGTCGTCAGGCCGCCTCGCGTCGTGAGGAAGGCGGTGTCCGCCGCATCGCGACCCGTCGCGATGCGGACCATCGCCTCGCGCGGAGCCATGCTCGTCGCGTCGACGATGTGCCACGCACCCTCGACCCAGACCTCGGCCACCGCGTGGAAGTCCATCGGCTGCAGACCCGGGGCATAGACCGAGACCAGCCTCGCGGGTGTGCCGAGCGCGCGCAGCAGGGCCACGACGACGTGCGCGAAGTCGCGGCAGACGCCGGACGCCTGCAGGATCGAGTCGACGGCACCGTCGGTCCCGCGGCTCGCCCCCGAGATGTAGGACATGTGGGTGTTGACCCAGAGCGCCACCGCCTTGACCCGCTCGAAGCCGGTCTGGTCGGGGAAGAGCTGGGCCGCCATCGGCGCGAGCCGATCGGACTCGGCGTAGCGGCTCGGGCGGGTGAAGACCCACCGGTCGAAGTCGATCTCGGGGCCGACCTGGTCGCCCGTGGGGCGGGTGATGTCGACGAGCGCGGAGTAGGTGACCTCGAGCCAGCCGTCGCCGACGCCCTCGACGAGGTGCAGTCGGGTGCCGTGGTTGCCGGCGAGCTCACGAGCCTCGACCTGCTTGCCGCCGGCATGGATGAGGATCTCCTCCTCGAGGATGTCGTGCGCGTTGGACACGGCGAAGGAGAGCAGCGCCTCTCGGACGCCGCGGGTGCCGTAGGCGAACTTGGTCCCCACCCGGGCCTGGAGCGGGGTGGAAGCGGCGTCGACGATCGCGAGGTCGGTCATGTCCCCATGGGACCGCGCCGGAGGGCACTGCGTCAAAGCGGTGGGGTGCGTCCCTTCGAGACGGCCGCGGGCGGCCTCCTCAGGGAACGTGGGCCGGGACGGGGGCTGAGACCGCGAGCAGGGCAGACAGGGCGCCGAGGGCCTCGGGGTTGATCCAGTAGAAGACATAGGTCCCGCGCCGCTCACAGCTGACCAGGCCGGCCTCGCGCAGCTGCTTGAGGTGGTGGGAGATCGTGCCTGAGGACAGGTCGAAGGCGGGGGTGATGTCGCAGACGCACACCTCGGGCTGGGCGGCGATGAGGCTGGCCATGCGCAGTCGGACCGGATCGCCGAGCGCCTTGAAGACCGGCGCCAGACGGGCCGCGTCCTCCTGCGTGACCGGCGACGTCGCCAGGCCGCAGCAGGTCACGGCCTGCTCCTGCGGGACTGACTCGAGGATGCTCATTGCGCTATCTTGACACATGTCAAAGCAGGGGGACATGCTTGCCCCGAGATTGATTCGATCACCATCAAACCAGGAGTCACCCCGTGGCCCAGCAGGACACCCACGCCGCCGTGCGCGATCGCTACGCGACCGCCGCCCGCGCTGCCCTCGACCCCGACACGGCCTCCGCGTGCTGCGGTGACACCGCGACCGACCCGATCACCATCGGGCTCTACGAGGGGACGGACTCCCCTTCGGACTCCGCGCTGGCCGCCTCGCTCGGCTGCGGCAACCCGACCGCCCTGGCCGACCTCTCCCCCGGCGAGGACGTGCTCGACCTCGGCTCCGGCGGCGGGCTCGACGTCCTGCTCTCCGCGCGACGGGTCGCGCCCGGCGGCACCGCCTACGGGCTCGACATGACCGACGAGATGCTCGAGCTGGCCCGCCGCAACCAGGCCGAGGCCGGCATCGACAACGCCAGCTTCCTGCGCGGCATGATCGAGGAGATCCCGATGGAGGACGCGTCCGTCGACGTCGTCATCTCCAACTGCGTCATCAACCTCTCCCCCGACAAGGACGCCGTGATCCGCGAGGCACACCGGGTGCTGCGCCCGAGCGGCCGCTTCGCCGTCTCCGATGTCGTGCTGCTGCGCGAGATCCCCGACGCACTGCGCGGGATCGTCGGCCTGTGGACCGGCTGCGTCTCCGGATCGCTGCTCGACACGGACTACGTCACCAAGCTCACCGCTGCCGGCTTCGCCGACGCGAGCGTCGAGGTGACCCGGCGCTTCGAGCGGACCGACCTGGAGGACATGTCCGGACTCATCGGCGACGAGCTACCGCAGGGATGGACCCTCGAGGGCGTGCTCGACGCGCTCGACGGGTCCTTCGCCAGCGCCTTCGTCCGCGCACGGAAGGCCGCCTGATGACCACCGCCACCCAGCCCCAGGCACCGGCCCGGCTGTCCACCCTCGACCGCTGGCTGCCCGTCTGGATCGGCCTGGCCATGGTCGCCGGGCTGCTCCTCGGCCGGCTCATCCCCGGGCTCGGCACCGCCCTGAGCGCCATCGAGATCGACGGCATCTCGCTGCCCATCGCCATCGGTCTGCTCGTGATGATGTACCCGGTGCTCGCCAAGGTCCGCTACGACCGGCTCGACACCGTCACGAGCGACCGACGCCTGCTCGGCTCCTCGCTCGTCCTCAACTGGATCGTCGGCCCGGCCCTGATGTTTGCCCTGGCCTGGCTGCTCCTGCCCGACCTGCCCGAGTACCGCACCGGCCTGATCATCGTCGGGCTCGCCCGCTGCATCGCCATGGTGATCATCTGGAACGACCTGGCCTGCGGTGACCGCGACGCCGCGGCCGTGCTCGTGGCGATCAACTCGCTCTTCCAGGTCGTCGCCTTCGCCGCGCTCGGCTGGTTCTACCTCACGGTGCTGCCCGGCTGGCTCGGCCTGGCCCAGGCAGACCTCGACGTCTCCGCGTGGCAGATCGCCAAGTCCGTGCTGATCTTCCTCGGGGTCCCGCTGCTCGCCGGGTACCTCACCCGTCGGGGCGGCGAGCGCCGATGGGGCCGTGAGCGCTACGAGGAGTCCTTCCTGCCCAAGATCGGCCCGTGGGCCCTCTACGGGCTGCTCTTCACCATCGTGCTGCTCTTCGCCCTGCAGGGTGAGGCGATCACCTCCAAGCCCGGCGACGTCGCCCGGATCGCACTGCCGCTGCTCGCCTACTTCGCGATCATGTGGGGCATCGGCTACGCCACCGGCCGGCTGCTCGGCATGTCCTACGAGCGCACGACGACCCTCGCCTTCACCGCCTCGGGCAACAACTTCGAGCTGGCGATCGCGGTGGCGATCGCGACCTTCGGCGCCACGAGCGGCCAGGCCCTCGCCGGCGTCGTGGGACCACTCATCGAGGTCCCCGTCCTCGTCGGCCTGGTCTACGTCAGCCTCGCGCTGCGCCGACGGTTCACACCCCCTTCGTCCGCAGTCGAGGCCACACACCAAGGAGCCAACCGATGAGCCGTCCGTCCGTCCTCTATGTCTGCGTGCACAACGCCGGCCGATCTCAGATGGCCGCCGCATACACCCGTGTGCTGTCCGAGGGCGCCGTCGAGGTGCGCTCGGCCGGCTCCGCGCCGGCCGACTCGATCAACCCGGCGGTCCACGCCGCGATGCTCGAGGACGGGATCGACCTGTCCGCCGAGTCGCCCAAGGTGCTGACCACCGAGGCCGTGCAGGCCAGCGACGTCGTCATCACGATGGGGTGCGGCGACGCCTGCCCGATCTTCCCCGGCAAGCGCTACGAGGACTGGCAGCTCGAGGACCCCGCCGGCCAGGGGGTCGAAGCCGTGCGGCCGATCCGGGACGAGATCAAGCGTCGCGTCGGTGAGCTGCTCGCCTCGCTCGGCTGACTCCACTGACGAAGGGGGCGGCGCAGGTCTAACTCTGCCGCAACGTTAGAGTGGCTGGGTTCCAGACCACCACCGACAGGGCCGCCGAGCCGCGGCCGAGGAGTGCAGATGAGTGATGCCCTGATCACCGAGGCGTCGAGGCGCCGGACCTTCGCGGTGATCAGCCACCCAGATGCTGGCAAGTCCACGCTCACGGAGGCCCTCGCGCTGCACGCCCACGCGATCGCCCAGGCCGGCTCCGTGCACGGCAAGGGGTCGCGTCGCGGCGTGGTCTCCGACTGGAACGAGATGGAGCAGGCGCGCGGGATCTCGATCACGTCTGCGGCGCTGCAGTTCCGCGTCCAGGACGTCGTGATCAACCTGCTCGACACCCCCGGCCACGCAGACTTCTCCGAGGACACCTATCGCGTCCTGTCGGCCGTCGACTGCGCCGTCATGCTCCTCGACGCGGCCAAGGGGCTGGAGCCGCAGACGCTCAAGCTCTTCGAGGCCTGCCGTGCACGGGCGACCCCGGTGATCACGGTGATCAACAAGTGGGACCGGCCCGGTCATGAGCCGTTGGCGCTCCTTGACGAGATCAGTGACCGTCTCGGCATCCAGCCCACGCCGCTGAACTGGCCCGTGGGGATCGCCGGGGACTTCCGCGGGGTGACCAACGCGGAGACCGGTGGGATGACGGAGTTCACGCGTACGCCCGGCGGAGCCACGATCGCGGTCAGGGAAGCGCTCACGGCCGCAGAGGCCGCCGAACGTCACGGCGTCGACTGGGAGCGGGCCAGCGAGGAGTTCGAGCTGCTCGCCGCATCCGGCCAGACCCATGACCAGGACGAGTTCCTCGCCGCCCGGACCACGCCCGTCCTCTTCGCCGCGGCGGTCGCGAACTTCGGGGTCGCGGAGCTCCTCGAGACCGTGATCGAGCTCGCGCCGCCACCGAGCGCCTGGACCGACACCAAGAAGCAGCCGCGGCCGGTCGAGGCGCCCTTCTCCGGGTTCATCTTCAAGGTCCAGACCGGGATGGACCCCTCCCACCGGGACCGCATGGCCTTCATGCGCGTGTGCTCCGGACGCTTCGAGCGGGGCGCTGTCCTCACGCAGGCTCGCAGCGGTCGTCCCTTCCAGACGAAGTACGCCCAGTCGGTCTTCGGCAGGGAGCGCGAGACCATCGACGAGGCCTACCCCGGCGATGTCGTCGGCCTGACCAATGCCCAGGCGCTCCAGGTGGGCGACACCCTCTACGACTCCCGCCCGGTCACCTACCCCGGCCTGCCGCGCTTCGCCCCGGAGCACTTCGCCGTCTTCAGGCCCCGCGACACGGGTCGGGCCAAGCAGTTCCGGCGCGGGATCGAGCTGCTCGACCAGGAGGGCGTCGTCCAGGTGCTCGTCTCCGACCGACGCGGAGTCCAGGCTCCGGTCCTGGCCGCGGTCGGGCCGATGCAGTTCGAGGTCGCGGCCCACCGTCTCGAGCACGAGTTCGGCGCGCCTGCCAGCCAGGACCTCCTGGCCTACAGCGTCGCGAGCCGCGTCACTCCCGAGGCAGCGCCGATCGTCGATCGCGAGCGCGGAGCAGAGGTGCTCGAGCGGACCGACGGCGTCGTGGTCGCGCTGTTTGCCGACACCTGGCGGATGCACGCCATCGCCGGGCGGCTGCCCGGCGGCAGCCTGCCGCCCATCTTCGCCGTCGACGACGACGAGGTGGGGGCGTGAACCAGCCCCCCGTCCAGATCGGCGAGGTGGTCGCCCGCACCGGACTCTCGCACCGCACGCTGCGGTACTACGAGGAGATGGGCCTGCTCACCCCTTCGTCACGGACCGATGGCGGCTTTCGCCTCTACGACGACGCTGACATCGAGCGCCTGCTGCTGATCAAGCCGATGAAGCCGCTCGGCTTCTCGATCGAGGAGATGCGGCTGCTCGTGGACGCTCTCGATGTCCTCGGTGACCCTGCAGCAAACGCGGCCGACGCGTCGTCAGCCCGAGCGAAGGTCGACGCGATCCGCGACGACGCGCTCACCAAGGTGACCGAGATGAAGGACGCCACCGCACGAGCCGAGTCGTTCACCCAGCGGCTGGCGCAGATCTCACGCTGAAAAACCTGCCGTTGCGTAAGAGTAATGTCATGAGTAGTCAACACCCCACCGAGCACGCACACCCACACCAAGGAGATCAATGAGCCACCCGCACCCCGAGCTGGGCTCCCCACCCGCACTGGCCAAGGACGCCCTACGAGTCATCCCCTTGGGAGGTCTCGGCGAGGTCGGTCGCAACATGATGGTCCTGGAGCACCGCGGCAAGATCCTGGTGATCGACTGCGGCGTCCTCTTCCCCGAGGAGCACCAGCCTGGCGTCGACGTCATCCTGCCGGACTTCAGCTACCTGAAGGACCGCATGAACGACATCGTGGGCATCGTCCTGACCCACGGGCACGAGGACCACATCGGCGGCGTCCCCTACCTGCTGAAGCAGCGCAACAACATCCCGCTGATCGGGTCGCGACTCACCCTGGCGCTGATCACCGCGAAGCTCAAGGAGCACCGGATCAAGCCCACGACAATCGAGGTCGTCGAGGGGGACCACCGCGACCTGGGCCCCTTCGGGTGCGAGTTCATCGCGGTCAACCACTCCATCCCCGACGGGCTGGCCGTCGCCGTGCGCACCACGGCAGGCCTGCTGCTGCACACCGGCGACTTCAAGATGGACCAGTTCCCGCTCGACAAGCGGCTGACCGACCTGCCCGCCTTTGCTCGGCTGGGCGCCGAGGGCGTCGACCTCTTCTGCACCGACTCCACCAACGCGGAGGTCCCCGGCTTCACGACCGCCGAGAAGGACCTGGCGCCGGCCATCGAGACCGTCTTCCGCACGGCCCCGGGTCGAGTCGTCGTCTCCAGCTTCGCCAGTCACGTCCACCGCATCCAGCAGGTGCTGGACTCGGCACACCGGCACAAGCGCAAGGTCGCCTTCGTCGGCCGATCGATGGTGCGCAACATGGACATCGCCCGACAGCTCGGCTATCTCGACGTCCCCCGCGGGCTCGTCGTCGACGCCAAGGAGCTGTCCAAGATGCCCGACAACAAGGTCACCCTGGTGTGCACCGGCTCCCAGGGTGAGCCCATGGCCGCGCTGTCCCGCATGGCCAGCGGTGACCACCAGATCCGTATCGCCGAGAACGACACGGTGCTGTTGGCCTCCTCGCTCATCCCCGGCAACGAGACCTCGATCTCGCGCGTCATCAACGGCCTGACCCGGCGGGGCGCCAATGTCGTCCACAAGGGCAACGCCAAGGTGCACGTCTCCGGCCACGCCAGCGCGGGCGAGCTCGTCTACTGCTACAACCTCGTCAAGCCGCGCAATGTCATGCCGGTCCACGGCGAATGGCGTCACCTGCGGGCCAATGCCGACCTGGCGATCGCCACCGGCCTCGACCCCGAGCACGTCCCGGTCGTCGACGACGGCGTCGTGGTCGACCTGCAGGACGGGGAGGTGCACGTCGTCGGCAAGGTCCGCGCCGGGTACGTCTACGTCTCCGCTGGCAATGTCGGCGGCGTGACCGAGGAGAGCCTGCGCGACCGGGTCACCTTGAGCCAGGAAGGCATCGTCACGGTGCTCGCGCTGATCGACATCGACACGGGCAAGCTGGTCGAGCCGCCGGAGTTCCTCACCCGAGGCCTGGGCGCCGACGACTCCCTCTTCGACGACTCGATCCCGTCCATCGAGAAGGCACTCGCGGCCGCAGCATCAGACGGGGTGGGTGACCCGATCGACCTCGAGAAGCGGATCGGGCGTGCCGTCACCCAGTGGGCCGGCCGCAAGCACCGCCGCAACCCCCTGGTCATCCCGGTGGTCGTCGAGGCGTGATCGACTGCGCCTGCTGGGGCTGGCCCCAGCAGGCGCAGCTCAGGCTTGCGCGAGCGCCAGCACCTCGGCGCTCGGCAGCGCGGCCAGCTCGGTCGCGTCCACGAGCAGCTTGGACCCGCGGACCCCGGAGCCGATGACGACCTCACCGGCCGCCAGGACGGCGTCGTCGATGAGGACCGGCCAGTCCGCGGGCAGGCCGACCGGGGTGATGCCGCCGTACTCCATGCCGGTGATCTCGACGGCCTCGTCCATCGGCGCGAAGGAGATCTTGCGCGCGTCGATGTGACGGCGCACGACGCCGTTGATGTCGGCCCGGTCGCTCGCGAGGACCAGGACGGCAGCGTGCTTGGTCTCCCCTCCCCTTCGCCCGGCGACGACGACGCAGTTGGCGGAGAACTCCGCCGGCGACCCGTAGGCCTCGCAGAAGGCGGCGGTGTCCGCCAGCTCCGGGTCGATCTCGGCGACGCGGGCGGAGGGCAGCGCCGCGATCGCTGCGGCCACGGGGACGGCGAGCAGATCGGGCCGCTGCGCCGCGGGGGTCCAGGTCAGGGTGCCGGCTGCGGAGGTCATGGTCCCGACGATACGGGCGACCCTTCGAGACGGTCGCGGGGCGACCTCCTCAGGGAGCGGTGGGCGCCCTCGCGGGGCGACCTCCTCAGGGAGCGGTGGTTGGGCGGTAGCGTCGGAGCATGAGCTCAGCCGCTGATCGTGCCGGGACGCCCGCGCTGCCCGAGGACCTCATCGACGTCAGTCACGTCGTCACCGCCTACTACGCGGTCCAGCCCGACCCGGACGATGTCGACCAGCAGGTCGCCTTCGGCACGAGCGGGCACCGTGGGCGGTCGGTGGACGGGTCCTTCAACGAGGCGCACATCCTCGCCACCACCCAGGCGATCGTCGATTTCCGTCGAGCCGCAGGTATCGACGGGCCGCTCTTCCTCGGACGCGACACCCACGCCCTGTCCGAACCCGCGTGGACGAGTGCGTTGGAGGTGCTGGTCGCGGGCGGCGTGACCGTCCTCGTCGACTCCCGCGACGGCTACACGCCGACCCCTGCGATCTCGCACGCGATCCTCACGGCCAACCGTGGCAAGGACCTCAGCGCGAAGGGGGTGGGCCTGGCCGACGGCATCGTCGTCACCCCGTCGCACAACCCGCCGAGCGACGGCGGCTTCAAGTACAACCCGCCCCACGGTGGCCCCGCCGACACCGACGCGACCACCGCGATCGCCGACGCTGCGAACGCCCACCTGCGGGACGGACTGCGGCAGGTGCGGCGGACCCCCTTCGCCCGGGCGCGGGCTGCCGCGACCGACCACGACTACCTCGCCGCCTACGTCACGGATCTGCCCGATGTCGTTGACCTGCAACGGATCAAGGACGCAGGCGTGCGGATCGGAGCCGACCCGATGGGCGGCGCCGCCGTGCACTACTGGGGCGAGATCGGCGAGCGCCACGGCCTCGACCTGACCGTCGTCAACCCGCTCGTCGACCCCACGTGGCGCTTCATGACGCTCGACAAGGACGGCAAGATCCGGATGGACTGCAGCTCGCCCGCAGCCATGGCGAGCCTCATCGAGCAGCGCGACCGGTACGACATCGCGACCGGCAACGACGCCGACTCCGACCGGCACGGGATCGTCACCCCGGACGGCGGACTGATGAACCCCAACCACTACCTCGCCGTCGCGCTGCAGTACCTCTACGGCGGCGCGCGGCCCGGGTGGTCGAGCGAGCGGATCGGCAAGACGCTCGTGTCGAGCTCGATGATCGACCGCGTCGCCGCCGACCTCGGCAAGGAGCTGTGGGAGGTGCCGGTCGGGTTCAAGTGGTTCGTCCCCGGGCTGCTCGACGGGTCGGTCGGCTTCGGCGGGGAGGAGTCGGCGGGCGCGTCCTTCCTGCGGCACGACGGGTCCGTGTGGACCACCGACAAGGACGGCATCATCCTGGCGCTGCTCGCCTCCGAGATCCTCGCGACGACCGGCCGCTCCCCCAGCGAGCACTACGCAGACCTCGTGACCCGGCACGGCGAGCCCGCCTATGCCCGCGTGGACGCACCGGCCACCCGCGATCAGAAGGCTGCGCTCAAGGCACTCACCCCCGACGCCGTCACCGCGGACGAGCTTGCGGGAGAACCGATCACGGCCAAGCTCACCCAAGCCCCCGGCAACGGCGCGGCCATCGGCGGGCTCAAGGTCGTCACCGAGTCGGCCTGGTTTGCCGCCCGCCCCTCAGGGACCGAGGACGTCTACAAGATCTACGCCGAGTCCTTCCGCGGGCCCGAGCACCTCGCGCAGGTGCAGGCGGACGCCAAGGGAGTCGTCGACGCCGCCCTGGGCGGGTGACCGGCGCAAGGGTGGCGGCGTTGTGCGGGCTTGGCTGACGGTATTGCGTGGGCCAGGCCCGCACATCGACGCCAGGCACGGTCCTGACCATGGAGCGAGCGCGTCCAGCCCCCGGGTCGGCCCGGTGGGACCCCCGGCGTGAGGACTACCGTGGGCGGGTGACCGCCCCCCTCCTCACCGCCTCCGCCGTCGACGCGGCCGCCACGGTCCTCGCCGACGTCCTGCCCCCGACGCCGCTCCACCGCAGCGAGCGCCTGTCCGCCGCGACCGGCGCCGAGGTCTGGCTCAAGCGCGAGGACCTGCAGCCGGTGCGCTCCTACAAGCTGCGGGGCGCCTTCAACTTCATCTCCAACCTGAGCGACGAGGAGCGGGCGAAGGGAGTCGTCGCCGCCTCTGCCGGCAACCACGCGCAGGGCGTCGCCTTCGCCGGTCAGCGCCTCGGCGTGCGGTCGCGGATCTACCTGCCGCGCAACACTCCTCGCCAGAAGCGTGACCGCGTGGCCGTCCTCGGTGGCGAGCTGGTCGAGGTCATCGTCACCGGCGAGGTCTACGACGACGCGGCCAAGGCCGCCGCCGAGGACGCCGCGCGGACCGGCGCCGTCGTCGTCCCCGCCTTCGACGCCCTCGACACCATGGCCGGGCAGGGCACCGTCGCCATCGAGATCGTCAACCAGCTGGGCAAGATCCCCGACCTCGTCACCGTCCCCGTCGGTGGTGGCGGGCTCCTCGGCGGGATGGCCACCTGGATGGCCGCCCACACCTCCTCGACCCGCCTCGTCGGCGTCGAGCCCGAGGGCGCCGCCTCGATGGCCGCCGCCCTCGCCGCAGGGGCCCCCGTGGACCTGGACGAGGTCTCCCCCTTCGTCGATGGTGCCGCGGTCCGGCGGGCCGGCACCCTCACCCACGCGGCCGTCGCTGCCACGGGCACCCACCTGACCTCCGTGTCCGAGGGCGCGCTGTGCGTCGAGATGCTCGCGATGTACCAGACCGATGGGATCATCGCCGAGCCCGCGGGGGCCCTGGCGACCACGGTGCTGGCCGACCTGCGGATCGAGCCCGGATCGACCGTCGTCGCCGTCGTCTCCGGAGGCAACAACGACGTCTCCCGCTACGCCGAGATCGTCGAGAAGGCGCTGATCCACGAGGGTCGCAAGCACTACTTCACCGTCGACTTCCCCCAGGAGCCGGGCGCCCTGCGCCGATTCCTCGACGAGGTCCTCGGCCCGGACGACGACATCACCTTCTTCGACTACATCAAGCGCAACAACCGCGACACCGGCACCGCCATCGTGGGTCTCGAGCTCGGCGACCCCGACGAGCTGGTCCCGCTCCTGGCGCGCATGGACGCCTCCCCGCTGGGCATCGAGCGGATCCCGACGGACAGCCCGCTCTTCCGCCTGATCGGCTGAGCCTCGTCGCCGGGGCCTATCCATCCCGGCGCGGCAGGAACATACTCGGAAGATGTCCTCCGACAGCAGATTCGCGGGCTCGATACCCGAGCTGTACGACACCGTCCTGGTGCCGATGATGTTCCTCGACTATGCCGAGGACGTGGCCTCCGCCGTCGCTGCGGCCACGCCTCACGACGTACTCGAGATCGCGGCCGGGACGGGAGCCGTGACCCGCGCCCTGCACCGACTCCTGCCCACGGGCCAGATCACCGCCACCGACCTCAACCCGCCCATGCTGGATCGCGCCGCAGAGGTCCTGCCCCCGTCCGACCGGGTGCGGTGGATGCTCGCCGATGCACAGGATCTCCCCTGCGAGGACGCCGACTTCGATGCGGTCATGTGCCAGTTCGGCGTCATGTTCTTCCCGGACCGTCCGCGCGCTTACGCCGAAGCGCACCGTGTCCTGCGCCCCGGTGGGCGATTCGTCCTCGCCAGCTGGGGACGGATCGAGGACAACGAGGCGAGTCTGGCCGTGGATGAGGCCCTCGCCGTGCTCTTCCCCGACGACCCACCCCAGTTCCTGCGGCGGACTCCCTTCGGGTACACCGATCTGGACCTCATCCGGGAGGAGCTGGAGGGCGCGGGCTTCGCCTCGGTCGATGCCCGGTGGGTGGAGCATCGCAGCAGGCCGACGTCCGCTCAGGACATCGCCGTCGCGCACTGCCAGGGAACGCCCATCGCCAATGTCCTGGCGGAACGTCAGGTGGACCCGGCGCACGCCACGTCCGAGGTGGCACGAGTGCTCGAGGAGAGGTTCGGTCCCGAGCCCTTCACCGGTCGCCTGTCGGCCAGCATCGTCGTCGCCACGCACGCCTGACCAGCTACGCCGGAAATACCCCCCGGGGGGTATGGTGTTGAGCCTGTTGACGACCACCACCAGGAGGCACCCATGGCCGGCTACAGCGGCAGCAAGGACGACTACCTCAAGCGCCTCAAGCGCGTCGAGGGCCAGATCCGCGGCATCTCGCGGATGGTCGAGGAGGACACCTACTGCATCGACATCCTCACCCAGGTCTCCGCGGCGACCAAGGCCCTGCAGGCCGTGAGCCTCGGCCTGCTCGAGGACCACGTCGGCCACTGCGTCGTCGACGCGGCCCGTGAGTCCGACGAGGCCGCCTCGGCCAAGGTCGCCGAGGCCAGCGCCGCCATCGCGCGGCTCGTCCGATCCTGACCCCTCCCGGGGGCTCGACGCGCCCCCTTCGCCTCCACAGACCCCTGCGAGTCCGCGAGATGATGGCCCCATGAGCACCGCGACCGACCCCCTCCTCGAGACCGAGGCCGACGCGCACAGCGTCGACCTGGCGATCACCGGCATGACCTGCGCCTCCTGCAGCGCGCGGATCGAGCGCAACCTCGGCAAGATCGAGGGGGTCGAGGCCAGCGTCAACCTCGCGACGGAGAAGGCAACGGTCCGCCACCCCGGCTCCGTCGACGTCCACGAGCTCATCGCGACCATCGAGTCCTCGGGCTACGGCGCGACGGTCATCGAGCCCGAGTCGCGCCTGGCCCCGCCGACGCACACGCCGATCGCCCGGCTCGACCTGCAGCGCCGTGCGATCGTCGCGGGCGGGCTCGCCCTCGTCGTGGTCGTCCTCGCCATGGGTCCGTGGGACTTCGCCGCCAACCCGTGGTTGCAATGGCTGCTCACCACACCCGTCGTCGTGTGGGCGGCGTGGCCCTTCCACCGCGCCGCCTATCTCAACGCCCGCCACCTGGCCTCGACGATGGACACCCTCGTCAGCCTCGGCGTGAGTGCTGCCTACCTGTGGTCCTTCGTCACGCTCATCACCGGCGGCGGCCAGGACGGGCACTACTACTTCGAGACGGCCGCGGTGATCACCGCCTTCCTCCTCGGTGGCCGCTGGCTGGAGGCCCGCAGCAAGGACGAGGGCCGCTCCGCCCTCACCGACCTCATGGACGTGGGGTCGAAGGGGGTCGCCGTCCAGCGGATCGACTCCCGCACCCGGGCGACGACCGAGGTCCTCCTGCCCCTGGACGAGCTGCAGGTCGGTGATCACTTCATCGTGCGACCCGGCGAGAAGGTCGCCACCGACGGCCTGATCATCGACGGCACCAGCTCCATCGACACCTCGCTCGTCACGGGCGAGTCGGTCCCGGTCGACGTGCGCTCCGGCGACACGGTCGACGCCGGCACGGTCAACACCTCCGGTCGTCTGATCGTCGAGGCGACCGCCGTCGGCACCGACACCACCTACTCGCAGATCGTCCGGCTCGTCGAGCAGGCCCAGACGGGCAAGGCCGACGTGCAGCGGCTCGCCGACCGGGTCTCCGCGGTCTTCGTCCCCGTCGTCCTGGGTCTGGCGCTGCTGACCTTCCTCGGCTGGTGGATCGGGTCCGGCTCGGCCACGACCGCCATCGGCGTCGCCGTCACCGTCCTGATCATCGCCTGCCCCTGCGCGCTCGGCCTGGCCACGCCGATGGCCCTGCTCGTCGGCACCAGCCGCGGCGCCCAGCGCGGCGTGCTCATCAAGGGCCCGCAGGTCCTCGAGGACACCAGGCGCATCGACACCCTCGTGCTCGACAAGACCGGCACGATCACGACCGGTGTCGCCCAGGTCACCGACCTGGCCGCCTCCCCCGGCCTGCACCCCGCGGCGGTGCTCACCGCTGCCGCGGCCGTCGAGTCCGGCAGCGAGCACCCCATCGCCCGGGCCATCGTGCGCCGTGCACTCGACAAGGGCATCAAGATCCCGGCGATCCGCGACTTCGAGAACCTCCCCGGCTCCGGTGCCGTCGCGATGATCAAGGACATGCGCGTCACCGTGGGCCGTGCGGACCTCTTCGACGAGGTGCCGGCCGAGCTGTCGACGCTCGAGCGGGCCGGCACCACGGTCTTCGTCGGCTGGGGCGGCGTCGCCCGAGGCGCTCTGACCGTCGCCGACGAGGTGCGCGACACCTCCGGTGACGCCATCCGTGCGCTGCGCGCCGAGGGCCTGCAGGTCTGGCTGCTCAGCGGCGACAACGAGCACAACGCGACGACGATCGCCGCCCGGGTGGGCATCGACCCGGAGCACGTCATCGCCGATGTGCGTCCCCAGGACAAGCACGATGTCATCGAGCGCCTCCAGGAGGAGGGCCGGGTCGTCGCCATGGTCGGCGACGGCGTCAACGACGCGGCCGCGATCGTCAAGGCCGACCTGGGCATGGCGATGGGCACCGGCACCGATGTCGCGATGGAGTCCGCCGACATCGTCCTCGTGCACGCCGACCTCGAGTCCGTGCCCCGCGCGATCGCCCTCTCCCGCGAGACGCTCAAGGTCATCAAGCAAAATTTGGGCTGGGCCTTCGGCTACAACATCGCCGCCATCCCGCTCGCGATGGCGGGCCTGCTCAACCCGATGGTCGCCGGTGCCGCGATGGCTCTGAGCTCGGTGCTCGTGGTGCTCAACTCCCTTCGCCTGCGGGGTGCCATCAAGGACTGACCGCCAGACACAGATCGGCCCGGGCACCACCCCTGCGGGCGCCCGGGCCGATCCAGTTTCTGGGGCCGGCCCTACAGCTCGGCGTTCCACGCGTCCTTGTAGGACAGCTTGCCGCCGGTCTGCATCAGCGCCCGGCGGTAGATCCGCTCCGCGACGAGGATGACCCCGACGGTCACCGCGGCGAGGATGCCGAGGCTGATCAGGGCCTCCCACCACTGCGCCTCACCGGACACCAGCCGCATCGGCTGCAGGATCGCGGAGAAGGGCGGGATCCAGGCGAGGACGTCGACGATCGGTCCGCTGGCGAACATCGCCCCGAAGAACATCACCATGAGCAGCATCGTCACGGGGAAGGACGTGGACTGGATGTCCTCCTGGCGCGAGGCAAGCGCGCCTGACACGGCGTAGAGCGCCGCGATCATCGTGAAGCCGGCGATGAAGAAGACGATGAACCAGATCAGCCCGGAGGTGAGGCCGGGAAGCATGTCGCCCCACTCCGTGAAGCTCGCCCCGACGATCGCCACGGCCGCGTAGAGGAGCAGCTGTCCCACGGCCAGAGCCACGGCCGCGATGAGCTTGCCGAAGAGCAGATGACGAAGGGGGATGGACGTCGCGATGATCTCGACGATCCGCGACTGCTTCTCCTCGGTGACGCTCATCGCGAGGTACATGCCGAAGATCGCTGCGGACATGTAGAAGAGGATCGCCATGCCGAAGCCGACGGCCTTGGCGATGCCGGCCTGCTCCGCATCGCCGTCGAGGATGTCGGTGGTGACATCCGTCCCCTTCTGCAGGGCCGTCACGTCGGTGCCGACCTTGTCCGCGTTGGCCGCGAGGACGGCGGTGCCGATGGACTGGGTGGCGATGTCCTGCAGGCCGGGGCTGACGTCCGACTTGCCGACGAGCTGCCAACCGTCACTCGTCCTGTGCAGCCAGGCGTCGGCGGACTCATCGGTGACGGCGGCCTTGGCTGACTGGTCGTCAGCGACGTCGACGAGCGTGACCGTCACCTTGTCGTCGATGCCGGGTGCCGCATCGACGACGACCTGGCCCATCTGCTGTGACTGCGAGGTGACGGCGAGGTCGTAGGTCGACGCCTTGTTGGCATTCCACGCCTGGAAGCCGAAGACGGCGACGAGGATGACGAGCGAGAGCAGGGTGGAGCCGATGAAGGTCTTGTCGCGCAGGCGGACGGACAGCTCGCGTCGCGCGACGAGCGTCCAGGCATTGGTGGTCTTCATGCCGTCACCTCTCGGTAGACCTCGGACAGGGGCGGGATGATCGGGGAGAGCTCGGTGACTCCCCCACGGCGCAAGCCCTCGGCGAGGACCTCGCCGAGCAGCCGTTGGCGCTCGGCCTCGGAGTCGCTGACCAGGTCGAGTACCGCGACGGGGCCGTCCACGTCGATGGCGGAGACACCGGGCACCTCTCGCACCCAGCCGGCGTCGCGGACGGCGACCAGACGGTGCCGTCGCGGGGAGCCACCCCGCAGCTTGGTGGGCGTCCCGGTCGCGCGGACCTGGCCCTTGGCGAGGATGACGAGCTGGTCGCACAGTCGGTCGACGAGGTCGAGCTGGTGGCTGGAGAAGAGCACCGGCACGCCGCGGGCCGTGTGCTCGCGCAGCAGCTCGGCCATCGAGTCGACCGCGTCGGGGTCGAGCCCGCTGAAGGGCTCGTCGAGGATCAGCGCCGCGGGCTCGATCATCAGCGCGGCAGCGATCTGCACCCGCTGCTGGTTGCCGAGCGAGAGCGCCTCGACGGCGTCGCTGGTGCGCTCGCCCAGACCGAGTCGCTCGAGCAGCGTCATGACGGACTCGCGAGCCGCCTTGGGCGACAGGCCCTTGAGCTGGCCGAGGTAGATCAGCTGGTCGGCGACCTTCTGCTTGGGGTAGAGGCCGCGCTCCTCGGGCATGTAGCCGATGGAGCGCTGGTGCGCGGCGGTCATGGGCTGGTCACCCCACATGACGCGGCCCTCGCTGATCGACAGCACGCCCATGATCATCCGCATGGTGGTCGTCTTGCCCGCGCCGTTGCCGCCGACGAATCCGGTCATCTTGCCCTGCGGCACGCAGAAGTCGACGTGGTCGACGGCGGTGAAGTCCCCGAAGCGGCGGGTCAGGCCCTCCACGGTGATGGTTTGCGGTGCTCTGTCCATACCCGTAACGCTATGGACTGGAGGGTGGCAGCGGATCCGCCCCGAGGGTGGTCTTGGGGCGAAGGGGGTCTCCCCCCGTGGGCGGAGATCAGTCGCCGACGACCCCGGCCTCGTGCGCGATGATCACCGCACCCACCCGGTCACGCACCTGCAGCTTGGCGAAGATGCTCGACACGTGCGTCTTGACGGTCGCGGCACCGATGACCAGCTCGGCGGCGATCTCGGAGTTGGACCGCCCGGCGCCCATGAGCCGCAGCACGTCCAGCTCACGGTCGGTGAGGTGGGCGAGCAGGGCGGCGTGCCTCCTCCCTTCGCCTCCTCCCGCGGGGGCGGACGGGACGCTCATCTGGGCGATGACCCGCTGGGTGACCTCGGGCGCGAGCAGCGCGTGCCCGTGCCCCACCGCCCGCAGCGCGTCGACGAGCTGGTCGGCCTCCGCGTTCTTGAGCAGGAAGCCGCTCGCCCCCGCCTGGAGCGCATCGAAGAGGTAGTTGTCCGCGTCGAAGGTCGTGAGGATGATGACCCGCCCCAGGTCCCGCTCGACGATCTCGCGGGTCGCGGCGATGCCGTCCATGACGGGCATCTGCACGTCCATGACGATGACATCGGGACGCTCTCGCTCGGCCAGGTCGATCGCGTCGCGTCCGTTGGCCGCCTCGCCGACGACGACGAGGTCCTCCTCGACGGAGAGCATCATCGCGAAGCCGGACCGGATGATCGGCTGGTCGTCGACGAGCAGCACCCGCAGCGTGTCCGTCATGTCTCCTCCGACCGAAGGGGGATGCGCGCCCGGACCCGATAGCCGCCCAGTGGGCGGGGCCCGATCTCGACGCTCCCGTGGTGCGAGGAGACCCGCTCGCGGATCCCCAGCTGGCCCATACCGGTCCCGGAGGTCCCCGGCCGCGGACGGCCGTCGTCGGTGACCTCGATCTCCGCGTGCTGGTGACCGACGCGGACGATCACGCGGGCGCGCTGCGCCGTCGAGTGCCGCACGACATTGGTCAGCGCCTCCTGCGCGGTGCGGTAGAGGGAGTGGCCGATCGCCGTGGGGACTGCCTCGAGGGCGCCCGGCGAGTCCTCGACCACCTCGTGGGTGACGGTCAGGGCCGTGCCGTCGCGCTCGGCCGCGAGGTCGGCGACATCCGCCAGGGTGGGCTCGGGCGCGTGGTCGGTGTCCGCGACGGGGGCCTCCCCCATCCGCAGCGTGCCGAGCAGCCCACGCATCTGCGTGACGGCGTCCCGGCTGCCACCCTCGATCCGCAGCAGTGCTCCCTTCGCCGCCTCTGGGTCCTTGTCGAGGACGCGACGGGCCGCGGCTGCCTGCACCCCGATGCCGGAGACGTGGTGCGCGACGACATCGTGCAGCTCGCGGGCGATCCGCAGCCGCTCCTCGACGACCGCCGCCTCACGCAGCTGGCCGGTCTGCTCGCGGATGGTCTGGGTCTGGCTCTGCAGCCCCGCACGCTGGCGGGCCGAGCGCCAGGCCGCCTGGCCACCGATCACCGCACCACCGAAGTAGAGGATGTTGATGATGCTGAGCATCACGGGCGCCGCGACCGTCGGCGCGATCCACGCCTGCGGGTCGGGCGAGCCCACCATGCCCTTGGTCGCCTGCCCCACGGCGAAGCCCCACACGAGCCAGAGGAACATCGCGAAGAGGATGACGCCGTAGACCCCGGCCATGGTGCGGCGGTTGCGCGCCCAGGCCACGCCGCCGAGGACGACGAGGAAGTAGGACACCTGCGTCGACAGCAGGCTGACCAGAAGTGGCTCGTAGGAGGCGATCGCCCAGTACGCCAGGCTCGCGGCGGCGACGGTGAGCAGGGGGTAGCGACGGCGGGTGAGGAGGAAGAGGGCAGGGATCGCGGTGAACAACCACTGCTGCCACACCGGCTGATCGACCTCGATCAGGCTGCCGAGCCCGCGCATGAGCTCCAGGACGAAGAGGGAGAGTGCGACGACCGTCAAGGTGAGGAGCGCGTCGCCGCGGGTGATCGTGCCGCCGGGGCGCTCCCAGTCGTCGTCGAGAGCGAAGAATCGACCGACGCGGTCGGACCAGGCCATGGGGAGCCGGTCAGAGGGTGACCGGGCCGCCCGGGGTGTTGAAGGTGACCGAGAGCAGGCCGGGCGTGCCGTGCGGCGCGACGAACTCGAAGTCGATGACCGAGGAGGTCTCCTCGGGGGGCAGGCCGCCGAGCCAGTCGGTGACGCGCGCCTGGTCGCCGGCGATCATCAGCGAGGAGATGGTGACGTCGGTGGACGCCTCCTCGCTCGGGTGCGGCGAGCCCTCGCCCCACTTGACGAAGAAGGGCAGCTGCGGGTCGGCGAGCGTGCCCTTGATGCCGATCTGCTTCCACAGGAACTCACGGCCGTCGGACAGCCGACGGTTGCCCGCGACCGCCTTGCGGTCCAGTCGCTCCTCGACCTCTTCGATCTCGGCGTCGACGCGGATGACCCAGCCCATCCAGCCGCCACCGGCCTCGGAGCGGGCGCGCACGACCTGGCCGAAGGGGGCCTTGTCGGAGCTCGGGTGGTCGAGGACCTCGACGACCTCGACGTAGCGCTCGTGGGCGAGCGGCAGGATCATGTTGCGCGTGCCGAAGCGTGGGTGGATCCCCCCATCGACGGGGGTCACGCCAAGTGCTTCGCCCAGACGCTGGGCTGTGGCCTTGACACCGGACTGGTCTGCGGCATAGGAGACGTGGTCGACGCGCATATGAGCATCGTGACACAGGCCGTACTCCGCCCAGTAATCGGGTCGGTTCAGATGCTCCGTCGCTGGCGCACGGCCTCGTACACGACGATCGCTGCCGAGGTCGCGACATTGAGCGAGTTGGCCCGTCCCACCATGGGGATCCGCACCTTGTGGTGCGCCCGGGCGAGCGCGGCATCGGTCAGTCCGTACTTCTCCGAACCGACGGCGACCGCGACCGGGCCGGTCAGATCGGCATCGGTGTGCTCGATGTCCGTGTCAGGAGTCGTGGCGACGATCTCGACGCCGCGCTCGGCCAACCAGGTCCACACCTCGTCGGTGCTCGCCGCAGCCACCGGGACCGAGAAGACGGTGCCCTTGCTCGAGCGGATGACATTGGGGTTGCCCCAGTCGGTGACCGGGTCGGCGGCGATGACGAGCGCGACCCCAGCGGCGTCGGCGGTGCGCAGCATGGCTCCGAGGTTGCCGGGCTTCTCCACGCCCTCGCACAGGAGGACGAGGGCGTTGTCGGGCAGCTCGACCTCGTCGAGCGCCAGACCGGGCGCGGGGACCTTGGCGAGGATGCCGTCGGGGCCCTCGCGGTAGGCCACCTTCTCGAAGGCGATCCGGCCCAGCTCCACGATCTCGGCACCGACACCGCGAGCGCGCTCGACGAGGTCGGCTCCGGCCTGCTCGTCGAGCATCAGCTCGGGGCAGTGGAAGAGGGCGACGGGGCGCACGCCAGAGTCCAGCGCGAGGGAGGTCTCCTCGAGACCCTCGAGGAGGGTGACACCCGCGCTCTCGCGGATGCGACGACGACGCAGTGCGACGAGGTCCTTGAGGCGCTGGTTGGCCGGGGAGGTGATGACGAGATCGAACATGGCGGGTCCAGCATGCCGCACAATCGGTGGATGCCTGCAGACCGACCCGTCTCTCTCCTGCGAATCGTGTCGGCAGCGCTGCTCATGGTGGCGGCCACGCTGGCCGTCGCGGCACTCGGTGAGTGGCTGCTGATCCCCTCCTCCGCGGTCCGCGAGGTCGACGCCTGGGGCGTCACCCACGGCATCGCCGCGCTCGCCGGCCACCCGCGCTGGCACGACGCGGCCGTGCTCTGGGCCGTGCTCAGCGGGCCGTGGTTCGTCTACCCCGTCGTCGCGCTCCTCGGCGGGGTGCTTGCCGTGCGCCGCCGCATCACCGCGCGTGCCGCCGTCGTCACCGTTGCCATCGGCCTCGCCGGCTGGGGGCTCGGCGTCGGGTGCAAGCTGCTCGTCGAGCGTCCCCGCCCCCTCGACGCGGTCGTCGAGGTCGGCGGCTGGTCCTACCCGAGCGGTCACGCGACCAACATCGCGGTCGGCACGGTGCTGGTCATCGCGCTGGTGCAGGTCATTCGATCTGCGTGGATGCGCTGGGGCGCAACGGTCCTCGCCCTGCTCGGCGCCGGCGTGACCGCCGCCGACCGGATCCTGCTCGGTGTGCACAACATCAGCGACGTCGTGATGGGGCTGGTGCTCGGCGCCGCCATCGCCCTCCTCGGCCTGGTGGTCCTCCCTTCGTCGCTCCCTTCGTCCCGGCCCGCGAGCCCCCAGGACCAGGACCACGACCACGCATTGCCATAGGGCAATGCAACTTCGACGGACATTGCCATAGGGCAATGCAGGGTTGACGGGCATTGCCCTAGGGCAATGCACGAAGGTGGCCGCCGCGGATCTCCCAGCGGCGGGTGATGCCGATCCGCTCGAGGAAGCCCTCGTCGTGACTGACCACGAGCAGCGCCCCGCGGTAGGCGGCCAGCGCGTCGACGAGCTGGTCGACGCTGTCGACGTCGAGGCTGTTGGTCGGTTCGTCCAGGACGATCAGGTGCGGCGCCGGGTCCGCGAGCAGCACGCTGGCCAGGGCGACGCGGAAGCGCTCCCCACCCGACAGCCCCGCGACGGACCGCTCGGCGAGCGCGCCCCGGAAGAGGAAGCGCGCCAAAGACGCCCGGACCTGCTGCGGCGGCACCGTGGGCGCGGCCGCTCGGACGGCCTCGAGGACACTCCGCTCGGCGTCCAGCTCGATCCGCTGCGGCAGATGGCCGACCTCGTCGATCCTTCGGACGAGCCGCGCGGCCGGTGCCACCGCCGTGGGCAGCCCGAGGACCTCGCGCAGCAGCGTCGTCTTGCCGGCACCGTTGGCGCCGGACAGCGCGATCCGCTCCGGCCCCTGCACGACGAAGGCGCCGTCCTGAGGTGTGAGGCCGTCCACGGCCGAGCCTCGAAGGGGGAGGTCCTCCCCCTCCCGTAGCTCCAGCACCGTCCGGCCGGCCGGCACCTGCGTGCCGGGCAGCTCGATGCGCACCGAGCGGTCCTCGCGGACCATCCCTTCGGCCTCGGTGAGGGAGGTGCGGGCCCGATCGAGCCGATCGTCGTGGAGGTGGCGGTGCTTGGCGGCTGACTTCTCTGCCTTCATGGCCCAGGTGTTCATGACGATCTTGGGCGCCCGCTTGCTCGCCTGATCGCGATCGGCGATCCGCTTGCGCCCGGCCAGCTTGAGCTCCGCCTCGACGCGGTCACGCTTCTGCCGACGCACCTCCTGCTCTGCGGCCCGGACGGCATCGGCGGCCGCCTGCTGCTCTGCCTCGATCGCCGCGCGGTACACCGACCACGGCCCGTCGAAGCCGCGCAGCTCGTGACCGTGCACCTCGACGATGCGGTCGACGTGCTCGAGCAGGTCGGTGTCGTGACTGACCACGACGAGCGAGCGGCCGGTCGGCCACGCGTCGATCGCCTCGAGCAGACGCGTGCGGGCTGCTCTGTCGAGGTTGTTGGTCGGCTCGTCGAGCAGCGCGATGTCGGCTCGCTGCAGCTGGAGCGCGGCGAGCCCCACGGTGACGACCTCGCCGCCCGACAGGGTGCCGAGCGGCCGGTCGAGAAGGTCTGCGTCGTCACCGAGCCCCAGGGTGGTCAGGGTCGAGAGCGCCTCGGCCTCGATGCCCCAGCGGCCTTCTGCCGCATCGAAGTCCGCCTGGTCGATCGAGCCGGCCTCGATCGCCGCGATGGCTGCGAGGGCCGGCGCGACGCCCAACGCCTGCGCGACCGTGCGCTGCGTGTCGAGTCCCAGCTGCTGCGGGAGCGTGGCGACGGCGCCGCTGACGTGGAGCGTCCCGTCGATCGGGGTCAGCTCGCCCGTGATCAGCCGCAGCAGGGTGGTCTTGCCCGAGCCGTTGCGGCCGACGAGGCCAGTTCGGCCGTGACCGAAGGACCCGCTGACGTCATCGAGGGCACGGGTGCCGTCGGGCCAGTCGAGGGTGACGTGGGTGAGGGTGACGAGGGCGTCCGCCCCCGGTGTGGGTGCTGACATGGAGATCTCCGTACCGTCGCTGCGTGCGCACGCCGACGGGACTCGCGGTGCGTGGGCCGCGGTCGGACGCGCTCTTCAGTCGCGGGAGATCTGGTGCCGCATCGAGCGGGTCATCACCTTCGAGGTCGAGGGGACCGGGCGCTGTCACCGACCGGTCGGACCCGACAAGGCTAGGGGCTCTCCCTTCGCCCCGGCAACCGGTTTGCTGACGAAGGGGAGCGCTCAGATCCGCTGGTGGCGTGCCCTGGCGAAGCAGTACAGGCCGAAGGCCACCAGGCCCACCGCGACGGCGGTGAGCAGGTACGGGCCGAAGGGCTGGTCGCGCAGGCTCTTGAGTGCGCCGTCGAGACCGGATGCCTCGGACGACTGGTGCTGCACGGCAGCGATGACGAAGAAGACGCCGACGAGGGCGAGGACCGCTCCCTTGGCCGGGTAGCCGATCGTGCCCGAGCGGGTCGCCCAGGTGCCCGGGTCCTGCTCGAGGTCGTCGAGGAACTTGCGGGTCACACCCTTGTACACGTGGTACCCGCCGACGGCGATGATCGCGACGCCGACCGCGCCGACGAGGACCTGCCCGGCCGGCGCCTGCATGAGTGTCGCCGTCAGGTCCTGCGAGGACTGCTCGGACGAGGACGAGGAGCCGGAGCCCATGGCAAAGGTCGAGGCCGTGTACGCCAGCGCGGCGTAGACGGCGGCCTTGCCCAGCGCCTTGATCCGATCAAAGGCACCATCGCCGAAGCCCGGCGCGACCGCCACCGTCACCTGCCACAGGACGAGCGCCGCGAGCCCGATGACGATGACCCACATGAGGATCGTGCCGGCGGGGTTGCTCGCGAGCGCGGAGAGAGCGCCGGACTGGTCGGCCTGACCACCGCCGCCCCAGCCCAGTCGCCCGGCGGTCCAGCCGAGCACGACGTGCAGGAGTCCGGAGACGACGAACCCGATCCGCGCCAAGGCCTCGAGGGCAGGGTGGTCGCCGACCTTGCGGGCGGCGTCGCGGGCGTCATCAAGATCAGGGGCGCGGGTCACGACCCCATCCTGCACCTAGAACAAGCGGCGGAGGGCAGCCGCGAGGCCGTCCTCGTAGACCGTGCCGGTCTGCTCGTCCGCCGCGGCGACGACCTCGGGCGGAGCATCGCCCATCGCGACCCCTCGAGCAGCCCAGCGCAGCATCTCCAGGTCGTTGCGCTGGTCACCGGCCGCGAAGGTCAGGTGCGGCTCGATGCCGAGTCGGCGGCGCACCAGCTCCAGCGCCGAACCCTTGGACACGCCCTCGGGGGCCAGGTCCAGCCAGGCGGTGTACCCGACCGCGTAGCTCACCCCGTGCAGACCGATCCGCTCGACGAGGTCGAGGAAGTCCTCGCTCGCGCCCTCGGGGTCGTGGAAGGACACGCGGGTGGTCGGTGTGTCGACGAGCTGCTCGAAGGGGACGACGACCTGCTCGCCCATCAGCACGCCCTCGGGGTAGGGCCGAGCGACCTTGAAGCCGACCCCGACCTCCTCGACCGCGACGAGGATGTGGGGGGCGTGCTCCATCACGAGGGTGAGCGCCTCGCGGGGGTCGAAGGTGACCGTCTCGGCGATCCGATAGCCCTGCGGCTCAGCGGGATCCAGCTCGAGCGTCACAGCACCGTTGGAGCAGACGGCCCACCCGTGGGAGAGGTCGAGCATCTCCAGGACGGGTGTCGTGGCGACGACCGAGCGCCCGGTCGAGATGACGATCTGGTGGCCGGCGTCGGCGACCGCGCGGATCGCGTCGCGGGTGGCCTCTCGCAGCTCGCCGTCGTGGGTCAGGATCGTGCCGTCGACATCCAGGGCAACGAGGTGCGGCTCCATGTGGATCACGCTATCCGGCCGGCGGTCAGCCGCGTGCGGCGCCCAGCTTCCAGTAGCCGGAGAAGGTGATCTGCCGCTTGTCCGTGCCCTGCTGCACGAGGTGGCGACGAAGGGAGGTCGCCAGCCCGGACTCGCCGCAGAGCCAGGCGTAGTCCAGGTCGGCGCTCGAGCCGGGCGAGTCGACGAGGGCCGCGAGGACTGCCGTGCCCGGCGCGGCGGAGCCTCGCAGGTGGACGGCGACGTCGGACGGCATCTCCATGCCGTCGAGCACGCTCGACGAGGGGACCTCGACGTGTGCCTCGATGCCCGCGCCGAGGCCGGGCAGGCCACGGCGGTCCCGCTCCTCCAGGATCGCCAGCAGCGCGGGCAGGGCCGTCTCGTCGGCGACGAGGAGCTGACGCGGCTGGTCGAAGCTGGAGTACAGCGCTCCCCCGGAGCGGAACCCGGCGACATCGCCCACCTGCGCGGACGTCGCCCATGCCGACCCCGGACCGGAGTCGCCGTGGGTCACGATGTCGACGTCGACCTCCCCTTCGCGCCGGCGGATGCTGCGGATCGTGTACCACCGCAGGCCGGGCTGCTCGTCCTCGGACATCTCGCTGATGGCCGCACGGACATTGCTGCGCCCCGGGTCAGGCAGGTGCAGGTGGCCGTCGGCGCCCGGCATGAGCAGGCCGAAGAACTCGTCAGGGCCGAGCAGCGAGTAGTCGCGGATCTCGGGGGCTGCCAAGGTGATTCGTCGCATCACCGGGTTGAGCTCGACGACCCGGGCGACCGTGACCTCGAACTGCGACTCCTCCGTCCGCTCGGCGTAGTCGGCCATCGTCCGACGGGCGTAGACACGGGCGGCACCCAGGACCACGCGGTCCTTGAGCTCGGCGATCTTCATGGCTCTCCTAACACCGGGGACGGCTGAACTTAGGAGAGCCTAACTTAAACCGGTTGCCGTGGAGGCCCTCAGGCGAGCCCGAGCTCCTCGAGCCCGAAGACGTGGCGGTACTCCAGACCGGCCTCGGCGAACTTGTCGGCGGCACCGGTCGCCCGGTCGGCGATCGTCGCGACGGCGACGACCTCGGCACCCGCCTCGCGGGCGGCGGTGGCCGCCTCGAGCGGCGAGTTGCCCGTCGTGGAGGTGTCCTCGACGATCAGGACACGACGGCCCTTGATCGACGGACCCTCGATGCGCTGCTGCAGGCCGTGGGCCTTGCCGGACTTGCGCACCACGAAGGCGTCCAGCCGCTCCCCCTTCGCCGCGGTGGCGTGGAGCATGGAGGTGGCGACGGGGTCGGCACCCAGCGTCAGCCCGCCCACGGCGTCGAAGTCGAGGTCCGCGACGAGGTCCAGCATGACCCGGCCGACGAGCGGGGAGGCTTCGCCGTCGAGCGTGATGCGGCGCAGGTCGACGTAGTAGTCGGCCTCGGCGCCGGAGGAGAGGGTCACCCGTCCGTGGACGATGGCCTTGTCCTTGACGATCTCGAGCAGGCGGGCGCGGTCGGCAGCGATGTCAGTCACGAGTCGTATTCTATGGGGCGCGCGGTGCCGGCCCGTGGCCAGAGGTTACTTGCGGGTACGACGTGCACGTGCACGCCCGACGCGTAGGAGAATCCCGGAAAATCAGCTCTCTCGTCCGAAGCACTTCGCCAACTGCACGTCATACCCGCAAGTAGCTTCGCCAAGACAGAGTTACGCTGGGCGCAGCGTCGCGTGCCGGTGGCAGACCGTGTCAGGCATGGAGGCGCCGGATCGAAGGAGGACGTGTCATGCACGTTTCCCACCCTTCGCCCTCTCGTGACTGAGGGCGAGCAGACCAGGCTGGTGGCCTGGGCACACGAGCTGCGGGCGGTGCACGCCCGCCTGCGCGAGGCGCTCGACCTCGTGCGGGCGGCCGGCGAAGACCCCGAGGTGGCCCGGGACCTGCTGGTGTACTGCCGCGGTTTCTGCACGGCCCTCACCCGCCATCACGAAGGGGAGGACCGTCACCTCTTCCCCGCGATCGCCTCCGAGCACCCCGAGCTGGCCGACACCCTGCGCCGGCTGAGCCAGGACCACTCGATGATGAGTCACCTGGTCGGCGGGCTCGAGGCAGCTCTCGACCGAGACGACCCACCCGAGCGGGTGCACTCCCACCTCGACGGGCTCGGCGCGATCATGGAGTCGCACTTCCGCTTCGAGGAGCGGGCGCTGCTGCGGATCCTCGAGACGCTGGACCTCGACGCGGACCCAGCCGACGCCCTCGGCCCCCTCTGAGGTTGCATTCCCCTATGGCAATGCAACCCGGGTGACCGTTCGTCTGCATTGCCATAGGGCAATGCAGACGAACGGCGATTGCGGGAGGGCCTGTCAGGGACTCGGGTTCTTGCGGTGCAGCGCGGTCACCCGCGGGTTGCGCAGCAGCACCCGGGGCAGGTGGCGCACGACGCCGACGACCGCCTTGTACTGCGGGCTCGGGACGGACACGACGCGACCACGCTCGGAGTCGGCGAGGGCCTGGCGCACGAGGTCCGGCGCGTCGAGCCAGAAGGGACCGTTGCGCTTCTTGTCGATCCCCGCGCGCTCGTGGAACTCGGTGCGCACGTACCCGGGCAGCAGCGCGGTGACCCCGACCCCGCGCGGCGCCAGCTGTGCCGCGATCGACTCGCTGAAGGTGATGACCCAGGCCTTGGATGCCGCATAGGTCCCGCTCGTGAGCAGCCCGGCGACGGACGAGACGTTGATGATCCGTCCGCTCCCCCGCACGACCATCGCCCCGGCCGCGGCATGGCTGAGCACGAGGACCGCCCGCACCAGCACGTCGAGCAGCCGCTCCTCGTCCTCGACCGTCGTGTCGACGAAGGGAGAGCCCAGCCCGTAGCCCGCGTTGTTGACCAGCAGGTCCACGGCCCGGGCCGGGTCGCGCAGCCGCTCGGCCACCCGCTCCAGCGCGGCCCGGTCGGACAGGTCCGCGCAGATCACCTCGACGGCGACGCCGTGAGCACCACCCAGCTCGGCGGCGAGCGCGTCCAGGCGCGCACTGTCGCGGGCGACGAGGACGAGGTCGTCCCCCTTCGCCGCGAGCTGGACGGCGAACTCGCGGCCGATGCCGGCGGTCGCTCCGGTGACGAGGGCGGTGCTCACGCGCCGAGGGTCCGGGCGAAGAGGGCCTGCAGCTCGCTCCAGTGGCGGTCCTCGCCGGCCTGCTGGTGGCTCGAGGTGTCGCTCATCGTGTAGCCGTGGGGCGCCTGCGGGTAGACGGCGCTCTGGGCGACCAGCCCGTGCTCGGCGAGCGCGGCGTCGAGCCGCTCGACCATCTGCGGGGTCATCGCCTGGTCGTTGTCGGCATGGCCGTAGACGAACTCCGCCTGCGCGCCACCGAGGGTGAGGTGCGGGCTGTCGTCGTCGTCCGTCGCGAGCATGGCCCCGTGGAAGCCACCGCAGGCCGCGACGCTCGGGTCCAACCCGGAGCACCGGGTCGCGAGCTTGGCACCCATGCAGTAGCCGGTGACGCCCACGGGGCCCTCGCCCACCCCGTCGAGACCGCGCAACGCGGACAGGTAGTGGGGCAGGTCGGCATCGATCGCCGCACCCGTGAGCAGGGCGAGGTAGGGGCCGACCTTCTTGCCGTAGGCAGCCCGCTCCTCGGGGATGCGCAGGTCAGTCGTCGGAGTGGTCTGCGCCGCGGTCCCGGACCGGTACATCGTGTTGGGCGCGAGGACGATGTAGCCCCAGGAGGCGATGCGATCAGCCATCTCCTGGATGCGTGGGCGCAGGCCGAGGGCGTCGATGCACAGCAGGACTCCGGGGTGGTTGCCGTCGTCGGGCCGGGCGACGAGCGCCTCGGCGGTTCCGTCGGCGGCAGGGATCTCGATGAGGGGTCGCATGCTGCCCGACGCTAACGACCCGCCGCGGCCATGGCCAGACCCGCGGGCTCAGCCCGCGTCGCTCGGCTCGGGATGCTCGCCGTAGCCGTCCCAGTCGCCGAAGCTCGGTCGCGCCCGCCAGTGCCCCGAGACGTCGAGGTCGCGGTACTCCGAGATCCTGGCGTCCGGCATGGACGTGACCACATCGCGGCAGGTCGCGGTGCCGTCCTGGCGGAAGACCCACGACTTGTGGGCGACGGACTGGCTGAATGTCCGCGTCGTCCTCGCATCGTCGGCGTAGACGTAGACCGTGTAGTTGTCCATGAACAGCCGGTCGTCACCCTCGACGACGGCGAAGTCGTAGACCTCCACGACGGAGCCGTTCGCGTCATAGCGCTGGACCCTCACGTGGGAGCCCTCGGCCGCAACGTACAGGGTGAAGTCAGCCACGGCCTGCCCCTCGGCCACCCTGCTGACGGCAAACATGGGGCCCTGCGCAAAGCGCTGCCTGGCCGTTGGCTCGTCGATCTCCTCCTTGGGCTTCTTCAGCCTGGCGTTCCAGCCAAGGCCGTAGCGGTAGCTCCCGGGGGCATGGCTTCGGGGAGGTCTGCTTGCTTCAGCCGTCCGCTTCATCGCGGCGAGCCCCCTGTCGAAGTCCTTGCCGATCGCCTTGTCGAAGAACAGCGTGCCCATCAGGCCCATCACCGCGCTGCGCTGCCCGGTCATCGTCCAGGTGACGTCCGTGCCCCCTCCGATCGGACGAAGGGAGAAGGTCGTGACGTTGGTCGCCTTGAAGGGCTTGACGAAGCGCAGGTCGACGACGACCTCGCTCGGCGTCGAGGAGACGATCTCCATCCGCCCCTCACCGGCCTTGGCATTGCCGGACCACTGGTACGTCGAGCCGACGCCGTGGTCGGGTCCTGCGTAGGTGCGCCGCAGGTCGGGGTCGGCGCCCTCCCACGGCGACCAGCGCGTCCACTGCCGGAAGTCGTCGATCAGGGCGTGCACGGTCCCGGGGTCGGCGACGACATGCGTCGTGCGGGACAGCTCGAAGTCGGCCATGGGCTCAAGGGTGTCAGTCCCGATGGCTAGGGTGGCGCCGTGCGCATCGCTACCTGGAACGTCAACTCCATCCGCTCCCGCGTCGACCGCGTCGAGGCCTGGCTGCAGCGCAGCGACGTCGACGTCCTGGCCATCCAGGAGACCAAGGCCAAGGAGGAGCAGTTTCCGTATGACCGCTTCACCGAGCTGGGCTACGAGGTCGCCCACCACGGCCTCAACCAGTGGAACGGCGTGGCGATCCTCTCCCGCGTCGGTCTGGAGGACGTGTCGATCGGCTTCGACGGCGACCCCGGCTTCGGCGACCCCGTCGCCCCTGAGGCGCGCTCGATCGGCGCGACCTGCGGTGGCGTGCGTGTCTGGTCGCTCTACGTGCCCAACGGCCGCACGCTCGAGGACCCGCACATGACCTACAAGCTCGCCTGGCTCGAGCAGCTCAAGCAGCGTGCGCTCGAGTGGACCGCAGACGGCACCCCGACCGCGTTGTGCGGCGACTGGAATGTCGCGCCCCAGGACGAGGACGTCTGGTCGATGGAGTACTTCGCCGACAAGACGCACGTCTCCGCGCCAGAGCGCGCAGCCTTCAACTCCTTCCTCGACGCCGGCTTCGTCGACGTCACCCGCCCGCACACCCCCGGGCCGGGCACCTACACCTACTGGGACTACCAGCAGCTCGCCTTCCCCAAGAAGCGCGGCATGCGCATCGACTTCGTCCTCGGCTCGCCCTCCTTCGCCGCTCGCGTGAGCGGCGCGTCGATCGACCGCGAGGAGCGCAAGGGCAAGGGCGCCAGCGACCACGCCCCCGTCATCGTCGGCCTCGACGGCGACATCGGTGACTCGCGGACCAACCTGTGAGCCCCTTGGCCCACCCCGCCCCGGGCACCCGACGGACGGTCACCGCTCCCGACGGTGCCCGCCTCGCAGTCTTCGAGCACCCGGCTCCCAGCGGCTTCGCGCAGGGACCGACACTCGTCCTCGCCCACGGCTGGTGCGGCACCCACGAGGTGTGGGACCCGGTGGTCGTCGACCTGCAGCAGCGCCGGCCCCATCTGCGGGTCGTCACCTACGACCAGCCCGGCCACGGACGCTCCAGCTCCGGTCTCGACCGCGACGTGTCCCTGCTCGACCTCGGCGCGGCCCTGCGCGAGGTCCTTGCAGAGACGGCCCCGGAGGGCGATGTCGTCCTCGGCGGCCACTCGATGGGCGGGATGACGGTCATGGCTCTCGGCGAGGTCGACCCCGACCTCGTGCTCGCCCGGGTGCGGGGCGTCGCGCTCGTCGGCACCGCCGCACACCTGCCCGGCCGTCGGGGCGTGCCCGGCGAGGTGCTCGTCATGGGCCTGCTCGCCAAGGCCCCCGCACGCTTCCCGGGCCTACCGACGACGGCCCGGCTCACGGCTGCCAACCTCTTCGGGGACAACCCGGACCCCGAGGCGGTGCGCGCCACGGTCCAGCAGACCAGCCAGACCCGAGCCAATGTGGTCGCCGACTGGTACCGCGCGATCGGTGATCTCGATCTGCGGACCGGGGTCGCCCCCTTCGCCCACGTGCGCACTGTGGTCCTCACCGGCCGCAAGGACCGGCTCACCCCCGTCTCCGCGGGGCGCCGCCTTGCCGCGCTCATCCCTGGGTCGGACTTCTGGATGGTGCCCGGGGTCGGCCACATGATCACCTACGAGGCGAGCGCGACGGTCGCCGACAAGATCGAGCTACTCCTCGACGCCGAACCCACGAGCCAGCGAGCCTGAGCCCTCCCGGCGACGCACACCGAGGAAGACGAAGGCGACGAGCGCGCCCACGAACGCAGCCCCGGCAGCACCGACGAAGACGGTCTGCACCTGCAGCAGCGCAGCATCGAGCAGAGCCTGACCGCTCGTCTGCTGCTCACGCGGCAGCGCCTCGACGGCCTGGTAGTAGCGGTGCAGCCCGACGCCGGTGAGCAGGGCGAGGCCGACGACCATGCCGACCATCCGCGCGACGACGACGAGACTCGACGCCGTCCCGTGGGCGTGCTGCGGGGAGTCCGCGAGCGCCGCGTCGTTGACCGGCGCGAGGGCCATGCCCAGGCCGAAACCGACGACCGCGAGGGTGATCGTCGAGGTGATCTCGGTGAGCGAGCCGCGGTCCCATCCGGACATGACGACGAGGCCGCCGGTGGCGAGCAGCAACCCGACACCCGCGGAGAGACCGTCGCCGACCCAGCGCAGGATCCAGCCGCCGAAGAGCGCGCCCACAGGCACGGCGACGAGGAACTTGACCAGCTCCATCGCCGCATCGGTCTGCGACCCGGACGTGGTCAGCCGGGAGAACAGCGGGACGTCGACGACGACCGAGACGAGTGCGACGCCGACGAGCAGCGAGACGACCAACGCCCAGCCGGTGCGGCCACGGACGGTGCCGCGCGGGACGAGCGGCGAGGCCGCGGTGCGGTGCCGCCAGACATAACCGAGCGCGGCGATGCCCGCGACGGGCAGCAGGGCATACCCGAGCGGGCCGACGACCTCTGACTCCGGGTCGGCCGAGGCGAAGGTGAGCACGATGCACCCGAGGACCGTGCCGAGCAGCAGCGCGCCGGGCAGGTCGCTCTCCCGCAGCGGCGGCCACCAGTGGCGGATCGTCAGCACGACGAGCAGCACGGCGAGGGCGAGCGTCACCACACCGATCGGTGTGACCAGCCGGCTGTCCCCGGCGAAGGGGACGAAGGGCAGCCCGAGATAGACGTCCGACGCGAGCGAAGGGGGTGCCGCCAGCGTCAGCCAGAGCAGGCCGACGGTGAGCACCCCGAGCGCTGTGGTGACCACGCGCCCCCGGTCCCTGCCCTTCGAGACGGCCGCGGACGGCCTCCTCAGGACCCGGAGGCCACCCGCGGCCGTCTCGAAGGCCGCGCCGCGGGTCACGAGGGCGATCGCGAGGAAGAGCAGGAGGCCGAGGACGACATTGAGCCAGAAGATCGCTCGCCAGTCGGCGACGGCGAGGACGGCCGCACCGAGGAGAGGGCCGAGGACGGAGCCGAGCTCCTGGACGGCGCCGACCATGCCGAGCGGCAGGCCACGTCGCCCCGGGGGCCACAGGTCGGCGACGAGCGCCAGGGTCGCCGGGACCAGTCCCCCACCACCGATGCCCTGGACGACGCGGCCGGCGACGAGGATGTCGAGGTCGACGGCCAGCGCGGTGATCCCGGAGCCGACGACGAAGACGACGAGGCAGCCCAGCAGGATGCGCGAGCGGGAGATGACGTCCGCGAGGCGCCCGATGAGGGGCAGGACCGCGATGTAGCCCAGGAGGAACCCGGAGATGATCGGGGCAGCGCGCTGCAGGTTGTCCAGGCCGAGACCGACGCCGCTCATCATGTCGGTGAGCGCCAGCACGACGACATAGGTGTCAGCCGCGGCCAGCGCCACGGCCGTGGAGGCGAGCGCGAGCAGGGTCCGGGGATTGGTCCCGGTCATGGGGCCGCCCACCTCAGGTGGCGGGCTTGTCGATCGTGACGCTCTTGCCGTAGTCCTTGAGCTTGAGCGTGAAGGTGGTCGGTGCCTCCTTGTAGAAGTCACCGGAGATCTTCACGGTGCGCAGCTCGCCGCTGTCGGGCTCGATGGCATAGGTGACGTCGAAGGTGTCCCCGCCCTCACCGAGGCCGAAGAGGCGCTTGACGTCCGCCTTGGGGACCTTGCCGGTGTACTCCTGCAGGACGGTGTCACCGCTGCGGGTGCGCTCGCCCGCCACCGGGTCGGTCGTGTGCGCGATGATCTGGTCGACGCCGCTGCCGGTGCGGAAGAACTCGGCCGGGTTGGGTGCGCCGAGGTCCTTCATGTCGACCGGGTTGAAGTCCTTGGTGAAGAAGGACATCCACGTCTTGGCGTCGATGGCGATGATCTCGACCCCGGCCGAGTTGCCGTCGATGACACCGGTGACCTGGCCCTGGAACTTGGGGGTCGTCTTGTCGATGACGCCGGAGCCGCTGGCTGCGCTGACGCCGTTGCGGCCCTTGGGCAGAGCCGACTGCTTGAGGTCGAAGCCCACGGTCCCCGCCTCGACGAAGGTCGTGCGGGCCGTCTCGAGGGCCTGCTTCGGTGGGGTCGCGTCGCCGGACCCCGAGCACCCGGCGGCCAGGCCGAGGGTCAGGGCGAGGGGCACGGCGGCAAGGAGTGAACGTCGTCGCATGTCGGCAAACCTAACCGCTGGCGGGCTCCTCGTGCTCCACCTGTGTCCTCTCCCTCAGGAGAGGGTCGCCACGGTGCGCAGCAGCGCATCGCGCGCCGGAGCGGCATGGCGCGTCGTCGCGGCGCGGAGCCCGATCGAGGCGGCGGTCCGCAGGACCTGGCCGCGCAGGTGGCGGCGTCTGCTGAAGGCGCGGGGCGCTCCCTTCGTCCCGTGGCGGTGGATCATCTCGGCGAGGGCGACGGCGTCCTCCATGGCCTCGTTGGCGCCGCGACCGAGGTTGGGGCTCATCGCGTGGGCCGCGTCGCCGATGAGGACGAGCCTGTCGCTGGCGCTGGTGCGCAGTCGGGGCGCGAGCAGGATCCGCTGCGCGTCGGCCTGCTCGCCGACGGTTGCGAGGACCGCACGGGCCCGCGGGTCCCAGTCGGCGAAGTGGCCGCGTGCGAGCGCGAGCGCTTCGGCCGGGTCGACGGTGGCGCCACGGCCGCCGCGCAGCGCGCAGAACCACGCCGCGCCCTGCGGCCCGGGAGTCGTGCCGAAGAGGCCGCCCGGCCCCCACCACTCCGTGGCCACGCGCTCAGGTGGTCCGGGCAGGTGGCCGCGCAAGGCGATCCAGTCAGTGGTCACCGGCGCCGAACCGGCCCACGCGTGCTGACGCACTGCCGAGCGCACCCCGTCGGCACCGACGACGATGTCGGCACCGAGCTGCGTGGCGAGCGCCCGCGAGTCCGTGACCAGCCGGGTCAGTCGCGTGACGGACGAAGGGAGCGCCGCCTCGAGCGCCGCGACCAGGTCGGCTCGTGGGGTGAACCAGAGGGAGGGAGCGATGTCGTGCAGCGCTCGCCCTGAGGCGTCGCGCAGGACGACGCGTTCGACGGGACGGGACGTGGCGCGCACCCGCTCCCCCACGCCGAGGTCGTCGAGCGCATCGCGACCGCCGCGCCACATGGCGAGCACCGTTCCTGCCCCGGCCCGCTCGGGCCGCTCCTCCACGAGGGTGACGTGGATGCGACGGGGGTCGAGGGCCGCGGCGAGCGCCAGCCCGGCGACGCCACCACCGACGATCAGGACGTGTTCGCGAGTCCGCACGGTCCCAGCGTGCCAGCCCGGGCGTCCAGCTGCCCGGGCGAGCCCCTCCCATAGGCCGGAGTAGATACGTGCATAGGCAAAGAATCTCGCGAACCCATGTTCACCTCGTCACCCGGTCGCTAGTTTGGCGTCATGCAACGACGCCTCTCTGCGGACGAGTCCGCCTTCCAGCAGCGTATGCGGGACTACTTCACCCAGGAGTTCCCTGCCCATCTCCGTGAGAAGGTCACCTCTGGACGGAAGCTCACGCCAGAGGACATCCGACTCAGCCAGTCGACGCTCGCCGCAGCGGGTCTGGCGACGCCCGGATGGCCGACCGAGTGGGGAGGCCAGGACTGGACGCCGCTGCAGAAGCACATCTGGAACAGCGAGCTGCAGTCGGCCGGCGTGCCGCCGCCGCTGCCCTTCAATGCCTCGATGGTCGGCCCGGTGATCGCCACCTTCGGGTCCGAGGAGCTCAAGCAGCGCTTCCTCCCCAGGACAGCGACCGCCGAGATCTGGTGGTGCCAAGGCTTCTCCGAGCCGGGTGCCGGCTCCGACCTCGCGGCGCTGCGCACGACCGCCGTCCGTGAGGGCGACGAGTACGTCGTCAACGGTCAGAAGACCTGGACCACCCTCGGCCAGCACGCGGACTGGATGTTTGCCCTCGTCCGCACCGACCCCGATGCCCCCAAGAAGCAGGCCGGCATCTCCTTCATCCTGCTCGACATGAAGAGCGAAGGGATCACCGTCCGCCCGATCCGCACGATCGACGGCGATACGGAGGTCAACGAGGTCTTCTTCGACAATGTCCGCGTCCCTGCCGACCAGCTCGTCGGCGAGGAGAACCGTGGGTGGGACTACGCCAAGTTCCTCCTCGGCAACGAGCGGGTCGGCGTGGCCAACACCGGCCTGATCAAGCGCTGGCTCGCCGAGCTCAAGGAGCACGCGCAGCAGGTGCGCCTCGGTGACGGGAGTCTCCTGGACGACCCGGCCATCGCTGCCCGCTTCGTCGACCTCGAGTCGCAGCTCATGGGCCTGGAGCTGACCGTCGTCCGGGTCTCCGGCGGCTCCGAGAACGGTCGTCCCAACCCGGCCTCGTCGATCCTCAAGCTCTGCGGCTCGCAGCTGCAGCAAGAGGTCCTGGAGCTGGCTGTCGACATCAGCGGTCCGATGGCCCTGATCTGGGACGAGCTCGAGTCCGTGCCCGGCTGGGCCGCGCGCAGTGTCCCGACCTACCTGAACTACCGCAAGGCGACCATCTACGGCGGATCCAGTGAGGTCCAGCGCGGCATCGTCGCGGCCACCATTCTTGGACTGAAGGGCTGACCATGGACTTCTCCCCCACCGACGAGCAGCAGGCTCTCGCCGAGGCTGTCCGCGGCACGCTCCGCCGGCACGGTTCCCCCGCCGCCGAGCGCGGCGAGTCCGGCGCCCCCTCCGGCCATGATGACGCGCTCTGGCAGAGCCTTGTCCAGGCCGGTGTCCCGGCCCTCGTGTGGGCCGAGGAGGACGGCGGCATCGGCGCCGGCTTCACCGATGTCTCGGCTGCCGCGACCGAGCTCGGCCGGGCCCGCCTGCAGGTGCCTCTCGCCGAGACGATCGTCGCCGGCTCGCTCATCGCCTCCCTCGCGTCCGACGCCGTACGTCGTGAGCTCCTCGGCGGCCTGTCCGAGGGCACCGCGCTGCCCATCCCGGCACTCGCCGAGCCGCTACGCGCCTGGTCACCGCAGCCGACGGACGTCGTCGCCAGCGGGTCGGGCGATGCCTGGACCCTCACCGGGACCAAGGCCCCTGTGCCCTACGGCCCGGACGCGACCCACCTGGTCGTGACCGCTGCGACGGACGGCGGCACCGGCGTCTTCCTCGTGACGGCCCCGGAGGCGGCGAACGCCGAGGTCGTCCTCGACGGCACGTCAGCGACCCTGCTCGCGCAGGGTGAGGCTGCGGACAGCGCCATCAGCGAGGCTCTCGCACTCGGTGGCGTCGTCCTGTGCGCCGAGGCGGTCGGCGCGATGGACGAGGCCCTGCGCCTCACCACCGACTACCTCGACACGCGGACCCAGTTCGGTCGCAAGCTGGCCAGCTTCCAGACGCTCACGCATCGCGCGGCCGACATGTACGCGCAGCTCGAGATCGCTCGCAGCGCAACCCTCTACGCCGCGATGGTCGCGGACGAGCGTCCCGTCGACGCCGACCACGTCCTCCGCGCCCGGCTCGTCGTGGACCGCGCGGCCCGACTCGTCGGCCAGGAGGCCATCCAGATGCACGGGGGCATCGGCGTCACGGCAGAGCACCCCGTGAGCCACCTGACCGCGCGGCTCACCGCCATCACTCGCACATGGGGCGACCGCCGCTCCCAGCAGGCCGAGCTCGCCACCCGACTTGCCGACCACCGCAGTGTCGAGGTTCTCGGGTGACCACCCCGGGCGGGCTCTTCGACCTGACGGGCAAGCGGGCACTCGTCACCGGTGGCGGGTCCGGCATCGGCCTCGGCATGGCAGAGGGGCTCGTCCGTCACGGTGCCTCCGTGCACCTGTGGGGCCGCACCGCCAGCCGCCTCGACGAGGCGCGTGAGCGACTGGCCGCCTTCGGCACCGAGGTGACCACGAGCGTCGTCGACGTCTCTGACGAAGCGGCAGTCATCGCGGGTGTCGACGCACTCGTCGCCGCCGGCGGGGTCGACGTCGCGATCGTCAGCGCGGGCGTGGGAGGCGGGCGAACCCCCTTCCTCGAGTCGACGACCGACGACTACAGGCAGGTCCTCGCCACCAACCTCGACGGCGCCTACCTCACGATGCGTGAGGTCTGCCGCGCGATGGTCGCCGCCGAGCGCGGCGGCTCGATCATCACGATCGCCAGCGTCGCGGCCATCGACGGCGCAGCCCGCAACCAGGCCTACGGCGCGACGAAGGCCGCCGTCACCTCGATGACCCGGGCGACCGCCGTCGAGATGGGCCGCCACGGCATCCGGGTCAACTCCGTGCTGCCCGGCTGGATCGCCACGGACATGACCCGGGCCAGCCAGTCGTCCGACAAGTTCACGGACACCGTGATCTCCCGTGTGCCGATCCGCCGCTGGGGACAGCCGCAGGACTTCGCCGGCGTCGCCGTGCTCCTCGCCTCGGATGCCTCCGGGTACCAGACGGGCACGACCGTCGTCGTCGACGGCGGCTACACGATCTTCTGATCCAGACCACCACCATCAACCCACGCGGCCGTCGTCGATGACGGCTGCCCACACATGAAGCAGGAGCACCCCATGAGGGAAGCAGTCATCGTCAGCGCCGTCCGCAGCCCTGTCGGCAAGCGGGGCGGGGTCTTCGCTGACCTGCACCCCGTCGAGCTCGGCGCCCAGGTGCTCCAGGGGCTCGTCGGCCGGGCAGGGATCTCCGCCGACCTCGTCGACGACGTCATCTGGGGGTGCGTCGGTCAGGGCGGCGAGCAGAGTGGTGACATCGCCCGCACCACGGTGCTCGCTGCGGGGTGGCCGCTCGAGGTCCCCGGGGTCACCATCGACCGGCAGTGCGGGTCCTCCCAGCAGGCCCTCCACTTCGCGGTCGCAGGAGTTGTCGCCGGGCACTACGACGCCGTCGTCGCAGGTGGTGTCGAGTCGATGACCCGAGTACCCATGGGCTCGTCGAGAGGTGAGGCCGACAACTACGGGCCGAGCTTCCTCGAGCGCGTCGGCGGGACCCGCCCCAACCAGGGCATCGGTGCCGAGATGATCGCCGAGCAGTGGGACATCAGCCGGGAGGACTGCGACGCCCTGGCTCTGGAGAGCCACTCCCGGGCCGCCCGGGCTCAGGACTCAGGCGCCTTCGACGAGCAGATCGTCGCCATCACCACCCCGGACGGCACAGTCGTCACGCAGGACGAAGGGGTGCGACGCGGCGGCACGATGGACCGGCTCGCCGGGCTCAAGCCCGCCTTCGCGGACGACGGTCTCATCACTGCAGCCAACTCCTCGCAGATGTCCGACGGTGCTGCCGCGATCCTCGTGATGTCCAGGGAGCTCGCGGACGAGCACGGACTCACCCCGATCGCCCGCGTGCACACGGTTGCCGTGGTCGGCTCCGAGCCGGTCCTCATGCTCACCGGCCCGATCCCGGCGACCCGGAAGGCCCTCGATCGTTCCGGCCTGTCTCTCGGCGACATCGACACCTTCGAGGTCAACGAGGCCTTCGCCCCGGTAGCCCTGGCCTGGACGAAGGAGTTCGGAGCCGACCCCGACAAGGTCAACCCCGACGGCGGTGCCATCGCCCTGGGCCACCCGCTCGGTGGCTCCGGCGCCCGGCTGATGACCACCATGATCCACCGGATGCGCCGGGAGGGTCTGCGCTACGGACTCCAGACGATGTGCGAGGGCGGCGGTCAGGCCAACGCGACCATCATCGAGGCCCTCTGACCTCGACCCTCCAACGACCTGTGCCCGGCTCCCACGTGGGGGCCGGGCACAGGTCATCGCGGGGAGGGATGGGTCGATCGGCGCTCAGATCTCCTCGCGCAGAGCTGACTTGAGGATCTTGCCGGTGCCCGAGCGCGGGTAGTCCTGACGGACGATGAGCTCCTTGGGCAGCTTGTACCGGGCCAGGCGCCCGTCGCAGAACTCACGGACCTCGTCCAGGGTCGGCGGGTCGCTGGGCTCTGCCGGGATGACGACAGCCACCGGGATCTCGCCCCACCGCTCGTCGGCGCGGCCGACGACGGCGACCTGAGCCACCTTCGGGTGATCGGCAATGACATTTTCCAGCTCGGCGCAGTAGATGTTCTCCCCGCCGGAGATGATCATGTCCTTGATCCGGTCGACGACGTAGAGGAATCCCTCCTCGTCCTGGCGCACGAGGTCACCCGAGTGGAACCAGCCTCCGTAGAAGGCCTCCGCCGTCGCCTCCTCGTTGCGCCAGTACCGCGACATGACACCGGTGCCTCGATAGACGATCTCGCCCACCTCACCCACCGCGACGTCATCCATCTGCGCGTCGACGACCCGGATCGAGAAGCCGTAGATCGGTCGGCCGACCGAACCCACCCGCTGCAGGGCATCCGCTGCAGGCAGCGACACCCCGGACGCGGTGGTCTCCGTCTGGCCAAACGCTGCCGTGACACCTGCCCCCTCGAAGGTCTGCATCATCCGGCGAAGCAGGGCCTCGGTGGCCGGCGCAGCCCCCCAGCTCATGTAGCGCAGCCTCAGGTCTCGCTCACCGACGCGTGGCTCGTCGCACAGCAGCTGCCACTGCGCCGGGACGAGGAAGGTCGTCGTGACACCTTCGCACTCCATCGCGTCGAGGATCTCGGTGGCGTCGAAGGCACGGCTCGGCATGATGAGCGCGCCCGCGCCCACCACCAGGTGCCCCAGGTACGAGCAGAAGGCAGCGATGTGGAAGAGCGGGGAAGCGACCATGAGGGTGTCGCTGTCGTCGATCCCCCAGGCCTTCGCCGTCCGGAGGGCGCTGGAGCTGAAGTTGCCGTGGGTGAGGACCGCTCCCTTGGGGCGGCCGGTCGTCCCCGACGTGTACATGATCGCGGCGTCGTCCGTATGCCCCATGGCGACGGGCGCGGGCGTGCTGGCCGAGGCGAGCTCCCGCAGGGAGAGCCCGCCGTCAGTCCTCGCGTCGAGGCTGACGACCGGGATGTCGCTCCCGTGCGAGCGGAGCGCGTCCAGACCGAGCCTCAGCAGCTCGCCGTCGACGACGATCACCGTGGGCTCTGCGTTGTCGATCAGGTAGGACACCTCGCCGGCGGCCAACCTGAAGTTCACCGGGACGACGATCGCGCCGAGGTAGAGGACCGCGAGCGTGGTGTCGACGAACTCGGACCGGTTGGGGGACAGCAGGATCACCCGATCTCCCCGCTTCACGCCCAGCTCCGCCAGGACTCCCGCCGTCGCCCGAACCCGCTCGAGCAGCTCGGCATAGGTCGTCGTCTCCCCCTCGAACCGCAGGGCCACGTGGTCGGGCAGCTCGTGCGCGTGGCGCAGCAGCCAGGAGATCGGGGTGTTGGTCCGTGAGAGCTCCAGCTCGGCAGCTCCCACGTCGGGAGCCACGCTCCGCTCAAAGATGGTCGACATCGACAGTCTCCTTCGACTGGTACTGGGCATGAGGGGCCGAGCTCAGGTGATGGGCAGCCGGGGTGCCAGCCCGTCAGTCACCAGGGGCCACAGCCCGTCGGGCCCTTGGGCCACCGCCAGCTCCGCGAGAACCCGGTCCCAGTGCCGGACGGGGAAGGGGTCGTTGCGCCACCGGAGGACCGGCCTGGTCACGAGGTGCAGGTCGTGCTCGCGGGTGGTGCCCATCGCACCGTGGACCTGGTGTGCCTGACGCACGACCGTGCTCGAGGCGTGACCGACGCACGAGGCAGCCGCAGCGATGGCGAAGCGACTCGCGTCGGCGGTGAAGCCCGAGCGCACCACCTCCACGAGGGCCGCCGTGGCAGCCACGCGGGCCAGTCCTGCCTCGACGGCCATGTCGGCGACGAGGTGCTGCACTGCCTGGAACCGGGCAAGGGGACGGCCGAACTGGACCCGCTCGGTCGTGTGTCGCACGGCGGAGTCGAGCGCGGCCTCGAGAGCCGCGCTGACCTGCAGGCTGCGGGCCCAGGTCCAGCGCAGGCACAGCTCCTCGAGGAGGTGACCCGGGACCGGCTGCCCGGCGAGCGTGGCGAGGTCGACGCGCACGTGTCCGCAGGGTGCGTCGCTCAGCTCTGCCGCCGCCGTGACCGTGAGGTCGTGCGTCGCGACATCCGCGAGCTGCCAGGTCCCATCGTGCTGCCAGAGGAGCACCACGCGGTCGGTACCCCCCGCCCAGGCGACGTCATCGGCTGCGCCCGCAGCATCCACGATCGCGACAGTTCGGGTCGCGTCGTCATCCGGCGCCGAGATCTGGTCGAGGAGCCATCCCGCCAGCAGGTCGTTCTCGACGACGGGCACGAGGGCACCATGTCGAGCGCACTCCTGGATCAGGGCGGCCGCCTCGGGCCACCCCGCCCCGCTCCCGCCTCGGTCCTCTGAACCGGTGATGCGGGTGAGGCCGGCTGCCGCCAACGTGCCCCAGAGCTCGCGATCGAGGCGACCCTCCTGCGGGTGACCGGACGCGGCGTGCTCGGAGATGATCTGGTGGATCACGGCGGCGATCTCAGGATCAGGGGCGCTCGGATCGGTGGTCCTCGTCGTCGTGCTCATCGCATCCCCAATCCTCGGGCGACGACACCACGGAGGATCTCCGTCGTCCCGCCGCGCAGTGTGAACCCCGGACGTTGCAGGAGCGACGTCGTCATCAGACGGGCCAGCCGATCGTCAGAGCCCCCGGCACCCAGCGTCAGGTTGGCCGTCTCGGCAATGCTGCCCTCGAGGTCGGTCCCGATGATCTTGACCAGTGCAGCAGCAACATCGGCGTCCTCGCTGCGCTGCAGCGCCCCGGACACCGCCATGGACATCTGGTGCAGTCCCCAGATCCGAGCGAGGGTCGCCCCGATCTCGGGGTCGGCCACCGAGTCATGAGCCGCCGCACGCACGACCTCGGCCTGCAGTCGGATGGTCGACATGAAGCGCTCCGGACCCGACCGCTCGAAACCGAGCTCACTCGTCACCTGCCGCCATCCGGCGCCGATCTCGCCCAGGACGAGCTCGTCGGGCACGAAGACCCCGTCGAGGTGCACCTCGTTGAAGTGGTGCTGGCCCCCCATGGAGATGATCGGGCGGATCTCGACCCCGGGCTGTCGCAGCTCGACGATGAGCTGGCTCAGTCCTGCATGCCGGTCCTGCGGGTCGACCGGGGAGGTGCGCACCAACGCGAAGAAGGCATCGGCCTCGTGCGCGCCACTCGTCCACACCTTCGTCCCGGTGACCTTCCAGCCGCCGTCGACCCGCTCCCCCTTCGTCCGCACGGAGGCGAGGTCTGAACCGGAGTCGGGCTCGGACATCCCGATGGCGAAGCACAGCTCACCGGCGGCGATGCCGGGCAGGTATCGCTCTCTTTGCACCGGGGTCCCGAAGCGCAACAAGGTCGGCGCGATCTGTCGGTCGGCCACCCACTGGGCGGCGACGGGCGCGCCAGCGGCGAGCAGCTCCTCGGTGACGACGAAGCGCTCCATGAAGCTGCGCCCACGGCCGCCGTACTCCGTGGGGATCGTCATGCCGAGCCAACCGCGCTCAGCCAGCCGACGGGTGAAGGCGGTGTCCCACTGGGTCAACCAGGTGTCGACCCCGGGCGTGATGTCGCCGCGGGCCACCTCGTCCGCGAGGAACTCGCGCACCTCACGCCGAAGGGAGCGGAGGGTCTCGTCCTCGGAGTTCACCGCAGGAGTGAGCGAAGCTGTCATGTCATGCCTCTCTTGGACGGTCGTGCTGCCGTCGCCATCATGTCCCGGTGAACTCGGGGGCGCGCCGCTCAAGCATCGCTGACACTGCCTCGGCATGGTCCCGGGTGGCGTGCATCAGCGGCTGCATCGCAGCCGCGAGCTCGAGGTTGCTGTCGAGGCCCTGGTGCTGCGCCTCCCGGAGCAACCGCTTGGCGCCTCGCACCGCGTGCGGAGGATTCACGGCGATCCGTGCGGCCAGGGCACGGGCCGTGGGCAACAGCTCCTCGGGTGCGACGACCCGGCTCACCAGACCCCACTCGAGCGCCGTCGCCGCATCGACCCGGTCACCGGTGAGGGCCATCTCCGCGGCCCGGGCCGCGCCCACGGCCCGCGGCAGGAGCCAGGCACCACCATCGCCCGGGATGATCCCGAGCTTGACGAAGCTCTCCGCGAAGAAGGCATCACTCGATGCGATCCGCAGGTCGCACATCAGCGCGAGGTCGCACCCGGCGCCGATCGCCGGGCCGTTGACCGCGGCGACGACAGGCACGTCCAGCGCAGCGAAGGCCCGCGGGATGCGCTGGATCCCATGGCGATAGCCCTCGCGGGAGAGGTGGGGTGGCCCGCCGAAGGGGGGCACCCCCTTCGCCATGTCCTTGACATTGCCACCGGCGGAGAACGCGGAACCGGCACCTGTCAGCACGATCGCGCGCACGTCGTGGTCCCGGTTGACCCGGTCGACGTGCGCCACGAGGGCGTCGACGACGTCGCTGTCGGAGACCGGGTTGCGCTGCTCCGGACGGTTGACGGTCCAGGTCTCGGTGAACCCGTCCCGGTCGATGAGCACTGCTTCGGAGGTCATGAGCGCCAGCCTTTCTGCACGCGGTGGTCGAGGATGGCGACGACGCCGTTGGCCACGAGGCCGAAGAGCCCGATGACCACCAGAAGTGCCCAGACGGACGCCGCGTCGAAGGTCTGCTGTCGCACGACGAGCAGTCGTCCGACACCGGCACCCGAGCCGATGATGTCGATGAGGAGGGCGATGACGAAGCCCTGGGACACCGCCACGCGGGTCCCGGTCATGATCGCCGGGAGGAGCGATGGGAAGACGACCTTGCGCAGCTGGTCGATCGTGGACAGACCGAGCACCCGACCCATCTCGAGTCTCACGGGCGGGATCGTCTGGCGTGCGGTCACGGTCGCCAGCAGCACGGGCCAGACGATCGCGATGAGCATGACGATCGCGCTCATCCCGATGCTGACGCCGAAGATCACCGTGGCGATCGGGACGAGGGCCGGCGAGGGCATCGACCGGAAGAAGTCGAGGAGCGGGCTGAGAGCGAGCTCGACCCGGCGAGACGCACCGATGGCCCAGCCGAGGACGACGCCCACGAAGACACTGATCGCCAGCCCCAGGAGGAAGGTGAGCATCGTGCGCCAGACGGCGACGACGAGCAGGCCCTCCTGGTGCATGCCCTGGGCGGCCGTCCACCACTGGCTGGGAGGAGGGAAGGTGAAGGAGGTCGGGTCCCCGAAGACCTCCCAGAGGATGAGTCCGAGGACGAGAGGGCTCAGCCCGAGGACGAACCCGAGCGGACGCGAGGACCCGATCCGACGAGTGCGCTTGGGCCCTGCCTGCCGGCCGGTCCGCTTGCCCACGGCCGCCTCGGCGATCGCGGCGCTCATCGGGCCTGTCCCGGCTGCAGGCGGTTGACCACAGTGGTCAGACCGATGTTGAAGATCCAACCCAACCAACCGCACACGACCACGAGAGCCCATTCCTGACCAATCTGCAGTGAGTTCTGCGCCGTGATGAGCGACCACCCGATCCCGCTCGGGACGATGATCATCTCGGCGATGATCGTCGCGATGAGCGCAGTGACCGCGGCCAGACGTACTCCGACGAGCAGACTCGGGACGATGGCCGGCAGGGTCAGACGCAGCACCGACTTCATCCGGCTGAAGCGGAACATCCGTCCCACCTCACCCAGTCGGGGGTGGACGGCCCGGACGCCGTCGGTGGTGTTGACCAGCATCGGCCAGGTCGACGCGATCGCGCCGACGATGACCTCGGTGCGCATCTCGGCCCCGAGGACCAGGAGCAGCACCGGCATGATCGAGACGACCGGGATCGTGCGCAGGACGTCAAAGCTGGACCCGGTGAAGAACCGGAAGCCGGTCCACAGCCCGAGGAGCAGCCCGAAGACGCCACCCGAGACGACCCCGATCGCCGTGGCGGTGAGGGCGACACCGATGGTGTGGAGCACCGGCTGGACGAGGGAGTCGGTCTCGACGAGCTCGCGGAACCCGGTGACCACCTCGGTCGGCGACGGCAATGACGAGAAGTCCGCGAAGGGACCGACGACCGCGAGCAGCTGCCACAGGGCGACGACGAGGAGGATCACCCCGATCCCCAGCGGGTTGGTACGGCGAAGCAGCGCCATGACTCAGGCCCCCTTGACCAGTTCGATGGCGCCGCTCAACCGGTGACGCAGCTCGAGGAAACGCGGGTGCTCACGAGTCGTGATCTGGTTGCGCGGCCGCTCGAGATCGACGTCGACATCCATCGACAGGTGGCCGGGCTCACCCTTGGAGACATTGCCGGCGATGACGTACGTCCGGTCGGAGAGATAGATCGCCTCTTCCAGGTCGTGCGTGATGAAGATGATCGTCGCCGCATTGGTCTCGTGGAGCTGCAGGAGGACATCCTGCAGCGAGGCCTTGGTCAACGCGTCGAGCGCACCGAAGGGCTCGTCCATGAGGAGCACGCGCGGGTCCAGAGCCAGGGCACGAGCGATCTGGACGCGCTGCTGCATGCCACCGGAGAGGCTGGACAGGTAGTCGCCCTCCCGGCCCCGCAGCTGAACGGCGTCGATGGCGCTCTCGACTCGTCCGGCGATCTCGCTCTTGGCCATCCGGCCCTCGAGCGGCAGCGCGACATTCTTCGCGACGGTGCGCCACGGGAGGAGCGCGTTGCCGTAGTCCTGGAAGATCGTCACGACGCCGTCGGGCGGCCCGTTCACCTGGTTGCCCTGCAGCGTCAACGTCCCCTCGGTGATGGGGGTCAGCCCGCCGAGTGCCCGCATCAGCGTGGTCTTGCCCGTCCCGGAGCGGCCGACGATGCCCACCACCTCTGCGGGGTTCACCCGCATCGTGACGTCTTCGAGGATGCGTCGCGTACCTGCGGTGTTCGACAGGTCGACGGACACTGAGTCGAGTTCATACATCGGTTCGGTCATGGTGGTGCCTTTCGCTGCAGGGTTCGGCAGATGGTGCGAGATGGCGGCCGGCAGGGGCGCCGCCGGGAGGCGTCGCCCCCGCTACCGGCGTCAGTCCTTCGGCTCGTAGACCTTGATCTTGTCCTCCGGGTAGTCGCCCTTGATCGTCCCGTTGGCCTTGAGGACATTCCAGGTGGCCTCGTGCTGCGCGGGCGTGTTCTCGAGCGTGTACTCGGGGATGATCGCGTCCTTGGCCAGCTGGTCGGGCATCTTCAGCCACTTCTGCAGGACAGCGCGCGCGCCGGCCTCGTCCTTGTTCACGTCGTCGACGCCCTTCTGCAGGCCGTCGAGCCAGGCATTGACGAGGTCGGGGTTGTCCTGGACCCACTTCGTGTTCGCGGCGTACATCGACGAAGAGGCCGTCGTGACCTTGCCGGCGCTGACCTCCTTGTGGGCCTCCACCGCGAGGTCCTTGCCCCACAGGTTCATCCCGGCTCGCTCGAGGGATCCGTAGTACGGGTTGGCCGTGAGCGCGGCGTCGATGTTGCCGGACTTCAGGTTGTCCGGGTGGCTGCTGTAGGGCATCTGGACGATCTCGTACTCGGTCGGCTTCACACCGGCCTCGGCCATGAGGTACTTGAGCGACTCCGCGGTGAGACCGGTGAGCGTCGGCGCTCCGATCCTCTTGCCCTTGAGGTCCTTGAGGCTCTTGATCTTGTCCTTGGTGGCCAGCGTGATGCTCACGTAGTCATCGGACGCGTTCGTCGTGTTGTTGATCAGGGTGTTGTCCAGGCCCTTGGCGAGCGAGGGCGCGTAGACCGCGCTGTTGGTGAAGACGATGTCGAACTGCTTGCCGGCGGCGGACTGCCAGGCCGAGACCTCGAGGCCCTCGGTGAGATCGATCTCCAGGCCCTCGTCCTTGAAGTAGCCCTTCTCCATCGCGACCTTGATCGGCAGGCTCGAGACGCCGGGGACCATCGTCACGCGCAGGGGCTGGGTACCGTCCGCGTTCTTGCTGGGGGCGTCGCTACCGCCGCACCCGGAGAGCGTCAGGGCGCTGACGGCAAGCACCGCGGCAAGGGAAGTACGTGGGCGAAAGGCGTTCATCTTGATCCTCGTTGATCTCGACTGGGAGCGGTTCGACCGCGGTGGATCCCACGGTGTGACATCGCTTTGGTGTGGTCCCATCGGATCACCGGCAGGGTGACGGGGGCAAAGACATGAGTGCGAAGTGATGTATAGCCATGGCCTATGCAGTGAGGTCGTGGACGTGCCCACATGGCGAAGGGGGGAGCCTCGTGAACTGCTCCCCCCTTCGCTCACCCGTGGCGCTGGCTCAGGGCGCCTGCTCGACGACGTCCTTCGGGGTCGCCGGCCAGGCCGGGACGAAGTCGGGGTAGTCGCGGGACACCGTCATGGGGAAGCTCGGGCTGCGCTTGTCGAGGAAGGCGCGCACGCCCTCTGCCACGTCGGCACCGGCGCCGAGGTGGTGGATGGCCTGCGAGTCGACGCGGTGCGCCTCCCAGGGGCTGCTCTCGCCCAGCATCTGCCAGAGCATCTGGCGCGACGCAGCGACCGCGACGGGCGAGGTGTTGTCGGCGATCTCGCGGGCGATCGCGTACGCCGTCGGCAGCAGGTCCTCGTCCGGGACGACCCGGGAGACGAGCCCGCCCGCCAGGGCCTCCTGCGCGTCGATCAACCGCCCGGTCGCGACCCACTCCATGGCGGTCGATATGCCGACGACCCGCGGGAGGAACCAGCTCGAAGCGGCCTCCGGGACCAACCCACGACGAGCGAAGACGAAGCCGAAGCGAGCCGATGCGGCGGCGATGCGGATGTCCATCGGCAGCTGGAGCGTGGCACCGATGCCGACGGCAGGGCCGTTGACCGCTGCGATGACCGGCTTGAGGCTGCGGGCGATGCGCAGGCTGACCGTGCCGCCGCCATCACGGGGGACGCCCTCGATGACTCCGTGCTGCCACCGCGGTCCCCGCTCGTCGGCCGTGTCGCTGTTGAACGTGGAGGCTCCCTGGGAGAGGTCCGCGCCGGCGCAGAAGGCCCGCCCGCGGCCGGTGACCACGACGACCCGCACGCTGTCGTCGGCATCGGTACGGTCGAAGGCCTCGATGAGCTGGGTGCGCATCGTCGGGTTGTAGGCGTTGAGGCGATCGGGTCGATCGAGCGTCACCGTGGCGATGCCGTCCTCGATGGTGAGGTCGACGGCGTGCTCAGGGGTCTCTGCAGTGGTCATCGTGGGGCTCCTGCTTCGAGGTGGATGGGCTCAGGGGTGGACTCGCCGGCACTCGTGGGGAACCACCGCTCGGGTACCCCCGGCCGGGCACGCACGAGGTCCCGCCGCTCGAGGACGACGAGGTGGGCAATGGTCTCGCGCAGCGCCATTCGTCGCAGGTGAGGGGCCATCGTCAGGATGGGCCGGGACCAGGTCAGCTGGTCGCACACCTCGTTGGCCGTCGGGGCGGGCAGCGATCGGATGGCGGCCAGCAGCTCGTCGAGGCGCTCCTCGTGGTGACCGACGAGCTCGCGGGCCCGGCTGCCGAGTCCCCGGAAGCGGTACTCGTGGGCCGGGAGCACCTCGTCGGGGTCGAAGGCGGCGACCTTGCGCAGCGAGGCGAGGTACTCGCCGAGCGGGTCGATCTGCTGGCCCGGGATGACCGCGATGTGCGGGCTGATCCGGGGCAGTACGTGATCGCCGGAGAAGAACAACCGCCGCCGATCATCGAAGAGGCAGATGTGACCGGGCGTGTGCCCGGGCGTGTGGACGACCGTGAGCTCGGACCCGACGATGCGAAGGGTGTCGCCGTCGAGGAGCTCGCGATCGACGCCGTGGTCGAGCGGCAGGCGTTCCATCGCAATCGTGCCGGCGCCGACCAGGAGCGCATCCGGCGCCCCGGCAGCCACCAGCTGGGCGACGGCGTCAGCGCGAGCAGCAGCCACCTGCTCCGGGTTCTGCTCCAGGACGAGGGCGGCGTCCGCTGGGTGCATACCGATCCATGCGTCGGACTCCTCACGCAGCCGTGGCGCGAGCCCGAAGTGGTCGGGATGCATGTGGGTGACGACGATGCCGCTGACATCGGTCAGGGCGTGGCCCGTCCCGATGATGCCCTGCGTGAGTGCCGTCCACGCGTCCTCGTGGTCCCAGCCCGCGTCGAGGACGAGCAGACCGTGCTCGTGCGCGAGCAGGTGGATGAGGACATACCGCAGGGGGCTGTCGGGTATGGGCACCGGGATCGACCACAGCCCGGGACGGACCTCTTCGACCGGCGGGAGAACTCCCTCACGCCACGCTTCTCGCTGTGCCGTTCCGGTGATCTCCACCATGGCCTCCTCAGGCTGTCGAAACCTCACCCAAGCAGCCCGCCACGGCCCCCGACAAAGACCGAGAAGCGATGCGGTCATGAGCCCGGCCCTATCCGACGACGCCTCTCGCCCGGCGAGGTGCGCGGGATATGGTTCACAGGTGGACCTGCGCTTGATGGAGTACTTCGTGGCGGTCATCGACAACGGTGGTGTGACCAAGGCTGCGAATGCGCTCTACATCGCTCAGCCGTCCCTCTCCCAGGCGATCCGCAGCCTCGAGCGCGAGGTCGGCGCAGAGCTCTTCGACCGGGGCGGACGAACGATGACGCTCACCGACGCAGGCAAGGTCTTCGAGACCGGCGCACGGGTCACGTTGCGTGACGCCGAGCGCGCCCGCGCCCGGGTGGCCTCGGTCCGGGCCCTCCAGTCGGGCCGTCTCAGGATCGCGGCGAGCCCGGCCATGGCGCTCGACCCGCTCCCGGCTGCCGTCGCCCGGATGAGGGAGCTGCACCCCAACATCCAGTTCTTCATCACCGAGCCGGGGTCGCCGTCCGAGGTGGTCACCGATGTCCGTCTCGGTCGCGCGGAGATCGGCCTGACCTATCTCGACGTCGCGACGGGACCGCTCGTCAGCGTGCCCTTCGGTGATCAGGAGCTCGGGCTGGCCATCGCCCAGGACCTCGCTGCCGATCTGCCATCCCCCTTCCCGCTCGACCGTCTCCACGAGGTGCCGCTCGTCCTCGAGAGTCGGGAGGGCACCGGAAACAATGTGGTCGACGAGGTCATCCGGTCGTCCGGCGCGACCGTCGTCGTCCGAACCGCCTTCCGGCACGCGGCGTGGGAGCTCGTCCAACAAGGGGTCGGGGCGGCGATCCTGCCGATCGACTTCGCGCGAACCCGCATCCGCCGCGTCGTCACGATCCCGACCGATCCACCTCTCGTGCGTCCCATCGGGGCAGTGCATCGCAAGGCAGTCCTCTCCCCCGCGGCTCAGGTCTTCATGCGAGTGCTACATCAGCCCTTGACCCAACCCACTCCGTTGCGAGATCGATGAGCGCGGCACCCACGGGTGAGAGCTCGCTCGCGTCGTAGACGAAGCCGAAGGACCGTCGCATGGCCGGCGCCACCGGACGGCAGACGATGCCTCGCGCAGCCGCGGACTCGGCCATGGCACGCTCGAGAAAGGTCCCACCGACCCCGGCCGCCACGAAGGCCAGCCGCGCCTCACGGTGCTCGAGGACCGCTGCTGGTGGCACGGCCCGCCCGACCTCGGTGAGCGCCGCCTCGATCTCGCCGGACAAGGATCCTCCGGGCACGACCACCAGGGGAAGGTCCGGGAGGTCGGCGATGTCGATCGGCCCGTCTCCGGGGGGCAGCAGGTGTGCCTGCGAGGGCGGGACCGCGTACCAGTACTCCTGGATCCCCAGGGGGAGCACGTCGAGCGGTCGGTCACCGGGCCGACCGCGCGTGAAGGTCTCGACGGGGAGGTGGGTCAGGACGACCTCGACATCCCCGCTGCGCAGCAGCTCGCTCCCGGCCGTGTCCTCGCGCAGCCACTCCAGGTGCACCTGGGTGCGGGGCAGTCGTTTGTGGAACTGCGCGATCAGCTCCACGACCGGGCCCATCGCGAGAGAGGGCGCCGACGCGATCTGGATGACGCCCGCGAGGTTGCCCTCGTGGTTGCTCACCGACGAGACCGTCGTGGCCGCATCGCGCATCAGCCTGCGTGCGGGACCAGCCAGGGCGTGCCCGGCCGAGGTGAGGACCATGCCGCGTCCGATGCGGTGGAAGAGCTCGATGCCGAACTCGCGCTCGAGGGCTCGCAGCGCTTGGGAGATCGTCGGCTGGGCGACTCCGAGCTGGGCTGCCGCAGCGTTGATGCTCCCGTGGTCCCGCACGGCGAGGAAGTACTCGAGCTTGGGCAGGTCCATGACGGCACGGTAGTCGCTCACGCAACCACCGCGCCGACGGGTTGGATCAGCGCGGCGCCATCCGGATGGCGCCGTCCAGACGGATCGTCTCGCCGTTGAGGTAGCCGTTGCGCAGGATCTCCGTGGCGAGCGAGCCGAACTCGGCGGTGGATCCCAGGCGTGCCGGGTTCGGCACGGTCGACTCGAGCGAAGCCCGCACGTCGTCCCGCAGGCGTGCCAGGAGGGGCGTGTCCATGATGCCGGGCGCGATCGTGCAGACCCGGATCCCCTTGCTCGCGAGGTCGCGAGCCGCAGTGAGGGTCATGCCGACGATGCCTGCCTTGGAGGCCGTGTAGTTGATCTGGCCGATCTGCCCCTCGTAGGCAGCGACCGACGCGGTGAGCACCACCGCACCGCGGTCGCTGTCCTCGGTCTCGTGACGGGCCATCCGCTCCGCACCGAGACGGATCGCGTTGAAGGAGCCGATGATGTTGAGACGGATGACGAACTCGAAGTCCTCGAGCGAACCGGCGGAGCCGTCCTTCTCGAGGATGCGCATGCGCCGACCGGCACCAGCGCAGTGCACGAGGCCGCGCAGTCCCCCCTTCGCGTCCGCGACGTCGAGGGCGGCAGCGAACTGGTCGGCGTCGGTGACGTCCGCCGCGGCGAATGTGACCGCGTCACCGAGCTCCGCGGCGACGGTCTCGCCAGCCGAGGTGGGCAGGTCGATGATCGTGACCCGGGCGCCCTCCTCGACGAGCTTCTTCACGGTGCCGAGGCCGAGGCCCGAAGCGCCTCCGGTCACGGCGATGGACTGTCCGGTGATGATCACGGGTGATGCCTTTCAGGAGTGAGGTGCTGGGGGAGGCTGGAGATCAGAGGAGCTCGAGGATGGTGGCATTGGCCATACCGCCGGCCTCACACATCGTCTGGAGCCCAAAACGGTGGCCGTTGTCCCGCATGTGGTGCACGAGACGCGTCATGAGGACGGCGCCGGAGCCACCCAGGGGGTGACCGACGGCGATGGCTCCACCCAAGGGGTTGAGCGCCTCGTCTGGGACGCCGAACTCCGCCTGCCACGCCATGGGCACGGGGGCGAAGGCCTCGTTGACCTCGAAGGCGCCGATGTCCCCGATGGACAGCCCGGAGCGCTCGAGCGCCTTGCGGGTCGCGGGGATCGGGCCGGTCAGCATGATGACCGGGTCGTCGCCGGTCACGACAGTCGTGTGGATCCGGGCGAGGGGCGTCCATCCGCGGGCAGCGGCCACCTCGCTCGTCGTGACGAGCAGAGCGCCTGCCCCGTCGGAGATCTGCGAGGAGTTGCCGGCGGTGATCACACCGTCATCGGCGAAGGCGGTGCGCAGGCCTCCGAGGGTCTCCGGGGTCGAGCCCCGTCGCAGGCCCTCGTCGACCTCGAGGATGCCGGGAAGCGCCGCCAGCTGCGCGTCCAGAGCGCCGCTGTCGATGGCGGCCGCTGCCCGCTCGTGCGAGCGCGCCGAGTACTCGTCGAGCTGGGCGCGGCTGAGGCGCCAGCGTTCCGCGACCATCTCTGCGCCGACACCCTGGTTGAACTGCTCGACGTTGTAGCGCTCGTACACCGACGGCGAGTAGGGGTCGCCGTCGAGACGGTTGGCGCCCATCGGCACCCGGGACATCGACTCCACACCACCGGCGACCGCGATGTCGTACTGGCCGGAGATGACACCGGCCGCAGCGAAGGCGACCGCCTGCTGGCTCGAACCACACTTGCGATCGATCGTCGTGCCGGGGACGGACTCGGGCCAGCCGGCAGCGAGCGCGCCGATGCGGGCGACATTGCCGGACTGGTCTCCGACCTGGCTGACGCATCCCCAGATCACGTCGTCGACATCGACCGGGTCCAGCCCGACCCAGTCGGTCACTGCACCGAGGACTCGGGCAGTGAGGTCGGCCGGGTGGATCCCGGCCAGGGATCCGTTGCGCTTGCCGACGGGGGTCCTGACGGCATCGACGATGACGGCGTCTCTCATGGGTGCTGCTCCTGTGGGTGAGTACTGCGACGGACGCCCGATCGGGCCATCCGCTCCTGTGTTTCAGCAGACCACGGGGCTCGAGAGCCGCACAAAGACCTGCCGACGATCCGGCCCATAGCGCGTCCCTATGCATGCGCCCGCAGTCAGAGACCGACGTTGAACTCCGGGTCGACGCGAACGTCGAGGAGGAAGAGGCCCTGCGGGTTGCGCAGGCGGTCGGCGACAGCCTCCAGGTCGTCCAGCGAGGCGATGACAGCCCCGTCGCCGCCGGCGGCCCGGGCAAGCGGGACGAAGTCCGGCCAGTTCGTCATCGAGTGCTGAGGGTCGACCCCGAAGTGCACCAGCTTGACGTGCTCAGCCCCGTACGCGCCGTCGTTGTAGAGCACCACGACGACCGGACCGCCTTCTCGCGCAAGGGTGGGCAGCTCCGCGAGCGACATTGCCAGTCCCCCGTCACCGATGGTGAGGACCGAGACCCCGTCCCCACCCCGCGCGACGGACGTGCCGAGCGCGCCGGCAACCCCCAGACCGATCGCGCCGAAGGCGCCCATCGTGGTGAAGGCTCGACCGTCGGGAACGTGCAACCAGGGCCACGCGCTCAGCGTGAAGCGACCGATGTCGCTCACGACATTGCGCTGCACCGGCAGTAGGTCATGGAGCGCAGCCGAGACCAGCCGCGGGTCGACGCATCCGCTCGAGCGGTGCTCACGGACGTCCGTGCGAGGGTCGTGCCCGGCGAGCGCGCGGCGGACTCCGTCACGCCAGCCCGATGTCGGGCGGTGCTCCATCTCGGCGAGCAGCTCGCTCATCGCTTCCGCCGTCAGACGAGCGTCGCCGCTGAGCCCGAGCTGAGGTTCGAGGTACCACCCGAGTGCGGCCGCGTCGGCGTCGACCTGGACGAGGGTCTTGCCCTCGAAGAGCGTCCCCCGGGCCGTCGTGTACACGCCGAGACCGGCGCCGATGGCGAGGACCAGGTCGGCTTCCGCGATGGTGTTCACGGCCACCGCGTGCGACAGGTTGCCGCAGATGCCGATGTTGTCCTGGTGCCCACGGAAGAGCCCGCGTCCGAGGAGAGTCGTCGCGACCGGCGCGCCGAGCGCGTCGGCCAGGGCCAGGACGGCGTCCTCGCCCTCGGCCTCGATGACGCCGCGCCCCGCGAGGACCAGCGGGCGACGAGCCGCGGCGACCATCTCGATGGCCGCCTCCAACTCGCTGCGACGCGGCGCCACGGGAGCCGGCAGGGCGAAGGGAGCCGAGGCCCCGGTGACCTCGATGTCGGCTCGCAGCATGTGGATCGGCAGGTCGAGGACGATCGGCCTGCGCTCGGCCTGCGCTCGGCGCAGGGCACGACGCAGGTCCCGCGCGGCCGAGGCGGGGGTGTGCACCCGCTCGAAGCCGCACTCCCCAGCCGCGGCGACGGCGGCGATGTCGATGCGTTGGAAGTGGGTGGGGTCGATCGGCGTCGCCCCGGTCATGAGGACGAGCGGGGTGCGCGCCCGGGAGGCCTCGACGAGAGAGGTCAGGGTGTTGGTCAGTGCCGGACCGTGCGTGACCGATGCCAGCCCCACCCGCCCGGTGGCGCGTGACCACGCGTCCGCAGCACCGACGGCCGAGCCCTCGTGGGCGACACCGACGAATCGGCCGCCGGCCTCCTTGAAGGAGGCCAGGTAGAGCATGTTGGCGTCACCCATGAGTCCGAAGACGGTGTCCACCCCCATGCCCTGCAGCGTCTGGGCGAAGGCTTCGTGCAACTTCATGCGTTGTCCTCTGGTCGAGCACTGGTGGCGGTTCCTGCGATGAATCGGGCGTCGTACTCGGCGCGCACCTCGGCGCGGCGCAGCTTGCCGGCTGTCGACCGGGGAAGATCGTCGACGATGTGCAGCTCGCGGGGTCGCTTGGGACCGGCGAGGACATCACGCAGGCGAGCGCTGACGCGGTCCGTCACCCCTGTCGGGTCGACCCCGTCCTCGAGCCGGAGCAGCGCGACGACTCGCTGGCCCCAGTCCTCGTCGGGCGCGCCGATGACCGCGGCGTCGGCGACGTCGGGGTGGCCGAGCAGCGCGGCCTCGACCTCCGCCGGGTAGACGTTGACGCCCCCGGTGAGGATGAGGTCGGTCCGGCGGTCGGCCATGAACAACCAACCGTCATCGTCGAGGTGCCCGAGGTCACCCGTGGTGACCCACCCGTCCTGGAAGGCCGCCGCGGTCTTGACGGGGTCCCCGAGGTACTCCACCGGGATCAGCGGTCGGTACCAGATCTGCCCGACCTCGCCGGGAGGAGCGGCCGTGCCACCCTCCCGCCGGACGACGACGTCCGTGCCGGGGACCGGACGTCCCACGGTGCCGGGACGCTCCAGCCACTGCTCGGAGGTCACGGTCGTCACCGAGCCCTCGGTGGCGCCGTAGAACTCGTGGATGACAGGACCGAGCCAGTCGATGACGCCGCGCTTGACGTCCGGAGGGCAGGGCGCTCCCGAGTGGATGACGCTGCGCAGCGAGCTCAGGTCACGTCGTCGGCTTGCCTCCGGCAGCCGCAGCCACCGTCCCATGACGGTCGGGACCGTGAAGAGGTGCGTGACGCCGTGCTCTTCGATGAGTGCCAGCACGTCCTCGGCGCTCGGCCGCTCGGCGAGGACCACGGTGTGCCCCAGCTCGAGGGCGAAGTGCGAGATCGTGCCCGGCGCTGCGTGGTAGAGCGGGCCGGCGACCAGGTAGGTGCCGGGCTCACCGGGGGTCATCCCGAGACGTGCCATGAACTCGGTGAAGCCCGCCGATGGACCGGGCGGGCGTCCGCTGAGAGGCTTGCGCACCCCCTTCGGCCGTCCGGTGGTCCCGGAGGTGTAACCCATGAAGTCGCCCGCGGTGAGGTCCTGCGGAGGGCCCGACGGCTGCGCCGCGAGCTCGACCTCGTACTCGGGACCGACCTCGACCACCCGCACCCCGACCGGCCCTTCGGGCAGCCGCAGGGCCTCGTCGACGACGTCGCGGGTGCTCGCGTCGACGAAGCAGAGCCGGGTCCCGGAGTCGGCGAGGAGGTAGGCGATCTCCGGTGGTCGCAGATGGTGGCTGATCGGGGTGAAGTACCGCCCCGTCCGCCCGGTGGCGAGCCGGATCTCGTAGTACTCCCTGCGGTTGGGCAGGATGGACGTGACGACGCCGCCGCGCGGCGATTCCCAGGCATCGAGCGCGTGGGCGAGACGGTCCGCACGGTCGAGCAGCCCGGCGAAGGTCAGGTCGGGACGTCCCGGCTCGACGAGGGCGACCCGGTGGGGTTCGTGCTCAGCGACCGCGACCACGCCGGGGGCGGTGACTGGCCCATGAGTACGCATCAGTTGCGTCCCAGTGCGCGACCACCGTCGATGACCAGCTGGGTCCCCGTGATGTACGAGCCGTGGTCGCTCAGCAGGTAGCAGGCTGCGTCCGCGATCTCCTGCCGGCTGACCAGCCGCCCCAGCGGGACCCCGTCGAGGCCGTTGCGCAGGGCCTCCTCGTCGCGGAAGAGGATGTCGACACCCGCAGTGCCCTCGGTCATGCCGGGGACGAGAACGTTGAGGCGGATGCCGTGTGGGCCCCAGGCCCCCGCGAGCGACTTCGTCATGGCGACGACGCCGGCCTTGGCACTGGCCGAGTGGACCGTGTCCGGCCCGCCCTGGTTGGCCATGTTGGAGCCGATGGAGATGACGGACCCTCCGCCTCCCCGCTCGATCATGTGCTGACCGATGACCTGCGTGCAGTGCCAGGTGCCGTTGAGGACGATGTCCACGACCGCCTGCCAGCCACCCGGGCTGAGCTCGGCAGGAGCGACGCGGAACTGGCCCGCGGCGCTGTTGACGAGGTGGTCGATGCGGCCGAGCTCGGCGACGACGTCGGCCACCATGCTCTCGACGGCGGAGCGGTCCCGCACGTCGAGAGCGCGGGTCGACACATCCCCACCCTCGTCGGCGATCCGCGCGGCCGCTGCGTCCAGGCGCTCCTGGGTCCGGCCGACGAGCACGACGTGCGCGCCCAGCCGAGCCAGCTCGACGGCGATGGCCTCACCGATCCCGGAGCCACCACCGGTGACGACGGCGACACGGTCGGCGAAGGACCCCGCGGAGAGCATCGACGGCGCGCTCATCGCGGCATCACCAGGGGACGCAGCTCGTTCTTCAGCAGCTTGCCGGCCGTGGAGGTCGGCAGGGACCCGACGATCTGGACCGCGCGCAGCTTCTTGTAGGGCAGCACGCGCTCGGCGACCCAGTCCTTGATCTCGTCAGCCGTCGGCTGCTCGCCCGCGGTCGGGACGACGAAGGCGACGGGCTCCTGGCCGAAGGCCTCGTGGTCACGACCGACAACGGCCGCCCGATCGACCTGGGGGTGGCCTGCGAGCAGGTCCTCGAGCTCTCGTGGATAGACGTTGTACCCCTTGTAGATCAACATGTCCTTGGCCCGGTCGGCGATGCGCACCATGCCCTCGTCATCGACATAGGCGATGTCTCCGGTGGCCAGCCAGCCATCGACGAACTGGCCCGCGGTCTCACCCGGCAGGTTGAGGTAGCCGTCGGTGACCTGCGGTCCCCGGACCCAGATCTCGCCGCGCTCGCCGACGGGCAGGACCCTCCCTTCGCCGTCGCGGATCTCGATCTCGGTGTCGGGCACGGGGACACCGACGCTGCCGATGACACGAGGAGCCGTGCTGAAGGGAGGGAGTGCGGTCACGAGGCACGTTCCCTCGGTGAGGCCGTAGCCCTCGGTGACCACGGCATTGGGGAAGACGGCCGCGAGCTGGTCGAGCGTCACCGGGTCGATCGGGGCCGCCCCGGACGAGACCACGCGGACGCTGGAGAGGTCGCGCTCTCCCGCCGTCGGTTCCCGGACGAGTGCGTGCCACATCGTCGGGGACCCGGTGATGTAGCTGACCGCGTGCCGCTCGACGAGGTCGAGCATGGCCGCCGGGTTGAAGCGCCCCGCGATGACGAGGGTCAGGCCCGCACCGAGGAGGAAGGAGGAGTTGATGAGGGCGTGGGCGTGGAAGAGCGGGGAGACGACGACAGTCGCCCCCTCGCCCACCACGACACCGGGCTCGCCGGTGACGGGGAAGGGATCCAGCTCTAGCCGACGGTCCGCGACCCGCAGACCACGACCGGCGCGCCAGGCGACCATCTGGCTGACATTGGCCACCACATTGCGGTGGAGCACCCGCACCCCCTTGGGGGTGCCGGTCGTGCCTCCGGTGTAGACGATGTGCGCGACGTCGTCACGATCGAAGGTCGCGTCGGGGCGCCCTTCGCCGTCCCGGTCGAGGAGCGTCGACCAGGCCCGGACCGACTGCGAGGAGACGACGGGATCATCCTCGGGGTGGGGTGCGCCCGGGGTGCACTCGACGAGGACGATGCCCATCGAGTGACCGCCCGCGGCGAGTTCCTCCGCTGCGGCGAGGAGGTTGGCGACATTGGCCGGGTGGCTGACGGCCATGCGGGCCGACGTGTCCTTGATCTGCGAGACGAGTCCTGGGACCGGGGTCAGCGGGTTGACCGGCGAGACGGTCGCACCGGAGAGCAGCACGCCGTAGTAGGCGGTGAGGAAGCGCGCCGTGTTGGGCAGGTGCAGGAGCACGACATCGCCCGGTCCGATCCCCTCCCGCTGCAGGCCACGCGCGACAGCGCAGGCCTCGTCGTAGAGCTCGGTGTAGGAGAGGGTCAGCTCGCCGTCGACGACGGCCGCGCGCTCGCCGTAGCGAGCTGCCATGCCCTCGACGAGGTCGGCGATCGTCGCGTGGGTGTGGTCCAGGTGTCGCGGCATGCCCTCGGGCCAGTAGGCGTTCATGTGACGATTCCGTCCTCTCGCAGTGCGGTGGTGGTGGATGCGTCGAGCCCCAGCTCGGCGAGGATCGCGTCGGTGTCCCGGCCCACGGAGGGGGCACTCGTCGGCACGGCGGTCGCCGTCCCGGAGAAGCGGGGCACCGGCGCCGGCTGAGCAGCTCCGTCGATCTCGACGAAGGCGGAACGGGCGACGTTGTGCGGATGGCAAGGCGCCTCGTCCATGTCGAGCACCGGTGTGACACAGGCGTCGACGTCGGCAAAGACCGCCTCCCAGTGGGCTCGCGGCTGGCCTGCGAAGGCCTCCGAGAAGAGCTCGCGCTGGTGGTCCCAGGTCTCGCGCTGACGCTGCCGCTCGAGATCGACCTGCCCGGTGAGACCGAGCTGCTCGACGAGGGTGGCGAAGAACTGCGGCTCGACGGCACCCACGGCCATGTACCCACCGTCGGAGCACACGTAGCTGTCGTAGAAGGGGGCGCCGGAGTCGAAGATCTGCTCGCCTCGCGCCAGGTCCCACCGGCCCGTGGAGCGGTAGCCGTAGATCATCGCCATGAGCGCCGCCGACCCCTCGACCATCGAGGCGTCGACCACTTGGCCACGGCCGGTGGTGCGGGCCGACAGCACGGCCGAGACGACGCCGAGCGCCAGCAGCATCCCACCGCCGCCGAAGTCACCGACGAGGTTGAGCGGCGGCGTCGGGGCGGCGCCCTTGCGACCGATCGCGGCGAGGGCTCCGGACATCGAGATGTAGTTGATGTCATGGCCCGCGCGAGGGGCGAAGGGGCCGTCCTGGCCGAAGCCGGTCATCCGGCCGATGACGAGGGCCGGGTTGATCTCGAGGAGCGATGCCGGGTCGAGCCCGAGGCGCTCGAGGACACCCGGGCGGAAGCCCTCGAGGAGGATGTCGCTGCCAGCGGTGAGATCACGCACGAGCTGGACTCCGCGGGGGCTCTTGAGGTCGACCGCGATCGAGCGCCGTCCCCGGTCGAGCACCGGGTTGATCGCGGCCTGGTCGCCGGCCCGGTGCACCCGCACGACGTCGGCGCCGAGGTCGGCGAGCATCATCGCGCAGAAGGGCCCCGGACCGATGCCACTCAGCTCGAGGACCCGGACCCCGGCCAGCGGGCCCGAGGGCCCGCTGGCCGCGGTGTCGCTCATCGTCCCTGCCACACGGGAGAGCGCTTCTCGGCGAAGGCGCGGGCGCCCTCCTTCGCGTCCTCCGAGGAGTTGACGGCGTCGGAGATCGCTCGCTGCGGCGTCCAGCGGTCCTCGTGCGGCCAGGTGACGTACTCGACCATGATCTGCTTGCTCGCGGCCACGGCCAGCGGGCCGTTCGCCGCGATGCGGTCGGCGAGCTCGACCGCTGCCTCGAGGGCGCCACCGGTCTCGGTGAGCGTGTTGACCAGACCGAGGTCGTGGAAGCGCTCGGCAGAGGCGAAGTCACCGGTGAGCGCGAGCTCCATGGCGATGTTGCGCGGCACTCGCTCGGGCAGCCGCTGCAGGCCGCCCGCGGCGGCGATGAGGCCGCGCTTGACCTCGGGGATCCCGAACTTCGCGCTGCGTGCGGCGACGACCAGGTCGCAGGCCAGGACGATCTCGCACCCACCGGCGAGGGCATAACCCTCGACGGCTGCGATGACCGGCTTGCGCGGGGGACATTCCGTGATGCCGGCGAAACCCCGGCCCGGGATCGATGGCCGCTCGCCCCGCAGGAAGGCCTTGAGGTCCATCCCCGCGCAGAAGGAACCGCCCGCGCCGGTGATGACTGCCACCGAGAGGTCGGCGCGCTCGTCGAGGGTGTCGAGCGCCGCGGCGATCCCCTCCGAGACCGCCAGGGTCACGGCGTTCTTGGCCCGCGGGCGGTTGATCGTGATGATCAGGACGCCGGGCCGCTCCTCGACGAGGACCTCGGCGGCATCGGAGACGTCTGGGACGACGGACTGCGTGTCAGTGCTCATGGCAAACCTTCTTGGTGCTCGGGATCAGCGGACGAGGCCGAGGGATTTGGCGATGATCGTCTTCATGACCTCGCTCGTGCCGCCGTAGATGCGGCTGATGCGGGCATCTGCGTAGAGACGGGCGATGGGGTACTCGGTGATGTAGCCGTAGCCACCGTGGATCTGCAGGCACTTGTCCACGACTCGTGCCTGGACCTCCGTGGTGAAGAGCTTGAGCTTCGCCGCGTCGACCGCGTCGAGCTCGCCACGGTCGTGGGCCTCGAGCGCCTGGTCGACCATGGCCTGGGCCGCGGCGACGTCAGCGGCGCACTCCGCGAGCACGAACTTCGTGTTCTGGAAGGTCGACAGCGGCTTGCCGAAGATCTTGCGGTTGTTGGCGTACTCGGTGGCCAGCTCGACGGCCCGGGTGGCCGCCGCCGTTGACGAGACCCCGATCGTCAGCCGCTCCTGGGGAAGGTTGTGGGACAGGTACCCGAAGGCCCTGCCCTCCTCCCCGAGCAGGTCCTCGACGGGGACGCGCACGTCGGTGAAGGACAGCTCCACGGTGTCCTGCGCGTGCAGCCCGAGCTTGTCCAGCGTGCGACCGACAGCGAAGCCCTCGGAGCGCGTGTCCACGACGAGGATCGACAGCCCGCCACGCCGGTCCGACTCGTCCGCCGGGGAGGTCCGGCAGATGACGAGGACCCGGTCGGCGTTGCGGCCACCGGTGATGAAGGTCTTGCCACCGTTGAGCACGTAGGAGTCACCGTCACGGACGGCCGTCGTCGCGATGCCGGCGAGGTCGGACCCGGTGCCCGGCTCCGTCATGGCGATGGCGAGGACGATCTCGCCGGCAGCAACCGCGGGCAGCCAGCGGGACTTCTGCTCGTCGTCGGCCAGGTGCAGCAGGTACGGCAGGCAGACCTCGGAGTGCACGCGCATCGAGCCGAGGTTGACGTCGTTGCCGACCGTCTCCTCGATGAAGGCGGCGTTGTACTTGTACGAGTCCTCACCGGCACCGCCGTACTCCTGCGGGATCTGCACGCCGATGAAGCCCATCTCGGCTGCCTTGCGGTAGATGGCCTTGTCAGGCAGGCCGTCCTCTTCCCACTGGGCGTAGTGCGGGGTGACCTCCCGCTCGACGAAGGTGCGGACTGCGGAGCGGAAGGACTCGTGGTCCTCGGTGTAGACGGTGCGGCGCATGGGTCTCCTCGAAGAAGGGCGGACTGTGGATCAGCGTGAGACGAGGCCCGCGAGCCGGGACTCGATGATGTCGGCAGCGCCGTCGACGATGCGCTCGACGAGGTCGTGCACCGTCGGGATGTCGTTGATGAGGCCCTGGACCTGGCCGACGCTCCAGATACCGGCATCGAGGTCGCCCGACTCGTAGACCCCCTTGCCACGCTGACCGGCGACCAGATGACGGACGTCCTCGAAGGCGGCGCCCTCGGCGAGACGCTCGACGACCTCACGACTCACGGTGTTGCTGGCGACCCGCGTGGTGTTGCGCAACGGACGGAAGATCAGCTCGGTGTCCAGCTCCGAGGCATTGACGATGCCCTGCTTGACGTCATCGTGGATCGGCGCCTCGACGGTCGCCATGAACCGGCTGCCCATGTTGATGCCATCGGCACCCAGGGCGAGTGCCGCTGCCAGGCCACGGGCATCCCCGAAGCCACCGGAGGCGACGAAGGGGATGCTCAGCTGGTCCGCGGTCCGCGGGATGAGGACCAGTCCGGTGATGTCGTCCTCACCGGGGTGGCCCGCGCACTCGAAGCCGTCGATGCTCACCGCGTCGACACCGAGCGACTGTGCCTTGAGTGCGTGTCGGACGCTCGTGCACTTGTGGATGATCTTCACCCCGGCCGGCTTGAGCGCCTCGACGTGCTCTGCGGGCAGGTTGCCCGCGGTCTCGACGATGGTGACGCCGCCCTCGATGATCGCTTGGCGGTACTCGGCGTAGGGCGGCGGAGTGATCGCCGGAAGAATCGTGAGGTTGACGCCGAAGCGCTTGTCGGTCATCTCCCGCGTGCGGGCGATCTCCTTGGCCAGGTCCTCCGGGGTCGGCTGGGTGAGGGCGGTGATCATGCCGAGCGCACCGGCGTTGGCGACGGCGGCGACGAGCTCGGCGCGGCCGACCCACTGCATGCCGCCCTGGACGATGGGGTGCTCGACGCCGAAGGTCTCGGTGAAGCGAGTGCTGATCCTGGACACGTGTCTCTCCTGGGTGGTCGTCACAGCCGCCAGCGGCCTTCGAAGACGGGGTCCGTCTTGTCGAGGAAGGCTTGTTTGGCTGCGGGGGCGTCGGTGGCGAAGTTGATGAGCTGCGAGCGGGCCTCGGAGTCGAGCGCCTCGCGCAGGTTCTGGTTGGTGCCCTCGTGGAGCATCAGCTTGTTCAGCGCCATGGCGGTCGGTGGCCCGGCGGCCAGCCGCGACGCCAGGTCTGCGACACAGGCGTCGATCTCGTCCTCGTCGCGCACCCACGTGACCATGCCGATCCGTTCGGCCTCTGCGGCGTCGATGATCTCGCCGAGCAGGGCCAGCCGCTTGGCCTGCTGCAGACCCACGATGCGCGGCAGCAGCCAGGCTCCACCGAAGTCCAGCGAGAGGCCGCGGCGGACGAAGATCTCGGAGAATCGGGAGCGCGGCGTGGCGACGACGAAGTCGCAGCCCAGGGCGAGGTTGCACCCGGCGCCAGCAGCGATCCCGTCGATGCGCGCGATCACGGGCTTGGGCATCTCGTAGAGCGTGACGGCGATGTCCGAGAAGCCATTCATGCGCGTCAGCGGGTGTCGCGGATCCGGGGGTCCTGCGAGGTCCGCGCCGCTGCAGAAGTCCTTGCCGGCTCCGGTGAGCACGATCGCCCGGACGGCCTCGTCCTCGCGGACCGCACGCACGATCTCACCGAGGCGCATCCAGGAGGCCGTGGTCATCGCGTTCTTGCGCGTCGGACGGTTCAGGGTGATCGTCGCGACCCCGTTCACGGTGTCGAGAAGGACCTCGCCCTCGGCTCCCGAGGGGATGCTCGTCGCATCTGTCATCGTCGCTCGGCCTAACCTTCCAGGGGCCACGCTCGGTCTCGCGACCGGAGCGCGCCTCCACGTCATCGGGGGGTGCACTCATCAAACGTCAGCCTCGCAGGTGAGGGCAAAGACCCACCCACGAACCGGCCGATAGGCGGTACCTATGCGGCTGCTCGGCAGCACGACGAAGCGACGACGGGCTCGTGGACGGCGATCGTCCACGAGCCCGTCGGGCACCTCGGGTCAGCGAAGGGAGAGTCCTCCCCCTTCGCCCTCGGGAGCCGCATCGACCACCACGGTGGACCCGTCCCGTATGTCACCGGACAGCAGGCCGGTGGCCAGCCGGTCACCGATCTCCTTCTGCACCAGACGGCGCAACGGTCGCGCACCGTAGGCCGGGTCGTAGCCGGTGTCGGCCAGCCACTCGCGAGCGGCCGGGGTGACCTCGAGGTCGATGCGCCGGTCGGCCAGGCGGCCACCCAGCTCGCGCACCTGCAGCTCGACGATGTGGCTGAGCTCGTCACGGCTGAGCGCGTCGAAGATGACGACCTCGTCGAGCCGGTTGAGGAACTCCGGCTTGAAGGCCCTGCGCACGACCCCCAGGACCGACTCCCGTCGGGCCTCCTCCTCGATCAGCGGGTCGGTGAGGAACTGGCTGCCGAGGTTGGAGGTCATCACGAGGATGACATTGCGGAAGTCGACCGTGCGGCCCTGGCCATCGGTCAGGCGACCGTCGTCGAGGACCTGCAGCAGGATGTCGAAGGTCTCGGGGTGAGCCTTCTCCACCTCGTCGAGCAGCACGACCGAGTACGGGCGACGGCGCACGGCCTCGGTGAGCTGGCCGCCCTCCTCGTAGCCGACATAGCCCGGAGGCGCGCCGATGAGGCGCGCGACCGCATGCCGCTCGGCGTACTCCGACATGTCGATGCGCACCATCGCCTTCTCGTCGTCGAAGAGGAAGTCGGCCAGGGACTTGGCCAGCTCCGTCTTGCCGACACCCGTCGGCCCGAGGAAGAGGAAGGAGCCCGTCGGCCGGTTCGGGTCGGAGATGCCGGCCCGCGAGCGGCGCACCGCGTCGGAGACCGCACGCACGGCATCGGTCTGACCGATGAGGCGCGAGCCGATGATCGACTCCATGCTCAGCAGCTTCTCCGACTCGCCCTGCAGCAGACGCCCGGCGGGGATGCCGGTCCAGGCCGAGATGACCTCGGCGATGTCGTCGGCGCCGACGCGCTCCTTGACCATCAGGTCCGTGTCGTCGCGCACGGCTTCGGCCTCGCTGGCCTGCGCGAGCTGATCCTCGAGCGTGGGGATCTCGCCGTAGAGCAGGCGCGAGGCACCCTCGTAGTCACCGTCGCGCTGCAACCGGTCGGCCTGCGTGCGCAGGTCGTCCAGCCGGGCCTTGAGGTCACCGACCGCGTTGAGGCCGGTCTTCTCCGACTCCCAGCGAGCGGTGAGACCAGCCAGCTCCTCGGACTTGTCGGCGAGGTCCTTGCGCAGCCGCTCCAGCCGCTCCTTGGAGGCCTCGTCGGTCTCCTTGGCCAGGTGCAGCTCCTCCATCTTCAGCCGGTCGACGGCACGCTGCAGCTCGTCGATCTCGACCGGGCTGGAGTCGATCTCCATGCGCAGGCGCGAGGCGGCCTCGTCGACGAGGTCGATCGCCTTGTCGGGCAGCTGGCGGCCGGTGATGTAGCGGTCGGACAGCGCGGCGGCCGCGACGAGAGCGGAGTCCTCGATGGCCACCTTGTGGTGGGCCTCGTAGCGCTCCTTGAGCCCGCGCAGGATCGCGATCGTGTCCTCGACGCTCGGCTCACCGACGAAGACCTGCTGGAAACGGCGCTCCAGCGCCGGGTCCTTCTCGATGTGCTCCCGGAACTCGTCGAGCGTCGTCGCACCGACCAGCCGCAGCTCACCGCGGGCGAGCATCGGCTTGAGCATGTTGCCGGCGTCCATCGCACCCTCACCCGATGCGCCGGCGCCGACGACCGTGTGGAGCTCGTCGACAAAAGTTATGACTCCCCTGCCCTGTTCTTCATAACCCTTGATCTCCTCGAGCACGGCCTTGAGCCGCTCCTCGAACTCGCCGCGGTACTTCGCCCCCGCGACCATCGCACCGAGGTCCAGGCTCACGAGCCGCTTGCCGCGCAGCGACTCCGGCACGTCGCCGGAGACGATCCGCTGGGCCAGGCCCTCGACGACCGCGGTCTTGCCGACGCCGGGCTCGCCGATGAGGACGGGGTTGTTCTTGGTCCGGCGCGAGAGCACCTGCACGACGCGACGGATCTCGGCATCGCGGCCGATGACCGGGTCGAGCTTGCCGTCGCGAGCCATCGCCGTCAGGTCGGTGCCGTACTGCTCGAGGGCCTCGCCCCCTTCGGCCGGAGTCTCCGAGCTGACCTTGCGGCCTGCTCGCAGCTGCTCGACCTTGGTCTCCATGTCCGTGGCGCCGCGCTTCTCCACAGCAGCCAGGTGGCCCGTCTCGGCGAGCGCGAGCAGCAGCAGGTCGAGGGCGAGGAAGTCGTCCCCCTTCGCCCGCATCAACGTGTCGGCCTGCTGCAGGACGGCGAGCAGCTCACGGCCAAGCGTCGGGGGCGCTGCCGCACCGCTCGTGGTGGGCAGGGCACGCAGCGCGGCATCGGCTTGGCCGAGCACGTGGGGCGCACCGGTCCCGGCAGCCTGCAGGAGGGTGTCGCACTGCGGGGTGTCGAGCTGCACGAGGGCGCTCACGAGGTGCGCCGGGGTGACCTCGGGGTGTCCCTGGGTCTGGGCGTGACGCTGGGCCAGGGCAAGCGCCTCGGCCACCTTGGTGGTGGGCTTGAAGTCCATGGGTCTCCTTCGCACGGGGGTGATCGTCTGCTGTGATCAACCTGTCCAGAGTTGAGTCTATTCCGCTCAACCCTGAGGTGCGTCAGGACGTCGTGCCTCCGGACGGACGAGCCCACCCACGGCCTTGGGCCACCGCCTCAGAGGCCGGCGCGACCGCGCAGGTGCGGTCGCGGGCCGCCCCACGCTGAGAGCACCTCGCGCGCCGAGTCGTCGATGCTCCAGGTCTTCCCGGTGGTCCGCTCGACGAAGACCGTCGTCGACTCGAAGACCATGGCGGGGGCCTCGTGGCCGGCCGTCACCGCCTCGCCCGCGAGGACGAAGCTGCTACCGCCGATGTAGGGGATCCACAGGCGCATGGTGACGGGCCCGTCGTCGGTGAAGACCTCGCGCCGGTACTCCAGCTCGTTGCGGGCGACGACCGCCATGGCCACCTCGCCGATGGTCTCGAGGAGGCCACCGACATACCGGGAGGAACCGCGCAGCGCCGCCCCGAAGAAGGCCATCCGGGCCTCGTCGACGTAGCGCAGGAAGGCGACATTGGAGATGTGCGCCGCCGGCGAGAGATCGGCGATCCGGATCGGGATGTCGAAGGAGTAGGCGCCCTCGGGCGCTGCGGAGGAGGAGGTCACCGGGGGTCGCTCTCGTGAGGTGTCGGGGGCACGGGTGGTCTCGACGGTCACGCCGTCACCCCTGCGGCGGCGAGCACGCGGCGCGCGCGGTCGATCACCGGCTTGTCGATCATCGTGCCGTCGACGGCGACCGCACCGGAGTCGGCCTCGTCCCACGCCGCGAGGACCCGGGTGGCCCAGGCGACCTCGTCGGCGGAGGGGGCGAGTGCCGCCGCGACGACCGGGACCTGCCGTGGGTGGATGCACAGCTTGGCGCGAAACCCGACACGCACCGCGTGGCGGGTGTCGGCCTCGATGACCTCCGTGTCGTCGATCGAGCCGCTCACGCCGTCGACGGGCGCCGGCAGCCCGGCCGCGGCCGAGGCGACGACGAGCTGGGTGCGCAGGGGCCACAGGGCGTCGTGGTCGTCGGGGTGGAGCCCGAGCTCGGACGACAGGTCGAAGTTGCCGAAGGCCAGGCGGACGACTCCCGGCACCTTGGCGGTCTGCGGTGCCGACAGGATGCCCTGGGCAGTCTCGATGAGGGCGAAGACCGCCGCGTCCGGACGGGCCTCGCGCAGGCGGGCCACGAGCGTTGTGACGACCTGCGGGTCCTGCGCCTTGGGCAGCACCACGACATCGACGTGGGGCGCCAGGGCGGCGACGTCATCGTCGAAGTACTCGGTGTCCGGCGCGTTGACCCGCACGACCCCGGTGCCGGCCCCGGCGAACCAGCTCACAGCCGCGTCGCGGGCCGCCCCCTTCGCCTCGGGCGCGACGGCGTCCTCGAGGTCGATGATGATGGCATCGGCACCCGAGGCCGCGGCCTTGCCGTACCGCTCGGGCCGGTCTCCGGGCACGAAGAGCATCGTCTGCGCGGCCGCCACATCAGCGGCGGTCGTCGGGGTGGTGGTCATCAGTGGCTCGTCTCGTCGTCGGGGTCCCGCACGGTGGCGGTCGCGGTCGTGCGGTCGTGCACGTCGAGCACCTGGACGCTCGGGTCGGGGCCGTCCAGCTGACCATCTCCGGTCGGAGCCACCGAAGCGGTCACGACCTGGGTGCCGACCATCGGCGCCTTGAGTCGGTAGTCCAGAACCTTGCCGATGAGGCCCCCACCGTCACGCCGCACGAGCTCGCCCATGAGCAGCGCCTGCAACGGACCGTGGACCACGAGACCGCCGTAGCCCTCCACCGCGCACCAGCCGAGGTCGTAGTGGATGCGGTGCCCGTTGTAGGTCAGTGCGGAGAAGCGCATGAGCGCCACCTCGTCGGCCCGCAGCCGCACCGTGGGGCCGTCGACGGTCGGTGGCGCCGCGTCGAGCGACCCGAGGGGGACGCTGGTCGGTGATCCCGCCTGGCGGTAGACGATGTCGTTGTCCTCGCGGACGGCAACCTCGCCACCCTGCGACACCTCGGTCCGCACGGTGGCGAACCGCAAGGTTCCCGAACGCCCTTCGACGATGCGCGAGCCGGTCACCCAGGTTCGCCGCGTCGCCTCCGCACCCAGCCGCAGGGGACGAAGGGAGTGGACCCGCCCTCCGGCGAACATCCGCTTCATCCCCTCCCCCGGAGGGGCGGGCACCCCGGTGAGGGGGTGCCCGTCCGGACCGATGTGCGCGGCAGCGGGCCGCTCGAGGAGGTAGACCCAGTGCCACAGCGGAGGCAGCTCGCCGAGACCGATGACCTCGTGGTCGAGATCGAGGAGCCCGGCGAGACCGATCGCCGGCCCGGGGTCGAGCGTGGCCGTGACCTCCGAGCGATCGGTGTCCGCCACCTCCTCGAAGGGGGGTACCTGCGTCGAGGTCATGGCGCGACCGAGTTGCGCTTCACCAGCTGGGCCGCGATGACATTGCGCTGGATCTCGTTGGTTCCTTCACCGACGATCATCAGTGGGGCGTCGCGGAAGTAGCGCTCGGCGTCGAACTCCGTCGAGTACCCGTAGCCGCCGTGGATGCGCACCGCGTCGAGGGCGATCTCCATGCCGACCTCCGAGGCGAAGAGCTTGGCCATCCCCGCCTCCATGTCGGCCCGAGCGCCACTGTCGTAGACGCGGGCGGCGTGCAGGGTGAGCTGTCGGGCGGCAGTGAGCTTGGTGACCATGCCCGCGAGGTAGGCGCCGATCTGCTGGTGCTTCCAGATCGGCTTGCCGAAGGACTCGCGGTCCTGCGAGTACTGCAGGGCGTCCTCGAGGGCTGCCCGGCCGACGCCCAGCGCTCGCGAGGCCACCTGGAGGCGCCCGACCTCGAGACCGCGCATCATCTGTGCGAAGCCCTGCCCCTCGACACCACCCAGGACCTGCGCCGCATCCATCTGCAGGTCCTCGAAGACGAGCTCGCAGGACTCGACGCCCTTGTAGCCGAGCTTGGGCAGGTCACGGCTGACGGTGAGCCCACCGCCGGTGTCCGAGCCGCCCATGTCGTGGCCGTCGAGCTGCTCCTTGTCGACGAGCAGGATCGAGATGCCCTGGTGGGCCGGCGAGGCCTTGGGGTCGGTCTTGCACAGCAGCGCGATGAGCGTGGACCTGCGCGCGTTGGTGATCCACGTCTTGCTGCCGTTGACGAGGTAGCCACCGTCGGCGCCACGGGCCGCGGTGCGCATCGCCTGCAGGTCCGAGCCGCCGCCGGGCTCGGTGAGCGCCATCGTCGCGCGCACCTCGCCGGTGGCCATGCGGGGCAGGTAGCGGTCCTTCTGCTCCTGGGTCCCGTAGTCCTGGATGAGCTTGGCGACGACGGTGTGGCCGCCCATCGCTCCCGCGAGACTCATCCACCCGCGAGCCAGCTCCTCGGTGACGAGGACATAGCAGGGAGTGCTCACCTTGCCCGGGCCCCAGGGCTCGTCGATGGCCAGCCCGAAGATCCCGATCTCCTTCATCATCTCGATGTAGGACTCGGGGTACTCGTTGGCGTGCTCGATCTCGCGGACGGTGGGTCGCACCTTCTTGTCGACGAAGTTGCGGACGATCTTGACGAGCTCCCGCTCCTCCGCGTTGAGGTCCTCCATGGGTTCCTTCTCTCTCAGCCGGTGACGAGGGTGATCTGCTGGGCGATGACCGCCGGTCGCTCCACGCCCTCGATCTCGATGACATAGCGCGTGATGACCTGGGTCCCCTTGGGCAGGTCGTTGACCTGCTCGAAGGTTGCGGTCGCGCGCACCCGCGAGCCGACGGGGACGGGGTTGGTGAAGCGCACGCTGTCCAGCCCGTAGTTGAGCCGTGCCCCGCCGAACTCGAGCGCGAAGAGCCGCGCACCGAAGGACGGCACCATGGAGAGCGTGAGGAACCCGTGAGCGATGGTGCCGCCGAAGGGGCCCTGCTTCGCGCGGTCGACGTCGACGTGGATCCACTGGTGGTCCCCTGTGGCGTCGGCGAACTGGTTCACCTGCTCCTGGGTCACCTCGACCCACTCCGTCGTCCCGATCTCCTGCCCGACGAGCGACTTCAGCTCCTCGAGGTCGGCGATGGACCTGGGGGCGCTCATGCGTCGACCCGCTCGAAGATCGCCGCGAGGCCCTGGCCGCCACCGATGCACATCGTCGCGAGACCGTACTTGCCGTCACGGCGGTGCAGCTCACGGGCGAGCGCACCGGTCATGCGACCGCCGGTCGCGCCGACGGGGTGGCCGAGCGAGATGCCGGACCCGTGCACGTTGGTGCGCTCGTGGTCGGCGTCGGTGAACTTCCACTCGCGCATGACGGCCAGTGCCTGAGCGGCGAAGGCCTCGTTGAGCTCGATGACATCGAGGTCGGCCAGCGTCAGGCCGGCGGAGTCGAGCGCCTTGGCCGTCGCCGGGACGGGCCCGATGCCCATGACCTTGGGCTCGACGCCCGCGACGGCCCAGGACTTCAGGCGCATGAGGGGTTGCAGGCCCTGGGCCTCGGCGGTGGCGCGGTCGGTGACGATGACGAAGGCAGCAGCGTCGTTCTGCCCCGAGGCATTGCCCGCGGTGACGGTGGCCTCCGGGTCGACCTTGCCGAGGATGGGGCGCAGCCCGGACATCGTCTCGATCGACGCGTCGTGACGGATGTGCTCGTCCTGGTCGACGACGAGGTCGTCACCCTTGCGACGGGGCACCCGCACCGGGATGATCTCCTCGGCGAGGATGCCGTCGCGCTGGGCGGCGGAGGCGCGCTGGTGGGACTGCACGGCCAGGGCGTCCTGCTCCTCGCGCGAGATGGAGTACTGCTTGCGCAGGTTCTCGGCGGTCTCGATCATGCCGCCGGCCACCGGGTAGTTGAACCCGCCTGCGGTCTCCCGACCGCGGCCCATCATGTCGTGCATCTTGACGCCACCCTTGGCTCCCCAGCGCATGTCGAGGGAGTAGAAGGCCGCGTTGCTCATCGACTCGACGCCACCGGCGACGACGCAGCTGTTGGCGCCCGTCATGACCTGCATGACGCCCTGGATGATCGACTGGAGGCCGGAGCCGCAGCGTCGGTCGAGCTGCATGCCGGTCGTCGTGATCGGCAGGCCGGCGTTGAGGGCGATGACGCGGCCGATGGCCGGCGCCTCACCGTTGGCGTAGCAGTGGCCGAGGATGACGTCCTCGATGACCGACGGGTCGATGCCGGTCTTGTCGACCAAGCCGGTCATGAGCTGGGTGCCGATGTCGGCCGGAAGCAGTGGCCGCATCGATCCGCCGAAGGCAGCGACGGCGGTGCGGTAGGGGGCGCAGACGACGACGTCTTGGGGGTCACGCATGGGGGTTCTCCTGCACGTTCGTGAAGTGGTGGGGGGCTGGGCTGGATGGAATGAGGTGGAGCGGGCTCACATGAAGCGGCCGCCGGTGACCTCGAGCACCGTTCCGGTCATGTAGGAGGACAGGTCGGAGGCGAGGAAGAGGGCGACCTTGGCGACCTCGTCCGGCTCTCCGGCTCGCTGCATGGGGATCTCGACCATCTTCTGGTCCCAGGCCTTCTGCGGCATGGCCTCGGTCATCGCCGAGCGGATCAGGCCCGGCTGGATCGCGTTGACCCGGACGCCGTGGTGGGCCATCTCCTTGGCCGCAGCCTTGGACATGCCCACGATGCCGGCCTTGGCCGCGGAGTAGTTGGTCTGGCCGACCATGCCGACCTTGCCCGAGAGCGAGGAGATGTTGACGATCGCGCCGGACTTCTGCTCCCGCATCACCGCGGCCGCCAGCCGGGTGCCGTTCCAGCAGCCCTTGAGGTGCACGGAGATGACCGCGTCGAAGTCGTCCTCTGACATCTTGCGCATGGTGGCGTCTCGGGTGATGCCGGCATTGTTGATGAAGACGTCGAGACGGCCCCACCGCGTGCATGCGGCGTCGATGAGCGCCTGGACCTGCTCGGCGTCGACCACGTCGCAGGCGAGCCCGATGGCCTCGCCGTCGAGGCCGGCGGCAGCCTCCTGCGCGCGGGCCCCGTCGAGGTCGCCGATGACGACCTTTGCGCCCGCCGCGACGAACTGCTCCGCCATGGCCAGACCGAGGCCCTGGGCCCCACCGGTGATGACGGCGATCTTGTCCTTGAGCAGTGTCATGCGATCTCCCTGAGATGAGTGTCGGCCGAGTCGACGACGCGCGACGTCAGCAAGGTGGTGAAGCGGGCCTGGCCGAGTCGGTCGGCAAGGACCTCGTGCGTGTGCTCGCCCACGGCAGGTGCGGGCTGTGGAGCAGGTCTGCGCGCGTCGAAGACGAGCGGGGATCCCGGGGCGAGGTGCTTCCCGATACCGGGCTGGTCGAGCTCGGCGAAGAGGGGGTTGCCACCCAGGTCCTCGGCGGCCTCCTCGAAGGTCTGGTAGGCCGACCAGAGCACGCGGTGCCCGGCGAAGGTCTCGGTCAGACCGTCCAGGTCGTGCCGTGCGAACCATGGCTCGAGGAGCGAGCTGATCACCTCTCGGTAGGCGTAGCGCACCTGCTCGTCGTCGAGGTCGATCTGCAGTGCCTCTTCGAGGCCGACGACGGCTGCTCGCAGCCCGGTGATCTCCAGGAGGGTGTGCCAGTGCCGAGCCGTCAGGACCACGAGCATGATCCGATGGCCGTCGGAGAGAGCGAAGTCGCGCCCGTAGGTGCCGTACACGTGGTTGCCGTCGGCACCACGGGTCACGGGGTCCAGCTGGGCCTGCGTCAGGAGGCCCAGGTTGCCGGCGGTCGCGAGGGCGACATCTTCGAGGGCGAGGGTGATGCTCGCGCCGACGCCGGTCTCGTCCCGCTGCCGCAGGGCCGCGAGCGCGCCCGTCGCGAGGTAGAGGCCGGCGGCGATGTCCCAGGCCGGCAGGACGTGGTTGACCGGGACCGACTGCCCGCGCGGGCCGGTCACCTGCTGGAAGCCGACCTTGGCCTGGGCGATGTAGTCCACCGACGATGCGCCGGACCAGGTCCCGCTGAGGCGCACGTGGACCAGGGCAGGGTTGCGCTCGCGCAGGGCCTGCGCCGTCACCAGTCCTTTGTAAGGGGCATTGGCGATGACGACATCGGCGTCCTCCGCCAGGCCAGCGACGACTTCCTGCCCATCAGGCGTGGAGAGGTCGACGGCGATGGCGCGCTTGCCCTTGTTCAGCCCGGTCCAGTAGTAGCTGGACCCTCCGTTGGTGGTCGGCAGGCGGGTGCGGTCCGGTGCACCGCCCGGTGCCTCGATGCGGATGACGTCCGCGCCCAGCTGCGCGAGGGTGAGGCCGCACAGGGGCGTCGCCACATAGCTCGACAGCTCGAGGATCCGCACCCCCTCGAGCGGCAGGCGGGGCCCGCCCTGCGTGGGGCTGGTCATCGACGCGCTCCGCGGACCATCTGCTTGGCGATGATCGTGCGCTGGACCTCGCTCGTGCCCTCGTAGAGGCGGAAGAGCCGGGCATCGCGGTAGAAGCGCGAGACCTTGACCTCCTGCATGTAGCCGAGGCCACCATGGATCTGCACGGCCCGGTCGGCCACCCGGTCGACCATCTCGGTGCAGAAGAGCTTGGCCGCCGACGGCGCCATGCGCATGTCGCTGCCGTCGTCGTAGGTACGAGCGGCCTCGACCACCATCGCCCGTCCGGCGTAGGCCTCGGTGTGGCAGTCGGCGAGCATGCCCTGGACGAGCTGGAAGCTCGCGATCGTGGAGCCACCCTGGGTCTGGGTCGTCGCGTGGGCCACGGACTCCTCGATGAGGCGCTCGGCGAGGCCGACGCACAGGGCCGCGATGTGCAGGCGACCCTTGGCGAGCGAGCGCATCGCCGCGGAGAAGCCCTCCCCCTCCACGCCACCGATGAGTGCACTGGCCGGCACCCGCACCTGGTCGAAGAAGACCTCCGCGGTGTGCGCGCCCCTCTGGCCCATCTTGGCGTCGGCGGGTCCGACGCTCACGCCGTCGAGGGCGGACTCCACGGCGAAGACCGAGATGCCCTTGGTCCCCTCGGAGACGTCACCCGTGCGGGCGAAGACCATGAAGACGTCGGCCTCGGGCGCGTTGGTGATGAAGCGCTTCTGCCCGCTGATCAGGTAGTCGTCACCGTCCTTGACCGCCTTGGTCCGCAGACCGGACGGGTCCGAGCCCGCGTCGGGCTCGGTGAGAGCGAAGGAGGCGATGAGCTCGCCCGCTGCGAGGCCGGGAAGGTACTTCTCCTGCTGCTCCGGCGTGCCGAAGTTGACGAGCACCTGGCCGGCGATGCCGTTGTTGGTGCCGAACATCGAGCGGAACGACGGGGTCGTGCGTCCGATGACCATGGCGAGCTGGACCTCCTCGGACATCGTCAGTCCGAGGCCGCCGTGCTGCTCTGGCAGCGCGTACCCGAACAGGCCCATGCGGGCGGCTGCCGTGCGGATGCGCTCGGGGATCTCGTCGGTCTCCTCGATCTCGTCCTCTGCCGGGACGACCTCCTTGTCGACGAAGGCGCGCACGGCGTCGAGGATGGATGCGAATTCTGCGGACTCCATCAGCTGGGTCCCTCTCTCTTCGTTGAGCGGTGATGTGTGGGTGCGGGGTCTGCCGTCACTGGACGGTCTGGTGCTCCCGGAGTGCGGTGATCTCGTCGGTGGACAGGCCCAGGCGGGTGAGCACGCCCGAGGTGTGCTCACCCAGTGCCGGGACGTCGCCCATGGGGAGCTCGACGTCTCGGAAGTTCATCGGCGGGAGCACGGCGCGCACGGGCCCGACCTCGGTGCCCACCTCGCGCCAACGGTCCCGTTCGCTCAGCTGGGGATGCCCGACGAGACCTGACATGTCGTTGATCTGAGCGGCGGCGACGCCCGCGCCGGCGAGCGCCTGCTCGAGCTCGGCCGTCGTCATCCGGCGAGTGCGCTCGGCGACGGCCCCGTCGAGCTCGTGCCGGTGCCCCACGCGGTCGACGTTGGTGATGAAGCGCGGGTCGAGAGCGAGCTCCGGGTCGCCGAAGACCTCGTGGCACAGCAGCTGCCAGCCGCGATCGTTCTGGATGCCGATGAGAACTTGGCCGTCGGTCGTCGGGAAGGCGTCATAGGGGGCGATGGCCGCGTGACTCAGGCCCATCCGCGGGATCTGACGGTCCTCGTAGAGCTGCACGTACATCGGGTGACCGAGCCACTCGACGGTGGAGTCGAACATCGAGATGTCGATGACAGCACCCTGACCGGTCCGCTCACGTCGGTAGAGCGCCGCGAGCACGGAGGAGAAGACGTACATGCCCGCAGCGATGTCCGAGGTGGGGATACCGGTCTTCGTCGCCTCGAGGGGCGTGCCGGTGATCGACACCAGACCGGACTCTGCCTGGACGAGCATGTCGTAGGCCTTGCGGTCCCGACGCGGACCGCTCGTGCCGTAGCCCGTGAGCCCGACGGCGACGAGACGGGGGTTGCGCGCCGTGAGCGTCTCGATGTCGAGCCCGAGCCGGTCGGCCGCGCCCGGCGCCAGGTTCTGCACGAAGACATCGGCCTCGTCGATGAGACGCAGCACGAGTGCGCGCCCCTCCTGCGACTTCAGGTCGAGGGCGATCGACTCCTTGCCCCGGTTGAGCCAGACGAAGTGGGAGGCGAGGCCACGCACCGAGGCGTCGTAGGCCCGTGCGAAGTCCCCTTCACCGAGCCGTTCGACCTTGACGACCTCGGCACCCAGGTCGGCCAGGTGGCGGGTCGCGAGGGGTGCGGCGACGGCCTGCTCGAGGGCGACGACGCGGACTCCCTCGAGCGGGAGGTCGGAGCGAAGGGTGGACGACTGTGTCATGCCTTGATCCTCTCTAGCCGCATTGAGATCTTCAAGCGCTATCTGGATATCGAACTAATACCGTGAAAGAAACAATCAGTCAGGCGAGCTTGACGAGCCCGAGCTGCCCGAGGGATGCCACGTGGCGCCCGGCCACGAAGAGCTCGCCGGCACCGAGCGCCCGCCCGTGGGACACCCTGGCGACCGTGACGTCCATCTGCACCCAGTCGGTGAGGTCCGGCAGCTCGTGGAAGACGATCGTGTGGGTCAGGCTGAGGATGCGACTGCCGACCACGTGCCGACTCGTCCCCGTGTTGCGGAAGGCAGGCTCGAGGAGGCTCATGTCGGAGACATAGGCGATGACGGCCGCCACTCGCAGCGGGTCCCCCACGAGCTCGCCCCGCAACCGCCACCACAGGCTCTGGTCAGGACTGCGCACCGGCGCCGGCTCGAGGAAGGCCGGCTCCTCGACGTGCCGCAGGTCGACCGGCCGCTCGATCCGCCACCAGACAGGGATGCGCTCGTCGCCGCCGTGACGTGTGGCCAGGTCCACGACCTCGTCCGGCCCGACCACCTCACGCGGCTGGATCGTCGCGTAGGAGGGCAGGTCCTCGCGCACCAGCCCGAGGCGGACCGTCGCTGCGAACAGCTCGGACCCGTCGTCGGCGACGAGCCGCACCCGACGACTCACCAGGCTGGGGGCCTCACTGATCGTCTCGGCATGCCACCTGTTGAGACCGGTCACGGGCACCCCGGCGAGGAAGTCCGCCTGCAGGCTGAGCGGCACGACACCCCGCGGCATCCCCTGCCCGGCGATCATGACGGCCTGGGCCAGGAGCAACCCGCCGAAGACCCTGTCGTCGGGTACGGGCTGGTCGGGGACGGTCCAGGTCGTCCCCTCGCCCTCGCCGCGCTCCGCCGTCGGCGTGAGCATCTCCCACAGCCGCTCCAACGTGATGTCGTCGGTCATCTGGGACCACCTCTCGAGTACGTGTGGCACCGAGCGTATGGCCGATTCAGGTATGGATCCGAAGGACATTGATGCCCATATGACATCAGTTGTGGGTCCAAGAAGTATTGGAGTTCACCCACCACTTCGTTGCACGCTGGTCCCAGAATGCCGTCACCGATGACGGCGAGTGGTCAAGGACGACCACCGACGAAGGGAGACAGCGTGCGGAGAAGAGACCTCCTCAAGCTCACCGCGGCTGGGTCACTGCTCACCCTGACCGGGTGCGGGACCAACAAGGGCGCGGCGTACGTCAATGGCAGGCTGTCGATGGCCGTGATCACGACCTACGGCACCGGCACGGCGACCTATGCCGACATGGCTGCGGTCGCGAATGCGGTGACCGACGTCAAGGATCTGCGCACGCGCATCATGACCTCGGACACCGCGATCGGACGCCTGGCGCCGGTCCGCAAGGGCCAGGCCACCTTCTCGCGCACCGGCGACGAGTACATCTTCGCCTTCCGCGCGGAGTACGAGTTCGCCGGCAAGGACTGGGGTCCGCAGCCGACCCGCGTCGTGTGGGCCCCCACCGCGCCGCACGGACTGCTCACCCGGGAGAACACCGGGATCCGCGAGCTGAGCGACATCAAGGGCAAGAAGGTCCCGCTCATCACGGCCAACCCTTCGGTCAACAGCAAGATCGGCGTGGCGCTCAAGGCCGCCGGCCTCACCGAGGACGACGTCGAGATGGTCCCGATCAGCTACGGCGAGCAGGCCGAAGGCCTCAAGGCCGGCAAGATCGACTTCCTCTTCCAGCAGGTCTACGGCTCCTCGCTCTTCGAGCTCGAGAGCTCGACCAAGGTTCGATGGATCACCTTCCGCGAGGACGATGCCGCCCTCCAGAAGGCGATCCGCGAGCTCAGCCCCTCTCTCATGCTCGGCTCGTTCACCGGCGCCCCCGGCCAGGCGAAGGGGCAGAGCGACATCGGGTACGTGTACTCGGTGCCCGTGGTGGCCTACTCGACGACGGACCCGGTGACCGTGAGCGACTTCGTCACCGCGATCCTCGACGCCTACCCGAAGTACAAGGACGCCACGAGGACGACGCAGGACTGGTCCCCCGAGGCTGCAGTCCTCGAGCCCCAGCAAGTCCCCTTCCACGACGGCCTCGTCTCCGTGCTGAAGGAGCGCGACCTGTGGACCACCGATGCGCAGAAGAAGCAGGACGAGCTGCTCGCGCTGGAACCCAAGCTCACGAAGGGGTGGGCGACCGTCACGGCCGGCCTCACCGATGACCAGGAGATCGCGGCCGCATGGTCGCGCTGGAAGGACGACAACGATGTCTGAGTCCGTCACCACCTCGACCCGGAGGTCCACCCGGTCGCGCATCTGGCGCGCCGTGGCCCTCCTCATGACCATCGCCGGCATCGCCGTCGTGATGAGCCAGATCTTCCTGTGGAACCCCTTCGGGCCCACGATGCTGACCAACCAGTTCCTCTACGTCGTGCTGGCCCTCTTCCTCTCCCAGGTCTTCATCTACTACCGCTGGCGCAAGCCGACCAAGAGCGTGGAGATGCTCGCGGCCGAGGAGTCGCCCGACCACGTCGACCCCGACCACCTGGACCAGGACAGCACCTTCGCGGTGCCGTGGTGGGACGCCCTGCTCTTCGCCGGCACTGCCGCGATGTGCCTCTACCTCGCGGTCAAGGCCGAGGACATCGTCAACTTCGGGTGGGACGTCAACGCGCCGGGCCAGATCGTCGTCCTGAGCTACCTCCTGTGGGCGGTCGTCCTCGAGGCGCTGCGGCGGACCGCCGGGCTGATCGTCACCCTCATCGCCCTGGCCTTCTCGCTGTACCCGATGGTCTCCGCGTCGATCCCCTTCCCCGTCCTCCAGGGCGTCCAGTTCGACTCCACCTCGGCAGCGCAGCGGCACTCGCTCGGCGTCGACTCGATCCTCGGGCTGCCCCTGCAGACGGCGGCCGTCATCCTCGTCGGCTTCCTCATCTTCGGCGTGACCCTCCAGCGCATCGGCGGCGCCGACTTCTTCGTGGACGTGGCGCGCTCGGTCTTCGGTCGCTCACGCGGAGGTTCGGCCAAGGTCGCCGTCGTCTCGTCAGCAGGCATGGGCATGATGTCCGGCAGCGCCGTCTCCAACGTACTGACCACCGGTCCGATGACCATCCCCGCGATGAAGAAGGCGGGCTACACCAAGACGTACGCGGCCGGCATCGAGGCGACGGCGGCAGCAGGCGGCTCGATCACCCCACCGATCATGGGAACGGCAGCCTTCCTCATGGTCTCCTTCCTCGGAATCCCCTACTCCGAGGTCGCGATCGCCGCCGCGATCCCCGCGTTCTTGTACTACCTCGGCATCTACATCCAGGTCGACGCCCACGCGGCGGGCCACAACCTGCGCGGTGAGGCCAAGCACCTGCTGCCGCGCATGTGGCCGACGGTCAAGGCGGGCTGGCCCTACATCTTCGCCATCGCCCTGCTGACCTTCCTCCTCGTCGTACGCAAGGACGAGGCCCAGGCTCCCTTCATCACCGTCGCCGCGATGCTCGTCATCGCCTTCGTCCGGCCGTCCGACCGGCTGCGGCTGCGTGGCCTGCGCGACATCGTCGTCTCCTCAGGTCGGGCGATCGCCGAGATCACCGGCATCATCGCCGGTGTCGGCCTCATCGTCGGCGGGCTCTCGATGTCCGGCGTCTCGCTCTCCCTCGCCCGCGAGCTCGTCGCGGTCGTCGGCGACAACGTCCTGCTCATCCTCATCGCCGGCGCGCTGACGTCCTTCATCCTCGGCATGGGCATGACGATCTCCGCGGTCTACGTCTTCCTCGCGATCGTCATGACTCCCGCTCTGGTTGCCCTCGACGTGAACCCCGTTGCGGCGCACCTCTTCGTCATCTACTGGGCCGCGGCGTCGTACATCACCCCGCCCGTCGCGCTGGCTGCCTTCGCTGCGGCCAACATCGCCAAGTCACACCCCATGAAGACGGGCTTCATGGCCATGCGTCTGGGGGCGGTGAAGTACATCATCCCGTTCTGCTTCGCCCTCAACCCAGCGCTCGTGGCGCAGGGCTCGCTGACCCAGGTCGGCCTCGCGCTCGGGCTGGCGATCGTCGGCGTCTTCGTCATGGCCTCCGGGTTCGAAGGCTGGATGCCGATCGTGGACCGCCGCCTCAACCTCGTGACCAGGACGATCGCCGTCGTCGGGGGTGTGTGTCTGCTCCTGCCCGACACCACCACTCACGTGGCTGGCCTGGTCACCACCCTCCTGCTGGCAGCCTTCCTGCGACTGCGGCCGCCGGCCCAGCACTCCGAGACCACGGAGCTCAAGGACAGGGAGCCCTCGGCGGTGCCGGCATGACCGCGCGCTCGTCGAAGGTGACAACGCTCCACGACGCGATCGCGACGCACGTCGCGGACGGGATGACGGTGGCCCTGGAGGGCTTCGGCCACCTCATCCCGTTCGCCGCCGGGCACGAGATCATCCGCCAGGGGCGTCGCGACCTGACGATCTGCCGCATGACGCCCGACATCCTGACCGACCAGATGCTGGCCGCGGGGTGCGTCTCCCGTCTGGTGGCCTCCTTCTTCGCGTCGGGTTCTGCGGGCTCCCTCTACGAGATCCGGCGACGTCTCGAGGACCACGACCCGGAGCCGCTCGAGGTGGAGGAGTACAGCCACTACGGCATGTACTGCAGGTACCAGGCGGGCGCGTCCAAGCTGCCCTTCTTCCCCCTTCGCTCGTACGTGGGCGGTGACCTCCCGCAGGTCAACGACCGGATCCGCAGCGTCACGAGCCCCTACGGGGACGGTGACGTCTACGTCGTGCCCGCACTCAACCCCGATGTCACGGTGATCCACGCACAGCGCGCGGACGAGTACGGCAATGCACAGGTCTGGGGCATCACCGGGGCCCAGCAGGAAGCGGCCTACGCCGCCTCACGCGTCATCGTCACCGTCGAGGAGATCGTGCCGACCGAGGTCGTCCGCTCCGACCCCAACCGCACGCTCATCCCGGCCCACGCGGTCGACGCAGTCGTCGAGGTCCCGCACGGCGCGCACCCCTCGTACGCGCAGGGATACTACGACCGGGACAGCGCCTTCTACCGCGAGTGGACCCCGATCTCGCGAGACCGCGACGCGATCCGCCGCTGGGTGCGCGAGGAGATCATCGAGCAGCCCGACCACGCCGCCTACCTGGAGCGGCTCGGGCGCGAGCGCCTCGAAGGGCTGCAGGTGGGGCCACGCCCGTCCGAACCCGTCGACTACGGAAGGAAGCGTCTGTGACCACCCTGGCCTCTCCACCACTCTCCGACGTCCGCCCCGACAGCACCGAGTACCTGGCGGTCGTCGCAGCGCGAGAGCTCGCTGGCGCCCGCCGGATCTTCGCCGGCGTCGGCCTGCCGACCCTCGCGGTGGACCTCGCCAAGCGCACCGTCAACGGTGACCTCGAGCTCGTCTACGAGTCGGGCGTCTGCGGCGCCCACCCGGAGACGATGGCCGAGGGGATCGCCGACTTCACCCTCGTCTCGGGCGCGGAGGCCGTGCTGTCGATGCAGGCGCTCTTCGGCTATGTCCTGCAAGGCGGCAATGTCGACGTGGGCTTCCTCGGTGCGGCCCAGGTCGACCGGGAGGGCAGCCTCAACACCTCGGTCATCGGCGACTGGGACCAGCCGCAGGTGCGCCTGCCGGGCTCCGGCGGCGCCGCCGACATCATCGCCAGCGCCCGGGAGTGCTTCGTCGTCCTCCGTCGCCACGACCTGTCCTCCCTCCCCGCGGAGGTCGACTTCTGCACCTCCCCCAGCCCGGTGCGTGCACACCGCGCGTCGGGACACCTCGCTCCGACAGGCGGTGGCGTCACGACGGTCATCACCCCGCTCGGAGTCCTGCGCCGCGACCCGGACGGTCCGGAGCTCGAGCTGGCCCAGGTCCACGCGGGCGTGAACGTGGAAGAGGTCCGGGCACGGACCGGCTGGGACCTGGTGGTCCGGGACGACCTCGTGACCACGCCCGCCCCGACAGTCGAGGACGTCCGGCTGCTGCGCGAGGAGATCGACACGGTCAGGCTGTACCTGCGGTGAGCCACGAGGGTGCGCAGGCCTTGGCGGGCGACGTCGCTGCCCCCCGGCCCCCCGGCCGCACCGCCTACCTCGCGCTCCTCTCCGTGACCTCGCTCGGCACCATCTCGAGCACGGTCATGTCCGCCCCGATCAACGAGATCGCGGCCACGATCGGGACCACGGACCGCGGCATCGTGCTCGCGGTGTCCGCCTTCACCGTGGCCATGGTCGTGACCTCCCCCGTCGCCGGGTGGCTCGCCGACCGGATGGGACCACGCAGGTACCTCTTCGTCTCGCTGCTGCTCATGGTCCTCGGACAGGGCATGGCCGGGGTCGCGGACGACCTGACGACGCTCGTCGTCGCCCGGACCGTCCAAGGCATCGCCTGCTCCGGCATCCCCGCCTGCGTCCAGTACCTCCTGTCGATGCACTGGCCCCACCGTCGCCGGCAGTCCATGGCCGCGTGGGCATCGGCGATCGGGATGGGCCAGGCCATCGGCCCCGTGACAGGTGGCGCCATCGCGCAGGCCTTCGGCTGGCGCTGGGTCTTCGGCGCCGCCGCGCTCGTCGTCGTGGTCGTGCTCGCCGTCCTCCTGCGCAGTCTCCCCGAGGCGAGCGCATCACCTGCCGTCGCCCTCATGGACGTGCGTGCCCTCATCGGCCTGACGGTGGGCTCGGGCCTGCTCGCCGTCGGGCTCACCGGCATGGGGCAGGGCCGGCCCGGCCCTGCTGCGATCCTCACCGCCGTTGCCGTCGTCCTGCTGGCCCTCGTCCTGCGACCCGGGCGCAGACCTCCCGTGCTCGGGGACATCGGGCGGGATCCCGGTTATGCCGTCACCACCATGGCCGCCGCCGCCTCGATGGCCGCGATGGGCATCACCCTCGTCAGCGTGCCGGTCTACATGGGCACGGTGCTCGACCTCGGGCCCGGCGTCATCGGGGCATCGACGCTCACCATGGCCATCGGCATGGTGAGCTTCGCCCCTCTCGCCGGGCGGATCGCCGGTCGGGTGGGCACCCGGCGCACGCTCGCCTGCGGGCTGCTGCTCATCGCGATGACGACCACCGGCCTGGCGCTGGCCGAGAGCCAGGTCACGACGGTGTCCGGCCTGCCGGTCATCCTCGCGTTGCTCTACGGGGTTGGCTGCGGTATCGCCACGGTGCAGAGCATGGCGGCGGTGGCGCTGCTCGAGGTCGCGGGCAGCTCCGGCTCCGCGATGGGTGTGCACAATGTCGGACGATTCTCCGGGCTCTGCGCGGGGTACGCCTGGCTGGCCCTGACCATCCCTCTCGACGAGCCACTGCTCGTGCACGCCGGGTCGGCAGGAGTCGCATTGGTGACCTTGCTGACGATGGTGCTCACGCGCCCCCACCTGTCCAGCATCAGCGGGCGTCTCGCTCCCCGCTCGGGAAGACCTGCTCAGACATCTCGATGACCCGACGCAGCGCCGGGCTCGGGTCGTCGGCGCGCCACGCGAGGCTGGCGTGGGTATGAGGGTCCGGTCCGTCGAGCGGCACGATCCGCAGGCCGCGTGGGTCGAGCGCCTCGAAGGCGCTGTCGATGCTCAGGGTGATGCCGACGCCCGCGCGGACGAGCGCCATGATCGTCCAGCTGTCCGGTGCCTGCTGGGCGATGCGCGGGATGAAGGCTGCGGCATGCGCCCGACCGAAGAGGGCGTCGCGCACGACGGACCCCGTGGCGGCGTCCAGGACCACCCACGACTCACCCGAGAGCTGCTCCATCCGCAGCTGCTCGTGGTCGGCGAGAGGGTGGTCCTCCGGCAGGGCGATGATCAGGCTCTCACGCTGGACGACACGTGCCGCGATGCCCGGCGGCGGACCGTCCGCGAAGCGCACGATGGCCATGTCGAGGTGGTGGCTCATCAGCTGGCCGACGACGTCGCTGCCGTAGATGAAGCTGGTCAGCCCGAGCTCGATCCCCGGGAAGGAGCTGCGCATCGCCCGAGCCAGATCGCTCACGGGGCCGTGTGACGACGGACCGGCGAACCCGACGCGCACATGCCCGGTCTCGCCCGCACCAGCGTGGACCACCGCACGCTCGGCCTCCTCGAATGCGCCGATGATCATCCGAGCATGGGGCAGGAGCGCCTGGCCCTGGACCGTGAGCCGCACCGACCTGGTCGTGCGCTCGAAGAGCGAGCTGCCCAGACTGCGCTCGAGCTGCTTGATCGTCCGGCTGAGCGGCGGCTGCGCCATGTGCAGACGTTGGGCTGCGCGACCGAAGTGCAGTTCTTCGGCCACAGCGAGGAATGCCCGGACGTGGTGAAGTTCCATGCTGCATTGTCCCCCGGCCCGGTCAGGAAGCGACGGCGGTCAGCAGCTGGACGTGATGTCGCTCAGCTCGTCGCCGTTCGTCGTGGTCGAGCTCGAGGTGGGCGGCGTCGTCGTGCTGGAGGTGGTCTTCTTCGACGTCGGGGAGCTGTTGCTCGGCTTCGGCTCGGGCGGGTTGATCGCGTCGAAGACCATCGCGTGGATCTTGGCGTAGTCCGGCCGGTTGACGTCGATGTTCTTGTTGGTCAGCGGCAGCGACTTGATGGTGCCGCCCTTCTGGATGCGCTGGACCAGCTCCGCCCAGGCCTTGAGGTCCTGCTGCGGGATGTCGACGGTGACATTGTCCTGGAGGGTCTTGGCCAGCGCCGGGTAGCGCACGAGCATCGAGGTGGGGTTGACCTGGTTGAGCAGCGCCCCGACCATGCAGCGCTGGCGACGCATCCGGGAGAAGTCACCGTCCGCCGACTCGGCGCGAGAGCGCGAGTACCAGAGCGCGTGGAAGCCGTCGAGCTCCTGGACACCCGGCTCGATGTAGCCGGTCGTGCCCACGACGACTCCACCTTCGATCTTGCAGCCGATGCAGACCCGGTCCTTGACGTCGACCGTCACCCCGCCCATCGCGTCGACGAGCTGGGTGAAGCCCTCTAGGTTGATGACGGTCGTGTAGTCGATGTCCAGACCGAGGATCTGCGACGCAGCGTCCTTCGTGGCGGCGAGCCCCGGGTTGACGTCGGGCGGGAAGAGGTCTGCGTTGTCCCGACCCAGGGTCCAGACGTACTCCATGAGGCACTGGTCCCCGCAGTTGTAGCCGTCGGGGTACTTCTGGGACAGCGGGTTGTCCTTGGAGAAGGGGATGTTCTGCAGGTTGCGAGGGATCCCGAAGAGGACCGTCTCGCCGGTCTGGGTGTCGATGCTGGCGACCATGAGCGAGTCCGGTCGGACGCCGACGCGATCCGCGCCGGCGTCGGAGCCGACGAGCATGATGTTGACCCGGTCGGTGCCGGCCCAGGGGTCACTGCCCTCACCCGGGCCGGTGGCCCCGTCGGGGCGGAACTGCTCGAAGACATTGCCGATCAGCGAGCGCTGGATGACGGCATATCGGACCGACTGGGCCGCGGGCGCGAAGATCAGCAGTGCGGCCAGCGCGGCGAAGACGACCATCGCGATCTTGGGACGCCCGGTCGCCGACTCGGGCAGGTTGTCCCGTGCGGTCGTGATGATGCCCCAGATCCAGATGATCGCCCCGATGACGACGACCGGGATGAGGATCATCAGCGCGCGCCGGCTCACGCCGACGCTGATGACCGAGGAGGTCACCCCCTTCGCCAAGGCGTAGCCCAGGACCGCGAGGACGGTCACGGCGAAGGCCGCGATGATGGCCATGCCGGTCCGACGCCGACTCGGGATGAGGCCCAGGCCAGGCAGGATCGTGCTGGCAGCGGTCAGGGCGTAGAACCGCCGGCTCTGGCGCGCATTGCGGCGGGCACTGAGTCCTCGCTCGCCGAGGCCGCTCGGGCTCTCGGGGGTCTCGCTCTGGGCCACGGGTGCGAACCTCCGGTATCGGGTACCCGTGGACAAGCGCTGACATCCGTGGGCTGGTGTTCACGACATCGTGACACAAAAGAGACCCCTGACCGCAAACCGTCGAAGGGAGGGGTCCAGCCTTCGTGAGCCTCAGCCGTGGGCGGCGGGGTCCGGGTCGTACCAGCCCTCGTGCTTCTCGGCGAGGGCCTGGAACCGCTCGCGCAGGCCCTGCTCCACGGGTCCGGTCTGGTCGGCAACCATGTCCTCGCGGACGTGGACGGCCCACTCGTGGTCCTCGCCGTCGTCCTCACCGGCCAGCGCCTCGCGCACGACACGCACCTCGGTGAAGCCCTCGTCGCGCAGGTCCTCGGCGATGCGGTCGGCGTCGTCCCGGTCGGGGAAGACCATCAGGTGCTCGGTCATGACGTCAGCCTCCCACGACGACGGGGGTGGACAACAGGGACGAGGCGTGGTGTCGTCGAAGGCATGGCTCAGGAACAGAAAGTCACTGTCCAGCGCACCATCGACGCGTCCGCCAAGGACATCTTCGAGGTGCTCACCAATCCCGAGCGGCACGCCGAGCTCGACGGCTCCGGCTTCGTCCGCTCGGACGAGAAGAGCGACCGGATCCAGGCGGTCGGCGATGTCTTCACGATGAACATGACCGGCGACCACATGGGCGGTGAGTACCAGACGGACAACCACGTCACGGCCTTCGACCCCAACAAGATGGTCGGCTGGAAGACCGCGCCTGCCGGCACCGAGCCGCCCGGATGGGAGTGGCTGTGGGAGCTGGAGCCGCAGGGCGCGGACAGCACCCTCGTCACCCACACCTACGACTGGAGCAAGGTCACCGACAAGGCCCTGCTCGACAAGATCAGCTTCCCGCTCGTCACGCAGGACCAGCTCGAGGAGACTCTGGGTCGTCTCGCGGCCGCAGTGAGCGGCTGACAACGGAAAGCCTCCTCCCCCGCGGCGGCGTCACCGGGCATGATCGACACATGTCCCTCGACGTCGCCGCGCTGCGCGCCCGCTTCCCCTCGTTGACCTCCGGCATCGCCCACTTCGACGGGCCGGGTGGCACCCAGACCCCGGCCGAGGTCGGGTCGGCGATCGCCGCCACTCTCACGGGACCGTTGTCCAACCGCGGCGGCTCCGTCGCCAGCGAGCGCAACGCCGAGAGCGCGATCGCGGGCTTCCGGTCCGCGATGGCCGACCTGCTCGGCGCGCAGCCGGGCGGGATCGTCTACGGCCGCAGCGCCACCCAGCTCACCTACGACATCTCCCGCGCTCTGGCGAAGGGATGGGGGCCGGGTGACGAGGTCGTCGTCACCGAGCTCGACCACGACTGCAATGTGCGGCCGTGGGTGCAGGCTGCCCAGGCCGTCGGCGCGACAGTGCGGTGGTTGCGACTCGACCCGACCAGCGCAGAGCTGGACCTGAGCGACCTCGACGAGGTCGTGGGCGAGCGGACCCGCCTGGTCGCGGTGACCGGTGCGTCCAACCTGCTCGGGACGGTGCCGCCCGTCGCCCGGATCGCCGCGCGGGCGCACGCCGTCGGCGCGTTGGTCCACGTCGACGGGGTCCACCTCACGGCGCACTCCCACATCGATGTCACGACGATGGGCGCGGACCTCTTCGTGTGCTCGCCGTACAAGTTCTTCGGCCCGCACTGCGCGGCGCTGGCTGCCGACCCCGCGCTGCTGGAGACGCTGCACCCGGACAAGCTGCTGCCGTCGACGGACACCGTCCCCGAGCGGTTCGAGCTCGGGACCTTGCCCTACGAGATCATGGCCGGTGCGACGGCTGCGGTCGACGTCCTCGCGTCGCTGGCCCCGGGCGAGGGCACTCGCCGCGAGCGTCTGGCGGTGGCGAACGCGCTCGTCCACGAGCACGAGCTCGGTCTGCGCCAGCGGATCGAAGGGGGCCTCGCCGACCTGGGCGACCGGGTCACGCTGCACTCACGAGCGCAGCAGCGCACCCCGACGCTCTTCTTCACCTTCGCCGACCGGGACGCGCGCGAGGCCGCTGCCTTCCTCGCGGAACGCGATGTCCTCGCGCCGGCCGGGACCTTCTACGCGCATGAGCCCTTCCGCGCGCTCGCGCCGGGGGTCGACCTCGGGATGCGGGTCGGCGCGGCGCCCTACACCGACGACTCGGACGTCGACCGGCTGCTGGAGGGGCTCACGGACTTCTTCGGGCGCTGACCCTTCGAGACGGCCGCGAGCGGCCTCCTCAGGGGTCAGGACGGCGCGAGCGGCCTCCTCAGGGATCAGGACGGCGCGAGCGGCCTCCTCAGGGATCAGGACGGCGCGAGCGGCCTCCGCAGGGATCAGGACGGGTCGCGGCCGGTGAGCGCGAGGGCCCGGTCCTGGCGGGAGGCGTCAGCGCCCACGTCGATGGCCGGCCCACAGACGCCCTCGCCACGGATGTGCTCACCGAAGCCGGCGATCGCCGTCTCCAGCTGCTCGATCTCCGCCTCGGAGAAGTCCACCGAGACTCCCGCGGCCTGCCCGATGTCCCACCGGTGCACGATCAGGTCGAAGCCGAAGAACTGGTCGAAGGCCGCCCCCACCGTCGACACACCGAACGGGGTCTCGTAGGCCCGCTCCGCCAGGGTGTCGTCGGCCAGCTGGCGAGCTACGCCCTCGGCGTGGGTGCGCCACGCGGTCGCCGGGCCGAGAGCAGCGACCGTCGGCGCCGGGTCGGGCAGGTCCGCGCCGGCCTTGAGCATGAAGTCGCGCTGGGTGTCGATGAGGTGCTGGACCACGTCGAGACCCGACCAGCCCTCGCACGGGCTCTCGTGCTCGAGCGCGCGCGGATCGGTGGCGTCGATGAGCCGCATGAGCGGCGTGTTCTTGCGGTCGAAGACGGAAGCGGCATCACGAGGGAGGGGCATGGCGCCAGCCTGCCACCGTGGTCCGACAACCGCCACGGCTTTCCCCCTTCGCCCAGCGGGTGAACACTCGACGGCGGGACGGCGAAGGGAACGCCCCGCCTCTTGATCCGGACCCGGGTGCCCGGCGAGCATGGCGACGACATGAGCAGGCTCTTCGTCGCCCTCGGCGACTCCTTCACCGAGGGCGTTGGTGACCCCAACCTCCACTACCCCAACCAGGTTCGCGGGTGGAGCGACCGGCTGGCACGCCAGCTCGGGCGCGCCGACCCGACGTGGCGCTATGCCAACTTCGCCATCCGCAGCAAGTTCCTCGACCAGGTCGTCACCGACCAGTTCGAGCCCGCCCTCGCGCTGGCACCGACGCACATCTCCTTCTGCGCCGGCGGCAATGACCTGCTCTCCCTGAGAGCCGACGTCGACGGCATCACCGACCGCTACGAGCAGGCACTGCTGCGACTCGTGGGGTCCGGCGCCGAGATCGTCGTCTTCACGACCTTCGTGCCGCGGGCCAGCGGACTCCTCAAGCCGTTGATCCGCAGGGTGGATGCCTTCAACAGCGCCATCCGCGATCTCGCGGCCACGCACGACGCGACGCTCGTCGACCATGATGCGATGCGCGAGTTCGACGACAAGGGGCTGTGGGCGCTCGACCGGATCCACCTGTCCCGGCCCGGTCACAAGCGGATGGCCGCCGAGGTCGCGCAGGTGCTCGGTGTGCCGCACACGCTCAGGCTGAGCGATCTCGTACCGCCCGACCGCCCCGGGTGGCGGCACGCGATGCGGGGCGAGGCGGCGTTCGTCCGCGACGAGGTGGTCCCGCTGGTGCGGCGGCGCCTGCGTGGCGTCTACGACGGGGACACCGCCCGCCCCAAGTGGCCCGAGCCGGTCCACCCCTCCGACGGGATGAAGCGCCTGGCAGCCGAGCAGGCAGCGGTCGAGCGGCGCCTGCGCGAGTGGGGCGAGGTGCTCGAGCGGGTGTGAGGCCGAGGCGCGCCTGCCCGGCGGCGCAGCTCCCTCTGCGGGCGCTCCGGCCGTGACTCGCACGGTGAATCACCGCGGGTGCCAGGTCTCGCCACAAGGTGTCGATTCACCACATGAGTCACGACCGGAGGGGTTGGAGCAGCACCTGGGCCCTCGGCCGCCACGGCCTCAGTCGGCGAGATCCGGCCGGAAGATCTCCTCGATCGTGCAGCCGAAGGTCGCCGCGATGCGGAAGGCGAGGGGCAGGCTCGGGTCGAAGCGGCTGCGCTCGATGGAGATCACCGTCTGCCGGGAGACCCCGAGCGCCTCGGCCAGTCGCGCCTGCGACCACCCGCGCTCCGCGCGGCGGTCCGCGAGATCGTTGTCCATCAGGACTCGCGGCGCGAGATGACGGCGTAGCGCAGGACCGCGTCGATGCCGGCCCCCGCGACGACCGCCAGTAGGACCAGCCCTCCCGGGACCTCGAGGTCGAGGACCGAGGTCAGGGTCAGCGCGACCCCGGCAGCGACGACGAGATCGATGAAGGCGCCAGAGCATGCGCGCTCCACCCACCGCGCCTCGACGCTGTCCTCCACGTGCGGGTCGGGCTGCACGGTGTGGCCCGAGACGAAGATCAGCCAGCCCAGAGCGATCGCCGGACCGAGCGTGCAGACCGCGAAGACGACTGCGACGAGCCAGAACTCGTCACTGCGCACCCACCCGGCCACCGCCCCGGCGGTCAAGGAGAGAGCGAGCGCGACGAGGGCCGCCTTGGCGTACGCCTCAGGCGGTGCCGTGGGTCGAGTGGTCGTGGTCATCGGGATCCCCTTTGGTCAAGCGCGCTTTACAAGGATGAGTAAAGCACGCTTGACAGAGCGAGGGGCGTCAACGGCGAGCGCGCGGCTCCCACACCACGAGCGCCTGCCCGCCGGTGCGGGGGCGGGGGCGCTGACCGTGGCGCAGCGCGACGATGTCGCCCTGGGACCCGACCGCGAAGAATCGCCGTCCCTGACCGAGTGCCTCGCGCGCGGTGTCGAGCTCGTCGTCCAGCTCGGCCACGCGGGCGCGCAGTGCCTCGACCTGCATCTCGAGGTCGAAGATCCGTTGGATCGCGCCGAGCGAGACACCCTCCTCCTGGGAGAGGCGCTGCACCTCGCGCAACCGGGTGACGTCGGCGGCGCTGTAGCGTCGGCCGCCACCTCGGGTGCGCGATGGGATGACCAGTCCAATGCGGTCGTACTGCCGCAGGGTCTGCGCGTGCATCCCGGCGAGGTCGGCCGCGACGGAGATGACGAAGACGGGCGTCTGGTCGTCACCGCTCAGTCCAGAGATCCGTGCCATCGTGCCCGCCTCCCTTCGCCATCGGTGTCATCGAGTCTGCCGCGGCCTCAGGCGGTCGCGCCGGAGGCCAGCTCCGCCCGCGGGTCGTCGGGGCGCGCATCACGCAGCACCTCGACGGCCTCACGCTCGGCCTCGCTGAGCTCGGTCGGCACGATGATCTGCACCTTGGCGAGCAGGTCGCCGGTGGCCGCCTTGGTCGCGATGCCGCGACCCTTGAGCCGCAGGACGCGACCACTCGGGGTGCCCGGGGCGATGCGCACCTTGACCTGCGAACCGTCGAGGGTCGGCACGGCCACCGTGGCGCCGAGCGCCGCCTCGGCGAAGGTCACCGGCAGGTCGATCGTCAGGTTGGACCCGTCACGCCCGTAGACAGGGTGCTTGCCGACGGACACGGTGAGGATCAGGTCGCCGCGGTCGGCGCCACGGTCACCGTGAGCACCCTTGCCGCGCAGACGGATCTTCTGCCCGTCCTTGACCCCGGCGGGGATCTTGGCGTTGACCTTCTCGCCGTTGACGCTCAGCGAGATGGTGCGCCCCTCGACCGCGTCGCGGAAGGACAGCTCGGTGCGAGCCGTGAGGTCCTGGCCCTTGACCGGGCCACGCGGCGCGCGGAAGCCCGCACCCTGACCGCCGAAGCCGGAAGCACCGCCACCCCCGCTGAACATCGACATGATGTCCTCGAGGTCGGGTTCACCGCCCCCACCCCCGGCGAAGGGGGAGCCGCCGCCGGAGCTGTAACGCATCCGGGAGCCGCCTCCTCCCCCGCCGAAGGCAGAGAAGATGTCCTCGAAGCCCGCGCCCCCGCCCTGACCGCCGGCGGTGAAGCGTGCACCGCCGCCGGCCATCGAGCGGATCGCGTCGTACTCACGACGCTGCTCGGGGTCGGAGAGCACGGCCTGCGCCTCACCGACGTCCTTGAACTTCCGCTCGGCAGCGTCATCCCCTTCGTTGCGGTCGGGGTGGTACTGCTTGGCGAGCTTGCGGTAGGCCTTCTTGATCTCACCCTCGTCGGCGTCCTTGCTGACGCCGAGCACGGCGTAGAAGTCCTTGTCCAACCAGTCCTGACTGGCCATGTCTCCTCCTCTCAGATTCTCTTGCGGTTACTGCGGGTCGGCGACTGCGACGCGGGCGGCGCGCAGGACGCGCTCGCCTGCGCGGTAGCCGGGCTGCAGCACCGTGACGACCGTGGTGGCCGTCGCGTCGCTCGGGAGCTCAGCGTCCTCCGCGTCCCACGGTGCGTGCATGAGCGCCTCGTGGACGTTGGGGTCGAAGACCTCACCCTTGACGCCCACCCGCTCCAGGCCGTGCTTGCCGAGAGACTGCTCGAGCTTGTCGGCGATCGCGCGGAAGGGACTGCCCTCAGGCAGGTCACCGTGCTGCTCGGCGAGCTGGATCTCGTCGAGCACCGGCAGCAGGGTCTCGAGCACCTCTTGGGCGGCACGCGTCTTGTGCACCGGGAGGTCCCGGTCGACGCGCCGCTTGTAGTTGACGTACTCGGCCTGCAGGCGCAGGTAGTCGTCGTGGAGCTGGTCGGCGCGGGCCGTGTCGGGGTGGACCTCCGTGTCAGCGGCGGCCTCGACGACGGGGGCGTCGCCCCCCTTCGAGGCTCCTTCGTCGCCCCTCAGGGCAGCGCCTTCGTCCCCGGCCGGGGTGGCCTCGGGCTGCTCGCCCGAGACCACCTCGGCGTCGACGACCTGCTCCTCGCCCACGGGCTGCGCGGCATCCGCGCCCACCTCAGGGTCGATCGGCTGGTTGGGGTCGGTCACTTCTTCTCCTCGTCGGCGTCGTCCACGACCTCGGCGTCGACGATGTCGTCGTCGCCCTCGGTCGTGCCCTGGTCGGCGGGCTGCTCGCCGGCGGTGTCGCCAGCACCTTCGCCCTGCTCAGCGGTCGCCGCGTAGAGGGCAGCGCCCATCTTCTGCGACTCCTCGTTGAGGGTGTCGACCTTCTTGGTGATGTCCTCGACGCTCGCGCCGGACTCGGGCTTGAGCGACTCCTTGAGGTCGGTGAGCGCGTCGTCGACGGGCTTGCGCTGCTCGTCGGTCAGCTTGTCACCGGACTCGCCGAGGAACTTCTCGGTGGAGTAGACGAGGTTCTCGCCGTTGTTGCGGGCCTCGGTCTCCTCACGGCGGACCTTGTCCTCGTCGGCGTGCGCCTCGGCCTCCTTGACCATCCGCTCGATCTCCTCCTTGGACAGCGCGGAGCCGCCCGAGATGGTGATCTTCTGCTCGACGCCGGTGCCACGGTCCTTGGCGGTGACGTGGACGATGCCGTTGGCGTCGATGTCGAAGGTGACCTCGACCTGCGGGACGCCACGCGGCGCCGGCGCGATGCCGGACAGCTCGAAGGTGCCGAGGTTCTTGTTCTGCTGCGCGATCTCGCGCTCACCCTGGAAGACCTGGATCAGCACGGACGGCTGGTTGTCCTCAGCGGTGGAGAAGACCTCGGAGCGCTTGGTCGGGATGGCCGTGTTGCGCTCGATGAGCTTGGTGAAGAGCCCACCCTTGGTCTCGATGCCGAGCGAGAGCGGCGTGACGTCGATGAGCAGGACGTCCTTGCGCTCGCCCTTGAGGACGCCGGCCTGCAGGGCCGCGCCGAGCGCGACGACCTCGTCCGGGTTGACGCCCTTGTTGGGAGCCTTGCCACCGGTGAGCTTGGTGACCAGCTCGCTGACGGCCGGCATGCGGGTGGAGCCACCGACGAGGACCACGTGGTCGATGTCGGCGAGGTCCACGCCCGCGTCCTTGATGACATTCTCGAAGGGAGCCTTGGTCCGGTCGAGCAGGTCCTTGGTCATCTGCTCGAAGTTGGCGCGGGAGAGCGACTCGTCGAGGTGGATGGGGCCGTTCTCGCCCATGGACAGGTACTGCAGGTTGATCGACGTGTTCGAGCTGGAGGACAGCTCCTTCTTCGCCTGCTCCGCCGCGTCGCGCAGACGCTGCATCGCGATCTTGTCGTTGGACAGGTCGACGCCGGTGTTGTTCTTGACCTGGGTCAGCAGGTGGTTGACCACGCGCTCGTCCCAGTCGTCGCCACCGAGGGCGTTGTCACCGGAGGTCGCGCGCACCTGGATGGTGGAGAAGCCGTCCTCGGGGTCCTTGCCGACCTCGAGCAGGGAGACGTCGAAGGTACCGCCACCGAGGTCGAAGACGAGGATGAGCTCGTCCTCCTTGCCCTTGTCCAGTCCGTAGGCCAGGGCGGCGGCGGTGGGCTCGTTGACGATGCGCAGGACGTTGAGGCCCGCGATCTCGCCGGCCTCCTTGGTGGCCTGGCGCTCGGCGTCGTCGAAGTAGGCGGGGACGGTGATGACCGCGTCGGTCACGTCCTCACCGAGGTAGGACTCGGCGTCGCGCTTGAGCTTCTGCAGCGTGCGCGCGCTGATCTCCTGCGAGGTGTACTTCTTGCCGTCGATGTCGTCGGTGGTCCAGTCGGTGCCGATGTGGCGCTTGACGGACCGGAGGGTGCGGTCGGCGTTGGTGACGGCCTGCCGCTTGGCGACCTCACCGACGAGGACCTCGCCGCCCTTGGTGAAGGCGACGACGGACGGGGTCGTGCGACCGCCCTCGGCGTTCGCGATGATCGTGGGCTCGCCACCCTCGAGGACGGCGACGGCAGAGTTGGTGGTTCCGAGGTCGATGCCAACGGCACGAGCCATGGGGCGCTCCTTTGATCGGGTGTCGAGGTGGTCACCCCGACGGAGTTGAGTTGTTGTTGCTCAACTTAGGAGGCGATCTGCAGTTGCGCAAATCCACGTCTCAAAAGTTGAGTACACAGGGCTCAACTACGGGCGAAGGGGGTTCATTCCCCGCAGCGTGCACCCCAGTGAGACGGTGGCCGGATGGGACTCACGAACCCGTGGCCGGGGCCCGACGAGCCACCCCGCGCGCTCGCTCGCCACGACTGACCGCGTGTCGTACTGCAGTTCGGACGCACACCCGGAGGCGACCCCCGGATCTTCGGGGGTGGCCTCTCCTCGCTCCCGTGAACTGCAGTACGACGGCACACCGCCGACTCTGGGCTCGGCCGCGACCAGACTCATCCCCTTCGCCGAAGGTCGTCGGGCAGGACCGCAGACCACCCTCAGCGCGCGACGTAGACGGTGTTGCTCGACTCCCCGCCGGTGAGGAAGTTCGCAAAGGTCACCACGTGGGCGTCCACCCGGCCGAAGACCTCCTCGAGCAGCTGCACGAAGGGAGCGTCCGGCGGGTCGTCGGACCACAGGGCGAAGACCCCGTCGGTGCGCAGGTGCCCCTTCAGCCGGCGCAGCCCCTCGGCCGTGTAGAAGGGGGCGTGGTCCGGGTGCAGCAGGTGGTGCGGCGTGTGGTCGATGTCGAGCAGCACCGCGTCGAAGGTCCGCCCCGGCTCCTCCACGTCGAAGCCGGCGTCGGACGCGGCGAGCTCGAAGAAGTTGGCCAGGAGCAGCCGGGTGCGCGGATCCCGGACGAGCGCAGCGGCGTCCGGCAGCAGCTCGCGCTCGTGCCAGTCGATGACCTCGGGCATCGCATCGACGACGACCAGGGAGCTGACCCGCGGGTCCTCGAGCGCTGCCCGGGCAGTGCACCCGAGCCCGAGGCCGCCGACGACGACGTCGAGGGACTCCCCCTTCGCCTGCGCCAGGCCGAGCCGGGCCAGCTCGATCTCGGCCACGGTGAACAGGCTCGACATGAGGAACTCGTCGCCGAGCTTGACCTCGTAGACGTCCACCTTGAGCGTCGGCTCGATCCGGCGGCGCAGGCTGATCTCACCCCGCGGGGTCTCGCTCCAGGCGAGCTCTTCGAATCGTCGCATCGCCACAGTCTGCCTGCCGTCGGGCGGCCGGACACGACGCGCTTGGGCACCCAGGGCAGCGACCCTCACTCTCGTACGAGCGCCGTGGCCGTCGACGATCAGATTCCGCGGAGCAAGGTCGTTGTGGCACAACAGGTCCGGCGTGTCTGCCGGCAGGAGGACCTGCCGGTCACCCATGCAGGGTGCGGTATCCACAGGTCAGTTCCACCAGGGGTTGCCAACACCCCTTGTTCGCGCCACAATTGTGTACATGAGCATCGAGCCGCTCCGAGACGTCCGCAACCACTTCAGCGAGGTGATCGATCGCGTGGAGCGTGAGCACGCACGCGTGACGGTCACCCGCAACGGTCACGCAGCTGCCGTCATCATCAGTCCGGACGACCTGGCGAGCCTCGAAGAAACCGTGGCTGTCCTCGGTGACCCGCGAGCTCTGGCCGACATCCGCGAGGCGGACGCGGCCTACGCCGCAGACGACGTGATCCGTGGCGTTGACGCCGTGCGTGCGCTGCGCTCGTGAGCTCGGCCCCCGGCTACGAGCTGGTCCTCACCCCTCCCGCGGTCCGCAGCATCCAGGCCGAGCTGTCGGAGAACGTCGCCGCGGCCGTCATCGAGTTCGTCACCGGCGCGCTGATCGACAATCCTCACCGGGTCGGCAAACAACTACGAGGCGACCTGTCTGGCATCCACTCCGCCCGGCGCGGCACCTATCGCGTGCTCTACCGCATCAATGAGAGCCGTCGCGAGGTCGTCGTCCTTCGCGTCGACCACCGTCGCGACGCCTACCGGCAACGCTGATCCGCAGGAGACTGGACCGTGTCGTCACCGGCCACCGAGATCACGCGCAGAGCGAAGGGGGTGACCCGGCAGATCTGCCCGGTCACCCCCTTCGCCCAGCAGCGGACTACACGAGGATGCGCAGCGCCCCGGGCTTGACCGTGAAGGTCATCGGCGTCTCACCGACGATGTCGCCGTCGGCGTAGACGCGGTAGCCGGTGGGCGCGGAGATCTCGATCTCCTTGCCCCGGGCGGCGCGGATGTCCTCGCCGTCGATGTGCGTGCCCTTGAAGTAGCGCGGCAGCAGCATCGGGTACTTCCAGCGGGGCAGGCCCTCGACGGTCGTGATGTCGAGCTCGCCGTCGTCGAGCTCGGCGTCGGGGTTGACGATCATGCCGGCGCCGTAACGACCGGAGTTGCCGATCGCGACGCTCCAGCCGTCGAAGGTCCGCGCCACGCCGTCGGTCGTCATCGTGATGGCCGTCGAGCGGGTCTCCGCGAGGGCCCGCATGCCTCCGTAGGCGTACACGAGCGAGGCAGGCAGCCAGGCAGGCGCCTCGTTGGCGTGGTCATTCGCCCGCGAGTCGTAGCCGACCGTCGCCACACCGAGGAAGGGGGTCTCCCCCGCGAACCCGACGTCCACCAACCGCTCCGTGGCGAAGGGGAGGTTGGACGCCGCCTCCTGCAGGTCGAGGGAGCCGCCGATGGCCCGGATGAAGTCGCAGCCGCGGCCCCCCGGCAGTGGCGCGACGAGCGCACCGGAGCGGATGGCGCCCTCGGCGACGCGGGCCACGAGGCCGTCGCCACCCAGCGCGACGAGGAGCGGGCCGTCGGGCCGGCCGGCGGCCGCGACCTCGGCGGCGTGCTCGGCGGACGTCGTGATCACGATCTCGACGGACCAGCCGTGCGAGCGCAGGATGTCCGCGGCGACCGGGACCATGGCCTTGGCCTCGCCGTTGCGTGCGGCCGGGTTCGCGACGATCAGGGCTTCACGTGCAGTCATTGCGCGCCACCTTCTTCTGGGATGAGCTTGCCTGGGTTGAGGACACCGGTCGGGTCGAGCTCGGCCTTGATCGCGCGCAGGATGCGGATCCCGCCGTCGCCGATCTCCTCGTCGATCCACGGGCGGTGGTCGGTGCCGACCGCGTGGTGGTGGGTGATCGTGCCGCCGGCATCGATCATCGCTTGGCTGGCCGCGGTCTTGACCCGCGCCCACTGGGCGAGGGGATCACTCTCGCCCGTCGCCATGAAGGTGTAGTAGAGCGAGGCGCCACCGTCCTCGAGGTGCGAGACGTGGCACTGCACCCAGCCCTTGCCGATCGCTTCTCTGATCGCCGACTGCACCGAGGTGTAGAGGTGCTCGAGGTTGTCCCAGGTCGTCGCGGTCTCGACGGTCTCGACGAAGACGCCGTGGTCCATGAGGTGGTCGCGCTGGTAGGGCCCGCGGAAGCGGTGGCTCATCCAGTGCCGGGCGATCGAGTCGGTCATCTTCGCCGCACCGTGACGCTTGAGCACCTTGGCCAGCCTCTTGCGGCGGAACCTCAGCGTCTCCTTGTCACCGTCCTCGAACTGGAAGACGGCCAGCGCCGGGGCCTTCCACCCGCGGGCCCGCAGGACACCCATGCCGGTGACTCCGAGCAGCCCGGCCTGGGCCATGACGGTGGTCGTCTCGTGGTCGTCGGACAGGCGGGAGACGTCCGGCATGATCCCGTGGCCGAGCTCCTGGGCCAGGTCGCGGAAGGCGGCGAAGCCGGTGACGGTGTCGCGCAGCGCCCAGGTCTCCTGGTGCTCGACCTCCGGGCGACGGAAGAGCTGGACCGTGGCCTCGGTGACGACACCGAGCAGGCCCTCGCTGCCGATGACGACGTCGAGGAGCTTGGGGCCGGCGGCCGTCTCGTTGGCCGGGGCACGGCCGCCGAGGACGAGCTCACCGGTCGGGGTGGCCATGGTCACCGAGACGACGTTCTCCTCGAACCGCCCGTAGCCCGACGAGGCCTGGCCGGCGCTGCGCGTCACCAGGTAGCCACCGATCGTGGCCTGCTGATAGCTCTGCGGGAAGTGACCCAGGGTCAGGCCGTGACGCTGGAAGACCGCCTCGGCCTCGGGCCCGCGGGCACCGGCCTGGACGACGGCGGTCTGGGCGACCGGGTCGACGCTCGTGACGGCGTTGAGCCGCCGCAGGTCGAGGCTGATCACTGCGGCGAAGCGGCCGCGGACCGGGTCGACGCCACCGACGACGCTCGTGCCACCACCGAAGGGGACGACGGCGATCTCGTGCTCGACGCAGGCGGCGAGCAGGTCGGAGATCTCCTTCGACGTCCCGGGGAAGACGACGGCGTCAGGGGCGTGAGATCCGTCACCGCTGCGCAGGCGGTACAGGTCGGGGTAGCTCTTGCCACCCGCATGCTCGACACGGTCGAGCCGCTCGGTCGAGTAGTGGGACTCTCCCACGACGGCGACGAGGGCCTCCCGAGCCGCCTCGGACAGGCGGACATCGGGCAGACGCACGTCCTCGAGGGCCACGGGCGGGGTGTCCTGGGCGGCCGGCTCGATGCCGCCGAGGAACTTCAGCAGCGGCCACCCGCCCGTCGGCAGCGGCTTGACGTGAGTGGGGTCGCCCCAGCCGTGCCAGACGGAACGGCGAGGGAGTTCGGTGAGATCAGCCATGAGGGACATCATGCCTGCGGGGTAGCCTCTTTGTGACCCCCGAGTACCAGTGATTCCCACCATGTCGAGGACCCCACCCATGAGCATCAGCGCGCCCTCCGCCAGCCTCAACCGCACCCAGCGCCAGGCGGCCCTCGAGCGCCTCGCCACCGAGGAGTACGACGTCATCGTCGTGGGTGGTGGCGTCACCGGCGCGGGGGCCGCCCTCGATGCCGCGTCCCGGGGTCTGCGCACGGCGCTCGTCGAGCGTCACGACCTCGCCTCGGGCACCAGCCGCTGGAGCAGCAAGCTCATCCACGGCGGACTGCGCTACCTCGCCAAGGCCGACTTCCCCATCGCCTACCGCTCCGCGGTCGAGCGCCACCACCTGATCACCCGGATCGCCCCGCACCTCGTGCGGCCGCTGCGCAACATCGTCCCGGACACCAGCGTGATCGAGTCGGTCGCTGGCAACACCGGGATCTTCATGGCCGACGGGCTGCGTCGGGCCGCTGGCACACCGAGCAGCATCCTGCCCACGCCCCGCCGTGTCTCCGCCCGCGCGGTCCACGAGCTCGTCCCCGGCGCCCGCCAGGGCGTGCGGGGGATCATGTACTCCGACGGGCAGGTCGAGGACGACGCCCGACTCGTCGCGACCCTCGCCCGCACCGCGGCGGCCTACGGCGCCGACATCGTCACCTACTGCGAGGCCGACCCGCTCAGCGGCGATCGGGTGCGGCTCACCGACACGCTGACCGGCCAGAGCCTCGAGGCTCGCGGCAACGTCCTGCTCGCCACCGGCGTCTGGGGCGGCGAGCACGAGCCCAAGATCACGGTCACCCCTTCGCGCGGGTCGCACCTCGTCCTGCGCGCCGAGCGCCTCGGGTTCCCCAAGGCCCAGCTGAGCGCGCCCGTGCCGGGCCACTTCGGCCGCTTCATCTTCACCATCCCGATCAGTGGGGACCTCGTCCTGCTGGGTCTGACCGACGAGCCGGCCCCGGGCGTCGACGGCACGGCGCCGTCGGTGCCCCTCGAGGACGAGACCTTCCTCCTCGAGACGATGAGCGGTGTCCTGGCACAGCCGCTCACGTCGGCTGACGTGGTCGGCCGCTTCGCCGGGCTGCGTCCCCTCGTGACGATGGCAGGCAAGGGCGAAGGGGGGTCCAGCGCCGACGCATCGCGCGACCACCTCCTCATCGACGAGCCCGGCGCACCGATCACGATCACGGGCGGCAAGCTCACCGAGTACCGCCGGATGGCGGAGGACGCCATCGACGCGATCGCCCGGCGAGTCGACGGTGACGTCGCCGCGTGCCGGACCACCACCCTTCCCCTCCTCGGTGCTGCCCCGGCCAAGATCCTGCGCAAGGTCGACGCACCGCCGCGCCTCGTGCGCCGGTACGGCACCTTCGCCCCCCAGGTCATGGCCCTCGCCGACCAGGACCCGACGCTGGCCGAGCCGGTCGCGCCGGGCTGCGCGACCCTCGGTGTCGAGCTCGCGTACGCGGTCGCCCACGAGGGCGCCCTCACCGTCGAGGACCTGCTCGAGCGCCGTACCCGGACGAGCTTCGTCGAGGCGGACGTCGCCGCGGCGACGCCGGCCGCCGAGCGGGCGCTGGCGCTCGTCGCCCCCTGACGGGAGGATCCACCGTGAGCACGACGAACGAGTACCGGGTGAGCGGCATGACCTGCGGGCACTGCGAGGCGGGCACCCTGATCGTCACCGGCGACGGCATCGACGACGCAGCGGTCCTCACCGCCGTCACCGACGCCGGGTACCAGGCGTCGAGGGCCTGAGCCACGACCGACTGACCGCCCCATCGACGAAGGGGGAGGATGGCCCCATGGGTTCAGGCCACCAGCACGGACCACCCTCGGGCGACGAGGGCCGTCCCGGTGACTTCAGACGCAGGCTCGCGATCGCCTTCGCGATCACGGCGATCATCGTCGTCGCCCAGGCGGTCGGCGCCTGGCAGACCGGCAGCCTCGCGCTGCTCACCGACACCGCCCACGCACTGACCGATGCGTCCGGCCTCCTGGTGGCCCTGGTCGCCGGAACGCTGATGCTGCGCCCCCCTTCGTCCACGCGGACCTGGGGATATCGGCGGATCGAGGTCATCGCCGCCCTCGCCCAGGCCACCCTCCTGCTGGTCGTCGGCGCCTACGCGGCCATCGAAGGGATCCGGCGGCTCGTCGCACCCCCGGCGGTGCCGGCCGGTGAGCTGCTCGTCTTCGGCGTCATCGGCCTCGTCGCCAATGTCATCGCCATCGCGGTCCTGGCATCGGGACGGTCGGCCAACTTCAACATGCGCGCGGCCTTCCTCGAGGTCGTCAACGACGCCCTCGGCTCGCTCGGCGTGATCATCGCGGCGATCGTCATCTCGACCACGGGCTTCCTGCAGGCCGACGCCATCGCTGGTCTCTTCATCGCGGCGCTCATCGTGCCGCGCGCGATCAGACTGCTGCGCGAGACCTCCAGCGTGCTCATGGAGTTCGCGCCGGCGGGGCTGGACCTCGACGAGGTGCGCGACCACATCCTCGCGCTCGAGCACGTGCGCGCGGTCCACGACCTGCACGCCTCTACCGTGGCGACCGGCCTGCCCACCATCACCGCGCACGTCGTCGTCGACGAGGAGTGCTTCGTCGACGGGCACGCCGCCGAGGTCCTGCACCAGGTGCGCACGTGTGTCGCCGAGCACTTCGACATCGCGATCCACCACTCGACCTTCCAGATCGAGCCGCCGTCGGTCAGCCGCACCGAGCCCGCCGGCACGACGCACGACTGAGCCCGATGGCGAGGGTCGGCCCAGTCCTACCCTGAGGGCATGGCCAACACCGGACGCAGCTTCACCCGCGCGGAGCTCGAGAGCTTCAGGGACGCCGAGGTGCCGGACCTGCTCCCCGCCCCCGAGCAGGCCCTGCGACTGCTCTTCGTCGGGATCAACCCCGGCCTGTGGACCGCCGCCACCGGCACGCACTTCGCGCACCCGGGCAACCGCTTCTACCCCGCGCTCGCCCTCGCCGGGATCCTGGAGCGCCCGATCAGCCCGTCCGCGGGCATGACCGACGAGGACCGAACCCACCTGCGTGCCCGCGGCATCGGCATCACCAACATCGTGCGACGAGCGTCGGCCCGGGCCGACGAGCTGACGGCTGCCGAGCTGCGCGAGGGCGGCGAGCGCCTGCGAGCCACTGTGCGGGCAGCCCGACCGGTGGTGGTGGCCGTCGCCGGGATCACCGCCTACCGCAGCGCCTTCGGCGTGCGCGGCGCCCGGGTCGGCGAGCAGGACGAAGGCTTCGAGGGCGCGCGGCTGTGGGTGGTGCCCAACCCAAGCGGGCTCAACGCCCACGAGACCGTGGAGACCCTCGCCCGGTCCTATGCCGAGCCCGCCCGAGCAGCTGGCCTCATCAACTGACCACCCGAGCGCCAGGGTGTGCGTGTGGCCCCCGTGGCGGAGGCACGCCTGCGGGGCCCGGACCGGAGTACCGTCCTCCCTCGTGGGTCAGGAACGCGTGAGCACGCATCTCCTCAACCGTCTCGTGGCGAACCCGTCCCGGACGGTCATGCTGGGTTTCGCGGCGACGATCATGGTCGGAACCCTCCTGCTGATGACCCCCTTCGCCGCGCAGTCGCGCGAAGCCACCGGGCTGCTCACCGCGCTCTTCACCGCCACCTCGGCCACCTGCGTCACCGGACTGGTCACCGTCGACACGGGTGGCCACTGGTCGACCTTCGGCGAGCTGGTCATCCTCGGGCTGATCCAGGTCGGTGGGCTGGGGATCATGTCGGTCGCGACGCTCCTCGTCATGCTCGTCGGGCGCCGGCTCACCGCCTCGGCCGACGTGCTGACGGGCGCGGAGGCACGCTCCATCGCCGACCGCACCCCGGGCCAGGTGCTCCTCGGTGTCGTGCGCTTCACCCTCGCCGTCGAGGTCGCCATGGCCCTCGTCCTCATCCTGCGCCTGCGCATCGCCTACCACGCAGACTGGGGCACGGCCGTGTACTCCGGCATCTTCCACGCGATCTCAGCCTTCAACAACGCCGGCTTCGGACTGCTCCCCGACAGTGCCGTCCAGTGGGCGCAGGACCCGTGGATGTGCGTGCCGCTCATGCTGTCGGTGATGGTCGGCGGCCTCGGGTTCCCCGTCTGGTGGGAGATGCTGCGGCACTGGCGCCGCCCTTACGGCCGGTGGACGGTCCACGCGACGATCACCATCTGGGGCTCGATCGTCCTGTGGGTCTTCGGCACGGTGCTCTTCGCCGCCGCCGAGTGGGACAACGAGGCCACCCTCGGGCCGATGGGCACCGGAGGCAAGGTCTTGGCGGCCGCCTTCCAGTCGGTCGTCGCCCGCACTGCCGGCTTCAACAGCGTCGACCTCGGCGCGGTCCACCAGGAGAGCCTGCTGCTCCTCGACGGACTGATGTTCATCGGTGGCGGCAGCGCGGGCACGGCCGGTGGCGTCAAGGTCGCGACCTTCGCCATCCTCGGGTTCGTCATCTGGGCCGAGCTGCGCGGCGAGCCCACCGTCAGGGTCCTCAACCGCCGCCTCTCCCCCAGCAACATGCGCCAGGCACTCACCGTGGCGCTGCTGGCGACGGGGATGGTCGTCACCGCCACGGGCGCACTCATGGTGCTCACCCCCTTCCGCCTCGACGTCGTCCTCTTCGAGGTGATCTCGGCCTTCGCCACCGTCGGCATGTCCACGGGCATCACCGCGGACATCCCCGCGCCGGGGCAGCTCATCCTCATCGTCATGATGTTCCTCGGCCGCATCGGGCCGATCACGCTGGGCGCCGCCCTGGCGTTGCGCCACCGGCCTCGACGTTACGAGGTCCCAGAAGAGAGGATCCTCGTTGGCTAGGTACGACGTCGCCGTCATCGGGCTGGGCCGGTTCGGCTCGACCCTCGCCCTGCGTCTGGTCGAGGAGGGGCAACGCGTCCTCGGCGTCGACGTCGACGAGGCCGTGGTGAACTCGCTCGCCGCGGACATCGAGCACCTCGTGATCGCCGAGGCCCACGACGAGGAGACCCTGCGCCAGCTCGACATCCGCACCGACACGCTGGTCGTGCTCGGCATGACGAGCGTCGCCCCCTCCCTGATGATCGCGACCGCCCTCGCCGAGCTGGAGGTGCGCGAGGTGTGGGCCAAGGCGGGCTCCCGCCAGCACGTCGAGGCGCTCACCCGGCTGGGCGTCGCCCGGATCATCCAGCCCGAGCGCGAGGCCGGTCTGTCGATGGCCGCCGAGGTGCTGCGCCGCTGACCCCGCCCGGTCCCTGACGAGGTCGCGAGGCAAACCTCTGGCAGTCACCTCCGCCGAGCGAACCCGCCGTCGGCGATGATGCACCGGTGAGCCTGACCATCCGCCCCCGTCTCGACGCCGACCTGCCGGCCCTGGGCCGGGCCCTCGTCGAGCAGCAGCCCGCGTCCGGGTACCCGCACCGCGACCCGCTCCCCATGGCGCCGGAGGACTTCGTCGCGCGCGCCGGGGCCCTCGCCACGTGGACGGCCGAGCTCGACGGCGAGCCGGTCGGGCACATCGCGACCCTGCCGGTGCTCGACCCCGCGGTGAGTGGCGAGCCGGAGCTGGCTCGACTGTGGGCGGCCGGTCACGACCTGCCGGCGGAGCGGCTCGGGGAGATCGGGGTGTACTTCACCGCGACGCACGTGCGCGGCCGGGGGGTCGGCGGCGCCCTCATGCGCGCCGCCCTCGACGACCTCGCGGTCCGCGATCTCGCACCGTGCCTCGACGTCATCCCGACCGGCGGGGCGGTCGGCCTCTACCGGCGCACCGGCTGGCTCGAGGTGGGGGCGACCCGCCCCAGCTGGCTGCACGCCGACTCCCCCGATGTCATCGCGATGGTCCTGCCGCGCAGCTGACCTGGTCACCACCGGCAGGCACCAGTCGCGCCAGCACGCCACGCGGGTACTCCCGCACCTCGACCACGACGAGGCCGGCCGGCAGGTCCAGGGCGCCCACCTGGTCGCGCGTGCCGAGCTGCAGCAGCGCGGCACCCCACGGCAGGAGGTGCTCGGCGATGACGGCGACGCACTGCTGGGCGACGGCGAGCCCGTCGTCCCCGCCGTCGATCGCGCCGCGCGGGTCCTCGGGGAACCGACCGATGCGTGACGTCGGCACCCACGGCGGGTCGGCGATGACCAGGGCGAAGCACTCGCCCGGCTCCACCACCTGCGAGAGCTCCCCGCACCGGACCTCGACGCGAGACGCCATGCCGACCCGCTCGGCGTTCTCGCAGATCGTGTCCGCGGCCACCGGCTCGCGGTCGACGGCGACCAGCCGACGCTCGCTCTGGCGCAGGGCAGCCAGCCCGATGTGCCCCGCCCCCGCGCACAGCTCGAGCACGGGGCCCTCCGGCACCTGAGAGAGCAGGTCGGCGGCCCACGCGGACTGCAGCTGCGTCCATGCCCGGGGCGCCAGGAGACGGTCGTCGGTGACGAGGTGCAGGTCCGCGAAGGTGAAGTCGGAACGCGCCATCAGCCCGCTCCCTTCGCCGCGACGACCTTGTGGGTGCCGTCGCACCACGGGGCCCGCCCGCTCATGCCGCAGGCGCAGACGGCCACGACGGGGCGGGTGACCTCGTGCTCGGTCCCGCCGGCGTCGCGGACCACGTCGGCGCCACGGACGAGGATCGGGCCGCCAGGGCACCGCTCCACGGACACCTGGGCGGGGGTCGCGCGACTCATGCCGGGACCTCCTGGGTCACGCCGGCGTGCCACAGCTCCAGCTGCTCGCGGCCGGCGAGCGCGTCGAGCGCGAGGCATGCGGCCACGCCCAGCAGGACGTCCTCACGCAGCTCGGGCTCGGCGGCCACCATGGGCATGCAGATGTTGCGGACGGCCAGCTGCTCGTGGACCGCGTCGGCCTCGACGTGCTCCTCGTAGTAGGCGGCGAGCGCGTCAGGAAGGCCGAGGCGACGCGAGCCCGTCGCGATGCGGCGGCACGGCAGCGAGCTCGTCGACTCGAAGGCGGCGAGATGCCCCATGGCCGCACCGCGCCAGCGACGGTGCAGTCCGAAGATCGACATCGTCGTGTTGACCGCGAGGGTGCTTGCCCGGGCCTCGTCGAGGTGGGCGCCGTAGGCCGGGTCGAGACCGCAGGCCTGAAGGGCCTGCGCGAAGAGCAGCGAGTGCAGCCCGGCCGGACGTCCGGCACCGAACTCGTCGTACTGCAGCTCGGCGAGGGCGACCTTCGCCGGCCCGTCGAGACGCGGCACGACGAAGGCGTGAGGATCGGACTCCTTGAGGTGGTAGATGCTGCGCTGTCGCAGGAAGTCCCGGAACTGCTCCGCGTCGGCCCGACGCGCCAGGAAGTCGGCAACCGACGGACCATCGTCCTGCGCGAGCAGGGTGGCGATCTGTGCGGACAGGTCGTCGTCGGGGTCCACGAGCGCGAGCCGGTCCCGGACCAGCTCGTGGACGGCTGCCAGGTGCACCTCCTCGAGGTCCCGGCGCAGCCGGATGACCTCCGGGTCCCACTCGAGGTCGGGGTCGACCCCCTGAAGACCGCGGTGGTGCAGCTCGAGCAGCAGCCAGAGCGCCAGCTGGACGTCGTCATCCCGCAGCACGTCGATGCCGGCCGGCAGGAGCGGCAAGGGTCTCGGCTCGTCGCCGAGGAGGAGTCCCAGCGCGAGCTCGCTGACCGGCCCGCGAGCGGCGGGCAGGGGTGCGCTCACTGCGTGTCCTCGCCGAGGCTGTGCTCGACGGACTCCTCGACGTCGCCCTCCTCGGGCGAGATCCTGGCCTCGGCCACGCTCTGGTCCTCCTGCTGTGCGTCCTCGCCCGGTGGGGTGCCCTCGCCCTGCTGGAGGTCGGCGTCCACGTCACTGTCACGCAGGTTGTTCGTCTCCGAGACCTGCCCGCCCTCGTCGGGTTCCTCTGTCCGGTCGCGCATGACCAACTCCTATCGCTCGGGGTCGTCCTACTACCCGCACGGCCCGCTGGCAATCCCGAGCGAGCAGACTGTGGCGATGACCTCTCCACCCGCTCCCCGATCCGTCCTCGTCACCGGCGCTGCCCGCGGCATCGGCCGGGCCGTGGCGCACGCCTTCGCCGAGCAGGGCGACCGCGTCGCGCTCCACGTGCACTCCGGCGTGGACGAAGGGAGGGAGACCCTCGCCTCCCTCCCGGGGACCGGTCACGTCCTCGTCGTCGCCGACCTCGGCGACGCGGACCAGGCAGCGCGGTTGCCGTCGGACGCAGAGGAGGCGCTCGGCGAGCCCGTGACCGTGCTCGTCAACAACGCGGGCGTGGCCACCGCCGCCGACCTCGCCCACCCCCCGGCGAGCACGGACCCCGCGACGTGGCGACGCCACTGGGAGACCTACCTGCGGATCAACACCCTCGGCACGGCGATCGTCACGCACGCGATGACGACCCGACTCGTGGAGCTCGGGCTACCCGGCCGGGTGATCAGCATCGGCACCCGTGGGGTGCACAAGGGCGAGCCGGAGTTCCCCGCCTACGCGGCGTCCAAGGCCGCGCTGCACGCGATGGACGCCTCGCTCGCGGTGGCGCTGGCGCCGCACGACATAGCGGTGGCGACCGTCGCTCCCGGCTTCATCGAGACCGAGCGGGTTGCCGATCGCCTCAGCTCCCCTGCCGGCGACGAGATCCGGGGGGGCTCCCCCTTCGGCCGGGTCGGTCGTCCCGAGGAGGTGGCCTCGGCGGTGCTGTGGCTCGCCTCCCCCGAGGCGGTCTGGGCGTCCGGGGCGACGCTCGACCTCAACGGCGCGTCCCACCTGCGGCCGTGAACCGCTACGTCGCGCTCCTGCGTGGGATCGCTCCGGCGCTGCCCAACAACAGCAATGTCCAGCTGCGCGGGGTGATCGAGGGTCTCGGGCACGAGCGGGTGGAGTCGGTCCTCGCGAGCGGCAACATCCTCTTCCGCAGCGAGCAGACCGATGTGCCGCATCTCGAGCGGACCATCCAGGAGGCTCTGGTCGCCGGCCTCGGCATCGGTGGCGGCACGATCATCCGTGAGCTCGGCGAGCTGCAGGCACTCATCGACAGCGACCCCTTCCCCGGGCTGACGCACGGCCGCGGCAGCTACCTCGTCGCGACCTTCCTCAAGGACGGCGCCGGGCCACCGGCCGACCTGCCCACCGACCCCGACCCGCGGATGCGCCTGGTGCGCTTCGACGAGCCGGCCCGAGCCTTCCTCGCGGTCATCGACAACAGCGAACCGGGCAAGACCCCGGACTTCATGCGCTGGCTCGAGCGCACCCACGGCAAGGACATCACCACCCGCACCTGGCTGACGGTCCAGCGGATCGCCACCAAACTCGCATTGCCCTAGGGCAATGCGGACGAACGGTCGGACCCCGGGTGGGAGGATCATCGGCGTGCCGACGTCCCCGCCCCCACCCCAGCTGACCGAACCCCAGCAGACCCGCCGCCTGCTCGCCTGGCTCGGGTCCGGGCTGCTCGCCGGCGGGATGCCGGTGCACGAGGTCGAGGAGGACGTGCGCGAGGCCGCTGCCGCTCTCGGCCACGACAGCATCGAGGTCGCCGCCTCCCCGACCGGCATGTGGGTCACTCTCTCCAGCGGTGAGGCGAGCACCTTCGAGTCCGTCGACGGTGGGGTGCGCCTCGACCAGCTCGCCGAGGTCACCGCCGTGCACGCTGCCCTGACCGCAGGCACCCTCCCTGCCGCCGAGGCCCTCCAGCGGCTCTCGGTCCTGCGCCAGCACCCGCACCGCTACCCCGCCTACGGACTGCCTCTCGGCACCTTCCTCGTCGCGACCGGCATCGCGCTCGTCCTCGCCCCCACCTGGTCGTCGATCGCCTTCGCCGCCGTCATCAGCCAGGTCGTCGCCGGGCTGATGGCGCTCAGCGGCCGCACCCTGCTCGTCGGGCCGCTGCTGCCCTTCCTCGCCGCCTTTGCCTCGTCCGTCGCCGCCTTCGCGCTCGCGGATCAGGGGCTCATCGACGCCCCGCTGTGGACCCTCGTCCCACCCATCGCGGTCCTGCTGCCCGGCTCGCTCATCGTCACCGGGCTCACCGAGCTGTCGGCGGGGGCGATGATGGCGGGCACCGGCCGGCTGGCCTTCGGCGGCACCCAGATGCTGCTCGCCACGCTCGGGGTGGGCGCCGCAGTGGCCGTCCTCGGCGTCCCGCTGTCGCTCATCGACGGAGAACGACCCGATGCTCTCGGCTGGTGGGCTCCCCTGATCGGGCTCGTCATCATCGCGGTCGGCATCTCCCTGCTGGAGTCGGTCCCGCCCTCGCTCGTGCCGGCGCTCCTCATCACGGTGGTCGCAACCTTCATCGCGCAGTCGCTCGGCAACCTCACGGGTCAGGGGGCCTGGGTCGGCGCCTTCCTCGGTGCGTGCGCCGCCAGCCTCACCGCGACCCTCGTGGAGTTCGTGCGGCCCCAGGTGCCGCGAGTCGTCGCCTTCCTGCCGAGCTTCTGGCTGCTCGTGCCCGGAGCGCTCGGCCTGGTCTCGGTCGCCCAGATCGAGTCGTCGCCCACCGCCGGAGTGATCGCCGTCGCGGAGGTGCTCGTCATCGTCGCGTCCATCGCGCTCGGTGTGCTCGTCGGTGCGGGGCTGGCCCACCCGTTGCGGTCCGTCGTCACGCGCCTGAGCCCCGCTCGACGCGCCTTCGTCAGACAGCTCGCCCGCCGGCCGATGCGCGCAGCCCGAAGTCACGAGCCCCCCGAGCCACCCACCGAGTGACCCGGCCTGCACACACCCACAACGAAGGGAGCCCCGTGCCCACCACGTTGACCACCGGTCGCCTGACCCTGCGGACCTATCGCGACGACGACGCCGCAGCCCTCTTCGACCTGCACTCCCGCAAGGAGGTGCAGCGCTGGATCGGGGACGGACGGCCGATGACCGACCCGGCCGAGGCCGCCAACTCCATCCCGCGTCGCCGCCTCCCCTTCCCCGAGCCGATGGGCATCTGGGCCATCGACCTCGAGGAGCGTCTCGTCGGCACGCTGCTCCTCAAACCCATCCCGATCAGTGGGTCCCCGCTGGCCGCCGATGCCCGCTCGACGGATCTCGCGCTGGCACTCCAGAGCCCGGACATCGAGATCGGTTGGCACCTCCACCCCGACGTCTGGGGTCGTGGGGTCGCCACGGAGGCAGCACGGCGGGTCCTGGAGCACGCCGCCGATCTGCCACGCATCGTCGCCGTGACCCACCCGGACAACCTCCCTTCGCAACGGGTGGCCACCCGGCTGGGCATGGCGGACCACGGGAGCACCGACCGCTACTACGACACGACGACACGGCTCTTCGTGCTGGAGCGGTGATGGACTTCGACCTGACCGCGATCGGTGAGGGCCTCCCCTTCGCCGAAGCCTTGCCCGAGCTGCGCGAGGCGATCGCCGCGCGTGGTGTCGCGGTCGTCCAAGCACCGCCCGGGTCGGGCAAGACCACCCTCGCGCCACCGCTCGTCGCGACCCAGGTCACGGGCCGGGTCGTCGTCACCGGACCACGACGGGTCGCCGTGCGCTCGGCCGCCCGCCGTCTGGCCCACCTGACCGGCACGCCGCTCGGGGAGCTGGTCGGCTACACCGTCCGCGGGGAGCGGCACGTGCAGCGCGGCACACGGATCGAGTTCGTCACCCCCGGAGTGCTCGTGCGGCGCCTCCTCTCCGACCCCGGGCTGAGCGGGACTGCCGCAGTCGTCCTCGACGAGGTCCACGAGCGCGCCCTCGACACCGACCTGCTGCTCGGCATGCTGGCCGAGGTCCGTCAGCTGCGCGACCTGCCACTCGTCGCCATGTCCGCGACCCTCGACGCCCCCGGCATCGCCCGCGTGCTCGACGATGCCCCCGTCGTCGACAGCGAAGGCGCGCTGCACCCGCTCGCGATCACCTGGCAGCCAGCCGCGACGCCCCGGACCGACGCGAGGGGTGTCACGCGCGAGTTCCTCGACCACGTCGCCAGGACCACCGCCCACCACCATGACGAAGGGGGCGACACCCTCGTCTTCGTCCCCGGGGCCAGGGAGGTCGACCGGGTGGCCGACCAGCTGCGCGGGCTGGTGCCGCGCGCCGAGGTCCTCCCCCTCCACGGGCGACTGGCCCCGCGAGACCAGGACCGCGCCACCGGGGCGCGCGAGCGTGATTCGTCACGAATCATCGTCTCGACCGACCTCGCCGAGTCCTCGCTCACCGTGCCCGGGGTGCGGCTCGTCATCGACGCGGCGCTCTCGCGCGAGCCGCGTCGAGACGCCGCCCGCGACATGTCGGGCCTGGTCACCGTCCAGGCCTCCCGCGCCTCGATGACCCAGCGCGCCGGGCGCGCTGCCCGACTGGGGCCCGGGCGCGCGGTGCGGCTCATCGAGGAGTCCGCCTGGTCGCGGGCTCCCGAGCACGTCACACCCCAGATCACCACCGCGGACCTCACCGAGACCGCGCTGACCCTCGCGGCGTGGGGCTCACCCCGCGGCGACGGTCTGCCGCTGCTCACCCCTCCACCGACGGCCGCGATCGCCGCGGCCGAGGCCGGGCTGCGCGGGCTCGGGCTGGTCGACGACACCGGTCGGATCACCCCTGCCGGAGAGGCCGCGGCCCGCGTCCCGGCCGACCCCCGTCTCGCCCGGGCGCTGCTCGACGGCGCCCACCTCGTCGGGGTCCGCTCCGCCGCGGAGGTCGTCGCGACTCTCGCCGACGACGTCCGCAGCGAGGACGGGGACCTCACCCGGCTCGTCGCCGACCTGCGCTCCGGCCGGGCCCGCGAGTCCGGCCGCTGGCGACGAGAGGTCGACCGGCTGACGCGCTTGGTGACCGCTGGTCTGCATTCCCCTAGGGCAATGCAGGGACGAGGCGATGGCACCGGGCTGGTCGCTGCCCTCGCCCACCCCGGACGCATCGCCCACCGCGTCGGCGACGGACCCACCTATCTCCTCGCGTCCGGCACCCGCGCCGCACTGCCCGCGGGCAGCCCCGTGCGCCGCCACGAGTGGATCGTCGTCGCCGACGTCGCCCGCGCTGACGGACGAGTGGCGGCCGGGACCGGCGCGGTCATCCGGCTGGCGGCGGGCCTCACCCGCGACGAGGCAGAGACCGCCGGTGCCGGGCTGCGGGTGCGTGAGGTCCGCGCGGACCTTGGCGAAGGGAGGGTCACCGCCCGTGAGGTCGATGCGATCGGTGCCATCGAGCTGAGCTCGACACCGGTGCGCGCCACCGCGGCGAGCGGGGCCGAAGCCGTGCGCCGAGCGCTGCAGACCCAGGGTCTGGGGCTGCTCAGCTGGTCCCCCGCTGCTGATGCCCTGCGTCGCCGCCTGGCCGTCCTGCACCACCACCTCGGCGCCCCGTGGCCCGATGTCTCCGACGACGCACTGGCCCCACGCCTCGACGAGTGGCTCGGCCCGGAGCTGCAGCGCATCGCCACCGGGACGCAGATCGGGCGGATCGACCTGGCCGACCCCCTTCGCCGCCTGCTGCCGTGGCCCGCGGCGACCCGGCTCGACGAGCTGGCCCCCGAGCGGCTGCCCGTCCCCAGCGGGTCACGCATCACGATCACCTGGCCACCGCACGACGAGCCTTCTGCCGCACCGGTGCTCGCGGTCAAGCTGCAGGAGTGCTTCGGGCTGGCCGCGACACCTCGGCTCGTCGACGGCCGGGTCCCCGTCCTGTTTCACCTGCTCTCCCCTGCGCGACGGCCGTTGGCGGTGACCGACGACCTCGCCTCCTTCTGGTCAGGCCCCTACACGCAGGTCCGCGCCGAGATGCGTGGTCGCTATCCGCGGCACCCGTGGCCCGAGGACCCCTGGACCGCTCCGGCGACGGCGCGGACCAAGCGGCGGTCCTGATGCTCAGCGCCGGTCGGTGATCCGCAGGTAGTACCCGTCGGGGTCGTGCACGCGGAAGTCGGTCAGACCCCACTCGCGGTCCCGCAGGTCCTCGGCGAGCGTGGCCCCGGCTGCCACGACCCGGTCACGCTCCGCCCGCACGTCGTCGACCGCGAGGACGATCTCGGTCCCGATCGGCACCGCCCGCTGAGCAGGCTGCTGGACCGGTGACTGCACCATGCCGATGCGCACGTCGTCCCTGGCGATCGAGGCATACGGCGGGTCCTCCTTGCGTCCGACCACCTCGAAGCCCAGCGCCGCGTAGAACTCCAGCGAGGCCTCGATGTCAGCCGGGAAGATCTCGATCCGCAGTGTCGCTCCCATGCCCACGACCCTCCCACCGCGCCATGGGTCAGTCCAGCAAGGTCCGCAGCACCCGGCGATATCCAGGCGCGGCAAGCCGGGCGGCGGCGCCCTCCAGCCGCGACAGGCGCGAAGGGAGCCACGGCAGCTGCACGTCCTGGCGCCAGGTGATCTGAGCACCACCTCCGATGAAGGGGACCACGATCACCTCGATCCGACCGCCGATGAGGGCCCCCGACTTGGCCACGACGGCCCGGCCCTCGCCCGTGGTGGGCGGCTCCCAGACCACGACCCGCATCGTGTCGTCGAAGCCGACGGGGCCGAGTGCCGTGCGGCCGGTGAACCCGGCGCCCGCAGCGAGGGCGAGAGCAGGCGCGTCGAGCGTGACGGTCGTCAGCGGGATGACGGCCGTGTGCTGGTCGAGATCCCACAACCGCGCCCACGCGACCTGGGGCTCCAGCTCGGTTTCCATCTGCACCACGAATTCGCTCACGCGACCACGGTACGCAGCACCTCGGGTGCCCGGCGCACGACGACCCGTTGTCCCCAGCCCAAGGTCAGCCGGTCCGCCTCCATGCCGTCACCGAAGACGACCAGGCCCTCCGACTCGACGTCGACGACGAGCTCCTCCCCCTCGGCCAGCGTTCCGGCGACGAGGTCGGCGCCTGTGCTCGGCGAGGGCCAGGGCTCACGGACGAACCACGACAACCGGGCCGAGGTCGGCTCGGGCAGCGGGAGGTCCGGCGCCTGGACGCGTTGCAGCGAGGCGCACCAACCTGTCGACCCCGTACCGGTCCCGACGATCACGCCCGACGAGGACTGCCGCTCTCCCCGACCACCGACCTGCAGCGAGTAGCGCGCCGACTGGTGCCCGGCCTGCCCGACGAAGACCTCGTTGAGTGCGAGCAGCCGCTGCCCGTCGTCGGCCATCGCCTCGACCATGGTGCGCTCGAGGGTGCGGGCCACTCCCCTTCGAGGCTCCTCCGTCGCACCTCTGGACGACGCCTTCGCCACGGCCGGCAGGAGTCCCGCCACGGCCGCCGCGGAGTGGGTCACGAGAACTCCGGCGTTCACCCCTTCGCGCGGGTCGACCCCGATGACCGGCTGACCGCGCAGGTACTTCGCGAGGTTGGCGACCAGGCCATCGGATCCCACGGCGACGACGATGTCGCCCGGCTCGAAGACGAAGCGCGCCAGCTCGGCCCGCTCCACCGCCGCCCGGCGCCAGTCGGCGGGGATCGCCGCCGCCACGGTCGCCAGCGCCGCGACCAGCGCCTCGTGGCCGGCGTCGACCTCCTCGATCGCGCGCCCCCGGGTGCCGAGGACGAAGCCGACCTGACCGCGGGTGCCGTGCCGGGCGAGCAGCTCGTCGTACTCGCTCGCCCGGTGGGCGACGACGACCCGTGGGGCGGCCATCGCTCAGACCTCCTGGGTCGCGGCCGGAGCCTGACCGACGGCCAGGCGACCCAGCACGCTGCTCACGACGTCGGGCGTCAGGACGAGCTGGTCGATGTCGGGCAGGTTGCCCGCGAGCTCGCGGAGTGCCAGCGCCATGAGCACCTCCGGCGACACCTCCGACTGGGCGGCCAGACGGGCCCGCTCGGCCTGCGCCTCAGCGACACCGATGGCCTCGGTCGCCTCGGCGCTCGCCCTCGCGAGCGAGACGGTGCGCTCGCCCTCCGCCGTGACCTTGACCCGGTCGGCGGCTGCCGCGTCCTGCGCCTCGCGCACCCGGTTGGCACCCCGCTGCGCGATGAGCTCCTCCTCGCGGCGGGCCAGGTCGATCTGGTTGGTCAGCTCGTTCTCCCCGATCGCGGCCTCGCGCTCGACGGCGACGGCCCGGCGCTCGAAGGTCGCCTTGTCGGCCTCCTGCTGGATCTGCTCCCGCGAGGGGAGCTGCAGCGCGCGCTCGACGTCCGGGTCGGCCCGCAGCACGTCGAAGCGGACGGCGACGACGGCGATGCCGAGGTCGGCCAGGCGAGGGTCGGCGGTGAGGCGCCGGATGACCCGCCCGGCCAGGTCTGCCGGGTCGCTCATGAGGATCTGCGCCAGGGGCCGGCCGGTCAGTCCTGCGGTGATCGCGTCGGCCGCTGCCCCGTGGACCGTGGCGCCCACGACCTCGAGGGGACGGCCGAGCCAGGCTCCCCCCTTCGCGTCGATCCCGAAGTCCACTCGGGCCGCGGCCGTCGCCGGCTGGGCGATGCGGTAGGTGACGACACCCGGCACGTTGACCTCCTGCAGGTCGCTCGCGCGGACCTTGACGAGGACGGCCTGCTCGCGGTCGTCGACCGGCACCTCGCTGAGCACCGCGGGCAGCCGGCGGAACCAGAAGGAGCTGCCGACCCCCTCGTGCTTGAGGGTGCCGTGCGCGAGGTGCTGGACATAGCTCGTGGCCGGGGTCCGCAGGTGGGTGACGAAGGGGTAGCTGGTGATGGTTGCCATGGTGACGCGCCTCCTTGGGTTGTTTGCGTCATGTTGACGATAACTCCGACGAGACCTAAACGTCAACTTGACGATAAAGGCGGTTAGGCTGCTCCCATGACCGCACCACTCATGGCCGTCACCGTGGACCTGGCGATCCTCACGGTCCGCTCCGGCGAGCTGTGCGTCCTGCTCGTGCGAAGGGGGGTTCCCCCCTTCGTCGGCGACTGGGCGCTGCCGGGTGGTTACGTGCTCCCGGACGAGGACCTGCGCGCGGCGGCCGACCGGGAGCTGCGGGAGGAGACCGGGCTGACCGACATCCACCTCGAGCAGCTGGCGACCTATGGCGCGCCCGACCGCGACCCGCGGGGCCGGACGGTGACGGTGGCGCACCTCGCGCTGACGCCGGATGCTCCGACACCGGCCGCAGGCACCGACGCTGCCGAGGCGCAGTGGTGGCCCGTGGCGGGCGCACTCGACCTGGGCCTGGCCTTCGACCACGACGAGATCCTGCGCGACGGGGTCGAGCGCGCGCGGGCCAAGCTCGAGTACAGCTCGCTGGGCGCAGCCTTCTGCCCGCCGGAGTTCACCGTCAGCCAGCTGCGGGAGGTCTACGAGGCGGTGTGGGGCGAACGGCTGGACCCCCGCAACTTCCACCGCAAGGTGACCAAGACGCCCGGTTTTCTCGAGGAGACCGGGGGCGCCTCGAGCGCGGAGCCGGGACGACCGGCCAAGCTCTACCGGCGCGGACCGGTCGAGCAGCTCAACCCGCCGCTCACGCGCTGAGCAGGCCCGTGCTGCCGCGACCGAGAGGGGCAGACCGTCAGTCGAGCAGTCCGCGCACGTAGGCGGCCTGGCCGATGTGCTGGGTGTCGTCGTTGATCACGCTGACGATCCGCACGCCGAGCGTGACCGGCGGGTCCCACGAGGTGTCGACGACACGGTCGAGGTCCCCGGCCGACAGCCCTCCGACCCACGCGAGGGTCTGCTGGTGCACCGCCTCGACGTACCGGGCGAGCAGCTCGGCCGGAGCCCGGACCTTGCCCACCTGCTCGGGGGTGTGCCCGTAACCGGTGTCGTCCTCGTCGATGTCGAGGTCGAAGTGCTCGATGAACCCCCGTGCGGCCCAGACCTGCTGGAGCCCGGCGGCATCGGCGAGGTGCTCGTCCTGGACACGGTAGGCGTGCCACACCAGCCAGGCGATGGAGTTGGCGTCCGGGGCGACCCGGTGGGCCAGCTGCTCCTCGCTCAGCCCGTCGACGGCGGCGAGGGCGCCCTCGCGGACGCGCTCGAAGGAGTCGATGAGCAGCTGGGACGGTGTCATCAGATCGCGCAGCCGTCGGGACCGCAGGCGTCGGCGTCCTTGGCCCCGTCGACGACCTGGAGCGCGGGAGCCTGCTCGGCCAGCGCCTTGTCGAGGACCTCGCGGAAGACCTCCGGCGGCTGGGCCCCGGAGACGGCGTACTTCATGTCCACGACGACGAAGGGGACGCCCGTCACCCCGATCTGGCGGGCCATGTCGATGTCGGACGCCACAGCAGCCTTGTACCGGCCGTCCTCGAGGGCCGAGCGGATCTCCCCTTCGTCCAGGCCGGCGTCGACGCCCACCCGCGCCAGCTGGTCGACGTCACCGATGTCCATGCCGTGCTCGAAGTGCCCGGACAGCAGCGCCTCCTTGACCGCGTCGCCCAGGCCGCGCTCCTTGGCGAGGTGGAGCAGCTCGTGCGCCCGCGCGGAGTTGGCGACGACGAGCTTGTCGAAGTCGTAGGCCAGCCCTTCGCCGGCAGCCTGCTCGGTGACGTGCCCGAACATCTGGCGCACCTGCTCCTGCGGCATCCCCTTGCGGGTCGCGAGGTACTCGATCTCGGTGCCGTCGTAGTGCTCCGGCAGCGTCGGGTCGAGCTGGTAGCTGTGCCAGGTCACCTCGACCTCGTCGCGGCGCGGGTGGTCGGCCAGGGCGGTCTCGAGGCGGCGCTTGCCGATGTAGCACCAGGGGCAGGCGATGTCGGACCAGATGTCGATCTTCATACCGGGGGCAACACGCGATGCCGCCGGGATCATCCCGCGTGGACGAGCAAGGTCTCCCGGGAGCGCAGCCACGGGATGATCGCGAGCGCGGAGATGAGCCCACTGAGGGCGAAGGCCCACTCCCAGCCGGCATTGTCCGCGACGAGCCCGACGAGGACGGGGCCGCCGATGCCTCCGGCGTCCTGGCACATCTGGAAGGCCGCGAGGACCTTGCCGCCGGAGCGGCCATTGCCGATGACATCGGCGACGGTCGCCTGCTGGGCGGGGTTGAGCAGGCCGGAGCCCACCCCGAGGACTGCCGTCAGCACGAGGATCATCACCAGTCCGCCGGCCAGACCCATGGTCCCCATGGAGACCGCGCTGAGGGCCAGGCCGATGATGATCGGGCGGCGTCGTCCGATGCTGTCGGCCAGTCGCCCGGAGTACTGCAGGGTCAGGGCAGTCGTCGCGGCACCCACGGCGAGCGCGACACCCGCGGCCCAGGTCTCCCCCACGATCGCGACGGCGAAGAGCGGCAGGATCGCCACCCGCACCCCGAAGTTGGTCCACCCGTTGGCAAAGGCCGAGGCCATCGCCGAGCGATAGGCACTGTCCTGCAACGCCTCCTTGACGGTCATCGGTGGCAGCGCACCGTCGACCGGGATGTGGCGAAGGGGGGTCCCGCGCAGCATGAGCCCGACGAAGCCGGCCGCGATGAGCAGGGCGACGCCGTAGACGACGAAGGGGACGCGCATCCCGAGCTCGCCGAGCGCGCCACCGATGACGGGGCCGATGACGCCACCGATGAGGAAGGCGCTGCCGTACATGGAGGAGACGCGGCCGCGGATCAGCGGTGGGGCCAGCCGGACCAGGAGGGCCATGGCCGAGACGGTGAACATCGTCGATCCGATGCCGCCGAGGGAGCGGAAGATCAGCAGCTGCCAGTAGCTCTGGGCGAAGGCCGAGGCACCGGTCGACAGCGCGACGATGACCAGGCCGTAGAGATAGACGGGCCGCTCACCCAGTCGGGTGACGAGAGCACCTCCCGCGGGCGCGAAGAGCAGGCGGAAGAAGGCGAAGGCCGAGACGATGACGGACGCCGCGGTCACGCCGACGTCGAAGCTCTGTGCGAACTGCGGCAGGACCGGGGAGATCAGCCCGAAGCCGATCGCGATGACGAAGGCCGCAGCGACCAGGACCTTGATCTCGGTCGGGACGGGTGGCTGCTCCTGCGCAGGGGTGGCCGGGGTTGTCACCCTGCGTACTGTGCCACCCGTCCAGGACATCCTCGCAGCGCCCCGGGCCGATCCGCCCGCCGCTCGGGGGCAGCCCCGCTACTACTGCTTCGTGCGGTCCTTGTGCGGCAGGACGAGCACGGGGCACCGCGCGTGCGTGACGAGGTGCTGGCTCACCGAGCCCAGCATCATCCCGGCGAAACCGCCGTGGCCGCGGCTGCCGACGACCACCATCTGCGCATCCTCGGACGCTCGCACGAGCACCTCCGACGCGTTGCCCTTCTCGACGCGCGTGCGGACCTGCGCCCCATCGCCGAGAGCCGTGGTGACCGCCTCGTCGAGGAACTCGCGGTGTCGCTGCTCGACGGCGGTCGTGTCCCACGCGCCGGCGAAGGTGGTGGCGTAGAGCGTCTCGACCTCCCAGGTGATCACGGCCTCGAGAGGCGCCCCGACCAGCTGGGCGTAGTCGGCAGCCCATCTGAGCGCCCGGAGGGAGTCCGGGGACCCGTCGACTCCGACGATGACTGGTTTGCCGTCCATGTCAGTGCACCTGTCCTGTGAGGCTTGGCCCGGCGCGAGAGGTCCCACGCCTGTGCTGTGCGTCACTCCACCGTAACCGAGCGATGCCCTGTGCGGGCCCGCACGATGACCCGACCGGCAGCCCACGTGGCGAGGTAGGACAGGACCAGCCCGCCCGTCATGAGCGCCCCGAACTGCAGCAGGAAGGGGTTGCCCAGCGGGTCCGCGAGCCGGTAGGCGATGACCTCCAGCAGCCCGTGCGGGTTGGTGAGGATGTCCCAGGAGTTGAAGCGCGGGAAGCGTCCCAGGTAGATCCCGATCGAGGACAGCGCCAGCGAGCCGATCGCGAGCGCCCACCCGGCAACCCGGCCCACGCGCACCTCGACGACGTGGTGCACGAGGAGGAGGGAGGCCAGCCCGAGCAGCAGCCCGGTGCCCGCGAAGGACCCGATGAGCAACGCGTCGAACCACCGCGGCGCCCCCGGGATCGCACCCAGGTGGATGAAGTCGGTGAGGATGTACGGCGCGTTGGGCAGGAAGGCCAACCACACGATGCCGATCGCCCCGAGCAGCCAGCCCGACGCCCGGGCCCGGTGCAACCCGGCCATGACCAGCGCCAGCACGTAGGGGACCCACGCGAGGAAGAGGTTCCAGAAGAGGAAGGCGAAGACCGGCGCGCCCGCCCGCTCGGCCCGTACGTCCTGCAGCCCCGCAGCGATCAGCGTGCCCGCCACGAGGAGCAGGGTGAGCCCCGTCAGCCAACGCCCGGGGTGCGAGATCTGTGCCATCCGACAAACCGTAGGCCCCCCATCTTGGGGCCTGCTGGACGTCTCCCCCACGCTCCCTGAGGAGGCGCGCCAGCGACCGTCTCGGAGGCGACGACGTCAGTGAGCGGACGACGCGCAGGGTTGGCGCAGCATCAAGCCGAAGTCGGGCACGACAACGTGCCCACCCGATGACGAAGGACTTCGGCAGCGCGCCGGCCGTGCTCGTCGGGAGCGGGCGGGCGGCACCTCAGGGAACGGTGGGGCATGCCAGAGCCCAGCGGCTGTCGCACCCCGGTGGCAGGGTGGACCCATGACGGACCTCAAGGACCACCTGCACGGCTTCCTCAAGGCGCAGCGGGCGGCGCTGCTGCTCAAGCTCGACGGACTGGACGAGCGGGAGGCCCGGCTGCCGCGCACCCCGACGGGCACCAACCTGCTGGGTCTGGTCAAGCATGCGGCGGCGTGCGAGCTGGGGTACTTCGGCGAGACCTTCGACCGGCCGAGCGAGCTCGTCCTGCCGTGGGAGGTCGAGGGCGTGGACCCCGACGACAACGAGGACATGTTCGCCACCGAGACCGAGTCGATGGCCGACGTGCTCGCCTGGAGCCGGGCCTGCTTCGACCACGCCGATTCGACGATCGAGGCGCTGGCGCTCGACGCACCGGGGACGGTCGCGTGGTGGCCGCCGGAGCGCAACCACGTCACGCTGGACCAGATCATCATCCACATGGCCCTCGACGAGGCCCGTCACGCCGGCCACGCCGACATCCTGCGCGAGCAGCTCGACGGCCGGGTCGGCCTGCGGTCCGAGGGCAACAACCTGCCGGAGTGGGACGAGCAGCGTTGGGCCGAGTACGTCGGGCGCCTCACCCGGATCGCCGATCGGCACGGCTGAGGCAGGATCGTCCCATGGACCTGCGCGCTGCCGTCGACGAGCTCTACGGGGTCCCGCTCGGGGACTTCGTCGCGACCCGCACCCGACTGACCACGACGGCGAAGGGGGATGACCCCGCCCTCGCGGCCGAGATCAAGGCCCTGCGCAAGCCGACCGTGGCCGCGTGGCTGCTCAACCGCGTCGCCCGCGACGAGCCGCAGGTCATCACCGACCTCGAGGAGCTCGGCGCCCGGATGCGCTCGGCCCAGTCGCAGGGCGACATGCCCGCCTTGGCGCAGGCGCGGCCCGAGCGTCGGGCCGCCATCGACGCCCTCATCGCCGCGGCCGGGCGCTGCGCCGAGGCGAGCGGCGCGACCTTCGGCCCCTCGACCCAGGACGAGGTCGACGCGACCGCTGTAGCGGCCCTCGCTGACGAGCAGAGCGGACGCGCCCTCGCGTCGGGCAGCCTGCTGCGACCGCTGTCCTACGCCGGCTTCGGCGAGGTCGAGCTCGACGACGCCGTGGCGACCCCCCTTCGCCTGGTGCCGCCCCTGCCCGACGACGAGACGGACGACGCGGACGAGACCGAGGACGACACCAAGGAGGCGCAGGAGGCCGAGCGGGCCCGTCAGCAGGAGCTCGAGCAGGCTCGCGACGAGCTGCGCGAGGCCGAGCGGGAGCTGGGCGCCGCACGGTTGGCCGAGTCACGAGCGCGTGCCGCCCTCGTCTCCGCCCGCGACCTCGTCAACACCCATGAGGCACGTGTTGCGGATGTGACGAGCCTCATCACCCGGCTCGAGACACGCCCGAAGGCCTAGACCTCCCCCCGATCCCTACGGGGGCGCGGGATCATGGCCTCATGAGCACGGCGAGCACGACCTCTTCCCGCACCGCCCCGACCGACCTGCCGACCTGGGCCATCCAGACCGCAGATCTCGAGGCGATGCTCGCGACCGACGACGACACGGTGGACACCGCTGTCATCCCCCGTCTGGCCTACCGCGACGCCGTCGAGGAGGCCGCCGCCCCCGGGCACAGCATGGTCACCGTCGTCGAGTCGCCCGATGACACCGTCGAGCACGTCGTCACCCCCGTCGGCCACAACCTGCGCAGCCGCCACGCGACCCCCGAGTCGGTCGCCGCGATCCGCCGCAACCTCGTCGCGATCGCCACGGTCCTCGTCTCGGTCGTCCTCGTCGGTGCGGCCGCCACCTGGCTCGCCGGGTGGATCGCCCTGGGCATCTACGCCCTCGTGGTCGTCAGCGCCACGGTCGCCCTTCGCCGCACCAACGCCCGCTACACCGCGCGCCACAGCCGCTACGCCCCGCGTCACGCCTGACGCCCCGTTTCCCCGGCAGGACCAAGGGGGGATCCCACCGAGTCGGTGGGATCCCCCCTTCGTCGTCGGGGTGGATCCCTAGGCCAGCAGCGCGGCCAAGGTCCCGCCGAGCTCGGTGGCCGACTCGAGTGCGGCCTCGTCGACGTCACCGACGACCTCGAGGATGTCCGCGGACTGCTTCCAGTCGAGTGCCTGGACGATCCCGGTGACGGCCCGCACGGCGCCCGTGACGTCGTAGCGCCCGTGCACCCACAGTCCGTACGGTCGCTTGGCGGTGCCCCCTCCCCCCGAGCCGTCGCCGGCGCCGCCGGAGTCGTCGAGCGCGCCGCCGATCTGGAGGAAGGTCGAGTCGAAGAAGTGCTTGAGCGCCCCCGACATGTAGCCGAAGTTGGCCGGGGTCCCCAGCAGGTACCCGTCAGCAGCGAGGACATCGTCAGCGGTGGCCTCGAGCGCCGGGACGACCTGCACCTCCACCCCCTCGATGTCGGGGTGGCGGGCGCCCTCGAGCGCCGCGTCGAGCAGGGCGCGGGTCGATCGGGTCGGGCTGTGGTGGACGACGAGCAGACGTGCCATGCCCCCCATCCTGCCCTCAGAGCCGGGCGATGGCCACGACGAGCACGGTGACCAGCGAGGCGAGCACGACGAGCGTGTCGGCCAGACGCCACGGGGCCGGCTCGGCCCAGGTCCGACGACCTCCGGAGGCGAAGCCACGCGCGTCCATCGCCACGGCGAGCGTCGCGGCCGACCCGAGGGAGCGCAGCAGCATGCCGAAGGTCGAGGCCCAGAGGTAGCCGATCACGGAGCGTGGCTCTCGCCACGTGACGCCTTGGCCGCGCAGGTGACGGGCCCAGCCGACCTCGGTCCAGGCGGCCCCGAAGGACTGCACCCGCTGCAGCGCAGCACCGAGCGCGACCACCGGTCGCGCCGGCAGCCGCAGCCGCTGACCGAGGTGGTCGGCGAGATCGTCGGGGTCGATGAAGGCGAGGGTGATCGCTGACGGAGCGACGATGACGAGCAGCCGCAGCGCGGCCGACAGGGCCGTCTCGACGTCGTGCGAGCCGAGCAGCCAGGTCGACCAGCCGACGCTCAGACCTCCGACCAGACCCGGCAGCAGGCGGATGGCCAGCCCGCGCCACCGTCCGGCCACGGTCCACCCGGCACCGGAGCCGGGACGGTTGGACAGGCCGACGAGGGCCCCGAGCGCGATCACCGCGAGGACGACGAGCGAGACCCGCCAGCCGGGCGAGAGCACCGCCGCGAGCATCGGGACCGCTGCCGCGGCGAAGAGGGAGAGCGGCCCGCACGCGGACAGCACGGCGCGCGGGGTGCTGCGCTGAGGCTCCGACGGTGGGGTGCGCACGTGCCGCACCTCGTCGACGAGCGGGACCAGGTCGGGGTCGTGGGTGGCCGTCACGACGGCCCCGCCCCGGGCGCGGTGCGAGAGCAGGAGCCCGGTCACGGCCGCCCACGTCCCCCGGTCCTGCCCGACCGTCGGCTCGTCCGCCAGAACGGCGCTGGGGCCGTGGGCGAGGGCGGCAGCCACGGCCAGCCGACGCTGCTCCCCACCCGAGAGGGTCTGCGGGTCGGCGCGCTCCAGGTGCGCCAGGCCGAGGACCTCGAGGAGGTGGCGGGCCCTCCCTTCGTCGGCGGCACCGAGGGTGCGACCGGTGAGGAGCACCTCGTCCAGGACCGTGCGGGAGAGCAGTGCGCTGGAGCTCCACTGCGGCACCCAGCCCAGGAGCGGGGCCACGTCGGTGGCCGGCAGCTCGCCGACCTCACGACCGTCGGCGCCCACCACCCGCCCCGACGAAGGGGGGATGAGTCCAGCGATCGCGGCGAGCCACGTGCTCTTGCCCCCACCGCTCGGGCCCACGAGCGCGGTGGACCGGCCGGATGTCACGGCGAGCGGCACGTCCGTGACGAGCACGGTGGCGACCTCGCTGCTGCCGTCGAGGTGGTTGCGACGGCGCTCGACGCGCAGGGGCTCGCAGGTGAGCAGCTCGACGCCGGCCTCGACTGGTCGAGCGAGCGGCCCGAGGTCGATGTCGAGGGGCTGGGGCGTGGGGACGCCCGGCACCCAGATGCCGTCAGCGGCGAGCTCGTCCCCGTGCTGCGCGAGCACCTGCGCGGGCGGACCGTCGTGCTGGATCCGACCATCGCGTCCGAGGACGACGAGGCGTTCGGCGTGGTCGAGCCACGGCTCGATGCGGTGCTCGACGATGACCGTCGTGAGGCCGGCTGCGCCGTGGACGACGGCATCTCGCACGGTGGCCGCGCTCGCCTCGTCGAGCATCGCCGTCGGCTCGTCGAGCAGGAGCAGGCTCGGGCGCAGGGCGAGCGCGCCGGCGAGCGCGAGTCGCTGGGTCTGGCCACCGGAGAGGGCCCCGGTCGGGGTGTCCCGCTCGAGATGGTCGAGCCCGACCGCGGTGAGCGCCGCATCGACACGGGCTGGCATGGCGTCTGCGGGCAGCCCGACATTTTCCAGGCCGAAGGCAACATCTCGGCCCACGGTCGCGGCGACCGTCCCGGAGCCGGGCTCCTGCAGGACGAGCCCGACGGCGCCGGGACGCCGACCCGGCTCGCGTCCGTCGACCGTCACGCTCCCGGACAGGTCGCCCGAGTCGACGGTCAGCAGCAGGCCCGCGAGGGCCCGCAGGAGCGTGGACTTGCCGGACCCGCTCGGGCCGACGAGCAGCGCCCGCTCGCCCTCGACGAGGGTGAGGTCGATCTCGCGCAGGACCGGCTCCCTTCGCCCGGCCGGTCGCCAGGTGAGACCGCGGACGGCGACGGCAGCCGCTCCCGCGGGTGGAGGTGTCCGCGCGGACAAGTCGTCGGCGCGCACACCTCCACCCGACGGGGTGGGGTGCTCGATGGGGATCAGACAGCCTTCCGCTCGAGGACCTCCTGGCCCGGGGGGAAGGGGTTGAGCGCGCCCGCCTGCGCCAGCGCCCGGGTGAGCAGCCACCCGCCGACGCCGGCGATGACGATGCCGGAGACGACCATGAGGGGCAGGTAGGCGAGCTTCCACGCCCAGGTCCAGTCGGCGAAGTAGGCGTACGCCTCGTAGACCCACTCGAGCGGTGCCGAGAGCGCGCCGGCGAGGACCGCGACGGCCGGACCGAAGGCCTTGTAGGCGAAGATCGCGAAGGCCAGCTCGGCGCCGAGGCCCTGCGCGAGCCCGGAGACGACCGTCGTGACGCCCCACTGGTTGCCGAAGAGTGCCGAGACGATCGCCGCGATCAGCTCGCAGGCCAGCGCGGCACCGGGACGGCGGACGACGAGCCCACCGACGACACCGGCGATGAACCAGAAGCCGACGAAGAGTCCGAAGAGCGGCTGGAAGGCCAGGCCGAGCGCGGAGATCGGGCCGTTGTAGAGGAGGCCGTAGCCCCAGTAGGCGACGCCGAAGGCCACGCCGAGGAAGGCGATGGTCAGCAGGTCGACGGTGCGCCAGCCCATGAGCTGGCCGGTGGCGAGGACGGTCCGGGCGCGCTCGGCGGCCGGTGTCGTGGTGGTGGACATGTGGTGCTTCTCCTGTGTCGGTACCCACAGGGAGGGCCTGCCGTCGCGACCGGACGCTGACGTCTGGCCATCGACGATCAGGTCCTGAGACTCGACTCCCTACGCCGGTGCGAGCCGGATCAGGTACGAGGGTCTGCGGTCACCCGCACTCTCAGCGCTGCTGCGCTCCCCTGTCGTGCCCGTCCAGCATAGCGCCGTCGGCAGCGGAGCCTCGGGCCCGGCGCTCCTGTGGCAATGTTGTCCACGCACCGGGTGGGCGAGCTCCTCGTCCACCGCATCTACGCGAAGGGCAGGTCCGCTGTGGGCAACATGGTCTGGAAGATCCTCGGCACCGGTTCCGCGATCGTCGCCGGCATCGTCGCCAACAAGGTCGTGGCGATCGTGTGGTCACGCTTCGGCAGTGGCCAGGACATCGACCCCAACAACCCTGAGAACCCCATCGGTGAGGCCATCGCCTTCGCCGCGCTCGCCGGTCTGGCGATGGGTCTGGCACGCACGATGGCCACCCGTCAGGCGGCCTCCTTCTACAAGAAGTCCTCCGGCCACCTCCCCGACGCCATGCTCGGCCTCAAGGATGAGATCGACAAGGTCTCCTGATGCGCGGCATCGCCATCACCGAGCCGGGTGACGCCGACGTCCTGCAGATCGCGGACGTCGACGCGCCGACCGCCGGTCCCGGACAGGTCGTCGTCGACATGGTGGCCGCCGGGGTCAACCGCGCCGACGTCATGCAGCGCCTGGGGCACTACCCACCGCCGAAGGGGGCCTCCCCCCTTCCCGGTCTCGAGGTCTCGGGCACGATCCGCGAGGTCGGGCCCGACGTCGAGGGCTGGTCCGTCGGTGACGAGGTGTGTGCCCTCGTCGACGGCGGCGGCTACGCGGAGCAGGTCCTGGTGCCGGCCGCCCAGCTGCTGCCCGTGCCGAAGGGGGTCTCCCTCACCGACGCCGCCGGGTTGCCCGAGGTGGCGTGCACGGTGTGGTCCAACGTCTTCATGACCGCCAACCTGCAACCGGGCGAGACCTTCCTCGTCCACGGCGGGTCGTCGGGCATCGGCACCATGGCCACCCAGCTCGCCAGCGCGGCGGGCGCCCGGGTCGCCGTGACGGCAGGCTCGCAGGCCAAGCTCGACGTCTGCCGTGACCTCGGCGCCCAGGTGCTCATCAACTACAAGGACGCGGACTTCGTCGAGGAGATCAAGACGGCGACAGATGGTCGTGGCGCCGACGTCATCCTCGACCTCATGGGGGCCAAGTACCTGCCCCGCAATGTCGACGCGCTGGCCATCGCCGGCCGGCTCGTCGTCATCGGTCTCATGGGTGGCCGCAAGGGCGAGCTCGACCTGGGCAAGATGCTCAGCAAGCGCGCCGCGGTCATCGCCACCTCGCTGCGGGCCCGTCCCGCCGCGGAGAAGGCAGCGATCGTCGCCGCCGTGCGCGAGCACGTGTGGCCGCTCATCGAGGACGGCGCCGTCAAGCCGATCATCCAGGGCACCCACCCGCTGGACCGAGCCGCCGATGCCCACCGTGAGCTCGAGGCCAGCGCTCACATCGGCAAGATCCTGCTCACGGCCTGACGCCCGCCACCTCCCGATCATCGGGTGGAGGTGGACGCGCGGACGAGTCGTCCGCGCGTATACCTCCACCCGGGGTCAGGTGGTCACGAGGCGGCCGTCCTCGAGGTGCCACGTGGCAGCAGCGACCTCGGCGACCTCCGGGTCGTGCGTCGCGAGCAGCACGATCCCGCCGCGACCGGCGATGTCCTGCAGCAGCGCGACGACCAGCTCACGGGTGTCGTGGTCGAGCTCCGAGGTCGGCTCGTCAGCGAGCAGCACCGCACTCCCCGACTCGAGGCGAAGGGAGGACAGCGCCAGTCCGCGGGCCACGGCCACGCGCTGCCGCTGACCTCCGGAGAGCTCCTCGGCGAGGTGCCCACCGTGCTCGGCCAGTCCCACCGATGCGAGCGTGCGATCCGCGAGGGCGGTCGCCTCGGCCCCCGACATGCCCGCAGCCACGAGCGAGATCGCGATGTTGTCCCGCGCCGTGAGCACCTCCGCGAGCGCGCTCCCCTGCGGGATGAGCACCGCACCGGCATCCCGCGACGAGACCTCGTCACCGATCGCCTTGTCCCCCAACGTGATCGACCCGCTGAACCGACCGTCGTCGAGCAGCCCTCCGATGGCCCACAGCAGCGACGTCTTGCCCGCTCCAGAGTGCCCCGTGACGGCGGTGAGCTCCCCGGGCACCGCGGTTGCCGCTGCACCATCCACAGCCACCACGTCGCCGTAGCGGACGCTTACGTCGTCCAGCACGAGCCGGTCGGTCATCGAGTCCGTCATGCGTCCCCCTCCTCGGCAATGAGCTGCCACGTGCCGTCATCGGTGCGGTGCACCCGCAGAAGAGTCCCGGGCGGGAAGGCTGCAACAGCCGGCGCCGGCAGGGGCAGCGAGCCGTCGGCGGCGACGACGGAGTACTCCTCACCGCTACGGCCTTCACCCCCCACGCGACCGTCGCGGATCGTGACGGTCCGGGGGAAGGCCCGCGCCACGTCCGGGTCGTGGGTGACGACGACGACCGTGGTCCCGAGCGTGCGGCCGACCTCCGCCAGGGCGTCGAGGACGACATCGCGCGACTCCTGGTCCAGCTGGCTCGTCGGCTCGTCCCCGAGCAGCAGGCCCGGCCCGCTGGCCAGCGCGACCGCGAGCGCGGCGAGCTGGAGCTGCCCGGGGGTGAGCGACTCGAGCGGCGCGTCGGCCACCTCGCCCAGCCGCAGCAGGTCGAGCAGCTCCACGACGGGCGGGACGGTCCTACCGCTGCGGCGGGCCGGGCGCTGGGCGAACTCGATGTTGCCCCGGGCCGTGAGCCACGGCAGGTGGTTGCGTGCGGCGCCCTGCAGCACGATGCCGACCTCACCGGCGCGGAAGGCGTCGACCTGCGCCTCCGACATCGCGGACAGCTCGTGCTCGCCGACGTGGATCCGCCCGGCGCTGGGTCGCAGCAGCCCGCCGAAGAGCGCGAGCAGCGTCGACTTGCCCGCGCCGCTGGGCCCGAGGAGGGCGATGCGTTCGCCGGCCGCGACGGTCAGGTCGACACCCGAGAGCGCCGCGACGTCGTGGCCCTCGGCGCGATAGATGTGCACCAGTCCGTGGGTGCGCACGGGCAGCCCGCTCACGTCGGCTCTCCCTTCGCTGCGGAGAGGCGGACCCGGCGCAGGACGGCGGCAGCGAGCAACCAGGCGATGCCGATCAGGACGAGCGCGACGGCCACGGTCGCCGCGGCCACCGCGAGCCACGCGGGCGCGAAGTCGGGCACGGGCACCGCAGCAGGAGAGACGAAGAGCGGTAGCGCCGGCAACGCGATCCATGACCCGGCGAGGGCGCACAGGGCGCCGAGGACGACACCGACCGCCACGCTCGTCAGGTGCTCCGTGCGCAGCGCGCGACCGGCCGCCCGGTGGCTCACGCCACTGATCCGCAAGGCGGCCAGGTCACGGGCTGCTGCTCGCCACCCGGTGATCGCGAGGATGAGCAGGACCAGTCCGGCGAGGATGACCGCGAGCGCTCCGCCGAGCAGCGCGAGCTGCAGACCCCACCCGGACGCGGAGTCGTCATATGCCCGGTCGGCCTCGGCGGTCGTGTGCACCGCCCGGACGGCAACCCCCGCGTCCTCGAGGACCCGCTCGGTCTTGGTGATGACCTGCGGCGAGTCGTCCCCGAGCCACAGCTGGCGGTCGACTCGGGCCGCGTCCAGATCGCCGGTCACCCGCGCGAGAGCGGGAAGGGAGAGGAGCACGCCCCGGTCGGTGGTTCCGGGGAGGGCACTGACCTGCTGGTCGACCCGGACCTCGGTCTGGCCACCGGCGATGTCGAGCACCTGGAGCACAGTGCCCGGCTGCCCCACGTCACCAGAGACGATGGCCGGCATCGGTCGCGGCACATCACCCACGTGGGCGGAGACGTCCTCTCCGTCGGCTGCGGCCACGTCGAGTTGCAGGTCCTTGCCGCGCGTCGTGACCGACAGGCCGGTGCCGTCGGTGGAGTCAGTCGCCGCCCACACCCCGTCACCGGTGACCGGCAGCGCTGCCCCGTCGACACCCAGGCCGGAGATCGTGACCGTCCCCTTGGCCTGGCTACCCGTCGATCCCGACGTGCTCACGCGCAGTCCGGCGAGGCGACAACCAGCGGAGCAGAAGAGCGGGGCGTCGACCCGCCGGGTGCCCGACGACCCCGGACCGAGCGTGGCGATGTCGGCCGACCGCTTGTCGCCGTCAGGGGTCGTCATGTCCATGATCAGGGTGGGTGGGGTGTCCTCGGTCGAGGTGAGGTTCCACGAGACGGTGGCGGTCGCCGAGCCGGCGGGCAGGACGATCGGCTTCTGGCTGGGCAGGGCGAGCCTGGCGACGTCGAGGCCGCGCACCGCATCGGGGTGGGCCACCCGGAGGAGCCGCCGCGGGTCTGTCGCCATCGTCGCGGCGGCCTCCTGCGAGTGCGGCCTGATCACGGCGACCGGTGCGGCGGGGATGCCCTGCTCCTCGAGCGCGTCGGCTGCGGCGATCAGAGCGGGAGCGGAGGCCGAGTCCACGGACACGACGGTCGGCGCGCCCGTCTCGAGCTCGGCGCGGGCGAGCCGGTTGCGGTCGGCGACGACGACGGCGTTGGCACCGAAGACCGCGATGGCCGTCGCCACGGTCGTCACGACGAGGATGCGGCGAGCGGCCGGCCGCCGAGCGATCGAGTGCCCGGCCACGGCCGTCGCGACGCGTCCGCGTCGCATGGCCGAGCGCGCCCGCGCGGCCGCGAGCCGAGGGACGAGGTGGGCCGCGAGGACACCGACTGCGATCGCCAGGAGGGTGGGCGTGGCGAGCGCGGCGGGGCCGCTGAGTGCGCCGGTGGCCAGGCCGGCGACCCCGATCACGGCGAGGACGACGATCACGGCCTCGACGACGGGCGGCCCGGCTGCTGCGCCGGGCCGGACGGAGCGCAGCAGGTCGTTGACCGGCTCACGCAGCACCGGGCGCGCGGCAAGATGCACCGTCAGGACCGAGGCGACGAGTGCCCCGACGAGCCAGGGCAGGACCGCGAGCGGGATCTCGAAGGGGATGTCCGCCGGTAGCATCGCCCCGCGCACGAGCACCGCCAGCCCGAGTGCGGCCGCGCAGCCGATGGGCAGTCCGAGCAGCACCGGCACGACGAGCTCTGTGAGCAGCAGCCGCCGGGCACCGGAGCGGGAGCGCCCGCGCAGGCGGGCCAGGGCGACGTCGTGCCGTCGTTGGTCGACGGCCGCCTGGGCGACGAGGAAGAGCACGAGGACCGACAGCAGGGCGAGCTGCATCATCACGAAGGGGACGATCACCGCGGTCTGGCTGCGACCGGTCGCGATGCCGTCGACGACCTTGCGGGCGGACTCGTCGACCGTCAGCTCGGCGTGATCCTCCTGCAGCCGGTCCGCCGCGGCGGCAGCGAGGGGAAGGGAGTCGAGGGTCGCCCTGTCGGGTGCGAGCGGAAGGACCACGACGACCGAGGCCGTCGGGACGGCATCAGCGAAGGTCGCCTCGGCGGTGAAGAGGTCGTCGATACCCGGCACGTTGTCCAGGCCCGGCTGCACGACGCCGGACTTGCCGTCGGGACGATCACTGAGCCAGTACGCGGGATCGTCGAGCACCCGGTACGTCCCGACGACCTCGAGGTGCAGGTCCTGCAGGTCGGGCTCGAGGCGGTTGAACTTCTTCTGCGGGATGCTCAGACGGGTCCCGGGGCGCCAGTCCCACGCCTCCGCGTCGGCGGCAGAGACGATGACCTGACTGGCGGCTTGCGGGCACCGACCCGTGATCTCGAGGTGGTCGCAGACCGCAGACCGAGAGCGGATGACGACGGGTGAGGGCTTCTTGCCCGCCCGGGGGCTCAGGAGGCTCGCCTGGCGCATCGCGAGGACCGGCTCCCCCGAGACCGCGGCGAGGTCAGGAGGGACGAGATCGGCTACCGCCTGTGGCATGAGCGTGCGCTCCTGCGCCGTGCGATTGCGGGAGATCGCGGTGGCGGTCGTCACGGGGTCGGCCTCGGTGACGTGGACCCGGAGCAGGCCCTGGTCGAGGCTCCGGGCGAAGACGGGCGCGAAGACCGCGCACGTGGCCACGAGTGCCGACACCAGGGCGAGTGCGATGACCTGCCCTCGGCGGTGGCGCAGCGCTGCCCACATCTGATCTCCCCCTGATTGCCGAGCGACACGTTAGCCCCCTCCGACGCGTGCCTGCACTCCCAGGCGGTCCTTGCATCGGGTGAATACTCGGTATACCTTCCTCCATACCGAGTATCCAGGAGGGGAAATGTCCGTACGACTGGGGATTCTTGCGCTGCTGGCGGAGGAAGACATGTACGGCGCGCAGCTGCGCGCGGAGTTCGAGGCACGCACGGGCGGCACGTGGCCGCTCAACATCGGGCAGGTCTACACGACGCTGACCAGGCTCGAGCGCGACGGCCTCGTCGGCCAGTCCGGCGGGCCGGACGACGAGGGCCGGATCCGCTACTCGCTCACCGACAGTGGCCGCGCCGAGGTCGACGGCTGGTGGCTCACCCCGGTGGACCGCAGCAACACCCCCCGCGACGAGCTGGTCATCAAGCTGGCGCTGTCCGTCACCGCCGTCGGCGTGGACGTCACCCGGGTCGTCCAGACCCAGCGGACCGCCACCCTGCGCCACCTGCGGGACCTGACGAAGCTCAAGCGATCGGCCGCGACCGAGACCGAGACCGACCTGGCCTGGCTGCTCGTGCTGGACAACCTCGTCTTCACCTCGGAGGCCGAGATCCGGTGGCTCGACCACGTGGAGTCCACGCTCGCGCGCTACTCCTCGCTCCCTCGCCGCGCCACGGCCGTCAGCGCCGACGCGGACACGTCGACCGCGACGCAGGTGCAACGATGAGCGCCCCCTGCCTCGTCCTCGACGACGTCACCCGGGTCCACGGTGAGGGCGCGACGTCCGTCCCGGCGCTGGCCGGCGTCAGCCTGACCGTGCGGCCGGGCGAGCTGGTGGCCGTCATGGGCCCCAGCGGCTCCGGCAAGTCGACGCTCCTCAACCTCGCCGGGGGGCTCGATCGGGCCACCTCCGGACGCGTGGTGATCGAGGGGCAGGAGATCAACTCCCTCTCACCCAAGGGGCTGGCGGCCCTGCGGCGTCGCCACGTCGGCTTCGTCTTCCAGGACTACAACCTCATCCCGGCGCTCACTGCTGCCGAAAATGTCGCGCTGCCGCTCGAGCTCGACGGCCAGCGCGTGCGCGCCGCACGTGGGGCGGCGATCGAGTCCCTCGAGCGGATGGGCCTGGCCGACCTCGTCGACCGGTACCCGGACCAGATGTCGGGAGGACAGCAGCAGCGCGTCGCCTTCGCCCGCGCGCTCGTCGGCAGCCGCCGGCTGGTGCTCGCCGACGAGCCCACCGGCGCCCTCGACACCCACACGGGTGAAGAGGTGCTGCGCGTGCTGCGCGAGCGCTGCGACGCCGGGACCGGTGGCCTGCTCGTCACCCACGAGGCCCGGCACGCGGCGTGGGCCGACCGGGTCGTCTTCCTGCGCGACGGCGTCGTCGTCGACACCACCGGTGACCCGTCGGACGCCGAGGACCTGCTCGAGACCGAGCCGGTGCGATGACCACCCAGACCGCGCCGGCGGTGTCCGCAGGGGGGACACCGCCGGCGTCACCCCCTTCGCCGTCGCGAGGATCGGCCTGGCTCGCCTCGTGGCGGGTGGCCCTGCGACTGGCGCGGCGGGACGTGCGCCGCCACCGGGGCCGCTCGCTCGCCGTGCTGCTCATGGTCGGCGTGCCGACGATGCTCATCTGCCTCGGGCTCGTCGTCGGCGCGACCGGCTCGATCTCGCCGGAGGAGTCGGTCCCGCTGACCATGGGGCCGGCGCAGGCCTCGATCACGACGAGCGAGGGCCACCGGGTCGCGCAGACGGCCAACCCCGAGTACGGGTTCAGCGTCAAGGACGCCGCGGCGCGAGAGATCCCCGGCGCCCGCCCCGGGGGCACGGTCGAGATGAATGCCGCCGCGGTCGGCGAGCTCGCCGGCGGGCAGGCCCTCCCGTGGACCATGGGCCAGACCCGGGCCCGCATCGGCGACCGTGACCTCGGGCTCGACACCCTCGCCGTCGCCGAGCCCAGCCGCCTCACGGGCAAGATCACCCTGCGCTCGGGCCGCTGGCCCACCGGCGCGGACGAGGTGCTCGTCTCCCCCGCCGCCGTGCGACGAGGCGTCCCCGACAGCGGGTCGCTGCAGCTTCTGGTCGACGGTGACGAGCGCACCGTCCAGGTCGTCGGCACGGCCCTGTCCCTCCAGAGCTGGGGAGCCAGCCACGAGCTCCTCACGACGACGCCCGACGCGATGGTCGACGAGTCGCGCAGCAGCGGCTGGTTCCTCATGGGCGACCGGCCCGTCACCTGGGCGGACGTCACCCGGCTCAACGAGTACGGCCTCGCCGTGCACAGCGCCCACGTGGTGACCCACCCACCGACCCAGGACCAGATCGACCCCGAGCTGCGCGAGATGGGCTCGAGCACCAGCGACACGGCCCAGCTCGTCGCCCTGGGAGCCACCCTCCTGCTCATCGTCATCGCCCTCCTCGTCGGGCCGGCCTTCGCCGTCGGCGCCACCCGGCAGCGACGCACGCTCGCCCTCGCTGCGAGCAACGGCGCGACCGCCGGTCAGCTGCGGCGCACGGTGCTGGCGCAGGCGATCGTCCTCGGCGGGCTGAGCGCGCTCGTCGGGGCCCTCGTCGCGGTCCCGGTCGGCTGGGTCGTCATCCGGGTGATCACCGACCGTGGCTCACCGCTGGGGCCCTTCGAGGTGCCGTGGTGGCAGCTCGGCGCGATCTGCGCGATCGCCCTGGTGGCCGCGATCCTCGCCGCGCTCGTCCCGGCACAGCGGCTCACCAAGCTCGACATCGTCGGCGCGATGCGAGGGCGGGTCGTCTCCGCGCCGCCCTCCCGCTGGCTCTTCGTCCTCGGCCTGGTGCTCGCGGGCGTCGGTGGCGCCGGGGTCATCATCGGCCTCGACCGCACCGAGTACGTCATCGCCCTCGCGGCCATCCTCCTGGTGCTCGGCACGCTCCTCCTCGTCCCCCGGATCCTGCATGCGCTCGGCGGTCTCGCAGGACCGCTGCCACTCCCCCTTCGCCTCGCGGTACGGGACCTGGCGCGCCACCGCACCCGCAGCGCACCGACCGTGGCCGCCGTGCTCGCCGGGTCCGCCGCCCTGACCATGGGTCTCATCGGGGCCACCAGCGACAACACCCAGCAACGGCTGGACTACCTCCCGCAGACGATCTCCGGGGAGGGCTACATGTACGGGGGCGGGAGCACACAGGGACAGGACGCCATCGACCGGGCGGCCCGCGAGCTGCCCGAGCTCGTCATCACCCCGGTGCACTCCTACGGATCGTCCTACGAGGACGCCCCAGCCGCGTCGGACGTGCCCGCCGAGCCCTTCGTCACCACGCTGCCCAGGGGCTGCACCGTCAAGGACGTCGTGAGCCCCGACAGGACGCCGCAGGGCGACGTCGAGCTGGCGCCCGAGGACGGCACCGGCAACCCGTGCCTCGACCTCAGCACCGGGTCCGGGTCCACGATGTCCATGTCGACGATCTCCTTCATGCCCGCCGCGGACATCGTCCGTCGCTTCGACCTCACGGGGGACGAGGCCCGCACCGTCACCGACGGCGGCGGCGTGCTCGTTGCCGGCGAGCCCGACGGGATCGTGTCCGAGGGGCGGGTCGCGCTCGGCCGGGGGACGCTGACGGTCGCCGACGAGACCGGAGAGGCAAAGCTCGGGGGGACCCCGTCCACGAGCCGGGTCCCGGTGGTCATCCGTCCCCAGACCAAGGACACCCTCGCTCGGGCCTGGCAGTCGGGTCTGGTCCTGCCCACCGAGGCCGCCGTGGACGCTGGTTGGCCACTGACCGTCACCGGCTACCTCCTGCACGACCCCGACGGCCCGATCGACACGGCAACGCAGGAGCGGCTGCAGCAGGTCCTCGGCGACGAGACCTATGTCGACGTCGAGCGCGGGTTCAGCAACCCGCTGGCCATCGTCATCGCGGTGCTCATCGCGATCTTCACCCTCGTGCTGCTCGTCGTCACCCTCACCGCCACGGCGCTGAGCATGGCCGAGCAGGAGCGCGACCAGGCGACGATCGCGGCGGTCGGCGGCAGCAGACGGACCCGACGACTCATGGTCGCCTCGCAGACCTGGTTGCTCGCCACGATCGGGATCGTCCTGGGTGCGCTCGTCGGGAGCTTCCCCGGCATCACGATCGCGCGGGCCCTGACCTCCGAGGGCTGGGACCCCTTCACCGGCCTGCAGCTCGACCGTGAGGCGATCATCGACATCCCGTGGCTGCCGCTCGCGATCGTCCTGGTCGCCGTGCCGGCACTGGCCGCACTGCTCGCCGGGCTCGGGATCCGACGCACGCCGGACCTGACCCGTCGCACGGAGTGACCTGGGCGCTGGGATGGGCGCCGCGATCGGCGCCGGGGTCGGGGGTCAGTCCCCGATCTCGGCGCCCATCGCCCGGCCGGCGGTCCGGCCGCTGAAGATGCAGCCGCCGAGGAAGGTGCCCTCGAGCGCCCGATAGCCGTGCAGGCCACCACCGCCGAAGCCGGCTGCCTCGCCCGCCGCGTAGAGCCCGCGGATCGGCTCACCGTCGTGCCCGAGCACGCGGGCCGACAGGTCGGTCTCGAAACCGCCGAGCGTCTTGCGGGAGAGGATGTGCAGCTTGACGCCGACGAGCGGCCCCTTCTTGGGGTCGGTCAGCTTGTGCGGCGGGTAGGCCCGCTTGGAGATCTTGTCGCCGATGTAGGAGCGCGCCACCCGCATCGCAGCGATCTGGGCGTCCTTGGAGTAGGCGTTGTCCAGCTGCATGTCGCGCTCGTCGACCTGCTTCTTGACGTGTGCGACGTCGAGCCGGGGCTCGCCGTCCTCGACGAGCTCGTTCATCTTCGCGACGAGCTGCTCGACCGTGTCGGCCTGGACGAAGTCGGCCCCCTTGTCGAGGAAGGCCTGCATCGACGGCGTGACATCGGCCAGCGAGCGCTTGCGGATGACCCCGGCGACCTCCTTGCCGGTCAGGTCCTGGTTCTGCTCCGAGCCCGACAGGGCGAACTCCTTGCCCGCGATCGACCGGTTGGTGATGAACCACGAGTGGTCGTGGCCGGTCGCACGCAGGTGGGCGAGGGTGCCGAGCGTGTCGTACCCGGGCAGGAGGGGCGCGGGCAGGCGGCTGCCCTCGGCGTCGAGCCACATCGAGCTCGGCCCGGGCAGGATCCGGATGCCGTGCTGGTCCCAGATCGGTGAGTGGTTCCTGATGCCCTCGACGTAGTGCCACATGCGGTCGCGGTTGATCAGGTTGCCGCCCGCGGCCTCGGTGATGGCGATCATCCGGCCGTCGACGTGCGCCGGGACGCCGGTGATCATGTGCTTGGGCGGGGTGCCGAGACGCTCGGGCCAGTTCTCCCGCACGAGGTCGTGATTGCCGCCGATGCCACCGGAGGCGACGAGGACGACGGGTGCGCGCAGCTCGAAGCCGCCCACCGCGTCGCGGTTGGTCGCCACTCCCCGCTCGGCGGGGTCGTCCGCGAGCCGGGCCCCGCGGACACCGGTGACGGCACCCCCTTCGACGATGAGCTCGTCCACCCGGTGGCGGTGGGCATAGGTGATCAGGCCGCGCTCCTTGGCCTCCTCGACCCGCCGGACGAAGGGAGCGGCCACACCGGGTCCGGTCCCCCACGTGATGTGGAAACGGGGCACGGAGTTGCCGTGGCCGTGCGCGGAGCCGTCGCCGCGCTCGGCCCAGCCGACGATCGGGAACCAACGCATGCCCTGCTGGTGCAGCCACGAGCGCTTCTCCCCGCCGGCGAAGTCGAGGTAGGCCTGCGCCCACTGCCGTGGCCAGTTGTCCTCGTCGCGGTCGAAGCCGGCGGTGTTCATCCAGTCGGCGTGGGCGAGCTCGGCCGAGTCCTTGATCCCCAGACGTCGCTGCTCGGGACTGTCGACGAAGAAGAGCCCGCCGAAGGACCAGTGCGCCTGGCCCCCGAGATTGGCCTCGCTCTCCTGGTCGACGACGAGCACCTTGCGGCCCGCATCAGCGAGCTCCGCTGCGGCGACGAGCCCGGCAAGTCCGTGGCCCACGACAATGGCGTCTGCATCCATGGGGGCGACTCTAGACCTCATTACTCACGGGTAGCACATGGGGTTCAGGCCCGCCTCCCTACAGTGAGCACATGGGACGGATCGCTCACCTGCGCCCGGTCGCGTTGGCCCTGCTCGTGGCCGCGGCCGTGCTCGCCGGCGGCCTCGTGACCGCCGCGCTGTGGCCGGTCACCGTCGAGACCGACTACTACGCCGCCGACGTGCGGCTCTCGCCGAGCTGGGGCGAGCGCTCCCGCATCGGGACGGACACCGTCGTGGGCAGCGTCTCCGCGCAGTTCTCCGGCCTCGCCCCGGGCGTGCGGGTCTCGCCACGGGTCAAGCCCGAGATCACCGAGTTGGTCGCCTCCGGCAACCTCGGCCCTGCAGCCCTCGACGTGAGCCCCGAAGAACGCTCCCGGGTGATCGGTGAGGCGGCGAAGGGGGTCGCCCTGCACTTCGGTGTCGGCGCCCTGGGTGGGGTCGGGCTCGTCCTGCTCGTCCTGGGGCTGCGTCGCCGGTCCCTGCCCACGGCACGCACGAGTCTCGGCGCCCTCACCGTCACGGCCCTGACCTGCACCGGTCTGGGCCTGTCCGCCGGGCGCACCTACGACCCCGACCGGCTCGTCGAGCTGCAGTCGACCGGCCTGCTCCAGCTGGCCATCGCCAACCGGGGCCTGCTCGACGACGTCGAGCAGCGAGCCGACCAGGCCACGCCCTACCTGCGCAACCTGCTCGCCCTCTCTGCCGCGGTCCAGGACGAGTACGCCCCCGAGGCCGCCCGCGACGCCGAGGCGCTCAAGGTGCTGCTCGTCTCCGACATCCACTCGTCCAACCAGTACGCGCTGATGCGCACGGTCGTGCAGGAGCAGGGCATCGACGTCGTCATCGACTCCGGCGACCTGATCAACCTCGGTCACGTCGAGGAGGCCCGGCTGAGCGACCTCTACCGGTCGATCGCCTCGCTCGGGGTGCCCTATGTCTTCGTCTCCGGCAACCACGACCGCAGCTCGGCCGTCGACACCTCGCTGCTCGACGCACTGGGTCGCACCGACGGTGTCGAGCTGCTCCAACCCGGCCCCGGCCAGTACCGCGAGGTGACGATCGGCGGGTTGCGGATCGCGGGCTTCAACGACCCGCGGTACTACGGCGACGCGGACGACGGCGGCACCGACCAGCAGACGGCGGCACGTGACCTGTGGGTGGAGGCTCTCGGCGACGGGGCCAGGCCCGACATCACCGTCTCTCACGAGGCCCCGGCCCTGGAGGACGCACCCGGGCGGATGCGGCTCAACGGCCACGGTCACGTGCCGCAGATCGACGGCAACCGGGTGCAGGCAGGGACCTTCACCGGCGGCGGGACGCTCTCCCACTTCATCAGCGGACCGGACGCCGAGCTCGTGGGCCAGCCCAGCTCCTTCGACGTCCTGACCTTCGACGACCAGTGCCGCGCCCAGCGCCTCGTGCGCTACCAGTACCGCGCGATCATCGAGGGCCGACCGTCCTTCGACTCGCTGTCGGTCCTCAACGCCTCACGGATCATCGACGAGCCCGAAGAGGGACGCACCTGCGGCGGCGGCGAGCTCGTGGTGCGCCCGCTCGGGGACTGAGCCTCCCCCTTCGCCCGGCCTCCCCCTTCGCCCTCCCCCCTCGCCGGGTGGAGGTAAACGCGCGGACGAATCGCCGGCGGGTCCGAGTCCACCCCGACGGACCCTGCCGGCAGTGGATGTCGACTCGCGCAGGAATCGTCCGCGCGTTTACCTCCACTGGGCATCTCGAGGGCGCCACTGGGCATCCCGATGGCGGCGATGGCGGCGATGGCGTTGGGGGCCGGGCACGCGAGAGCCCTCCGGCCGCGTGGACCGGGGGGCTCTCAGCGCTGGATCAGACCGCCGGGAAGGCCGGCGGGTGGACCTTGGACATCTCCTCGAGGACGCGCACGACCTGGCAGGAGTAGCCGAACTCGTTGTCGTACCAGACGTAGAGGACGAGCCGGTCACCCGCGGTGATCGTCGCGCGGCCGTCGACGATGCCGGCGTGGCGGTTGCCGACGAAGTCGGTGGAGACGACCTCGGGGCTGTCGATGTAGTCGAGCTGCTTGTGCAGGTCCCCGTAGAGCGAGGCCTCGCGCAGGAAGTCGTTGAGCGTGTCGCGCTCGACCGGCTTCTCCAGCGTGAGGTTGAGGATCGCCATAGAGACATTGGGTGTGGGGACCCGCACCGAGTTGCCGGTGAGCTTGCCCTCGAGCTCGGGCAGCGCCTTGGCGACGGCCTTGGCCGCTCCGGTCTCGGTGAGCACCATGTTGAGTGCCGCCGAACGACCGCGACGCTCACCCTTGTGGAAGTTGTCGATGAGGTTCTGGTCGTTGGTGAAGGAGTGCACCGTCTCGATGTGCCCACCGATGACGCCGTACTCGTCGTTGATGACCTTGAGCGCCGGGACGATCGCGTTGGTCGTGCAGGAGGCTGCGGTGACGACCTTGTCGTCGGTGCCGATCATCGCGTCGTTGATGCCGCTGACGATGTTGGGCAGGTCGCCCTTGCCGGGAGCCGTGAGCAGGACGCGCGAGACACCGGGGCACTGGAGGTGCTGGGACAGGCCCTCCTCGTCGCGCCACCGGCCGGTGTTGTCGACGACGACCGCGTCCTTGATCCCGTACTGCGTGTAGTCGACGCTCGAGGGGCTGTCGGAGTAGATGACCTGGATCAGCGTGCCGTTGGCGAGGATGGTGTTGGCCTCCTCGTCGACGGTGATCGTGCCGGCGAAGGAACCGTGGACCGAGTCGCGCCGCAGCAGGCTCGCGCGCTTGGACAGGTCGTTGTCGGCGCCCTTGCGCACGACGATGGCGCGCAGGCGCAGGCCCTGGCCGGTGCCCGCGTGCTCGACGAGGATGCGGGCCAGCAGGCGGCCGATGCGGCCGAAGCCGTAGAGGATGACGTCGGTGCTCGGGAGCTCCGAGTCGCCGTGCTTGCCGATGACGTCACCGAGCTCGGAGCGCAGGAAGTCCTCGAGGGAGACGCCCTCGCCGGCCTCCAGGCGACGGCGGTGCAGGCGGGCGATGTCGACCGACGCCGGGCCCGGCTGGAGGGCGGTGAGCGCCTCGAGCATGGGGAGGGTGTCGTCGAGGGTGAGCTCGATGTCGACGCGTCGGGCGAAGCGGTGCGCCTTGAGCACATCGGTCGGCGACTGGCCGAGGAGGGTGCGCCCGTGAATCGACGTCACGACCCCGTATTCACGGTAGAGGCGGCCCACAACGGGGATCATCGCCTCGGCCTTGGCCTGTCGGTCGGCCCACTCGGCCAGGTGCTCGTCTGCTGCGGTGCTCTGCGGCGTGGTCGTCATGGGCGCCCAGATTAGTCGCTCTCGTCAACCCGGGTGGCGGCGGTCCGGGTGCTGTCCACCGACCCTGTCGCACTGGTCAGGAAGGACGGACCGTGTAGAGCGCCTGCACCTTGGACCCCCCGGAGCAGGTGAGCTGGTGCGGGGCGCTCATCGTGCGCGTGACGAAGCGGTGGGAGGTGCGCCCGCCGGCCTCGATCTGCACCCGCCAGGAGTCCTCTCCGGTCGCCTCGACGACGGGTGGCGAGATGTCCTGCAGCCGCACGTCGGCGACGGTGGCGAGCACGTCGTGGACGGCCACCTGGGCGGCCGGGTGCCAGGAGCAGCGCCCCCGCCACCGCTCGAGGTCGACGCGCCCGTCGAGGTGGTCGAGGATCACCTGCGGTGCGACATCACCGTCGAGCCGGCCGTACTGGGACCCCTCCGGCAGGATGGCGACATTGCCGGCGAAGCGGTCCCCACCGAGGTGAGTGGTCTCCCACACCGCGCCGGGCAGGGCGTCGTCGAGGACGGCGGCGACGACGCGGCCGTCGATGGCGCAGCAGACGTCCTTGCGGCCGTGGGTGCACACGAGCAGAAGCGGCTCGGGGCTCGGGTCGGGCAGGTCGTCGAAGCGGGCGGCGAGCGCCACGAGGTCCTCGGGGTGCTGCCAGGTCGCGCGCCCGACGAGCCCGCGACGCACGTCGACGAGGAAGACCGGGTTGTCCCCGTCGGTGCCGGTGTCCGCCTCGACCAGCTCGCCCTCCTGGCGACCGTGTCGGCGGATGAGCTGCAGCCGGGCCCCGAAGCGGCCCAGCGCCGCTGACAGGTCATCAGCGACGTCGCTGAGGAAGGGCGCCTCGATCGGCTTCGCCGGCCAGGGTCCGGGGTCGGAGACGAGCAACCAGTAGCGTGCGGGCACCGCCGTGCCGACCGGCACGTCGCCGCGCTCGAGGGCGGCGAGCGAGCACCGGAACCGATGGGTCGAAGGGGTCGCGCTCACACCGGCGACCCTACGCGGACGGCGGTTGCACGGGGACCGCGACCCCGGCGACGACGAGCCGGCGGGTCAGGTCCGGGGCGAGCACCGCGACCTCCCCGGACGCGAGCCACGCCCCGACCTCGGCGGCCTCGGTGGGGTCGAGGGGTAGCCGCCCCGCCCTGCTGACGAGGACGGACCCGTCGGCAGCAGGCTCCAGCGTCGCCCGGAGGTGCCCGCGGGGCACGACGGGCAGCCCCTCCGGCCCGTCGTGCAGCGCCTGCGTGCTGGCGACCGGCGAGATCGGTGCGGGTCGCTGGGCCGGACGGGCTCGGGCGGCCAGGTGGGCGGCGACGGCGGACTCGTCGACCATCGCGATCGCGTCGAGGAGTGCCGCGCGCACGGCGGCGAGGTCGTCCGCGAGGTCCGTGGGGTCGGCCACGTCCACCCCGGGGCGAAGGGAGGTCCGCTGCGCCGGGAGGTCGGCGAGCGCCCTTCGCGCCGTGTCGAGGACGGCGTCGGCAACGTGCCCTCGGTGCCAGACGTGGACGCCGACCGTCAGGTGCGTGCTGACCCCGCCGAGCGCGGTCGCCGAGTGCAACCAGCCACGGGGGATGTAGAGCACGTCGCCCGGCTGCAGGGTCACGTCGAGGTGAGGCTCCCCCTTCGCTCCCTCGTCGACGGCCTGCCGGTGGTCCTGCCAGGGCTGATCGCGAAGGGGGTGCGGCTGGACCGGGCGGTGCAGGCGCCAGTGCTTGTCGCCGCCGGTCTGCAGGACGAAGACGTCGTGCACGTCGTAGTGCGCGGCGAACCCACGGCTCTGCGGCGGCGTGACATAGGCATTGACCTGCACGGGGTGCCCGAGGTCGGCGGCGAGGTCCTGGGCGAAGGCGAGCACCGGTGGGTGGGTGCGGTGCAGCCCCTGCAGGACGAGGGTGTGGCCCTCGGCGAAGAGCCGCAGGAGCGCGGTGTCGTCGAGCTGGTCCCCCACTCCGGCACCGACCCCGCCGCCACGGGTGAACTCACCGTCGGCGAGGGTGCGGCCCTCCCGTGCGACCCGCAGGAAGGGGGCCCGCAGACCGTGGAGCGAGAGCAGCTCGTCGACCGCGCGGGTGTCGAGCAGGTCGGCGAAGGGGGCAGGTAGCGCCGCCGCGGGGACGTGCCGGGGCTCCCGGCCCCAGGACGTGGCGAAGTCCTGGGGATCCAGGTCCGTGATGCGACGAAGGCCGGCGCACCGCTGGGGTGCGCCGGCCTCGTCCGGGTCAGTCACTCAGAGGCCGCGGTCGGCCGATGCGCCGCCGTCAGCGCCACCGTCACCGGCAGCACCGTCGGCGCCGCCGTCTCCGGCAGCACCGTCTCCGGCGGAACCGTCGCCGGCCGCGCCATCAGCGCCACCGTCACCAGCAGAACCATCGCCGGCCGCGCCATCAGCACCACCATCGCCGGCGGAACCATCGCCGGCCGCGCCATCAGCGCCACCGTCACCGGCGGAACCGTCGGACTGCGGGGCCTGGGTCGGCACACCGCCGATGGCCTCCTCGGGCAGGTCAGGGGTCTCGTTCGGAGGCTGCGTCATGGTGCTTCTCCTTCGTCGTGGGTACGAGCGTGCATCGTGCCTGTACCCCCCTTCCTATCGGACCATGCGCCCTCTGGGAAGGCCGCGGCGCGCGCATTGTCATCTCACGATGAATCCCCCTGTGTGGCAACGCGTTACTGTCATTTCATGATCAACAAGCAGGCCCGCGACTTCGACATCGTCCTCGTCGGAGCCACCGGCTTCGTCGGACGGCTCACCGCCGGGCACCTGGGTGACCACGCGCCCGAGGGCACGCGCATCGCTCTCGCGGGCCGCTCCCGCGTCCGGCTCGACGCACTGGCTGCCGAGCTCGGCGGCGCCGCCGCGTCGTGGCCACGCATCGTCATCGACGTCTCCGACCCGGCCTCGTGCGCCGACCTCGCGGCGCGCACGCGTGTCCTGGTGACCACGGTCGGTCCGTACGCCATCCACGGTGGCGAGCTCGTCAAGGCCTGCGCCCTGGCCGGGACCCACTACGCCGACCTGACCGGCGAGGTCCTCTTCGTACGCGACAGCGCCGAGGCCTTCCACGAGGTGGCCAAGCGCTCCGGAGCCCGGATCGTCCACTCCTGCGGCTTCGACTCCATCCCCTCCGACCTGGGTGTCTGGGAGACGGCCCGGATCGCTGCCGACGAAGGCGCGGGGACCCTCACCGACACCGTGCTCTTCGTCCGCAGCCTCAAGGGCGGCCTGTCCGGCGGCACCATCGACTCGATGCGCAGGCAGGCGATCGCCGTTCGCGAGTCCCTCGAGGACCGTCGGGCCATGTCCGACCCCTACGGGCTGAGCCCCGACAGGGCCGCGGAGCCGACCAAGGCCGACCGCGAGGACTCCACACAGCCCTCCCCGGAGGCACGTCGCGCCGGTCGAGTCCGCTCCGTCACCAAGCGTCTCGGCTCACGCCTGCCGGTGCGTCGTACCGAGGACGGTCACTGGACCGGCCCCTTCGTCATGGCCACGTACAACACCCGCATCGTGCGCCGCAGCAATGCGCTCCTCGGGTGGCGGTACGGCCGTGCCTTCCGCTACCACGAGGTGACGGACTTCGGCTCGCGCATCACCGCCCCCCTTCGCGCCACCGGTATGACCGCTGGACTGCTCGGCCTGGTCACCGGCCTGTCCTACGCGCCGACCCGCAAGGTCGTCGACCGGTTCCTGCCGGCCCCCGGTGAGGGACCGGACGAGGACACCCGGGTCAACGGGCGCTTCGCGCTCGAGGTCGTCGCGGGGACGACGAGCGGGGCCAAGTACGCGACCAAGGTCGCCGCCGACGCCGACCCCGGCTACAACGGGACCGCGATCATGCTCGGCCAGGCCGCACTGTGCCTCGCGCAGGACGACCTCGACAGCGAAGGGGGCGTCCTCACCCCCGCCGTCGCGATGGCCGCCCCGCTCATCGAGCGTCTGCGGACGCAGGGCTTCACGATCTCGACCCGCCGCTGCCCCGCCTGACCGCTACTCGTCGAGCCGCGCCAGGGGCACGGGGTCGTCGGTCCCCTCGACCCGCACGTCACGGTGCCAGGACTCGGTGCGGTAGCGGGTGACCCACCCCATCGAGGCATAGATGCCGTCGGCGCCCGTCGGGCTGTCGTCGTCGACCTCGAGGGCGACCCGGTTGCGGCCGCGCCGGGCCGTGTCAGCGATGACGGCGTGGAGCAGCGACTTGGCGACGCCCCGCCCTCGGGCCAGGCGGTGCACGCCGATGTAGTCGATGTAGGTGCCGGGCACCCCTGAGGCGTCCTCCGGGAGCACGGCCGCAGCCACCGCTCCACCGGGGACCCAGTGTCCCTCGACCTCGATGTCGGCGATCCACCAGTGGTCCCAACGGTGGCCGGGCGCCTCACGCAACCGCAGGAGGAACTCGGGGAAGGACTCCCGGTAGGAGTTGAAGTGGTCCGCGAAGGACTCCTCGATCATCCGGTAGACCGCCTGCAGGTCCGCGGCGAAGGGGGTGCCGTCCTCCCGTCGATTCACCTGACGCACGACGACACCCTCTCGGGCGTGCGTGGTCGGAAGGTCCACGTCGCCCGGCTCCACGGGGCGTCTCATCTGCAACCAGGTGCGGGCGAGGGTGAATCCGTTGTCCCGCAACAAACCTCGCAGCCGCTCGTCGTCCTCGTGAACGGACATGTCCAGGCGCGTCCCCCCGAGTCCCCGACCGCGCGAGACCCGCAGCGCGATCGACTCCGCCCAGGCCAGCACCGACGGGGCCAGCCGGTCCTCCACCTCGGCGCCGAGCGCAGGGTCCGTCGTCAGGTCGACATTGCTGCGACCGGCAGCACGGTCGTGCACGCGGGCCCAGACCCGGATCGCACCCTGCGGATCCATGACGACGACCTGGCGCCGGGTCCACGACGCCTCGCCCACCGCCTCGCTGGTGACGAGCTCCTCCTCGATGGAGCCCGAGCCGTCAACGGCCTTCTTCGCCGTCGAGACCAAGGCGATCAGCTCATCGACATCGCCGTCGACGGGGGCCCGGCTGGACCATCCCTGCGGCAGGTCCTCGGGGACGATCGGCAGGAAGCCGGTCAGCGTCGGCTGGCCGTCGCTCACGGGACGAGGCGACGCTGGCGGGGCAGGAACTCGGGCTGCTGCTTGCGGGCATTGGCGGCCCGGGCACGAGCCGCGTTGGGCCCGAAGAGCAGCGGGAGCTGTTCCCACCGCTCACGGGCGAAGGTGTGTCGGGCGCTGCGGTTCCACGTGCCGTCGAAGAGTCGCTTGGTGGCGGCCAGGGCATCGGGCGAGCGCATCGACAGCTGATCCGCGAGGTCGAAGGCAGCCGCCACGGGGTCATCGGCGACCTCGGTCGCCAGACCGATCTGCTGGGCGCGCTCACCGGAGATCTTGTCCGCGGTCATCGTCAGCCGCTTGGCGACATCGATCCCGACGAGCTCGGAGAGCGCCTGCACACCGGACATGTCCGGGATGATCCCCCAGCGCCCCTCGAGGACCGACCACGTCGCCGCGGGGTGCGTGATCCGGAAGTCCGCGGCGAGCGCGATCTGCAGACCGCCGCCGAGGCAGTGCCCGGAGACCGCGGCGATGACCGGCACGGGCAGGCGGCGGAAGCCCCACGCCGCCTCCTGGAAGGTGTTGGTACCGCGCCAGGGGCGGGGCACGAAGCGCCGGGCGATCGCAGACGGCTTCTTCATCGCGGAGCCGAAGTCGAGGCCGGCGCAGAAGGAGTCCCCCTCACCGGAGATCACGACCGCGCGAAGCCGACGGTCAGCGGCGAGCCCGTGGGCTGCTGCTGCAAGGTCATCGAGCATCTCGAGCGTGAGTGCGTTGAGCTTGTCCGGGCGGGCGAGGCGCACGTGGGCGATGCCGTCCTGGATGGTCGTCGTGATGTACCGGGGCATGAGCCCACCCTAATTCCGCCCGAGGACGACGGAAGGGCCCCGTCGCAGGACGAGACCCTTCCGTGTCGCTCGGTGCGTGCTCAGAGCGCGTCGGTGAACTTCGTGAGGGTGGCGGCGAGGTCCTTGGCGGACTTCTTGCCGCTCGAGGACATGAGGTAGGTGGTTCCGTCCTTGTCCACCGCGCACTGCGTGGAGGTGGAGCCGGACACCGTGCCGCAGGAGATGTCGCCGACCTTCTGACTGTCGTCCCAGACGTTTTCGAAGGTGCTGGCCGAGATGCCCTCGTTGGCAAGGACGCTCACGGCCTCCGTCCCCTTGGTGTAGGTGGCCACGGACTTGAGATTGCCGACCTTGCTGGACTTCTTCCAGCCGTCGAACTCGTCCGGGAAGTCGCCTGTACCGGCGGCCGAGGTCGAGCTCGACGTCTCGCTGGTGGGCTCGCTCGTCGAGGTCTCCGTCGTCGGCTCGCTCGTCGAGGTCTCGCTGGTCGGCTCGCTCGTCGAGGTCTCCGTCGCCGGCTGCGAGGTGGTCGTCGGCGGCGGACTCTCGTCGTCAGCGCCCCGCAGGACGAAGAAGCCACCGATGCAGCACAGGAGCAGGATGAGCGCCACGCCACCGGCGATACCGATGATCAGGCCCTTGCCCGGGCCCTTCTTCGGCGGCTGACCGGGCCCGCCGAAGTTGCCCGGGCCACCCGGGCCACCGAAATTGCCCTGGCCACCGGGGCCACCGGGGCCACCACCGGGACCACCGAAATTGCCGGGAGGCGGGCCGCCGGGGCCGCCAAAACTACCGGGAGGCGGACCGCCGTAGCCCGGGCCCGACTGGCCGTACGGACCGGGCTGGCCCGGAGGCGGTGGGATGTTCGGGCCGCTCGGCCCCCCTGCAGGTGTGGTCATGGGCCAATCGTCACACAGCCACGACCCGCGCGACAGGCCAAAAAATGTGACGAGAGGGCGGGACTCCCCCTGCGGAGCCCCGCCCTCTCGTCGGCTGCGGGAACCCCCTGCGCGTCCCGAGCCAGTGTCAGTCGACGTCCCCGTGTCTTGCTGACACCGATGAATCTACGAGTTTGCCAAGAGGGGGTCGATGGGGAGAAGTACCCATCTCGACTCGGGTCCTCCGCCCTTGCTCACGGGGGCCATCCCCCGTGAGCGCGGCAGCGGGTCAACCGCGCTCGAGGAGCGCCTTGAGCCGCTCCAGGGTCACGGCCATGCCGGACTCCATCTCCTTGTCGAAGTCCGCCACGCCGCCGAGGACCTTCTCCTGCAAGGTCACCGAGATCTTGGTCATCCCGTGAGGCGCCTCGCGGCGGTGCGTCACCGTGGTGCCCGTCGCCGTGGGAGCGAGCTCGAAGGACCACGTGCTGCCGTTGTCCTTGACGCGGAAGGCGAAGTCACGGTGCGGCTCGAAGCGCACGACCTTGGCCCTCGTGGGCCACAGCAGCAGACCCCGACGGTTGATGTTGACCGTCCTGGTGCCGAGCCCGACGGGCGCGGTCCCCACGACATGGGTGCGCAGGACCTGGTCGGACAGACCGCCGAGGGCGCGCGGGTCGGTGATGACCGCCCACACCGCCTCGGGATCGGCGGAGATCTCGGTCGTGGCCTCGAGGAGAGGTGCGTTCTGGGTCGTCGTCATGGGATCCGACCCTACGGGGCGGTAACCGAGATGGACGCGGGCATTGTGGCCGAGGTCTCCCCCTTCGTCTCCGCCTGCTCCAAGGCTGGCGTCTACACATGTAGGGAGGCGACCTGCATGTGTCACGTGTGGGAGAGGATGGCGCAGTGAGTCCCCCTTCGTCCCATGCCACCGCCCGGACCAGCAGCCACGTCGGGATCGCCCTGTCGGCCCTCGTGCTCGGCGGGGTCGGGATCGGGGTCACGGAGTTCGTCACGATGGGCCTGCTCCCCGAGATCGCCCACGGCGTCGGCACGACCATCCCGCAGGCCGGGCACACGATCTCCGCCTACGCCCTCGGCGTCGTCGTCGGCGCACCCACCATCGCGATCTTCGGCAACCGGCTGCCCCGACGGGAGCTGCTCGTCGCGCTCATGGTGCTCTTCGCCATCGGCAACGCGCTCAGCGCAATGGCCGGCGGCTACGAGCTGCTCATGATGGCGCGCTTCGTCTCCGGCATCCCGCACGGCGCCTTCTTCGGCATCGCCTCGATCGTCGCGTACGACATCGTCGCGGTCGGTCGCGGCGGGTGGGCGGTCAGTCGGATCATGCTCGGCATCCCGATCGCCAATGTCGCCGGAGTCCCGCTGGCGACCTGGCTCGGGCAGCAGGCGGGATGGCGCTCGGCGTACTGGCTCGTCGCGGCCCTGGGCGTCCTCACCGCGGTCCTCGTCAGCACCGTCGTCCCACACCAGGCCGCCGACACCGAGGCCGACGTGCACAGCGAGCTGTCCGCCTTCAAGGACGCGCAGGTGTGGCTGACCCTGCTCATCGGTGCGATCGGCTTCGGCGGCGTCTTCGCGATGTACTCCTACATCAGCCCGATCCTGCGCAACCAGACCGGCCTGCCCGCGGACGCGGTCCCGATCTACCTCTTCGTCTACGGGGTCGGCGGACTCGTCGGCACCGTCATCGCCGGACGCCTCGTCGACCGCTCGGTGCTGTGGACCCTCGTCGGGTCGACCATCGCGACCGGCCTCTCACTCGCCGCCTTCGCCTGGGCAGCGGACTGGGCCATCCCGGCCGCCATCGTCCTGCTGCTCATCTGCATCTCCGTCTCGGCCTTCGTCCTGGCCCTCCAGCTGCGCCTGATGGAGGTCGCCGGCAAGGCGCGCACCCTCGGCGCCGCCGGCAACCACGCCGCGCTCAATGTCGCCAACGCCCTCGGCGCCTGGCTCGGTGGGCTCGTCCTGGCCGCCGGCTGGGGCTGGCGCGCACCCTCGCTGGTCGGCGCGGGCCTGTCCCTGGCCGGGCTGATCGTGCTCTTCCTCTCCCTTCGCATCCACCGGGGACGCACGACGCTGGACTGATCCCTTCGAGACGCTTGCTGCGCAAGCTCCTCAGGGAGCGGGGCAACCGTCTCGAAGGCAGGGAGCGGGGCACAATCGTGCCCATGAGCCACCCCGACATCCGTCCGGCGACCGCTGCGGACATCTCCGACATCCTGCGTCTCGTCCACGACCTCGCGGTCTACGAGAAGGAACCCGACGCCGTCGAGGCCACCGAGGAGGACTTCGCGGCCGCGCTCTTCCCGGCGAAGGGAGTACCCACCGCCTTCTGCCATGTCGCCGAGGCCGGCGAGGGCAGGGAGCGGCAGGTCGTGGGGATCGCGCTGTGGTTCCTCACCTTCTCGACGTGGACCGGCAGGAACGGCATGCACCTCGAGGACCTCTTCGTCGAGCCGCGCCACCGCGGGTCCGGCTTGGGCAAGGCGCTGCTCACCGAGCTCGCCGGGGAGTGCCGCGAGCGTGGGTTTCGCCGTCTCGAGTGGTCCGTCCTGCGGTGGAATGCGCCGTCGATCGCCTTCTACGAGTCGCTCGGCGCCACGCCCCAGACCGAGTGGGAGACCTATCGGCTCGACGGAGACGCCCTCGACCTGTGACACCGTGACGGGATGAGCCGAACCCGCACAGTCTCCGAGTCCGTCACCATCGACGTCAGCCCGCTGACCGCATGGCAGGCGGTCAGCGACATCACCCAGATGGGCCGGTGGAGCCCTGAGAACACGGGGGGCCAGACCACTGGCGCCTCCGCCATCGAGGTCGGCACCTCGTTCGTCGGGCAGAACCGTCGGGGCAAGGGGCGGTGGTCGACCCAGTGCACGGTCACCGCCGCCGACCCCGGCGAACGCTTCGCCTTCCGCGTGCACCGCATCGGCGCCACGAAGCCGATCATCCCCGCTCGGATCGCCACCTGGGAGTACCGCTTCGAGGAGGCCGAAGGGGGGACCCTCGTCACCGAGACGTGGACCGACGACCGGCGCTGGCCCGACGCCATGGTCAAGGTCTTCGACAAGGCCGCGACCGGCGGGCGCACCTTCGCGGAGTACCAGCCGAAGAACATCCGGCGCACCCTGGACCGGCTCAAGAGCGAGCTGGAGAGCGACGCCGGTCTTGCCTGATCGGCCCCCACGACGAGGGGAGAGGCTCCCCCTTCGCCCTGCCTGGCGGAACCGACCACGACGATGTGCGTGTCTCCTGTCATAGTGGGCGGGTTCCGCGCTCGCGTATGGGAGGCCCCCCGGTGATTCAGTACGTCCACATGTTCAGCGAAGGTGACCGCGACCAGAAGGACCTGCTCGGTGGCAAGGGTGCAAACCTCGCCGAGATGGTCAAGCTCGGTCTGCCGGTCCCGCCCGGTTTCACGATCACGACGGAGGCCTGCCGCGCCTACCTCTCGGAGGGGCGTGTGCCGCCCGAGGTGCGCGTCGAGGTGACCCAACGTCTGCGGGACATCGAGGACCTCATCGGCCGCACCCTCGGCGACTCCGAGGAGCCGCTGCTGCTCTCGGTGCGCTCCGGGGCGAAGTTCTCCATGCCCGGGATGATGGACACCGTGCTCAACGTCGGCCTCAACGACGACACGGTGCACTCGCTGGCCGCCTTCGCCGGCGACGAGCGCTTCGCGTGGGACTCCTACCGTCGTCTGATCCAGATGTTCGGCAAGACCGTGCTCGACGTCGACTCGGACAAGTTCTCCGAGGTCCTGGACCGGCACAAGGAAGAGGCCGGCGTCGCCGCCGATGTCGACCTGACCGCCGATCACCTCAAGCAGATCGTCGCCGAGTACAAGCAGATCGTCCTCGACGAGACCGGCAACCCCTTCCCCCAGACGCCCCGCCGCCAGGTCGACCTGGCCATCGAGGCCGTCTTCCGCAGCTGGAACACCGAGCGCGCCCAGCTCTACCGTCGCCGCGAGCGCATCGCCGACGACCTCGGCACCGCCGTCAACGTGCAGGCGATGGTCTTCGGCAACCTCGGCGAGACCTCCGGCACCGGCGTCTGCTTCACGCGCGACCCCTCCTCCGGCCACTCCGGCGTCTACGGCGACTACCTGGCCAACGCCCAGGGTGAGGACGTCGTCGCTGGTATCCGCAACACCCTCGCGCTGACCGACCTCGAGGACAGCGACCCGGAGGCGTACAAGGAGCTGCGCGCCGCGATGCGCCGCCTCGAGACCCACTACCGCGACCTGTGCGACATCGAGTTCACCATCGAGCGCGGCACCCTGTGGATGCTGCAGACGCGCGTCGGCAAGCGGACCGCGGGTGCGGCCTTCCGCATCGCCACCCAGCTCGTCGACGAGGCGCTCATCACGATGGACGAGGCCCTCGAGCGGGTGACCGGCGAGCAGCTCGGTCAACTGCTCTTCCCGCAGTTCGACCGCGAGGCCGAGCGCACCCTCATCGCGACCGGTATGGGCGCCTCCCCGGGTGCCGCCGTCGGCGCCGTGGCATTCGACAACGCGAGCGCCGTTGCCCGACAGGCCGAGGGCAGCTCCGTCATCCTCGTGCGGCGCGAGACCTCCCCCGAGGACCTGCCCGGCATGATCGCCGCGGCCGGTGTCCTCACCGCGCGCGGCGGCAAGACCTCGCACGCGGCCGTCGTGGCCCGCGGCATGGGCAAGTGCGCCGTCGTCGGCGCCGAGGACCTCGTCGTCGACGGGGCCAAGAAGGAGATCCGGGTCGGCGAGCACGTCATCCGCGAGGGTGACACGCTGGCGATCGACGGCAAGACCGGCGAGGTCTTCCTCGGCGACGTCCACGTCGTCGACTCCCCAGTCATGACCTACATCTCCGAGGGTATGGAGGCCGCGACGGCGATCGCGGACGACAGCGAGACGACCGAGCTCATCGAGGCCGTCGACCGCGTCCTGCGCCACGCCGACGAGCGGCGCCGGCTCAAGGTCCGCGCCAACGCCGACAACGGCAAGGATGCCCAGCGCGCCCGCGACCGCGGAGCCGAGGGCATCGGCCTGTGCCGCACCGAGCACCAGTTCCTCGGTGAGCGGCGCCAGCAGATCGAGCGGGTCGTCCTCGCCGAGAGCGACGAGGACCGCGAGGCCGCGCTGGCGGAGCTGCTCCCGGCGCAGATCGAGGACTTCGTCGATCTGCTGACCGCGATGGACGGGCTGCCGACGACGATCCGTCTCATCGACCCGCCACTGCACGAGTTCCTGCCCGACCTGACCGACCTGACGGTCGAGGTGGCGCTGGCCGACGAGCGCGGCGAGAGTGGCCCCGAGGTCGAGCGGACCCGCGCGCTGCGCGATGCGGTGCGCTCGATCCACGAGTCCAACCCGATGCTCGGCCTGCGCGGCGTGCGCCTGGGGCTGAAGATCCCCGGCCTCTTCGGCCTGCAGATCCGGGCGATCGCCGAGGCTCTCGTGCGCCTGCGCGAAGAGGGCAAGGACCCGCAGCCGGAGATCATGGTCCCGCTGATCGGCTCCAACCGTGAGCTCGTCATCGTCCGCGCCCAGGCGGAGAAGATCATCGCCGAGGTGGCCGAGGCCCACAACCAGGCCATCGAGATCCCGATCGGCTGCATGATCGAGCTGCCGCGCGCAGCGTTGACGGCCAACCGGATCGCACAGACGGCCGACTTCTTCTCCTTCGGTACCAACGACCTGACCCAGACGACGTGGGGCTTCTCCCGCGACGACGTGGAGACGGCCTTCTTCCCGAAGTACCTGGAGAACGGCGTCCTGACGATCTCCCCCTTCGAGACCCTCGACGCGCTCGGTGTCGGCGAGCTCGTGCAGATCGGCGTCGACAAGGGCCGCGCGACCCAGCCGGGCCTGAAGACCGGCGTCTGCGGCGAGCACGGTGGTGACCCCGAGTCGATCCACTTCTTCCACAACGCTGGCCTGGACTACGTGAGCTGCTCCCCCTTCCGCGTCCCGGTGGCGCGCCTGGAGGCCGGGCGGGCCGTCGTGCTCAAGGACGAGGTCGGCACCCGCTGAGGGCCTGACCCGCTCCCTTCGCCGGGTGGAGGTAAACGCGCGGACGAATCGTCAGCGTGTCCACGTCCACCCGCGCACGACGAAGGCCCCGCACCATGACGGTGCGGGGCCTTCGTGGTGCGCGTCCGGGCTGGATCACCCCCGGACGCGGTGCGCTCAGCGCGTGGAGAGGGTGGGGTGGAAGCGGTCGCTCATCCGGTGGTCATAGGGAGCGCGGTACTGCGGCGTGGTCGTGGCCGCGGAGACGATCTCGTGCTTGGTGCGGGTGTCGTCCTGCGACATGGCGGCGAGCTCCGCGGCCATGCGGGTGTGGTCCGAGTCCGGTCCGGCGCCCCAGTGGCGGTTGGCGGCGGGACGAACGGCGTTGAGGTAAGTCATCCAGTTCTTCATGTCTTCAACAGTGCCCGCATCAACTATATATATCCAATTCACTTTTCCGTATGTTCATGCAGGTTTGCTTAACAGTGGGATACGCTGCTCGCCATGGTCGATGCCCACCGATTGCGGATCTTCTTGTCTGTCATGGCTTCGGGCTCGGTCAACGCGGCTGCGGGCCACCTGGGCATCTCCCCCTCCGCAGTCAGTCAGCAGGTCTCCTCGCTGCAGAAGGAGACCGGCCTCACACTCTTCACCCGTCATGGGCGCGGCATCGAACCCACGCCGGCCGCCCACACCCTCGCTGCCGAGAGCGAGCAGCTCATGGCCGAGCTCAAGCGGATCGACGCCGTCGTCGACGACCTGCGCGCAGGGAGCACCGGCTCGCTGTCGATCGGGTACTTCGCCTCGGCCGGGTACCGGTGGATGCCGCAGCTGGCCAAGCGGCTGCAGTCCAAGATGCCAGAGCTGCACCTGGAGATGGTCCTCACCGAGGGCTACCCACCGGGGCAGGCCCCGCCCGTCGACATCGACGTCGTGCCGGCCGACCCGACGACCTCGATCCGGCCCGGGTACATCGTCACGCCGCTCATGACCGACCACTTCGTCGCGCTCGTGCCGGCCGACCACCGGCTCGCCGGGCGGCGCCGGGTCGAGATGGCAGAGCTCGCCGACGAGCCGTGGGTGAGCAACGACATCTCTGCCGGCATCACCCAGGAGATGGTCGCCCGCGCCTGTCGGGCAGCCGGGTTCAGGCCCCGCTACACGGTCGAGGCGCAGGACCACTACACCGCAACGGCCTTCGTCGCGGCCGGCGTGGGGATCACGGTGATCCCCGATCTGGCGGCCCGCACGATCCCCAAGACGGTCCGCCGGCTGCGCCTGACCAACCCCAACCCGGTGCGCGACATCGTGGCGCTGACCGCCCCGGTGGCGAGGTCCAACGGCGCTGCCAAGCTGGCCGTCGATCTGCTGCAGCAGATCGCCGCGGCGAGCGCCCGGCGACGGTGAGGCAGGCCGGGTGGAGGTGAGGCCGGGTGGAGGTAAACGCGCCGACGAATCATCCGCGCGTTTACCTCCAATCCCCGTCGTCCACAGGCCTGCTGCGTACGGTCGGCGGGACATGCCACCGTTGACCCAACACCAGACGAAGGGGGATGACGTGACGGCATTCGGGATCGGACGGGACCGCGACGCAGACGTCGGGAGGTTTGCCGACCGGGTCATGGAGGCTGCCAGCGCGTGGTCCAACCGGCATCGCGCCCGCGCCCAGGGGCTGACCCGCCATCTGGTCGCCGACACCCAGACCGGCTACGACCGGGACTGCGCCGGGTGGGCGATCCTGAGCATCCTCACCGACCGGGTCGGCCAGGCCTTCGACCGTGACTGGCAGCCGATCGACCTGCACCGACTGGTCACCCGGCTGACCAAGCCTCCCGCGGACGCGCTCCTCGGCGATGCGATGGCGTACGTGCTCGAGCGCTACGCGAGGGCCACGGTCGACCCCGAGTGGTGGGCGCAGATGGAGGCGATCGAGGCGAGTGCGTGGTGGCCCGCGGACCGGAGCTTCCCGCAGGCGCGCGGCGACCGTGACTCCTGGGCGGACGTCGTGCAGGCCGCAGTCGAGCTCATCAGCGCCGTCTGGGCCGTGCCCGCGATCGAGTCGCTCGGGCCACGCCCCGGGGAGGCTCGACCCTCCGCTCGCCGTTCGTCCTCGCGGGTCGACCCGCGCGTCCTCGAGCGCGTGCGGGCACTGCTGGCCAAGGCGGAGTCGACGACCTTCGAGGCCGAGGCGGAGACCTTCACCGCAGGCGCGCAGTCGCTCATGGCCAGGCACAGCATCGACGCCGCGCTGCTCGCCGCGACGGAGCGCACCAGCGACGGGCCGACCATGCGCAGGCTGGGGGTCGACAACCCTTACGAGTCGCCCAAGGTCTCGCTGCTCAGCGGGATCGCCGCCGCCAACTACTCCCGGGTGGTCTGGTCCAAGGACCTGGGCCACGTCACGATCATCGGTCACTCCGAGGACCTCGACGCCGTCGAGACGCTCTTCACCTCGCTGCTCGTGCAGGCGACCACGGCGATGGCCCAGCACGGCAAGCAGACCGATGCCTCCGGTCGCTCCCGGACGGCAGCCTTCCGTCGGTCCTTCCTCATGGCCTTCGCCCTGCGCATCCGCGAGAGGCTGCACCAGGTCGCGGATGCGGAGGTGGCAGCCGTGGCCGAGCAGCGCGGCGGGTCCGCGGGCGCCGAGCTCGTGCCCCTGCTCGAGGAGCGGCGCGATGCCGTCGACGACACGGTGGACGAGCACTTCCCTCACCTGCGCGCCTCACGTCCGACGGCGGTCACTGATGGCGAAGGGTGGTTCTCCGGCCAAGCGGCAGCCGACCGGGCGTCGCTGGGTGGCTCGGGCGCGGTGGAGGGGCGATAGAGGCGATGGCCCGCCACGGGTCAGCCGGCCCACTCCTCGCGCAAGATCCCGTAGGTGTATCCGTCGAGCCACCCGAGCTCCGCGTGCCACGAGTCCTTGATCCCGTGCTGCTCGCGTCGCATGCCGAGGCGCTCCATGGCCCGCCACGAGGGGGTGTTGTCGGCGAAGCATCCCGCCGTCACCCGGTGCAGCCCCAGGTCGTCGAAGGCGATCGACAGCAGCGCCCGGGCGAGGTGCGTCGCGTAGCCGTGCCCTCGGTGAGCCGGGTCGATCGTGTAGGCCATGCCGCCCTGTGCCCGACCCCAGATGTCATGTCCGGTGTGCCGCTGACCCATGGCGTCCTGCACCCAGAGCGAGCCGGTACCGACCACGTCGTCGTCCACGAAGGCGAGCACGGCGACGTCATCGTCCTGCACGGTCAGCCATTCCACCCGCCACGCGTCCGGGTCGACCGTGGTGCTCAGGAGCCACTGCGTCACCTCGGGGCTATTGCGCCATGTGAGCACCTGGTCGAGCGCCTCGGGGGTCGGCCGACGCAGAGACAGAGGTCCGGCCTGACGCGGCCAGGTCAGCTCAGACATCGGCGCCCTCGGCCCAAGCCCGCTCGATGAGCTCGGTGAGGACCCCTTCGTCGACGTCGGACAGTCGCTTGACGTAGACGCATCCCTTGCCGATGGTGTGCTTGCCGAGGCGCTCGAGCAGGTCCGCGTTGGAGCCGTAGAAGGTCAGGCCGTAGAGCGTGAGGGCAGCCTTGCGCGGGGCGAGGCCGACGCGAAACCACTCGTGCGCCTTGCCGTCCGCCGTCGTGTACGGCTGGATGCCGAAACCGATCATCGACGGCCCCCAGACCACTGGCTCGACCCCGGTGACCCGCCGCATGAGGGCCAGCACGGTCTCGGCATCGGCCCGGCGCCGCTCGTCGGTCACGGCGTCGAGGAGCGCGACGGCGGAGGTGTCGGTCGGCCTGGTCTTGCGGTCGTCGGTCGGCATGGGCCCAACCTAGCGATGACCCCGCGAGCTGCTCAGAAGGGCGCCTCCCCGGAGTCGACCTTCGCCCCCTGCGTGGGGGGCAAGATCGACGCGGCCTCAGGAGAGAGGCCGGCGGCGTGGAAGGCGGCGAGCTGCTCGTCGTCGCTCACCTCCCACGACTCGTGGTCGGCGTTCGCCCCCTGTCCGGGGGGCGAACACTCGTCCCCGACGTGCACCCACAGCGACGGGAAGGTCTCGACGACTTCCCCGGTCGGGCTGGTCCATTCGGTGCGGCCGTCCTCGCGCAGGGTGTGTGTCCAGCGCGGCGAGTGCTTCAGCCGGTGGTGGTGGCGGCACAGGCCCGACAGGTTCTCCGGGCACGAGGAGCCCTGCGGCCACTCGCTCGCGTGGTCGAGGTCGGCATTGTCCTCGGTACAGCCGGTCATCAGTCGACGGTTGCAGCCCCACATGCGACAGGTCTCGTCGCGGGCCGCGACGAACTCGCGCATCGAGTCGGTGACGACGTAACGCGGGTTGCTCGTCTCCACGAGCGTCCCTGTACGAGCATCGATGAGCGCCCGCGAGACCCTGGTCTCGAGGTTGGCCGTGATCGCCGCGACCGCGTCGGGCGGGATGAAGCCGACCCCCGGGATGTCACAGCCACCGACCCACGCTTGCTGCCCGCCCGGCCCCAGGGTCGTCGGCACCTGCGAGGCCACCGCCCCGCCGGCCCACTCCTCAGCCATGACCTCGACCTGGTCGGCCCCATCGCCAGTGACGAAGCGCCCCTCCCGCACGGTCGGGCCGTGCAGGGCCTCGGCCAGCTCGCTGCTCCCGCCGCGTTCGCCCCCTTCGAAGGGGGCGAAGGTCAACCGGGAGGCCGCCGACGTCACCACCGGGATCCCCAGCCGCACCAGGGCCCGGACCTCCACGCCCCGCAGCGCCAGGTCGAGCAGGCCGTGCGCCCGGGAGGCGGCCGCGGTCAGGGACGGGTCGAGCGCGCGGCGCTCGGCCGCTGCCTGCTCGATCGCCTCCTTGAGCACGAGCGCGTCCTCCGTCGGCAGCGTCGCACGCATGTCGGCCGTGCCCACGGCACCTTCGCTGAAGCGCACATCCACCGCCTCGCGCCGGTTGCGAGCCGCTCTCTCCTGCAACAGCTCCGGCTCGACCCGCTCGAGGATCCTGCGGGTCGCCTTGCGCAGCTCCCGCTCCTCCAGGTCCTCGATGCGGGTGCTGCCCGGCTTGCCACGAAGGGGGGCCAGCAGATGCTCGAGCACCGCAGCCACCGCCTGCTCGCTGGCCTCGCGGGTCTCCTTGGCCACCAGGCCCATCGCCCTGGCCCGGATGCGTCCCTCCGCCAGCAGATCGGTCAGGCATGACAGGTCGGTGACCGCCCGCGCCGCGAGGTCGCACCGCTCGCCCGCCTCGAAGATCCCTGCCTTGGTGGCGACCGCGACCGCCTCGGCGGCGAACTCCCCCACCTGCCCTGCCGGCAGCTGGACCTGGCGATAGACCCCGTCCGCACCCCACTGGTCCTCGAAGCGCACCGCCTGACCCAGCACCGTCAGCTCGAGCGCGTCCGCCGCACGTCTCAGGCGCTCCGTCGCGCGCAACGCATCGGTCAACGCCTGCTCATCGGCTCGGCTCCCCCGCTCGCGCACCCCCGTCCGCGCCCTGCCCAGTCCCCGGAAGGACGCCTCCACCACGGTCAGCTCATCGTCGAACATGTGTCCATAGTTTCAGTGAGGTGTGACAACGCTCCTGTCACATCGCTCCTGGACGAACCGCATCGCCATGCGCGATCCCTCCACACTCACCTTCCTCAGGGAGCGTGGGTGAGGTCGTGGTGCACCCACACATTCGGCTCGACGTAGACCGCGTGGTCGTTGGCGAGGTCGACGTGGACAGGGGCGAGGCCCCCTTCGACATCGACGAGGCCGTCCGCGTCGAAGGGCAGACCGGTCCACTCACGCCACTGCGCCAGCGTCCCGGGGATCGTCATCGACAGCGGCGCGACCTCGACGATCCGGCCACCCAGCCGTGCGTGCACCCGCAACCACGGGTCCTGCGGCAACCCGTCCTCGCGCACCCGGCGCGCGTACTCGTCTGCGCCAGAGCGTGGCTCGAGCGCCTTGCGCGTCGGGCGGACCGGGCCGAAGAGGTCCTTGCAACCCAGCTCCGCATAGCGTCGTCGCGCCTCGACCAGCAGGGGACCACTGAGCCCTTCGCCGCGTCGCTCCGGCGCCACCCGCGCCTCGATGAGGCTGACGGTGGACAGGTCGGGGGGACCCCCCTTCGCCACCAGCCACTCCGCCCGCTGCAGCGCCCAGTCCCAGCCCCGGGGAGGAAGGGAGTCGATGCTCGCCGCGAACGGGACGGCATGGAGACGGGCGACCGCCGCGTCACCATCCATGACGACGAGGTGCAGCTGCGGGAAGCCCTCGACCGCCGCCTCGTAGGCACGATCCGACGTCGGATCCTGGAGCATGAAGGTCGGCCAGTCACCCGGTATCGACCAGAAGGCGTCGAGCAGGTCCGGGCGTTCGGCGAGGGAGAAGGTCTGCACTCCTCCATCCAATCCGGTGCCGGGAGCGGACGCCAGCGAGTTCCCACGTGGTGCGGAGGTCTGCACGCAGCAGATGTGCCTGCCCGGCTACCCGGCGGCTCCCGACGTGAATGACCCCGCCGTCCCCCGGACACCCCCGCCACCACCGGTGCCGACAATCGCGCAGATCCGCTCGGCTTTCCTCGAGCTCCCCTTCGCCAAGGCGTCGGTGTCGATGGAGCCCCACGGCAACAAGACCTTGGTGGGCCTACCGACCTACTACGAGGCCGCGTGGCCACACAGGGCCGGGCTCGAGCCAGGTGATGTGAGCGACGCACAACAGCTGCTGTCGTGGACCATCCAGTTCAAGATCATCGCCAAGGACTACCGCTACACCTACGGCGACGGCACGAGGTCCGAGTGGACGACGAGCCGAGGCGGCGTCTACCCGGATGGGGACATCACGCACACGTACGAGACGACAGGCACCCGCTCGGTCAAGGTCGACGCACGCCTCGTCGGCCAGTACCGCGTCAACGGCGGCGCCTGGCAGGACCTCGGCGCGGTCGCCGACCTGCAGGACGAACCCGTCACCCGGCTCGGCGTCGTCGGCACCCGCACCCGCCTCGTCACCAACTGAGCGCTCGCTCCCTCTGAGACGGCCGCGGGCGGCCTCCTCAGGGAGCGGTGGGGAGCGGACGACGAGGAGGGTCGACGCAGCATCAAGCCGATGTCGAGAACGACAAGGCGACCACAAGGTGACGAAGGACTTCGGCAGCGCGTCGGCCCTCCTCGCCGGGAGCGGTCTCGAGGCTCCTCGCTGACGCTCGTCACACCTCGACCCACGTACTCTCGGAGCATGACGGACCGCGACTTCCGCAACCTCTACCGCCACGGCTTCGCCCGGGTCGCTGCGTGCACCCTGCCGGTGACGATGGCCGACCCCTTCGCCAATGCCGCGGCGATCCTCGAGCGCGTGCGCCACGTGGCCGACCAGGGCGCGGCGATCGCGCTCTTCCCCGAGCTGAGCCTGACCGGATACGCCATCGATGACCTGCTCCTGCAGGACGTGCTGCTCCGTGATGTCGAGGCGGCCCTCATCGATCTGGCCGAGCAGACCGCCGACCTGCTGCCGCTCGTGGTCGTGGGCGCCCCCCTTCGCCACCGCAACCGTCTCTACAACTGCGCGGTGCTCATCCACCGCGGCGAGGTCCTCGGCATCGCGCCCAAGTCCTACCTGCCCAACTACCGCGAGTTCTACGAGAAGCGGCACTTCGCGGCCGGCGCGGGGATCGTCGACGAGTGGTTCCGTCCGACCTTCGCCGGCGGCGAGGCGGCCGAGGTGCTCGACGGCGTCCCCTTCGGCACCGACGTGCTCGTCCACGTCGACGACGTGCCGGGCCTGGTCGTCCACGCCGAGGTCTGCGAGGACATGTGGGTCCCGGTCCCGCCGAGCCACGAGGCGGCCCTCGCTGGCGCCACCGTCCTGCTCAACCTCTCCGCCTCCCCCATCACCGTCGCCCGCGCCGACGACCGGCACCTGCTGGCCCGCTCGGCCTCGATGCGCTGCAACGCCGCCTACCTCTACGCCGCCGCGAGCGAAGGGGAGTCCAGCACCGACCTGTCGTGGGACGGGCAGACCATGGTCTACGAAGGGGGCGACCTCCTCGGTGAGTCCGAGCGCTTCCCCTCCGGTCCCCGCGAGACCCTCGTCGACGTCGACGTCGACCGGCTGCGGCAGGAGCGGATGCGGCAGGGCAGCTTCGACGACAACGGGGTGGCACTGGGCATGGGCACCGACACGGCGCCGTACCGCGAGGTCCACCTCGAGCTCGACCCGCCGACCGGCGACCTGGGGCTGCTGCGGCCACTCGACCGCTTCCCCTTCGTCCCGGACGACGAGGCCCGTCTGGCCCAGGACTGCTACGAGGCCTACAACATCCAGGTCACCGCCCTGACCCAGCGGCTGCGCGCCATCGGCGGACCCGACTGGCAGCCCAAGATCATCATCGGGGTCAGCGGCGGGCTCGACTCGACGCACGCCCTGCTCGTCGCGGCCAAGGCGATGGACCGGCTGGAGCGCCCGCGCACCGACATCATCGGGATCACGATGCCCGGCTTCGCCACGAGCGACCGCACCAAGACCAACGCGGTCGCGCTCATGGAGTCGCTCGGCCTCACCTGGGAGGAGCTCGACATCCGTCCCGCCGCGACCCAGATGCTGCGCGACATGGGGCACGCCTACGGCCTCGACCCCGAGGCGGACCACCCCGACGAGGTCTACGACGTCACCTTCGAGAACGTGCAGGCCGGGCTGCGCACCGACTACCTCTTCCGCATCGCCAACCAGCGCGGCGGGATCGTGCTCGGCACCGGCGACCTGTCCGAGCTCGCGCTCGGCTGGTGCACCTACGGCGTCGGCGACCAGATGAGCCACTACGGGGTCAACGCGGGCGTGCCCAAGACCCTCATGCAGCACCTCGTGCACTGGGTCGCCGACACCGAGCAGCTGCCCGAGGTCTCGCAGACGCTGCTGTCGGTCCTCGACACCGAGATCTCCCCCGAGCTCGTCCCGAGCAAGGACGCCGACCGGCCACAGTCGACGCAGGACAAGATCGGGCCCTACGCGCTGCAGGACTTCACCCTCTTCCACGTGCTGCGCCGGGGGGACCGACCGAGCAAGATCGCCTTCCTCGCGGAGCAGACCTGGTCCGACGCGACGAAGGGGGCCTGGCCCGCCTCGGTCTCCGAGGAGGACCGCGGTGCCTACGACCTCGCCGAGATCAGGAAGTGGCTGCTCGTCTTCGTCCAGCGCTTCTTCGCCAACCAGTTCAAGCGGTCGGCCCTGCCCAACGGGCCCAAGGTACTGCCGGGTGGCGCCGTCTCACCGCGAGGCGACCTGCGCATGCCCAGCGATGTCGCTGCCACCCGCTGGCTCGCTGACATCGAGGAGCACGTCCCGACCTCCTGAGCCGGGGCACGAAGGGGCCGGGGCGGGCGCCCGTCGCGAGCGCACGGCGAGTGCCGCACACAGGATGACGGCGCCGCCGCCGACCACCGTGAGGGGCGTGATCTCCTCGCCCAGCAACAATGCCGCCCAGGCGATCGTCATGACCGGCTGGGTGAGCTGCACCTGGCTCACCTGCGCCATCGGGCCGATCGCCAGCCCCCGGTACCAGGCGAAGAAGCCCAACCACATGCTCATCAGGCCGAGATAGGCGAAGGCCGCCCACTCGGTCGCGCCGGCCTGCGGTGGGTGCCGGACGACGGTGCCGATCGTGAGCACGAGCATGACCGGAGCGCTGACGACGAGGGCCCAGGACACCGTCTGCCAGGCGCCGAGCTCACGAGCCAGCAGGCCCCCTTCGGCATATCCCACGGCGGCGGCCACGACCGCGCCGAAGAGGAGCAGGTCTGCCGACCCGATCTGCCCCAGCCCTCCGCCCTGGAGCACCGCGAACCCGACGGCGGCGACGGCCCCCACGGTCGATGCGATCCAGAAGGTGCGCGGCGGACGCTCTCGCGCCCGCAGGACCGCAGCCACGGCAGTCGCGGCCGGCAGGAATGCGATCACCACGGCGCCGTGGCTCGCGTCGGTGCGGGTCAGGGCGAAGGAGGTGAGGAGGGGGAAACCCGCCACGACCCCGGCGGCAACGACCGCGAGCCGCCACCACTGCGCACCATGCGGGAGGGACTGTCGCGTGCACGCCAGCAGCAGCCCAGATGCCGCAGCGGCGACCACCGCGCGACCCGCCCCGACCAGGGTCGGCGACATCGCTCCGTCGCCCACGGCCATGCGGGTGAAGGGGACCGTGAAGGAAAAGGTCAGCACCCCGAGGAAGCCCCAGAAGAGGCCAGAGCTGACGGATATCGGGAAGGCGGTACGGCCAGTAGCGCTACTGTGGTCTGTCATGAACAACGATAGCAGTGGTGTCATCGTCGCATCGCTTCGCGAGTGGATCGCCACCTCCGCTCCCGGGGCCAAGCTCCCTTCGACCCGCGCGCTCGTCGCCGAGCACCACGTCGGCCCGGCCACCGTCCAGCAGGCGCTGCGGACCCTCGTCGCCCTCGGGCTCGTCGAGACCCGGCCGGGGGTGGGGACCTTCGTGCGAGCGCCACGGGTCAGCCGCACCCATGACTTCGGTTGGCAGACCACCTCGCTGGGTGCGCCGCGTCGCCACATCCCGACCGCCTCCGCATCGCTGCGCCCCGTGCGCCACGACATGATCTCGCTGCACTCCGGCTACCCCGCGGCAGAGCTGCTCCCGGAGCGCCTCGTGCGGGCCGCCTTCGCCCGCGTGGCCAGATCGGACGCTGCGATGAGCCGCCCTCCGTCCGAGGGGATGCCCGAGCTGCGCTCGTGGTTCGCCTCCGAGCTCGCCGACCTCACGCCTTCGGCAATCTCTGCCCCCGGCCCCCAGGACGTCATCGTCGTGCCGGGCAACCAGGGCGGGCTGACGGCCTGCTTCCACGCGCTCGTCGGCACAGGGCGACCCCTCGTCATCGAGTCACCCACCTACTGGGGCGCCATCCACGCCGCGGCTCAGGCCGGCGTCGATCTGGTCCCGATCCCGACCGGCCCCGAGGGCCCGGACCCCGACATCCTGGCCGAGACGCTCGCCCGCTCCGGCGCCCGGGCCTTCTACGCCCAGCCCACCTACGCCAACCCGACCGGAGCGCGGTGGTCGGTCGAGCTCGCGGACCGGATCCTCCAGACGGTGCGAGAGGCGGGCGCCTTCCTCATCGAGGACGACTGGGCGAGGGACTTCACGATCACGGGGGAGGCAAGCCCGCTGGCCGCCCGTGACGACAGCGGCCACGTCGTCCACCTGCGCTCCCTGACCAAGAGCGTCGCGCCGTCCGTCCGAGTCGCGGCGGTCACGGCCCGCGGGCCGGCGCGCGACCGCATCCTGACCGAGGTGCGCGCGGCCAACATGTACGTCAGCTCGGCGCTGCAGGCGGTCGCGCTGGACGTCGTGACCCAACCCGGGTGGCGCACCCACCTGCGGGCGATGCGGCGCCAGCTCGGGGAGCGTCGCGACCTGCTCGTGGACGCGGTGCGCGAGCATCTACCTATGGGCGAGGTCACCCTGCCGGCCGGTGGGCTCAACCTGTGGGTACGCCTGCCCGACGCGACGGATCTGCCGCGACTGGTCGCCGGCTGCGAGGCGAAGGGAGTGCTCGTCGCGGGTGGCGACGACTGGTTCCCCGCCGAGCCGGTCGGCAAGCATCTGCGGTTGAACTACTCCGGGCCGAACCCGGGAGCCTTCGGCGAGGGGACGCGCATCATCGGCGCGACCCTCGACGAGCTCACTTGATACCGAGCGACTCGCTGTTGGTGGCGGTGTCGCCTTCGGAGTAGGTGTAGCTGCCCATGCCCATCTTGGACATGACGACTCCGGCGACGATCGTCACGACAGTGAGGATGACCGCGGCGATGCCCCAGGCCGGGCTGAGGATGACGACCGCCCAGGTACCGACGGCTCCGGCGATGATCCCGAGGACCATGACGGTCCACCAGGCGGCGTTCTGCGCGTGGCCCAGGTCCTCGACGGCGTGCGGCCCGGTCGGGGGGTGCGAGAGGCGCTGGTAGGTGTGCTTGCTCATGACGCAATCATCCCATGAGCCGCTGGGAAGAAGACAAGGTCTCTCGCCTCCATCCATGCCGTCTCGAGGACTACCGTGAGCCGAGTCTCTACACCTGACGAAAGGACGGCCCCGATGGACGTGGCCACCCGGCTCCGACCTGCTCCTGACGCGGCGCACGCACCGGCGCACGCACGCGCGGGCGACACCCTCGAGCAGTTCCCGCCGAACGCCGGGATGGGCTGGGCCGACCACGACCTCCCCCACCCGCCCGGGCGTCGTCGGGTGCTCGGGGACGCCTTCCGCAAGGGGATGGACCCGACGCAGCCGGTGCAGAACATGCTGCGCCTGGGCGTCGGGCTCGGGCCGATCTTCGAGATGCTCGCGCTGGGTCGCAAGTTCGTCTTCGCGTCAGGCGTCGACCTCGTCGGTGAGCTGTGCGACGACAAGCGATTCACCAAGACCTTGGCACCGGGCGTGCAGGACCTGCGGATGTTCGTCGGCGACGGGCTCTTCACCGCCGAGACCGACGAGCCCAACTGGCGCCTGGCGCACGACCTGCTCATGCCCGCCTTCTCCAAGTCGGCGATGCGCGGCTACCACGACGTCATGGTCGACGCGGCGAACGAGCTCATCGGGGTGTGGGACAAGGCAGCTGGCGAAGGGAGGACCGTCGACGTCTCCCCGTGGCTCACCAAGCTCACCCTCGAGACGATCGCCCGAGCGGCCTTCAGTCACACCTTCGGCAGCTTCGCGACCGAGGAGGTCGACCCCTTCGTCACGACCTTCGTCGGCGACATGTCGCATGCCGCCGCCCGGTCCAATGTCGCGGCGCTGCCGCTCGTCGGCAGGCGGCGGGTGCGCCGCAAGGACCAGGTGGCGCTGGCACGGCACGGCTACATCGACGGCCTGCTCAGGCAGATCGTCGCGGACCGCGAGGCGAGCGGGCAGCGGCACGAGGACCTGCTCGGCCGGATGATGCACGAGCCGGTCGACGACTCCGGGGCACTCCTCGAGGCGCAGAACGTGCGCCACCAGATCCTCACGATGCTGGTCGCCGGGCACGAGACCACGTCCGGGGCAGTCTCCTTCGCGCTGTACCACCTCACCCGCGAGCCCGAGATCCTCGCCCGGGTGCGTGCCGAGCTCGACGAGGTGCTCGGCAGCGACCCTGCGGTCGACCCGACCTTCGAGCAGGTGCCCAAGCTGCGCTACCTGCGCCGGGTCGTCGACGAGACGCTGCGGCTGTGGCCGACCGCACCGGGCTTCGCGCGCTCACCCCGGGAGACGACGACCATCGGTGCCGACGGGTCGGCCGGCGTCCCCGGAGGCCTGCGGATGACGCCGCAGGACAAGGTGCTCGTCTTCATCCCCCTGCTCCACCGCGACCCCGACGTGTGGCCGGACCCCGAGCGCTTCGACCCCGACCGCTTCCTTCCCGAGCACAACCGGGCGCGGCCCGCGCACGCCTACAAGCCCTTCGGCACCGGCGAGCGGGCCTGCATCGGACGCCAGTTCGCGCTGCACGAGTCGGTGATCGTCCTGGCCAAGCTGCTGCACCGCTTCGACCTCACGCCCGAGCCCGGCTACGAGCTGACGATCACCGAGCGGTTGACGCTCATGCCGGTCGGCTTCCGGGTGGGCCTGACGCGGCGCAGCTGACGACGACCCTGTGCACGATGGCGGCTGGTCCTCACCCGAGCGTGCCGTCGATCTCGTTGGGCACGACGGGCAGCACACCGCTGTTGACGACCTCGCCGGAGTGCAGGTCGACCATGTGCAGCTCCTTGCTCGCCGGCTCGGTGACGTAGGCGGTCCCGCCCTGGACGTGGACGGTCGGCCGCGGGTCCTGCCACTCGAGCGGCTCCTCCCACGGGTCGACGACGTCGATCGATTCGGTGACCGCTCCCTTGGCCATGTCGATGACGTGCAGCCTGCCGTCGGTGCCGAGGACGACACCCTCGCCGTCGGCGCCGCGTGCCAGCGAGCGGAAGGAGTAGCTCGCCGGTAGGTCGAGCAGGCGCAGCGACCCGTCACGCGTGTCGGTGATGCTCACCCGGGTCGGCCGCTCGAGCTCGGCGTCCTTGTCGGTCTTGTAGTCGCCGAGCACGAAGGGGGACGCCTCACTGCCTGCCTGGTTGCCGATCCGGCCGTAGTCGTCCGGTGCGTCGATCTTGGTGATCGTGTCGCCCTTGACGAGGAGCAGTCCGTCCTCGCAGCCGAAGACGAGGGCACCACCCTTCGCCGCTGCCTCGCCGTGGACGCCAGGGCACTCCTTGGAGGAGGCGAGCCGCTCCCCCTTCGCGTCACGGATGACGATCCCCGAGCGCGCGTCCTCGGTGCCGACCGTCGTGACCATCGACCCGTCGGCGCGCTCGACCGCGACGCCGTGGTGGGGCGTGCGCTCGCGCCGGGTGTCGGTCGGCGGGCGCTTCGTCGCCCCGTCGCGAAGGGCGTCGGAGTCGAAGGAGCGGATCCTGCCGTCGCCGTCCCCGTAGAGGACGGTGCGGCCGTCGTGGACGACGACGTGACCCGGGTGGCGCGTGGGGAAGGTGAGGTCGGTGAGCGTGGGCGGGGTCGAGTGGTGGTGGTCGTGGTCGCCGTGCGGAAGGGAGTAGCCCCCGAGGTCGAGGAGGCGGAAGGTCTCGCCCTCGGTCACCATGAGGTGCCGCTCGTCCCCGACCGGGTTGATCCGGGTGAAGCCCTCGAGCGGGAACTCCCCGAGCTGGGTGAGGGTCACGGCGTCGAGGACGATGACCCCGCCGTCGTGGGTGACGGCCAGGCGCGGGGTGCGGCTGCCCTCCTCGACCGTCGTGCCGGAGGGGGTGCCGACGGCGGTCGAGACGTCATCGGCGCGCGGGATCGGCGTGGGCGAGGCCGAGCCGCTGGGCGCCTCCTCGGTGCCGCAGGCGGTGAGCGTGAGCGCGAGCAGGGTGGCGACGGACAGGGTTCGGGTGGGACGGAGCGTCATTCTCATAGTGAGAATGATTATCGTTTCTATTGACGGCGTCAACTCGGGTGGACGTGGGCGCGCCGGTCATTCGTCGGCGAGTTCACCTCCACGCGGGGAGGGCGGGGGGAGGTCGCGGCGCACGACCTTGCCGTTGGCCGTGCGCGGCAGTGCGTTGACAAGACGCACCTCCCGCGGTCGCTTGTAGGGGGCCAGTCGCTCGGCAGCGTGCTCGATCACCTTGTCGCCCAGCACCTCTGGATCCGCGGTGGCATCCGTCGGCACCACCCAGGCGCAGATGACGCTCACCCCATCGCCGACCTCGAGCGTCGTGACGGCGACCTCGGCGACACCGTGAGTCCCGGCCAGCGCGTCCTCGACCTCGGCCGGGGAGACGCGGTAGCCCATCGCATTCATCACGTCGTCGGACCGCCCGTGGTAGGTCAGGTAGCCGTCCTCGTCGAGCTCGGCCAGGTCGCTGGTGACGAACCACTCGCCCCCCATCACCTCGGCCATCTCCTCCGGACGCTGCCAGTAGCCGAGCATCAGCCCGGGGTCGGAGCGGTGGACCGCCAGACGCCCGACTTCGTTGGGCGGCAACGGCGTCGGGTCATCGAGCCGCTCCGGGTCGAGCACCGCGATCCGTCGGCCGGGCTGCACCCGCCCCGGACTCCCCCGTCGCGTGGGGACGTCCGGCCCGCTCGAGACGAAGGTCGAGATCTCGCTCATCCCCAGCGACTCGTACAGAGGCACACCGGTCGTCTCGGTCCACTCCTGCCACAGGGGCGAAGGGAGTGCCTCTCCCGCCACGAGGGCGGCCCGCAGCGAGCCCAGCTCCCACGTGCTCGGATCGCCGTGCCGCAGCAGGTGGCGGAACACCCCGGGCACGGCAGCGAAGTGGGTCGCCTTGTGCGAGTGGACGATCCGCGGCCAGACCTGTCCGTCACGAGGCCCGTCGTGGACGATCGCGGTCGCCGCATTGGCCCACGGGTCGGTGAGCCCGACGCCCAGCGTGTACGTCCAGTTGAGCGCTCCGGCGTGGAGCATGACGTCACCCTCACCGAGCCCGTACCAGCCGCGGTACATCGGACGTCGCCCCCAGGCGCTGCGGTGGGCGTGGACGACCCCCTTCGGCCTGCCGGTCGTGCCCGAGGTGTAGGTGATGAAGGCCGGGCGCTCGGGGTCACCCACGTCGTGGCCGGCCCGCTCCCCGCCCGCGACCCAGCCAGCGATGTCGTCAGCGGTCACGACCGGCACCCCTTGCGGGACAACGAGATCGAGGTCCGAGTCGAGCGCGACCGCGCGTGCACCGGAGTCGGCCAGCAACCGAGCGGCTTCGTCCGGAGTGAGCTGCGAGCTCGTGGGCACGGCCACGAGTCCGGCCGCGATCGCCCCGAAGAAGACGAAGGGGAACTCCGCCCGGTTGCCCATGCGCAGCAGCACCCGGTCACCCGGGTGCAGTCCCAGCCCGAGCAGCCCGGCGGCCACGGCCCGCACGGTGTCGTCGACCTGGGCGAAGGTCCAGCGGGAGTCGCCATCACCGTGGACGACCACCAGCGCGTCCCGGTCCGGAGCGTGCGCCGCCGGGTCGGCCACGCAGTACGCCGACATGCCGAACTCGGCAGGCACAGCCTCGCCGGGCTCGGGCCGGACCGGCCACCGCGGCACGGTCACGTCGGGCGAGGACACGTCAGACAGGGTCACCGGGTGTGGGCGTCCGCGACGGACAGCGCCTCGTCGAGGATCGCCAGACCCTCGCGGACGTCATCAGGACTCGTCGTCAGGGGCGGGACCACGTGCACGCGGTTGCCCGCGACCATCGGCCAGAGGCCGGACTTCTTGCAGGCTGCAGCGACCTCACCCATGGGAGCAGCGTCGGAACCGGTGGCGTTGAAGGGCACCAGCGGCTCGCGCGTCTCGCGATCACGCACGAGCTCGACCGCCCACATGACCCCGAGGCCACGCACGTCGCCGACGCTCGGGTGCCGCTGCGCGATCTCGCGCAGGCCGGGACCGATGACGTCCTCACCGAGCGACCGGGCCCGACCGATGATGTCGTCCCGCTCGAAGATGCGCATCGACGCGACGGCGGAGGCGCAGGCGAGTGGATGTCCTTGGTACGTCAGCCCGCCCGGGTACGGCCGCTGGCCGAAGGTCTCGCGGATCGCTCCGCTGACGATGACGCCGCCGAGAGGTACGTAGCCCGAGTTGACCCCCTTCGCAAAAGTGATGAGGTCGGGTGTGACATCCCAGTGGTCCACCGCGAACCACTCGCCGGCCCGGCCGAAACCGGCCATGACCTCGTCGGCGACCATCACGATGCCGTACTCGTCGCAGAGCTCGCGGACACCGGCGAGGTAGCCGTCGGGCGGGACGAGCACGCCGTTGGTCCCGACGATGGTCTCGAGGACGATCGCGGCGACCTGGCTCGGCCCTTCGACCTCGACGGTCTGGCGCAGGTGGGCCAGCGCCCGCTCGCACTCCTGCTCCTCGCTGTCGGAGTGGAAGGACGAGCGGTAGGGGTAAGGACCCCAGTAGTGGACGACGCCGGTGAAGGAGGGCTCGCTCCCCCAGCGCCGCGGCTCACCGGTCAGCGCCATCGCGGCCGCGGTGCCACCGTGATAGCTGCGGTAGGCGGCGAGGACCTTGTGCCGCCCGGTGTGGATGCGGGCCATCCGGATCGCGTGCTCGTTGGCGTCGGCGCCACCGTTGGTGAAGAAGACCGAGTCGAGGTCGCCGGGCGCCTTGTCGGCGATCATCGCGGCCGCCTGCGAGCGGGTCTCGACGGCGAAGCCGGGCGCCATCGTCGTCATCCGCGCGGCTGCCTCGGCGATCGCCTCGACCAGCTCGGGGTGCTGGTGGCCGAGGTTGACGTTGACCAGCTGGCTGGCGAAGTCGAGGTACTCCCGACCGGTGTGGTCGGTGAAGCGGCTGCCCCGCGCGGACACGATCCCCGGCGGATCGATGAGGTCCTGCGCGCTCCACGAGTGGAAGACGTGCGCCCGGTCCAGGCGGCGCACCTCGTCGGCGTCAAGGCGGGGCAGCAGCTCCATCACATCTCCTCGTGAATGTCCGGGTCAGCGCCGAAGAGTCGCCCGTCGGGGCGCCCGAGCGCAGTGATCGCGTCGATCTCGGCGACCGACAGGTCGAAGCCGAGCACCTCGAAGTTACCGCGTTGACGCACGGGGTCGGCCGACTTGGGCAGGGGAAGGGAGCCGACGTGCAGGTGCCAGCGCAGGACCGCCTGCGCGGGGGTGACGCCGTGGGCCTGCGCCGCCGCGACGACCGGCGCCGCCTCCAGCGACTCGCCCCGACCGATCGGGCTCCACGCCTGGGTGACGATGCCGCGCTCAGCGTCGGCAGCGCGCTGCTCCACCTGCGGGAAGGCAGGGTGCATCTCGATCTGGTTGGACGCCGGCGTCACGCCGGTCGCCGCGATGATCTCGTCGAGGTACTCGGGCGTGAAGTTGCTGACCCCGATCGAGCGGACCAGCCCGGCCTCCTTGGCCTCGACGAGCCCCTCCCACGCGCGCACATAACCGCCCTGCGACGGATTGGGCCAGTGGATGAGCACGCTGTCGAGGTACTCGAGGTCCATCACCTGCAGCGACGTCCGGATCGAGTGCTTGGCGCTGCGGTGGTCGCGCCCGGGCACCTTGCTCTGGATGAAGACGTCACCACGGTCGAGACCACTCGCGCGTACCGCCTCGACGACCTCTCGCTCGTTGCGGTAGTTCACCGCCGTGTCGATGAAGCGGTAGCGGACCTCGAGCGCGGACACCATGGCGCGCACGCCGTCGTCCCCGCGCAGCGGGTAGGTGCCGAAGCCGAGGACCGGGACGGAGACGCCGTCGCCGAGGGGGCGGGTGGGGAGTTCAGTCATGTCCCCACGCTAACGACGCGAGCAACCCCGTCGCCGGAGCGTTCCGCGGGTGGATGCCGGCTCGCCGACGAATCGTCAGCGCGTATACCTCCACCCAGCTGGTACCTCCACCCAGCTCACTCACCGATGACGGCGAGCAGCTCTCCCTTCGCCTGGGTGTACTCGGCCTCGAGCTGGTCGACGAGTCGGGCCACCGGCAGCACCTCGTCGATGCCGGCGACGGAGTGGCCCGCGCTCCAAACGTCGCGCCACGCCTTGGGCGCGATCGTCGAGGAGGTGCTGCGCGGTTCCTCCTCGGTGTGCGGGTTGGTCACGTGGGAGACGTCGATCCGCTCCGGGACGGGCAGGTTGTCGGGGTCGAGGCCGGCGCCGAGGATGCTGCCCCGCAGGAAGTTGGCGGGGATCGTGCTGATCGAGGGCGTGTAGACGATCTCGTCCGCGCCGGAGTCGACGAGCATCGCGCGGTACTCCTCGGAGATCACCGACTCCTCCGTCGCGAGGAAGCGCGTGCCCATGTACGCCAGGTCCGCGCCGGCGGCCTGCGCCGCGAGGACATCGCGCCCCGTGCTGAGGGCGCCACCGAGGATGAGCGGCCCGTCCCACACCTTGCGCACCTCGGCGATGAGGGCGAAGGGGTTGAGCCCGCCGGAGTGCCCACCGGAGCCCGCGGAGACGAGGATCAGTCCGTCGACACCGGCCTGCGCGGCCTTGACGGCGAAGGTGGCGTTGACGACGTCGTGGAAGACCAGACCGCCGTAGGAGTGGACCGCCTCGACGACGTCCTTGGCCGCACCGAGGCTCGTGATGACGATCGGCACCTGGTGCTCGACGATCTTCTCGAGGTCGGCCTCGATGCGCTTGTTGGTCCGGTGCACGACGAAGTTGACCCCGTACGGCGCGGCCTCGCGGCCGGACGCGTCCGGCTCCGCGAGCGCCTCGTCGATCTGCGTCAGCCAACCGTCGAACTCCTCGGTGGTGCGCAGGTTGAGCGCGGGGAAGGTCCCGACGACGCCCGCACGGCAGGTGCCGATGACGAGGTCGAGACCGGAGCCGAGGAACATCGGCGCGGCGATGATGGGCAGGCGCAGGCGGCCCTGGAGCTGCTGAGGCATGGTCATGCCCCCCATGGTTGCAGCCGCTACTTCTTCCTCGCCGCCAGGGCCATCGCGCGGCCCATCAACGACCAGTACCGCGAAGGGGTGATCCGCGCCAGCTTGTCGAGTGCCTTGGCGTCGTTGCCGATGAGCAGGCGCGGTCGCCTCGCGATGGCGGCCTCGATGATCTCCTCGGCCGCCTTGTCAGCGGGGTGGCTGAGCATCTTGGCGAAGGCCTTGCGGTTGCGCTCCGCCTCCGCGGGATCGACACCGCCGGCCACCCTCGCGTTGACCGCGATGTTGGTCCTGATCCCCCCGGGGTGCACGACGGTGACGCCGACCGGCTGGCCCTCCTCCTCGAGCTCGCTGCGCAGCGACTCGCTGAACCCGCGAAGGCCGAACTTGCTCGTGGAGTAGGCGCTCTGGCCGGGCGGGCCGACGAGCCCGAAGAGGCTGGAGGTGTTGATGACCTGCCCTTCACCGTTCTCCAGCATCATCGGCAGCAGCGCGCGGGTGAGGCGGATCGGCACGAGCAGGTTGATCTCGAGCAGCCAGTCGAAGTCCGTGGCGTCGACCTGGGTGAAGCGCCCGCCGACGGCCACGCCGGCGTTGTTGAAGAGCATCGTCACGCCCGGGTGCGCGTCACGGATGCGCGCGATGACCGCGTCCGCGGCAGCGCGGTCGGCGAGGTCGACGACGTGGGTCGCCACCCGCGCGCCGGGCGTCTCACGGCCGAGGTCGGCGGCGACGCGCGCCAGCCCATCGGCATCACGGTCGAGGATGACGAGGTCGGCCCCGCGCCGCGCCAGGCCCTTGGCGATGTGCTCACCCATGCCCCCAGCAGCACCGGTGACGACGGCGGTCCCGCCCGCGACGACCAGGTCGGGGCGCTTCATCGGACCACCTCGAGGGTCTCGTCGCGGACATCGCCTGGTGAGCCGTCGACATTGCTCGACGTCCCCGGCAGCGCGAGCTCCGCCGGCGCCGCGGCACCCTGCGGGAGGCTCTCCCCCTTCGCCCCGACCGGCACGAAGTGCATGTCCGCCGTCAGGTCGGCCCGGGCGAACGCAATCTTGTCCTTGACGTAGTTCTGCGGCATCGTCCACGGCGCGCGGTCGCCCACCTTGGGGAAGGCGGCGACCACGCGCTGGACGTAGCCGGCCGTGAGGTCGAGGATCGGGCCGGCGGTCATCCCGTCGGGTGCGACGGGGACCGCGATACCCAGCCCGCGGTCGCGCATGTGGGTGATGAGCGAGGCGACGTACCTGCTGACGAGGTCGGCGCGCAGGGTCCAGGACGCGTTGACGTAGCCGACGGTCATCGACACATTGGGCACGCCGGCGAGCATGAGGCCGCGATAGGCGAAGGCCCGCTCCATCGGCACCGTCTCGCCGTCGACGGTGAACTCCATGCCGCCGAGCAGCTGCAGCAGCAGGCCGGTCGCGGTGACGATGATGTCGGCCTCGACGACCCGGCCGTCGGTCAGGCGCACGCCCTCGGGCACGAAGCGGTCGATGTGCCCGGTGACGACGTCGGCGCGTCCGCGGCGGATCGCGCTGAAGAGGTCACCGTCGGGCACGGCACACAGGCGCTGGTCCCACACGTCGTAGGGCGGGGTGAAGTGCTCGTCGACGATGTCCTTGGGCAGGTTGCGGCGCAGCTGGGTCAGGGCGATCTTGTTGGCCGCCTGTGGCCGCCGCCGGGAGAGCTCGTAGAGGAAGTACTGCAGGCCGAGGTTCTTCACCCGTGCTGCCTTCTGCACGGCAGCCGGGCTGAGCCGACGACGCAACCTCTGGACGAAGGGGTCGACGCCCGGCTGGCTGAAGACATAGCTCGGGGTGCGCTGCAGCATCGTCACGTGCGCGGCGGTGTCGGCCATCGCGGGCACGACGGTGACCGCGGTCGCGCCCGAGCCGATGACGACGACCCGCTGGCCCGTGTGGTCGAGGTCCTGCGGCCAGAACTGCGGGTGGATCACCCTCCCGCGGAAGTCCTCGACCCCGTCGAACCCCGCGTCGTGCGCCCGCTCGTAGCTGTAGTAGCCGCTGCCGAGGTGGACGAACCCGGCGCGCACCTGCCGGCGTCCGGCCGACGTCTCGACCTCGACGGTCCACTCCTGCTCGTCGCTCGACCAGCTCGCGGCAACGGCCCGGTGCCCGGTGTGGATCAGCTCCTCGAGGCCCGACTCCTGAGCGGTCTCGCGGATGTAGTCGAGGATGTCGCCACCCTCGGCGATCGACGTGCGGCCCTCCCACGGGCGGAAGGGGAAGGACAGGGTGAACATGTCCGAGTCGGAGCGCACGCCCGGGTAGCGGAAGAGGTCCCAGGTGCCGCCGGTCACCTCACGTGCCTCGAGGATCGCCAGCTCGATGCCGGGGTTGGCCTCGCGGATGCGGTGGGCGGCACCGATGCCCGACAGACCGGCGCCGACGACGAGCACGTCGACGCGCTCCGGCAGCGCCCGGCGGACGGCAGTGCCCGGGGTCTCGACGGTCATGGCAGGGCCTCTCTCGACGGATGTAGTTTCCTGATGGGTAACCTACGCGACCTGCCCGCCGGTCGGCATCCTCGACAACTGCGCACGCAGCGTGCGGGCGCGTCAGCCGGCGGGTGCGGCCAGCACCTCGTTGAGCGCCTCGGTCGTCGACGGGTGCGTCCAGATGCCGTCCTTGAGCTGGGTCGCCGTCACACCGGCACGCATCGCGAGCGCGACGAGGTTGACCAGCTCCTGCGCGTCGACGGTGTGCAGCGCGGCACCGAGGACGAGGTCGGTCTCGGGGTCGACGCACAGCTTGATCAGCCCGTGCGTCTCGCCGAGGGTCTTCGGTCGCGGCATCGCCGCGATCTTCGCGACCGGCTTCGAGTAGACGGCGACGGGCACCCCCTTCGCCCGCAGCGCCTCCTCGCTCTCCCCCACCCGGGCGAAGGGAGGTGACACGAAGGTCGTCGTGGGGACGGCCACGCGGTCGGCGCGCGAGCGCGCGCCGTCACCGGTCAGCTGATCGAGGACGATCCGGTGGTCGTCGTAGGAGATGTAGGTCTGCTGCGGGCCGCCGTTGACGTCACCGACCGCGAAGACGCCCTGGGCGCTGGTGCGCAGGTGGTCGTCGACGACTATCGCGCCCGCGTCGTCGGTGTCGATCCCGGCGGCGTCGAGACCGAGCCCCTCGGTGGCGGGCACCCGACCGACCGCGACGAGCACGGCGTGGGCCTCGATGCGCTCGCCACCCCGGGTGAGCACGGTGACGGCGAGGCCGTCGTCCTCGAAGCCGCTCGCCTCCGTCCCGGTCCGGATGCTCACGCCGGCGTCGGCGAGGGCCTGCTGGACGGACTCGGCGACATCGGCGTCCTCACGGGCGAGGATCCGCTCGCCTCGCTCGAGCACGGTGACCTGCGCGCCGAACCCGGCGAACATGCTCGCGAACTCCAGCGCCACCGGACCGCCGCCGACGATGACGAGGCGACCGGGGAAGGGCCGCACGTGCTGGATCGAGGTGGAGTCGTGCACCCGGGGACCGTCGGCGCCGCGGACCTCGAGCGGTCGCGGGATCGCGCCGGTGCCCACGACGACCGTCTCGGCGGTGATGTCGAGCGTCTCGCCCCCCGCGGTCACCGTGACCCGGCGCGGGCCGGTGAAGCTCGCGCGGCCGCCGACGACGAGACGGACCGCGTCGACGTCCTCGAGCATCGCCCGGTTGGCCGCGTTGAGCTTGTCGATGAGGCTGTCGCGTGCCTCGACCGCGTGGGTGAACCACGTTGCGGGGTCGTCCTGCTCACGCCGTGTCTCGGCCTGGTGGACCAGCGCCTTGGTCGGGACGCACCCGATGTTGATGCAGGTGCCGCCGACCATGTCGGCCGACTGCTCGACGAGGGTCACGCTGCGCCCCGCCCTGCCGAGGGCGCCGGCGAGGGTCTTGCCCGCTTTGCCCCAGCCGATGACGAGGACGTCGGTCCGGAGGGTCGTGGTCATGGCCTCGAGGCTACGCCGGAGGTGGCACCCGCAGCAGGCACGCGCCGGGCTCGGCGAAGGGGGTGAGCTCGGCCTCCGCGTCACCCTCACCCCTGTCGATGATCCCGTCGACGAGACCCAGGTGGACCTGGCAGATGACGTCGGGGTTGGCGACGGCCAGGTCGAGCAAGGGGCAGGTGGTCAGGCGGACCACGTCCGCATCGCGTTGCGGCCCGAAACCGAGGTCGGCCAGGACGCTGTCGAGATCCTGCGGGGCGGCTCCCTTCGCCGGCGGTGGGGTCAGGCTCTCGCCCCAGGTCCGACCGATCCGACGGGCCCGCTCACGCACCTGCCGGCCGCTCCCCTGCGTGACCAGATCGGCAGCGAAGGCACCTGCGAGGGAGCGGAACTCGTCGGTGCGCACACCCGGCCGGGGATCGGCCGAGTAGAGCACCGCGGGGCGCCCCCGCCCCTGCGCCGGGGCCGCCTCGGACTCGACCAGGCCGAGCTCGAGGAGGGCGGCCAGGTGCCCACGCACGGTGTTGTCGTGCGAGCCCACGGCCTGAGCGATCTCACCGACGCGCACGGGTCCCGCGGCCTCACGGATCGCGGCCAGGACCAGTCCCGCCGCACCGAGACCACCGGGATCCGCCTCGGGTGCAGGGCGGGGGCCGAGAGGATTATTTTTCACGGCTCCCAATGTAGTAAATTGATGGACATCGGGCAACAGGACCCGCCAGCCACCTGCGAAGGGACACACCATGACCGAGACCAACCTCCAGATGGCCGAGGACATCCCTGCCCTCGACGTGCGCCCCATCCCGCGGGCCATCCGGCACGCGACCGTCATCGGGGCCCTCTCGGCCATCCGCCCGGGCCGCTCGCTCGACCTCGTCGCGCCGCACGACCCGCAGCCCCTGCTGCGCCAGGTCGAGGGCCTCGAGCCGGGTGTCTGGTCGGTCGAGTACCTCGTCGAGGGCCCCGAGGCCTGGACCCTGCGCCTGACCCGCGCAGCCTGACCGATGTGCTCCTACTGCGGCTGCCAGTCGATCGACATGATCGGCCGATTCACCGCTGAGCACGAGGAGCTGATCAACGCGACCGGCCTGCTGCGGCGCGCGGCAGCAGCGGGCGCCACCGACGAGGTCGTCGAGCTCGTCGACGAGGTGGCCGCACTGCTCGCGCCGCACACCGGCGCGGAGGAGGCGGGTCTCTTCGCGGTCCTGCGCCGGGACGAGGACTTCACCCCCTACATCGACTCCCTGTGCGGCGAGCACGTCACCCTCGACGAGCTGCTGGCCCGGGTCCGCGCAGGTGAGCGCGACCTCGCCGACCGCTTCTACAAGCAGCTGCGCTCGCACATCGAGCGCGAGGAGGACGGCCTCTTCCCCGCCTCGCTCACGACCCTGCGCGGCGACGACTGGGACGAGGTCGACGCCCTGACCGCCGCGGCCGTCCCGGCGGCTCCCGCACCACGCTCCGCTCCACCCACCGCACCGTGACCGGCCGACCGACCACCCCGCCCCGCGGACCGGGCGGGGTCTGGGCGATGCGCGACCGCCCCGGCGTGCTGTGGCTGATGGCCGCCGCGCTCACAGCGCTGGTCCACCCCTTCGTCCCTGACGCGACCTGGCTGATGGTGCACGTGGTCGCCCTCGGTGGCCTCACCCACTCGATCATGGTGTGGAGCACACACTTCGCGACGACGCTGCTGAAGGACAACCCCGACATCGACGTGCGCGCGATGCAGAACCGCCGCCTCGTCCTGCTCCACGTCGGCATCCTCGCGGTCCTCGTCGGCGTCCCGATGACCTGGTGGTGGGTGACCCTCGTCGGCGCGATCGCCGTCGTCGTCGCAGTGGTCTGGCATGCCTGGCAGCTCGGGCGACGACTGCGCGGCGCCCTGCCCGGGCGATTTCGCATCGTCGTCCACCACTACCTCGCCTCCGCCGCCTTCCTCCCCGTCGGCGCCACACTCGGCGTGCTGCTGGCCCGCGGCCTCGGCGAGGAGATGCACGCCCGCCTGCTGCTCGCCCACTCCCTCGTCAACGTGCTCGGCTGGGTCGGCATCACCGTCACGGGCACGCTCATCACGCTGTGGCCGACGATCCTGCGCGCCCGGATGGACGACGCCGCTGAGCGCCGCGCCCGCCAGTCGCTCCCCGGCCTGGTCGGCGGGCTGGCCATCGCCTGCACCGGCGCCCTCCTCGGGTGGCGCTGGCTGCTCCTCGCCGGTGTGGCCGGCTATCTGCTCTCCCTGCTGTGGACCGCCCGCTCGCTCGTCGCGCCGGCCCGGCAGAAGCCGCCGCGCCACTTCGCGTCGTGGTCGGTCATGGCTGGCGCCACCTGGTTCCTCGTCGGCATCGGCATGGTCGCCTGGCGGGTGGCCACCGCGGACGACTTCGCGGCCATGGCCACCGGCTACGGGCGGGTCGCGGCCGTGCTCGTCGTCGGCTTCGGTCTGCAGGTGCTGACCGGCGCGCTGAGCCACCTCGTCCCCGCCGTCATCGGTGGCGGTCCGCGGGTGGTCCGGGCGGGCATCGAGGGCTTCGACCGGCTCGGCATGGCCCGCATCGTCATCATCAACGTGCCCTTCGCCCTGGCCCTCCTGCCCGTCCCCTCCGGCACGCGCGTCGTCCTCGCCGCGCTCGTGCTCGTGGGTCTGGCCGCCTTCATCCCGATCCTGCTGAGCACGATCAAGCGGGTGGTCGCCGTCCGCAAGGAGGCCGCGCTGGCCACCCCCGAGGAGCGTCGGGCGGGCCTGGAGCAGGGGCGGGCCGAGGCCGCCCGGGTGCTCGAGCCGCCCTTCCCCCGCACGCAGCTCATGGCGGGCGTGACGCTCGTGGCGCTCGCCCTCGCGGCAGGCCCGGCGCTCCGGCCAGTCCTCGACGGCGGCAGCGGCACCTCCGTCACCCCGGTGGCCCCGACCGGGCACACGACCACGGTCGCCGTGGAGGCGAAGGCCGAGATGGCCTTCAGCCCCTCCCGGGTCGAGGTCCCCGCCGGCGACCGGCTGGTCATCACGCTCACCAACACCGACGGCAGCACCGTGCACGACCTCCATCTCGACGACGACACGCAGACCCCCCGCCTGACGAAGGGAGAGTCCGCCACCCTCGACGTCGGCATCGTCGGCGCCGACCGCCAGGGGTGGTGCTCCGTGGCCGGCCACCGGGCGATGGGGATGACCTTCGACATCGTGGTCACCGGCGCACCCGCAGCCGCACCGGCACACGGGCCCGAGCACGCGCCGACGCAAGGGCACGACACGGCGGGGGCACCCCCCTTCGCCCTGCAGCGTGGGGCCACCTGGCCGGAGGACTTCGAGGCCGACAACGCCGCTCTCCCACCGCTGTCCGATGAGCGGACCCACCGTGTGACGCTCCGGGTGCAGGAGATCGAGGTGGAGGTCGCGCCCGGGGTGACGCGGACCCGCTGGACCTTCGGCGGCAGCGCTCCCGGGCCGACGCTGCACGGTCGGGTCGGCGACCGCTTCGTCATCACGCTCGTCAACGACGGCAGCATCGGGCACTCGATCGACTTCCACGCCGGAGCGCTGGCCCCCGACAAGCCGATGCGCACCATCGCGCCCGGCAAGCGGCTGACCTACACCTTCACCGCCGAACGCTCGGGCATCTGGATGTACCACTGCTCGACGATGCCGATGTCGACCCACATCGCCCAGGGCATGTTCGGCGCAGTCGTCATCGAGCCACCGGACCTGCCGCAGGTCGACCGCTCCTACGTCCTCACCGGCTCCGAGCTCTACCCCGAGGAGGCGGCCAGCGGCGAGCCGGTCGCGACGGCCTTCAACGGCCGCGCCTTCCAGTACGACGCCGACCCGCTCACCGCTCGCGTCGGCGAGCGAGTGCGCTTCTGGGTCCTGGACGCCGGGCCGGACGGGCCGCTGTCCTTCCACGTCGTCGGAGGGCAGTTCGACACCGTCTGGCAGGAGGGTGCGTACCGGATCGGCGGACCGGACGAGGTCGGTGGGCCGGCCGCCGGGTCACAGGCGCTCGGTCTGCTCCCCGCCCAGGGAGGCTTCGTGGAGCTGACCTTCCCGCAGGCCGGTCACTACCCCTTCGTCAACCACGTGATGACCGACGCGGAGCGGGGCGCGCGCGGCATCGTGCGGGTGCACTGACGAGCGCAGGAACCGTGCATTGCCATAGGGCAATGCACGGTTCCGTCAGCCTCAGACCGCCGACGCGTCCTCGGCCCGCTCCATGGTCGCGACGATCAGGTCGACGACGAGCTCCGGGTGATCGATCTGCGGGCAGTGCCCGCAGTCCGGGAGGCTCACGTGGGTCGCCTCCGGCAGGCGCTCTCGGGCCACCTTGGCCTCGGAGGGCAGGAGCAACCGGTCGGTGTCGCCCCAACCGATCGTCGTCGGCACGACGACCAGATTGGTCACGCGCAGACGCGGCGCGCGGACGAAGTGCGGCCAGTAGCCCTTGGACCGGCGCAGGTTGAGCGTGTCGCCCATGGCGTCCTCCGCCGAGACCTTCTCCGGGTGCGAGTAGAGGGAGCGGAAGGCGATCTTGCGGAACCAGCCGTAGCCGTTGAGCTTGCGGTGCAGGCTCTCGGGCAGGTGGCTACCGCCCTTCATGAGGAGCAGGTTGACCGTGACATTGGGCAGGTGGAGCAGGGGGAAGAAACCGGCCGGGGAGAGCGCCGTCGCGGTGCGCACGATGCCGCGGTGGGCCATCTCGAGGACCATCGCGCCACCCAACGAGTTGCCGACGACGTGGGGCCGCTCGATGCCGAGCTCGCCGAAGAGCCGCTCGAACTGCTCGGCGTGGCTGCCCATCGAGTACCCGTCCGGCCTGGTCGGCACCGGGGAGGACCCGTGGCCCGGCAGGTCGACGACGTAGACGTCGTGACCACGAGCGTGGAGCAGCGCGGGAACCTCGCCCCATGCCTGGCGCCGGTGGCCGATGCCATGGATGAGGACGACCGGCTCGCCGTCGCCCGCCAGGTGCGTGTACTCGATGGTGCTCGTCATGAGCGCGACGTTACCCGCCGGTCACCGCGGTGACCACCACGACGTCGAAGGGTGGGACGCACCTGCGTGCCTCCCACCCTTCGACCGTCTGCGGGGGCAGTCCCCCGACGCGTGGGATCAGTGCTCGTTGGGGTCAGCGTCCTGGTCGGCCTTGGTGACGTGGACCGTGCCGTGGACGTGCTCCGGCGGGGCGTAGAGGGAGTAGACCTTGAGCGGCTCGTCACCGATGTTGGTGACGTTGTGCCACTGCCCGGCCGGCACCATGATGATGTCGTCGTCGCCGACCTCGCGGTCGAAGGACAGGTCGTCCTGCGCCGGTCCCATCTGGGCACGGCCGCGACCCTCCTCGACGCGCAGGAACTGGTCGTGGTCCTCGTGGACCTCCAGCCCGATGTCGTCGCCGGGGGCGATCGCCATCACGGTCAGCTGCAGGTTGGTGCCGGTCCACAACGTGGAGCGGTAGTTGGTGTTCTGCAAGGTGGCCGACTCGATGTCGACGACGTAGGGGGCCGGTCCGTGGTCGGTGAGGTCGATCTGCTCGCTCATGCTCGCTCCTGGTCTCGTCGTGCGTGGTGGGTGCGCATCTCCTCGAGGTCGTGCGCGGTCCTTGCGCACGACCTCAAGGTAATGAGAAGTCCGGGTCAGACCGAGGCGCCGACCGAGTCGGGAACGTCGATCTGGTCGCCGGCCTCGAGGGGTCCGTCGGCTGCCTTGGTGGCGGCGATCGCGGACTCCTCGTCGGGTGCGCTCGTGCGGATGAGGTGGTCGAAGGCGCTCAGCGAGGCGGTCGACCCGGCGCCCAGCGCCGTGACGATCTGCTTGTAGGGCTCGACCGTGCAGTCGCCTGCAGCGAAGACGCCCGGGCGGCTGGTGCGGCCGACACCGTCGATGACGATCTCGCCGCGCTCGGACAGCTCCAGCGCGTCACCGAGCCACTCGGTGTTGGGCAGCAGGCCGATCTGGACGAAGACGCCCTCGAGCTCGAGCTGCTCTCCCTCGCCACCGTCGCGGGGCTCGATGGCCAGGCCGGTGACCTTGCCACCGTCACCGATGACCTCGGTCGTCTTGGTACCCAGGCGCACCTCGACATTGGGCAGCGAGCGCAGCTTGCGCTGCAGGACCTCGTCGGCGCGCATGTCGTCCATGAACTCGATGAGCGTGACGTGACCGACGATGCCGGCCAGGTCGATCGCGGCCTCGACGCCGGAGTTGCCGCCGCCGATGACGGCGATGCGCTTGCCCTTGAAGAGCGGGCCGTCGCAGTGCGGGCAGAAGGTGACGCCCTTGTTGCGGTAGTCCTCCTCGCCGGGGACGCCCATGGTGCGCCAGCGGGCACCGGTCGCGAGGATGACCGTCCTGCCGGTCAGGCTCGCGCCGTTGGCCAGGTCGACCACCGTCAGGCCGTCGTCGCCGGCGGACAGGCCGGCAGCAGCCTGGCTACGGACCATCTCGACGTCGTACTCGTTGACGTGGCGCTCGAGGTCGGCGGCGAGCTTGGGGCCCTCGGTGTGCGGGACCGAGATGAGGTTCTCGATCGACATCGTGTCGAGGACCTGCCCGCCGAAGCGCTCGGCGACGAGCCCGGTGCGGATGCCCTTGCGTGCGGCGTAGATCGCGGCGGACGCGCCGGCGGGGCCACCACCGACGACGAGGACGTCGTAGGGCTCACGCGCGGTGAGCTCCTCGGCGGCACGGGCCGCGGAGTCGCCACCGGACAGCTCGTCGACCTTGCCGACGATCTCGGCCAGCTCCATGCGGCCGGAGCCGAAGGTCTCGCCGTTGTGGAAGACGGTGGGCACGGCGAGCACACCGCGCTGCTCGGCCTCGGTCGGGAAGACCGCGCCGTCGATGGCGGTGTGCGTGATGCCGGGGTTGAGCACGCTCATCAGGTTGAGCGCCTGGACGACGTCCGGGCAGTTCTGGCAGCTCAGGGAGAAGTAGGTCTCGAAGTGGTGCTCACCCTGCAGGCCCTTCACCTGGTCGATGAGGTCCTGCGAGGCCTTGCTCGGGTGGCCGCCGACCTGCAGCAGCGCCAGCACGAGGGAGGTGAACTCGTGACCCATCGGGATGCCGGCGAAGCGCACGGAGATGGCGGGGTCGGACACCCGGGTGATCGCGAAGGAGGGGACGCGCTCGTCCAGGTCACTCCCTTCGGCCACGCGGCGGGTGATCTGCCCGCTCATGCCCTCGATCTCGACGAGCAGCTCGTCGAGCTCAGCGGACTTGGGGCTGCCATCGAGGGAGGCGACGAGCTCGATCGGCTCGCGCAGGTTGTCGAGGTAGGCCTTGAGCTGGGTGGCGAGGTTCGGATCGAGTGCCATGGTGCGAGCGACTCCTGACGAGCGAAGGGGGGAAAGTTCGGGGGGGGGGGTGGGTGAGGGGCGACGGCGAGCGCCGCCCCTCACCCGAGATGCGTCAGTGCAATCAGATCTTGCCGACGAGGTCCAGGCTCGGGGCGAGGGTCTCGGCGCCCTCTTCCCACTTGGCCGGGCAGACCTCGCCCGGGTTGTTGCGCACGTACTGCGCAGCCTTGACCTTGCGGACGAGCTCGGTGGCGTTGCGGCCGATGCCCTCGGCGGTGATCTCGAGGAACTGGATCACGCCGTCGGGGTCGACGAGGAAGGTGCCACGGTTGGCCAGGCCCTCGTCCTCACGCAGGATGTCGAAGTTGCGCGAGATGGTGGCGGTCGGGTCGCCGAGCATCGGGTAGGTGACCTTGCCGACCGCGTCGGAGGTCTCGTGCCACGCCTTGTGCGTGAAGTGCGTGTCGGTCGAGACGGAGAAGACCTCGACGCCCAGGCCCTTGAGCTCGGCGTCGTACTGGCCGGCCAGGTCCTCGAGCTCGGTCGGGCAGACGAAGGTGAAGTCCGCCGGGTAGAAGAAGAAGATCGCCCACTTGCCGGCGATGTCGGCCTCGGAGTAGTCCTTGAACTCACCGTTGATGTAGCCGGTGGCCTGGAAGGGCTTGATCTGGGTGTTGATGAGGGACATGCGTGATCTCCTGTGCATCTCTGGGTTTCAGGTGGTTCAACCGGTGGCGACTTGAGCGCCGCGTCGATTGGAACGATTCCAGATTAGCGCAGGCCACGAGCGAGTGCAAACCCGGTCGGGTGAAGTTGCCGTGAACGGTGAGTGCGATCGGCGAGAACCCCCCAAGGCCTCGTCAGGAGCCGCCGGGGTCAGTCCCGGACTTGGTCAGAGCGCTCCCCAAAACGGTCAGGACCCATGGCGCGGCGGGCAGCGACGCGCCACCTTCGACTGAGCAGCCGGAAACCCCGGCGCGACAAGGAGAAGGCAATGACCCTGCGCAGCACCCTGACTCTCACCGGAGCACTCCTCGGCGCGAGCGTCGTGATGGCCCCACTGGCCTCCGCGGCGGACGTCCCCGACAGCCAGATCCAACGGGCCGACCCGATGACGTCCTATGTCATGCAGCGCGATGGCAAGACGTCGACCCAGGCCAAGAGCTATCTGGCCAAGAAGGAGCAGAAGCAGTCCTCCCTCCGGTCCCTGGAGGCGAAGGGGGTGGATGCCGACGGTGCGTGGTTCGACGGCACCCAGCTCGTCGTGGGGGTCACCTCCTCGTCCGACGCCGACAGGGTCCGCTCGGCCGGACTGCGGCCGAGCACCACCGTGAGCCAGAGCAGCCTGGACGCGGTCGCCGACCGGGTCCTCGCCAAGGCCGGCAAGCAGTCGGGTCACGTCGTGACCGTCGGGCCCAACCTGATCAAGGGTGTCGTCGAGGTCCGTCTGGCCGCGGACGCTCCCAGTGGCCTGCGCACCAAGATCGCGAAGATGGACAAGGTCAGCGTCACCACCGCCGACGAGCTGACCACCCAGGCCGATGTCGTCCCGGGCCGCATCATGGACCTCTCCCCCGGCAGCAACTGCAGCCTCGGGTTCCCGGGGACGACGTCCAGCGGTAACAACGTCATGCTCACCGCGGGCCACTGCGTGGAGGGCCTGCCCGACATCCTCGACGCCAACGGCACGCACATCGGCAGGGGCACCCACACCCGCTTCCACGAGGGCTACAGCAGCGTCGACATGGGCCTGATGGACATCGACTCCGAGGACGTCGGCCAGCCGTACGTCGACAGCCGCGGGCACTCCGGCTACTACGCCGTCCAGGGCACCAGCAAGAACGCTGTCGGCTCGGAGATCTGCAAGGCGGGCAACACGACGGGCTGGACCTGCGGGACGATCAAGGCCTACAACCGCACCGTCAACTACGGCGGCACCCGGGTCTCCGGGCTCGCCGAGGCGAGCGTGTGCACCGAGGGCGGCGACTCCGGCGGCGCGTACATCGGCGTCGGCAACCTCGCCCAGGGCATGACCTCCGGCGGTCCGGTGGGTGTCGAGTGCGGCTACAACCAGGGCTACAACGCCGGCTCGTACAGCTTCTACCAGCCGGTCGTCGACGCGGCGAACTACTACGGCGTGCGGGTGGCCACCGCCAACTGACCCCGTCACCGGTGGCCCGGGTCTCCTTCGGGGGCCCGGGCCGTCCGCCTGCATTGCCCTAGGGGAATGCAGACGAACGGGGAGTGGCGGGGGTCAGGACGCCCGGATCGCCTTGAGCGTCAACGGCCGGCTGGAGCGCTGCGACAGCTCGGCCACCTGCGCGAGGTAGAGCTCGGCGCAGGCCAGGGCGTCCGTCAGGGGTTCGTGCGCCCGGTACCGCGGCAGGCCGTAGCGCTCGCGGGCAGCCCACAGGCGCAAGGTCCCGGGGAGCGGGTCGGCGCGGGCCCCCAACCCCTCGGTCAGCACCCGCCGCTGCAGGTGCAGCGTGTCGACGCTGGTGGCGACGAAGGGCACCCCGTGGACCCGCCGGCACGCCGCATCGAGGAAGCCGACCTCGATGCTCGCGTGGTGCGCGAGCAGGACCCTCCCGGACAGGGCGCCGAGCAGCTCGGTCAGGACCGCGATGGGCAGGTCGCCTGCCGCGATCGCGTCGTCGGTCAGCCCGTGCACGGTGGCCGACTGCCCGACGTCACGGCGGGTCGCCAGGACGCGGCGCTGCGCACCGGACAGGTCGATGGACAGCCCGTCGACGGGCACCCAGCCGACCGCGAGGACGCGGTCCTCCTCGACGTCCAGCCCGGTGCTCTCGACGTCGAGCGCCAGCAGCGGCAGCTCGGTGACGGGAGTGGCGGCATGGGGGAAGGGAGCGGACAGGTAGTCCCGCAGCGGGCCCGGTGGGGCTGCCGTGGCGGCGTCCTCGCGGCGCCGCTCGGCTGAGCGTCGGATGCCGAACATCAGGTGAGGTGGCCGGGGCTGCGCTGCGCCAGTGCCTGCTGAGCATCGCGCACGACGTGGAAGGCCTCGCGCAGGGTGCGTTGCTCGAAGGGGGTCAGCTCGCTCGGTCGCAGCCGCGAGTCAGGGGTGGCGCCAGCAGCGGCCTGGCGGGACTGGTGCGCGAGGCGAACGTGGGAGATGAACTCGAGCGCGTCGACGAGGCTGGCGGCGATGGCCGGGTCGAGCGCACCGGCACGGCCGGCGGCGAGCAGCCGCGAGCGCGTGTTGACCGAGACGAGCCCCGTGCCGAGCGCGTGCGCGCGAGCGAGGTCGACGATCGCGCCGACGCCGCCACGCTTGAGGTCGAGGGTGTCCTTGTGGTCCCCCGCGCGGGCGAGCACGAACCCCCGGAAGAAGCCGAGCGGTGGCTCGTTGGCCACGGCTGCCGCCACGAGGTGGCCGAGGAAGTTGTGGCCCTGCGGCGCCCAGCTCGCGATGTCCTCCGCGAGGCGGGCGTGCAGGGACTCGTCCCCGAGGAGCGGGCGGGAGTCGAAGAAGATGCTCGCCGTGAGCACCGCGTCGGAGGTCGGCTCGTGGATCCACTGCCGGAACTCATGTCGCCAGCCGGTCAGCCGTTGGCGCCAGCGCGGGTTGCTCGCCATGACATCGCCCTCGCAGCGCGGGTACCCGCAGCTCTCGAGGCCGGCCACGACGATCTCGGCCAGTGACCCCACGTAGTCCTCGGCACCCTCCGGTGCATCGTCGGCGAGGATCACGGCATGGTCCTGGTCGCCACCCAGAGCCTGCTCGTGGCGGGCCCTGGAGCCCAGGGTCATCCAGCAGTAGCGCGGCGGCGGACCGTGGCCCGCCGCGGTGAGCTCGTCCTCGGCGAGAGTGATCAACCGGCGCTCGATGGCGTCGCCGACGGTCGTGACCACACGGGTGATGTCGTCGGCAGCCACGTCCTGTCCCACGAGCTGCTCGACGAGCCGGGGCAGGCGGTGCGCCATCGCCACGACCCCGGCGACATCTGGCTGCTTCGAGACGTCGCCGACGATGTGGACCATGTTGACCCGCTCCAGGCGCATGAGGTCCGTCGTCGTGACGACCCCGAGCGGCCGGCCGGCCTCGACGACCGGCAGGTGGTGGATGGTGCGCTCCGTCATCGTCACCAGCAGCTCCAGCGCGGAGGCGTCCGCGTCGGCGACCACGGGGTCGAGCGTCATCACCGAGGTCACCGGCCCCGCCGGATCGACACCTGCAGCGAGCACCCGCCGACGCAGGTCACGGTCGGTGAGGATGCCGGCCACTCGCTGCCCGTCGATGACCAGGAGAGAGGACACCCCTTCGTCGGTCATCACGCGCGCGGCCTCGGCGATGGTGACGTCGTCGCGGACCGAGACCGGTGCCCGGTGGATCAGGTCGCGCGCGGAGGTGCGCAGGATCGCCTCGCCCGCAGGGTTCGTCGCGATCAACGATGCCGCCGTCCGCAGGCGGTCCGCCCGCTCGGCGTCGAAGTGGTCAGCGAAGTCGGGATGCGCCTGCGACAGCTCGTGGAAGACCTCGCCGGGGAGGTGCAGCGCGAGGGTGTCCTCGATGGCCACGACGTCGAAGCGGGAGGGGTTGGGCCCGATGAGGGTCGTCGACCCGGCCGTGGAGCCCTCCGCGCACCGGTCGACCAGCCCCCCGTCGGCGTCACGGATCTCGATGGCGCCCGAGCGCACGATGATCAGGTCATGGCTGTCGACGCCCACGGCCATCAGTGAGCTGCCCCGGCGGTGGTAGCGGATCGTCAGCCGGGCCGGGAGGGCACGCAGGACCCGGGCGGGCAGGGCGGCGAAGGGGGCGTGCCCGGCGAGGAAGTCGGCGACCTCGGCCAGCTCGGTGTCGGCCATGCCCCCATCGTGGCAGCACGTGCAGTGGCTCACCCCCCGCCACGGCCCGGCTGTCGCCCCTCACCCCTAACATTGCCTCACTACAGGCCAGCCGCACCGCACCCCGGGACTGCTTGGCCATGAGCGAGGAGAACCCATGGATGACGAGGTCCAGCTGATCAACGACGGGAAAGGTCTCGCGATCATCGGGAGCGAGCAGGCCGTCGAGCGGTTCATCGCGGCCGAGGGCGTGCCGTCCAGGGACCTCGGGCTTCCACGCCTCCGGAAGGTCCTGGCCTCGGGGAGCGCCACGGGGCAGGCAATCGGAACGATCACGGCCAACCACGGCCGGTGGATCAAGCTCACGAAGGAATCGGCCGAGAAGTTGGCGAGCTCCGCCCCGATGAAGGGGTCGTCAGCTGGCGTGAGCCGCGCCGTCGTCACCCAGAACGGAAAGATCAGCGGGATCCTCGAGTTCTCGAGCAAGCACGGTGCCATGCTCACGAACCCGGCGGTCCTCGCAGGTGCTGCCGGCATCATGGCCCAGCTCGCCATGCAGCAGACGATGGATGAGATAACGGACTACCTCGCCGCCATCGACGAGAAGGTCGATGACATCCTGCGTGCCCAGAAGGACGCCGTCCTGGCCGAGATGATCGCCGTTGGCATCGTCCTGGACGAGGCGATGGCGATCCGCGACCGCGTGGGTCGCGTGTCGGAGGTGACCTGGTCCAAGGTGCAGTCGACGTCCATGACGATCGCGGCCACGCAGGCGTACGCGCTGAGGCAGCTCGACGCCCTGGCCACCAAGCTCGGAGGCAAGCTCGACATGGGCGATCTGGCTGCCGCCACTCGCACGGCAGAGGAGACCACCACCGAGTGGCTCGCGGTCCTCGCGCGGTGCTTCCAGCTCCAGGAAGCGTGCGCCGTGCTCGAGATCGACCGGGTCTTCGACGCGAGTCCGGACGAGGTGGAGGACCACCGCTCCGGGCTCGAGACCGCCCGTGAGGCGCGCATCGACAGCATCATCAGCCACACGGCAACGTTGATCGAGCGACTGGATGAGGCTGCCTCCAGGGCCAACTCCAAAGTGCTCACCAGCCCGCGGTCCGCGGCCACCGTGGTACGCGGCCGCAACCACGTCGCGACCCGCGTCGTCGGGTTCAACGACGTCCTCGGGATCTCCCGGGAGATGCAGCAGATCGAGCAGCGCCGTTGGGCCGAAGCCGCCGTCGACGTGAAGGATCGCACCTTCGAGCATGGCGCAGACGGTGTGGAGTCCGCTCGTCGGTTCGGCTCGGACCAGCTCGGCCGGGCCCGGTCGGCCAAGGACAAGTTGGCCAGCCGTCTCCCGGAGGTGTCCATCTCCATCCAGCGGCGCAAGGACAAGAGCGAGAGCTGACCGAGTTACGGTCGTCCACGCCTTGCAGATCAGGCGGAGTGGGTCAGTCGCCCGCCCACGAAGGTCGCGAGGACCCGCGTCTCACGCAACCTCGCGGCCTGCTCCGCGGTGCCGGACAGACCTGCAGGACAGGGGTCCTCGTCGATGAGCACGATGTCGCCCACCCCTCCGACCGCCAGCTCGCTCACCCCGTCCGTCGAGGCGAGCAGCGCCTCACGCGGGGTGATCGCCTGCTCGGGGGCCCACGGCTGGCGCTCGTCGGCGCTGCGGTGGACTGCGGCCGACATGGCCAGCCAGGGGTCGAGCGGGGCGACGGGAGCATCGGACCCCAGGCGAAGGGGGATCCCCGCGTCCGACATCGACCTCAGGGCGAAGCAGCGCTCCAGCCGGTCGGGCCACAGCGCCTCCGTCGAGTCGCGGTCGTCGAGCAGGTGGGCGGGTTGCACGCTGGCGACCAGCCCCAGCTCGGCGAAGCGGCCCAGCGCCTCCATGCGCACCAGCTGCGCGTGCTCGATGGAGCCGCGCGCGCCACTGGCGGCGTAGGCATCGAGCGCGTCGAGCAGGGCGGCGTCGCCGATGGCGTGCACCGCCCCGTCGAGGCCGTGCGCGTGAGCCCGGCGGAGCAGCTGGGTCAGCTCCTCGGGGTCGACGCTGCGCTTGCCGTGCGGGTCGCCGAGGTCGTCGTCGGTGACGAAGGGCTCGCAGCACCAGGCCGTGCGGGTGTTGAGCGAGCCGTCGGTGATCACCTTGAGCGGGCCCATCGTCACCAGGCCGGTCGCGTCGAGGACGTCGCCGGTGCGCATGCCGGCAGCGATCGCGTCCTCGAGCCCCTCGGGGTAGGTGCAGGTGCGCACCCGCAGCAGGTCCAGACCGGCAGCCGTCCGGGCGGGCCACTCCAGTCGGCCGGTCTCGAACTCCATGTCACCGACGCCGACGACACCGTGCGCAGCGGCAGCGCGCATCGCACCGTCGAGGCTGGCGCGCACGACGGCCTGGTCCTCGGGCAGGTCCGCGAGGCGGGTGTAGATCGGGAACCACTCGTCCTCGTCGAGGTGCCCGTCGTGGACCGGCAGCCCGAGCGCGCGGAAGGCCGCGCTGCTCAGCCAGCCCGCGTGGCAGTCACCGCTGATGAGGATGATCGGGCGATCGCCGGCGACCTCGTCGAGCTCGGCAGTGCTGGGCAGCCGGTCCCAGCCGGCGACCCTCCAGCCGAACCCCTGGACGACGGTCCCCGGTGCTGGCCGCTCGACCGCCAGGTGGTGCGCCACCCGAGCCGTCACCTCCTCGGGGCTCGCGGTGTCGGCGACATCGACCCGCCGGGCCATCGCCGCCCACTGGCCGAAGTGCACGTGCCCGTCCCACAGACCGGGGATCGCGAGCGCTCCCCCGGCGTCATGGACGGCCGCTCCCGAGCGGGCCAGGCCGACGCCGATCTCGGCGATCCTCCCTTCGCGCAGCCTGATGTCGACGGGGGACGCGCCGGGTCGCAGCCGAGCGCCGGCGAGCAGCGCGTGAGGGGCGAAGGGGGCCATGCTCGGCACCCTACGTGCGGATACCTTGGTGCGCATGCACCCACTTGTCGTCGCCGCCATCGCGGCCGAGGCCGCGTACGTCCCCGAGGGGATGGAGGTGCTCCTCACCGGGGTCGGCAAGACCCTCGCGGCCGTAGCCGTGACCCGCGCGATCTGCGAGCACCCGCAGCGTGAGGAGCTCGTCGTCGTCAACATCGGGACGGCCGGCGCACTACGGGAGGAGGTCACCGGACTCCACGAGATCGGGACGGTCCTCAACCACGACCTGTCCGCCGAAGCCATCCGCCAGCTCGGCATCGACCCTCGCGAGCGGATCGCGATCAACCCTGCCCACGCGACGACCCTCGCGAGCGGGGACCTCTTCGTCACGGACCCGAGCGTCCGCGACGAGCTGGCCCGGCAGGCCGACCTCGTCGACATGGAGGGCTACGCGATCGCGTTGGCCTGCACCGAGCTCGGCGTTCCCGTGCACCTGGTCAAAATGGTCAGCGACAACGCCGACGAGACCGCCCACGACTGGTCGGCTGCCGTCGACGGCTGCGCGCGTGAGCTGGGGCGCTGGCTGGCGGACTTCGACCCGACCTGAAGTCTGCATTGCCCTATGGCAATGCAGAAGGGAGTGGCGCCTGAGCTGGGAATGGTTCTCGACCCGCCGCGGTTGAGAGCGACATGATGACGCGCACTGACTCCCTCTACGGCTTCGAGCGGTACGAGCGCGCGAAGCACGCCTTCGACGACGCCCGCTACACCGATGCCATTCGCGAGCTCGAGGACTTCTTCACCGACCTCGCCGCCGCCCGTGCAGGTGACGGTGCGGACCCGATCGGCCACGGCACGGCCGAGATGCACCTGCTGCTGGCGCGCGCCTACTTCCACTCCGCCCAGCTCGGGCGCGCCGAGTCCGCCTGCCGGCAGGTCCTCACCGAGGCGCCGGACGACGCCTACGCCCACCTGCTGCTGGGCCGATCCCTCCAGCGCGCCGGACGCCACGACGAGGCGCGCGGCCCCCTTCGCCTCGCGGAGCTGCTCGGAGGCTACGCATCCTCCGTCGACGCCGACGCCGAGGTGGCCGACTCGATCTCCTGACCCGACGACGAAGGGGAGGAGAGACGACGCTCTCTCCTCCCCTTCGCGCTGTGCTGGGATCAGTCGCTGTCGCGACCACGCAGCATGTCGTAGATCGCGTCGACCTTGGCCGCGACGATGAGCAGTCCGTAGGCCAGCAGGAGCACCGCGATGGCCGACCCGACGAAGAGGACCGTCGTGAGGGTGCTGGCGCCGTCGCTCGTCGGTGGGACCGTCCACGGCGGCGTGCCGTTGGTGACCAGTGAGCCGAAGAACACCACGACCAGCACCACCATGCCCGAGCTCAGCGGCATCACCGGGTCGATGTCGGCCAGACCGGTGACGACCGGTTCCCTGCGCTCCCCCGGCTCGCTCATGGTCAGCCGGCGCTCGGGTGCGTCATGTCCGCCGGGACCACCCAGGCGTCGAAGTCCTCGCCCGAGATGTCGCCGGAGGCGATGGCCGCCTCACGCAGGCTCGTGCCCTCCTTGTGGGCCTTCTTGGCCATGGCCGCGGCCTTGTCGTAGCCGATGTGGCGGTTGAGCGCCGTGACGACCATGAGGTTGCGCGCGAGGTTGGCCTCGATGACCTCGGTGACCGGCTCGATGCCGACGGCGCAGTTGGTGTCGAAGGAGACGCAGGAGTCGGCGATCAGGCGGATCGACTCGAGGACCGCGTGCGCCATGACCGGCTTGTAGACGTTGAGCTGGAAGTTGCCCTGGCTGCCCGCGAAGCCGACCGTCGCGTCGTTGCCGAAGACCCGTGTGGCGACCATCGTCATCGCCTCGGCCTGGGTCGGGTTGACCTTGCCCGGCATGATCGAGGAGCCCGGCTCATTCTCGGGGATGGCCAGCTCGCCGATGCCGTTGCGCGGGCCGGAGGCGTACCAGCGGACATCGTTGGCGATCTTCATCAGCGCGCCGGCGAGGGTGCGAAGGGAGGCACTCACCTCGACGAGAGCATCGTGCGCCGAGAGGGCGGCGAAGAGGTTGTCGGCCTGGGTGAAGGTCAGGCCGGTCTCCTCGCTGATCTTGGCTGCCGTGAGCGCACCGAACTTCGGGTGCGCGTTCAGGCCCGTACCGACCGCGGTGCCACCGATCGCCAGCTCGCGGGAGCGCTCGTCGGCGTACCTCACGGCCTCGAGGGCGAAGTCCATCTGGGCGACCCAGCCGCCGATGACCTGACCGAGGGTGACCGGGGTGGCGTCCTGCAGGTGGGTGCGGCCGACCATGACGACGTCGGCGTACTGCTTGGCCTTGGCGTCGAAGGTGTCGCGCAGCTGCTTGACGCTCGGGTAGAGCCGCTCGGCCAGGTCGAGCACGATCGCGATGTGCATCGCGGTCGGGAAGGTGTCATTGCTCGACTGGCCCCGGTTGACGTGGTCGTTGGGGTGGACCGGCGCCTTGGTGCCCATCTCGCCACCGGCGATCTCGATGCCGCGGTTGGAGATGACCTCGTTGGAGTTCATGTTGGACTGCGTGCCCGAGCCGGTCTGGAAGACCACGAGCGGGAAGTGCGCGTCGAGGTCACCCCTGATGACCTCGTCGGCGGCCTGGGTGATCAGGTCCGCGACGTCCTGGGGGAGCTCGCCGAGCTCGGCGTTGGCCAGAGCGGTCGACTTCTTCAGTGTGCCGAGCGCACGGATCATCGAGCGGCCCCAGACGAAGGTGTCCCGGCCGATGTCGAAGTTGCCCAGCGAGCGCTGGGTCTGCGCTCCCCAGTACTTGTCACCGGGCACCTCGATGGTGCCCATGCTGTCCTTCTCCGCGCGCATCTGAGTCATGGGCCCAACGCTACTCGGCGCCCTCAGGTGACGGGACGCAGCATCCGCGTGCCGACGCCGCGGGACTCCAGCCCGGCCAACGCGGAGTCCAGGTCCGGCGCCACGACGATGTCGTCGAGGCTCGCCTGCGACATGAAGCCGGCCTGCGAGATGCCGCGGAGGGAGTCCAGCAGCGGGGTCCAGAAGCCGTCCACGTCGAGGAAGCCCACCGGCTTGTCGAGCAGCCCGATCTGCCGCCAGGTCCACACCTCGAAGACCTCCTCGAGCGTGCCCATCCCGCCCGGCAGCGCGAGGAAGGCACTCGTCAGGTCGGCCATGAGGGCCTTGCGCTCGTGCATCGTCGTCACCACGTGCACCTCGGTGAGGTCGTCGCGGCCCCACTCACGCTCGATCATGAACTCGGGGATGACGCCGATGACCTCTCCCCCGGCGTCGAGCGCGCCCTGGGCCAGAGCACCCATGAGGCCGCCGCCGCCCGCGCCGTAGACCACCCCGATCCCACGGTCGGCGAGGTCGGACCCGACCGCACGGGCCAGATCGACCCACTTGGGGTCGTTGCCGGGGGTCGATCCGGTGAAGCACGTCAGTCGCTCGATCACCCGTCGACCCTATGCGAGTGTCAGGCTGCGACGAGTCGGCGCAGGGCGAGGCGTGCGATCGGCGCATAGGGCAGTGCGAGCGGTCGGGGCGCGTCGATCTCCACCCACGCCCGGCTGCCTCTCCCCAACCGGTCGACGCCGTGCCGCATCCGGACCCGCACCGGTCCCACCGCGGGGGTCCACCCCCAGCGCATGGCATCGTCGTCGACGGCCTCGACGACGAAGGGGACCCGGAGCCCGAGCGGGCCCAGCACGACGCCCATCCCGTCGGGAGCGATCCGGCCGAGCGGGTGCTCGACGCCCCGGATCTGCGGCGCCCAACCGGCCCACAGCTCGGGGGTCGTGTACCTGCGCCACACCTCGTCGACGCTCGCGGGGCCGGCCTCCTCGAGGCGAAGGGGGTTGCGGCGCCACCTCATCGTCGGTGCCCTGCGCTCGTCGTCATGCCTCGACACTATGGCTGGACGCCAGCGCGTCCTAGGCTGGACGAGTGGCCACAGCCTCTCGCGTCCTCCCCTCACGGACCATCGACGCCGCCCAGCGACGTCTGGCCGAGGCACTGCGCAGCCGGGTCGCGGGACCCGACGCCCGCGAGGCCGCAGCGCGCATCTGGGACACGCCGGGCCCTCGGTGGTTCACCAGCGACGACCCGATCTGGCGAGTCCACGCCGACGCCTCGATGTTCAGCGGCGGGGTGGCAGCCCTGCTGCTGCAGTCCCTGCACCCCTCGGCCATGGCGGGCGTCGCCGGTCACAGCGGGTTCCGAGGCGACCCGTGGGGCCGGCTGCAGCGCACGAGCCACTACATCGCCACGACCACCTACGGCACGATCGAGCACGCCGAGCAGGCGATCGACGTCGTGCGGGCGGTGCACTCGCGGGTCCGGGGCATCGACGACCTGGGCATGCCCTACGCGGCGGACGACCCGCATCTGCTGCGCTGGGTCCACGTCGCCGAGGTCTGGTGCTTCCTGCGCGCCCACCAGCACTTCGGGGCCAGGCCGTTGACCGTCGACGAGGCAGACACCTATGTCGCCCAGGCCGCGGTCCCGGCGCACCGCCTCGGCGGTCGGGACCTGCCGACGTCGGTCGCGGACCTCGAGGCCCGGCTCGCCGACTACCGGCCCGAGCTCGCCACCACCGAGGCGGCCCGCGACGCAGCGACCTTCCTGCTGCGCGAGCCCCCGCTGCCGGCACTCGCCCGCCCCGGGTACGGCCTCATCGCCGCCGGAGCCCTCTCGGTTCTGCCGCCCTGGGCCGGCGAGATGCTTGACTTACCGGCGACCCGGGGCGGCCGGCGCACTCTCGCCCGCGCCGCGGGGCACACCTCGACCCGCCTCGTGCGCTGGGGGATGGCAGCGAGCTGAGCGCTGCGGCTCCCCTCCCTGGCCGAAGTCACCGCGCCAGCGTGACCACGCCCAGCAGTCGCGCAAGCCGGGCTGCCATGTCCTGCGCCGAGTGGTCCTCGTGGTCCTCCCACCAAGTCACCGCGGTCGCGACGATCGACTCCCACAGCCGATCGAGGAGGTCGTGGTCGAGCGGGTCCGTCAGGCCGGCGCCGGACAGCACGTCGCGGGTACCGACGGTCCCCATCCTGCGCAGCTGCACCCGCAGCTCCATCGCGCGGGCCGCAGCCGCGGACCCCTCCGGCAGGGTCTCGTCGTTGATCAGCGCCCACGCATGGCGGTGGTCGGCCATCGCGCTGAAGATCGCGGTGAAGGTCTCCTGCGCCCGCTGGCCGGGGTCGCTCGCGGTCTGCGCCGCGGCGATCGAGGCGATGAGGCCAGGCCCGACCTCCTCGAGGCAGGCGAGCGCAAGGTCGGCCTTGGAGCCGAAGACGTTGTGCACCATCGCCTTGGAGACACCGGCGCGGCGCGCGACATCGGCCATCGATGAGCGGGCATAGCCCTCACGTCCCAGGGCCTCGACGGCCTCCCCCACGAGCTGCCGCCTGCGGTCGGCGCGGGCGACCCCCTTCGTCCCGATGTCGCTCACGTCTCCTCCTCCTGTGGTGCAGCACATCTTGTCATCGCTCCGAACTGACTCTATGGTCAGTTGGTCCCCTTCACTGTTGCAGAGGAGCCCTGCATGCCCCGTCCCGATCTCACCGTCCTCGCCATCCCCGCCTTCGTCGGCGCGATGGGAGCCGAGTTCTGGTGGCAGCGCAGGTACCCGGCAGCCCCGGGGGAGGATCGTGCGGGCGACTACGAGCTGGGCGACACGATCGCCAGTCTGGCGATGGGCGTCGGCAGCCTGGTCGCACCCTTCGTCATCGGCCCGACCATGCGCCGCCTGGCGCCCGGCAGCACGAGGGCCGGGACCGCGCTCCTCGGCCTCGGTGTCGCCGCCGGGATCGCGACGACCATCGGTGACGTCCTGCGCTCGCGCGCGGACCACGGCGGCCGGCTGCCCGCGGCGGGGACCCTGCCTTCGGACCAGACCCCGCCCACCACCGTCCGCTCGCGCATCGACGCCCTTGGCCTGATGACCTCCGGCTCCGCCGTCGCGGCCGTCGGTTCGGCGTCGGTCGCCGCCGCCTCCATCTGGGCAATGCAGACCTCCGCGTCCAAGCTGGCCGAGCGCAGCCCCCTCTCGATGCGGTCCGGCACTGCCGCCTACCTGGTCGCCATCGCCGGCTGGGACTTCATCTACTACTGGAACCACCGCCTGTCCCACGAGTCCCGCTGGCTCTGGGCGGTCCACGTGGTCCACCACAGCAGCGAGCGCTACAACCTCTCGACCGCGCTGCGGCAGCCGGTCGCCGAGGGCTTCACGATGGTCGTCCCCTACGGCCTGCTCGCGCTGCTGGGCATCCCGCCGCGGTACATCGAGGATGCCCGCGCGATCAACCTGATCTACCAGTTCTGGATCCACACCGAGGCGGTCACGTCGATCGGCTGGCTCGAGAAGGTGCTCAACACCCCCAGCCACCACCGCGCCCACCACGGCAGCCAGCGCCAGTACCTCGACATCAACCACGGCTCGATCCTCATCCTGTGGGACAAGCTCTTCGGCACCTTCGAGCCGGAGGTGGAACGGGTGCGCTACGGCCTGACCCGCAACATCGGCACCTACAACCTCGGCACGATCGCCACCCACGAGTGGCGCGACATCACCTCGTCGCCCACCTGGTCGGACCGGTTCGGCTTCCTCCTGCGCGGACCCGGCTGGGCCTACGAGCGAAGGGAGCAGCTCGCGCCCATCACCGGCGATCCGGTGGCGATCGGGCGAGTCTCCGAACCGGTCACGGGCTGAGCCCACGCACCCCCTGCGCTCGCCCGGACCGCGAGCCCGAGACCCCGGTCAGACGGACGTGCCACCCGCGGCGTCCGGGGTCGCGCCGTCCCTGGCGTCCGGACCTGCGTCGCCCGTCGCCGCCTCCTCACCATCCGTCTCCAACTCCTGCTCGGCGGATCGCACCGGCCAGCGCTGGACCAGCTGGTCGCGCAACGCCTGGTCCCGAGTGTCGAGCTGGCTGCCCAGCGCGACGCCGAGTCCCATGACGACCAGGGCCCCCAGCATGATCCAGGGCCCGAGCGAGCCGGCGTCGCGCAGCTGCTGGCCGGCCGCGGCGTAGGTGTCCCAGTCGGGCCGGTCGGCCACGAGGGTCACGAACCACAGGGCGAAGCCGAGCGCCAGCGTCGCGCCGGCGAGAGCGAAGACCAGCCGCAGAGCCGGCGGGCACGCACTGACCATGGCGCGGCGGAGCAGCAGGTAGGGCGGAGGCGCGGCTGCGCCGTCCGCGAGCGCACGGCGCAGCTCCCGGCGCTCCACGCTCCAGATGATGACCTCGCAGACCACCATGCAGACGAAGGCGAGCATGCCGACGGCAGCGCCGATCGCGCCCCCCACGGCGATGAGGTCCACCAGCCGCTCGTCAGCGGGGTCCAGACTCGCCCGGTCGTCCAGCTGACGCCCCGGACCGTACGTACGGTCCGGATAGGCGATCGCGGCCGTCACGTGGGTCGCGATCCCCCAGGTGGCGACGCCCACGACGACGAAGAGGATCAACAGGTCGTTGAGCGTGCGCACCCCGCGACCCGGCAGCCGACCCGTCAGGCCCGCGCGCGTCCGGGCCTCGCTGACGTCCTGCTCGCTCAGCTCTCGCTCGTCGGCGACCTCCCGGTGCGCCTGCGTCCACCGGTGCTCCAGCTCCGCGGCGATCGCCATCTGTCGAGGCTCCAGAACCCGCTTCGTCAGGGGGATCCCGCACCAGATCGCCGCGAGCAGCAGTCCACCCCCTACGAGCAGAGCCAGACCCGTGGGGTCAGGATCACCGAGCGTCACGAACACGAGCACGAGATAGACGAGCCCCAGGATGGCGAGGACCCACAAGGCCAACAGCTTGTAGGCGCCCGCGCTGCTCTCCGTCGCTCCCTCCCACTGGTCGGGGATCGGCACCTGCGTCGCCGGGGTGTCTCGCCGGGCAGCCGCCGCGAGCTCACGTGCGGTCAGCGGGCCCTGCAGGGCACCCAGCGCCCCGAGCGTCAGCAGGCCGATCATCCCGAACAGCAGGACTCCGCCCAGCGAGGCCCGCAGGACCAGGTCTGCGGTGATCCCCGTCTCGGTCTCCGCGAAGGCCTCCTCGATGACCACGCCGATGACGACGGCGACCGCGAAGAGTCCTGCCAGGCCGGCGAGGCCGAAGAGGGCCGCCTCCGTGGCTGCTCTGCGCAGCGTCTCCGGGCGACCGATGGGCAGCACTCTCCAGCGGGAGTCGATCACGTGGTCCACGCCTGCATCCTGCCGCACCCGGGAACCACCGCTGAGGTGGGACGAGTCAGTAGTAGACGGCAAGCGGCCCGTTGGGACCCTCGATCACCTGCACGGGGGTGTCGAAGACCCGCGTGAGCACCTCGTCGGTCATGATCTCGGCAGGCGTGCCGAACTCCACGACCTTGCCGTGCTTGACCGCGCAGATCCGGTCGGAGTAATGACCGGCGAAGTTGATGTCGTGCAGGACCACGATGATCGTGCGCCCCAGCTCGTCGGCGGCCCGGCGCAACATCCGCATCATGTGCACCGAGTGCTGCATGTCCAGGTTGTTGAGTGGCTCGTCGAGCAGCACGTAGTCGGTGTCCTGGGACAGGACCATCGCGACATAGGCGCGCTGCCGCTGGCCGCCGGAGAGCTGGTCGAGGTAGCGGCCCTCGAGCCCACCGAGGTCGAGGAAGTCGATCGAGCGGGAGATGACCTCCTCGTCCTCGACGGTCAGCCGCCCCTGCGAGTGGGGGAAGCGCCCGAAGCCCACGAGCTGGCGCACGGTCAACCGGGTGATGAAGTGGTTTTCCTGCCGCAGGATCGAGACGATCTTGGCCAGGTCCTTGGACTTGGTGCTCGTCACGTCGTAACCGGCGACCTCGATGGTGCCTTCGTCGAGGTCGAGCAGCCGTCCGATCATCGTCAGCAGCGTCGACTTGCCGGCGCCGTTGGGGCCGACGAGCGCGGTGACACCCCCGGCCGGGATCTCGAGGTCCACCGGTCCGATCGTCACCTCGCTGCCATAGGTCTTGCGGACATCGGTCAGGGTGATCACAGGCGCCCCTTGCGGAGGATGACGATGAGGAAGACCGAGCCCCCGACGAGCTCGATGATGATCGAGACGACGCCCTGCGCGTAGAAGACGTGCTTCATCACGAAGTACGCCCCCGACAGGACGACGAAGCCGACCAGCACGGCCACGGGGAAGATCCGCCGGTGGTCATAGCTGTCGGCGAACTGGTAGGCGAGGGTGGCGACGAGGAACCCGAGGAAGGTCATCGGCCCGACGAGCGCCGTCGAGACGGCCATGAGGATCGAGACGAGGAAGAGGGTCACCATGAGCTCGCGGCGGTGGTTGAGCCCGAGGTTGGTGGCGGTGTCGCGGCCGAGCGCCACGACATTCAACCGGTTCGAGCGCCGCCACAGCAGTGCAGCGGCGACGATGCACAGCGGGATCGCGATGGGGAAGTACATCGGGTCGGCGTTGGCCATCGACCCGAACATCCGCGCGGTGAGCACGTCGAACTCGCTGGGCGTGAGCATCCGCCGCATGAAGGAGGAGACCGAGGCGAGCCCGCCGCCGATGACGATGCCGATCAGCAGCATGATCTCGACATTGCCGTAGCGCCCCGACAGCAGCCACCCGTAGAGCGCGAGGGAGAGGCCAACCATGATCGCGATCTGCAGGACGAACTGGGGCAGCCCGGTGAGCATCCCCAGGCCGGCGACGCCGAGGAAGTACACGGCGGCCGTCTGCACCGCGACGTAGAGCGACTCGAAGCCCATGATCGAGGGCGTGATGATCCGGTTGTTGGTCACCGTCTGGAAGCTCACGGTGGCGATCGCCTGGCAGACCGCGACGACCGCCATCGCCACGAGCGTGCTCGCCCGCAGCTCGGCGACGATCCAGAAGCCCTCGGAGCCGAGCGGCATCGGGTTGTCCCAGGCAAGGTGCCCGAAGCCGAAGCCGACCGCCAGCACGACGAGCACGGTCAGGACGATCCGGTAGCGCCGGCGGGAGCGGGCGGTGGGAAGGGGGCCGGACGCGCGCTCTCCCGTGGTCACCACGGAGTCCGTGATCGGCGGGGTCACGCGTGGACGCGAGGGCGCCTCAGCCACGACGGCGCTGCCTGAGCAGGAGGACGATGAAGACGACTGCCCCGACCACCCCGAGGATGAGCGAGACCGGCACCTCGAAGGGCGCGATGACCGTGCGTCCGATGAGGTCGCAGACGGTGACGATCGCGATGCCGAGCAGGCAGACCCACGGCAGGTTGCTGCGCAGGTCGTCGCCGCGGAACATCGAGACGATGTTGGGGACGATCAGCCCGAGGAAGGGCAGGTTGCCGACGACGACCGTCACGACCCCCGTCGCCACGGCGATCAGGCAGGTGCCGATGAGGATGACCTGGTTGTAGTTGAGCCCGACATTGGTCGAGATCTCCTCGCCGAGGCCGGCGACGGTGAAGCGGTCCGCCACCACGAAGATGGCGATGGCCACGAGGGCGACGATCCACAGCACCTCGTACTGCCCCCGCAGGACCGAGGTGAAGCTGCCGGCGAACCAGATCCCCAGGTTCTGCAGCATGTCGGTCTGCAGCGCGATGAAGGTGGAGACCGACCCCACGACGGCGCCCAGCATGATCCCCACGATCGGGACGATGAGCGAGGACCGCAGGGTCACCCTGCGCAGGAAGAGGAAGAAGACCATGGTGCCGATGAAGGCAGCGATGATCGCGCCGATCATCCGCTCCATGAGGCTGGCCCCCGGGAAGAGGATCATCACGGCGAGCAGGCCGAGACCGGCCCACTCCGTGGTGCCGGTCGTCGTCGGCTCGACGAAGCGGTTCTGCGTCAGCAGCTGCATCACCAGCCCGGACATCGCCATCGCGGCGCCGGCGAGGACGAGCGCGACGGTCCGCGGGATGCGGGTGATGGCGAACATCTCGCCGCCCCGATCGCCGCCGAAGATGTCGTAGACGCCGGTGAAGAGGGAGACGACGAGGAGCCCGCCCACGGCCAGGATGCCGAGGGCGAGCTTCGCGTCGAGGAGGCGCCCCTTGGAGGCGACGCGCTCAGCGGTCGTGGCGCTCAGCTCTTCTTCCCCTCCAGCGCGTCGGCGAAGGTCGTGAAGAACTCGGTGAAGGTCTGGATGCCCTCGTTGGTGTAGGTGTCGGCGGGCATGAAGACGACATTGCCCTCCTTGACCGCGGTGACGTCCTTGAGCGCGTCGGAGTCCTCGAGGAGCTGCTTGGCGGGGGTGTAGCCCTCCTCGTCGGCAGCCACGGCGGCGTCGCGGTCCATGACGAGGATCCAGTCCGGGTCCGCCTTGGCGATGGCCTCGACGGAGACCTCGTCGCCCTGGTGGTCGTCACTCGCACCCTCGACCTCGAGAGCCGGCTCGAGGTCGAGCAGGTCGAAGACCGGGCCGAGCGTCTGCCCGACCGTCGGCGCGATGTAGCCGAGCTCGCCACCGGAGGTGTTGATGGCCATCACGGTGTCGCCGGGCTGGTAGGCCGCCTTGACGCGGGCCACCTGGGCGTCGAGGTCCTTGCCGAGCTTGGCGGCCTCGTCCTCCTTGTCGAAGACCTCACCCAGGACGGTGGTCGCGCGCTTGAGCTCGTCGTCGAGCGGCTCACCCTCGCGCGGGTCGAGGTTGAGGAAGGCCGCATCGGGCGCCAGCTCCTTGAGCTTGGACTCGTGATCGGCGTAGCGGTTGCCGTTGACGACCAGGTCGGGCCTGGCGGCGACGATCGCCTCGAGGTCGGGCTCACGGTGGCTGCCGAGGTCGACGATGCTGTCGTCCTTGGTGTACGCGATCGTGTCCGGCATCAGGGTCACGGCTGCCGCGGAGAGCTTCACGTCCCAGTCGGAGAGCGTCTCGAAGGTGCGGTTGTCGGTTGCGACCACGGAGGTCGGCGCCTGCGGCACCTGCACGGCGCCGGTGTTGTCCTGCACCTCGATGGTGGGGCCCGCGGCGGTCTCGGCGTCAGAGGCTCCGCCGCAGGCGGACAGGGCGAGGGCGAGGCCGCCGACGAGGGCGATCGAGCGAGTGCGGGAGAGCACGAGGGGTGGTCCTTCCGAAGGGGCGCCACCGATCGATGCCTGACGCCTGCTGATGAGGTTGACGTGAGGCTAGCCTCACCAAACCTCACTCGGTCACGCGGGTCCCGCTCTGCGGAACGCTGAGTGGTCGAGCCTCAGTCCACGGGCTCGCCCAGCACCGCCGTCAGCCGGTCGATGACGCCCTCGTCACCCGTCATCTCGACCGGGTGCGCGGGGCCCCGGTGCCAGAGCCACAGGTCGAGCTCCTGCGCGGTCCCCGAGATCACCGCGTCGGCGTTGCCGGGACCGTGCGCCGCCCGGTCGACGACCCGCAGGTGCGCTTGGTCGATGTCGACGCCTTCACCGGGGTCGTGGCCGGTGACACGGCCCAGCCCCACGAGCACGCGGTGGCCCGTGTCGGTCATGTGCACCATCACGGTGTCACCATCGGGAGCAAAGCTCGCCCAGCGCGGGAGCCCGCCGTACATCCAGTCGAGGGCCTCGAGCACGCCGTCGGCAGCCAGGTCGGTGTCGAGCGGCGTGGGATCCCCGACCGTCAGCTCGGCGTCGACCCGGTGGATGAGCACCTCGTGCGCCTGCCGGCGGATCGTGAAGCCCACCGTGTGCAGCGCCGGATCGCCGGACCAGGACCAGGCCGCGTCTGCCGGGTCGGCGTTGCGCAGTCGCAGCATGAGCTCGTCGTGGGCGTGGTCGAGGACGTGCAGCAGGCCGACGCGGTCTGCGGGTCGCTCCGGCTCCTCATAGGCGGCCGGCGACTGCGGCCGGTTGGCGATGACCCAGGCCCAGAAGTCCTGCACCTCGCCGCCGACGTGCCACAGCAGGTCATCGACACTCCAGTCGGGGCAGCTCGGCACCCGCGCCCCCGGGTCAGCCATGTCGACACACTCACGGAAGCGCGCGGTCTCCCGCTCCAGGGCGGTGAGGTAGGTGTCGAAGGGGAGCCAGTGGGATCGGGCGTCAGCGGTCATGAGGTGAGACTTCCCCCCTTCGTCCGGCCGCGCAACGGGAATGTCGGCGCGCGGGTGCAGGATGGTCCGGTGACGACGACCGTGTTCTTCCACGCCCATCCCGACGACGAGGCCAGCGGCACCGCCGGCTCGATGATCCTCACCTCCGATGCGGGCCACCGGGTGGTCGTGGTCTACGCGACCCACGGTGAGCACGGGAGCATCCCGGCAGACCTGGGCGAAGGGAGGACCGTCGCCGAGCACCGTCGCGACGAGGCCGAGGTCTCCGCCTCCATCACTGGCACGGCTCGCGTCGAGTGGCTCGGGTACGCCGACTCCGGGATGACCGGCTGGGATCAGAACGGCCACGAGACCTCCTTCCACGCCGCCGACCTCGACGAGGCCGCCGGGCGGCTGGCACGCATCCTCGACGAGGAGGACGCGGACATCCTCGTCGGTTACGACTGGCACGGTGGCTACGGCCACCCCGACCACGTCAAGGTTCACCACGTCGCTCATCGGGCCGCCGAGCTCGCCGCCCGACGACCCCGCCTCCTCGAGAACACGATGAACCGTGACCGGATGCGCGCCCAGCTCGCCCAGGCCAAGGAGATGGGGCTCGAGCTCGACCTGGACGTCGACGGCCCGATGGACGATGGCAACCCGATGGGCTTGCCGGAGAGCGAGATCCACCACGCGCTCGACGTCACCTCGGTCATCGACCGCAAGCGCGCGGCCCTGGCCAGCCACGGCTCGCAGGTCGACGTCCAGGGGATGCTGCAGATGCCCCCGGAGATCTTCGCGGTGGCCTTCGGCGTCGAGCACTACGCCGAGCCGGGACTACCACAGCAGATGTCGACGCGAAACCCCTTCGTCTCATGAGCGGAACACAGGGTAGGCAGGCCTAACCTCATGGGTCTATCGTGGGCGTATGAGCAAGAAGGTGAAGATCGGCAAGATCAAGGTCAAGGAGAAGTGCTGCGTCAGCAAGAGTCGCTGCAGCTCCTGCCCCATTCGCCTGCTCAAGGAGGGTCGCCTGCCCGCCGGCTACGCCGTCCACAAGCGCAAGCTCGTCACCACCAAGCAGAAGGCCAAGCTGCGCGCTGCCGCCTGACCCTCCTGCCCGCACGCAGGGTCGCCTGTCCTTGCTGGAGCGGGGTCCGCGGGCGACCGTAGGGTGGCGCCATGACGACGTCGAAGTTCGCCGCCCAGCTCACCGTCCAGATCGGTGAGGAGTTCGCCGCGCACCAGCAGTACCTGGCGATCGCCGCGCACTACGAGGGGATGACCCTGCCGCAGCTGGCTGGCTGCTTCTACCGCCAGGCCGCCGAGGAGCGCGGGCACGCGCTGATGATGGTGCAGTACCTCCTGGACACCGACCAGCCGGTCAACATCCCGGCGACCGCCGCACCCCGGTGCGACCTCAACGGCGCCGTCGAGCCGATCGAGCTCGCAGTGGAGCAGGAGAAGACGGTCACCAGCCAGATCAACGGGCTGACCCGCATCGCCCGGGACGAGAACGACTTCGCCGCCGAGCAGTTCATGCAGTGGTTCCTCAAGGAGCAGGTCGAAGAGGTCTCCAAGATGCAGGACCTGCTCACCGTCGCCCGCCGCAGCGAGGACGACCTCAACGACATCGAGACCTATGTCGAGCGGGACATGGGCGCCGGGTCGAGCGACCCGGCCGCGCCTCGCCAGGCCGGCCAGACCCAATGATCACTTCGGTCACTCCACGGGTCAGCGCAGGCTGACCCGCACCCGCCCGTCGACGACCGCGAAGCGCACGTCGGCCAGCGACTCCACGACGAGGTCGGCGCCCATCAGGGCGTCGGCCTCGCTCGTCGTCGTCACCGCGAGCACCGCGCACCCGGCAGCCCTGGCCGCAGCGATGCCGCTCGGGGCGTCCTCGCAGACCAGACAGTCGGCCGGGTCCACACCCAGGCGCTGTGCCGCCACGAGGAAGGGATCGGGGTGCGGCTTGCCGCGCTCGACGTCGTCGAAGGTCACGACCTCGTCGATGCCGATCCCCGCTGCTGCCAGTCGAACTCGCGCCAGCTCACGCGTCGCCGACGTGGCCACCGCGACCGGCGCCCCGTCGAGTGCCGCGATCGCCTCGAGCACACCATCGAGTGCGATCACCCCCTCGACGTCGGCGACCTCGAGCTGCTCGATCCGCGCGAAGGCTGCCACCGGGTCCACGTGAGGGCCGACCGAGGCGATGATCGCCGCCGCCGGCATCCCGTGGTGGCCGACGAGCGCGCGCGGGTCGATGTCGTGCTCGAGCGCCCACCTCAGCCAGGAGCGCTCAATCGATCCCGTCGAGTCGACGAGGGTGCCGTCGTTGTCGAAGATCACGGCAGCGAAGGTGCGGTCGACGAAGGGGGCGGGGCCCGCCGGGGTGGAGTCCATGACCACGACCTTAGGCAGGCCAGCGGTCTCGCCCTAGTCTGGGCGCAGAGCCTCTGGAGGTGCCATGTACAGCACGACGTCGGCCGGACCTGACCGCGAACCCCCGCCCGACCGCGCCGCGATCGGTCCGGACTCGCGCGGCCTGTGGCTCATGGGCAATGACGTGGACCTCGCCCGGCGCCTCGCCGGTACGGGATTCGACTGGATCGCCCTCGATGCCCAGCACGGCGCCATCGACCGCTCGGCCCTCGTCGACCTCGGCCGCGCCCTCGGTGACGTCAGGGCCAACTTCGTCGTCCGCGTCGCCGGTGTCGACCACGCGTGGATCGGCGCCTCGCTCGATGCGGGTGCCGCCGGGGTGGTCGTCGCGTCGATCGCCTCCGTCGAGGACGCCCGCGAGGCCGTGCGAGCGACCTACTACCCACCGCTCGGCGAGCGCAGCTGGGGCCCGCTGACCCCGATGTGGGACGGCTACGCGCCTGACGCCGAGCGCGCCAACGCCCACGTCCAGTGCGCGGTGATGATCGAGACGTCCGGGGCGCTCGAGGCGGTCGAGGAGATCGCGGCGCTCGACGGGGTCAACCTGCTCTTCCTCGGACCGGTCGACCTCTCGCTCTCCCTCGGGATGAGCCTGGACGACCTGCTCGCCGACACCTCCGACTCCGGACCCGTCGGTCGGATCCTGGCCGCAGCTCGCAGCCACGGCGTCGGGGTCGCCGCCTTCGCCGGCGATCCGGCGAGGGTCCCCGCGCTGCGGGCCCTGGGCATCGGCCGCATCGCGGTCTCCACCGACATCGCCCTGGTGGCTCTCGGCGCCCAGCAGGTCCTCGACCTCACCTGAGCCACGTATCCTCGGGGTCCGTGAGCACCACATCCGAGGACCCCGCGAGCGCGACCACCGTGGACGGCGTCGATCCCGACGACCTGGCCACCACCCTTCGCGTCCTCGGGATGCTCCACGAGCTGCCATCCGGCCACGACGACATCTCCACGGTCAAGCGGGCCACCAGCTCGATGTACAACCGGGTGAAGAAGACCCGTCGCCGTGAGGCACGACAGGCCGAGCGCGGCCCCAAGGTCGTCCACGACCAGGCGATCCTCGACCAGACCGCGACCGGCTCCCCGCTTCGCATCGACGACGAGACGAAGGGGATCCCCCTCACCTCCTCGACGGGGGCCCGCTACGCGGGCGAGCTGCAGATCCCCCGTGGCTGCTACATGTGCCACGCCGACTACACGCTCGTCGACGCCTTCTACCACTGGCTCTGCCCGGACTGCGCCGCCATGAGCCACGAACGACGTGACCAGGGCACCGACCTGCGCGGCCGGCGGGCGCTGCTGACCGGTGGGCGCGCCAAGATCGGGATGTACATCGCCCTGCGCCTGCTGCGCGACGGTGCCGACCTGACGATCACGACCCGCTTCCCGAGGGATGCCGCGCGACGCTTCGCCGAGCTCGCCGACTCCCCCGAGTGGATCGACCGGCTGACGATCATCGGCATCGACCTGCGCGACCCGACCCAGGTCGTCGCACTCACCGACGAGGTCGCTGCCGCAGGCCCGCTCGACATCCTCATCAACAACGCCTGCCAGACGGTGCGCCGCTCCCCCGGCGCCTACTCGAGCCTCGTCGACGGCGAGTCCCAGCCGCTGGAGACCGGCGGCCCGACGCCCCAGATGCTGACCTTCGACCGGGTGAGCGAGGCACACCCGGCCGCGCTCATCGGCACCCTGGGTGAGCACCCGGTGCCGCACGCGGATGTCGCCGCCCGTAGCGCCGCCGACCTGACCAAGCTCGCCCTCTCTGCCGGCAGTGCCTCGCTCGAGGCGCACCTCGCCGGCACGGCGGTCGACGCCGGCGGCCTGCTGCCCGATGTCGTCGCGAGCAACTCGTGGAAGCAGACCGTCGACGAGGTCGACCCCCTCGAGCTCCTCGAGGTGCAGATGTGCAACTCCGTCGCCCCCTTCCTCCTCGTCTCCCGGCTGCGGCCGGCGATGCGGGCCGCGGTGGAGCGACGCAGCGAAGAGGTCGGTCACGCCGCCCGCGCCTACGTCGTCAACGTGTCGGCGATGGAGGGACAGTTCTCCCGGCGGTACAAGGGCGCCGGCCACCCGCACACCAACATGGCCAAGGCCGCGCTCAACATGCTGACCCGCACCTCGGCCGGCGAGATGTTCGAGACCGACCGGATCCTGATGACCGCCGTCGACACCGGCTGGATCACCGACGAGCGGCCCCACCACGAAAAGCTGGAGATCGCGGCGCAGGGCTGGCACGCCCCTCTCGACCTCGTCGACGGCGCCGCCCGCGTGTACGACCCGGTCGTGCGTGGCGAACGTGGCGAGGACCTGCACGGGGTCTTCCTGAAGAACTTCGAGCCCTACGCCTGGTAGGTCACTCCCCGAGGCGAGTTCGCTCTCACGCTCATTCAGGCCGCGTCAACACGTCGAGAAACTCGTGGTTGACGAAGAGGCGCTCCCTGCCGACCTTGACGTCACTGAGGAGCCCGGCGTCAACCAGTGCGTGCAGCCAGGACGAGGCGGTCTGACGCGAGATGTCGCATCGCTCGGCCACAGTGCTGATGCGGCAGTAGGGCTGCTCGAAGAGGACGGCCAGGAAGTGCGCGTCTCGCCCGCCCGGAGTGGCAGCCCGAGCACGCTCAGCGATGTTCTCCTGGCACGTGCGGATGGCCACGATCTTGTGCGTCGTTGACGTCGCCGACTCCCGGACGACGTCGAGCATGTAGAGGATCCATTCGATCCAGGCACCGTCGGCCGTCACCGCTCGCAGCAGACGGTAGTAGTCGTTCTTCCGCGCGATGATCGCGCGGGAAAGATAGAGGATCGGGTCGTGGAGGAGGCCCGACTCGATCAACATGAGGATGTTGATGACGCGACCGGTCCGTCCGTTTCCGTCATGGAATGGGTGGATCGCCTCGAACTGGTAGTGAGCCACAGCCATGCGCACCAGCGGGTCAAGATCGTCTTCGGAATGGACGAAGCGCTCCCAGTCCGAGAGCTTCTCCCGGATGAGGTCCGCACCCTCGGGTGGCGCATACACGATCTGACGCGTGGTCGGGTTCGCGATCCTGGTGCCCGGCACTGCGCGAACAGCCATGTCTCGCCCCTGCAGCTCGGTACAGATGAGAGTGGCCGTGGCAGCAGTCAGGGGCCGGCTTCTGATGGACTCGACCCCCGCGAACAGGGCGCTGCGGTATCGCAGCGCCTCCTTGGTCGCGTGGTCTCCTCCACCCGAGTCGACATGCTTGAAAAGCTCATCGGCCGTGGTCACGACGTTCTCGATCTCGGAGCTGGCCTGCGCCTCGAGCAGCGGCACTGCGTGGATCAGGATGTTCGGGTTCGGCAGCATCAGTCCGGCCTGAGCGAGCGTCGCCAGTGCCGTCCGGGCTTCGACGGTCGCCTTGAGCACGGACTTGGGCTCGAGGTCGAGGCCCACTGGGGGCAGCGCCGGCAGATCGTTGAAGGGAGCTTCGGGGTTCCAAGGCATGTGTCCACTCTTTCGACGCATCCGCACTACGTGTTAAGGAATTGCCAGAAACTTAACACGTCGCATCGTTGTGTCCGGGCGTCTGACACGTCATCTTGCGGGCTCTGGACGTGCAGCAATGAGTCTCGACGACGACAGGGTGTGAAGACTCCCGCGCCGGGTACAAAGGGGCTACGGTGACAGAGGTCACGATCCCTTTGACGAAGGAGCAGTGGTGATGGCACCGAAGGACTCGACCTTCTTGGGCTGGCCCGTCTTGCGACAGCTGGCCTCCGGAGACTTCCTCGGCCGCGGCACGTCGGTCACATCACGCAAGACCCGCGAGGTCGAGGCGCGCACCACGACGGCCGACCGCGTCGTGCAGAGCGTGTGCCCCTACTGCGCCGTCGGCTGCGGGCAGAAGGTCTTCGTCAAGGACGACAAGGTCGTCCAGATCGAGGGTGACCCGGACTCCCCGGTGAGCCGAGGGCGGTTGTGCCCCAAGGGCGCCGCGAGCGAGCAGCTGGTCAACTCCCCGTCGCGCCAGACGCACGTGCTCTATCGCGCGCCGGGCGCCACGCAGTTCCAGCGGATCGAGCTCGACGAGGCGATCGACATGGTCGCCGACCGCTACCTGGAGGCTCGAGCCAACAAGTGGCAGGAGGTCGACGACAAGGGTCGCCGGCTGCGCCGCACGATGGGCATCGCCTCGCTCGGGGGCGCGACCCTCGACAACGAAGAGAACTACCTGATGAAGAAGCTGTACACGGCTTCCGGCGCGATACAGATCGAGAACCAGGCGCGTATTTGACACTCCGCCACGGTTCCCAGTCTGGGATCCTCCTTCGGGCGCGGCGGCGCCACCCAGTCCCTGCAGGACATGGCCAACGCAGACTGCATCATCATCCAGGGCTCCAACATGGCCGAGTGCCACCCCGTGGGCTTCCAGTGGGTGGCCGAGGCCAAGGCCCGCGGCGCCCGGGTGATCCACATCGACCCCCGCTTCACCCGCACGTCGGCGATCGCTGACACGCACGCCGCGATCCGGGCCGGGACCGATGTCGTCCTGCTGGGTGCGCTGATCAACCACGTCCTCGCCAAGGACCTCTACTTCCACGACTACGTGGTCGCCTACACCAATGCGGCCACGCTCGTCAGCGAGGACTTCGTCGACACCGAGGACCTGGACGGTGTCTTCTCCGGCTACGACCCGGAGACCGGCACCTATGACATGTCCTCGTGGGCCTACGACGAGCGCAAGGACGGCGAGGGGGGCACCTCCGGCGACGACGTCGGCGGACCCTCCGGTGGGCACGAGCACGGCGCCAGCAAGAGCGCCCGCGCCGCGGGCGACCAGCACGGCGCCGCCGGGCCCCCTCTCGAGCACGCCCGGGTCATCCGCGACGAGACCCTGCAGCACCCGCGCTCGGTCTTCCAGGTGCTCAAGCGGCACTACGCGCGCTACACGCCCCAGATGGTCGAGGACCTCTGCGGCATCCCGCAGTGGCAGTTCCACCAGATCGCCGACGCGTTGACGCAGAACTCTGGTCGTGATCGCACCACCTGCTTCGCCTATGCCTTGGGCTGGACCCAGCACAGCCTGGGTGCGCAGTTCATCCGCACGGCAGCGATCCTCCAGCTCCTCATGGGCAACATGGGCCGCCCCGGTGGCGGGATCATGGCGCTGCGCGGGCACGCGAGCATCCAGGGCTCGACCGACATCCCGACGCTCTTCAACATCCTCCCCGGGTACCTGCCGATGCCGATGGTGGGCAAGCACGACACCTACGAGGAGTACCTGGCAAGCATCAGCTCGCCCCTGCAGAAGGGCTTCTGGACCGAGGCACCGTCCTACACCGCCAGCCTGCTCAAGGCCTGGTTCGGTGATGCCGCAACCCCTGACAACAACTTCTGCTACGACTACCTGCCGCGCCTGACCGGAGCCCACGGGACCTACCAGAGCGTCATGGCGATGCTCGACGACGAGGTCGAGGGCTACTTCGTCATCGGGCAGAACCCGGCGGTCGGGTCGGCGCACGGCAAGATGCAGCGCCTGGCGATGACCCACCTGAAGTGGGTCGTCGTGCGCGACTTCCAGCTCATCGAGTCGGCGACCTTCTGGAAGGACTCCCCGGAGATCGCCAGCGGCGAGCTGAAGACCGAGGACATCGACACCGAGGTCTTCTTCTTCCCCGCGGCCAACCACGTGGAGAAGTCCGGCACCTTCACCCAGACCCAGCGGATGCTCCAGTGGCACCACCAGGCGGTCCAGCCCCCGGGTGATGCGCAGAGCGAGCTCGAGTTCTTCCACGAGCTCGGGGTGCGCATCCGTGAGCGTCTGAAGGACTCGACGGACGAGCGCGACCGGCCACTGCTCGACATGACCTGGGACTACCCCAAGGACGAGCACGGCGAGACCGACGCCGAGGCGGTCCTGGCGGAGATCAACGGCTACCACCTCACCGGCGACAAGGCGGGCCAGCTGCTCGACAAGTTCGCCGACATGAAGCCCGACGGCTCGACCACGGGCGGCTGCTGGATCTACACGGGAGTCTTCGCCGGCGGGGTCAACAAGTCCAAGAACCGCATGCCCGGTCATGAGCAGGACGAGACCGCGCTCGACTGGGGCTGGGCCTGGCCGATGAACCGGCGAGTCCTCTACAACCGCGCCTCCGCCGACCCCGAGGGCCGGCCGTGGAGCGAGCGCAAGAAGTACGTCTGGTGGGACGCCGATGCCAAGAAGTGGGTCGGCAAGGACGTGCCGGACTTCCCCGTCGATCGCGACCCGGCCTTCCGACCCGACGCCGACATCGGTGGACCGGCTGCGATCGCCGGTGACGACCCCTTCATCATGCAGGCCGACGGCAAGGGCTGGCTCTTCGCACCCAAGGGCATGGTCGATGGCCCCATGCCCAGTCACTACGAGGCGCAGGAGTCCCCCGTCGACAACCCGCTGTACTCGCAGCAGCGCAACCCGGGCCGGCTGGTCTACCCGCGCAAGGACAACCTGTGGAGTCCGTCCGGTGACGAGCCGGGGGCGGGTGTCTACCCCTTCGTCTTCACGACCTATCGCCTCACCGAGCACCACACCGCCGGAGGGATGAGCCGCTGGCTGCCGTACCTGTCGGAGCTGCAGCCGGAGATGTTCTGCGAGGTCTCTCCCGAGCTCGCCGAGCAGCAGGGCCTGGTCAACGGCGAGTGGGCGACGATCGTCTCGGCGCGCAGCGCCATCGAGGCACGCGTCCTGGTCACCGAGCGGATGACACCGCTGACGATCATGGGCAACACGGTCCACCAGATCGGTCTGCCCTACCACTGGGGTGTCGGCCGCGATGCGGTCGTCGAGGGCGACGGCGCCAACGACCTGCTCGGCATTGCCCTCGACCCCAATGTCCAGATCCAGGAGTCCAAGGTCGGGTCCTGCGACATCCGACCCGGGCGACGGCCCCGGGGCGAGGAGCTGCTGCGGCTCGTCGAGGAGTACCAGTCGCGCTCCGGCACCACGGTCGAGACCGGCAGCCAGCGTGTTGACGACGTCTCCTCGCAGATCCGCGAGCGCCGCGCAGCCACTCTCGAGACGGAAGGAGACCGCTGATGGGATATCTCTCCCGACAGCTCTCGGGTCAGACCGAACCAGCCACCGACGCCGGGTGGCAGGAGGCACCGAGACGCCAGGGCTTCTTCACCGACACCTCGATCTGCATCGGCTGCAAGGCCTGCGAGGTCGCCTGCAAGGAGTGGAACGGCATCCCGCTCGACGGGCTGGCGATCACGGGCAACTCCTACGACAACACCGGTGACCTCGGGGCGAGCACCTGGCGGCACGTCGCCTTCGTCGAGCAGAGCCAGGACCGGATCGAGGCCGCCCGTGAGTCGGGTCGCGCGCTCGTGGACCTCGGGATGCCGAGCATGGGTGCACCCGCACCGGCACCCGAGCCGTCCATCGCCTCCCCTGCCGGGTACGGCACGCTCCCCGCGCCGATCGAGGGGCACGGTCCAGCACTCACGGACATGCTCAGCGAGAAGGCCAATGTCGAGGCCGGCGGCACGGGCGACTACGGCCTCACCGTCGACGGCGTGCCGATCGTCGGACCGGTCCCGGAGTTTCGCTGGCTGATGTCCTCCGACGTGTGCAAGCACTGCACGCACGCCGGCTGCCTGGACGTCTGCCCCACCGGCTCACTCTTCCGCAGCGAGTTCGGCACGGTCGTTGTGCAGGACGACATCTGCAACGGCTGCGGCTACTGCGTCGGCGCCTGTCCCTTCGGCGTCATCGAGCGTCGCACCGACTCGAGCGTCTCGGTCACCGCCGACAGCCACGTCCCCAATGTCGGCGTCGCCCAGAAGTGCACGCTCTGCTACGACCGGCTGAGCCACGACCAGACCCCCGCGTGCGCCCAGACCTGCCCGACCACCTCGATCAAGTTCGGGGCGCACGACGACATGGTGGCCACCGCGCGCGATCGCGTCACCCAGCTGCACGAGCAGGGCTTCACCGAGGCTCGTCTCTACGGCGCCAACGAGCACGATGGCGTCGGCGGCACCGGCTCGGTCTTCCTCCTGCTCGACGAGCCCGAGGTCTACGGCCTCCCCCCGGACCCGGTCGTCCCCACCGCCAAGCTGCCCGAGATGTTCCGGGCCGCGGGCGTCGCCGGACTCGGGCTGCTCGGGGCCGTTGCCATCTCCTTCGTCGGGAGCAGGTCGTGACGACCTCCCCCTTCGACAGCTACCGCCCACCCGAGGAGGGCCGCCGCAAGCGGCGCCGCGACTCCGGGATCCGCCGCGCCGGCGATCTGGCCAAGGGGGCCCAGCGCAGCTGGCTCAGCCGCGACGGCGGCGGCCGCCGCGAAGCGCCCGCCGTACCGGACGCCGAGTTCTCCAGCTATTACGGCCAGGCCATCGTCAAGCCGGTGCCGTGGGACCACAAGATCTCCGCCTACCTCTTCGTCGGGGGCATCGCGGGCACCTCCGGCATCATCCAGGCGGGAGCTGCAGCGACGGGCAATGCTGTCCTGCAACGCAATGCACGACTGACGGCGATGACCACCGTCGCGCTGAGCGGTGCGGCGCTGGTGGCCGACCTCGGCCGGCCCGAGCGCTTCCTCAACATGATGCGCACCGTCAAGCTCACCTCCCCCATGTCGGTCGGCACCTGGATCCTCACCGCGTATGCGGGCTTCGCGTCGGTCACCACGGGCGCCGAGGTGCTGCGACTCCTCCCCGCGCGGGGCCCGGTCACTGCCCTCACCCGCGTGACCGACGCGCTCGGTACTCCCTCGACCATCGGGCAGGCCGCCTTTGGCGCGCCGCTCGCGGCGTACACGGCAGTCCTGCTCGCCGACACCGCTCACCCGGTGTGGCACGAGAGCCGACGTGAGCTCCCCTTCGTCTTCGTCGGGTCTGCGGCGCTGGCCTCCGCCGGGGTGCAGATGGTGCTGACCCCCACCGCCCTCGCCGGTCCGGTGCGACGACTGGCCCTGGCCGGTGTCGCCACCGAGCTGGCCGCGATGCACCAGCTCGAGGAGCACCTGAGCGACCTGGGCATCGACGAGCCGGTCACCACCGGTCAGGGCGCCGGCAAGCTGCGTCTGGCCAAGGGGTTGGCCATCGCCGGCGGCGTCGGGACGCTGCTGTCGGGCCGCAGCCGTCTCGTCGCGATCGCCTCGGGCGTCGCGCTGGCCACCGCCTCGGCCCTGACCCGCATGGGCATCGTCGAGGCAGGTATCGAGTCCGCCAAGGACCCCAAGTACACCGTCCGCGTCCAGAAGGACCGCCTCGAGAAGCGGCGGCAGCAGGGCAACACCGAGGACAGCGTCGTCACGGTCCGCTGACCAGCGGGCCGTACCCCCTTCACACCAGGAGGTCTCCATGAGCACGGCAACCACGAGCCCGGCCCCAGCAGCGATCGGCAACCGGTGGCTGATCCTCGCGGGCGGTGTCCTCGTCCAGCTGACGATCGGCGCCGTCTACGCGTGGAGCACCTTCAGCAAGGCGATCCAGGGCGATGCCTCGGCGATCGAGCTGTCCAAGGTCCAGGCCACCATCCCCTTCGAGGTGGCCATCGGCATGCTCTTCCTGGGCACCTTCCTCGGAGGTCGCATTCAGGACAAGCGTGGGCCACGGCTCGTCGCCCTGGCCGGTGTCGTCATCTACTCGGTCGGCATCATCCTGGCCAGCTTCACCCGAGACGCCTCGGACCTGTGGCTGCTCATCCTCGGCTACGGCATCCTCGGCGGGTTCGGCCTCGGTCTGGCCTACATCGTGCCGATCGCCATGCTGCAGAAGTGGTTCCCCGACAAGCGTGGCCTGATCACCGGCATCGCGGTCGGTGGCTTCGGCTTCGGTGCCGTCATCACCTCGCCACTGGCTCAGCGGATGATCGACGGGATTGCCGGCTACGACGTCCACCCGACCAAGGCCTTCCTCTGGCTCGGCATCGCCTACCTGATCTTCGGACTCATCGGCGCCTCGGTCTTCAAGAACCCCCCGGCTGACTACATCGCGCCCGGCGTCGCCAAGGCCCACGCACAGCACGACACCAAGAAGGAGGAGCAGGCCAAGAAGGCTGCTCGTGACTTCACCCAGCAGGAGGCGCTGAGCACCCCCCAGTGGTACATGCTGACGCTCATCCTGACGATCTCCGTGACCGCCGGCATCTCGCTGATCTCCGTCGCCGCCGGGACCGCCACGGACGTGGCGGGCATGAGCGCCGCCGCGGCCGCCACCCTCGTCGGCGTCATGGGCCTCTTCAACGGCGGTGGCCGGATCCTCTGGGCGGCGATCTCGGACAAGATCGGCCGCATGCCTGCCTTCATGGGCATCCTCGGCTTCCAAGGCCTGGCGCTCCTCGCCATCCCGCACATCGGCAACGCAGCCGTCTTCTACGTCCTGTGCGCCATCGTCTACACCTGCTACGGCGGCGCCTTCGGCACCCTGCCCGCGACTGCAGGCGACTTCTTCGGCGTGAAGCACTCCGGCGGCATCTACGGTCTGATGCTCATCGGATGGTCGATCGGCGGGATCATCGGCCCGCTGCTCATCTCGTGGCTCATCGGCGAGGACCAGGCCTACACGATGGCCTTCACCGTCATGGGCATCATCGCGCTCGTCGGTCTCGTGATCCCCTTCCTCGCCAAGCCCCCCAAGCACCACGCCTGAACCTGCATTGCCCTAGGGCAATGCAGGTTCACCAAGAGACTGCCAGCCGCCGTTCGTCTGCATTGCCCTAGGGCAATGCAGACGAACGGTGGCCGCGTGCGCTCACTCGCGGACGTCGGCGGGGCCCTGTGACACCGGCAGGCCTGCGGCGATCCACGCTTCGACGCCACCGACGACATCCGTCGCGTCCACTCCCAGGGAGCGAAGGGAGGCAGCCGCCAGGCTCGAGCTGTAGCCCTGCCGGCACAGGACGATGACCCGCACACCGGGGACGGCCTCGGGGATGCGGTGCGGGCTCGTCGGGTCGAGTCGCCACTCGAGGACGGTCCGGTCGACGACCAGCGCTCCGGGCACCTCGCCCTGCCGGGCCCGCTGCGCAGCGGTGCGGGTGTCGACCAGGAGGGCTCCCCCCTTCGTCGCGGCATGTGCTTGTTGCGGGGTGAGGCGCCTCAGACCGGTGCGGGCCGACGTCAGCAGCCGGTCGACCTCGCTCACGACACCTGCACGAGGACTCCGTCACCGAGCGATCCGGCAGCGACGGTCTCGCCGACGACCGGGGCACCGGGGACCTCGCCGACGACGAGCAGCCCGCCGGAGGTCTGCGCGTCCGCGAGGAGGATCAGCTCGTCCTCGGTGATGCCGTCGGCGGACAGGTGGGGCCGCACCCAGTCGAGGTTGCGCTTGGACCCGCCCGGGACGTGCCCGGCGGCGAGCGCCTCGCGGGCGCCCGCCACGTACGGCACTGCGGAAGCGTCGATCCGAGCGGCGACACCAGACGCCCGGCACATCTTGTAGAGGTGACCGAGCAGACCGAAGCCGGTGACATCCGTCGCCGCCCGGATGCCCGCAGCCAGGGCCGCCTGCGCGGCGTCGCGGTTGAGGGCGACCATCGACGCGATCGCTTCTTCGCTGCGCTCCCCCGTCGCCTTGTGCCGGTTGTTGAGCACGCCGACGCCGAGCGGCTTGGTCAGGCTGATCGGCAGGCCGGCCTCGGCAGCGTCATTGCGCATGAGGCGGTCGGGGTCAGCGGTCCCCGTGACGGCCATGCCGTAGATCGGCTCGGGAGCGTCGATGCTGTGACCGCCGAGCACCGGGAAGCCGGCCTCGGTGGCGACATCGAGGCCACCGCGGAGCACCTCGGTCAGCAGCTCTGTCGGGAGGAGCTCCCTGGGCCAGGCGACGAGGTTGATCGCCATGATCGGGTTGCCGCCCATGGCGTAGATGTCGGAGACCGCGTTGGCCGCAGCGATCCGCCCCCAGTCGTAGGGGTCGTCGACGACGGGGGTGAAGAAGTCCGAGGTCGACAGGACCGCCAGACCACCTTCGATGCGCACCGCCGCGGCGTCGTCACCGTCATCCAGCCCGACGAGCACGTCGGAGCCGGGCGGCGCCGCCACGTGCAGCCCGGCGACGATCTGCTCGAGCTCACCGGCGGGGATCTTGCAGGCGCAGCCTCCGCCGCGGGCGAACTGGGTCAGTCGGATCGGCTCCATGACCTCACCATAGGACCCGCCCGTGTGACTCGGACCACCTGCCATATGGTGGTTCACGGAGGCGTCTGGGTTCCTGGTGGTCCCCCCGGTCTTCAACACCGGTGAGGCCGAGCATCTCGGTCTGGCGGGTTCGATTCCCGTCCGCCTCCGCCAGTCTTGACCCCGGGACGAAGGGAGTGACACCCGTGAGCGAGGACCCGCGCCGGGCCATCCCCCGCACCGATGACGTGCTGGGCCAGGCTCCCTTCGTCACCGCGGCCGCACGGTTGGGTCGGTCGGTCGTGCGGACTGCCGTCGTCGCGGCACAGCAGCGAGCCCGAGACGAGGAGATCGCCCCCGACCGAGTGGTCGAAGCCGCCCTCGCAGCCCTGCCCACCCGGACCAGCTCACTCACCCCGGTGCTCAACGCCACCGGGGTCGTCGTACACACCAACATCGGTCGAGCGCCGTTGTCCCCCAGCGCGATCGAGGCCGTCGTCGATGCCGCCGGCTATGTCGATGTCGAGATGGATCTGGCCACCGGCGCGCGCAGCCGGCGCGGTGCCGGTGCGCTGGCTGCCCTGCTCGAGGCGGTCCCTGATGCCTCGGGTGCACTGGCGGTCAACAACGGCGCCGCAGCGCTGGTCCTCGCGACCACCGCCCTCGCCGCCGGTCGCGAGGTCGTCGTCTCCCGAGGCGAGATGGTCGAGATCGGTGACGGATTTCGCCTGCCGGACCTCATCGCCTCGACCGGCGCACGGTTGCGCGAGGTCGGCACGACCAACCGGACCCACCTGCGCGACTACGCCGACGCGATCGGCCCGGAGACGGGCTGCGTGCTGAAGGTGCACCCGAGCAACTTCCGCGTCGACGGGTTCGTGACCTCGGTCGGGCTGGAGGAGCTGCGCGGGCTCACCCGACCCGACGGCTCGAGCGTGCCCGTGGTCGCCGACATCGGCTCCGGGCTGCTCGCCCCCGACCCGCTCCTGCCGGACGAGCCGGATGCCCGGACGTGGCTGCGCGCAGGCGCGACGATCATCACCGCCAGCGGCGACAAGCTGCTCGGCGGGCCCCAGGCCGGCCTCGTCCTCGGCGACGCAGAGGTCGTCGACCAGCTGCGACGACACCCCCTCCAGCGTGCGGTCCGCGTGGACAAGCTCACCCTCGCGGCGCTCGAGGCCACCCTGCGTGGTCCGGCCTCACCGGTCACGGCGTCGCTGCATGCGAGCGCGGACGACCTGCGGCTCCGGGTCGACGCACTGGGCACCGCCGTCGGTCGCGAGGTCGTGCCCGTCGAGGGTCGGGTCGGTGGCGGCGGCGCCCCCGGCGTGCCACTGCCCGGCTGGGCCGTCGAGATCCCGATCGACGCGGTGGAACGACTGCGTCAGCCCGCGGGTGACCTGCCGGTGGTCCTCGCCCGGGTGGACAGGGGTCGCGGCCTGGTCGACCTCCGCTGCATCCCGGCCGACCGCGATGGTGATGTCGAGGCGGCACTGCGGGCAGTGCTGGGGCACGACGACGCTCTCCATCCACTCCCTTCGCCATGAGGAGGGTGCTCGCCACCGCCGGGCACGTCGACCACGGCAAGTCCACGCTCGTGCGTGCCCTCACAGGGCGCGACCCGGACCGGCTGCGTGAGGAGCGCGAACGGGGTCTGACGATCCAGCTCGGCTATGCCTGGACGACCCTGCCGAGCGGCGCCGAGGTCGCCTTCGTCGACGTGCCGGGCCATCAGAGGTTCGTCGGGACGATGCTCTCGGGGTTGGGCCCGGCTCCCGCCGTGGTCTTCGTCGTCGCTGCCGACCAGGGCTGGCAGGCGCAGAGCAGCGAGCACCTCGCCGCGGTGCGGGCGCTCGGCATCACGGACGGGCTGCTCGTCCTGACCCGGTGCGACCTGGCGGATGACGAGCGCATTGCGAGCGTGCGCGACGACGCGACCCGGCGGCTGACCGCGGCGAGGCTGGAGGTGCCCGCGGTCGAGGTGGCCGCGACGACCGGGCTCGGGATGGACTCGCTGAGAGGCGCCCTCGACGGTCTGGCGGCACGCCTGCCGGAGCCCGATCCTGGTGCGCCCGTGAGGTTGTGGGGCGATCGCTCGTTCTCCGTCGCCGGTGCGGGGACGGTCGTGACCGGCACCCTCGGTGCCGGGACGGTTCGGGTCGGTGACCGCCTGACGCTCCTCGACCACGGACGCGCGCGTGAGGTCACCGTGCGCGGTCTGCACAGCCAGGACTCCGCTCACGAGGAGGTCGGCCCGGTCTCGCGCGTCGCGGTCAACCTGCGCCGGGTCGAGTCCGACGAGGTCGGCCGCTCGCTGGTGCTGCTGACTCCGGGAGCCTTCGAACTGGCCGCCACGATCGATGTCGCGCTGACCGAGGTGGGGTCCGATGACCTGCATTCCCCTATGGCAATGCGGGGAAATGCGCATTCCCCTAGGGCAATGCCGGTGGGGGACAGTGCGACGCTGCACGTCGGATCGATCGACGTGCAGGTCCACGTGCGTCCACTCGAGGGCGGGCTGGCCCGCCTCTCGGCCGACGTCGACCTGCCGTGGCGCGTCGGGGATCGGGCGATCCTGCGCGATGCGGGCAGTCGCCGGCTGTGGGCGGTGCGGGTCCTCGATGTCGGCCCCCTCCCGCTGGCCCGTCGCGGCGCCGCAGGGCGAAGGGGGCAGGCCCTCACCTCTGCCGGCCGGTCCCCCTCGGACCTGGCGGAAGCCCGGATCACCTCACGTTCGGCCGATCGAGCGGACGTCCTCGAGCGGCTCGGGCTCGACGCACCGAGCACCGCTGTGCGGCAGGGCGACTGGTGGGTCGACAAGGATGCCGTGAGCGCTTGGCGTCAACGGCTCGGCGAGACCGTCCGGGCCCATCACACGGCCAACACCCTCAGCGCCGGGGTACCGATCGCGGAGGCGGCGCGCTCGCTCGATCTCCCTGACCACCTACCGGCCGCGCTCGGTCACGAGCTGGTGCACTCCCTGGCGGCGGGCGTTGGCCTGGCCATCACCAATGGCCGGGTGCACGACCCCGACGTCGGCGGTCTCGGGCCCGCAGAGGCGGCCATCTCGGCCGTGGAGGACACGCTGCGGGGGACCCCCTTCGTCGCACCGGAGCGGGGCGAGCTGGACTCGCTCGGCCTGGGCGCTGCGGAGCTGGCTGCCGCCGAGCGACTCGGCCGCATCCTTCGGCTGCCCGACGACGTGGTCCTGCTGCCCGACGGTCCGGCGCGGGCGATGCGCGTGCTCGCGGGACTGGAGCAGCCCTTCACCCTCAGTCAGGCGCGGCAGGCGCTCGGGACCACCCGACGCGTCGCGGTGCCCCTGCTCGAGCATCTCGACGCGCGCGGGTGGACCCGGAGAGTCGACGGCAACCTGCGCGAGGTCGTCCGCTGACGAGGAACCCCCGCAGGCAGCGCCGGCGGGGGTTCCTCGTCAGGCGGTCAAAGCTCAGGCAGCGACCTCGAGGGTCGTGGTCACCGGCACGCCGTTGGTCAGGTTGTCCAGCACCGGGCAGTGCGCCGCGACGGCCTGCTCGAGGCGGCGGTACTCGGCCTCGCTCTCGGGACCGGAGACCGTGATGCCCAGCTCGATGCCTTGGAAGCCCGGGCGCACCGAGTCGTCCGTGCCGAGGAAGCCGGCGAGGTCGAGGTCCCCGCGCAGGTCGACGTCGATCGTGTCGACCTTGAGCCCGAGCTTGTCGGCCCAGACCTGGTAGCTGATGACGGTGCAGGAGGCGAGCGCGGCGAGCAGGTGCTCGACCGGGTTGGCGCCCTTGTCGGTGCCACCGAGGGCCGGCGGCTCGTCGATCGTGTAGCTGAACTGGCGGCTCGTGAGGGCCACCTCGGTCCCGGTGACGAGTGAGCCCTGGGTCGTGACCTCGAGCAGGGTGGTGGGGGCGGCAGTTGCAGTCATGGATGGCTCCTGATGGATCAAGGGGCTCTGGTGAACCCGCGCTTGGCGCGGCCGGTCGACCGACGCCCAGGTCGTCACCCGGGGCACCCCACCGAGGGTGGAGGGTTGCCGCCCAGCAAGCCGGGGCTACGCGCTGGGACTCATGACCTATGCATAAGTAGACACGATGCAATGCATAACGTGAAGTTATGTATCAGTGGGTGGGACGGCATCCTGCCGGAGGTCCACGGTGAAGACCGGCAGGAAGAGCTGTGCGAGCGGACCGATGGCCAGCGCGTAGACCACCGTGCCGAGCCCGGCGACGCCACCGAGCAACCAGCCCACGACGACGACGGAGACCTCGAGGCCGGTGCGCACCAACCGGATGGATCGTCCACTCACCCGGGCCAGCCCGGTCATCAGCCCGTCGCGGGGCCCGGGGCCGAACTGCGAGCCGATGTACATGCCGGTCGCGACGCCGTTGAGCACGATCCCGCCGAGGGTGAGCACGAGCCGCCAGGCGAGGTGCTCCGGCGGGTCGATCAGCGACAGGACGATGTCGGCCGACGGGCCGATGAGCAGCGCATTGCCGATCGTGCCGACGCCTGGCTTCTGCCGCAACGGGATCCATCCCAGCAGCACGAGCAGCGAGACGCCGACGACGATCGTGCCGAAGCTCAGCGGGATGTGGTGCGAGACGCCGACGTGCAGGACGTCCCACGGGATCTGCCCGAGTGTCCCGCGGATGACCATGGCCATCGACCCGCCGTAGACGAAGAGCCCGACGAGCAGGAGCGGGAGGCGGATCGTCAGCCTGCCGGCCCTCAGCTGATCGATGGGGCCGATGTCGGCCAGTGCCCGGTTGCGTGGCTGGGTGGGTCGTGCAGCATTCTTCGTCACGAGGTCACCTTGCACCTGCAAGGCCGAGGGTGTCGACCTGGCGCTCCAGGATCGCGGCGAGGAGTCGGTCCGCCGGCGCCACCAGTGGCAGGTTCAGTCCCCGATGAGCTTCTTCCCGCGAGCGACGACCTTCCTGTCCGGGGCGTAGACGACGGCCGTGTCCTTGCCCTCGTAGTCGAACTGGTTGAGGAAGTATCGGATCGCGTTGATCCGCCCCCGCTTCTTGTCATTGGACTTGATGACGATCCAGGGCGCGTGCCGGGTGTCCGTCCGCTCGAACATCGCCTCCTTGGCCGCCGTGTACTCGTCCCACTTGTCGAGGCTCTCGAGGTCCATCGGCGAGAGCTTCCATCGGCGCACCGGGTCGATCTGACGGATCGCGAAGCGGGTGCGCTGCTCCTGCTGGGTCACCGAGAACCACAGCTTCGTCACGTGGACACCGGCGTCGGAGAGCATCCTCTCGACCTTGGGCGCCTGGTCGATGAAGCCCTCGTACTGCTCGTCGGAGCAGAAGCCCATCACCCGCTCGACCCCGGCCCGGTTGTACCAGGACCGGTCGAAGAGGACGATCTCGCCGCTCGTGGGGAGGTATCGGAGGTAGCGCTGGAAGTACCACTGCCCCTCCTCGCGCTCGCTCGGCTTCGTCAGGGCGACCACGCGCGCACCACGCGGATTGAGGTGCTCCGTGAAGCGCTTGATGGTCCCGCCCTTGCCTGCGGCGTCGCGCCCCTCGAAGAGGATGACGAATTTCCGCCCGGTGTCCTGCGCCCAGTACTGGAACTTCAGCAGCTCGATCTGGAGCAGGTACTTCTCGACGTCGTAGTCGTTGCGGGTCATCAGCGCGTCGTAGGGATAGTTGTCCCGCCACGTCTCGACCGCCTTGCCGTCGGGCGCGATGAGCATGGGGTCATCGCCCTGGTCGTCGCGGACGGTGTAGCCCTCGACCATCAGCTGGTCGATGTACTCGCGGAGGTTCGGCTTCGGCATGCCGGATACTTACCACCCCCGGGTGTACGGCATGCGTCCACCAGGCAACGAGCAGCCGCGCCCCGCGAGACACTGGCTCCATGACCAAGAGGACGAAGGGGGGCGGAGCCACCCCTGCGACGCGGGCCCTCGCAGCGGCCGGGGTGGACTTCACCGAGCACCCCTACGAGCACGACCCGGCGGCGGCGTCCTACGGGCTCGAGGCAGCGGCGGCCATCGGGGCCCCGCCGGAGCGGGTCCTCAAGACCCTCCTCGCGCACACCGATCTGCCCCGTGACCACGGCCTCGTGGTCGGCATCGTGCCCGTCACCGGGCAGCTCGACCTCAAGGCCCTCGCCGCGGCGGTGGGGGCCAAGAGGGCGAGCATGGCCGACCCCGCGCTGGCGGAGAGGACGACCGGCTTTGTCGTGGGCGGGATCAGCCCCATCGGGCAGAAGCGTTCGCTGACAACGGTCCTTGACGCCTCGGCGCTGGAGCACGAGACGGTCTACGTCAGCGGGGGGCGACGCGGACTCGATCTGGAGCTGCTCCCTTCGGACCTGGTGGCGGTCACCTCTGCGACGGTGGCCGCCATCGCCAAGGACTGAGGCGCGACCGCGAGTCGTACTCCAGTTCAGTCCCCGTGCCCGGCGTCGTTGTGCGGGGTTGGCCGACGACATACCGTCAGCCAAGCCTGCACAACGACGCCAACCCTGCAAAAGGACGCCGGGTCAGCGCTCGAGCGGGTCGACCTGACTGACGCAGCCGACGGGCAGGTCGCCGCCGTAGACATGGGGGAAGAGCTCGTCGCCGCCGAGGACCGCCGGCTCGTACCGCACGTCGAGGCCGTGGGCGGCGAGGGCCTGCTCGTCGAGGGTGAGGACGAGCAAGGGCTCGGTGACGTCGGCGTAGAAGCGACTCACGACGCCCCCGCGCTGCTCCGGCGACCCGCTGCAGTGCATGAAGCCCTCCTCCGCGATGAGCCGACCCCGCGTGGAGATCGGGTAGGTGCCGGTGGCCTGGGCCGCCTGCCAGTCGGACTCGAGGGCGATGTGCTGGAGGGTCATGACGACATCCTGCCCCTCCCTTCGAGACGGTTGCTTCGCAACCTCCTCAGGGATCGGGATACTCGATGCATGGCGATGACCGCGCGGGAGGACCAGAACCGGCGCCTGCTGCGGGCCCGCGACACCATGGACCACGACTACGCGAGCCCGCTGGACATCCCTTCGCTCGCCCGGGTCGCGCTCATGTCACCGGCGCACTTCTCGAGGACCTTCACCACGACCTTCGGCGAGACGCCGCACCGCTACCTGCAGCGCCGCCGGATCGAGCGCGCCATGACGATGCTGCGCGACCACGACCGCAGCGTCACCGATGTCTCGATCGCGGTGGGCTACGACAGCCTCGGCACCTTCAGCCGGACCTTCCGCGAGATCACGGGGAGGACTCCGAGCGCCTTCCGCGAGGACGACCCGATCGATGTCCCGGGCTGCGTCGTGCGGCGGTGGACGAGACCGAGCAGTTTCGGAGAAGCACCCCCGCCCCCACGTCTCTAGATTTGAGCCATGTTCACAGGAATCAGCCATCACAGCGTCTACGTCCTCGACCAGGACGAGGCCCTCGCCTTCTACTGCGGCAAGCTCGGCTTCGAGGTGAGCGCCGACGTCGACCTCGGCTTCATGCGGTGGCTCACCATCGCCCTGCCCTCCCAGCCCGACCGCCACCTCATGCTCGAGGTGCCGGGTTCCCCCTTCGTCGACGATGCAACCGCGGAGCAGCTCCGCGACCTGCTCACCAAGGGCGCGCTCGGCGCGGCCGCGATCCTCACGACCAAGGACTGCCGCGCCACCTACGAGGAGCTGCGGGCGAAGGGGGTCGAGTTCACCGAGGAGCCGACCGAGCGCCCCTACGGCATCGACTGCGCGCTGCGGGACCCCTTCGGCAACCCGGTGCGCATCACCCAGCCGGCCGGCGGTCCGGTGACGGCCGAGGACTTCGCCCAAGAAGGGTGAGCCGGCGCGCGACTGAGCCGGGTCGGCGAGCTACATCCTCACGCCGATGTACTTCGTCTCGAGGAATTCCTCGATGCCCGCCAGGCCCCCTTCGCGACCGAGGCCGGACTCCTTGATCCCGCCGAAGGGCGCTGCCGGGTTGGAAACGACGCCCTGGTTGAGGCCGACCATCCCCGCCTCGAGGGCCTCGCTGACCCGCAGGCCGCGGTCGAGTCCCTGGGTGAAGACGTACGAGATCAGGCCGAAGGGGGTGTCGTTGGCCAGCGCGATGGCCTCCTCCTCGGTGTCGAACTCGGTGATCGCCGCGACCGGCCCGAAGATCTCGGCCTCGCCCATCTGCGCGTCCGCCGGCACGCCCGTGAGGACGGTCGCGGGGTAGAAGTAGCCCTCGCGCTCGGCCGGCTGCCCCCCGAGGGTTGCCGTGGCCCCTCGACCGACCGCGTCACGGACGAGCTCGTCGACCTTGTCGACAGCCTTCTGGTTGACCAGCGGCCCGACGACGACACCCTCCTCGACGCCGCGACCCATCGGCAGCGCGCCCATCCGCTCGGCGAGCCGGCGGGAGAACTCCTGCGCCACACCGCGCTGCACGAGGATCCGGTTGGCCGCCGTGCAGGCCTGGCCGATGTTGCGCATCTTGGCCGCCATCGCACCCTCGATCGCCACGTCCATGTCCGCGTCGTCGAAGACGAGGAAGGGGGCATTGCCCCCGAGCTCCATCGAGGTGCGCATGACCGTCTTGGCCGCGAGCTCGAGCAGGTGCTTGCCGACCGGGGTCGAGCCGGTGAAGGAGAGCTTGCGCGAGCGCGGGTCGAGGATCATCGGCGCCATGACGTCGTCGCTCCGGCTCGTCGTCACGACATTGACCACGCCGGCGGGCAGGCCCGCCTGCACGAGGATGTCGGCGAGCGCGAGTGTCGACAGCGGGGTCTCTGCGGCGGGCTTGATCACCGAGGTGCAGCCGGCAGCGATGGCCGGACCGATCTTGCGGGTCCCCATGGCCATCGGGAAGTTCCACGGGGTGATGAAGACGCACGGGCCGACCGGCTGCTTGGCGACGAGGAAGCGTGAGCCCCCGGCCGGCGCGGTCATGAAGCCGCCGTCGATGCGCACGGCCTCCTCGGCGAACCACCGGAAGAACTCGGCGGCGTAGGCGATCTCCCCCTTCGCCTCGGCCAGCGGCTTGCCCATCTCGAGCGTCATGATCAGCGCGAGCCGATCGACGTCGGCGAGCATGAGGTCGCGGGCCCGGGTGAGGATCTCGCTGCGCTCCCGCGGCGGCGTCCTGGCCCAGTCGGCCTGGGCCGCAGCGGCGGCGTCGAGCGCGGCCGCGGCCTCGTCGGGGGTCGCGTCGGCGATCTCGCACAGGGGCTGGCCGGTCGAGGGGTCGACGACCGGCATCGTCGCCGCAGTGGTGCGCCACTCCCCTCCGATGAAGAGTCCCGTCGGCACCGAGGCGATGGCCTCGCGTTCCTGCTCGCGGGTGACCCCAGTCGTGTCCGTCGTGGTCATGGGTGACTCCTTCGTCAGCGTCCTTGCCGTCCCCCTCACCGTAGACGTATTGTCAACAATCAGACGAACAACTCGGAGGTTCTGATGACAGCGTTGTCCCCCCTGCTCAAGCAGGCCACCCCCGTCACGATCGACCATGCCCTCGGCAGTGAGATCTTCGATGTCGATGGCAACCGCCACCTCGACTTCACTGCCGGCATCGGCGTCGTGAGCACGGGCCACTGCCACCCCAAGGTGGTCGCCGCCGCGCAGGAGCAGATCGGCAAGCTCATCCACGGTCAGTACACGACCGTCATGCACAAGCCCCTCCTCGAGCTCGTCGAGCGGCTCGACGGCGTCCTGCCGGAGCACCTCGACTCCCTCTTCTTCGCCAACTCCGGCAGCGAGGCGCTCGAGGCCTCCCTTCGCCTCTCCCGCCAGGCGACCGGCCGACCCAATGTCATCGTCTTCCACGGCGGCTTCCACGGCCGCACGGTCGCGACCGCGACCATGACGACGTCCGGCACCCGCTTCTCGGCGGGCTTCTCACCCCTCATGGGCGGCGTGCACGTCGCTCCCTTCCCCAACGCCTACCGCTACGGCTGGAGCGAGGAGGAGGCCACCGCCTTCGCCCTGAAGGAGCTCGACTTCATCCTCGCGACGCTCACCTCGCCGCAGGAGACCGCCGCCTTCATCGTCGAGCCCGTGCTGGGCGAAGGGGGGTACGTCCCGGGCAACACCGCCTTCTTCCAGGGTCTGCGCGAGCGCGCGGACAAGCACGGCATCCTGCTCGTCATGGACGAGGTCCAGACCGGCTTCGGCCGCACCGGCAAGATGTTCGGTCACCAGCACTTCGACGTGCAGCCCGACATCATCACGCTGGCCAAGGGGATCGCCTCCGGCTTCCCGATCTCCGGCATCGCTGCGTCGCAGGAGCTGATGAGCAAGGCGTGGCCCGGCTCGCAGGGCGGGACCTATGGCGCCAACGCGGTGGCCTGCGCCGCGGCCGTCGCCACCCTCGACGTCATCGAGGAGGAGGGGCTGGTCGCCAACTCCGCCGAGCGCGGCACCCAGCTGCTCGAGGGCGCGCGTGCCGCGGCCATCGACGGCATCGGTGACGTGCGCGGACTCGGCCTGCTCGTGGGCAGCGAGTTCACCGCAGCCGACGGGACCCCGGACAGCGCACGGGCCGCGAAGGCCCAGCAGCTCGCCGCGACCAAGGGCCTGCTGCTCCTCACCTGCGGCGCCCACATGAACACCGTCCGGATGATCCCGCCGCTCGTCGTCACGGCCGAGCAGGTGGACGAGGCCCTGGAGATCTGGGGCAAAGTCCTCGCGGAGGTCTGAGTCCGTTCGCCGATTGGAGGTAAACCCGCTGATGAATCGTCGGCGCGTTTACTTCCAATCGGAACGATGAGTTGGTGCTGGAGGCGCACATGAGTCGGTACATGTCGATCACGCTCGAGTCGCGCGGCGTGGTGTGCCGCGCGCGGCTCCTCGACGACGAGGCGCCGCTCACCTGCGACGCCGTGTGGGAGGCGCTGCCGGTGGGGGGTGACGCCTTCCACGCGAAGTACGCGCGCAACGAGGTCTACACGCTGCTCCCGCGGATCACCGCCGCACCCCACCGGGAGAACCCGACGATCACCCCGATCCCCGGCGACGTGTGCCTCTTCGACTTCGAGCCCTGGGAGATCGGCAACCCCGCCTACGGCTACGACCCGGGGTCGACGGCGCACGCCGAGCAGGGCGCCACCGACCTGGCGATCTTCTACGGGCGCAACAACCTGCTCATCAACGGCGACCTGGGCTGGGTGCCCGGCTCGGTCTTCGGCGCGATCGAGGAGGGGCTGCCCGAGATGGCCGCCGCGTGCAACGACCTCTGGCGCAACGGCTTCGCCGGCGAGCGGCTGGTCTTCGCCCGGGCCTGAGTAGTCCTCAGAAAGTCACGTCCCGGTCAGGGAAGGTCTCCTGCAGCCAGACCTTGGCCATCGACGTGTCCTGCGCGGTGATCGCATGGCCGACGGGCAGCACCTCGTGGGTGACGGCAGCACGCATGCCGCGCAGGTCCCCAGCCAGCAGAGCCCCGTCCCCCGCAGCTCGACGCTCGTCCTGGGCGCCGTCGAGGACGAGGACCGGCACGCCGCCCAAGTCCACTGGCGGCGGTGCGGCGAAGGGAGAGAGCGGCCGCAAGAGCACAGCGCCGGCGAGCAAGTCCGGGTGCGACATCAGCATCGCAGCCGCCATGATTGCTCCGTTGGAGAAGCCGACCACCACGGGTCGGGCACCGATGTCGCGCTCCATACCCCGGATGAAATCGCGAAGGACGGGAGTCCTCGCCGCGAGGTCTTCCTCGTCGATCCGTCGGTCTGCGTGGCGTCGGAAGAATGCGTGACCGCCCGGCATGACGACTCGGCCGCGCACCCCGAGTTTCGTGGCGGTGGGTGAGAGTCGATGGGCAAGCTCCAGCAGGTCGAACTCTTCACCATCCGATCCATGAAGGAGCACCAGAGGAGCGCTCCCCTTGTTGGTACCGGGGACCAGGACATGCTCATGGGGTGGAGAGCTCACGCTTCATCCTCCACCCGAGCCTGAGGCCGAGCAACGACCAGCACGAGGTCGTCGGGGACCCGAGGCCGATGAGTTGTCCACGAAGAGACGGCCTGCTTCGTCCGCTGGATGCAGACCGACGCGGACAGCAAGGTCACCTTCCCCGAGCAGGGCCGTACTACGACACCTTCAAGGTAGAGGAGACGTCCTGCGCACCAAGGGTCGTCCCGGTGCATCTGGTGGCGGATTTCGCCATGAGATGCACCAGGACGACCTCGTGTGCTCGCCGCCTCGGTCAGGCAGGCGCGAGTGCAGGCACCTGCGCGAACTGCTTCACGAGGAACTCACCCGCAGCCGCCCGCTGCTCCTCCGCGCGGAAGACCGCGCCCGAGAGCAGGTAGACGTCGTGCGCCAGTCCGGCGGAGCGACGCACCGTGGCCTGCCCGCCCGCAGCGCGGATCTGCTCGGCGAAGTCCTCCGCCTCGTCGCGCAGGGTGTCGCACTCGTTGGTGATGACCAGGGTCGGCGGCAGCGCCGACAGGTCACCCTGCCCCAGGTCCAGGCGGACATCGGTGACGTCCTCGGGGGACGAGACGTACTCCTCACCGAACCACGCCAGGTCGTCGAGCTCGATGACGTAGCCCTCCGCGAACTGCGTACGAGAGGGCGTCTCGACGGCGGCACTGACCAGCGGATTGATGAGCAGCAGGGCTGACAGGTCGATGCCTTCGCCGGGCGCCTGCAGTGCCGCGGCCGTCACGAGGGTCCCACCGGCCGAGTCCCCGGCGAGAGCGATCCGCGAGGGGTCACCGCCGTGCTCGGCAGCGTGCTCCACCGCCCAGCGAAGGGCGGCGCCCACGTCGTCGTGGGCGGCCGGGAATCGGTGCTCCGGAGCACGACGGTAGGTGGCCGAGACGACGATCGATCCGGTGCGGTTGGCGAGGTCACGGACCGGCTCGTCGATCATGTCGAGGCTGCCGGTGACGAAGCCACCGCCGTGCACGTAGACGGTGACGGGCAGCAGACCGTCGGCCTCGGGTACGTAGACCCGCAGACGCTGGTCGGTGTCCGGCCCGTAGGAGTGCTCGGTGACCGAGGCGACCTGCTGCTTGGGGGCCTGCATGTCGACGAAGGACTCGACGACCGCGCGAGCGCCCTCGACGCCAGCAGCCCGGAATCCCGGGAACTCCTGCTGGCGCAGGGCCTCGACGATGAACATGACGCACGGGTCGAGTGCCGCAGAGGTCTCGGCCGAGGCGAGGCCCGCGCTGTCGGCAGCGAAGGCAAAGCCGCGGTAGTCGTTGCGCTGGACGTTGTCGCAGATCGCTCGGTAGCGCGGGGCACCGCCGAGGTAGACGAGGGGACGACGCGGCTTGCCCGGGATGTTGGCGCCCATGTACCAGGAGGTCGCCGACTTCGGCAGGAGCGTCATCTCGGCGACGGCGTTGACCTCGTGGACCCACTGGTCCTGGGCCTGGGCGCTCGCGTCGACGACCGCGTGGCCGTGCTCGGTCATGTAGGTGATCGTGTCGCCGACGAAGTCGATGTGGTCCTCGATGGCCAGCGGCATGTTGTAGAGGACCGAGGGGCTCTGCGGACCGGTCACCATGAAGAGGTTGGGGAACTTCGCGACCGTCAGACCGAGGTAGGTCTGGGGGCCCTGCTCCCACGCGTCGGCCAGACGCGCACCGTCACGCCCGGTGACGTTCATCGCCAGCAGCGGACCGGTGCACGCGTCGTACCCGGTCGCCATGATGAGGACGTCGATCTCGTGGACGGTGCCGTCGGCGAGGCGGACGCCCTCGGGCACGACGGCCGCGATGGTGTTGGTCCGCACGTCGACGACGTGCACGCTGTCGCGGTTGAAGGCCTCGTAGTAGTCGGTCTCCAGCGGAGGACGCTTGGTGCCGTAGGGGTAACCCGTCGGGCAGAGCAGGTCGGCCGTGGCCGGGTCCTGCACCCGCTCGCGGATGCGACCGCGGATGTACTCCGCCGCCGTGTCGTTGGCGTCCTGGTCGGAGAGGATGTCACCGAAGCTGTCGATGAAGAGTCGGAAGCCACCGCGCTCCCAGCGGTCGTCGAAGACCTCGCGCCTCTCCTGCGCACCCACGGCGATCGCGGAAGGCTGTACGTCCTCGTAGGGCACACCGAGGAAGTGGTTGCGCGAGGCATCGCGGATCTCGCCGTAGCGGGCCTTCTCGGCGGCCTCCTCCTCCGGGTCCGTCAGGTAGTTGCCGATCGGGGTCGCGTAGTTGGGGGTCCGCTGGAAGACGGTGAGTGACCGGGCCTGCTTGGAGACCTCGCTGATCACCTGGATGCCCGTCGATCCGGTGCCGATGATCCCGACGCGCTGCCCGGTGAAGTCGACGTCCTCGAGCCAGCTGCCGGTCTGCAGGACCCGCCCGGCGAAGGTCTCGACGCCCGGGAACTCCGGTGTCTTGGGCACGGACAGGGTGCCGCCTCCGGAGACGAAGTAGCGCGCGGTGGTCACCTCGCCGTCGTCGGTGGTGACCTCCCAGTGGCTGGCGGTGTCGTTCCACGTCACGCCGGTCACGCGGGTGCCGAAGGTGAAGTTCTTGCTCACGTCGAAGCGATCGGCGACGTGGTTCAGGTACCGCAGGATCTCCGGCTGCGCGGGGAAGCGTTCGGTCCAGCTCCACTCCTGCTGCAGCTCCTCGGAGAAGGAGTAGGAGTAGTGGACGCTCTCGATGTCGACCCGGGCGCCCGGGTATCGGTTCCAGTACCAGGTACCGCCGACGTCGGTCGCGGCGTCGAAGCCGTGCACGTCCAGGCCCATCTGGTCACGGAACTTGTGGATGCCATAGATCCCAGCGAAACCGGCTCCGACGATGATGACGTCATGGTCGGGCGAGGTGGTCATGTCGTTCATGAGGACTCCTTTGTCCGGGGCGGCCGATCCGCCGTGACTCGAAGGTGTCAGTGGCCACACACCCCGCACAGGGGTGTAATCACCCCCTTCGTCACCCCACTTGCCCCACCCGGGCACGCCCCGACGCCCTCGACCGATGGCCATGCCGGTTCCGCGCCGCGCGTCGCCGGGTGACAGCCGGGGGTGGTGGCCCTAGCGTGCACACCCATGGCGAGGTCCCGGCCGATGACCTCCTTCATCGGGAGAGAGCAGTCCCTGCGCGAGACGCGGGCGCTGCTGGGTGATGCGCGTCTGGTGACGGTGACCGGCCCGGGTGGGATCGGCAAGACCCGCCTGGCGCGGGAGGCTCTGGCCCGCGCCGCGTCGGCCTTCCCCGACGGGGTGGCCGTCGTCGAGCTCGCCGACCTGGAGGTGGGCAGCGAGGTGGCGCCGGCCGTCGCGTCCGCCCTGGCCGTACCCGACCAGTCCACCCGCGCGCCGGTCGACCAGATCGTGCGCCACCTCACCGGCCGTCGCACCCTGCTCCTCGTCGACAACTGCGAGCACGTCCTGGATGCAGCCGCCGACCTGCTCGCCACCCTCCTCGACGCCGTCGACGGGCTGTCGGTCATCGCGACCTCCCGCGAGCCGCTCGGCCTGCCCGGTGAGCAGATCCATGACCTCGGCCCGCTCGACCTGCCCGACCCGGTCCACGACGCTGCGCAGATCGACCGCTCAGAAGCAGTTCGTCTGGTCGTCGACCGGGCCCGCGCCCTCGTGCCCGGCTTCGCCGTCACCGACGACAACCGGGCGGCCGTCGTGCAGCTGTGCGCGCGATTGGACGGTATGCCGCTGGCCATCGAGCTCGCCACGGCACGGTTTCGCAGCCTGTCCGTGGAGCAGGTCCTCGAGCGGTTGGACGCTCGCTTCACCCTGCTGACCGGGGGCGCGCGCGGCGACCTGGCGCACCACCGCACCCTCTGGGCACTCGTCGGGTGGAGCCACGACCTGTGCACCTCCGCCGAGCAGCTGCTGTGGGCCCGGCTGTCGGTCTTCCCCGGCAGCTTCGACCTCGACGCGGCGGAGGCCGTCTGTGCCGATGCGGAGCTGTCGGCGAACGAGGTTCTCGACGTCCTCGACCGCCTCGTCGCCAAGTCGATCGTCACCGCCGAGCCCCACGGTGCGACGATGCGCTACCGGCTGCTCGTCACGATGCGCGAGTACGGCACGCAACAGCTGGGCGAAGGGGAGGACCGCACCGCGACCAAGCGCCGTCACCGCGACCACTACCTCGCCCAGACCGACCGCATGGTCCGCGACTGGTGCGGGCCCGACCAGCCGCGAGCCCTGGCCGCTCTCCGTGAGGACCACCCCAACCTCATCGCCGCCCTCGAGTGGTCGGTCGCCACCGCCGGCGAGGAACGTCAGGCGGCGCGGCTGGCCTCCCTGCTGCGATACCACTGGATCGCGGGCGGACGACTGAGTGATGGGCGCCGGTGGCTCGAGCGCATCCTCGATCTCGTGGTCGACCAGTCCCCCGAGCGCGGGGCGGCGCTGTGGGTGGCCGCGTGGGTCTGCCTCATCCAGGGCGACCGCGATCGAGCTGCCGAGCTGCTCGAGGAGTGCCGCCGCATCGCCAGCGTGCTCGAGGACGAGATCCTGGCCGCGCACGCCGCGCACTGGACCGGCCTGCGCCATGCCTTCAGCGGTCGTACCGGCGAGGCGATCGACCACTACCGGACGGCGATCGTGGTCTTCGAGCGGCACGGGCTCGATGCACCGGCCGGCACCGCCCTCTTCCAGATGGGGATGGCCCAGACCTACGAGGACCAGCACGCCGACGCCCTGGAGACGTGCACCCGGGTGCTCGACCTCAGCGAGCGCCACGGCGAGCAGTGGTGCCGCGCCTATGCGCTGTGGGTGACCTCGGTCAGCCAGTGGCACCTCGGCGACCGCGACGCCGCTGCCCGTGCCGGGAAGGCCGCCCTCGAGTTGCAGCGCGCCTTCCGGGACGGGATCTGCATCGCCCTGACCGTCGAGCTGCTCGCCTGGCTGGCGCACGACTCGGCGCACGACGAGCGCTCCGCCGAGCTGGCCGGGGCCGCCTCGTCGGTATGGGCCCAGATCGGCACCTCGATCGAGGCCTTCGGGCCCAAGATCCACGCCGAGAGCGTCGCGGTCGCCGCCGAGGTGGAGCGTCGCCTCGGCGCGAGCGTCGCCCGGCGCCGCCGGGCCTCCGCGTCCGCAGTGACCCGACTGGGTGCCGTCGAGCTCGCGCTCGAGGATCCCTCCGTCGAGCGCCCCGGCCGCGAGGACTGCCCACTCACCCCACGAGAGCTCGAGGTGGCCGGCCTCATCGCGCAGGGCCTGACCAACCGGACCATCGCCGACCGGCTCGTCATCTCCCCGCGCACCGTCGACGGCCACGTCGAGCGGATCTTCGGCAAGCTCGAGGTCACCTCACGAAGCCAGATCGCCGCCTGGGTCGCCGCGCGCGACCACTGAGCCCACCCCCTTCGTCCTCCTGGGTTGGAGGTCGACGCGCGGACGAATCATCCGCGCTCACACCTCCACCCGGCGACGGTCTGGGCGAGGGGGAGCCTCAGCCCGCCAGCACGCCCTCGATCCACCGGGCAGCGGCGAGGACGAGGTCGTCGGAGTGCCGCGGCCCGACGATCTGCAGGCCGACGGGCAGGCCGGCGGCCGTGGTCCCGCAGGGGATGCTGATCGCCGGCTGCTGGGTCATGTTGAAGGGATAGGTGTAAGGGGTCCAGTCGGGCCAGCCGCGCATCCCGCTGCCGGGGGGCACGTCGTGCCCGGCCTCGAAGGCCGCGATCGGCATGGTCGGGGTGAGCAGCAGGTTGTGCTGCTCGTGGAAGGCGCCCATCGTGATGCCGAGCTGGGCCGCCACGCCCCGGGCCTGGAGGTAGTCGACACCGGAGCTGCTCTCCCCTTCGTCCCAGACCCGCCCCAGACCCGGGTCGATGCTCTCGCGAGCGCCGGGCATCCCCCGCAGCAGCGTCGCGGCGCCGGTCGCCCACAGCAGCTCGAAGGCCGCGAGCGGGTTCTCGAAGCCGGGGTCGGCCGCATCGACGGCCAGGCCGGCGGCAGCGATGCGCGCGACGGCCGTGTCGACGACCCGGCCCACCTCGTCGTCGAGATCGACGAAGGCCAGGTCGCGCGAGTACGCGACGTGCAGACCGGTGAGGTCGCGGGCCAGCTCACCGCGGAAGGTGCGCGTCGGCGGGGCGAGCGAGGTCGGGTCGCGCGGGTCTGGCATCGAGAGGATGTCCATGAGCAGCGCCGTGTCCTCGACGGTGCGGGTCACGGGCCCGGCGTGCGCCAGCGGGCCGAAGGGGCTCGCGGGGAACATCGAGATGCGGCCATGCGTCGGCTTGAAGCCGACGACCCCGCAGAAGGACGCAGGGATGCGCACGCTGCCACCGCCATCGGTGCCCACCGCGACCGGCGCCATGCCCGCAGCGACCGCAGCCGCTGCGCCCCCCGACGACCCTCCTGCAGTCGTCGAGGGGTCAGCGGGGTTGCGGGTGATCCCGGTCAGCGGCGAGTCGGTGACGCCCTTCCACGCCAGCTCGGGTGTCGTCGTCTTGCCGACGAAGACCATGCCGTCGGCGCGCAGCCGGGCTGCGACGGGCGAGTCGACATCCCACGCCTGGTCGGGGTCGATCGCCTTGGAGCCGCGAAGGGTGGGCCAGCCCTTGGTGAGGAAGATGTCCTTGATCGAGATGGGCACTCCGTCGAGCAGACCCTGCGGGTGACCCGCACGCCACCGCTCCTGCGAGGCCCGCGCCTGCACGAGCGCCGACTCACGGTCGACGAGGCAGAAGGCGTTGAGGTCACCGTCGGCCGCCTCGATGCGATCGACGACCGCATCGGTCGCCTCCACCGGGGAGAGCTCGCCGGACCCGTAGGCGGCGACGAGCTCGACAGCGGTCATCTCGGTGGGGTTCATGCAGGGCTCCCGTCGGTCGGTACATATCCCAGTGAGGTGTCGACGACGTGCCGCAGCGGCTCCTCGTCGACCCACCGGGTGAAGTTGTCGGCGAAGAGCCGGACGAGCTCATCGCGCCACCCCACGAAGTCCCCCGAGCTGTGCGGGGTGATGACGACATCGGGCAGGTCCCACAGGGGGTGGTCGGCCGGCAGCGGCTCGGTGTCGAGCACGTCGAGGGCAGCGCCGGCGATCGCGCCCTCCTGCAGCGCCGTCACCAGGTCGTCGGTGACGACCGACTCGCCCCGGCCGACGTTGATGAAGCGGGCGTGGTCGGGCATCGCGCGGAATGCTGCGGCGTCGAACATCCCGCGTGTGGCGTCCGTCAGCGGGGCGATGCAGACGACCCAGTCGGCTCCGGCGAGTGCGTGGTGGAGGTCCTCCTGCGCGGTCACCGTCCCGAAGTCCGGGTCGCCGGTGCGGGCGCGGCGGCCGGAGGCGGAGACCTCCATGCCGACGGCGCGCAGGAGTCGGGCGATCGCGCGCCCGATCTGTCCGGTGCCGACGACGAGCACGCGGGAGCCGGCGACCCGCTCGGACTCGCGGTGCACCCAGCGGTGGGCCTGCTGCAGCTCCCACGAGCGCGGCAGACCCTTGGCGATGCTCACGACCTGCCCCAGGACGTACTCAGCGATCGCCTCGTCGAAGACCCCGCGCGAGTTGGTGAGGACGACATCGCTCTCGCGCAGCTGCGGGGAGAGGATCGCGTCGACACCCGTGGAGGCCACGTGGAGCCACTCGAGGGAGTCGGCCGCAGACCACGCGTCGGGGATCGCGGTGGAGAAGAAGTCGTAGGCGAAGAGCACATCGGCGCCGACGATCGCCTCAGGCAGCTCTGCTGCCGTCGCGAAGCGCACCTCGTGCGCCCGCTCGAGGACCGGCGCCATCGCCTGCTCGCTCGGAAGATCTCCGTCGTGGAGCACCACGACCACGGACTGCCTGGGCATGTTGACAACGTAGAAGCGGGTTCCTAGATTGTCAACAATCTGGCAATCCGAGGCGAAGGGTGGTTCTCACGTGGAGCTCACCGGCGTCGAGTTCGACGGACCTCTGGCCCAACGCGGCATCGGGGTCATCGCCCCCTTCGACCTGGCGCTGGAGCGAGAGCTGTGGCGATGGGCGCCGCTGGAGGTCACCTTCCACCTGGCGCGCACCCCCTTCGAGCCGGTGCCGGTCAGCCTCGAGATGGCGGAGCGGGTCTCGGACGTCGGTGCGCTGCAGGCCGCCACCCGTGAGCTCCTCGCGGTCGACCCCGAGGTCGTGGCCTACCTGTGCAGCTCGGGCAGCTTCATCCACGGACGAGACGGCGAGGTCGCGCTCGGCGATGCGATGCGGGCGGCCGGCGCACCGGATGCGGTCACGTCCTCGGGTGCACTGGCCGAGGCCGTCACCTCGCTCGGCCTGCGGCGCATCTCGGTCATCACCCCCTACGACCAGCCGCTCACGGACCGGCTCGTGGAGTTCCTCGGCGAGCTCGGCGTCGAGGTCGTCACCGCGCAGCACCTCGGTCTCGGCGGCGGCATCTGGCGGGTCAACTACCGCACCGTGGCCGAGCTCGTCTGCGCCGCAGACGATCCCGCGAGCGAGGCGCTCTTCGTCTCCTGCACCAACCTGCCGACCTACGACATCATCGACCCGCTCGAGCGTGACCTCGGCAAGCCGGTGCTCACCGCCAACCAGCTCACCGTCTGGGCCTGCCTGGCACGCATGGGACTGCCGATGATGGGACCGGGCAGCTGGCCGGGAGAGGTGGTCGGGCGATGAGCGGGGCGAAGGGAGTCACCGCCGGGATCATCTATCCGGACCACGCCGCCGAGGACGAGTACCACTGGGCCGCAGACCTGCTCGGCGTGCACCTACCGGTGACGCACGTCTACGGCACGGACCTGCACGCGGTGCCCGAGCTGCTCGACCTCGGTCGGCCCGACCGGCTGGCCGAGGGGGCTGCGGCACTCGCAGAGCACGCACCGCGGTCGGTCATATGGGCGTGCACATCGGGCAGCTTCGTCTACGGTCCCGTGGGCGCGCAGCAGCAGATCGACCAGCTCGCCTCCGCTGCAGGCGTGCCCGCGTCGAGCACGAGCGCCGCCTTCGTCGACGCGCTGGCCCACCTCGGCCTGACGCGCGTGGCAGTGGCGGCGAGCTATCCCGAAGACGTCGCGCGGCTCTTCGTCGAATACCTGGCCGCGGCCGGGGTAGAGGTGGTCGCCATGTCGAGCGCGGGCATCGACACCGCCGCCGAGGTCGGCGCCCTCACCCCAGGGCAGGTCGTCGACCTGGCTGCGGCTCACGACCATCCCGAGGCGCAGACGCTTCTCGTCCCGGACACCGCCATGCGTACCCTCAGCGTCATCCCCGACCTGGAGGCACGTCTGGGCAAGCCGGTGCTCACCGCCAACCAGGTGACGATCTGGCAGGCGCTGCGGCTCGCCGGGTCGCAGCCGGCGTCGTCCGTGCTGGGATCCCTCTTCGCGCAAAGGCAGGACCATGCCCGTCAGTGACCTGACCCCCCACCCGCGCCGCTCGACGGTCGAGCACATCGCCGACGAGCTGCGCAGCGCCGTCATGACCGGTCGCCTCGAGCCGGGCGAGCAGCTCGGCGAGGCCGACCTGGCCGCGCACTTCGAGGTCTCGCGGGGTCCGCTGCGCGAGGCCATGCAGCGCCTGGTCTCCGAGGGCATCCTGCACGCCATCACCAACCGTGGGGTCTTCGTCAGCGAGCTGACCCTGGAGGACGTGCGCGATGTCTACCGCACCCGCTCGATCATCGAGCGCGGCGCCCTTGAGGTCGTCCTCGACGAGGGGCATCGCGAGGCGACGACCGACGAGCTCGACGAGGTGGTGCGCCGGATGCGACGGGCAGCGGCGAAGGGGGACGGTCCCGCCGTCTCCGACGCGGACCAGCACTTCCACGAGGTGCTCGTCGAGGCCTCGGGCAGCCCGCGACTCATCCGGGCGATGCGCACCCTGCTCGTCGAGACCCGGATGTGCCTGGGCGAGCTGCGCACGACCTATACCGACCTCGAGGCCCAGGTCGACGAGCACGAGGCCCTGCGGCGCACGATCCTCGAGGCCACCCCCGCCAAGGCCAAGGCGGCCCTGCAGGCCCACCTCGACGACGCCGTCGAGCGGCTGGTGGCCAAGCGGGTCGACGGCGCGGTTGAAGGCGAACGCGACGGCAAGCGGATCAAGCCCTCCGCCTGACCACCCGACCGTGCATTCCCCTATGGCAATGCAGAGTCTTCGCGCATTCCCCTATGGCAATGCAGGGTTCCACCTGCATTGCCATAGGGGAATGCTCGACTCAGGGGATGACGATCTGCGCGCCGTCGAGCAGTCGCAGGTTGGTCGAGGCGAGGTTGAAGGCGGTCTGCCGCATGGGGATCCGCTCGGCGAGCCAGTGCTCGGCGAGCACCGCGACCTTGGATCGCATCTCGGTCGACAGCCGGCGGAAGGAGTCCTCGGGGTCGGTCCCCACCTGCCCCTGCAGCAGCCACCAGGCCCACGCTGCCGCACCGGTGTTGGCGATGAAGTCCGGGACCACGGGGATCCCCTTGGCCACGAGCGTGTCCTCCGCGGCCCACGTGGACGCGGCGTTCGCCGCCTCGACGACGACGCGAGCTGCCACCCCTTCGACATTGTCCTCACGGATCGCGTACGAGACCGCCGCCGGAACGAAGATGTCGGCCGTGATGCCGAGGATCGCGTCGCGGTCGAGCTGCTGCACGCGTGCCGGGACCTGCGAGCGGTCGATCTCGCCGTAGCCATCGCGCAGCTCGAGGAGCGCGTGGACGTCGAGACCGGCGGGGTCGAAGAGCGTCCCGCGGGCGTCCGCGACGGCCGTGACCTTGGCGCCGGCTTCCTGGAGGTACCAGGCAGCGCCACCGCCCATCGTCCCGATGCCCTGGATCGTCACCTCGGTCTCCTCGACCGACCAGCCGAAGCCCTCGGCCACGCCGAGGCAGGCCTGCGCCACCCCGTAGCCGCCGATGATGTCGCCGAGTGGCAACCCGTCGGTCATGACGCCGAGCCCGGCGTGGACACGCTCGAGCGTCGCGGCGGGGTCGGGCGAGCGGGTGATCGCGGCGTGGAAGGACTGGGACAGGCCGATCTCCTCGAAGGCTCCGTCGATGAGCTGCTGGGTCACGCCCAGGTCCTCGGCCGTCACCCAGTGCCCGTCGAGCCACGGACGCATCCGCTCGAAGAACCGGGTGAGCACCCCGAACGCGCGCGGGTCCTTGGGGTCGAAGTCGATGCCACCCTTGGCCCCGCCGACGGGCAGACCGAAGGCCGCGGTCTTGGTCGCCATGCCGCGGGCCAGGTCGGCCACCTCGTCACGGGTGCACCCGGCGCGCATGCGGGTGCCGCCGGTCGCGATGTCGCAGACGAGGGTGTGCACGACCAGGTAGCCGTGGGCTCCGGTTACGGGGTCAACCCAGTGCTCCTCGTGCGCCGGGGCGCGGTCGACGAAATCCTGTGCAGCGTTGGTGGGGTGCGTGAGGGTCATGGCTGAACCACCTCTCTCCGTGGGGACCGATGACTCCAGCGTCGGGCTGTGACACCGCTCACGTCCAGTTACAGAAGATGGGCTCGATCGTGCACCTCCGCTGCACGATGGCTCGGGCCTAGGGTGGCGCCATGGAGCTGTCTCTGCGACGACTGCAGATGCTGCGCGAGCTGCACCGCCGCGGCACGGTCACCGCTGCCGCGCAGGCCCTGCACTACAGCCCGTCCGGCGTCTCCCAGCAGCTCGCCCAGCTCGAGCGCGAGGTGGGCGTGCAGCTCATCGAGAAGACGGGCCGGCGGGTGCAGCTCACCGCCCTGGGGCTGCTGCTGTCCGAGCACGCCGAGGAGATCCTCGCGTCGGTCGAGCGGGCCACGGCGGCCATCGAGCAGGCCCAGTCGGGCATCACCGCTAGGCTGAGCGTGGGGGTGTGGGCCTCCGTCGCGTCGGGCCTGATCCCCCGGGCTCTGTCGGTGCTCGCCGTCGACCACCCCGGCATCGAGGTGAGCACCACCGAGCTGCTCCCGGAGGAGACCGCGAGCGCCGTGCGCGACGGGCGCATGGACGTCTCCTTCGTCATCGACTACTCGAGTCGCACCACCGACTGGGAGCCGACACTGCACCGCTCGGTGGTCGCGGTGGAGAGGCTGCACGCCGCGGTTCCCGAGGGCGCCATCCCGGACGACACGGTGTCGTTGAGTGCGCTGGCCGAGTTCCCCTGGATCCTCGCGGGGGCGCGGTCGCACTTCGGTCGGGCGGTGCGCGCCGAGTGCCACGCGCGGGGCTTCGAGCCGCGGATCGCCCACACCGTGGAGGAGCAGTTCACCGCGCTGGCGATGATCGCCAGCGGTCTCGGCGTCAGCCTCGTCACCGACCTGGGCCTGACCCTGCTGCCGCCCGGCGTCGACGTGGTCCCCCTCGAGGAGCCGATCCTGCGCACCCTGTCGGTCGCCCACCGGGCGACCTCGACGCCTCGTCCCTCCATCGACCTCTTCGTCGAGGCGGTGCGCACCGCCGCCGGGGAGCAAGGACTGGCTCCGGGCGCACCTGAACGCGCATTGCCCTAGGGCAATGCAGGATCTGGGCGTTGCGAACGCGCCGCCGGCGAGAGCAGGAGGGCGGCGCCGGTGCCGATCTGCCAGACGATCACGGCATCGACAGCGAGGCGTTCCACGAGACCGAAGCCGCCGACACCCGTCAGCGCCAGCACGCAGCCGAGCAGGGAGACCAGCGCGCACACCCCCGTCCACACGGCGAGCATCCGGTGGCGCCCGGCCACCGCGGCGGTGATCGCCGCGAGCAGCACCGCCCCGCCGACGATCGCCATGACGGCCCCGAGCCCGTGCATGTTGGCCCGCTCCGCGGTCAGGCCGGTCGGGTAGAGCCCGACGATGATCGTCCCCAGCGCGTGCACGACGGCGAGCGGCAGCACCAGCCACCGGACCCGCGGGACGAAGGGAGCGAGCACCAGCGTCGCGAGCAGCACCCGCGCCCCTGAGGCGATGAAGGTCGCGTTCATCGCCACGTGCCGGGTCGACTCCGCGTGGCCGACATCGGTCCACATGGTCTCGGGCACGCCGAGCGAGCTGATCGCGTCCTGGGTCCAGCTGTACGGACGTCCCTGCCAGCCGCCGACCGCCCACGCCTCACCGAGCAGGTAGGCGATCGCGAGCAGGAGCAGCAGCCCACCGAGGCGGCGGCGCATCACACCCCGGACGAAGGGGGTGATGCCGGCGGGTCCTCGTCGGCGACGCCGTCATCGGGCGCCTGGTCGGCGACGACGTCGACCCCCGTGGCCAGGCCCGAGCGGACCTTGCCCAGGAAGCCGGTGGCCTTGCCTCCCGTGATCCGGTCGACCTCACCCTCCGCCTTGTCGAGGAGGCCGTGGGCCTGGTCGCGGTGCTCGGCGGCGAAGGCGCCGGCAGCGCCCACCGCCTGCTGGGCGAACTTCGCCGCGGCCGCCCCGGCGGCCGCGAGGTGCTTGTCGAGCTCGAGGTCGTCGATCGCCTTGCGGGCGTCTCGCTTGTCGTCGGTCACGGGAGTCACTCCCCCTTCGTCGGCAGGTGGTCGTCCAGCCAGCCGATGACGAGGTCGGTGACCTCGTCTCGGTTGGTCTCGTTGAGCAGCTCGTGGCGAGCGCCCGGGAAGAGCCTGAGGGTGACGTCCTCGACCCCACCGGCGCGGAAGGCCTCGGCGGCCGCACGCACGCCGGCGCCGTCCTTGCCGCCGACCGGGTCCTTCTCGCCCGAGATCACGAGGAGCGGTAGATCGTGGGGGACACGCGCTGCCAGCCCCTGCAGCCGGTTGACGCCACCGAGGAGGTCGGCGAAGAAGCCGGAGGTGAAGACCTCACCGCAGCGGGGGTCGTCGATGTACGCCTGGACCTCGGCCCGGTCACGAGAGAGCCAGCCGAACTCCCCCTCGGCCGTGAAGGGCTTGTTGTACGCGCCGAAGGTCATCGCATCCATGAGCTTGGACGTGTGGCGGCGACCGCGAAGGCGCGCCTCGACGCTCGCCAGTCCCTGGCCGACCTTGCCCAGCAGGCCCGGGTGTGCCGCGGTCCCGCTCAGGACGGCGCCGACGAGGTCCTGCCCGTAGCGGGTGATGTAGTCGCGGCCGAGGAGGGAACCCATCGAGTGGCCGAAGAAGAACAGCGGCAGTCCCGGGTGCGCCGCGGCGATGGCCAGGCCCACGGTGTGCATGTCCTCGACGACGGTGTCCCAGCCGTGGTCATCGGCGTAGTAGCCGCGGTCCTCCTGCTCGCTCGAGGTCTCGCCATGGCCCCGGTGGTCGTGCATCCAGGCGATGTAGCCGGCGTCGGTCAGTGCCTGGGCGAAGCGCTCGTAGCGCGCGGAGTGCTCGGCCATGCCGTGGGCCATCTGCACGACGCCCTTGGCCTCGCCCTCTGGCTGCCAGGTGCGCACGAAGAGTGGCAACCCGTCCTGCGGGGAGGTGATGGTCGTCGTCTCTGAACGCATGCAGTCAGACTAGTGGCGAGCACCCTCAGGAGACCTTCAGTTGACGGTGCAATAATCCCGGCATTCCCGCCCCCCGCCTACCCCGAGGGACCCATGAGCAGCAAGAAGTCGATGTCCGCCCGCGATGCCAAGCTCGCCGAGGCTCGCAAGAAGGCCCAGTCCGCCGAGCGCCGGCGCTCCCTCCTGCTGGCAGGTGCCGCAGCCGTGGTGATCGCGCTCATCGGAGGTGCCGTGGGGTACGCCATCATCAGCGAGCGCGACGAGCGCCAGGCCGCGGGAGACCTGTCGGGGGTCAAGACCTTCGACTACAAGGGCGGCAACCACGTCGACGGCAAGGTCGACTACAAGGAGTCGCCGCCGGTCGGTGGGGAGCACAACGCGGTGTGGCTCAACTGCGGCACCTATGACACCCCGGTGCCCGACGAGCACGCCGTCCACTCCCTCGAGCACGGCGCCGTGTGGATCACCTACGAGCCCGGCCTGCCCGAGGCCGACGTCAAGAAGCTCGACGACGCGCTGCCCGACACCTACACGGTCCTCTCCCCCTACGAGGGCAAGATGCCGAGCCCGATCGTCCTGTCGGCCTGGGGGCACCAGCTCACGGTCGACTCCGCTGATGACCCGCGGATCAAGGGCTTCATCAAGGAGTACCGCGAGGGCAAGCAGACCCCCGAGCCGGGCGCTGCCTGCACCGGTGGGGTGACCCCCGAGACGAGCCTGGTCAAGTGACCCCGCGGGTCGTCCTCGCCGCGGTCGTCGCGCTCGCGATCGGCCTCGTCGCCGGTCTGGCGCTGGCCCGCGTCGGCGGGGACGACCCCCCGGGCGACGACAGCGTCGCTGCGGGCTTCGCCCGCGACATGCAGACGCACCACGACCAGGCCGTCGAGATGTCGTGGATCATCCACGACCGCACCGACGACAAGCTCGTGCGCTCGCTCGCCTATGACATCGCCCGCACTCAGGAGTCCCAGTCCGGGCAGATGGCCGGGTGGCTACAGGTATGGGGCCTCTCCCCGACCGGTCCGGGTGAGCAGATGGACTGGATGAAGGGGCTGGGCCACGAGCACGGCGCCGCCATGACCCTCGGCGATGACGGCCTGATGCCCGGCATGGCCTCCTCTGCCGAGATCACCGAGCTCGAGGGCCTGCGGGGCAAGAAGGCCGAGATCTACTACCTGCAGCTGATGATCCGCCACCACAAGGCCGGCGTGCCCATGGCCGAGGCAGCTCGCGACTACTCGAAGAACGACGCGGTCGAGACCCTCGCCCAGTCGATCATCAACAGCCAGACCACCGAGGTCGAGACGATGACGACGATGCTCGAGGAGCGCGGCGCCACGCCCCTGCCCGACGACGCTCCCTGAGGAGCTTGCGCAGCAAGCGTCTCGAAGGGAGTGTGGCCACATGGACTTCAGCATCGACACGATCAGGGCGGCGGCGCAGCGGCTCGAGGGCAAGGTGCGGCGGACCCCCCTTCTCTCCTCGCCGATGCTCGACGAGCTCACGGGCGCAACGGTCCTCGTCAAGGCGGAGGCACTGCAGCTGACCGGTTCCTTCAAGATCCGTGGTGCGCTCAACACCCTGCTCTCCCTGAGCGACGAGGAGCGGGTCGCGGGGGTGCTCGCGTTTTCGACCGGCAACCACGGGCAGGCCGTCGCGGCGTCGGCTCGGATGACCGGGTCCACCGCGACGATCGTCATGCCGCAGGATGCCCCGCGGATCAAGGTCGACGGCTGCCGGTGGTGGGGAGCGGAGGTCGTCTTCTACGACCCGGCGACCCAGGACCGCGAGGAGGTCGGCCGCGAGCTCGTCGCCGAGCGCGGCCTGACCCTCGTGCACCCCTACGACGACGTCCGCGTCATGTCCGGTCAGGGGACGGTGGGTCTGGAGATCGTCGACCAGCTGGGCGAAGGGGGGCACTCCCCCGACGCGATCGTCCTCCCGTGCAGTGGTGGTGGGCTCTCCTCAGGGACCATCGAGGCGGTGCGGCACTCGCTGCCGGGGGTCACCCCCTTCGTCGTGGAGCGGGCCGGCTACCCCAAGATGGCGCGCTCCCTCGCCTCCGGGCAGGTGGCGAAGGTGCCGGCGGTGCCGGTCTTCCTCGATGCGATCGGCTCACCGACGGTCGGTCAGCACACGCTCGCCGCCCTCTCCCGACACCCGGTCGAGGCACTGGAGGTCACCGACGACCAGGCGCGGGTCGCGATGCGCGAGGCCGTGCGCACGCTGAAGCTCGTCGTCGAGCCGGGCGGGTCTGCCGCGCTGGCCGCCGTCCTGGCACACCCGGAGCGCTTCGCCGGGCAGACCGTCGTCGTCGTGGCCAGCGGTGGCAATGTCGACGCGTCGGTCCTGGCCGAGGTGCTCGCCACCGCTGCCTGAGGAGGTTGCGCAGCAACCGTCTCGAAGGGCCGACCCGACTCAGTCCTGGGGGAGCGTGGCGACCTGACCGGCCCGCTCCAGGCCGGCCGCGACGAAACCGCTGCTCTTGAGCTCCTCGACGACGACGGTCAGCTCGCTCGCGAGCGACTCCGGACGGTCGCGGGGGATCGCGACCGCCTGGCGGATCGTCTGGAAGGCGGGCTCGAGCACGGTCAGTCCGTTGTCCTGCGCATAGGTGGTCACCGGCTGGCGGACCCCGGCGAGGACGTCGGCGCCGCCCTCGTAGACCTCCTCGGCCTCGTCCCCGCGCAGGATCGTCGCGTGCTGGATCGTGCGGGTGAGGTAGAGGTCGTAGGCCGAGCCGCTCCGGACCGCGATCTCGATGCTCTCGCGGTCGACATCCGTCATGGTGAGGTCGGTGTCGCCCGTGGCGAAGACTCCTTCGATCTCGACATAGGGGGCCGTGAAGCGCACTCCCTCCTCGCGGGCCGGCTCGATCGCGAGGAAACCGAGGTCCGCTCGACCTTCGACGAGCGCCGCGTACGAGTGGCGCGCCGCCGTGACGGTCGTGAGCTCGAGCTCGACCCCGAGACGCGCCGCCAGCTCGCGAGCGATGTCGACGGTGACGCCGGTGGGCGCCTCGGAGGTGCCCTGCGCCAGCACCGGGTTGCCGAGGTTGATGACGGCGCGGAGGGAGCCGGTCGGGCAGAGCCGGCGCAGGGAGTCGGAGGCAGAGGTCATACGGGCATCCGATCACAGCGGCTGGATCGACGCTTAGATGGTCCTCAATGACGCGGACCTGGTCATAGGTGCTCGCGCCGAACTTGTTCCGCAGGGGCGGGGTATCCGGTAGCATGCAATGGAAGCCACCGTCCTGCTGGGACGGTCGGAAGTGAGAGCCGAGACCCCCGCCGTATGACGGGACTCGGCTCTTGCGCTATTCCAAGGTGATATCGACGCGGTGCACCCGCGCGGCCATCGCCTCGGTGAGCCACCGTTGCTCTCCAGCCTCAGAAAGCCCGATCGCTCCCAGCACTTGGTCCGGCAGCCACAACAGGGGCTCCTGAGATGGCAAGCCGAACTCAAGCCGAATCCCCGAGGGGATACGCCTGGCCCCTCGAAGTCGATCTATCAGCTTCATGTCTCGGTCGTTGAGACTCGGAGTGCGGGTCTCCATGACGAGGCGAGTCGCCCCGTACAGCTCCAGCTCGTGCAGCATCCGCTCGACGCACTTCGCCCTGGCGCGTTGTTGGCGGGCTGGGTCCGTCGGCGCGGCGATGACAACGACATGCTGCGCAGGCAGGGTCTCGACTGCGGCCATGACCCTTCGGCGACGCTGCGAGTCGGCACCGTGCCAATGCAATTTCGGACCGCTTCGTGGCAGAGCGAGTAGGGCGCTTCGGCAAGTGTCGTAGTCGTCCATGTCGATGATCGCGGCGCCGAGGAAGTAGACGGCGCCCTCCCCGCGTGCACTGCGGCGCATGCTCTCGTCGCCCCAGGCGCAGAAGTCGGCAGTCACGCGAGAAGTGTGCCAGCGCCCGCCGACGGCCCTCTGAGACCATCAATACCGAACACAACGTCAGGTGGCCCCCGACAACACTGCGACTAGCCGAGGCGGGTGGCCAGCTCTTCTGCCGTCAGGTCACGGTCCGCGTAGATCAGGCGCACGGCGTCCGGGTTGGGGTTGCCCTCGTCCGGGGCGCGGTACTGCCGGGTCATACCCAGCTTGGTGGCGACCCGCTCGGACGCGATGTTGTGCTCGAGGAGCCACGCGATGACCGGGGCGTCGGGGTGGACCTCGCGGGCCACCTCCAGCGCGCGGCGCGAGGCCTCGGTGGCCACACCCGCACGGCGGGCGTCCGGGGCGATGCCGTAGCCGAGGTTCCACCAACCACCCGGCCGCAGCCAGCACCCCGCGTTGCCGAGGAAGGCGCCGTCCTCGAGCGAGCGCACGATCCACGGTCCCAGCCCGTCGCTCTCCCACCCGTCCATCCAGCCGGCGAGCATGACGAAGGTCGTGCGCTCATCGGTCTGCAGATCCTCCGGGGAGTGCGCCCAGGTCCGCGGGTCCGAGTAGACGGCGTGCAGGTCCGACAGGTCATCGATGGTCGGGATGTCGAGCCGGAGGCGCTCGGTGCGCACGTGCCGCAGGTCGCTCATGTCAGTCGGGAGCGATGACGGCAAAGCCGAGGTCGCGTGATGCCTGCGCCATGCGGTGGTCGTAGGTCACGATGGCGTCGGCCCCGATGCGTACGGCTGCTGCGAGATGCAGCGCGTCGAGCGACCTCAGGTGAGGGCCGCCGAGCAGCCCCGCCTCGCGGAAGAGAGAAGCCGGCATCTCGAAGAGGCTCACTCGCTCGACCAGCTGGGACACCACCTCCTGGGTGAGGTCACCCCTTCGCTGTGCTGCCCGACGCAGCTCCGTCTCGAGCAGCAGGCAGGCCACGAGGTCAGGGGTCTCGGTGTCCAGGTGATCGACCAGGACGCTCGACTCCCGCTCCTCGATCACGAGCTTCAAGGCCGCCGATGTGTCGAGGTACCAGCAGCTCACCGATCGCCGCGCAAGTCGTCGAGGATCTCTTGAGTGGGCTCGGTGGCCCGGACCCGGCGGATCTCGGCGAAGGGCGATCGCTTGGTCGCCGGCCGCAGACACTGCAGGTCCGTCTGCTCGGTGAAGGGCGACAACGTCGCCACGGGGACCCCGTGACGGGTCACTGTGTAGCTCTCACCCCGCTCGACGCCGCGCATGATCTCCGCGTTGTCGTTGCGCAGCTCTCGCTGGCTGATGGTGCTCATGCATCAACTGTAGCGCGCTGTAGCACAAGCGGGTGGTGGTCGAGTGTGTGGACAGTCCGGCGCGCGTTGTCGGTCTGCGCGGATACGGTCTGACCGTGGCACTTCACCTCCACCGCGCGCAGCGCACCGACACCCTCGCCGACGAGCTCGGCGAGCTGCTGGCGAGCCCGCTGCCGGACCCCTTCGCGCAGGAGGTCGTCGTGGTGCCCGAGCAGGGCATCGAGCGCTGGCTGGCCCAGCGGCTCTCCCACCGCCTCGGGACGGGCGAAGGGGGCCAGGACGGGGTGTGCGCAGGCGTCACCTTCCTGCGGCCCCGCTCGCTCGTCACGATGCTCACCGGTCGCGACGACGACGACCCGTGGCTGCCGCAGCACCTCGTCTGGCCGCTCCTGGAGGTCATCGACGCCTCGCTCGGGCAGCCGTGGTGCGTCGCGCTGAGCCGGCACCTCGGTCACGACACCGCGCCCGGCGACCTCTTCGACGTGCGTGCCGGGCGGCGCTACTCCGTCGCGCTGCGGCTGGCGCGGCTATTCCACCGCTACGGGCAGAGCCGACCCACGATGCTCACCGACTGGCGCGAAGGTCGCGACACCGACGGGGCCGGCTGCGCGCTCGATGCCGACCTCGCGTGGCAGGCAGAGCTGTGGCGCCTGCTCGTCACGGCCGTCGACGTTCCCCCACCGGACGTGCGGCACGCCGAGACCGTTGCCGCCCTTCGAGACGGCGCTGGCGCGCCTCCTCAGGGAACGAGAGAGGACATGAGGGGCGACGGGATCGACGGCCTCGACCTGCCCGAGCGCCTGTCGCTCTTCGGCCACACCCGGCTGGCCGTCACCGAGGTCGAGCTGCTCGAGGCACTCGCCCTCTCCCGCGACGTCCACCTGTGGCTGCCGCAACCGTCGACCGACCTGTGGGAGCGACTGACACCCAGCGCCTGCGAGGGTGTCGTGGCCAGGGTCGAGGACTCGACGAGCGACCTCGTGCGCCACCCCCTGCTCGCCTCGCTCGGTCGGGACTCGCGCGAGCTGGCGCGGGTGCTGGGGGCGGCCCTTCGAGACGGTCGCGGGGCGACCTCCTCAGGGACCAATGATGACGGTCGCGGGGCGACCTCCTCAGGGACCGATGATGACGGTCGCGGGGCGACCTCCTCAGGGACCGTCGGTCACGGCGCACCGACGTCCGTGCTCGGGTGGCTGCAGGCGGACCTGCGCGATGACCACGTCCCCGACGAGGCCGAGCGTCTGGCCCGATCCGTGCCGCAGGACGACCGGTCGATCCAGATCCACGCCTGCCACGGCCCCGCCCGCCAGGTCGAGGTCCTGCGCGAGGTGCTCGTCGGGCTCCTCGAGGACGACCCGACGCTCGAGCCGCGAGATGTCCTGATCATGTGCCCCGATGTCGAGACCTACGCACCGCTCATCGGGGCGGCCTTCGGCCTCGGCGACCACGGCACCGACGCCGAGGGCGTCGACACCCACCCGGCCCACCGACTGCGGGTTCGACTGGCCGACCGGTCGCTGCGGGCGACCAACCCGCTGCTCGCCGTCGCCGACCGCTTCGTCGGGCTGGCCGGGGGACGCCTCACCGCGAGCGAGGTGCTCGACCTCGCGGCCACCGAGCCGGTGCGGCGACGCTTCCGCCTCGACGACGACGATCTCGCGACGATGAGCCGATGGGTCGGCGACTCCGGCATCCGGTGGGGCTACGACCAGGCGGGGCGAGCCCCCTTCGCCCTCGACGTGGAGCCGCAGGGGACCTGGCGCTTCGGCCTCGACCGACTGCTGCTCGGCGTCACCGTCTCCGCCGACGGACCGCTGCAGGTCGGCGGGGTCATGCCGCTGGACGACGTCGGCAGCGGGTCCGTGGACCTCGTGGGTCGGATCAGCGAGCTGCTGGCCCGCATCGGTGACGGCCTCGACCAGCTCGAGCGAGCCGGCACCGCGAGCGAGTGGATGGACGGCCTCACCGAGACCGTCCTCGCGCTGACCGACGTCCCCACCCGCGAGCGCTGGCAGGTCGGCGACCTGCAGCGCACCCTCTCCTCCGCCGCCCGCCACGCCAGCGAGGAGGTGCCTCTGCGTCTGGCCGACGTGCGCGTCCTGCTCGCCGACCAGCTCGCGGGGCGGCCGAGTCGGGCCAGCTTCCGCACCGGAGGGCTGACGGTGTGCACGATGACACCGATGCGCTCCGTCCCCCACCGCGTGGTCTGCCTGCTCGGCATGGACGACGACACCTTCCCCCGGCAGCAGAGCATCGACGGCGACGACGTGCTCGCCCGCCGCCCGCTGACCGGCGAGCGCGATGCCCGCAGCGAGGACCGTCAGCTCCTGCTCGACGCCGTCCTGGCCGCCCGCGAGCAGCTCGTCATCGCCTACACCGGCGCCGACGAGCACAGCGGTGGGCCCTGCCCGCCCGCCGTTCCTCTGGGAGAGCTCATCGATGCCGCACGCGAGACCACCGCCGCTCCCATCGAGGTCGTGCACCACCCGCTGCAGCCCTTCGACGCGCGCAACCTCACCACTGACGGGGTGAGCGGGTCGCGTCCTTTCAGCTTCGACCGGTCGGCCCTGCTCGCCGCCCGAGCCAGCGCAGGCCCACGCACCGCACCCGGTCGGCTGCTCACCACGGCCCTGCCCTCACGGACGATCAAGGACATCTCGCTCGCGGACCTCATCTCCTTCTTCGACAACCCGGCTCGCGGGTTCCTGCGTGACCGGCTGCAGGTCGGGGTCTCCCGGGAGGCCGAGGAGGTCAGTGACCGGCTGCCCATCGACCTCGACGGCTTGCAGAAGTGGACCGTCGGCGATCGCGCCCTGCGCGCCCGCATGGCCGGCCATGACCCCCGCTCGATCTACCGGGCCGAGCTGCTCCGCGGCGAGCTGCCCCCCGCAGGCCTCGGCGAGGCGACGCTCGAGGAGATCGGCCGCGCCGTCGAGCTGCTCATGGGTCAGCTCGCCCTCGGACCCTCGGAGGACCCGCGCTCGGTCGACGTCGAGGTGACCCTGCCCGGCGACGTGCGCCTGACCGGCACGGTCGACGGGGTGCGCGGCCTGCACGTCGTCGACGCGACCTACTCGCGCCTGGGCCCCAAGCAGCTCATGGCCTCGTGGATCCGGCTGCTCGCACTCACCGCCGCAGGAGCCGACGACGAGGGCTGGGAGGCATCCGCCCTCGGCAAGGGATCGCGCGGCAAGGTCGCCCGCACCAGCTTCGGCGCCCTCCCCCGCGCCGCCGCACGGTCTCATCTGGCTGCCCTCATCGACGTGTACTCCCTCGGGCAGACCGCGCCCCTACCCCTGCCGGTCAAGACCGCCCACGCCTGGATGCAGGTCGTCCACCGCAACCCCACCCACCGACGAGCCGCGGCGCAGAAGGCAGTCGGCGAGTGGGAGCTGACCATGCTCAAGAACGGCGGGAGCATCCCCGGCGAGCGTGACGACGCGTGGTGGCGTCTCGTCCACGGGAGCGCGGCCCCCTTCGAGGTCCTGCTCGAGGCGCCGGCCGGCCCGGGGACCGACCTGGCCACCCTGGCCCCGAAGATCTGGGCCCCGGCCCTCGACAACGTCGGGAGCATGTCATGAGCGACGCCGGGTTCGAGCACACGAGCGAGGAACGAGCGAGGCGCGGAGGACCCGAAGCGGCGCGAAGCACAAGCATGAGCGAGCTGACCCCCTTCGACATCACGGCGGACCTGCCCACCGGGACGGTCCTGCTCGAGGCGAGCGCGGGGACGGGCAAGACGTGGACCATCGGGGCCCTCGTGGCCCGGCACATCGCCGAGGGCGTCGTGCGGCTCGAGGACATGCTCGTCATCACCTTCGGTCGGGCGGCGTCGCGCGAGATGCGCGAACGGGTCCGTGAGCACCTGCGGCATGTCCATCGGCACGTCGCCGACCCCCGACTGACCACCGCCGACCCGGTCGTGGCGCTGCTGCGTGAGGGCACCGACGACGAGGTGGCCGCACGGGTCCGGCGGCTGCGGGATGCGCTCACCCACTTCGACGCGGCGACGATCGCCACGACCCACCAGTTCTGCCAGCTCGTGCTACGCGGCCTCGGTGTCGCCGGTGACTCCGACCCCCACTCCCGGCTCGTCGACGACCTGTCCGACCTGCGCGACGAGGTCGTCGACGACCTCTATGTCCGCGGCTTCGCCCAAGGTGGCCCACCGGCCTTCTCTCGGCAGCGCGCCGGGGAGATCGCCCGGGCCGTGACCGAGAACCCGCATGCGCAGCTCGACCCGAGCGCCCTCGAGGGCGGGACCGCAGACGCACGCAGCCTGCGTTTCGCCCACCTGGTCCGTGCCGAGCTCGACCGTCGCAAGCGCCGCCAGGGAGTCCTCGGCTACGACGACCTGCTCTCCCACCTGGCCGCTGCCCTCGAGGACGAGGACTCACCCGCCCGCGAGCGCATGCGTCAGCGGTGGAAGGTCGTCCTCGTCGACGAGTTCCAGGACACCGACCCCGTGCAGTGGCAGATCCTCGACCGGGCCTTCAGCGGCCACAGCACCCTCGTCCTCATCGGCGACCCCAAGCAGGCGATCTACGGGTTCCGCGGCGGCGACGTCGACACCTACCTGACCGCCTCCGAGAGCGCGACCACCAAGCACACGCTGGGGGTCAACCACCGCTCGGACGGGCCGCTCGTGCGCAGTCTGGGAGTGCTGCTCGGCGGGGCACAGCTCGGGGACCCCGAGATCGTCGTGCACGCGGTGAGCGCCGCTCGCGAGGACTCCCGCCTCGGGGTCGCCGACGGCATCGCGCCCGACGGGCTGCTCGCTCCGGTGCGCCTGCGCGCCCTGCCCAGCGAGCGCGTCCTGCCTCCCGGCGAGCGCTCCGTGTCGATCGGCGCCGTGCGACCGCTCGTCGCGGCGGACTGCGCCGCCGAGATCACCCGGCTCCTCGCGGGACGCACCACCTTCGACGGGCGTCAGCTGCGCGCCGGGGATGTCGCCGTCCTCGCCCACACCCGCCGACAGCTCGACGAGGTGCGTTCGGCCCTGACCGCAGTCGGGCTGCGCTCAGTCATCGTCTCCAGCGACAGCATCTACGACTCCCCCGCCGCGACCGCATGGCTCACGCTGCTCGAGGCGATGGAGCTGACCCACCGACCCGAGCGCGTGCGGGCCGCAGCGCTCACTCCCTTCGTCGGGCTCGATGCACGCGAGCTCGACGAGCGCGGGGATGACGTCACGGAGGAGGTCGCCCACCGGCTGCGGACCTGGGCCGCTCTGCTCGGACGGCGCGGGGTCGCCGCGGTCCTCGCCGCCGCGACCGCCGACGGGATGGACGCCCGTGTCCTCGCCCGCACCGACGGCGAACGCCTCCTGACCGATCTGCGGCACATCGGCGAGACCCTCCACCAGCGGGTCGTCACCGAGGACGACGGGCTGGCCTCGCTGACCGCGTGGCTGCGCGAGCGCATGGGCGCGACCCGCAAGGAGGAGCGCACCCGCCGCCTCGACAGCGACGCCGACGCCGTCCACCTCGCGACGATCCACGCGAGCAAGGGGCTGCAGTACCCGATCGTCATGCTCCCCTTCGTCTGCGACCGGTGGTTGCCGCGCCCGGACGTCCTGCACTTCCACCGCGCAGATCGCACCCGCTGCCTCGACATCGGCATCAGCTCCGACGAGGGCCGCCAGGACCGCCTCGACCGGGCCGCGGCGGAGGAGAGCGGCGAGTCGCTGCGGCTGCTCTACGTGGCGATGACCCGCGCCCAGAGCCAGGTCGTCACGTGGTGGTTCCCCTCGGCCAAGAACACCGGCCCCTCCTCGCTCCATCGCGTCCTCCTCGGTCGCTCGCAGGGGCAGGGACCGGTGCCGCGCACCCACCCCGTCCCCGGCGACGCGACCCTGCAGGACCAGCTGACCCAGTGGGAGCAGCGGGGGGCCCTGCGCGTCGAGTACGTCGACCAGCCGTCGCCCGTGCCGATGGTGCAGCCCGAGACGACCACCGACCTGTCGGTGCGCGGATTCACCCGCACCGTCGACGACGACTGGCGGCGCACCTCCTACACCGCCCTGACCCGGCCCCTCGACGACGTGGCCCACGCCGCGCCCGACACCCTCGTGGCCAGCGAGCCGGAGGTCACCGACCGTCAGGACGACGAAGGCGATGTCCTGAGGAGCGACGTAGGAGCCTCGAAGGGGAGCGCCCCTCTCGCCGTCGTCGGCGACGGCTTCGCCCCCTCTGGAGGGGGCGAAGGGCACTCTCCTGCTCAGGGGGGCGACGGGCACATCCCCTCGCCCATGGCCGACCTGCCCGTGGGAGCCGGCTTCGGCTCGCTCGTCCACGCCGTGCTCGAGGAGGCCGACGCCCAGGCGCCGGACCTGCTCACCGAGCTGCGGGCCCGCATCGAGGAGCAGATCATCTCGTGGCCGGTGCCCGACCTCGATCGCGATGCCCTCGCCGAAGCGCTCGTCGAGGTGGTCCGCACCCCCCTCGGGCCGCTGGCGCCGGGTACGAGCCTCGCCGACATCGGGGCCCGGGACCGACTCTGCGAGATGGACTTCGAGCTGCCGCTGGGTGGGGGCGACGATGCGCCGGCGCCGTCGGCCGATCAGGCCGTCCTCGGGGACCTGGCCGAGCTCATGCGGGCGCACCTGCCGAGCGACGACCCGGTCCTCCCCTTCGCCGATGTGCTCGACAACCCGCTCCTCGGTGACCAGTCCCTGCGCGGCTACCTCACCGGGTCGGTCGACATCGTGCTGCGCGTCGGGCAGCGTCACCTCGTCGTCGACTACAAGACCAACTGGCTCGGTCCTGTCGACACCCCACTGACGACGCAGCACTACGACCCCTCGGCCCTGCGCGAGGCGATGAACCACTCCTCCTACCCGCTCCAGGCGATCCTCTACGGCGTCGTGCTGCACCGATTCCTGCGGTGGCGCCAGCCCGGGTACGACCCGGCGGTGCACTTCGGTGGGGTGCTCTACCTCTACCTGCGCGGCATGGCCGGGCCCGCCACCCCGACCGTCGACGGGCACCCGACCGGCGTCTTCTCCTGGCAGCCGCCGATCGCGCTCATCGAGGGCGTGTCCGACCTGCTCGACGGCCGTCGACCCGCGGCGTCCGAGCCAGCGGCGTCCGGACCCTCGACGTCCGGAACGTCGACCACCAACCCCGAGGAGACGCCATGATCGAGGTCCTCGATCGCTACGACCGGCGCATCGCGCGCATGGCGACCGGTGAGCTGGCGGATCTCAACGCCGCCGGCGTCCTCGAGGCCGCCGATGTCCACGTCGCCACCCGCTTGGCCGAGCTCGTCGAGGAGAGCGACCCGCTCGTGCGGATCACCCTCGCCCTCACCGTGCGGGCAGCGCGCGAGGGCTCGACCAGCCTGGACCCCGAGCACGCACGCGACCTCCTCGCTGCGGGGACCACCAGCGACACGGAGGCCGACGGAGGATCAGGGGCTGAGAGCGTGGCCGCGGCCACGAGGGAGGCCGAGGGCGTCTCCTTCGAGCCAGCGCCCACCGACGAGTGGCTGGAGCGGGTGCGCTCCAGCGCCCTCGCCGACGCGGGAGTGCTGCTCGTCGAGCACGACCTCGTCTACCTCGACCGCTACCACCGCGAAGAGGTCCAGGTGGCCGACGACCTGGCCCGACGGGCGCAGGCGCAGCAGCCGATCGTCGACGAGCAGATGCTCGCAGCGGGGCTCGACCGGGTCTTCGCGAAGGAGACCTGGACGGAGCAGCGGGCCGCAGTGGAGGCTGCGGCCGGGCGGCTGACGACGGTCCTCGCCGGTGGCCCGGGCACCGGCAAGACCTCGACCGTCGCCGGGCTGCTGACCCTGCTGCTCGAGCAGGCCGAGTCGAGTGGCCACCGCCCCCGCATCGCTCTCGCCGCACCGACGGGCAAGGCCGCGGCCCGGCTGCGCGAGTCGGTCCTCGGCTCACTGGCGCAGTTCCCACCCCAGGACCGCGACCGCCTCGGCACCGACATCGAAGCCGTCACCATCCACCGTCTGCTGGGCTGGCGTCCCGACAGCGGCAACCGCTTCCGGCGGGACCGCCGCAACCCCCTGCCTCACGACATCGTCATCATCGACGAGGCGTCGATGCTCTCCCTGACCCTCACGGCACGCCTGCTCGAGGCGCTGCGTCCGACGACCCGACTGCTGCTCGTCGGCGACCCCGACCAGCTGGCCTCGGTCGAGGCCGGTGCCGTCCTGGCCGACCTCGTCGCGGGCTACGGCGAGAGCGGACCCGTGGTGCGACTGAGCACCTCGCACCGCTTCGGCCAGGAGATCGGCGAGCTGGCCGAGGCCGTCCGCGTCGGTGACGCCGACCGGGTCATCGAGCTGCTCGAGGCCGCCGCCCCGGGCGGACCGGTCGAGCATCTGCCGGTGGACGACGTGCTCGGGGCCGACGAGGTCCTGCGGCCCCGGCTGGTCGAGCACGCGGCCCGACTGCGTGACCTCGCCCTCGCCCGTCGGCACGCCGACGCCCTGCGCGCCCTCGGCGAGCACCGCCTGCTGTGTGCCCACCGCGACGGTCCCTGGGGTGTGGGTCCGTGGAACGACCGCGTCGAGCGTTGGCTCGGCGAGACCACGGACTACGCCGGACGCCAGGTCCTCGGACGCCCCCTGCTCGTGACGACCAATGACCGCGGCCTCGGGCTCTACAACGGCGACACCGGCGTCATGTCGCTGCGCGAGGACGGTCGGCTCGTGGGTGTCTTCGGTGAGCCGACGGCACCGCAGGTCCACGCCGCGTCCACGCTCGGTGAGGTCGACACCGCCCACGCGATGACGATCCACAAGAGTCAGGGCAGCCAGGCCCAGTCGATCACCGTGCTCCTGCCCGATGCCGACTCCCGGCTGCTGACCCGCGAGCTGCTCTACACGGCGATCACGCGCGCCCAGAGGTCGATCACGCTCGTGGGGTCGCACGAGGCGATCCGGGCCGCCGTGACCCGGCGCACCCAGCGGGCCACGGGGCTGCGGCACCGGGTCTGACAGCTCGACGAGATGGACCCGGTGGCCCGCGGTATGCGTGGGGCTACTGGGGCGCGTCCGCCGGCTCCGAGTAGATGACCCGTAGGTCCTCGAGGACGACGGGCATGTCCGGGGCGAAGCCCCGGTCGTGGCTCGCGTGGTCGGTGAAGAAGGCCTCGTGCACCTGCCGCCAGTACGCCAGGGAACGGTCGCCCTCCCCTTCGGCGCTGGCGTGCTCCTCGTCCACCTGGTCGAAGGGGACCGTCCGCACCCGACTCGTCACGACGAGGGCCCGAGCAGCTCCTCTCCCGTCGGTGACGATGCCGAGGGTGCCCTCGGTCGGGAGGTCCTCCCCTTCGGCCTCGTAGTCCCACAGGGCTGACGAGGTCGAGGTCTTGGTCCCGTCGAGCACGAGCGCGAGCAGCTCGTCCGCCTGCTCGGGGGTGGCCCCGAAGGCCCAAGCCGGTGGGCGCAGGAGTGCCAGCGGGTTTTCACCCATGTACGAGTTCACCGTCGCGACTGCGTGCGGCTGCGCGCGCTGCCAGAAGGCCTCAAGGTCATCCATCTGCCCATCATGCCCCCGGACACGCCTCGAGGACGTGGCCGCGGGCCATGTCCTCACGGTGTGTCGGTACGAGTCAGAGCCTGCCGCGCTGCAAGGCCCTGAGGATCCACTCATGATGCGTTGACCCTTGGCCACCGTGGCACGCTGACCGCATGACGACACCGGCCCGCACCTCACGCAGCGACACCACGACGAAGGGGGCGTCCCCCGTGTGGTCGGCGCCGGCCGGGCAGATCGTCGGTCGCCGGGACGGCCAGGTCCTGCGCGCGGGTGGGATCCGCTACGCGAGGGCCGCACGTTTCGCCCCACCCGTGGCGCAGACCCCGGTCGAGCGCATCGACGCCACCGGCCCGTCGCCCGCCTGCCCGCAGCCCCGGGTCGAGTTCTTGGAGGAGGTCCTCGGGCTCACCCCGGGCGAGCTGCCCTTCGACGAGGACTGTCTGCGGCTGTCCGTGACCGTGCCGGCCGATCTGGCCGTCGGCGAGACGCTGCCGGTCATGGTGATGATCCACGGCGGCTCCTATGTCTCGGGCGCGGGCGATCTCGAGATCTACGACCCTGAGGTCCTCGTCGTCGAGCAGCGGGTCATCGTCGTACGCGTGACCTACCGGCTCGGCCTGCTCGGCTACCTCGGTGACGGCGCGACCCGCCCCGCCAACCTCGGCCTCCTCGACCAGATCGAGGCGCTGCGGTGGGTGCGGACCAACATCGCGGCCTTCGGCGGAGACCCCGACGAGATCACCCTCTTCGGCCAGTCCGCGGGCGGCGACGCCATCGCGCACCTGATGATCGCCGAGGGTGCCGAGGGGCTCTTCCGCCGCGCGATCATCCAGAGCCCACCGATCGGCGTCATGCCCGGGCGGTCCGCGATGACCGACGCGATGATGCGCATCGCGCAGTCCCTGACCGATGAGACGGACATCGACGACGTGCTCGCCGCCCAGCCGACCGTCGAGCCATCGATCGCCCGCCACGGGATGTCCGCGGGGATGCCCTTCGGCGTCCAGTACGGCCACCACCCCCTGCCCGCCGAGCGGGACCTCGACGCGGCCTGGAGCGAAGCTGCCCAGCGGGTCGACGTCCTCATCGGGTCCACCGACCGAGAAGCCTCGCTCTTCATCGCCAAGGCTCTCGGCGGCCGACCGCTCAGCCCGTGGGTCGCTCCCCTTCGAGGCTCCTTCGTCGCACCTCTGGGCGGCGCCTTCGTCCGGCGGGTCGGGCAGGCGCTGACCGACCGGATCTACGGTCGCGGCATCCTCGACTTCGCCGAGCGGCACCACCGCGCGGGCGGACGAGGGCAGCGCTACCTCATCACCTGGGGCGTCCCCGGCAACCCCTATGCGGGTGCGCACACCATCGAGCTGCCGCTACTACAGGGGAAGCTGGCGACCTGGCTGGACGCCGACCTCGTCGCTGGCGTGGACCCGGACGACTTCGAGCGCTCCGGTCGAACGCTGCGGCGCATCTTCGCCAACTTCGCCCGTACCGGTGACGTCGGCGTCATCTGCGAGCCGGGACTCATCGAGGTCCGCGAGCTCCCGGTCCGCTGACCGCGGACAGGCAGACGCCCCCTTCGTCCATGGGGGGGAGCGCGGACGAAGGGGGCGTCAGTCGTGGGGCGGAAGGCTCAGGAGCCGTACACCGAGCGGATGCCCTCGCGGTCCGCGGTGGTCATGCTCAGGTCGTCGCTCGAGCCGTTGCACTGCGGGTAGTGCATGATCGACGCCGAGTCGTAGGGCGTCAGCGGACGCCAGTTGTTGTCCTCGAAGCAGGTTCCAGCCTCCGGGCGCGTGTGCTCGTGGCGGAAGCCGAGGGCGTGACCCAGCTCGTGGGCCAGGATGTTGCTCGGGGTCCACGAGCCGGCGTTGAAGAGCTGGCTGGTGCTGACGAGCACGTTGCGGCTGCGCTTGCTGGTGCTGGGGAAGAAGGCCCGCGCGATGTAGCTCGTCGTCCGCGTCGGCTCGACGGAGAAGACGACGTCGTTGTTGCGCGTCGTGCACTTGCCGTCCTGGCTGGCGACGTAGGTGAAGTCGACACCGGAGCTGGCCGCCTCCCACTGGGCCGCACCGCTGGCCATGGCGTCACGCACCCGGGCGTGGTCGGACCCGAACTTGGTGCTCACGCAGTAGGTGAGGTTCTTCGCCTGGCTCGCGGTCCACACGTCGTCCTTGCCGTAGACGGTGTTGACGATGAGCTGGTTGTCCTGCCCGGGGCTGACCATCCCTTGGTAGAACTCGCGCAGCTGCTTCTCACCCGACACCGGGATGTCGCCGTTGACGATGTACTGCCGGTCGGTGTCCTGGAGGGTCTGCGTCTTGAAGTCCTGGTACGTCGGCTCCTCGGTCACCCCGGCGTACCCGACGCTGGCGGCCCCCAGCGAGACGGTGGCGGCGACGGCCAGGACGGTTGCTGCACGCTTCATGCGATTCACCCTTCGTGAGGTCCCGCGGCGCGGTCGCGCCTTGCGGGTGTGGGGAATCTATGACCGTCGCGGCCCGCACTCCACCCGACTTCGGGTCAGATTTCGCATGGGTTTGGTCAAGGCCTGCGGTGGCCCGACGGCCGGGTGACGAGCGGGCCGAGACAGCAGGATGCCCCTCCACGACGGGGAGGAAATCCGTCGCGGAGGGGCATCCCCTCAGGGGTGGTTCCGAGCCCGGGGAGACTCGAGAACCAGTGATCGGGTGGATCCCCTCGCGGTCCGCCCGATCAGGTCTCGTGCACGATGTCGACGCTACGCGCACACCGCGTCACGACTCCACCCCCGGGGCGTCAAGGTTCCGGCAGGAGACGTGCCGACTTCGTCAGGACGAAGGGGGGTCAGCTCGCCGACTCGACGAGGCCGGCGAGGATCTCGAGGGTGCGCACGCGCTGGTCGAGACCGGGAGCCGGGTTGGTCAGGATGAGCTCGTCCGCGTCGGCGAGTGACGCGAAGTCGGCCAGCCCTGCCGAGACCTGCTTCGGGTCACCGACGATCGTGTGGGTGAGCATGTGTCGGGCCTGGGCCCCGACGGCGCTGTCCATGAGCGCGGTGATCATGTCCTCGTCAAGGCTGCCGCTGCCGACCCGGCCGGCGAGCATCCGCACCCGCGCACGCAGCACCTTGTCCGCGATCGCGGTGGCGTCGGCGGACTCGTCGGCGGCGACGACATTGGCCGCGGCGATGACATGGGGGCTGCTCAGCTGCTCGCTCGGGGTGAAGCGCTCGCGGTAGACCCGCACCGCCTGCTGCAGGGCATCCGGGGCGAAGTGGCTCGCGAAGGCGTAGGGCAGACCGTAGGCCGCGGCCAGCTGCGCGCCGAAGAGCGATGAGCCGAGGATGTAGAGCGGCACCTGCGTCTCGCGGCCGGGGTAGGCGTGGATCCCGTCGATGAGGGTGTCCCCGGACAGATAGCCCTGGAGCTCGCGCACGTCCTGGGGGAAGGACTCTGCGCTGCGCGGGTCCGTGCGCAGGGCGCGCATCGTCGCGCCGTCGGTGCCGGGCGCGCGACCGAGGCCGAGGTCGATGCGGTCGGGGTGCAGCTCGGCGAGGGTGCCGAACTGCTCTGCGATGACGAGCGGGGAGTGGTTGGGCAGCATGACCCCGCCGGAGCCGACGCGGATCCGCTCGGTGCGCGCCGCCACGTGGGCGATGAGCACGGAGGTCGCGGCGGACGCGATGCGCGACATGTTGTGGTGCTCGGCAAACCACAGTCGCTCGAAGGCCCCGAGCTCGTCGGCGCGTTGCGCGAGGGTGACGGTCTCGGCGAGCGCCTCGCTGATCGGCTGGTCGTGGCCCACAGTGGCCAGGTCGAGGAGAGAGAGTTTGGGGAGCACGACAGCGGCAACCGCTGGGCACCGAGGGGTATTCCCGTCAGCACCCGGGCGAAGGGGGGGTTGTCGGGGCCAGCGCCTACCCTCCTGCTCATGGACATCGAGGAGGCGCGACGCATGGGTCGCGCACTCATGGACGACCACGGTCTGCAGGACTGGCGGCTCGTCTTCGACCGCGCCAAGAAGCGCGCGGGCATCTGTCGCGCAGCGGAGCACACGATCGGGTTGAGCGCGCCCCTCACGCGCCTGCACTCGCCGGACCAGGTCCGCGACACGGTGCTGCACGAGATCGCTCACGCCCTCGTCGGTCCTCGGCACGGTCACGGGCCGAAGTGGCAGGTGATGGCCCGCAGCATCGGAGCCTCACCCGAGCGCTGCCTGCCGCAGGACGCCCCGAGCGTCCCCGGTGCGTGGCTGGGCACCTGCCCGGCCGGCCACACCATCGACCGGCACCGCCGCCCGTCGCAGGTCACCTCGTGCCGTGAGTGCAGTCGGACCTTCAGCGCGCAGGCGCTCTTCACCTGGACCCATCACGGCGTCGCTGCCCAGATGACCCCGGCCTACCAACGCCAGCTGGCCGCGCTGCGCTTCACCACCGAGCGTGCGGGCACGGGCGATCTCGTCTGCGTGGGCGACCGAGTGCGCGTCCTCACTCCCGGCCGGTACCAGGGCTTCGTCGGAGTCGTGATCAAACGTGGGCGCACCCGGTTTCACGTGCGGGGCTCGGGATCGCTGCTCACCGTCCCCTTCGACCACGTGGAGACTGCATCCGGGAGGACGCCGGGCGAGGCGGCCCGCGAGGGACGAGCAGGGGGACTCGCCTCTGCCTGAGGGCGCCGCGTGCTGGACTTGGGGCCAAGTCGTGGTTGGCTGGAGGGGTGAACGTGCGCGAGATCCTGCCCCCCGGCCTCGACCTGCCCCCTGAAGGTACGGTCACGATGTTTTCCACGACATGGTGCGGCTACTGCCGTCGCCTCAAGTCGCAGCTCGACCGCGAGGGCATCGGCTACACCGAGATCAACATCGAGACGACACCCGGCACGGCCGAGCTCGTCGAGACGATCAACCGCGGCAACCAGACGGTTCCGACGCTGCTCTACCCCGACGGCTCCTCCGCGACCAACCCGTCGCTGGCCGACGTCAAGAAGGCGCTGGGCTGACATGGCGCGCGTGTCCCCCGTCACCCGAACCGCCGTGGGCACGACGCTCGCCGGGACCGCGCTGTCGGCGCTGTCCACCGCGCCGCACCAGCTGACCCACCTCTTCCGCGGCCGCTTCCCCGCTGTCGCCGTCACCGGCATGACCGGTGTCGGCAAGACCCGCCTGGCCGACCGGATCGCCCGCCGCACCTCCGCCGAGAGCACCGTCGAGGTCGGCTCGGCGACGATGGAGCGCCGCACCCGCCGCTCGGCCAAGGGCAGGGGCTTCCGCTTCCGCGTGGTCCCCGGCGACAACGCCGCGACCCGCCTGGGCGCCCTCGACGAGGTCTTCCACGACGACCCGGTCGACGGGATCCTGCACGTCGTCGCCAACGGCTACGCCACCCCGCGCCGCCCCGCGGGCACGACCGGCACTGCCGAGGCCACCCGCGAAGAGCAGCTGGCCGCAGAGCTCGAGGACTGGACCATCACCTCGCACCGGATCGCGTCGATGGCCCTGCGCCGCGACCGCCCGGTGTGGCTGATCATCGTCGTCACCAAGGCCGACCTCTTCCCCGACGACCTCGACGAGGCGGTGCGCTACTACTCCCCCGGCAGCGGCTCCCCCTTCGCCGCCAAGCTCGACGAGCTGCGCTCCCTCGCCGGCGGGGCCCGCTTGTCCGTCGACGTCCTGCCGATGTGCACCGAACCGGGCGAGGCGACCGGCAAGGCCGCTCGCAAGGGGGCCGACAAACGCTGCAGCGCCATGCTCGCAGCGCTGGAGTCCCGCATGGCCCAGCTCAGCGGTCACGTCTGAGCCACCCCCTTCGCGCTACTCCCCCTTCGCTGGGTGGAGGTAAACCCGCCGGTGATTCATCCGCGCGTTTACCTCCACCCGGAGCGGGGGCGCCGACGGACGGGGGCGGGTGGATGTCGACACGCCGACGATTCATCCGCGCGTTTACCTCCACCCGGCCGCCCCAGCCACCCGGCCGCCCCCAGCCCCCTAGAAGGTGTGGCGAAGGGGGTAGGCGCTCACCCCGACGTCGTCGGTCTTCGTGGCGAGCAGGTGGGTCAGCTGGATGTCGTTGCGCTCGAACCCGATGCGCGAGCCGACCATGTAGAGCCCCCACAGGCGGGCGGTGCCCTCGCCGACCTCGGCCACTGCCTCGTCCCAGTTGGCGACGAGGTTGTCGACCCAGCAGGCGAGGGTGCGGGCGTAGTGCATGCGGAAGTTCTCTGCGTGCTGCAGCTCCAGACCGGCGTCCTGCAGCTGGACGAGCAGGGCCCCCGAGCCGGTGAGCTCACCGTCGGGGAAGACGTAGCGGTCGATGACCGCCCCGGTACGCGTCGAGCGGTTCTGGTCGCGCGTGATGGAGTGGTTGAGCAGCCGACCGTGGGGACGCAGCTTGCCGCGCAGGGCAGCGAAGTAGGCCGGGTAGTTGCTCGCCCCGATGTGCTCGGTCAGACCGATCGAGCTCACCGCGTCGAAGTCACCTTCGGGCACGTCGCGGTAGTCCATGAAGCGCACCTCGGCGAGATCGCCGAGGCCTTCGCGGTCGATGGCCAGCTTCGCCCAGTCGGCCTGCTCCTGCGAGAGGGTCACACCGAGGGCCTTGACGCCGTGGTGCTTGGCCGCGTGGATCACCATGCCGCCCCAGCCGCAGCCGACGTCGAGCAGCCGCTGCCCGGGTTGCAGGTCGAGCTTGCGGGAGATGAGCTCGTACTTGCAGGCCTGCGCCTCCTCGAGCGTCGCGTCGGCCGTGGGGAAGACCGCGCACGTGTAGGTCATCGACGGCCCGAGGACCATCTCGTAGAAGCGGTTGGACACGTCGTAGTGGTGGTGGATCACCTCGGCGTCGCGGGCGCGACTGTGCCGCAGGCCCTCGACGACGCGGCGCCAGCGCGGCAGGTGCTCCTGGGGCGGGATCGGCGGCGGGTTGAGGTATTCCCACCCGAGGCCGCGCACGAGCTTGAGAGCCTCCACCGGACCGGGGATCCGCCAACGGGCGGTGCTGGTCATGAGATCCAGGACGGGGTAGAGGTTGCCGGGGTGGAAGCCGGTCCCGACGAGGTCGCCCGCCACCCACGCCCGCGCGAAGCCGAGGTCACCCGGGGCGGTGAGCAGGTACCGCAGCCCCTGCTCGTTGCGCAGCTCGAGGCCGATCTCGGCATCGGCCGGACCGGCAGAGCTGCCGTCGTAGGCCGTGAGTCGCACCGGGAGGTCGGCTGGCATCACGCCGGCGAGGGCTTCAGCAATGTTGATCGTGCTCACAGGGTCCGCACCACCTTGTCGTAGAGGTCGGTCAGGCGGCCGGCCGGGTCATATCGCTGCTGGACAGCAGCGCGGTTTGCACCGTCGTAGAGGCGGTCGAAGACGTCACGCGGGTAGAAGGCCTCGGAGTAGAGCGACTTGTGCCCGCCGAGCTCGTGGACCCGCGTCTCGATGGCCCGGTTGGTGGGGCCCTTCGGCGCGTCGTCACCGACGTGCACCGTGCCCCAGAAGCCGACGTTGACGTAGGTGCGGCCCGGGTCGAGGGGGTAGGAGGGCCAGGTGCGGATCCCGTCAGGACCCTCCCTCAGCCGAAGGGGGCACAGCCAGACCGGTCGCATGCCCACCTCTGCGTCGAACCACGCGAGGAACTCAGGCAGTCGCTCGGTGGGCACCTCGATGTCCTGGATGACTCGCTCGCGCTGCGGCCGACCGGCGCGAGCGTCGAGCCGCCCCACGATGTCGAAGCGCTGGTCGAGGCCGACGAGCCGGTGATAGACGTCCGACCGGCGCCACCGGCGCGGCCAGAGCCGACGCACGAGCGGGTTCTGCACCCCGAAGGCTCCGGAGCACCAGAACCAGTCGGTGTCCCACCGCCACAGGTAGTCGTGCATGGTCAGCAGGTCGCGCGTGCGCTCCTGCAGGGAGCGGTAGTAGATCTGCTGACCGGTGTAGTCACTCGTCGGCCGGGCGTCATGCGTCCAGGTGGCCAGCGTCAGGTAGATCTCGTCGGGCGTGAAGGCGGCGCCATCGAGCGCGTCGACTCGCACGCCCTCGTGCTCACCGGCCACGACGATCGCGTCGATCGCGTCCGTGGCCGACTGCGCGTCGTGGAAGCGCAGGTGCCGCAACGCGACTCGCGGCGGGACGGCCTCGAGCTCGATGTGCAGGCGCACGGCGTAGCCGAGCGAGCCGTAGGAGTTGGGGAAGGCGAAGAAGAGGTCGGCGTGCTCGTTGTCAGGCCGCGCGGTGACGACCTCGCCGGAGCCGGTGAGGATGTCCATCTCGAGGACCGACTCGTGCGGCAGGCCGTTGCGGAAGCTGGTCGCCTCGATGCCCAGCCCGGTGACTGCGCCGCCGAGGGTGATCGTGCGCAGCTGCGGCACGACGAGCGGGATGAGTCCGTGCGGCAGCGTGGCGGCGACGAGGTCCTCGTAGGTGCACATGCCCTGCACCTGCGCGGTCCGGGTGCCGGGGTCGACCTCGATGACGCCGGCCAGCCCGGAGACGTCGAGACCCGGCACATCGGCCGTGGCACGGTGGCGGAAGAGGTTGGAGGTGCGCTTGGCCAGGCGCACGGGCGAGCCGACCGGGATCGAGTCATGGGAGCGCACGAGCCGGTCGACGGCGTCCCGGTGTGCCTGCCATCCAGTTGTCTGCATCGCACACACAATCTACTCCGGGTGCGCCGCGTCAGTACAGCGGGTTTTCCTGCTGGTCGCCCCGGGCGAAGCGGGCGACGGCGGCCAGGCACTCGCTCGGCGACTCCCACAGGTCGTTGTGCGTACGTCCGGGCACGACCACACGCCGCGCCGACGCCAGACCTCGCTCGAGCTGTGCGCTCATCGCCGGCGGGACGAGGTCGTCGAGCTCGCCGTGCACGAGCAGGGTCGGCACCTCGATCCGGTCGAGCAGCACATCGGTCTCCCACCGGTCCGGGACCAGCCGTCGGGGGAAGACCCGTACGACCTGCTGCACCATCGCGGTCATCGAGGTGAAGGGAGAGATGAGGACGAGTCGTCCGCTCCCTTCGTCATCGGTGAGCAGTCCCTCCGCCGCGAGGTGCGCGGCCACCGACGAACCGAGCGACTCCCCCACGAGGACGGTGCGCGCGGCAGGAAGGGAGAGGTGCGCGAGTCCGTCACGTGCGGCAGCGAGGATCCCCTCCTGGTCGGCGCGCCCCGACGCGGGGCCGTAGCCGGGGTACTCGATGGCGGCGAAGCCCAGCCCGTGCCGAACGAAGAGGCCGGCGAGCGGGCTGATCGAGGCCAGGTCGGAACCATTGCCGTGCAGGTAGACGACGGTGCGACCCGCGTCGGGCGCCGGGGAGTGGATGAGGTGGGTACCACCCTTCGTCGTCTGGACGGGGAGTCCGATGTCGGGGTCCCAGGCGGGCACCGGGTAGATCAGGCGGCGCAGCATCACAGCTCCTGCAGCTGCTCGACGACCTCGCCGTCACCGGGGTCGGGGTCGGGCAGGACCTCGTCGTGGTCGATGAGGTAGACCGTGTACCCGTCGAGCCGCAGCCGGCGCAGGGCCTCGAGGAGCATGTGCCGTGCCGGGCCACCCACCGAGTGCACATGGGTGAGGTCGACGGCGATCGTCTGCTCGACCGGCTCGTCCTCCGACAGGCGCCGCACGACGCGCTCGGCGCCGGTGAACCCGATCGTCCCCGCCAGCTCGAAGACGCGGATCGCGTCCTCTCCCTCCCCGACGACGCGGGAGCGCTGGATGACCGACCGGGCGGGCGGGGCGACCTCCATAAGGTGCAGTCCCATGTCGTGGGAGAGCCGCTCGAAGGTCTCGATCCCGCGCACGCTGCTGCCGTGGGGGTCCAGACGCGGGGCGAAGGTCGCGATGCCGACCTGACCCGGCAGCGCGCCGATGATCCCACCGCCCACCCCGCTCTTGGCCGGGATCCCGACGTTGGAGACCCAGTCCCCGGCGGAGTCGTACATGCCGCAGGTCAGCATGACCGAGAGCAGGTGGCGCACCTGCTGCCCGGAGAAGATCCGCTGGCCCGTCACCGGCTGCACCCCCGCGTTGGCCAGCGTCGCCGCCATCACCGCGAGGTCCTCGGCCGTGACGAGCACGGCGCACTGACGCACGTAGGCGGAGACGACCTCCTCGGGCGAGTCGCTGATGATGCCGTGGCTGCGCAGGAGGTGCGCGATCGCCAGGTTGCGATCGCTCACCGACATCTCCGAGGCCCAGACCTCCTCGTCGACCGCCAGCTCGCGCCCGGCGAGGTCGCACAGCAGCTGGTGGATCTCCTCGAAGCGTCCCGCGGAGCTCACCCCGTCGCCGCCGACGAGGGCATGCGCCGTGATCGCGCCGGCGTTGATCATCGGGTTGCGCGGCCGCCCGGTGCCGTCCTCGAGCGACAGCTCGTCGAAGGGGTCGCCCGACGGCTCGACGTCGACCTTGCGCAGCACCTCGGTCAGGCCGCGCTCGCGCACCGCCAGCCCGTAGACGAATGCCTTGGAGATCGACTGGATCGTGAACTCCCGACGAGCATCGCCGACGGAGTACAGCGTCCCGTCGATCGTCGCCATCGCGACCCCGTAGCGGTCCGGGTCGACCGCGGCCAGCTCGGGGATGTAGGAGGCCGGCTCGCCGGAGGTCAGTGACGCGCAGGCTTCGGCGACCTCGGCCAGGTAGTCGGGCACGGGGTTGTCCATGCGGCCGATCCTGTCACGCGGTGCCCGGGTCGTCGCCGATGATCACGGGCGGGATGACCTCGCCGGTGGCCCGGCCGCGCTCGTCGACGACCCAGCCGAATCGCTTGGGTGTGCGCAGGATGACGACGGACTCGACGAGGGACAGCCACGGCAGACGCTCGCCCACCAGGCGCTCGAGCCGCATCAGGTCCGACGGCGAGCGGGCCCAGACCGACACGAGCAGGTTGGTCTCGCCGGAGGTCGAGACGCACAGGCGCAGCTCGGGCAGGGTCGCGAGCGCGGCGACGGTCCGCTCCTTGCTCTCCTCGGGCACACGCGCCAGCCACGTGCAGTGCAGCCCCCAGAGCGTCGGGTCCTGGGCGATCTCGCAGCGGAAGGACAGCAGTCCCGACCCGACGACCCGGCCGAGGTGACGGCGCACGGTCGCCGGGTTGCGACCGGCGGACCTGGCGATGTCCGCGGCACCCGCTCGCCCGTCCGCCGCCAGCAGGTCGATGATCGGCTGCGGGTCACGGGGCAGCGGGCCGGCGGGCGCGGTCGACTGGCGGCGCGCGATCTCGAACCCCTCCCGCTGGTGCTGGTCGAGCGACTGCAACCGCCAGTCGCGGCCCTGCCGGTGGATCTGCAGGGCGAGCGAGGTGCGTTGGCGCCGGACACCCGGCACCCTCGGCAGGTCGTCGAGGACGAAGCGGGACAGGGCGCCCAGGTCCCGCGCCATGACGGTGATCATCAGGTCACGGCCGCGGGCGCTCTGCTCGATGGACAGCGCGCGAGGGTCTCGCACGAGGGTCGCGACCGCCTCGCTCTGCCGCCCCGGCTCGAGGTCGACGTCCACGAAGGCCGTCAGGACATCGCCCTCCCCCGACGGGTGCGCCACGACCCACGCGAGCCCCTCGTCGCGCAGACGATCCCACCGACTCATCAGGGTCACCGGACTCGTCCCGAGGATCCGCGCCGCCTGGGCCCAGGGGACGCGCGGCGCGATCTGCAGCCCGTGGAGCAGCTGGAGGTCGAGCTCGTCGAAGGCCGTGGTCAGCACGAATCCTCCTCGATCATCCGCTCGGCGTCACGAAATCGTACGTCTCACCGCATGCAGAGGTCGAGGATCGCACACTTGTCCGCAGCCCAGGGATCCTGCAACGACGCCGGAGGACCACATGACCCTGCTGGACGACGCAACCGCGCTCGCCGACGAGATGACTCGTCTGCGCCGCGACCTGCACCGAGAGCCCGAGATCGGGCTGCAGCTGCCCCGCACCCAGGAGCGGGTGCTCACCGCGCTCGACGGCCTCCCGCTGGAGATCACCCTGGGCACCTCCTCGACCTCCGTCACCGCCGTCCTGCGCGGCGGTGCGACGAAGGGAGCGGCTCCGGCGGTCCTCCTGCGCGGCGACATGGACGCCCTCCCGGTGACGGAGCGGACCGACCTCGACCACCGCTCGCAGGTCGACGGCGCGATGCACGCCTGCGGCCACGACCTGCACACCGCGATGCTCGTCGGCGCCGCCCACCTGCTCGCCGGTCAGCGTGACCGCCTGGCGGGCGACGTCGTGCTGATGTTCCAGCCCGGCGAGGAGGGCTGGGACGGCGCCTCGCACATGATCCGCGAGGGGGTGCTCGAGGCCGCCGGGTCCCGGGTCGAGGCCGCCTACGGCCTGCACGTCTTCTCCTCCTTGCAGCCGACCGGACGATTCCTCACCAAGCCGGGCCCGATGCTCTCGGCCTCCGACGGGCTCTTCGTCCGGGTGCGGGGCGCCGGTGGGCACGGGTCGGCACCCCACCTGGCCAAGGACCCGGTGAGCGCGGTCGCCGAGATGGTCACGGCCTTGCAGACGATGCTCACGCGGCAGGTCGACATCTTCGACCCGGCCGTCATCACCGTCGGCCGGCTCGAGGCCGGCACGCGGCGCAATGTCATCCCGGACACCGCCTCCTTCGAGGCCACCGTGCGCACCTTCTCCGAGCGGACCCGGGAGCACCTGGCCACGGCACTCCCCCGCCTGCTGCAGGGGATCGCCCACGCCCACGGGGTGGAGGTCGAGGTGCGCCTGGAGCGCGAGTACCCGGTGACGGTCAACGACATCGACGAGACGGCCTTCGCCGCCGAGACCATCACCGAGGTCTTCGACGAAGGGCGCGGGGCGGAGCTGGTCCACCCGCTCGGAGCGTCCGAGGACTTCTCGCGGGTCCTCGCCGAGGTCCCCGGCAGCTTCATCGGCCTCGGCGCCGTCCCCCACGGCGCCGACCCCGCGACCGCCCCCTACAACCACAGCCCCCACGCCACCTTCGACGACTCCGTCCTCCCGGACGGGGCCACCCTCCTCGCCGAGCTCGCCGCCCGACGTCTCACCCCGCTCACCCACAGGAGCACGACATGAGCACCGACACCGCCGTCCCCACCCCGAGCAGCACCCCGCACGACGCGCCCCATGGGCAGAGCCGCGCCAAGACGATCTTCGGCACCGGCGTGGGCAATGCCCTCGAATGGTTCGACTGGGGCATCTTTGCCATCTTCGCCCCCTTCTTCGCGACCCAGTTCTTCAACCCCGATGACCCGGTATCGGCCTTCCTCTCCACGCTCATCGTCTTCGCGGTGGGCTTCGCGGCCCGGCCGCTCGGCGGCTTCCTCTTCGGGTGGATCTCGGACGTGCGCGGACGCAAGTTCGCGATGGCGGCGACCGTCGGCGCCGCGGCGGCGGGCAGCATCCTCATCGCCGTCGCGCCCACCTATGGTCAGGTGGGCGTCTTCGCCTCGGTCATCCTCGTCCTCGCTCGGCTCATCCAGGGCCTGGCCCACGGTGGTGAGCTGCCGTCGGCGCAGACCTATGTGTCCGAGTTCGCCGACAACCACAACCGCGGCCTGTGGGCGAGCCTGATCTACGTCTCCGGGACGCTGGGCAATGTCCTGGGTGTCATCGTCGGCGTCGTCCTCACGGGTGTCCTGTCCAAGCCCGAGATGCAGGCCTACGGGTGGCGCATCCCCTTCGTCATCGGTGGACTCTTCGGCCTCTACGCGCTCGTCATGCGCTCGCGGATGCACGAGACCGAGCACTTCGAGGTCACGGTCGAGCCCGCCGAGGCGAGTGGGCCGAGCATGTTCGCCGAGATCTGGACGCACCGCGCCGCGGCGCTGAAGGTCATCGGCCTGACGGTGGGTCTCACGGTCGCCTTCTACACCTGGGCCATCGCTGCTCCGGCGCACGCGATCGCCACGCTCGGCATCGACGCCCAGCAGGCGTTGTGGGCCGGGGTGATCGCCAATTTCGTCTTCATCGCGATCCTGCCGCTGTGGGGCGCGCTGTCCGACCGGATCGGCCGCAAGCCGGTCTTCATGGCGAGCGCCCTGGGGATGGCCGCCGTGTCCTTCCCGCTCAACGCGTACCTGCAGGACTCGGCCGTGCAGCTCGCGGTGTCGATGATCGTCGCGTTGTTCTTCGTCGCCGCGGCGGCAGCGATCCTGCCGGCGGTCTTCGCCGAGCTCTTCCCCACCCGCATCCGCACCATCGGCGTCGGCATCCCGTACTCGATCGCCGTGGCCCTCTTCGGCGGCACCGCGCCCTACCTGCAGGCGTGGATGGGCACCGAGATCGGACCCAACGCCTTCGTCACCTACTCGGTGGTCCTCCTGATCGTCTCGGCCGCAGCGGTCCTGACGTTGAAGGAGACCAAGGGCAAGGACCTGCTCGAGGACTGAGCGGTCAGGGTGTGGGGAGCGGCCGGCCATCAGGCCGGCCGCTCCCTTCGTGCTCCTGCCGTCAGTCGCGGACGAGGGGCATGCAGACCTCGGTGAGGAGAGCCTCTGGCGGCGCCACGGCGCAGTCCACGAGGTAGCGGTTGAACCCGAGCTGCTCGATCGGGTCGTCGAGGTCGCGGCGCGCGGCGAAGGTCAGCCCAGCTGCGGACGCGAACTCCTCGATCCGGGTGTGCGCCTCGCTGATGAGCGTGTACGGGCCCTCCACGCGGGCCTGCACGACCTGCTGCTCGGCGATCTCGTGCACTTCGAGCGGGGCCACCGCCGTGGTCCCGTGCGCCACCGGGAGCCAGATCGACACCGTCGGGTCGGACTCGACGTACTCCGGGTCATGCTCGAAGACACCGCCCGGCCCGATCGGGGCGATCCCTTGCTGGGCGAGCTGGGGCATGAGCTGCTGCCACAGCCGACCCTCCTGGTCGTAGGCGGGGATGGTGCCGCGCAGGGCGACGATGGTGCGCGCGGGGATGGTCTCGTGGGTGATGGTGATGGCTGACATGGTGGCGCCTTCCTGGTCGAGGAGCTGGTCGATGAGGGCCAGCCGCTCCCGGGCCGCGCGCAGCTCGTCAGCGAGGGCATCCCGCTGCAGGGCGAGAGCCTGCCGGTAGCTCTCGGTGCCACGGGCAGCGAGGAGGACTGAGATGGCGGACACGGTGAATCCCACGTCGCGCAGCCGGCGCACGTGCGCGGCCTCGACGAGCTGCTCCTCGGCAAAGCGGCGATAGCTGCTGACGGGGTCGACCTCAGCGGGCACGAGGATGCCGTGGTCGCCGTAGTGGCGCAGCATCCGCACGCTGAGGCGGCTCCGGGAGGAAAACGTGCCGATCGACATGAGTCTCACGGTGTCGGTCATAGGCTCACTCTGTCCCCTCACACGATGTGAGGGTCAAGCCCGGAAGTCCGGCTGCTCGATCAACCGGGCCCTGACCATCAAGAGAGAGCCCGTCATGACGACATCGCCCCAGGACTGGAGTAGCCCCATCGCCGTTCAGCCGATCGGTGTGGTGCGCGGCGGACGGCCCACCGGAGACGACGACTACTGGGGCGGGTTCCAGTCCACGATCGAGCTCGACACCGAGCGATTCGGCGCCGAAGCCCTGGCTGCCCTGGACACCTTTTCGCACGTGCTGGTGCTCTACCGGTTCCACCTGCTGCAGCCCGGCTCGGAGGAGACCGGTGGACGGCACCCGCGTGGGCGTGCTGACTGGCCGATCGTGGGGATCTTCGCCCAGCGGGCGAAGAAGCGCCCGAACTTCATCGGGGCCACCACCTGCCGTGTGGTCGGCGTGGAGGGGACCACCCTGACCGTGGAGGGTCTGGACGCCATGGACGGCACCCCGATCCTCGACCTCAAGCCGCACATGGAGGAGTTCGAGCCACGCGGTGCGACCTTCCAACCGGACTGGTCCCGCGAGATCATGACCGACTACTTCGCCGAGCACACCGAAGCCTGATCACCCGACCGGCAGTCAGGGTGAACCCTCACCAGACCGACTCGACCCACTCCGGGTGGTCGATGAAGGGGTTGCGGTTGCCCTGCCAGCTCGCATGGATCCGCTCGTTGCGGCGCTTCTCGAAGGCGTCGGGCGGGTCCTGCTGGCTCCACTGCTTGAGGACGGAGAGCCGTCCCATGTACGGGGCGGAACCATTGCCCACCCGGTCGTTGACCTCGAGGTCGACCATGTCGCCGGCCTCGTAGCGGACCGACATGTAGAAGATCATCCGGGCCACGTCGCCCTTGACCGCGTCGCGCGGCTCCCACGAGTCCCCGTCGGCGTAGTTGCCGGGGGCCTCCTGGTTCTCGCTCCCACCGTTGTCGAAGTCGAGGTTGCCGCGCGCGGAGTTGACCGTGACATCGGTCGGTCGCAGGTGGTGCAGGTCGGTGCCGGGCCCGTTGGAGGTCCCGAAGTCGCCGTGGCTCTTGGCCCAGACGTGCTCGCGGTTCCAGTTGTCCACTCCCCCACCGTTGTTGGTCTTGGGTGAGGTCGTGCCCGAGTAGAGGAGCCGGACGCTGCTGGTGTCCTGCGGGTCTTCGTCGACGTCCTTGATGCCCTCCCACACCTGCGAGTAGCTCAGGACGGTCTGGTTGCTGATGATCGCGTGCAGCCGGTCCTCGAGGGCCTGACCACTCAGACCCTCGGTCCCGCTGTAGTAGCTGCCCGGGTCCGTGGGCTCGCCCGGATCGCCGGGGTCGCCCGGGTCCTCCGGAGTCGAGCCGTCAGCGAGCGCGATCGAGCTCGTGCCCTTGACCCCGGGGTGGGAGAAGTACGCCGATAGGGCACCCGTGACATCGACCTGCTGCCCCATGAGGTCGGGGTTGGAGGCGAGTCCCCACTGCGAGCGCAGGGCCGAGGGCACCTGGACGTAGAGGATCTTCGAGGTGTCGCTCTCCCCCTGCGTCGCAGCGATCGCGATGGCGTAGTCGTTGGGGAACCCGCTGGTGACCACCGTGTCGCTCGCGGTCGGCTGGCCGACGACGTACCCGCGGACGGTCTGTGTTGACCCGTCCTGCTGGCCCAGGGCCGCGGTGACGCTCAGCGGGGTGGCGGTCGCGACGAGCGGGGACGTGGACCGGGTGGTCGCGGAGTCGGCGGCCTGCGAAGGGAGGGACGGCACGGCAACGAGGGCGGCAGCGCCAGCCAGCCCGACGAGCCGGCGAAGGGTGCGGGACATGGGTGGACCTCACGGTGGGAGAAGGGGGTCACCCCATGCTGGCGATCCGTGCGGTCGAGTGGGTGAACGGGAGGTGAGGGAGAGGTCTGGATATCCCCGGGCTTGCCTTGGAGTGCACTCCAAGGTCTAGCGTCCACGACATGACGGCAACGACCACCCGGGCTGACCTCCCTTCGCTCTCCATCAGTGGGGCGCTCTCCATCGGGGAGGTCGCGGCACGCACAGGCCTGACCAAGGACACCCTGCGCTGGTACGAGAGTGAGGGCCTCCTGCCCGACGTCCACCGCAACCGCAACGGCTACCGCGCCTACGACGAGCGGACCGTGCGGATGATCGAGCTCGTCCTTCGGCTTCGGCGCACCGGCATGCCCGTGGTGCGGATGCGCGACTTCATCGCCCTCGTCGCAGAGGGCGCCGCCAGCCACGGCCAACGGATGATGCTGCTCACCGAGCACCGCGAACGCATCCTGGACCAGATAGCTCAGCTGCGTGAGGACCTCGTGGCCATCGACGCCAAGGCCGAGCACTACTCGCAGCTCATCAGCCAAGGCCTCGACTGTGACGGCGCGCCCGTCACCGACCCCACGACCATCACCCGGCAGAGGAGCCACCGATGAACCCCACCAGGACCACCCTCGCGCCCGGCCTCGAGGTGAGCGGCCTCGGCCTCGGAGCCATGGCCCTCAGCCACATCTACGGGCAGACCGACCCGGCCACGGCGCTCGCCACGGCGCACCACGCGATCGACGCCGGCATGACCTTCTTCGACACGGCCGACGTGTACGGCCAGCCGCGGCCCGGCACGGTCGGGCCTGCTGGCACCAACGAGGAGATGTTGGCGCAGATCCTTGCCACGCGTCGCGACGAGGTCCAACTCGCAACGAAGTTCGGCATCACCGGCAACCCCGCCGCCGGAGGCGGCACTCGCGGCGATCGTGACTACGTACGCTCGGCCTGCGAGGCCAGCCTGCGTCGGCTCGGCGTCGAGGTCATCGACCTGTACTACCTGCACCGACGTGAGCTCTCGCGCCCGATCGAGGAGACCGTGGCGGCGATGGCCGAGCTGGTGGACGAAGGGAAGGTCCGTCACCTCGGCCTGTCGGAGGTCACGGCCACCGAGTTGCGGGCAGCGGCAACCGTCCACCCGATCGCAGCCGTCCAGAGCGAGTGGAGCATCTGGTCACGTGATGTCGAGGACCACGTCGTGCCGGCGGCCGTCGAGCTGGGCGTCGGCTTCGTGCCCTACAGCCCCCTCGGTCGCGGATTCCTCACCGGCACGATGACGCGAGAGCGGCTCGCCGAGATCCCCGTGCTGAACGGCGAGGCTCGCTTCGACACCCACTTCGACGCCAACCAGTCAGTTGTCGAGGTCATCGGTCGCGTCGCGCAGGAGCTCGAAGCCACCTCCGCGCAGGTTGCTCTCGCGTGGCTCCTCGCCCAGGGTCAGCGGCACGGGCTGAGCGTTGTCCCGATCCCCGGCACGCGCCGTGCCGAGCGCATCGATGAGAACCTCGGCGCTCTCGCCCTCACCCTGTCGACCAAGCAGCTGACCGCCCTCGACGGCGCCAGCGAGCTCGTCCACGGGTCTCGGAACTTCAGCTGGAGCAGCGACGACTGGATTTCCTCCGGCCGGGAGTGATCCGCTGAGAGGTGATGGGGACCGGGTCACCGGTCTCCATCACCTCCAACCGTGGGGTGTCAGATGGTCGCGGCGTCGATCACGAAGCGGTAGCGCACGTCGGAGGCGACGACGCGCTCCCAGGCCTCGTTGACCTTGTCCGCGGGGATGACCTCGATCTTGGAGCCGATGCCCTTGTCCGCGCAGAAGTCGAGCATCTCCTGGGTCTCGCTGATGCCGCCGATGTTGGATCCGGCGAGCGACTTCCCGCCCTGGATCAGGGAGAAGGCCGGCACCGAGAAGGGCTCCACCGGCGCACCGACGTTGACGAAGGTGCCCTCATTGGCGAGCAGTGACATGTACTTGCGGATCGGGATGTCGGCGCTCACCGTGCTGAGGATGAGGTCGAACTTCCCCCGGAGGTCCTTGAAGGTCGAGTCGTCGCTCGTCGCCCGGTAGTCGCTCGCGCCGAGGGCGAGGCCGTCCTCCTGCTTCTTCAGCGACTGGGACATCACGGTGACCTCCGCGCCGAGCGCGACGGCCAGCTGGACGCCCATGTGGCCGAGCCCGCCGAGACCGACGACGGCGACCTTGGAGCCCTCGCCGACGCCCCAGCGGCGCAGCGGGGACCAGGTGGTGATGCCGGCGCACAGCAGCGGGGCGGCGACGTCGAGGTCGATCCCCTCCGGGATCTTCAGGGCGAAGTCTGCGTCCACGACGACGTGCGTGGAGTACCCGCCCTGGGTGATCGTGCCGTCACGGTCGGTCGCGTTGTACGTGCCGATCTGCTGGGTGCAGTACTGCTCCTTGCCGGCCGTGCAGGCGTCGCACTCGCGGCAGGAGTTGACCAGGCAGCCGACGCCGACCCGGTCGCCGACCTTGTGCTTGGTGACGGCGGAGCCGACCTCGCTGACGATGCCGGCGATCTCGTGGCCGACGACGAGCGGGTAGGGAGCCTCGCCCCACTCGCTGCGCGCGGTGTGGATGTCGCTGTGGCAGATGCCGGCGAAGGCGATGTCGATGAGGACATCGTGGTCGCCGACGTCCCGACGCTCGATGGTCGTCGCGGACAGGGGTGCGGTGGCGGACGTGGCCGCCCAAGCCTTCACGGTGCGCATGGGTGCGCTCCTCTCGTGGACGAAGGGGGATCACCCCCAGTCAACTCCTCGGCGCCCCGTGCGCCAAACGGTGTCAGGCAACCTCCGCCGGACGGCCGGTGTCGCGCACCAGGTAGATCCACGGGAAGGCTCGTACGGCGACCTCCCAGCCATCGTCCTCCCAGCGGCGAAGGGGGCCCGTCCACCCGATCCGCTTGTGCTCCCACTGCGTCGCCGTGCGCCGCACGCGGTGCTTGAGCATCCCGGCACCGACAGTGCGCCAGCCCTGCCGTCCGGCGATCTCCAGCTCAGCCATCTCGTCGAAGGCCGTGACCGGGCCGAGCCACCGCTCCTGCGCGCCGGCCCCTGCATCGTCGGCCTGCGACGACCGCGCACCGAAGCGCTGCTGGACGGCCTGTCGGCTCATCCCGAGCTCGGCACCCAGCGCCGCCCAGCTGTGACCGGCTCCCCGTGCGGCGAGGACCGCCTGTCGCAGCAGCGCTGCGGCTTCGTCCTCCGCGCTCGCAGCACGTCGCACGACGGTCAGGTGCTGCTGGGGGTCGCCCTCCGCGTCGATGCCCTCGAGGATCGCGGCGCCGAGCGCCTCGCTGACCCCGGGGGTCGGACCCTCAGCGCTGGTCATCACGACTCGGCAGCCAGGCCTCGGGCTCCTCGCCCCGGGAGGCGCTGCGGTCCGACCTGTGGCGCATGCCGAGGCCGTAGACCCCGAGGAGCACGAGCGCCAGCCCGGCCCCTTGCAACATCCCCCCGAAAAATCCGTCGATGCCCACGCCGGTCATCAGCGCGACAACGCCCAAGGCCAGCATGACAGCGATCGCGGTGGTTCCGGTGCGTCTGATGTCCATGTGTCAACCCTAAGTTGACGCTCCACTCGCTGTCAAGAATCAGTTGACATCAAACAGGCGGTGGCGGCTGCCCGTGCGGAGGCCGGCCCCCCACGACGGGTGGACCGGCCGCCTGCCACGGCGGCGACCCCTGCCGCAGCCCCTGCGCGATCTGGTCGATGGCCCGCCCGCTGGCGGACCAGTCCCCGACCTCGGTCTCCCAGGCGAAGGTCCACCCCTCGCGCACCTCGACCCGCCAGCGCCGGCCGAAGATCATCCGGCCCACGATGGCGAAGGGGAGGAGCAGCAGCAGGAGCAACACCTCCAGCGCGACGAGGATCCCCAGCACCAGGACCGGGATGAAGAGGATGAGCAGGACGACGCCGATGATGGCGCTGATCGGGTCGTCCCCGAGGTTGCTGTCGCTGATGGAGGGACCGCTCCCCCAGTCACCCATGCTCGTCCTGCGGCGCCACGGCATCCACCGCCGCGAGACGCGCCAGGTCCGGCCTTGCGGGTCGACGACCTTCATCGCGCGTCCGCCCCCGCGACGAGCAGGCGCAGCAGCGGGGCGGAGTCGTCCGGCAGCGGCTGGGTCGGGTCGAGCCAGCGCAGCTCCTCGATCTCGGCGGCCGGCGCGACGTGCGGTCGAGACGCCCCCGACAGGTGCGGGTGGCGGAAGACGCTCGCGACCAACGCCCTGCCCGCCTCGTTGGCGGCGGCCGTGCGGTGCACCGCGACGAGGTCGAGCCGCTCCGGGTCGAGGACGAGGCCGAGCTCCTCCTCCACCTCACGGACCGCGCACTGCGCAGGGGTCTCTCCCGGCTCCGGCTTGCCACCGGGGTGCATGAAGGAGTCCGTGCCCCGCTTGCGGACGGTGAGCACGTGGCCGTCGGCATCTTCGAGCACGACCGCACTGACGACGATCGCGTCGACATCACGTGGCCGGTCGCTCGCCAGGGCGGCGTAGACGAGGGAGTCGGTCCACTCCCCCTTGCTCCAGTAGTCCAGTCGCGGCGTGGCCTCCAGCTGCATCCCGAGCCGCTCGGCAACTCGCGCCGAGGCCGTGTTGCGAGCGTCCATCTGAGCGATGATCCGGTGCATCCCGTACCGGGCGAAGCCGATCTCGAGCACCGCGGCCGCGGCCTCTGTGGCAAAGCCCTGCCCCGCGACGTCCGGGCGGAAGGCCCAGCCCATCTCTCCCTTCGCTCCCGTCTCGTCGGTGACCCAGAGCACGACGTCCCCGATCACGCGGCCCTCGCGCTCCACCACGAGGCCGAGGCTGCGGGCCGGGGTGTCCAGTCCCAGACGCAGCAGGCGCTTGGCCAGGTGCTCCCGGCCGGTCTCCCGGGTCCACGGGTGGAAGGGGAGGTACCGCGCCACCTCCGGCAGGGACTCGTACTCCAGCAGCGACTCGAGGTCGTCCTCGCTGTGGGCTCGCAGGGTGAGGCGCTCGGTCCGGATCGGCAGGAAGGTGTCGGCGTGCACCCGACCAGCATGCCCGCTCCCTGCCCTGCGCCCTCCCAGACTCGACCCCTAGGCTGGCTCGGCACCCGACCCCGGAGAGACCATGACCCAGCCCCCCGCGCTGCCCGCGGAGCTGCCCGACGAAGCGATTCGCCGATTCGCCCAGATCCGCGACGACTTCACGCGGATGATGCTCGGCTACCGGTTCGGTATGGAGCAGGTCGCGATGCGGCTGGAGATCCTGCGCGAGGAGTTCGCCGAGCTGCACCTCGACAACCCGATCGAGCACATCTCCACCCGGGTCAAGAGCCCGGAGAGCATCCTGGAGAAGGCCGCCCGTCAGGGCGTCGAGCTGGAGATCCCGGCACTGCGTGAGCACATCACCGACATCGCCGGGGTGCGGGTCATCTGCTCCTTCGTCGCCGACGTCTACCGGCTCGTCGACTCGCTCACCGCCCAGGCCGACATCACCGTGCGGGTGGTCAAGGACTACATCGCCAACCCCAAGCCCAACGGCTACCGCTCGCTGCACGTGATCCTCGAGATCCCCGTCTTCCTCTCCTCCGGGCCCGTGCAGGTGCCGGTCGAGGTGCAGTTCCGCACGGTGGCGATGGACTTCTGGGCGAGCACCGAGCACAAGATCTTCTACAAGTACGAAGGGGACGTCCCTCCCGACATGCGTCAGCGCATCACGGAAGCGGCCGCGACGGCCGCCCGGATGGACGAGGAGATGGCGGAGCTGCACCGTGCCGTACACGGTGGCTCCTGAAAACTAAATTCGTCCACACCCCCCGTTACCGTTTCGTGTCCCAATGGCTTACTCTTCTCGCGACCCCACACACGAGGGGTTGCCACCGGGCCGCCTAATCCTGCCAACCCGACTGGTCCCCTGAGTCAGCACGGCAGGAGCGGGGGACCCACCGATCCATGGCCGCATCAGCCTTGGGGTGAAGTCCTCGTGGTCCACGGACCACAGGGCGGAGTGATCTCCACTCCAACCCGACAGCTAACTCCGTAGGCGTAGGAGAGACCCATGTCGATGTTCTACGCCGGACGCCACCGCGGTTCGGGCAACACCTCGCAGGTCAGCAAGCGCGCTGGCGCGACCATGGTCGCCGTCGCCGCCGTCAGCCTCGGCACCGCCACCATCGGCGCCCAGTCCGCAAGCGCCGTCACCTCGGCCCAGGCCACCAACGCCACCGCCACCTTCTCCGGCCTGGTCAAGCAGGGCTCGCGCGGCTCCGTCGTCAAGCAGGTCCAGCGCAAGGTCGGCGTCAGCGCCGACGGCATCTTCGGCCCCGCCACCCGCAACGCGGTCAAGCGCTGGCAGCAGCGTCACGGCCTCGTCGCCGACGGCATCGTCGGTTCCCGCACGGGCACCAAGATGCGTCTGACGTCGGGCTCGACCACGACCCGCTCCGCCAAGACCGCCTCGAGCGCCGCGAAGAGCAACTTCACCGGTCTGGTCCGGCAGGGCTCACGCGGCTCCGTCGTCAAGCAGGTCCAGCGCGTGGTCGGCGCCAGCGCCGACGGCATCTTCGGCTCCGGCACGGCCTCCGCCGTCAAGCGCTGGCAGCGCAGCCACGGCCTGACCGCCGACGGCGTCGTCGGCCCGCGCACCGGCTCCGCGATGGGCATCACCGGTTCCACGCGTTCCACCAGCACGGCCTCGCGCTCGACGACGCGCACCGCGGTCTCCGGCAGCGGCGTCCTCAACACGGCCGCGAGCCTCGTCGGCACGCGCTACGTCATGGGCGGCACGACCACCTCCGGCTTCGACTGCTCGGGCTTCACCAAGTACGTCTTCGCCCGCAACGGCAAGACCCTGCCGCGGACGGCTGAGCAGCAGCGTCAGTCGACCACGCGGGTCTCCTCGCCCCGCGCCGGCGACCTCGTCTTCTTCGGGGCCCCGGCCTGGCACGTGGGCATCTACGCCGGCAACGGCCAGATGTACGACGCCGGCAACTCGCGCGTCGACACCAGCAAGCGCGCCATCTGGACCAGCGCCGTCACCTACGGTCGCGTCTGATCCACCTCTGACGACGGACGCCGTCGTCGTCCTCGAAGGGCCCCGACCGTCACGGTCGGGGCCCTTCGGCGTCAGGCTCCCCTGTCGGTTGTCCCGGCCCGGTGGGAGGGTGGGCCCATGAGCAGCGCACACACGGGACACGACAACGCCGGGCACGACCACGGGGGCCACGGGCACGACCACGGGGGCCACGCAGGCGGCGGACACTTCGACGACCGGGCCGCCACCTGGGACGACGACCCGGACAAGATCCGGCAGTCGGGTGAGGTCGCCGACGCGATCGCGGCAGCGCTCTCCCTCCCTCCCCGGGCACGAGTGCTCGAGTACGGCGCCGGCACCGGCCTGGTGACGACCGCTCTCCTGCAGCACCTGACCGACCCGGCGCTGACCTTCGCCGACAACTCGTCGGGCATGCGTCAGGTCCTCGCGGACAAGGTCGAGGCCGGGAGCCTCCCTTCGCCCGCCCGCGTGTGGGACCTCGACCTCGAGTCCGCCCCGGTCCCGAGCGACCGCTTCGACCTCGTCCTGACGTCCAACGTCCTGCACCACGTGCAGCAGCTGGACCGAGTCCTCGGCGGCTTCGCCGAGCTGCTCGATGCCGGAGGTCACCTCTGCATCGCCGACCTCGACCGCGAGGACGGGAGCTTCCACGACCACGACTTCGGCGGGCACCACGGGTTCTCCCGCGACGAGCTGGCCGCGCAGATCGAGGCGGCCGGACTCACCGACGTCCGAGTCGGCGACGCCGGCAAGGTCGTCAAGGGGGGCCGGGACTACTCCGTCTTCCTCGCGGTCGCGCGCAAGGCCTGAGTCGTGAGGCTGGTCGACGACCGCGAGCGCCGTGCCCGGCTGGCGGTCCGGCACGGTCTGCACCCCGACCACCGGGCGAGCGACCCTGTCACTGCAGCCGAGGCTGTCGTCTGCCTCCACGCGACGGAGGCGGCGACCGTCCACCTCGCCGTCGGCGCACGGACGACAGGGATCGCCCCCGTCGACGTGGAGACATCGCTCTACGAGGACCGCTCGCTCGTCAAGCAGCTGGCGATGCGCCGAACCCTCTTCGCCTTCCCCCGAGACCTCCTGCCGGCGGCGCTGGGCCTGGCTCTCTCTCGGCTCGCACCGGAGCAGCGACGCCTGATCGCCCGTGATGCCGCACGGCACGGCATCGCCGAGGACGGTGACGCCTGGCTCGATGCCGCCGGCGGCGCCGTCGTCTCCCGGCTGACCGGCTCAGCGCCGCTGAGCGCCCGGGCCCTGCGAGAGGAGCTGCCCGAGCTGTCGGGGGCCATCACGCTCAACGAGGACAAGCGCTACGGCGGCACCTTCAACCTCGCGCCTCGGGTGCTCACCTGGCTGGGCGCCGAGGGGCGAATCACCCGCGGCGCCAATGCCGGCCACTGGAGGCTGTCCAAGCCTGCGTGGACCCTGCTGCCCGACTGGCTCGGTGAGACCGTCACCCCGCTGCCGCTCGACGAGGCCTACGCGTTGCTCGTGCGGCGGTGGCTGTCGCAGTTCGGGCCGGGGACCGTCGAGGACGTGCAGTGGTGGCTGGGCGCGACCAAGGGAGCCACGCGCGCGGCCCTCGCCGCGGTCGGCGCCGTGGAGGTCGCCCTCGAGCGCGACCGCACGGGTTGGGTGCTGCCCGACGACCTCGACCCGGTCGCCGAGGTCTCCCCGTGGGCCGCGCTGCTGCCCACGCTCGACCCGACGACGATGGGGTGGAAGCAGCGGGAGGTCTATCTCGACCCGGCCCACCGCGAGCTGCTCTTCGACAGCTTCGGGAACGGCGGGAGCACGGCCTGGTGGGACGGCCGGATCGTCGGCGCCTGGGTCCAGGACGACGACGGCGTCGTGTCCGTGGTCGAGTGCCCCGGCACCGACCTCGGTGGCGAAGGGAGGTCCGCCCTCGCCCTCGAGGCGCAGCGGCTGACCGCCTGGCTCGACGGGGTGAGGATCACCAATGTCTACAGCTCGCGTCTGATGAAGGGCGAGGCACTGCCCTGAGTGACCGGCCGGCAGACGGCTCGCCGCGGTCCGGCGGCGGTCGCTGGCGGGTGCCACCATCGCCCGGCACACTGGGTGGATGAGCGAGCGCACCCCTGACGAGGCAGCCGTCGACCTGGCCCACCAGCTCTTCGACTGGGCCAGGGAGGGGCAGACCGACCGGGTCGCCGCCTATGTCGATGCGGGCGCCCCGGCCGACCTCGCCGACCCGGCAGGCAACACCCTGCTCATGCTCGCCGCGTACCACGGTCACGCCGGTCTCGTCGGTGAGCTGGCCCGTCGTGGGGCGGACGTCAACCGGGCCAACGACCGCGGTCAGACCCCGCTCGCGGGAGCGATCTTCAAGGCCGAGCCCGAGGTGGTCGCCGTCCTGCTCGATCACGGCGCCGATCCCGACGCCGGGACGCCCACGGCGCGGGCGACGGCCGAGATGTTCGGTCAGGCCGCACTGCTCGAGGGGCAGGAGTGATGACGGACGACTACGACATCGTCGTCATCGGCGGCGGCCCCGTCGGGGAGAACGCGGCGCAGTACGCGACGGAGGACACCGACCTCAGCGCCGTCCTCGTCGAGGGCGAGCTCTTCGGCGGCGAGTGCTCCTACTGGGCCTGCATGCCGAGCAAGGCGCTCCTGCGACCGATCGCCGTCGCGGCCACCACACGTCACCTGCCGGGGGTGCGACCCACCGAGGTCGATCGCGACGCGCTCCTGGCCCGACGTGACGCCTGGGTCTCGTCCTACGACGACAGCGGGCAGGTCCGGTGGGCCCACGACACGGGCATCGCGACCGTGCGTGGGCACGGCCGACTCGTCGGTGATCGCCTCGTCGAGGTCACGGGTCCCGACGGCACGCGGCGGCTGCGCGCCCGGCATGCCGTCATCATCGCGACGGGCAGCGAACCCGCCGTCCCCGCTCCCTTCGTCGACGTGCGGCCGTGGGGATCACGCGACGCGACCGGCGTCGTGGAGGTGCCCGACCATCTCGTGGTCATCGGTGGTGGCGTCGTCGCGTGCGAGGCCGCCACATGGATGAGCGCCCTGGGCGCGCAGGTGACGATGCTCGTGCGCGGCGATCGTCTGCTGGCGGGGCTGGAACCCTTCGTCGGCCAGGAGGTCTTCGAGTCCCTGCGGGCGAAGGGGGTGGACGTCCGGTTGTCGACGTCCAGCACCGCCTGCACCCGACCCGACCCACAGGACACCGGCGTGGGCCGGGTCCACGGTGGACCGGTCACGGTCGATACCGACGCCGGGCCGGTGGAGGCCGACGAGGTCCTTGTCGCGACCGGTCGGCGGCCGCGACTGGACGACGTCGGGCTGGAGACGGTCGGTCTCACCGCCGAGGACGTCCTCGAGGAGCGTCTGCCCGGGTGGCTCCATGCCGTCGGCGACGCCAGCGGTGACGCCCCGCTGACCCACTGGGGCAAGTACCGGGCGCGTGTCGTCGGGGCGCAGATCGCTGCCGCTGCGACGGGCGCCCCGGCACCCGCCGCGGTCGAGGAAGCCCCGGTGCCGCAGGTGGTCTTCACGGACCCGCAGGTCGCGTCCGTGGGGATGACCGAGGAGCAGTCCAGGGATGCCGGGCACGACGTGGTCGTCGCATCGGCCCCCTTCTCCGGGGTGGCCGGTGCATCGCTGCTGCGCGATGACGTGTCCGGCACCGCCCGGATCGTCGTCGACCGCAGGAGCCGACTGCTGCTCGGGGCGACCTTCGTGGGGCCCGACGTGGGTGAGCTCGTCCACGCTGCCACCGTGGCGATCACCGGCCGGGTCCCGGTCCACGTCCTGCGCCACGCCGTGCCGAGCTACCCGACCTCCTCAGAGGTGTGGCTGCGGCTGCTCGAGGACCTGCCGCGCGAGCTGCGCCGACCCGCCTGAGCCCGAGCGCTCAGTCGGTCGGGGTGGACTTCGCGGCGCGCAGGTTGAGGTCGGCGTAGTCGGGGTGTCGCGCCATCCACGACTCGATGAAGGGGCAGACCGCCAGCACCTGGCGCGTGCCATCCTCGCGCACCCGGTCCAGGGCGCCTCGGGCCAGCGCCCCACCGACGCCCTGGCCCTCGTGAGCGGGGTCGACCTGGGTGTGGGTGAAGACGTAGAGGTCGTCGGTGAGCTGATACTCGGCGAAGCCGACGAGCACCGCTCCCTGATGAGCCTCGAATCGGCCCTTGTCCGCGTCATCGGTGACGACGATGTCCGGCACGGGTCCTCCTGGGCTGGTTGACGTTGTCGGGGGTCAGGGGTTCGATCATCAGTATGGATCAGCTCCCAGACTTCCGTCCCGATCTCGACGCCGCCCAGAGCTGGGTCACCGACCTCATCAGCGCGGTGCGTCCCGCCCAGCTCGATGCCCCGACTCCCTGCGCCGAGTACGACGTGCGCGGTCTGCTCCAGCACATCTCCGCGCTCCCGGCCAAGATCGCTGCGGTCGCCACGGGGGGCAACCCACGGGAGCTGCCCTCACAGGTGGCCATCGACGAGGACGGCGTCGGACAGCGTTACGGCGAGGAGGCCGGCGCGGCTCTGGGCGCATGGGCCGACGACACCCTGCTGTCCACCACCGTCACCGCACCGTGGGGGCCTGCCCCGGGGGCAGCGGCCCTGGGCGGCTTCGTCATGGAGACCGTGACGCACGGGTGGGACCTGGCCGTCGCCACGGGGCAGGACCCGGAGGCCGACCCGGCACTCGTCGCCAAGGCACGCGCCATCGGCGAGCACGCGCTGGCCGAGGCGCCGCGCGGCCCCGGGATGCCCTTCGGCGTCCCGGTCGAGGCACCCGTCGGGGCCGGCCCGACGACTCAGCTTGCTGCCTTCCTCGGACGGTCCTGGGACCGGGCCTGAGAGCGGGCCTGAGAGCGGGCCTGAGAGCGGATGCCCTCGCCCGGTCGGGCGAGGGCATCCGCTCGGTCGGGCTCAGTGCCTCTCGGCGCGATCGGTCAGCAACCAGCCCGCGGTGATCGACAGCCAGGCGTCGTCGCCGTCGCGCAGCCGGACCAGCACGTCGTCGACCTCGGGCAGGTCGAGCTCGGCCAGCGCCTCGATGGCGGGCAGGACGACCTCCTTGTCGTCGTGCTCGACGACGTGGAAGAGCTCCGGGGCGGCCGCGCGGGCAGCGGGGTCGCCGATGCCGAGCAGCACCTCGGCCGCGTGCCGACGGACCGAGGTGTCCGGGTCGGCCAGCCGCGTCGCGAGCGCGGCGACCGCGGCCTCGCCGGCCTGCTCCAGTGCCCGGGTCAGCTCCTTGCGACGAAACTCGTCCTCGTCCCCGAGGTGGTCGACGAGCGCCGTGACCGCGCCCGGGGTGCCGATGCGCCCGAGTGCCCACCAGGCCTTGGCCGCGACGGCGTCGTCCTCGTCGTCGGCCAGCGGGAGGATCTCGGCGACGGAGGCCGGGTCGCGGATCTTGCTCAGGGCGTGGAGCACCTGCACGCGGGCCGGGCCGGGGCCGGTCAGCGCCTGCACGAGCAGCGGGTAGGTGCTCGCCGATCGGGTCACCACCGCCCAGGTGAGCGTCTCTCGGACATAGAAGTCGGGCTCGGTGAGCAGCAGCGACACGAGCTCCTCGGCGATCGACTCGTCGCCGTGGGTGCCGAGCCAGAAGGCCGCCCGCTGCCGGACGGAGGAGTCGTCGTGGCGCGCAGCCTTCAGGGCGCGCTCGAGAGAGGTGCTCATGGTCGCGACGCTACCCGCGAGAGCGCGTCCCGACCGAGTCCTCAGCCGTAGTAGACGTCGTCGAAGTGGCTGCGGAACCCGTCGTAGAAGCCCTTGGAGTCGGTGACCTTGGTGAGGATCTCGTCGTTGGAGCGCAGCGCCGGCCCCGTGATGTTGTGCGAGCCGGTGAGGACGACGTAGCGCGGCGTCGACGAGCCCGCGTAGCGCGCCTTGATGATGAAGGCCTTGTCGTGGATCGGCTTCTGCGACTCGATGTAGGCGTTGGAGATGCCGCCCTCGTTGAGGGTGTTCCTCGCCGAGGCGGTCAGGCCCGTCGTTCCCTGGCCGGTGACGAGGCGGACGCCGCAGCCACCCTTCTTGAGCCGGACGAGCTGCTTGAGCACCGCGGAGCGCGACCCCGTCACCTGGGCCTGCATGACCCGGACGTCACAGTCCCGGCCCGGGTTGACGTAGGCCAGCCGGTTGGCGACCAGATCGGTCGTCTGCTCGGGCGAGACGTAGACGGTGTGCTTGGAGAACCGGGAGTCCACGTATCCCCGCTCGGACCCGGCCACGTAGTAGTCGTTGCCCGAGTAGCTGCGCTGCTCCCACATCGGCGTCCACACGTCTGACAGGAAGCCGGCGTACAGGTCGCTGTCGCCGTAGACGGTCACCGCGTTGTTGGACAGGTCCCACCCGGAGGCGCTGAAGTTCGCCGAGGAGTACCAGACGACCTTCTTGCGCACGGTGCCGGCGCTGTCCCGCGTCGTCGACAGCGTCATGTACTTGGCATGCATGTGGCCCGTCGCCGTGGAGATGCACGGGTTGGTCCCCTTGGATGCGCAGTTCTTGTAGCGCGAGCCGATGATCGCGCGGATCTGCTGGGGGACGGCGTCCCTGGCGTGGGATCCGTTCATCACGACGTAGACCCGCACGCCCCGGTTGTGCGCCCGGCGGATCGCGGAGACGATCGAGCCGTGGGTGACGTTGTAGATCCCCATGCGGATCGTCGCCCCGCTCGGCGCGCCGTTGATGAGCGCGACCGCCTTGCTGATCTGGGCGGTGCTGCCCTTCTTGTTGAAGGTCGTCTCCACTCGTGCCGAGCCGACCTTGGTCACCTTGGTCCCGTTGGGCTGCGCGGTGGCCTGGGGTGTGCTGCCGACGAAGGGGGCGGACGCGAGGGCCAGGGTGGCCAGGACGGCGGCGGCCCGTGCGCGGAATGTGGTGGTCATGGCGAGAGTGTAGGAACGGCTTCGACCCGAGGACAGGGGGAGAACTCCCCCTTCGCTCAGTGCGTCGTGCCCGCGATGTCCGTCCCGCGCGGGGTGAGGACGAAGACCGTGGCCGCGACGACGAGCATGAGGGCTCCCCCGACGAGGCCGGCCGTCTGGAGTGACTGGGTGAAAGCGGCCCCGGCGTCGTGCGCGAGCATCGGGAGCCCGAGCTGGTCGGACATCGCGATGGCCGCCCCCAGAGAGTCCTGGGCCTGCCCGGCGGCCTGGGGTCCGGCCTGCTCGAGTGCTCGCGAGCCTGCGAGGTGATCCCGGTAGACGAGCGCGGAGATGCTGCCGAGGACGGCCACGCCGAGCGTCCCGCCGAGCTCGTACGAGGTCTCCTCCAGCGCTCCCGCGTTGCCCGCCTTGTCCTCCGGTGAGCCGAGCATGATCATCGCCGAGGCGATGGCCAGCGACCCCGTACCGGTCCCGACGAAGAGCATCGCGACGAGGACCAGGCGATAGGTCAGGACATCGGGGCCGAAGCCGACGACGAGCAGGCCGACACCGGCCATGGCGAGGCCGCCGGCGAGGACGGCCCGCGCACCGATGCGGTGGGCCAGCGGCGGGGCCAGGAGTGAGGCGGCCGCGGCAGCGAGCGCGACGGGGATGAGCTTGATGCCCGACTCGATGGGGCTCGAGTGGTCCACGAGCTGCAGCCACTGGGTGAGCAGCAGCAGCGCGGCGAGCATGGCGAAGGTGGTGCCGAGGGCCGCGATGATGCCGGCGGAGAAGGGTCGGTTGCGAAAGAGCCTGATGTCGAGCAGCGGGTGCGCGCTGCGCAGGCAGCGGAGCACGAACCACACCATGGCGCCGATGCCGACCGTGAGGGCGAGCAGCGCGGCGGGGTCGGCGAAGGTCGCCTTCTTGCCGAAGTCCTTCAGCGCCCACACCACGAGGACCATGCCGACCAGTGACAGCGCTGCGGCGAGGGCGTCCCACGGTCCGGCGCCGACCACCTTGGACTCGGGCAGGATCAGCAGCCCGGCGATGATCGCGACGATCATCAGCGGCACGTTGACGAGGAAGGCCGCGTGCCAGGAGAAGTGCTCGAGGAGGAAGCCGCCGACGAAGGGCCCGACGGCCGCCCCGAGACCGGACACCGCGGCCCAGATGCTCAGCGCGGTCGCCCGCTTGCTCGCGTCGGTGAAGATCACCCGGATGAGCGAGAGGGTGTTGGGCATGATCATCGCGCCGCCGACACCCAAGAAGATGCGCAGGGCGATGACGGACTCCGCAGAGTCAGCCAGGAGCACGAGGAGCGAGGCCACGAGGAAGATCGCGTACCCGGTCATGAGCATCCGCTTGCGGCCGATCCGGTCGGCGATCGCCGCGAAGGAGACGAGCAACCCGGCGAGGACGAGGGAGTAGACGTCGACGACCCACAGCTGCTGGGTGGCAGTCGGCCGCAGCTCGGCGGACATCTCCGGCAGGGCGATGTTGAGGATCGTCATGTCCATCGTGACGACGAGCAGGCTGGCGCTGAGGACGGCGACGGCAGCCCAGGCGCGGCGGGTGGACACCGGCTCGGCCACGGAGGTCGTGAGGGTGGTGGTCATCGGGGGTCACTCCCTTCGCTCGGGGGGATGGTCATGAGGGCTCGGAGGGTGCGGGCCATGGCGTCGGCGGGGATCGGCTCGTCGTGCAGGCCGGCGTGGAGGGTCACGCCGTCGAGGTACACCGCGATGGCTTCCGCTGCCTCCCGGCCGACGTGCTCGGTGAGGATCTCGGTGAGCCGATCGGTCCACCGACGGGCGATGTCGCGCAGACGAGGGTCGGTCATGCCGGACCCCATGAGCTCGATCTCGGCGCGGACCTGCCGGGTGTCGGTGAGGAACTCGTGCATCACTGCGGCGAACCGCTCGGGCGCGGACTCGAGCGGCAGGATCTGGTCTGCGACCCGCGCCAGGTCGACGTCGACGTCCTCGGCGAGAGCCTGCAGCGCGGCCTCGCGCAGCTCGTCCAGGGAGGTGAAGTACTGCGTCGTCGAGCCGAGTGAGACCTCGGCCCGCGCGGCGACTGCGCGATGGGTGATCGACGCGGCGCCACCTTCGACGATGAGCTCGGCGGCGGCCGCGATGATCGCGCGACGACGCCCCTCGGGGTCGCGTCGCCCCGGTGTCGGCCGGTCCTGCTGGGAGCCCATGGCTCCTCCCTTCGATCCTGTACAAAAGTACATGCACAGGTGTACAGGATCTGAGGACGAGGTGCAAACGGGGACTGCTCCCCGTTGTCCGGGGCCGGCCCGTGCACCAGAGTGACCGGCATGGCCAGCACCCCCAGCAGCGAGCTCCCGTCGTGGTGGCGCGTCGTCGCCACCCTCGCGGTCGGGACGGTCATCGCGCTGGTCCTGGCCCAGGCCGTGACCACCATGGGCGAAGGGAGCGACCCTCGCCCCGTCGCGGACCCCGGGCAGGTCTACGACTACCCCTTCGCCGAGGACGAGCTGCCGCACGCCGGCGAGGTCTCGCTGCCGTGGGCACGGATCGAGGTGGCGGTGGGCACGCCCCAGCGAGAGCTGCCCACGATCCTGAACGGCGCCGCCGACGTCGCGCCGCCCGAGGGGGGCAGCTTCGTGCGGGTCGACGCCCGACCGGCCGACAACGCTCAGCTGCCCTTCGCCGCCACCGGCCGCCCCCTGCAGGTGGCGGTCGAGATCGTGCTGCGCGCCGACGGTGCCGAGTACTCCCTGAGCGGTCCCGGCGGGCTGCGCTTCGACCCCAATGACTTCTTCGTCGGCGCGACGGGCAGCCGGTGGGTCGCCGTACCGGGCCACCCGAGCGAGCTCGAGGTCGCCGTCCTCGTGGACGGCAAGGAGCAGACCGTGCACGCCGACGGCACGGTGAGCGCAGGGCGGGCCGCCGGCCTGGCCGAGCTGCCGGGGTTGAGGTCGGGCAGCCGGGCCGACGAGGTCGCGTGCGGCCCGACCCGGCGCGTCGACGACTCCTCGCTGCGACTGCCCGATGGTCTGGACGATCTGGCCTGCACGGTCAGGACGACCTTCCGCACGCCCTATGTCGACGGGGTCGGATGGGCGCCGGAGGGCCATGAGTACCTCGTCGTCGTCGCTGCCCATGACGACGTCCCCTCCGTCGACGGCCCGGCCGGCGAGCGGTGGAATGCCACCGACACGCTCACGGGACGCCTGGACGGGGCCGAGCCCGTCGTCGACCCCGTGGACGTCAACGCCGTCAACGCCGGGACCCTCGCGATCCAGCTCGTGGACGGCCCGCGCATGCTGGTCTTCGAGGTCCCGGAGACGGGTTCCACGGGTGACCTCGTCCTGCGCCTGGACATCGATGCCCGCCCCGACGACCCTGCGGACCCCGGCCACGAGCAGATGCGCCTGGAGTCGACCGTGCCCGAGGAGGACCTGCGATGAGGCCGCTCCACTCACCGCGTCGGCACACTCGCGCGCAGGCCACCCGGGGCGAGGTCAACCTGGCCCTGACGGCGCTCTTCGCCGTCCTCGTGCTCCTCGTGACGCTGGCGATGACGACGTCGACGGACTCCTCCCACGTCGTCGAGGTCGGCGAGCAGCTCCCCCTGCAGGCCGCCCCCTACAACGGCGACGTCCACGAGATCATCGTGCCGAGCGCCACGATCACGGTGCGGGTCGGCCAGCCCGTCGAGGAGGTCGACACCGCGCTGGTCGACCTCGAGGACCTCGCGGACGCAGAGCGCGCCCGAGGCTCCGACGACCCGGTGCGGGCCAACGACGGGGCGGCTCTCGTCCCCGTGTCCTGGAGCGTGCGGCCGGCAACGAGTGGCAGCAGCGCCGAGATCCAGGCCGTCCCCTTCACGGTCCGGCTCGTGGCGGGCGAGAGGTCCGTGGACCTGGCCGACGGCTCGCTGCAGTCGTTGCGCTCGGCCGAGCGCGAGACCAGTCCCCCGATGTCGCTCATCGGGGTCGACGAGGCAGCCAGCCTGTCGATCGAGGTCGAGTACGACGGCGCGACCCAGACCCTCGATGTCGCGACCGGCGAGCTGGACACCGGCCTCGCCGAAGGTCTCTACTCACCCGAGCCCGCCATCGACACCGGGTGCGCGGACCGCACCGTCAGGTGCCACATGAGTACCGTCGACCCCGACTCGACCTGGCAGGTCGACCGCAGCGACGCCACGATCACGGCCCGGCGGCTGACCATCCACCCCTACGACCCCGAGCTGGGCTGGGCGGCCGAGGGGCAGCGCTGGGCGACGACCGGGGTGCACACGGCGTCGGTGAGCGGGGTCGAGAAGGGCACCGGGTACCGGTCCGTCGACCGAGCAGGGCCCGTGAAGGTCACCCTCGACGGGGCCGAGCCCGAGCGCTCGACAGGCCTGGACGACGACCGTCTCGTGGGGACCCGGGTGGGCAGCGTGGTCTTCGCGATCGATGCCGACACCGCGCCTCGCGAGCTGGCGGTCGAGCAGGACCTCACGCTCGAGGGGACGCAGTCACCACGGACGCTGCCGGTGCACATCTCGATCCCGCTCGACGGCGAGGAGTGAGGAACCGCGCTCGCTAGGCTTGACGGCATGCACCGGATCTTCACCACCAGCGTCGCCGACGTCCACCCGCACTACGTGACCAAGGTGGAGAAGAAGGGGCGCACCCGCGCCGAGGTCGACGAGGTCATCCGGTGGCTCACCGGCTTCGACCAGGCGACGCTCCAGGGACATCTGGACGCGGGCACGACCTTCGCCGACTTCTTCGAGCAGGCGACCCTCAACCCGCACACCGACCTCATCACCGGCTCGGTGTGCGGGGTCAAGGTGCAGGAGGTCGAGGACCCGCTGATGCAGAAGATCCGCTTCCTCGACAAGCTCGTCGACGAGCTCGCCAAGGGCAAGGCGATGGACAAGGTGCTGCGCGGCTGACCTCGCCCACGGCCTCCCCCTCGGCTATCCCTCGAGGGTGTCGGCGAGCGCGACCGAGGTGTCCCGCAGCCGGTCGGTGGCCTCGCGACCGAGCCAGGCGCGCAGGTGATCGGTCGCGTCCCAGTCGTTGGTGTGCATGGCCGCGACGACCGTGCCGTCAGTGATCATGACGGCGTTGAGCACGCGGCTGGCGTGGTCACCGCGCACGACGATCTCGTCGTAGCCATCGCGCCCGAGGTGGCCGACGTACTCCATGCCCAGGTCGTACTGGTCGGTGAAGAAGTACGGCTGACGGGCGTAGGGCTCCTGACCGCCGAGCATGCTGCGGGCGGCGTGCTGCCCCTGCTTGATCGCGGTGTCCCAGTGCTCCACGCGCAGTCGCCCGAGGTCGGGGTGGTCGTGGTGGGCGACATCGCCGGCCGCGTAGACGTGCGGGTCGCTCGTGCGCAGCCGCGCGTCGACGAGGATCCCGTGGTCGACGTCCAGCCCGGCCGCCTCGGCGAGCGCGGTGTCGGGCTCCGCGCCGATGGCGACGAGGACGAGGTCGGGGCGCACCTCGGTGCCGTCGGAGAGGACGGCGCGGGTCCCCCCCTTCGAGGCTCCTTCGTCGCTCCTCAGGACGACGCCTTCGTCCTGCTCGAGGGTGGTGAGCGAGGTGTCGAGGTGCAGGTCGACGCCGTGCTCGCGGTGCAGGTCGGCGAAGAGGCGGCCCATGTCCTCACCGATGGCGCCGACGAGGGGAAGGGGGGCGCTCTCGACCACGGTGACCGCGCCACCTGCCGCTCTGGCGGCCGACGCGACCTCGAGGCCGATCCAGCCGGCACCGATGATGAGCAGGCTGCCGCCGAGGTGCTCCTTGAGCGCTTCGGACTCCTCGATGGTGCGCAGGTAGGCGACCGGCACACCCGACTCGTCGGCCATCGGCAGGTGACGGGAGGTGGCGCCGGTGGCGATGAGCAGGTCGTCGTAGGAGATGGTCCGTCCGTCGACCTCGAAGGTGCGGGCTGCGGTGTCGAGTGCCGTGACACGGGTGCCGGTGATCAGCTCCACGCCGTTGTCGGCGTACCAACCCTCGTCCTTGGCTGCGGCATCGGCGGCGGTGCCCTTGCCGAGGAGGATGTCCTTGGACAGCGGCGGCCGCTCGTAGGGTGCGTGCGACTCCGCTCCCACGAGGACGATGTCCCCGTCGTAGCCCTGCTCACGCAGCTCGGCGGCGGCGCTGGCGCCGGTGAGACCGGCTCCGATGATGGCGATGGTCATGGCGTGCTCCTGGTGAGTGCGAGGAATTCGGCGCGGCTGCGCGGGTCCTCCCGAAGTCGTCCGAAGAGTGCTGAGGTGGTGGTGGCCGTCCCTGCGACCCTAGCCCCGCGAAGTGTCATGCAGGTGTGCTCTGCCTGGATGACGACCCCGACGCCCCGCGGTCCGAGCGCGTCGTCGAGGTGGGTGGCGATCTGGTGGGTGAGCCGCTCCTGGGTCTGCGGACGACGGGCGTGCCACTCCACCATCCGGGCGAACTTGGACAGGCCGAGGATGCGCCCGCCCGGCAGGTAGCCGACGTGGGCGACTCCCGTGAAGGGCAGGATGTGGTGCTCGCAGACCGACTGCACCGGGATGTCGCGCACGAGGACCAGCTCGTCGTACCCCTCGTCGTTGGGGAAGGTCGTCAGCTCGAAGTCCTCGCTGCTCGTCATCTCGATGAGCGCCCGGGCCATCCGGTGCGGCGTGCGCGCCAGGTGCTCGGCGGTGAGGTCGAGCCCGAGGGCGGCGAGCAGGTCGGCGGCTGCTGCCTCGGCAGCGGCCGGGTCGACCGCGGGGTGGGTACCGGCGACCCGCAGGTGCGGCCGCGACGCCTCCCGGGCATCGCGACCGGCTGCTGGTGAGGGTGCGGGGCTCATGCGCTGGGCCCGCGATCGGTGGCGGCTCGGGCGGTGATGCGGTCCGGGGTGGCCAGGACGTAGAGGGACAGTGCCGCGACGAGGAGGCCGAAGTCGCGCAGGGCCACGTCGTAGAAGCCGCTGTAGGTCAGCAGGTTGATGATGATGCCGACCAGCCATGCGGACACGAGCAGGGCTCCCCAGCGCGGGCGGGTGGCGACGACGATGCCGGCGACGATCTCGATGACGCCGACGATGTACATCGCCTGCTGGGCGTCGCCGGGGACGATGTTGTCGATCCACGGCGCGAGGTACGCGGGCCAGTCGGTCAGGACATTGGCGAACTTGTCGAGGCCGAAGACGATCGGCGCGATGGTGAAGACCGTGCGCAGCAGGAGGAAGGCGCGCTCGGCTCCCTTCGGCGAGATGGCGGTGGTGGAGGTGGCGTGGCTGGACGGGGACTGGGGTGCGGCTGTGGTGCTCATGACAGAACTCCTTCTAAACAAGACGTGTTTCGATTTTAGACCCTCCACCATCTCTTGTGTCAATGGAATTGTGTTTTAGAGTGGGGTCATGAACCTGCGCTCGCTCGCCTCCGGCATCGGCTCCCTGTCCGACGACACCCGCCGTGAGCTCTACGAGTACGTCGTGGGCCGGGGCGAGCCCGTGACCAGGGAGGAGGCGGCCACGGCCACCGGGCTGCGCCCGCACAAGGCCAACTTCCACCTCGACCGCCTCGTCGAGGAGGGACTGCTCGAGGTGGAGTACCGCCGGCTCACCGGCCGCACCGGCCCCGGCGCCGGCCGTCCGAGCAAGCTCTACCGCCGGTCCGAGGAGGAGTTCTCCCTCTCGCTGCCCCCGCGCCGCTACGACCTGGTCGGCGACATCCTCGCGGCATCGGTGACCCGGGCGAGCGCGGGCGAGCCCCTCGACGCGGCGCTGCAGGAGTCGGCCCGCGAGCAGGGCATCGAGGTGGGTCGCGCGGCCACGCGCGAGGAGCAGGCCACCTTCGAGGACCTCACGACGGCCCTCGCCGGGCAGGGGTACGAACCCCGCGATGACGACGACGTGGTCGAGCTGCACAACTGCCCCTTCGACGCCCTCGCCGACAAGCACCGGGCTCTGGTCTGTGGCCTCAACGAGTCGTATGTGCAGGGAGTGGCCGACGGCATGGGCTGCGGTGGCGCTGACGCCCGACTCGAGCCCGGCGACGGCCGGTGCTGCGTGCGGGTGCACCGACGAGACTGACGAGGGCGGGTTCGCCCGAGACTCTGGACGTGACGGCCATCACCCAGTTGGATGGGCCCATGCAGAGCACCATGCAGGACTACCCGCTGACCATCGGCTCCCTCATGCGCCACGGCACGCAGGTGCATCCCGACTCCGAAGTCGTCACGGCCACGGCCGACGGGAGCCGATCGATCTCCTACGGCGAGCTCGGCGGGCGGGTGGCGCGGCTGGCCAACGGCCTGCGCTCGCTCGGCATCACGGGTGACGATCGGGTCGCGACCTTCCAGTGGAACAACCAGGAGCACCTCGAGGGCTACCTGGCGATCCCCGCGATGGGCGCCGTCCTGCACACCCTCAACATCCGGCTCTTCCCCGAGCAGCTGATCTATGTCGCCAACCACGCGCAGGACAAGGTCGTCATCGTCGACGACTCCCTCGTCGGGCTGCTCGCGGCCCAGCTACCGCACCTCGAGACCGTGACCCACGTGCTCGTCGCCGGCCCGGATGCCGCGAGCGCCAACCTGGACTCCCTTCGCTCCAGCGGCAAGGAGATCCTGCTCTACGAGGACGTCCTGGCGCAGCAGGAGGAGACCTTCGACTGGCCCGAGGTGGACGAGCGGGACGCCGCGGCCATGTGCTACACGAGCGGGACGACCGGCAACCCGAAGGGGGTCGTCTACAGCCATCGTTCGGCCTACCTGCACTCGCTGGCGGTCTGCACGGGCGATGTCGCGGGGCTGACCTTCGCCGACCGGGTCCTGCCGATCGTGCCGATGTTCCACGCCAACGCGTGGGGGCTGGCCTACGCGGCGATCATGAGCGGCGCCTCGCTGTGCATGCCCGACCGGTGGCTGCAGGCCGAGCCCCTGGTCCGCTTCATCCGCGAGACCCGACCCACGATCTCGGGGGCGGTGCCGACGGTCTGGAACGACGTCCTGACCCACCTCGACGACAACCCGGATCTGCAGCTGGACTCCCTGCGTCGGATCCTGTGCGGTGGGTCCGCCGTCCCCGTCGCCTTGATGAAGGCCCTGCGCGAGCGCCACGGACTCGACATGGTGCAGGCCTGGGGCATGACCGAGACATCACCAGTCGCCTCCGTCGCCAACGCTCCCCTCGGCGCCGAGGGTGAGGACGAGTGGCGCTACAAGGGCACGGCCGGTCGGCTCCTGTGCGGGGTCGAGGGCCGGATCGTCGGTGACGACGGCGAGGTCCTGCCGCGTGACGGGGTGGCCGTGGGCGAGCTCGAGGTCCGCGGCCCGTGGGTCACCGCGAGCTACTACCTGTCCGACGACCCCGAGTCGGAGGCGAAGTTCGACAACGGCTGGCTGCGCACGGGCGACGTGGGCAACCTCGACGAGCGCGGGTACATCACGCTGACCGACAGGGCCAAGGACGTCATCAAGTCCGGCGGCGAGTGGATCTCGTCGGTCGACCTCGAGAACGCGCTCATGGGACACCCGGCCGTGCTCGAGGCCGCCGTCGTCGGGATCCCGGACGAGAAGTGGCAGGAGCGCCCCCTCGCCAGCATCGTCGTGCGCGACGGGGCCAGCGTCACCGCGGCCGAGCTGCGCGAATTCCTGTCCGCCGACTTCGCGAAGTGGCAGCTCCCCGACGCCTTTGCCTTCATCGACCAGGTGCCGCGCACCTCGGTCGGCAAGTTCGACAAGAAGGTGCTGCGGCAGCGCTACCGCGAGGGGGACCTGAGCGTCGAGCAACCCTGAGCGTCGAGCAACCCTGAGCGTCGAGCAGCGTGACGCGTGGGCGCCGAGCAGCATGACGCGTGGGCGTCGAGCAGCAGCGCGTGGGCGCCCGCCGCGTCCGCGCCTCACTCTCCGGGGTCGAGCAACGCTCGGATGTCGGTCGAGGTGATCGCCCCCGACAGCGCTCCGCCCTCGTCGACGACCCGCTCGAAGAGGTCCCGCTTGCGCTCCTGCAGGGCGAGCACCTTTTCCTCGATCGTCCCCGTCGAGACGAGCCGGTAGACCATGACCGGCTTGTCCTGCCCGATGCGGTGCACCCGGTCGATGGCCTGCGCCTCGGCCGCGGGGTTCCACCAGGGATCGAGGACGAAGACGTAGTCGGCCTCGGTCAGGGTCAGACCCACGCCCCCGGCCTTGAGGCTGATGAGGAAGGCCGTCTGCTCGCCCTGCTTGAAGCCGTCGATGACCTCGGGCCGGTCGGTCGTCGAGCCGTCGAGATAGCTGGTCGTGATGCCCTCTGCGTCGAGGCGATCGCGGACGAGGCGCAGGAATCCGGTGAACTGGCTGAAGACCAGGGCCCGGTGCCCCTCGACCGCCAGCTCGCGCAGGTGCTCGACGAGCACGTCGACCTTGGCCGAGGCACCCTGCCCGAGCAGCTCCTCGTCGACGAGCCCGGGATCGAGGCTCAGCTGACGCAGCCGGGTGAGCGAGGCGAGGATCGCCACGCGGTTGCCGTCCGGGTCCTCGAGGAGGCCGAGCACCCGCTTGCGCTCGCGCTGCAGGTGCCGGTCGTAGACCCGGCGGTGGGTCGGGGTGAGGTCGACCGGCAGCACCTGGACCTGCTTGGGCGGCAGGTCGAGCGCCACCTGGTCCTTGGTACGCCGCAGCATGAGCGGACGGATGCGCCGGCGCAGCCGGTCGAGGAGCTCGGGCTGCGCCCCGGACTCGATGGGCTTGCGATAGAGGTCGTTGAACTGGTCGCGGCGGGGATAGAGCCCTGGTGCCGCGAGCGCGAAGAGGGACCACAGGTCCATCAGCGAGTTCTCCAGCGGGGTCCCCGTCACCGCCAGGACGAAGGGAGCGGACAGCCCCCTCAGTGCCTGGTGGGTCTTGGACCGGTCGTTCTTGACGAACTGCGCCTCGTCGAGGATCACCCCGCGCCACTCGACCTCGGAGAACTGCTCGGCGTCGATGCGCAGCACGGCATAGGAGGTGACGACGAGCTGGGCGCCCTCGACGGCCTCGACCACCGAGCTCCCCCGGCGCTTGTGGGTGGACCCGACGGTGCACACCTCGAGGTCGGGGACGAACTTCGCCGCCTCGCTCGCCCAGGTGCCGACGACGCTCGTGGGGGCCACGACGAGGACGGGACGATCGAGATCGCCTGCCTCGTGGGCCCGGGCGATCAGCGCGAGCGTCTGCACGGTCTTGCCCAGGCCCATGTCGTCGGCCAGCACGCCGCCGAGGCCGGCATCCCACAGCGTCGTCAGCCAGTGATACCCCTCGAGCTGGTACGGCCGCAGCGTCGCCCCGAGCGAGCGGGGCACCGAGGGGGCGGGCAGGGTGTCGATCTCGCGGAGGGTCTCGACGCTGGCCCGCCACTCGTGCTCGCGCTCGACCCGGATGTCGCCGAGATCGGACAGCTCGTCCCAGAGGTCGGCCTGATAGCGACTCAGGCGCACGTGGCCGGTCTCGGGCTCGGCGAGCTCGCGGGCCTCCGCGATGAGCGCGCGCAGGTCGGTGAGGACGGGGTGGTCGAGGCGGAACCACTCGCCGGTCTCGAGGTGCATCAGCTCGTCGCCGCGGACGAGCGCCTCGAAGAGCGGCTCGAAGGGGATCTCGACATCACCGATGGTCACCGAGACGTGCAGGTCGAGCCAGTCGGACCCGCCCGCTGCGTCGCCGGCGCCGATCGCGATCCGCGGCTCGTCGTCGAGCTCCTCGTAGGCGGGGAGGTCGTCGTCGAGATCCACCACGACGCGCGGATCGTCGTCGAGGAGGGGCACGACCTGCGTGAGCACGTGGATGGCGTGGGGCCCGCGCAGGCTGACGGAGGGTTGGAGCATCCAGCGGTGACCGGCTCGGTCCCCCGAGATCGCTCCGGGGATGGCCGTCAAGGCCTCGATCTCCCGGACGAGGGCACGCTCGGCTGCGTGGTCACGGGGGACGGCGCCTGCTGCTGCGGCACCGACGACATGGCTCTGCGCCCCCGCGGTGTAGATGAAGCCGAGGTCCAGACGGATGCCATGGCCGGCAGCACGCACGTGCACGTGCAGCCGAGGCGCGACGGAGTCGGGCAGGTCGACGCTGTGGTCCGACGAGATCACCGGGAGGCGTCGTCGCAGGCGGGTCAGATACAGCGCGAGGAAACGATCGACATCGGCCTCGGGGACCTCGACCCCCTGCTGGAGTCCGACCAACGACGTCACGTCCGCCGCCAGAGGCGATGCGAGCGACGCCAGCGTCAGGCTGCCGTCCTCGCGGGTGATGACCAGTCCGTGGCTCGGATCGCCGACGAGATGGATCTCCTCGATCTGGTCCTCGTCGTCGCCGCCTCCCGCGAGTCCCTCGACGACGGGGCGCAAGAGCAGTCCCCCACCGGTGCGGGTCACGTCGAGCACCATCTCGGCCGGCGAGTCGTCGAGCTCGATCGGCTCATGGGACTCACCGTCGATGAGGGCCACGCCCGCGTCTCGGACCCGTCGCAGCGCCGGCCACACGTCTGCGCCGAAATCGTCGAGGTAGCAGGCCATCGCCGTGCCGTACGAGTAGCGATAGCCGCCCCCGGACCGCAGGTCGTGCAGCTTGGCGAGCTCGTCGAGCACCTGACGATGGGACTCCAGCACCGTCGCCGAGGACCAGCCGTGGCCGCGCACCTCGGACCACCCGTACTTCTTCGCCCAGCCGCCCGCCTTGGTGCGGCGAGTCGGCCGCAGCCGCACACGTGGCTCTGGCGGCTGGTTCCACACACCACGTGAGTCGAGGACGATCTCGACGATCAGTGCCATGGGCGACCCTCCCTGCTCGAGACGCTCGGCGGGCTGCTCCGCGGCGAAGGGAGACAGTGCCTGCTCCCAGGACGGCACCACCGCGGCGACGCCGAGCACCTCACGCACGGTGAGGATGACCGCCACCGCGTGCTTGCAGTCGGTCGCGACGGGGCAGCTGCAGCGCGCGCTCCACTCGAGGACGTCGTCCTTGGGGTGACTGTGCTGGGAGACGATCGTCTGGTAGCTCTGCGAGCCGGAGCCTCGCACCTTGGCCACGACGACCCGGCCGCGGTTGAGCGTGGCGATCTGGGTGACCATGCCCTCGCGGGCATAGTCGGCACCTCGCTGCAGGGTGCCGCGGTCGAGCGCCTCGTCGAGGCGCTGGTCGGACAGCACACGCATCCATGTCGCCGAGTCGAGATCCCAGACCACGGGTCATCTCCGAGCTGGCGAAGGGGGCGGGATCGGCATGTCATCCACCTTAGGCGCGGGTGGTGTCAGCCCTGTGACGGCCGACGACCTGTGGAAAGGCCGCGCATCGGCCCGGAGGCTGTGGGAAGACGCGGGTCGGTGATTGGCTCTGGGTCCGCGATGTCATCCCCACGCACCCACGTTCCAGCCCGGGTCGGCCACCCCCCGCCCGGCAACCCAGGCCATGAGACTCCGCTGGTCCAGCGCGTCCAACCGGTCCGGGAGAGTCGCGAGCAGGACAGGCAGGTCCCAGTCGACGTACTCCTGCGGCCAGTCCGCCACCGTGTACGACAGGCCGAGGTCGACGTGGTGCATCTCGACCTCTCGCAGGCGGTGCGCCGGGCAGGCCGTGACGGGGTAGGCCTCGCCACCGAGGAGCTCGCCGTGCGGCCAGCCCGCGGCGTCGGCCGTCCCGAAGAGATCCAGCAGCCGCGCCCGGCTCGCCCGAAGGCCCGCCAGGACCTCGACCGCAGGCCGGTGGGCACCCCCTTCGATCTCGTCGCGGCGCTGCTCGGCACCCCCGGCGTACTTGCCGAGGGACTCGCCGCGCAGCGCCCCCTCGACCCGGCGGGCGTGACCGTCGGCATTGCTTGCCAGGTGGGTGAGCACGTGCCCGACCGACCAGTCCGGCAGGAGGCTGGGTGCCCTCAGCTCGTCGTCACCGAGGTCGGCGACCGTCGCCGCCAGGCGCTCCTCCGCTGCGCGGCACAGCTCGATGGCTCGGCGGGGGTCCTGGGCGAGGTCGGTCATGGGCTGCTTCCTACGAAGGGGACGACGCCCGCAGCCTAGAGCGCCGACGGGGCAGGAGTCGGGGAGTGAATTCGCTTCAGCAGTGGGAGCCGGTCATGGCAGGCCTGTGTCCCGGCCCCGTGTGGGGCCGGGTGCGGGGCGGGCCTGCTAGGTGTGCCAGGTGACGCCGGCGGCCGTGATGGTGCAGGTCAGGTCATGGATGTGGACCGTCGTGTGGTGGCGCTCGCACAGCAGCGCTGCCCGCCCGATGTCGGTACTGCCGCCCAGGGACCAGTAGTCGACGTGGTGGGCGTCTGACCAGTGGGCGGGCATGGTGCAGCCGGGGAAGGTACAGCCACCGTCTCGCAGGTAGAGCGCCCGCTTTTGTCCCGGACTGAAGTAGCGGGCCGCACGGCCCAGCTCGAGAGGCTCGGAGTCGGTGCCCAGGAGCGCGGGGATGATCGCGCCCTCGCAGGCCATCTTGCGCACCACCGCGGGCGCCAGCACCTGCCCGGTCGCCGTCAGCCCACCCGCGTGACCACCCCCGGCCACTCCCGCAGCACCCAACCCGTGTCCAGCGCCGCCACGATCGACGCCGCCGCCCAAACCGCCAACGAGGTCGCCCACATGGGTGAGTGGCTGGCCGAAGGCATTGGTCGGCAGGTCCTGCCCGCAGGCTCCGCACCGTCCGGCCGTGAGGTTGGCCGTGAGCGCGGTCAGGCTGATGGTCACGACGACCTGGGCCTTGTCGCTCTTGGGCGCCTGGCCGGGTGAGGACACTCCTCGGCCGACGATCGCCAGCAGGGCGTCCGCGCGACGTCGGGCCGGGGTCCGCTCGTCCAGCTCGCCCTCAGGTCCCTTGACCGGGGCCGACAGGGCAGCGACCGCAGCGTCGATGATGGCGGCACCCTCGGGGTCCAGCACCAGCTTGTAGCGCGTCAGCCCGCACCCGTCGGTGTGCTGGGTCAACGAGCGCGACGCCTTGAGCCGCTCGTCGTCCTCACGCAGGTCCTTGTCCGGACGCAGCATCCGCGTGGTCATCGTGATGGCCGCGGCCAACTTCTTCTCGTCCAAGCCCGACACCCGCTCCCGAGTCCGGTCCTGCGGACCGGTGAAGACCTCGTCATCGCGGGCCTGACCGAGCAGGATCCCCAGGTCATCCGCCAGCAGGTCCGCGTCGGCGACCCGGCGCACGCCCTCCTCGAACCGCACGAGCTGGTCGGCCTTGCCCAACGGCAGGTCACCCTCGGTGAAGGCTGCGACCACGTCGGGCACGCCGGCCGCCGGGCTGGACGAGGCCTCGTCGCCCGTGTCGTAGTGCGGGGCTGCCTCCGGGGCCGGCTCGCTCAGGCCGCTCCCGGTCCGCAGGCCGGCCTCGGCCACCCGCACCACCGACCCCACGTGGCGCATCTGCGGACGCGGTGCCCGGCGCCCTTCGCTGACACCGACCCAGTCACGCACCGACCACGACTCCTGCGTCGGCAGACCCCGCGAGACCCCCTCACGCACGGCCGCGACCTCGGCGACCTCGGTCAGCTGACGGATCTGCCCCACCAGGGCAAGGGCCTCTCCCACGTCGCTGTCGGGGACCTGCCATATCGTCGAGACATCGCCATATGTCAACGCGCGCAACGCGTCTCGCAACCCCGGGAGCAACCCCGGATCCGCGTAACGCACCGTCGCCTCTGACATACCTCGATCGTAAGTAGGAGCACCGACAGCGTCCCCGGCTCACGAAGCCCTGTGGACGGTCGCCCCCTTCGCCCTGGGGGTGTGGACAAGAGGCTTCGAAGACCCGCCGCTGCTCAGCGGCCAATTGCTCGGGACCGTTCCACCAGCCGCAGCTTCCTCGAGTCCGGCCAAGGGTCTTGGCCGAGGTCGATCCCGGGGCTTCCTGGATCGGGACGGCTACCGGAGCCTGGACGCCCCATGGCCTCTCCTGGCGGTCCGCGCTAACCTCGAAGGACCCTCGAGAGGCGGCACAATGAGTGCTCCACAGGCAGTCCAAGAGCTGACGGCCGACGCGTGCTGGTCGTTGATGAGGTCGACCACGGTCGGCCGTCTCGCGGTCTGGCTCGACGACCATCCGGACATCTTCCCGCTCAACTTCGTCGTCGATCAGGGCACCGTCATCTTCCGCACCGGTGAGGGGACCAAGGTCGCCGGGATCAGCGGAACCCCCGTCGCGCTGGAGGCCGACGGTCTCGACGAGGCCACCGGCGAGGCATGGAGCGTCGTCGTCCGGGGCCGCGCGCACTCGATCACCGAGCAGCACGACGTCATGGACACGGCCGACCTCCCGCTGCACCCCTGGCACGGCGGGCGCAAGGACCGCTTCGTGCGCATCACCCCCGATGTCATCTCCGGCCGCCGGTTCGCCGTCGCGGACCCCAGCGTCTGGCGGACCGGCTTGGACCACCGATCGGCTGCCACCGACTGACCCGCGAGGGCTGCGGCCCCGAAGGGGGTGGCTACGCCTGGTTCACCAACCGCGGCATCGGCCGACCGGTCGCCGAGTCGCTCGACGCGACGATGAGCTGGCTCGCCGGCTCGACGAGCTCGCTCCCGCCTGCTCGCCGACTGACCCCTCCCAGCCCCTCCGGGGAGGCGGTACAGCCTTTTCAACCGGTACGGCGGCTCAGGCGGGCCGAGACCGCAGCTCCCGGATGATCGCTGCCTGCCGGTCACGCAGCTGTCGCATCGAACCGACCTGCTGCTCACCCTGCTGCAGGCGAGCGAGCTTGAGCTGGTCCTCGCTGCGCGCCAGCTGGGCAATGAGCTCCCTCACGGTGAGCATGCAGAGGTCGGTCCCCGACGCGGCGGCCGTCGGGCGCTGGGCTCCCGGAGCGGGCCCGCCTGCGCCGATGGGACGCTCGAGCGTCGTCGCCGGTCGGTGCTGAGAGATGGTCGTCATGCTCGCCCTCCTCGGTCCTCACATCAGGTGTCGAGATTGCCCTTCGCCAGCTCCTCACGCAGACCATCGACCTCGTCCTGCAGGTCGATGACCATCGAGATGCCGGCGGTGTTGAGTCCGGCGTCGAGGAGCACGTCGATGCGGCGCAGACGCACCAGGTCGTCCTCGCTGTAGCGCCTGGTGCCTCCCTCGGTGCGATCCGGGCTCAACAGCCCCTGCGTCTCGTACCAGCGCAACTGCTGCGAGCCCATGCCCACCAGGTCGGCCGCCACCGAGATGCCGTACACGCCTCGTGCCGGGTCCGTCGTCATGATTCTCCAGTGCCTCTTGAGTACGTCCTTGGTGTCTGCTATAAAAAATCTATCACCACCGTCACAGATTGTGGAGGTGGTCAACACGAGGAAGGAGTCCGAAGATGACGCAGATGCTGATGCGCACCGACCCGTTCCGTGAGCTGGACAGGGTGACCCAGCAGCTGTTCCGCGGTGACGGGAGCCTGGCCCCCACATCGATGCCGATGGATGCGTGGCGTGAGGGTGACACCTTCGTCGTCGAGTTCGACCTGCCCGGCCTCCGGGCGGAGGACGTCGACCTGGACGTCGAGCGCAACGTGGTCACCGTGCGGGCGGAGCGCCCGGCCAGAGACGCTGGACAGGAGATGATCGCTGCCGAGAGGCGCAGGGGCACCTTCACCCGGCAGCTGATCCTCGGGGACAACCTGGACACCAGCAGCATCGACGCCGCCTACGACGCCGGTGTCCTCACACTGCGGATCCCGGTGGCCGAGCAGGCCAAGCCCCGCAAGATCCAGATCACCGCCCGGGGCGGTGGTCACACGGCGATCGACGCGTGACCAGGGGTGCGACATGACCATGGCACTGATCGAGCACGACGACATCCTCGACACCACCCGCGAGCGGTTTGTCGACGTCGTCCTGCAGGACGAAGAGCTGCTGCTCCTGGAGTTCGAGGTGATCATCGGGTCCGGCCCACCGCGGGTGACCACCTGCCGCGGGCATCGACGATCCCGGCAAGGATCCGGTCCCATCGATGCCCGACGAGCACCTTCGGCCACGGCGCACCTCGCCCCGACCCTCGAGCCGTGGGCTCGAGAGCGCTCGCCGCCGCCTCAGCCCGACGCGCACCCGATGCAGGTCCGCGCGACCGGCCGCGCCTCGAGCCGGCCCGGTGCGATCGGCCGACCGCACCTCTCGCAGATGCCATAGGTGCCGGCGTCGAGGCGTTCCAGCGCGGCGTCGATCTCGCTCACGTGGTGGCGCGCCTGCTGGACGAGCGCGTCGAGCTGCGAGCGCTCGAAGGCGATCGTCGCGCCCTCGGGGTCGTGCTCGTCGTCGGCATTGCTCCCCTCGCTGGCCTCGACGATGGCCGCGAAGTCCCCGGTGAGCGTCGCGAGGCGGGCGAGGGTCCCCCTTCGCTCCTCGTGCAGTGTCGTGCGCGGATCAGCCATCCGCCCATCTTGCACTCAGCGCGTCGAGGAGGTCAGTGCATCGTGGGCGCCGCGCCCACCACCAAGCCACCTCGGAGCGAAGGGGGTTGCCCGCGGGCGACTACGCCGTCGAGCTCGGCAGTAGGTCGTGGCGTCGGTCGGGCGAAGGTCCTTGCAGGAGCTCGCCTTCAGTCCCACCACTGGGGTCATCGCCAACATCATGACCCTTGGCAGGGCGTGCCGACGGTGGGACCCTGAGGAGGCGCGGCGCCCGTCCCAGGGCCCCGTCCCTGTTGAAAAGAGAACAGATATGACAACGTCGTCGTTCCTCTCTGCCCGGCGTAGACGTCGGATCGCCCTCCCCACCCTTGGCTCCGCGGCTCTCGCCGCCGCCTTGGTCGCCCTCCCGGGAGCCGCGGCCGCGGACCCCGGGTACACCGTCGTCGCCAGCGGCCTCGACAACCCCCGCCACCTCTCGCTCGGCCCGGGCAACGACCTCTTCGTCGCCGAGGCCGGAGTCGGTGGTGACGGTCCCTGCATCGACACCGCCGAGGGCCCAGCCTGCTTCGGCATGTCCGGTGCCATCACCCGGATCGACGTCAACAAGGGCACCCAGTCGCGTGTCCTCACTGGTCTCCCTTCGCTCGGCTCCGCGCCCTCCGATGATCCCGCGGCCCCGCCGCGCGGCTCCAACGCCACCGGGCCGCAGGACGTCATGGCCCAGGGGTCCAAGACCTTGGTCCTGACCATCGGTCTCGGCAACGACCCGGCGGTCCGCACCGAGCACCCCGAGCTCGCGCAGATGGGGACCTTGCGGACAGGCACGATCGGCTCGTCCACGACGACTCTCGTGGCCGATCTCGCCGCTCACGAGGCCGCCCACAACCCGGTGCCGCCGACCGATGCGCCGGACAGCAACCCGACCGGCTTCACCCAGGTCGGGTCGGGCTACGTCGTCGCTGACGCCGGCGGCAACGACCTGATCGAGGTCGCCAAGGACGGCTCCATGACCACCCACGCCACCTTCCAGGCGCAGATGGCGACGGCGCCCCCCTTCCTCGGCCTGCCGCCCGGCACCAAGATCCCGGCTCAGGCGGTCCCCACGTCCGCCATCACTGGTCCCGACGGCTCGCTGTACGTCAGCCAGCTCACCGGCTTCCCCTTCGAAAAGGGTCTGGCCAACATCTACAAGGTCGACTCGAGCGGCGCCGTCAGCGTCTACGCGAGCGGCCTGACCAATGTCACCGACCTCGCCTTCGGCCCGGGTGGGGTCCTGTACGCCGTGCAGATCGCCAGCGAGGGCCTGCTCGGCGGCCCCGTCGGCTCCGTCGTCTCGATCCCGAAGGGGGGCGGAGACGCGAGCGTCGTCGCCGGGGGCCTCTTCGCTCCGTACGGCATCGCGATCACGGGTCAGACCGCCTATGTCACGGCCGGCAGCGTGGCGCCCGGTGGAGGTCAGGTGATCGCGCTCCCGCTGCGCTGATCCACGGAAGAACGCACGTGACCACGGGTCGCTGGTCAGACGAGGCCAGCGACCCGCGGCAGTGCGCTGAGACAGTCACCTGGAGGCTCGTCATGACGATCAAACCGCCCACCCCTCCGTTCACCCTCGAGACCGCGACTCGGAAGGTCCGCGGCGCTGAAGACGCGTGGAACAGGCAGGACCCCGCCAGTGTCGCGTTGGCGTACACCGCTGACAGCTGGTGGCGTAATCGGACATCCTTCGTCCAGGGTCGCGAGCAGATCATCGAGTTCTTGGAGCAGAAATGGGCCCGCGAGCTGAACTATCGATTGATCAAGGAGCTCTGGGCATTCACCGAGACCCGGATCGCCGTCCGCTACTGCTATGAGTCGCAGGCCACCACCGGATCGTGGTACCGATCGTTCGGAAACGAGAACTGGGAGTTCGACCAGAACGGATTGATGCGTTGGCGGCATTCGAGCATCAACGACCTGGAGATCGATGATGCGGACCGCAAGTTCCACTGGGAGCTTGGCACCCCGAGACCTCCCGATCACCCCGGACTCAGCGAGCTGGGGCTGTGAACGGGTCAAGGCGAGCCACCGGTCCGCGCGGTGGGTCGCGCCTCGAGGCGCCCCGCGGCGATCCTGTCACCGTGACCGAGAGGGCGCGGATTCGCTAGCCTCGAGGAGCCACCGCCCCCAGCGCACAGGAGCGATCATGAGCACTCGGACACCGGAACCCGCGGACGATCTCCCCGACGACGTCCCCGAGGCAGATGCCGCCGACCAACGACTGTCGACAGGCACGCAGGACGAGGACGGTCAGAGCCTGCCCGAGGAGCCCCTCGGGCTGAGCGACGATGCCAATCCCGCCGATGTCTGGGAGCAGTCGCAGCCCGTCCCGGACGACGAGGACGAGCGCGACGAGGTCTGAGACCGGCGCGGCGAAGGGGGCGCTACCCCGCGATCTCGGCCACGAGCTCGTCGACTCCGCGGGTGCTGTCGAGGCGAAGCACCGGGCAGGTCAGGGTGGCGAGCCACGCTTCGTGCTGGGCCCGGTTGCGGCCGTCGGTCGTGGGGTCCTCATAACCGCTCGCCCAGTCCATGAAGTCGCGGTGCGCGCTCTCGTGCAGGCCGCCGGGCTCGATGCGCGACCCGTAGCGGGTCACCTCCCGGGCGTGGAGGCGGCTCATCCGCACGTCGTGGTCGACGGAGAGGAAGACGACGGCATCGAAGCTCTGGGTGAGCGGGTCGCCCCACCCCATGAGCGACCCGGACAGCACCCAGGCGTCGCGGCCGACGAAGACCTCGCGCATCAGGCGGATCCGCGCGGCCTCCTCGCGCTTGGTCGTGTACGGCGGCGAGGTCGGCACCCAGAAGTAGTCGTCCGAGTCGGCATGCGGCACCGCCCACTGCGTGGCGAGCCGACGGCCGAGCGTGGTCGTGCCGGTCCCGCTGGCGCCGGTGATGTGCAGGCGGCAGGGCGTCATGCGCGGCAGTCTACGAGCGGTGCGGTTCACCGCTCCGCGGTGACGAGGTGCCGCTCGCGCAGGACGTGCTGCCAGGTCGCGACCTCGTCGGCGTCGCCCGTGCGGACGAACTCCGGCTGCGCATCCGCGGTGCTCGGGTCGACGGCCATGCCAAACCGGGCGAGCTCGACCATCACGGGCAGGGTGGCGATGCCCAGCTCGGTGAGGGAGTAGCGCCCCTGCTTGCCTCGGGGGGTCGGTGACTTCACGAGGAGGCCGGCGGTCGTGAGGTCGGTCAGCCTGCGGGAGAGAACCGGGGCGCTGATGCCCTCGGCGTTGCCGGTGAGCAGCTCGCGGAACCCGCGGCGGTCGTAGGCAGCGATGTCGCGCAGGATCACCAGGCTCCACTGGTCGCCCAGCACCTCGAGCCCGCGGTTGATCGGGCAGCCCGAGCGCGGTGACGTGATCATCGGTCCTCCACCAGTTGCATTGTGTAACCACTATGCCATAGCGTCACCAGTAACAGATTGCAACCACCTACGTCAGGCAGTCACCATGCAGGCCTTCGTCCTCGAGAAGTACTCCTCCCCCATGCGGCGCGTCGACATGCCGGTCCCCACGGCCGGCCCCGACGAGGTGCTCGTCCGGGTGGCCGCCGCGGGCGTCAACCACGCCGACGAGCGCGTCCGCTCCGGCGAGTTCAAGCAGATCTTCCCCTTCAGGCTGCCGATGGTCATGGGCAGCGAGTTCGCCGGCGAGGTCATCGCGAAGGGGGCCGAGGTCACCGGCCTCGAGCCCGGCACCCGGGTCTTCGGCTACGCCGACCAGGCCCGGATGGGCGCCTACGCGGAGGTCATCGCGGTGCCCGAGAGCAACCTGACCGAGGCGCCGGCGACCATCACGACGGCCGAGGCCGCCTCCCTTCCCGTCGTGTGGTTGACCGCCTGGCAGGCACTCGTCGAGATGGGTGGCCTGCAGGCCGGCCAGACCGTCCTGATCCACGGCGGCTCCGGCGGCGTCGGCACGGTCGCCGTCCAGCTGGCCAAGCACCTCGGGGCCACGGTCGCGACGACTGCCAGTGCGAAGAACGCGGACCTCGTCCGGGGGCTCGGCGCGGACATCGTCATCGACTACGCCACGGAGGACTTCGCCGAGGTCCTCTCCGACGTCGACCTGGTCCTCGACACGCAGGGTGGCGAGACGCTGGAGACGTCGCTGGGCGTCGTGCGCCGCGGCGGTCTCGTCATCGGGATCACCGGCCCGCCCGACCCGGACTTCGCCGACCAGGCGGGCGTCAACCCGGTCGTCAAGGTCGCGATCCGGGGGCTCAGCGCGAAGGTGCGCCGCCGCGCCGCCGCGCTCGGCGTCAGGTACCGATTCCTCTTCATCCGGCCCGACCGCGAGCACCTGCGCCGTGGCGCGGAGCTCGTCGACGCGGGCATCATCCGCCCGCAGGTCGGGACGACCCTCCCCTTCGCCCAGACCAAGGAGGCCCTCGACGTGGCGCTGTCCGGAAGCAACCGGGGCAAGGTCGTCGTGACCCTCGAGGACGAGACCACGACCACCAGCACGAAGGGGGCGACCCCCCGGGCGATGACGTGGAGCACCGCTGCGACACAGCGGATCTCGGCCGCGGACGAGTCCCTCGTCTACCGAGAGCTCGGCCCTGACCGGGGCACCCCGGTCGTGCTGCTGACCCACCTCGCGGCGACGCTCGACGAGTGGGACCCGGCGGTCGTGGACGCGCTGGCGCAGGAGCACCGCGTCATCGCGGTCGGGCTGCCGGGCACGGGCGGGTCCACCGGCAAGGTGGCTGCGACCGTCCAGGGCATGGCCGATGCGGCGGTCGCCTTCATCGAGGCGATGGGGCTGCGGCAGGTCGATCTCTTCGGCTTCTCCCTCGGCGGTTTCGTCGCGCAGCAGGTGACGCTCGACCACCCAGAGCTCGTGCGTCGGCTGGTGCTCACCGGGACCGGCCCGGCGGGTGGCGAGGGCATCGACCGGCCGACCGGCGGTGCCTACATCTACGCCGACGTGCTGCGTGGGGCCCTCGCGCGGACGGACCCCAAGGAGTTCCTCTTCTTCCACCGCGACGCGACCGGCAAGCAGGCCGCGCGGGAGTACCTCGCGCGCATCGGCGCCCGGGTCATGGACCGGGACGAGCCGATGCCGCTGACGGGCTTCCACACCCAGATCGAGGCCATCAAGAGGTGGGGTCGGGCGCAGCCGCAGGACCTCTCCCGCATCACGGCGCCGACCCTGATCGCCAACGGTGACGCCGACAAGATGGTGCCGTCGGTCCTGTCGCAGGACCTGCACCGCCGCATCCCCGGCAGCACCCTCGAGATCTATCCGAACTCGGGCCACGGTGGCGTCTTCCAGCACGGCGAGGCCTTCACCGCGGCGCTGCTGAAGCACCTGGCGGCGTCATGAGCCGGGAGCGAACCTTCACCTGGCAGGACCCGCAGGTCCTGGCACAGGCCGCGGCGACGACCGATGGCCTCGACTTCCTCAACCGCATGGCGACGGGCGAGCTGCCGCACCCGCCGCTGAGCGCGTCGACCGGGATCGTGCCGGTCGAGTTCGGTGACGGGTGGGCGGTCTTCGAGATGGAGCCCGCCGAGTGGCACTTCAACCCGATCGGGTCGGTGCACGGCGGGATGCTCGCCACGATGGCCGACTCCGCGCTCGGCTGTGCCGTGCAGACCAAGCTGTCCGCCGGCACCGGCTACACATCGCTCGACCTGACCATCAAGTTCACCCGCAAGGCCGACCTCGACAGCGGTCTGCTGCGCTGCCGCGGCGAGGTGACGACGATCGGTCGGCGGACGGCCACCGCGGAGGCGCGCATCACCGACTCCCGGGACCGGGTCATCGCGCATGCGGTGGCGAGCTGCCTGATCTTCCCGATCGCCTGAGGCTCTCGTCTCGAGGGCGGGTCGACTGCCGACGTGAGAGCGTCGGGTGATGAGGATCTACGTGGCGGGCCCGCTCGCCGATGTCGAGGGGGTCCGGCGGGTGCAGGCAGAGGTCGTCGCCGCCGGGCACGAGCTCACACTCGACTGGAGTCGTGGCCCGGACTCGCAGCTGTCGGACTACGACAGCGCGCCGGAGGCGTCGGCCCGGATCGCGCGCGACGACCTCGACGCCGTGCTCACGGCGGACGCGGTGATCGTCGTCGCCTCGGAGCACCCCGGGCGGGGGATGTTCGTCGAGCTGGGTGCTGCCCTCGCCTCGGCCACCGGAGGCGGGCGCGTCCGACACGTCGTCGTCGCGGGCCCGATCCGGCACGAGAGCGTCTTCTACTTCCATCCCGCGGTGACCCGGGTGGCCCACGTCGGCGAGTGGCTGGCGACGGTGGCCTGAGGCCTCCCCCGATGGACGGTGCGCCGAGCCCGTACATTCTCTTGCGCACATATATGTGAGCGCGTATGTTCATCTGGTGACCACAACCGCAGTGATGGACGCCATCGCCGAACCCACCCGCCGGCGCATCCTCGATGCCGTCCGGGGCGGCGAACGCTCGGTGAGCGACCTCGTCGAGATCGTCGGCATGCACCAGCCGGGAGTCTCCCGGCACCTCAAGGTGCTGCGCGAGGCGGGACTCGTCGAGGTCCGTCGCGATGCGCAACGGCGCCTCTACCGTCTGCAGCCCGAGCCACTCAGAGAGCTCGACGAGTGGCTCGGACCGTACCGGGCGATGTGGGCCGACCACCTCGATGCCCTCGAGCAGCATCTCGAACGCACAGCCACGCAGCACGCAACCAAGGAGCCGTCATGACGTCCAGCCCCCATGGCACGATCGAGCGCACCCCCGAGGGGGGCATCGTCCGCTTCGACCGCCACCTCGCCTTCCCCATCGGGGAGGTCTGGGCATCGATCACCGAGCCGACCCGCCTCGCCGACTGGTGGCCCCCCTTCGCTGCCGACATCTCGGTTGACCTCCGCGAAGGGGGCTCACTGGTCTTCGCTTGGCCCGACATGGACTTCCCGACACTGGAGTTCCGGATCGTCAGGCTCGAGGCGCCGACGCTGCTCGAGCACACCCACACCAGTCCGGGATCGTGGATGCGCTGGGAGCTGGAGAGCGTGCCAACCGGCACCCGGCTGCGTGCCACGTACTTCGTCCCTGACGTCGACATGGCCATCGAGCGCGGTGATGTCCTCGGGCTGCACCACTCCCTGGATCGCCTCGAGCCGGCCCTCGACGGACGACCTCAGGCCTGGGACAACGACGCCTTCAACGCCCTGCGTGCCATCTATGCGGGCCTCACCGAGGCTCAACCTCGCGCGTAGCGGCACGCCGTCGGGCACCGCCCTGCGCGCTAGCCTCGGCACGTGGACACTCAGCCATCGCACGCCCGGCACTCCTCGGTGTGGCCAGGGCTGAGGCTGGTGACGGCAGTGCTCATCTCCGCCGCGATCCTCGCCCAGCTGTCCCGCACGATCGAGACCGCGGCCGCCAGCCAGACCCCTCACGGCAGCCACCTGCCCACGGTGGTCGGCAACTTCTTCAGCTATTTCACCATCCAGTCCAATGTCGCCGCTGCCGTGGCACTCGCCGTGGGCTCACTGTGGGCATGGCGTCGCGGCAACACTCCAGAGCCGCGCTGGCTCACCGTGCTGCTCGCGTGCACGTCGACCTACATGATCGTGACCGGCCTCGTCTACAACCTGCTGCTGCGCGGGGTCGTGCTGCCGGACGGCACGACGGTCCCGTGGTCCAACGAGGTGCTGCACGTCGTCGGTCCGCTGGTCATGCTGGCCGACCTCCTGTGGTCCCCCGGTCGCCGGGTGCTGCCCTGGCGGGCGATCGGGGTCGTGCTCGTCTTCCCGATCCTGTGGGTCCTCTACACGCTGGCGCGCGCCAACCTGGTGACCTCGCCCATGTCCAGCGCCCCGTGGTGGTACCCCTATCCCTTCCTCGACCCGCACGTCGTGCCCAGCGGATACACGGGTGTCGCCGGCTACATCACCGGGATCGCCGTCGTGATCTGCGCCGTCGCAGCCTTCGTCGTCTGGGTTGGGCGAAGGGAGAGCCCCCGGGTGGACCGGGTGCGGCACCGCTGAGGCCACGAAGAAGCCACGCTCCCGTCACCTTGGTGGCCAACGCTCGGCGCCATGACCTCCAGAAGAAGAGTCTCAGCGATCTCCGCCGGCGCGGTCGGCATCCTCATGGCCGGTTCGACGGCGATCCCGACGCTGAGCGCGTCGGCCAGCACCCAGGGCCCGGCAGACACCAGCGTGACGAGGGGCAGCGAGCCGTTGCCCCTCGGCCCGTCCGATCTGCCCGAGGAACGCACCAGCCGCACACTCCAACCAGGGGTCACATTCACCCACATCGATCGTGGAGCGCCCAGCCCTGACGTGCCGTGGGTGGTCGAGCTCAACATCCCGCCGACCTCCTCGAGCAAGGACCCCGACGGCCCGGCACGCTCGGTGCAGGACAAGGCGAGCGCCGACGCGTTGGTCTCCCACCTGCGCGCCGCTGGCTTCAGCAGCCGGGCAGAGCCCGTGCGTCAACCGGCCGTCGCGGACGTCGACGCGGGAGTGATCGGCCATCGCGTCAGGCTGTCCACGACCCACCAGAGTCGGACCGAGGCCGACGCCACGGCCGCGAAGCTCAAGGCCCACGGCTTCAGCGGGCGCACCTGGTACGCGGGGTGGGACGGCGGGAGCCGAGCCAGCGGGCACTGGAGCGTCAACGTCGTCACGATCGACCCGAATTCGTTCGAGGGCCGCCTCACCGGCACCTACGGGCCGGACCTGGAGCAGCGTGAGAAGACCACGGAACTGGCGCGATCCACCGGCGCGTCCGCTGCCGTCAACGGAGGCTTCTTCACCATGAGTCCCAAGGCTGGCGCCGAGGGCGACCCCTCGGGGGTCGGCGTCTACGACGGCGTCTTCGCGTCCGAGCCGGTCGGCGACCGCCCGGCCCTGGTGCTGCAGCAGGACGCGCGACGTACCGCCGTCACCCGTCCCACGTGGGAGGGCACGATCCGGCTCGGCTCGCGCACCGTGGACCTCGACGGCAAGAACCGCGTCCCGGGTCTCATCCGCAACTGCGGCGGTGACGCCAGTGACTCCCCGACATTCCTGCCGATGCACGACACCACGTGCACCGACTCCTCCGAGCTGGTCGCCTTCGACTCGTCCTTCGGTGCCCGGACACCCTCCGGGCCCGGGACCGAGGCGGTGCTCGACCGGTCCGGCCGCGTCACGCGAGTCCTGCACAGCAGGGGGGCCCAGCTGAGGGACGGTGAGACCTCCGTGCAGGGGATCGGCAGCAAGACAACGGTGCTCGAGACCCTCGAGGTGGGCGATCGGGTGGGCGTCAAGGAGAGGGTCGACATCGGGGCGCCCCTGACCCCACGCACGACCGTCGTGAACGGCGGCCCGGAGCTGGTCCGCTCGGGGTCGGAGCACATCACGCAGAAGCGCGACGGGATGAATCAGGTGGACAACCCCAGCTTCGACTACGGCTGGGTCCTGCAGCGCAATCCGCGCACCTTCGCCGGGACCGATGCGAAGGGGAGGACGGTCCTGGTCACTGTGGACGGCCGGCAGCCCGATCAGCTGGGGGTGTCGATACCGGAGGCAGCAGCGGTCGCCAAGTCCCTGGGCATGCGGGAGGCGATCAACCTCGACGGAGGCGGGTCGACGGCGATGTCCGTCAAGGACCAGCTCGTCTCGAGCCCGTCCGATGCCGGCGGCGAGCGCCCGGTCGGGGATGCCATCGTCGTACGCTGACGGACAACCGCGTCTACCCCCCTCGGCTCCCGACGCGGGCGCCAGGGGGGCCGCCCTCGCGCGCAGCCCGCGCGGAGGCGACGTCGTCCGCTATGGCGGCGATGTGGCTCATGCTGGCGATGAGCGATCCGTAAAGTGGCCACGAGTGCGGTGGGAGCTGACCCTCGACCTGCAGATCAACGCCGAGCTGGATGAGGCGCCCCTGGATCGGCTCCGCCTCGGCCTCGGCGTCGTTGTCAGCGAAGGCGTGACCGACCTGCTCGACGATCTCCACCCACCGCTCGCGAAAGCGCGCATCCCACTCACCCTCGATCTGAGCGCCCTCGCGCAGGGTGCGGGCCAGATGACGAAGGTGGACGACCCCCTCGTCGGCGCGCTCCAGAGTGTTTTCGTAGTTCGCCACCTCTATACCGGGGCCTTGGGGCTTGCCGGCACGGGCCCGTCGCCTACGCAGCCCGGTCCGCGGGTTGACCCGCTCGCTCTCTCTGGCAAATCGCACCGTCTGCCACGCCGACTCCAGCTCTGCACTCATCGACTCCGCCTCTCGGAGCCAGGCGTCCGCTTGATCGGTGTCCCACGAGGTCGAGAACTCACTCGCCATGTTGCTGAGGACAGCACCCATCTGCCGGTTGATGCTGTCCACGTACTGGGTGGCCTGGAGGTCTCGCATCGGCGGGATGAGCACGAAGTTGACGGCAACGCCGACACCGACTCCCACACAGATCTCGAGCATCCGGTCCAAGAGGAGAGGGGCCTGGCTGTTGAAGCCGCTGCCGAGCACGAAGACAGCAGTGGTCGCGATGGCCACACCCTCGTCGCGGATCCACGACATCCGTGCCCCGATCATCCCCACGAGGAGGGCGAGCGCAAAGGTCCAGAGGCTGACGCCCAGATACGCACCGATGGCGAAGGAGAGGACGATGCCGATCGCCGAGGCGATGGTGGTCTGCAGCCCCCGAGACAGAGAGCGATACACCGTGGCATGGACGGTGAGCAACGCCGTCCACGGGGCGAGGAAGGGGAGTTGGGACTGCAGGACATTGACCGAGAGCCACCACGCGGCCGTGCCCGCCAGCACGCCCTTGACGAGCTGCAGGAGCTCCGTGGCCGCTTCAGGCTCAGTCAGTCGGCCCGGAAGTTCACGCCAGGGAGGTTGCATGACAGTCCTTGGTTGGGTGGGGGGATGCCCACGTCAGGCCGGGCGCTGGCACAGTCAGAGGCACATCCGGTGAGGTTCTCCGGCCTAGATCGCACAGAACGACCTTGTCGCCGGCTGCCTGCAAAGTACCCGTGGGGACCACACGGTGACGAGTCAGTACAGATCAGCCTGTGTCGAGACGCGACGAAGGTTGCTGCCGCTACGTGGGGCACCTTGCACGATCGAGGCCTTGACCACACGTGCAACCCGTCGATCGCAGCTACAGCGGGTGGTTACCCGCCTTGGCTGGGAGAGACGCCAAGTCCAGCCAGTTGAAGAAGCGTGGCGAGCAGATGAGCGGTCCACATCAGTGACGCATCGAGACCCTTTCCGCGACGGGCGGGAGCTCGGGCGTCCTCGACTCCGTCACCGGCCGCGTCCTTACCTTCCTGCCTGCGGGCCGTTGATCCCGAACAGGATCAGGTCGACCCAACGCGCCATGGCGGTCGGAGTCTGATCGGCTGGAGCGTTGCTCAGCAGCAAGTAGAAGTCGTCGATCGTGAGATCGGTCCTGACCGTGCCATCGGCTTGGGCCGCGGCAACCAGCGTCTGCAACGCGGACTGTGCCCGCTGAACGTCGTGCGAGTCGTGGACATCGGCATCGAGTGCGGCCGCCGCTGCCTTGACTGCGTGATTGGTCGCTGTCGCGAGGACGATGTCATCGAGCAGCCCCGCGAGTTCATCAAACGCTGCACCACCAGCTTGTATGCGCTCAACTGCAGCTTCGGACTGGTCAGCAACTGTCGCCACGAACTCGCCAACAACCGCGGCGACCAGGTCGACCTTGGTCGGGAAGTGTCGGTACAGAGTGCCGACAGCGACTCCGGCAGCTTTGGCGATCTGCTCCATGCCGACGTCTGGGCCCACCGCGGTGATCTGTTCGCGCGCCGCGTTCATGATGTTGGTCCTGTTACGAACTGCGTCGGCCCGGGCCTGCCGCATCGGAGATCGAGTCACGCCGAACCCCCCACTTGCCAAAAGGTGAACCGTCGTTCATGATAAAAAGTGAACATTAATTCATCTTAGCCCGAGGAGTTCACCGTGACCACAGCAACATCCCAGAAGGTCGCCCTCGTCACCGGGGCATCATCAGGAATCGGGCAGGCAACCGTGCTGCGTCTCCATGCCGCCGGCTTCATCGTCTACGGGGTCGCCCGTCGCATCGAGCGGATGGCGCACCTGGAGAAGCAGGGCATCAAGACGCTCGCCATGGACGTCACCGACGAAGAGTCCACGACGCTCGGGATCAAGCAGATTCTCGCTCAGACCGGTCGCATCGACGTGTTGGTCAACAACGCAGGCTACGGCTCCTACGGCGCCGTCGAGGACGTCCCGCTGGAGGAGGCCCGTCGTCAGTTCGAGGTCAACCTGTTCGGTGCCGCCCGGCTCATCCAGCTCGTCCTGCCGGGGATGCGTGAGCGCCGCAGCGGCACGATCGTCAACGTCACCTCCATGGGCGGCAAGATCTACACCCCCTTCGGCGCCTGGTACCACGCCACCAAGTTCGCATTCGAGGCATTCAGCGACTGCCTCCGACTGGAGACCAAGGAGTTCGGGATCGACGTAGTGATCATCGAGCCCGGAGCGATCGCCACAGAGTTCAACTCGATCGTCGCCGACCACCTGGACGAGGCATCCGGCGCCGGGGCGTACGCCAAGCAGACGAAGTCCGTCGCCGAGGTCACCAGGTCAGAGTCGACGGCCAAGCGCGCCTCATCCCCCGAGGTCATTGCCAACACCATCGTCAAGGCTGCCGCCGCTGGCCGGCCCAAGACCCGCTACGCCGTCGGCTCCGGCGCCAGGCCGCTCCTATTCATCCACCGCTGCCTGCCGACCCGTGCCTACGACGCACTCATGCGCCGTATGACCGGTATGCGCTGAGTCGCTGGGCGGGCGGGTCTGCTGCTGCGCCGCGCCCCCAGATGCGATCGAGGCACGAACCTAGGAGACGGCCTCGAGGGCGAAGAAGATGAATCCGATGAAACGGGTGGGGTCGACGTCGCTCGTCGGTAACAGCTCGGACGGCGTATCGGGCGACACCGCCGGTTCGTCGATCGCCGAGATCCTGAAGCCCGCGGCGGTGAACGACTTCGACATCGCGCTAAGCGATCGGTACCAGATCGTCAGCGTCGCGGAGAAGCCGTCGAAGTCATACTTTTCCTCGTTCGGCACGGTCTCGAAGTAGTTCACCTCGGGGTACATCACCGGCGGGATGGCGGGGTGATTGACCACCACGATCAGCCGACCGCCGGAAACCAGCACCCGGCGCAGCTCGGCCAACGGCCGCGACCAGTCCTCGAGGTAGTGCAGCACGAGCACCGCCAACGCGTCGTCGAACGCCTCGTCGTCGTACGGGAGTGGCTGGGTCAGATCGGCCACCTTCAAGTCGGCTGCGTCTCCGAGCCGCTCCCGGGCGAGGCGGATCATCGCGGGGCTGGCGTCAAACCCTGCCACGCTTGCGCCCCGCCGTTTCAGGTCGGAAAGTAACGGCCCGGAACCGCAACCAGCGTCCAAGATGCGCCGCCCGGCGACGTCACCGAGCAGGTCCAAGACCGCTGGCCGCGCGTACCACCGGTTGAACAGGCCGTTTTCGTTCTCCCGCGTGTACGCATCAGCGAAGGTGTCGTAGTAATCGGGTTGCTGCTCGGCAATCTGGGATTCGGACGGCATGCACGCCAGTGTGCCAAAACAGGATGGCGCCGCTACGCCGAGACGACTGCACTCACACAGCTTCAAACGGCCGACCTGGCGCGTTGAGGGCAGGACTGCCGTCGGTGCGGTGCAGACTTCCGTGCTTCTCGAAACTAGAACCCGCCAGAGTCCTTCGCCAGGTTCGAGAACCGCGCGTAGTGCCCCTGGAAGCCGAGCACGATGTCAGCGGTGGGGCCGTTTCGGTGCTTGGCGACGATGACGTCGGCCTCCCCTTCGCGCTCCGAGCCTGGGTCGCGGTCGCGGTGGAGCAGGATCACGATGTCCGCATCTTGCTCGATCGATCCACTTTCTCTCAGGTCGCTCATCGCCGGACGCTTGTCGGTGCGCTGCTCGGGACCACGGTTCAGCTGGCTGATCGCGATGACCGGGACCTGCAGCTCCTTGGCCAGGAGCTTCAGCGCACGGGAGAACTCCGAGACCTCCTGCTGACGGGACTCGACCTTCTTGCCCGAGCTCATCAGCTGCAGGTAGTCGATGACGATGAGCTTGAGGTTGTGCTGCTGCTTCAGCCGCCGCGCCTTGGCCCGGATCTCCATGAGCGACAGGTTGGGCGAGTCGTCGATGTAGAGCGGGCTGTCGCTGATCCGTCCGACGACCCGGGAGAGCTTGCGCCAGTCCGGGTCGCTCATCTTGCCGCGACGCAGGTGCTGCAGCTGGATGCTCGCCTCCGCCGCGAGGACACGCATGGTGATCTCGCTGCGGCTCATCTCGAGGGAGAAGATCGCGCTCGGCATCTGGTGGTGGATCGCCGCCGCACGGGCGATGTCCACTCCCAGCGTAGATTTTCCGACGGCCGGCCTCGCCGCGATGACGACCATCTGCCCCGGGTGCAGACCGTGCGTCAGCTCGTCGAGATCGGTGAATCCCGTGGGCACACCCGTCATCTCGTCGGTGCGCCCGGCCGCGACCTCGATCTCGGTCATCGTCTCGTTGAGCGTGTCCCACAGAGGGGCGTAGTCCTCGCCGCCGCGCTTCTCCGCGACCCCGTAGACCTCGGCCTGCGCGGAGTTGACGATCTCCTCGACGTCACCGCCGCCCTGGGCGTAGCCCATCTGGACGATCTTGGTCCCGGCCTCGACGAGTCGGCGCAGAACGGCCCGCTCGGCGACGATCTGCGCGTAGTACCCCGCGTTGGCCGCGGTCGGCACCGACTGGATGAGGTCGTGCAGGTAGGCCTGCCCACCGGCACGCTGCAGGTTGCCGCGCTTGCTCAGCTCGTCCGCGATCGTGATCGCGTCGGCAGGCTCGCCCCGGCTGTAGAGGTCGATGATCGCGTCGAAGATGACCTCGTGCGACGGCCGGTAGAAGTCGTGCCCCCGGACGGTCTCGCCGACATCGGCGATCGCGTCCTTGCTCAGCAGCATGCCGCCGAGGACCGACTGCTCGGCATTGAGGTCCTGGGGCGGCAGGCGATCGGACGGCGGCCCGGACGAGTACGAGCCCGAGTCCCCGTAGCCCGTGTCCATCTCGGTCGTCGTCACCGCGTGTGCCCTCCATGAGTCCTCTACGACCCCGGCGAAGGGGGATCCGCACGCCCCCCGAAGGAGACGTCAGAGCAGAGTCGCACTCCGCACCGACAACGACAAACGGGCCTGTGGACAAAGATGTGGACAGACTGTGGACGACGCGCCATAGCACTGTGCACAGCCAGTGGACAACCCTGTGGATCTCGACGTCACACAGGTCACAGCACCCCTTCTGACCTGCACAAACGCGATCGCACAGATGTGGACCCGAAAAAACTTATCCGCAGATCATCCACAGGGGCGACACGCCGTAAATCCTCCGGTGACACGCCCGGAGGACATATTCGGCCCCGTCGCGCAAGTCCAGTCAGCCCGTTTTTCCGTAACGAATCCGGGCACGCTCCTTGGCCTTCTCCGCCTCGACCTCACGGTCCTTCGGCGGCGCGTTGGTGGTCAGGTGCGAGAGGAGGTGCTGGGTCACCTGGGCGATCTCCTCGACCGCCTCGTCGAAGGCCGCCTGGTTGGCCTGGCTCGGCTTGGTCGACCCGCTCACCTTGCGCACGTACTGCAGCGCGGCGGCGCGCACCTCGTCACTCGTGGCCGGGGGCTCGAAGTTGTGCAGCTGTCGGATGTTTCGGCACATGCCACCAGTCTCCTCCCGTTTGGTCGATGTCGGCGCTCTGACCGACCATGGAGGACATGCCTTCCCCCGCGGCCGCGCCGCACGCCGTGACCACGCCTGCCCAGACGACCCTGGTCCTGCGCGTGCTCACCGTCGCCACCTTCGTCGTGATCCTCAACGAGACGATCATGAACAACGCGATCCCGCGCCTCATGGACGAGTTCCGCGTCCCCGAGACGACCGCGCAGTGGCTGACGACCGCCTTCATGCTCACCATGGCCGTCGTCATCCCGATGACCGGCTGGATCATGCGGCGCCTGGCGACCCGGCGCACCTTCGCCCTGGCGATGGGCCTGTTCACCGTGGGCACGACCATCGCGGCAGCGGCCCCCACCTTCGAGGTCCTCGTGGCCGCCCGGGTGGTCCAGGCCGCCGGCACCGCCATCATGATCCCGCTGCTCATGACCACGCTCATGGACCTCGTGCCCGTCGCCGACCGGGGCCGCACGATGGGCAATGTCTCGCTCGTCATCGCCGTCGCCCCCGCCATGGGGCCCGCCGTGTCCGGTCTGCTCCTCGAGCTCGGGACCTGGCGCCTGATCTTCATCGCCGTCCTGCCCATCGCTGCGGCTGCCCTGTGGCTGGGTCTGCGCCACCTGCCCGATGTCGGCGAGCGTCAGGACAGCCGCCTCGACATCCTCAGCGTCGCGCTGGCCACCGTCGGCTTCGGCGGTCTCGTCTATGGCCTCTCGGGTCTCGGCGGCGGCCACGGCGGCACCGGCGACCCTGCCCCCGAGCCCGTCGTCGACCCGGCGCTGGCCGCGGGCGTCGCCGCGGTCGCCCTCATCGCCTTCGTCCTGCGCCAGCTCGCGCTCGCCCGCCACGGCGACCCGCTGATGGACCTGCGCGCCTTCACCCACCGCAGCTTCACCGGCGCCTTCGTCACCATGTGCCTCGGGTTCGCCGCGCTCATCAGCTCGATCATCCTGCTGCCGATCCACCTGCAGCGCGGACTGGGCCTGAGCACCCTCGAGACCGGCCTGCTCCTCATCCCCGGCGGCATCGCGATGGGTCTGCTCGGGCCGACCATCGGACGCCTCTACGACCGGATCGGCGCCCGCCCTCTCGTCCTCCCCGGCGCCGTCGGCATGACCGTCACCCTGGGCCTCTTCACGGTCCTCGTGCCGCACGTCGGCCAGTGGACGATCCTGCTCCTGCACGTCCTGCTCAGCCTGTCGCTGGCACTGCTCTTCACCCCGCTCTTCACGGCCGGGCTCGGGTCGCTGCCGAGCTCGCTCTACGCCCACGGCTCAGCGCTGCTCGGCTCCTCCCAGCAGGTCTTCGGCGCCGCGGGCACCGCCACGAGCATCGCCGTCATGTCCCTCGTCGCAGGCACGGACCCGACCGTGGCCGAGCGCGCCTCGGGCGTGCAGGTCGCCTTCGGCATGCTCACGGCCCTCGCCGCGATCGCCGTCGTCACCTGCCTGATGGTCTCGACGCCGAGGGCCGACATGACGACCGAGGACGTGCCCCAGGAGAGCGCGCCGCTCGACGACGTACCCGCGTCGTAGTCACGATTGGCCGGGCACGAGCGATGGCGTGCGCCGCAGCAGGATGGTCAGCCCGGCCGTGGCCGCGAGCAGCACGAGCGACAGTGCCACGACCCCCGGCCACTGCTGATGGGTCCAGGCCAGGCCCGCGATCGTGCCGAAGACCGCGGAGCCCAGGTAGTACGTGAAGAGGTAGAGCGACGCCGCCTGGCTGGCACTGGCCCCACCAGCGTGTGCCCGCATCGGCACCCACCCGCTCGCGATGCCGTGCACGGCGAAGAAGCCGATGACCACGAGCGCCAGCCCGATGACGAGGGTGACGAGGTGGTCAGGGATCGTGACGAGCACGCCGACGGCCGCGATCCCCGCTCCCACCGGGACCACCGCCCTTCGCCCATGGCGGTCGGCGAGCCGGCCGAACCACGCCGCGCTGATCGTCCCGAGCGGATAGACGAGGAAGACCAGGCTCGCCAGGCCGAGCCCGAGATGGAAGGGCGCCTCGGTGAGGCGAAAACCGACGATGTTGAAGGGGGCCTGCATCGCCCCGAGCACGCAGCCACCGATGGCGTAGAGCATCAGCAACCCACGGTCGGTGAGCGCATTGCGCGTCATGGCCAGCAGCGCCCGTGGGTTGCCGGGCACGGCGACGAACCCGCGTGACGGCGGCAACCACACGCGCACGACCACGGCACATGCGAGGCCGAGCGCGACCGTCGCCCCGATCCCCCACCGCCAGCCACCGACCTCCGCTCCCGCGCCGGCGAGCAACCGGCTGAACATCCCGCCGAAGGCCGTGCCGCCGACGTAGAGCCCTGACGCCCTCGCCTGGCTCGAAGGGTGCAGCTCCTCGCGCAGGTACGCCGTGGCGACGGCCGGCAGCCCGGCGAGGACGAACCCGGATGCGAAGCGCAGCACGAGCAGCGAGGTCCACGTCGGCGCGAGCGCGGACGCCAGCCCGACGAGCACCGACGCGAGCAGCGAGAGGTGGATCAGCCGGGTGCGTCCGACGACATCCGACAACGGTCCCGCGATGAGCAGGCCGCAGCCCAGGCCCAGGGTCGTGAGCGAGATCGTCAGCGTGGCACTCTCGCTCGAGACGCCGAAGTGCCGGGTGAAGTCCGGCAGCAGCGACTGCGTCGAGTAGAGCAGGACGAAGGTGGCCGTCCCCGCCGCGAAGAGCGACCAGACGACCCGGCGGTACTCCGGCGTCCCCGGCAGATGGCCCTCGTGCGCGCCGACGATCACGCTCACCCGTGCCGCACGTGATCCACCCGGTCGCGGTGGGCGATGGCAGCGACGAGCATCGCCTGACCGACGACGTACGTGAGCATCACCCACACCCCGTGAAGCGGCAGCTCGACATCGGCGAAGGCGCGCACCGCGATGAGCGCATCGGAGATGACGAAGATGATCGCCCCGATCGTGGCGACGCGGTCCAGGCCGGTGGCCAGCACGGCCATCGTCATGATCGCGACCCCGTAGAGCGCCACCTGCCAGATGAATCCGCTGCCCAGGGTCACGACGACGAGCAAGGCCACGAGCGCGAGGGCGTAGGGAGCGACGAGGGCGGGCCGGGTGCGCGCGATGCTGCTCTCGGCGAAGGGGTACAGGGCAGCCACGTAGGCGAGCTGCGCCAGCAGGAAGGCCCCGAGCATGAGCATGAAGCCGAGCTCGCTGCCGTCCGCCACGAAGCGCGGGACCGTGTCGCCGAGCCAGGACAGGACCAGGGCCACCACCGTCAGACGCACGAGGAGCGAGTGGGGTCGTCGCGTCGTGGTGACGAGGAACCACAGCAGGAGCGGCATCAGCAGCACCTGGGTGACATCGGCGAGCACTCCGCCCGGCGCCGCTGCCTGCGCGCCGAGGTGGATCAGGGTGACCACGACGAGGGCGGCGAGGGCTGGCATGTCTTGAGAGTAGTCAGCGTCCGCGCAGGGCGAGGGCGAGGCCACGTGGTGGGCGAGAGGGGAGCTTTCCGTCTTTGACGGAATACCCTAGGGGGGTACAGTACTTGTACGAAGCAACACCCCGTCGAAAGGACATCCCCATGAGCACCACCGCCACCTACACCGTCACCGGCATGACCTGCGGCCACTGCGTCAGCTCCGTCACCGAGGAGATCCAGGAGATCGCCGGCGTCGAGGGCGTCCAGGTCGAGCTCGAGACCGGCGTCGTGACCGTGAGCAGCGCCGAGCCCGTCGACGCCGCAGCCGTGCGCACCGCCGTCGAAGAGGCCGGCTACCAGCTGGTCTGACCGGCACCACCCCCTTCGCCACCACAGGAGAGAGACATGACCGCCCCGCACACCCTGCCGACCCCGACGGCGGGCTCGACGCAGGTCGAGCTCGACATCACCGGCATGACCTGCGCCTCGTGCGCCAACCGGATCGAGCGCAAGCTCAACAAGCTCGACGGGGTGAGCGCCTCGGTCAACTACGCGACCGAGAAGGCGAAGGTCACCTACGCCCCCGAGGTCACGCCGGAGCGCCTCGTCGAGACGGTCGAGTCCGCGGGCTACGGGGCGGCTCTCCCCCGCACGCAGGAGGCGAAGGGGGACGGCCCGGCCCTCCCCGACGAGACCGAGCAGCTGCGCCAGCGGCTGATCATCTCGGCGATCCTGTCGATCCCGGTCATCGCGATGGCGATGATCCCACCGCTGCAGTTCACCAACTGGCAGTGGCTGTCGCTGACCCTGGCCGCGCCGGTCGTGATCTGGGGCGCGCTGCCCTTCCACAAGGCCGCCTGGACCAACCTCAAGCACGGCGCGACGACGATGGACACGCTGGTGTCGATCGGCACCCTCGCGGCGCTCGCCTGGTCGCTCTACGCCCTCTTCTTCGGCACCGCGGGCATGCCCGGTATGACGCACCCCTTCGAGCTGACCGTCGAGCGCGGTGACGGCTCGCGCAACATCTACCTCGAGGCCGCGGCCGGGGTGACGACCTTCATCCTCGCCGGACGCTACTTCGAGAAGCGCTCCAAGCGCCAGGCCGGCGCCGCCCTCCGAGCGCTCCTCGAGATGGGCGCCAAGGAGGTCACCGTCCTCGACGCCGACGGGACCACCGAGCGGCAGGTCCCCGTCGAGGAGCTGGCAGTCGGGACGCTCTTCGTCGTCCGTCCGGGCGAGAAGATCGCCACGGACGGCGTGATCGAGCGCGGCACCTCCGCGGTCGACACCTCGATGCTCACCGGCGAGTCGGTCCCCGTCGAGGTCGCCCCGGGCGACGGCGTCGTCGGTGCGACGGTCAACGCCGGCGGTCGCCTCGTCGTGCGCGCCACCCGCGTCGGCGGCGACACCCAGCTGGCGCAGATGGCCCAGATGGTCGCCGACGCGCAGAACGGCAAGGCCGAGGCGCAGCGCCTGGCCGACCGCATCTCCGGGATCTTCGTCCCGATCGTCCTCGTGCTCTCGCTGGCGACGCTGATCTTCTGGATCGCCATCGGGACCGGGCTGTCGATGGCCTTCACCGCAGCCGTCGCGGTCCTGATCATCGCCTGCCCCTGCGCCCTCGGCCTGGCGACGCCGACCGCCCTCATGGTCGGTACCGGTCGCGGCGCCCAGCTGGGCATCCTCATCAAGGGCCCCGAGGTGCTGGAGTCCACCCGCAAGGTCGACACGATCGTGCTCGACAAGACCGGCACCGTCACGACCGGTCGAATGACGTTGATCGACGTCGTCGCCGCCGAGGGTGTCGCCGAGGACGACGTGCTGCGGTATGCCGGTGCGCTGGAGGCCGCATCCGAGCACCCGATCGCCCAGGCCATCGCCACCGGCGCCCGGGAGCGGGTCGGCGAGCTGCCGCAGGTGGAGGACTTCGCCAACGTCGAGGGGCTCGGCGTCCGCGGGAGCGTCGACGGGCACGAGGTCGTGGTGGGCCGGCCCGCGCTGCTCACCGACGCCGGCCAGATGCGCTGCACCGAGCTCGACACCACGACGACCGCTCGCCAGCAGGACGGCGGCACCGTCGTCCAGGTGGCGTGGGGTGGTCGGGCCCGTGGCCTGGTCGTCGTCGCCGACGCGATCAAGGACACCTCGACGCAGGCGATCACCGAGCTGCGCGCCCTGGGGCTGCGGCCGATCCTGCTCACCGGTGACAACGAGGTCGTCGCCCGGGCCGTCGCGGCCGAGGTCGGGATCGCCGAGGAGGACGTCTACGCCGATGTCATGCCCGCGGACAAGGTCGCGGTCGTCGAGCGGCTGCAGGGCGAGGGCAAGGTCGTCGCCATGGTCGGTGACGGCGTCAACGACGCGGCCGCCCTGGCCACCGCCGACCTCGGCCTGGCGATGGGCACCGGAACCGATGTCGCCATCGAGGCCAGCGACCTGACCCTCGTGCGCGGTGACCTGCGGGTCGCGGTCGACGCGATCCGGCTGGCCCGGCGCACCCTGTCGACGATCAAGGGCAACCTCTTCTGGGCCTTCGCCTACAACGTCGCAGCGATCCCACTGGCGATGGCCGGGATGCTCAACCCGATGATCGCCGGCGCGGCGATGGCCTTCTCCTCGGTCTTCGTCGTGAGCAACAGCCTGCGCCTGCGGGGTTTCAAGGCCCACTGAGCCGGGCCGTCGACGACGACGCGAGTACCCCCCTTCGCCTCATGACGAAGGGGGGTCTCGTAGTTCAGGAAGGTCGTCAAGCCAACAGCCAGTGCGCGGTCGGTGCTCCATGGCAGGCTGCGGCTACAGGGGAACAGGCGGCAAAGTCACGCAGAGCCTCTTTCCCTGGCCGAAGGTACGTTGGGAAATGCCGAATTGGCTCAAGACTCGGGGAGCGCGACGTGAGCAAATGGCCAGCAAATTGGTACTCGGACCCACAGGACGACACCCAACTCCGATACTGGGATGGCGACCAATGGACGAACCACCTTGCGCCTGCAACATCCGGTCCTCACGCTCCATCGCAGGCGGCGCTACAGACTCAGGCATCCACCAAGTCCGAAAGGCACGCCGAGCCGAAGGTTCCACTGTTCGGAGTCCGCAAACATGCCCAACAAGTGCTCGCAAGCCTCGACAACGCGAATGAGGAGATTGCCCGCCTGAAAAGTGAGTTGGACCGACTCGGCGCTCTCGAGGTAGCCGACTTGGAGCGTCAGCGCGAGGCGCTAAAGGTCGAGATCCGGGAGATGCGAGACCAATTGGTCCGGGAGACGGCGACCCTGCAGGCGGAACTCGACGACCTCCGGAGCAGAGTCGTGAAGACTCAAGAAGCGGAGATCCTTCAGGAAGTTGGCCTGTACGACTACCGTCACCCGCTCTCGGACTCAGTCACATACAAGGATGAACTGGCAAAACTGAAGGACCAGATCAAGGCGCTTGCCCGGCAAGATGGCGGCGCCATCGAGACAGCTCAGGGCTGGACAGTCAATGGTTCGGAAGCACAAGGCAAGAAGATGCTCCGGGATTACTCGAAGTTGATGCTCCGCGCTTACAACGCCGAGGCGGACAACTTGGTCCGCGGCATGAAGCCCTACAAGCTGGCATCCGCTGTAGAGCGCCTCAACAAGGTCACCGCCACCATCGAGCGGCTCGGCAAGACGATGAGCATCCGCGTCACCGGGCACTACCACCAGTTACGGATTCGCGAAATGGAACTCACGGCCGACTATCAAGAGATGCTGGCCCGCGAAAAGGAGAAGGAGCGCGAAGAGAAGGAACGGTTGCGCGAGCAGCGGAAGGTCGAGCTGGAAATCGCACGCGAAAAGGCACGGCTCGACAAGGAGCGCCAGCACTACTCCAACGCACTCCAAGCATTGATAGAAAAGGGAGATTCGGAAGGAGCAGGCCGCCTTCGTGCCCAGCTTGATGAGATCGACAGGGCCATGGAGGAGGTTGACTACCGCGCCGCCAACGTTCGAGCTGGATACGTTTACGTCATCTCAAACGTCGGGGCCTTGGGCGCACGAATGATCAAGGTTGGCATGACACGTCGACTCGATCCTATGGACCGCGTAAGAGAACTGAGCGACGCGAGCGTCCCCTTCAACTTCGATGTCCACGCGATGTTCTTCTCCGAGGACGCTTACGGCATCGAGGCGGAGATGCACCGGCGACTGGCCGTCACTCGCGTGAACCGAGTAAACCTACGGCGTGAGTTCTTCTACGCCACCCCATCGGAAGCTCGAGACCTTTTGATGGAACTCACCGGTGAGCTGCTCCAATTCAACGAGGAGCCGGAGGCGCTGGAGTATCACCAAAGCCTCCAGGTGGTCCAAGGTGAGCAACCCCGTCCGTTGGTTGTGTAGGCGCATCATTATTTTCGCCTCGCGTTTCACGGGTCCCACCAAATGCCCATGCAGTCAGGAAGTCCGACGGCTGGAAGTTGTCCCGTCAGAGCTGCAGGGCCATCAACTGCGGTAAGCCTTCGCAGAACTGGAATGCCGCCGCGCTCCTCGTGCTCCGACATCCAGAAGCGGTGCGGACCGCGACCGTCAGCGAGCCGAGCCCACGGGCGGGGGTCAGCCGGCGAAGGCGGACCGTCCCTGCGTCGCGGAGGTGCCGAGGTCACTCGCGGGCAGGGCCCGCCCCTCCTGCGTGGCGGCCGTCCATGCCGCGGTGGTCGCGACGGCCGCCCAGTTGGACTGCAGGAGCACGAGCAGGGTCTCGTGCAGCTGCTCGGCGGAGACCTTGCCGGCCTCGTTGGCGAGGTGGATGGCGCCCGTCGCGTCGGTCAGGACCTCGGCCGTGAGCCCGAGCTCCTCGGCGCCGACGGCGGTGGCCAGGACGCAGTTGTTGACCATGTGGCCGACGATCGTGATGGTGTCGACCTCGTGCTCCGCCAGCCACTCGGCGACGTCGGTGCCGGCGAAGACGCTGGCCTTGTCCTTGGTCACGTGCTTCCAGGTCGGCTGCACTCGCTGCTGCACCTGCGGGTGCAGGGCGTGGCTGTGGCTGCCGGCCGCGAAGACCGGCGCGCCCTCGGGCAGCTCGTGCTGCACGACGACGACCGGCAGTCCCTGCTCCTGCGCGACGTCGATGACGCTCACGACATTGGCGAGGGTGCGCTCGGGCGACGGGGACTGGATCTGCAGGATCCCGTCGAAGTACTCCTGCTGGACGTCGACGACGACGAGGGCGCGGCGGGGTGTGGTCACGATCTGCTCCTGGGTTCGATGGGATCTGGCTCCAGCATCGCGCTCCACGACCCTCTACCGTGAGGGTCGCACATGACATGTATCGATGAGATCGGGCCACAATGCGCATCGCCGTGCATGCCTTCGAGGGCATGACCATGTTCCATCTGGCCGCGCCTCTCGCCGTCTTCGGCGAGGTGGGCCGCCAGGGCCTCGCGTCCGGCTGGGACCCCGTGGTGTGGACGACGGACGGCCGCGGCATCCGCACCGTCGAGGGGCTGCGGATCGAGGACGTGTCCGGACCGGGCGCGATGGAGGAGGCCGAGCTAGTCGTCCTGCCGGCCTGGCCGGCCGACCTGCCCGCCACCGAGGACACCCTGACCGCGGGGATCCGCGCTGCGCGGGACCGCGGCAGCCAGATCGCCGGGCTGTGCCTCGGGGCCTTCCCCGTGGTCGACAGCGGGGTGCTCGACGGTCGGGAGGTCGTGACCCACTGGGAGGCCGTCGACCAGCTGCACGAGCGGCGACCGGGGCTGATGGTCAACTCCGCGGCCCTCTACATCGACCACGGGGACGTCCTCACCTCGGCCGGGACGGCGTCGGCCATCGACGCCTGCCTGCACATCGTGAGGGCGCACCTGGGCTCGGCCGCCGCGGCGACGGTGGCGCGGACCCTCGTCGTGGCCCCGCACCGGGACGGCGACCAGGCCCAGTACGTCATCCGCCCGATGCCCGAGCGCGAAGGAGTGGGGCACCTCGGGGCGACCATCGACTGGGCCCTGTCCCACCTTGAGGAGCCGCTGCCCGTCGAGGTGCTCGCCGCGCACGCCGGGATGAGCCGACGCAACTTCACCCGGCGGTTCACCGAGGTGACCGGCTCGACGCCCGCTCGCTGGGTCATGTCCCACCGCCTGGACGAGGCGCGGCGCCTCCTCGAGAGCACGGACCGTCCCATCGGGTCGATCGCGACCGCCTGCGGCTTCGCCAGCGTGGTCACCTTCCGGCAGAACTTCACCGCCGCCTACTCGACCACCCCGACGTCCTACCGCCACCGCTTCACGGCCCCGGAGGCCGTCGGGGGCGGGCGCTAGGGTCGGACCATGACCCTCCTGGACACCCCCCTCGCCCGCCTCGACGGCACCCCCGGCACCCTGCGCGACCTGACCGGCGGCAAGCCCGCCCTGCTGGTCAATGTCGCCTCCAAGTGCGGGCTGACCCCGCAGTACACGGCGCTGGAGGCGCTGCACGAGCAGCACCCCGACCTCGCGGTCGTCGGGCTGCCGTGCAACCAGTTCGGCGGGCAGGAGCCGGGCACCTCCGAGGAGATCGCCGAGTTCTGCTCCGCGACCTACGGCGTCGCCTTCCCCCTGAGCGAAAAGATCGAGGTCAACGGCCCCGGCCGCCACGCCCTCTACGAGGGCCTTGTCGACACCCAGGACGAGGGTGGCGAGAGCGGCGACATCCGGTGGAACTTCGAGAAGTTCGTCATCGACGCCGACGGCACGCCGGTCGCCCGCTTCAGCCCGCGGGTGGAGCCGGACGACGAGCGGGTGGTCGCCGCCCTTCGCTCCGTCCTTGCCTGAGCTGCCGGTGGACGGCACCGACGAGCCCGTCGAGCGGATCGACGGGGGTGACCTCTCGTGCGCGCGGCTGCTCATCCTGCTGCGTGCCCGCGTCGCCGAGCTCGCCGAGGGGTCGGTCGTGCACCTGAGCACGACCGACCCGGTGGCCCCGATCGACCTGCCGGCGTGGTGCCGGATCACCGGCCACACCTACCTCGGGGTCGCCGACGCCGGCCCCCCGCCGGTCTACGGGGTGCGGGTGAGCGGCTCCCCCGTCGCCACCCGGCCCGACCGGCCCTGGCACCCGGTGACCTGAGGGCCACCGGGCGCCGGTCCGGGATCAGCCCCGGGCGTTGGAGGGCCGGCCCCACGGACCGGTGATCGCGAAGGTGCGGCCCGGGTCGCCCTGGATGTTGGCGAAGAGGGTCGTGCCGGCCGCGTTGAAGGTCGGCCCGGCCCACTCGCTGTCGTCGACGAGGTTGAGCGCGAGGCGGTAGGCCTTGCCCTGGTCGGTGACCCCGATGAGCTGCGAGGCGCCGTCGCCGTCCTCGGCGAGGACGAGGCCGCCGTGGGGCGAGACGGTGATGTTGTCCGGGCCGTCGACGCCCGCGCCGTCCTCGTTGACGGCGAAGATCGTCGTCAACGTGACGGTCTGCTTCTTCGGGTCGAAGAACCACACCTGGCCGTCGTGCTCGTGGATCGAGCCGTCGTCCGTGCGGCCGTAGCTCGCGACGAAGTAGACGCCGCCGTCGCCCCACCACTGGCCCTCGAGCTTGCGCGCTCGGGTGACCTGGGAGTCGGTGAGCTGCTCGCGGATCGGCATGGTCTGGGCGTCGCGCTCGGGCACCTCGACCCACGTCGTCGTGTAGGTCGTCTGCGTGCGGGTCGCCAGGGACAGGTCCGTCACGTGGCGGCCGTTGCGCTCGGTCGCGACGAGCGCCTCGAGCGTGCCGACCTCGACGGCCCCGTCCTCGGCCAGGGCGTGCAGCGCGCCCTTGCCCTGGCGGTAGCCGGCCGGCGGGGTCCAGCGGTAGAAGAGCCCGTTGGGCTCGTCGGCGTCCTCGGTCAGGTAGATCTGGCCGGTCCCGGGGTCGACGACCGCGGCCTCGTGCTCGAAGCGGCCGAGGAACTTCAGCGGGATGTTTGCCTTGCCGATGTTGGCGGCCTGGCTGGTCGGGTCGACCTCGAAGACGTAGCCGTGGTCCTTCTCGAAGGTGTAGGTCACCCCGTCGTCCTCGTGGGTGCCGGCGCGCTCGTCGGTCTCCTCGCAGGTCAGCCAGGTGCCCCACGGGGTGATGCCGCCGGCGCAGTTGTCGACCGTCCCGGCCACCGAGGTGTAGTGCTCGACCACGCTGTTGTCCTGGGTGACCACGAGGGTGGAGGTACCCCCCTTCGCGCCGGCGTCGTAGACGAGACCGTCGACGTGCGGGACGCCGACCTCGGCGTCGCCACCGACCTCGTGGTTGCAGACGATCGTCGAGCCGCCGCCGGGACGGGCGAAGCAGCCCATCGCGTCCTGGCTGTCCGCCACCGCGTAGCCGCCGACCGTCGTCGTGCCGGACTCGGCGAGGACGGTGTAGGAGAAGCCTTCGGGCAGCGCGAGCAGCGGGCCGGCCGGGGTGAGCTTGCCGTAGCCGGCCGCGAGGCGCGTGGTCTGGGCGGCGGACGCGTGCGAGGCGAAGGGAGCAGCGCTCCCGGCGACGAGCAGGCCGAGCGCGCCGGCCGAGCCGCCGAGCAGGGTGCGGCGGTCGAGGTTGGAGCTGGACATGGGACTCCTTGGCGAGGGGAAGGGGATGTCCATGCAGTCCAGCAACCCGGTGTTCGCCCGGGGGGACCTGTGCGGGTCCTCCGGGCGAACACCGGGTGAAGGGGCGGGGCGGTGGCTCGGGTCAGGCGGCCAGCAGCGCGTCGAGCTGGCTCACGGCGGAGGTGGAGCCCTCGACCATGCCCATGTCGAGGACCTTCTGCATGTCCTCGGCGGACTCCCACGTCGAGGTGTTGACCATCCGGGCGCCGGTGTCGGTCGCGGTGATCTCGATGACCACCCGGGACTCGGGCGCGGACTCGACCGGGTTGCCGTCGGCGTCGGCGAAGAAGTCGCGCAGCTCGAGCCGGTGCGGGGCGTCGACGGCGATGACCTCCCAGCCGCCGGGGAACTTCTCCCCTTCCGGGCTGGTCATGTGGTACTTCACGAGGCCCCCGGGAGTCAGGTCGTGCTCGGTGACGGTGGCCGGGTAGGTCTCTGGCCCCCACCACTGCTCGAGCTGGCGCGGGTCGGCCCACACCTGCCAGAGGCGCTCGGGAGTGACGGGGAAGTCGCAGGTCATGACGAGGGTTCGGGTGTCGAGGTCGGTGGTGACATCGGTGAGGGGCATGGCGATCTCCTGGGTGGGTCAGGTGGTGGTGTCGGTGGTGGTGTCCTGGGCCAGGAGGGCGTCGATGCCCTTGACCCGTCCGCGCCAGACGTCCTCGAGCTCGGTGAGCATCGCGCCGACCGCTCGCACGGCCTCGACGTCTCCGCTCGCCAGGGACTCGCGTCCACTGCGGCGCTTGGTGATCAGCCCTGCCCGCTCGAGCACCGCCACGTGCTTCTGCACGGCGGCGAAGCTCATCGGGTAGTCCACGGCCAGGGCAGACACCGAGTACTCCCCGGCCAGCACCCGGCGCAGGATGTCGCGCCTGGTGCTGTCGGCGAGCGCGTGGAAGAAGGCGTCTGCCCGGTCCTCGTCGCTCGATGTCATGAGACCAACCTACAACCGTGTGGTTGTAGGTTGTCAAGACTTCGGGGCTTCGGGATTCTCGGGCCACCCGAGAATCCTGAGAGCGGCAGCCCGCCGATTGAGGTAGCGCTGCTCAGGGATGCTCTGGGTGCGGCTGGCTGCGAGCAGGTAGGCCTCGGCGGCCTCCTCGCGACGCCCCGCCCGCTCCAGCAGGTGCGCCCGGACGGCGTGGATCCGGTGGCCGCGCGCGAGGAGCGGGTCGTCGAGGAGTGGCTCCAGGGCCGCCAGACCGGCAGCAGGACCCTGCGACATCCCCACTGCCGCAGCGAGATTGAGCTCGACCATCGGCGACGGCGCAATGCGCAGCAGCATCCGGTAGAGCACCTCGATCTGCGGCCAGTCGGTCTCGCCCGCCGTGGTGGCCTCCCCGTGGACGGCGGCGATCGCGGCCTGCAGCTGGAAGGGGCCGACCGCTCCTCTGGTCAGCGACTCCTCGACGAGGGCGACCCCGCGGGCGATGGCCGCGTCGTCCCAGCACGTGCGGTCCTGCTCGTCGAGGGGGATGAGGTCGCCCGCCGCGTCCTGCCGGGCGTCCGTGCGCGCGTGGTCGATGAGCAGCAGGGCGAGCAGGCCGGCGGTCTCCGGGTCGCGGGGCAGCGCTCGGTGCAGCCGCTCGGCCAGGCGCAGCGCCTCGCGCTGCAGGTCGGTGTCGACGAGCCGCTCGCCGGCCGCGGTCGTGTGCCCCGCGGTGAAGACGAGGTAGACGACATGTCGGACGGCGTGCAGCCGCGCCACCGCGTCATCCTGCGTCGGCGGGGCGAAGGGAGCATCGCTGCCCCTGATCGTCGCCTTGGCCCGACTGATCCGCTGCGCCATCGTCGCCTCGGGCACGAGGAAGCAGGCCGCGACCTGCGCCGTCGTCAGCCCGGCGACGGCGCGCAGGGTGAGCGCCACGCGGGAGGCATCGCTCAGGTCGGGGTGCGCGCAGAGCATGCACATCCGCAGCGTGTCGTCCTCGCCCGGCGCGACCGCACTGCCGAACACCAGCCCGTCGGGCACCGGCCCGTCGAGAAGCGGTGCGGCAGAGCGGGACTCGGCCTCCTCCCTTCGCTCCCGGGAGGTGGTGCTGCGGTGGCCGTCGATCAGTCGGCGGGAGGCCACTCGGACCAGCCATGCCTTGGGGTCCTCGGGGGTCCCGTCGACCGGCCACTGCTGGGACGCGGCGAGCAGCGCCTCCTGGACAGCGTCCTCGCACGCACCGAAGTCGCCGCTGCGTCGCACGAGCGCGGCGAGGACGTCGGCGGTGTGCTCCCGCCAGACGTCCTCGCCGGGCTTCGAGGCTCGCCCGCTGCGCGGACTCACACCTCAGCCAGCGTGCTCGTCACTGCTCGTCGCCGCCCGGCCACATCGTCGGACGAAGCTCGATCGTCTCGCCGGGGCCGGCGAAGTGGGCGGCGATCTCCTCGGCTCGCTCACGGCTGGCGACGTCGATGAGGAAGAACCCGGCGAACTGCTCCTTGGTCTCCGCGTAGGGACCGTCGGAGGCGATCGGGTCGCCGTCGGCCCAGCGGAAGAGCGTGGAGCTGCGCGGGTCGCCCAGGGCCTCACCGCCGACGAGCTCACCGGCTTCCTGCAGCTGGGTGAGCACCTGGTCGAAGTGCGCGTTCATGTCGTCGCGCTGCTCCTGCGGCAGGGCCTGGTGCTCGGCGACGAAGTCACCGGTGGGGTGCCCCCACGGCTCGGGGGTGGAGTGGATGAGGATGACGAACTTCACGTGGTGCCTCCTGCCGCCGGCGGCGGTGTCGGTGATCGGCCGTGATGGCCATGACACCCCGGACGTCGGAGCCGACGAGGCGTCCTCGACATCCTGCCTGCTCAGTCCTCCACGAGCTTGGCGAAGACGACGACATTGTCGAGGTGCCGTCGGGCCGCGCCGTCGTAGGTGCCGCCGCAGGTGATGATCCGCAGCTCGGGGCCCGCCGTCGCGCCGTACACGTCGACGCGCGGGAAGTCGGCCTTCGGGTACTTGCGCACATCGGTGACCTTGAAGGTCGCCGTGCTGCCGTCCGCGCGGTCCACCTCGACCAGATCCCCCTTCTTCGTCGCCCCCAGCTCGAAGAAGACGGAGGGATCGTGGCCGGACCCGGTGACGTGCCCCTCGAGGACCGCCGGCCCGACCTCACCAGGTGTGGGCGAGCCGTCGTACCAGGCGACCTCGTCGTACCGCTCGCCCGACGGCACCTTCAGCTGGCCCTGGGCGTCCAGACCGAGTCCGTGGATCGGTGAGTCCACGTCGATGCCCGGCAGCCGGACCGCGGTGGGCTTGGACCTGGCGAGCGGCTCCGCCGTGGTGGGCGAAGGGGGCGCTGCCGGCGTCGTCGAAGGTGCGGCCGAAGACGTCGCCGAGGAGGAGCTGGTCGACGAGCTGGTCGACGACCTGGTGGGCGTGGCCACGCTCGAGCTGGAGCTGCTGCTCGAGCTCGAGGTGGCCACGGGCATGGGGGGCGCCGGGACCTGGTGGGTGGCTGCCCACCCGACGGTCCCGGCGCCGGCCAGGAGCAGGCCGGCAGACGCCACCACGGCTACTGTTCGGCCTCGGCGTCCTCCGGCCTGCTCGGTCGTCATCTTGATCAGCGGTTGGTCTTGATGCGACGGGTGGCGGCGAAACCGACCCCACCCAGGCCCAGTGCCAGTGCACCGAGGGCGAACCCACCGGCGTACTCGGTACCGGCGGTGTCGGAACCACCGGTCTCGACGCCGCCGTGCGGCATGTTCATCTGGGCGACGTTGAGCTCACCGCAGGCGGCCGGGTTGGTGGCCTCGGCGGGCAGCTTCGGGTCCAGGTCCGACTTCGCGGCTCCGTCGTACTTGCCGGAGCCGTCGTGGTCGACGCCGTGGACGACGACGACACCGTCACCCGCGGCGATCTGCTTGGCAACCGCTGCATCGACGGTGATCGTGCGGGAGTAGGTGTAGGCCCCCTCGCTCGGGAAGTTCGCGACGTCCAGGGCGTGGTCCATCCCGGTCATCCCGCCCGTCTTGGTCAGGGAGACCGCGACGGCGCCGTACTGGGCCGCTCCGTCGGTGGTCGTCAGGGCCCCGTCGGCGCCGGTGCCCGTCTGCCCGTTCGTCGGGCAGGTGTTGGTCCCGCCGATGTGGATGTGCTGGGCGTGCGGGGCGCCGGCGAGCAGGCCCTTGGTGTCGAGCTTGATCTCGACCTGGTTACCCGTCACCTTGGCCCACGCGGTGCCCGAGGCGCCGGAGTCGTTGAGCTGGGACAAGGTGGCCGTCAGCTCACCGCCCCCGTGCCCTTCGGCACTGGCGGGGCTCGCGAGCAGGGGCAGACCGACCAGGGCGGCGGTCGCGGCGATGGTGGCGATTCGTGAGGTGCGCATTGGAAGTCCTCCTGTAGCCCGGCGACCAGGTGCCGCCTCGATGTGGCAGGAGGGGGTTCGGACCCGCTGCCGATCCGGATTGGACTGTGGGGAAGAAAGTTTTCCGGCCCCTCGTTGCACCGACGATGACCGCCGACGCCGCCACCCAGACCGCCTGCCTCGTCGAGCTCGGGGTGCCCGCCCTCGCCGGGATCACCGACGCCGCCTTCGCCGACCTCGTCCCCGACGCCCCTGGGGGCGACGGCGTGCTGGTGGTCCACCCTTCGCTCGTGTCTGCGGCCGACCTCGCCCGCCTGCTGGCCCTCGGGGACACGCCCGGCTTCGTCGTCGAGGACCTGACGGACCTCGACGACTTCGTGCCGATCGAGGGCGAGGTCGTCCCGGACGCACCGCTCTACTGGGTCACCGGCCTCGAGCGCGGTGACGAGATGGCCAACTGGTCCCCGGACGAGGCACTGCCCGCGATCCGCGAGCGCGGCCGCCACCCGCTCACCGTGAGCGAGGGGATCAGCTGGCTGCTGCAGGAGCCGCAGTGGCTCGAGCGCAACCGGTGCTTCATGACGATCGCCTCGCGCAAGCCCAAGGCGAAGGGAGCGGGCCTGGACTCGCGGACCCCGGCCCTGTGGATCAGCAACGGCACCGGCCGTGACGGCGCGGCGCGCAAGGGTGCACCCAAGGTCGGGTGGTGCTGGGCGGGCAACCGGCACACGTGGCTCGGTTTCGCCTCGGCCGCGGCACGCGCAGCCAACGCTGGCTGAGGTGCGTAGGCCGTCCACGGCCGAAGCCTCGAAGCCACCGTGGCTTCGAGGCTCCTCGCTGGCGCTCGTCTCACCTCAGCCGGCGTTGGCGCAGTTTGCCGCGCCTGCGGCTCAGCCGGCGTTGGCCGCGTTGCTCACGATCGCGTCGTGCAGCCACTGGGCGGTGCCGGGCTCGATGTCCTCGTAGTGCGCGGTGAACCGCGGGTCCGAGAGGTACATCTGCGCCAGGCAGACCTGGAACTCGTGGTCGCAGTCGTAGAAGCGATCGATGCTCGCCCGGTGCCGCTCGGCCAGGGCAGCCGCGGCGTCGCCGTCGACCGGCGTCCCGGCACGGACCGCCGCCCCGAGGTCCGACTCGAAGCCCTCGGTCTCGGCCTTGACCTCCGCCCACTGTGCGGGCGTCATGTCCTTGGTGCGCTGCTGGGACTGCGCCCACTTGTCGGTGTCGCCCCAGCGCTCCTGCGCCTCGGCCTGGTAGTCCTCGTTGTAGCCGTCGCCGAAGAGCTCCTTGAGGTCTTCGGTCGTTGCGGGCTGGTCCTTCATCTCTGCCTCCAGTCGTCGATCGATCGCATCGACCAGGTCGGCCATCTCCGCCAACCTGGACCTGACCTCGTCGCGCTGCCGCCGCAGGTGGTCGATCACCTCGGCGCCCTCGGCAGCCAGCAGCTCGCCGATCTCCTCCAGCCGGAACCCCAGCCGTCGGTAGACGACGATCGTGCTCAGCCGCTCCAGGTCGCCTGCGGTGTAGAGCCGATAGCCCGCAGGGGTGCGCTCGCTCGGGTGCAGCAGCCCGACCTCGTCGTAGTGGTGCAGCGTCCGCACCGTCACGCCGAAGGTCTCGGCCACCTGTCCCACCGTGAGCGCCTCCATGAGGCCAGTCTGCGACAGCCGCGCGATCTTGGTCATGGCAAGAGCCTGCTGCCTCACGTCGCGTGAGGGTCAAGCCCGACGGCGGAAGGGGGGCGAGCCCCACCTCCGTCCGGGGTGTCCGGCCCATGGTCCTTGGCCGTCCCCGTCCATAGCGTCGATGACATGTCCTCCCCGGCCCTCGCGACCCTGTGGATCTTCCGCGTGCTGACCATCCCGCAGGCGATCCTCTTCGTCCTGCAGCCGATCTCGATCGGGTCCTTCCTCCAGGGCAGCTGGGCGGCCTTCGACCTGCACTCGATCGCCGGCGGGATCCTCGTCCTGCCGACCATGGCGACGGCAGCCGTCGGCCTGCTGCTCGCGGTCCTCACCCGCAGACCGTGGGTCGGGATCGGCAGCGTCGCCCTCGGCGTGCTCACGACCGCCCAGGTCGCGATCGGCCACGCCAGGCTGCTCGCCGTGCACATCCCGCTCGGGGTGCTGCTCGTGGCCCTCGCCGTGTGCCTGGCGATCTGGCCGTGGACGAAGGGAGCGACCCGGTGAGCCTGTCCCGTCGCCAGCTCTTCACCCTCTCCGGAGGCATCGTCTCCGGGGTCGGCCTCACCGCGTGCGGCCTGGCCCTGACCTCTCCCGGCGGCTCGACCGGGGCGCTGCTGCCGAGCAGGGTGCCGCTGCCCGCTCCCTTCGTCACGGAGCTTCCGCGGTTGACCCCCCTTCGTCCCGATCGGGACGGCAGGGCGCGGGTCACGGTGCGGCGCAAGGGGATCGAGATCCTTCCCGGTCGCACGACGGAGATCGCGGGGTACGACGGGCTCTTCCCCGGGCCGACGATCGAGGCGACGAAGGGGGATCCCCTCGCCCTGACGGTCCGCAACGAGCTCGACGTCCCGGTCGTCAACCACCTGCACGGTGGCGTGACCCGGCCCGAGCACGACGGCTACCCGACCGACCTCGTGCAGCCGGGCAGGGAGCGCGAGTACCGGTACCCGCTCGACCAGCGCGCGGCGACGCTCTGGTACCACGACCACGCGATGGACCGCACGGGGCCGAATGTCTACGCCGGCATGGCGGGAGCCGTCGTGCTGCGCGACCCTGCCGAGGTCGATCTCGGGCTGCCCCGCGGTGAGCGCGAGCTGACGCTCGTCCTCACCGACCGGTCCTTCGGCGAGGACGCAGAGCTCGTCTACCCGGTCGTCGACGGGGCGATCGACCACCGCTATCACGGCGGTCTGCTCGGCGACGTCATGCTCGTCAACGGCACTCCGTGGCCGCGTCTCGACGTCGACGCAGCGCGGTACCGGCTGCGGATCCTCAACGCCTGCAACGCTCGACGGCTCGAGCTGGCCCTCGACCCAGGGCAGGACATCGTCCAGGTCGGCACCGACCAGGGGTTGCTCACCAAACCCCACCACCGTTCGACGCTGACCCTCGCGCCGGCCGAGCGAGCGGATGTTGTCATCGACTTCTCCCAGTACGGCGTCGGTGAGCAGGTCACCCTCGTCAACCGGCTCGGCGACGGCGCGATGGCGCAGGTGATGCGCCTCGACGTCGCCCGGCGGGCCACGGACGACTCCCACGTGCCCGAGCGGCTGTCCACGATCGAGCGGATCGACCCATCGCTCGTGGTCACGACCCGAGACTTCCACCTCGCCCTCGGCCAGCCCATGCCCGGCGGACACGGTTCGCACTCCGGCAACGACCGGTCACTGCCCATGTGGTCGATCAACGGGCAGCCCTACCGTCCCGGGGAGGACCTCTTCGGCGCCGAGCTCGGCACCGTCGAGCGGTGGCGCTTCACCACCGACGTGCACCACCCGGTGCACGCCCACCTCGTGCACTTCCAGGTCGACCAGGACGGGGCGCCGGCGTGGAAGGACACCATCGACATCGGCCCGACCTCCCGCGCCGAGGTGCTCGTGCCGATCGAGGGATTCCGCGGGCGGTACGTCCTGCACTGCCACAACCTCGAGCACGAGGACCGAATGATGATGGCGGACTTCTCCGTCGGGTGATCTCGCAGCCCGCGCCGTCGATCAGAGCACGGGCGTGACGTCCGTGTGGCCGAAGTCCTCGCCCTTGTACAACAGCGACTCGCCCGTCGTCGTGGCGAGCGCGTACGCGAAGCAGTCCCCGAAGTTGAGCCCCGCGGCGTGACCTGACCCCTTGCCGTAGTCCCGGTAGGCGACCCGAGCGATCTCGACCTGCGCCTCGTCCACAGGGACCACCTGAAGCTGCAGGTCTCTCACGAGCCGGTCCAGACGGCGCGAGCTGCGCAACGGCTGTCGGGAGTCCAGGACGACTGACGTCTCGAGGAGCGTCCCGGCCGAGATCCGCGGGGTGTCCGTGTCGAGCAGCACGTCCAAGTACTGGCGGGCCTCGGGCTCCCCCTCGTGGATGCAGACGATCACGGAGGTGTCGACGATCATGTGGGCAGACCGCGATCGTCGTACAGCTCGTCCATGGCCCGACTCGTCAGGGCTCGCTCCTCATCCGTCGTCTCGGCCTCGATCTCGTCCATGAGCCGATGCAGCCGCCGCCGACGCGCCGCCTCTGCGTCGTTCGACCGCAGCGCGTCCAGCCGGCGTTGGAGTGCGTCCTCGATGGCGCCCGTCTGGGTGGCTCCGGTGCGACGGGCCAGCTCACGGGCGAGATCGTGCACGTGCTGGTTCTTGATGTTCAGACCCACGACGACCCCTTTCTACCCTGGTAAGAACAAGTCTACCCATCATCGAGGAGGGTGCGGTCCTGGGACCTCGACGACGTCCAGCCGGACAGGGAATGCTGGGGGCATGACACCGATGTCCACTCCCTTCGCCCGGCTGCGGCAGGCCGACTGCCACGTGGAGGACCTGCGCGATCTCCTCGCTGCCCAGCACGACCCGGTGCTCGCCTTCACCGACCGCGTCGATCAGCAGGTGCCGATCTACGACGCGGCCACCCTGCGTGAGGCGACCGCGACCGACGAGGGGTGCGCCGCGGTCGAGTCCGAGCTCGCTGCGGTCCTCGCCGACGGGCCGGGCATCTTCGTCCTGGCCGGCGCCCTCCCCCACCCCGTCCTCGACCGGGTGTCCGCGGCCTTCGAGGAGATCATCACGGCCGAGCGGGCCACGGGGGGCGAGGTCGGCGACCACTTCGCGGCCGGTGGCGTCAACGACCGCATCTGGAACGCGCTCGAAAAGCTGGCGGTCGCGCACCCGGAGGACTTCGTCGACTACTACGCGGATGACCTGGTCGCCCTGGCCGCACGGTCCTGGCTGGGCCCCGGGTACCAGGTGACCAGTCAGGTCAACGTCGTCAACCCCGGCGGCGTCGGGCAGACCGTGCACCGCGACTACCACCTCGGCTTCACCTCGCCCGAGGTCACCGAGCGCTACCCGCGGCACGTGCACGCGCTCTCGCCCGTGCTCACCCTGCAGGGTGCGATCGCCCACTGCGACATGCCGATCGAGACCGGGCCGACCCTCTACCTGCCCCACTCGCAGAAGTACTCCCACGGCTACCTCGCCTACTGGCTCCCGCAGTTCCAGGACTACTTCGCCGAGCACCACGTGCAGCTGCCGCTGGCGAAGGGGGATGCCGTCTTCTTCAACCCCGCTCTCTTCCACGCGGCCGGGTCCAACACGACGAGCGATGTGCGCCGGATGGCCAACCTGCTGCAGATCAGCTCCGCCTTCGGTCGGGCGATGGAGTCGGTCGACCGTGAGCAGGTGGTCACCGCGATCTACCCGACATTGCTGTCCCGCACGGCCGCCGGGCACGACGTGCGGCACGCGGTGGCCGCCAGCGCAGAGGGTTACGCCTTCCCGACCAACCTCGATCTGGACCAGCCCGTCGACGGGATGTCACCCCCTTCGCAGGCGGACGTCGTGCGCGAGGCCCTCGCCGAGGGCACCTCTCCCGATGTCCTCGCCGCCCGCCTGACCGCCCACTCCACCCGCCGCGCCACCCAGGAGATCTGATGCACGATCTGCTCACCGACAAGGTCGTCGTCATCGTCGGCGGCACCTCCGGGCTGGGTGCGGGCATCGCCCGCGCAGCCGTCCGCGAGGGTGCCTCCGTCGTCGTCACCGGCCGCCGCCTCGAGCCCGGCGAGGTCCTCGTCGACGAGCTGGGCGAGGCCGTCAGTGCCGTCATCGGTGATGTCTCCGACCCGGAGCAGGCGAAGGGGGTTGTGGCGCAGGCGATCGAGCGGCACGGCCGGGTCGACTGCCTCGTCAACTGCGCCGGCCTGACCGACCGCGGGTCGATCCTCGACACCACGCCCGAGCTCTTCGACCGGCAGATCGCGACCAACCTGCGCGGTCCCTTCTTCACCATGCAGGCGGCGATCTCGGACATGACCTCGCGCGGCGAGCCCGGCACGATCGTCAACATCTCGAGCATCAGCGCTCGGGGCGGGCAGCCCTACCTGGCGCCCTATGTCGCGGCCAAGGCGGGCCTGGCCGGGCTGACCAAGAATGTCGCCCACGCGCACCGCTTCGACCGCATCCGGGTCAACGCGCTCAACATCGGGTGGACACACACGTCGGGCGAGGACACGACCCAGCGACGCTGGCACGACGCCGGGGACGACTGGGTGGAGCAGGCGGGCGCGCGCCTGCCCATGGGCAAGCTCGGACAGGTGGACGAGATCGCGGACGCGGTCGTCTTCCTCCTGTCCGACCGCTCGGGGGTCGTCACCGGCTCCGTCATCGACTGGGACCAGCAGGTCATCGGAGGACAGGACTGAGATGCGCATCGGACTCATCGGACTCGGGCGCATCGGCGCCTTCCACGCCACCACCCTCGCGGGCCTCGAGCACGTCGAGGAGCTCGTCGTCACCGACCCCGTCGCGGCCGCCGTCGACGCGGTGACCGGCCGGATCGCCAAGGCCCGGGCCGTCGCCGACCCTGCCGTCCTGCTGGCCGACGGCCTCGACGGCGTCGTCATCGCGGCGGCCACCGACACACACGCCGACCTCATCCGGGCAGCCGTGGCGCAGGGGATCCCCACCCTGTGCGAGAAGCCCATCGCCGGGACCCTCGCCGACGCCCTGGCCGTCGAGGCAGCGGTCGCCGAGAGCGACGTGCCCGTGCAGATCGGCTACCCGCGGCGCTTCGACCCGGCCTTCGTCGCCGCACGCGACGCGGTGCGGTCGGGCACGCTCGGTCGGATCACGACGGTGCGCTCGACCACGCTGGACCCGGCTCCCCCGCCGGCCGCCTACCTCGCGGTGAGCGGCGGCGTCTTCCGCGACTGCTCGGTGCACGACTTCGACGCGGTGCGCTGGGTGACCGGCCAGGAGGTCGTCGAGGTCTACGCCACGGGAGCGGTCGACCCGGACGCCCCGCACGAGATGTACGCGGCGCACGGCGACCACTCCACGGTCTCGGCGCTGCTCACCCTCTCCGACGGCACGATCGGCGTCGTGTCCAACACCCGCACCAACGGCCGCGGCTACGACGTGCGGCTCGAGGTGCACGGGGTCAAGGACGCGGTGGCCGCAGGACTGGACGAGGGGCTCCCCCTTCGCTCCACACAGCCGGGGATCACCTGGCCGAGCGGGCCCGCCCACGAGTTCTTCATGGACCGCCTGACCGAGGCCTTCCGCACCGAGATGGGCGTCTTCACGCAGGTCGCGGCGGGCGAGGTCGACAACCCGTGCACCGTCGCCGACGCGATGGGCACGACGTGGACCGCCGAGGCGGCGACTCTCTCTGCCGCGGAGCACCGCCCGGTGACGATCGAGGAGGTGCGCGCTTCCGCCTCCGCCTCCCGCTGATTGGAGGTAAACGCGCGGGTGAATCGTCGGCGAGTCCACCTCCACCCGAGGGCTCTACGGGCGAGCTGCCGTCGAGGTGCGCACCCGCAGCGCAGGCGCGACGAGGTGCTCGCGGGCCGGCCGGTCCGGCTCGGCGATGCGATCGACGAGGAGGTCCGCGGTGAGCTCACCGACGGCCCGCGGCTGGATGTCGACGCTCGTCAGCCCGACCCACCGCATGCGCGCGATGCTGCTGTCGTCGAAGCCGACGAAGGAGACGTCCTCCGGCACCGAGAGGCTGGCGTCCCTCGCAGCGGCCATCGCCCCCGTGCAGACCAGGTCGTTGACGGTGAAGACCGCCGTGGGCGGGTCGGCGGCGAAGAGCGCTGCGCCGCAGGCAAACCCGTCGTCCTCGGTGATGTCGGCCTCGACCACGCGGATGTGCTCGCCCAGGCCCGCCGCCCGCATCGCCGCCTCGTAGCCCGCGCGCCGCTGGCGGAAGACCTCGGCGTCCGGCCCGGCGATGTGGGCGATCCGCTCGTGGCCCAGGCCGACGAGGTGCTCGACCGCCAGGCGGGCCCCCTCGGCATCGTCCTCGGCGACGACGTCGACGGTCGGCAGCGTGAGGTCGCGCATACCGGCGATGACGGCGGGCAGACGCTGGGCCGCCTCGCGGATCGTGTCCGTCACCGGCATCGTCCCGGCGAGCACCAGGCCGTCGACGCGCATGTCGACGAAGGCGTGGAGCAGCCGGTCGTCGAGCCCGCGGTCCAGACGTCCGTCGGCGACGAAGGCATGCAGGTCGTGCTCGGCCAGACGCTCACCCAGACCGGCGAGGAAGTCGACGAACCACGGCTGTCGCAGGTCGTTGACGAGCACCCCGATGGTCTTGGTGCGTCGGGCTCCGAGGCTCTGCGCGGCGGCATTGGGCCGGTACCCGAGCTCGACGATCGCCGCCTCGACCGCAGCCCGAGCCTCGGGGCTGACGCGCGAGGAGCCTTGCAGCACACGGGAGACCGACGACTTGGAGACCCCAGCGCGCTCGGCGACGGTGCGCAGGGTGACCGGGTGGTCGCTCCCGCGCGGACTCACGCGGTGGCCGCCTTGAGGATCGAGCGAAGGGGGACTCCCGGGTCCTCGAGCTGCGCCGGGTCGAGCGGCACCGCGGCGGCGATGAGCTTCTCCGCCACCCGGATGTCCTTGGCCACGCCCGCCCCCGGGCCGACGGCAGCCGCATGCACGAGCCGGTCCTGCGCGTCGAGGCCGAGGTGCAGCAGCACCCCGTCATCACGATGTCGCAGCACTGCCCGCTCGCCCGTGCCGGGCAGCCCTGCGACAGAGAGCATCTGGTCGTACTGGTCGGACCAGAACCACGGGACGGCCACGTGCGCCTCGGTCTGACCGAGCATCGACGCGGCGGCGGTCTCGGCCTGGTCGTGGGCATTGCGCCAGGACTCCAGCCGCACCCGGCCGCCGGAGCGGGCGTCGGGGAAGGACGCGCAGTCCCCAGCGGCGAAGACCCTCGGATCGGAGGTGCGCAGCGCCTCGTCGACGACGATCCCGTCATCGACGAGCAGGCCGGCCGCCTCGGCGAGCGCGGTCGTGGGGGTGGCGCCGATCCCGGCGACGACCGCGTCGACGAGCAGCTCGTCACCGTCGGAGAGCACCGCCCGGACCCGGTCGCCCTCGCGTCGCAGCCCGGTCACCGTCGTCGCCACACGAAGGGGGACCCCGTGCGCCTCGTGCAGGGCGACGACCTGGGCCGCCACCTCCTCGGGCACGATCCGCCCCAGCGCCCGCGACCCGGCCTCGACGACCGTGACGTCCATGCCGCGCTCACGCGCCCCGGCGGCGATCTCGAGCCCGATGAACCCGGCCCCGACGACGAGGAGATGCCCATCGGGGTGCAGCAGCGCGCGCAGCGCCTCCGCGTCCTCGTGGGTGCGCAGGTAGGTGACCTCGTCGAGCTGGAGGCGACGTGGGTCGGAGCCGAGGGCGAGCAGCAGGCGGTCCCAGGGGATCTCCTCTTCGCCGCCGGCGTCAGCGGTCGTGGTGACGGTGCCGGCCTCTAGGTCGATGCCCATCACCTCCACACCCAGCCGCAGGTCGATGTGCGCCTGCGCGAGCTGCTCCGGCGTCCACGGGTGGACGAGAGCCATCTCGTCGACGGCCAGTGCTCCCTTCGACAGGGGTGGTCGCTCGTAGGCGTGCACGGACTCCCGGCCGATGAGGGTGATCTCGCCGTCAAATCCCTTGTCCCGCAGCGCCATCGCTGCGTGCGTGCCGCACTCACCGGCGCCGACGACGACGATCCGCCGCACGTCTGAGGAGAGGTCAGCCGAGGTCGACATGGACCTCCCCGTCCTCGACCTTGACCGGGTGGGTGCGCAGGTCCACGGTCACGGGCGCGCCCATGGCCTTGCCGTCGGTGATGCGGAACCGTCCGTTGTGCTTCGGACACTCGATGATGCCGTCCATGACGAGACCTTCGCACAGCAGCATCCGCTCGTGCGTGCAGTGCCCCTCGCTGGCGTAGAAGCTGCCGTCCTCGGCGCGGTAGACGGCGATGTCGCGTCCGTCGATGCTGACACCGATGACGTCCTCCTCCTCGACGTCGTCGACCTCGCAGACCCTGGTCCAGCTCATGGGCACCCCTCTCAGGCCGCAGTCGCGGCGGTCGTGGTCGTCGTCGCAGTGGTCGGCGGCAGGAGTCCGTCGACGGGGCCGTGGAAGGGAGCAGCGGTGGCGGGCAGCTCCCTGCGCACGAAGTACGAGGGGTCGCGCAGCTGCCGCAGGACCGCGGGGATGATCTCGCGGTAGGCGGCGATCAGACCCGGGTAGGGCTCAGGGGTGTCGTGGCGCATCTGCTCGTGCAGCTCGGGCAGCCGGTGGTAGGGGACCATCGGGTACATGTGGTGCTCGATGTGGAAGTTCATGTTCCAGTAGAGGAATCGGTTGATCGGACCCAGGATCACGGTGCGGGTGTTGAGCCGGTGGTCGATGACGTTCTCCCCCATCCCGGAGTGCTGGGTCAGGCCGTAGACGACGTGCATGAAGCAGCCGTAGACGCGCGGTCCGCCGACGAGCACGAGGGGTAGCCACGAGGTCGTGACGAGGGCGAGCGCGATGACGACGGCGTGGACGACCAGCCAGATCCGCGCCACGCGGAACGCTGCCGCGTGCTCCTGCTCGGGGACGTAGTCACGCTCGTCGCGGGAGAGCCGGCCGACCGACAGCCGCAGCATCGTCAGGATCGCCTGGGGGACGTCGACGAGCCCGACGAGGTTGAGCAGGATCCGACCCAGGCGCGCGGGGCGCATCGCGACGATCTCCGGGTCACGGCCGACGACGAGCGTGTCGCTGTGGTGCCGGGCGTGCGAGTACCGCCAGGTGACCGGGTTGCGCATCATGAAGAAGCACGCGAGCTGGTGGACCGCCTGGTCCATCCACCGGGTGCGGAAGGCCGTGCCGTGCCCCGCCTCGTGCCACCGCGAGTCGCCGGCGGATCCGTAGAGCACCCCGTAGACGAGGGCGAAGGGGGCCACCCACCACGATCCCCACAGCCCGATGATCGCGGCGCCGCTGAGCAGGATCAGGCCGAGCCAGATGATCGTGTCGCGGATGGCGGGGGCGTCGGAGCGGCGCATCAGCTCCTTCATCCGCTTGCGCGGGATGTCGGTGCGGTACCAGTCGGCGGTGCTCAGACCGTGGGCCACCGCGAAGTCGGTGGCCTCGCCCTCGAGGGAGTACCAGGCGAGGCGGTCACGGGTCGTCATCTCGGCTCCTTCGCCGTCGGTGTGGGACCGGTCCCACAAGTGTGGCGCGGCGGAGGAGGCGGCGTCAATCCCCCTTCGCCTCTCGCCCGCCCACCCCCGCGCTCGGTGGAGGTATACGCGCGGACGAAAGACCGGCGAGTCAGCCTCCACCCGCGCGGCGGGGGTGGGCGGGCCTGCCGGGTGGAGGCGGGCTCGCCGACGAAACACCCGCGCGTTTACCTCCACCCGCGCGGCGGGGATGGGTGCGGCGGGGCGACCTCGACCCGGCCGAGCTCCTGGGTGCAGCGGGTCAGGGCGACATAGAGGCCGCCCAGACCCCGCGGCTCGGCGGCGACGCCGGCCGGGTCGACCAGCAGCGTGGCGTCCCACTCCAGACCCTTGGCCTGGGTCGCGCTCATGACGGTGGCCCCCGCACCGAGCGCGGCTCCCAGCGCCTCGACCCGCTCGACCGGCGCGATGACGCCGACCGACCCTCCGGCCCAGCGCTCGACGAGCCCCGCGTGCTCGCGGCGCACCAGGTCGGCGAGCTCGTCCGGGGTGGCGGTGAGGATCCAGGGCTCGATCCCGCTGCTGCGCACCGCCTGGGGCGGCTGGTTGGTGCTGCCGGCCGCTTCGAGGACCGGGCCCGTGAGCTCCATGACCTCGCGGGGCGTGCGGTAGCAGATCGTCAGGTCCGACTGCCTCCACCGATCGGTGAGGACCTCGCCGACCGCCCCCTCCCACGTACTGTGGTCATGCGGAGCCTCGGTCTGGTCGATGTCACCGACCGCGGTGATCGAGTACGCCGGGCAGCGACGGGCCACCATCTGCCACTCCATCGCCGACAGCTCCTGCGCCTCGTCGACGACGACATGGCCGTAGACCCAGTCGCGTTGTGCTGCAGCGCGGTCCGCGAGGAACTCGCCCTGCTGCCGGCGGCTCCCCTCCTCACCGAGGAGATCGGCCATCGCGTCGAGCAGGGCGACGTCGCTGGGCGCCGGGGTGGCCGGCTCGGCGGCCACGAGGTCACGCTCCTCGTCGGTCAGGTCGGGTGCGAGCTCGGCGAGCGCGGACCGGTCCGCCAGCAGGGCCCGCAGCTCCGCGGCCGGATCCCGGTCCGGCCACCACTGCCGCACGTGGTCCGCGAGACCCGGGTCGGCCTCGATCCGGGCGCGCAGCTCCTCGACCTCGACCTCGCTGAGCTCACCGTCCACGGCTCCGCCCGACGCCTGGGTCTGCACGCCGCGGTCGTCGCTCCTGGCCAGGCCGGCGTCGACCGTGGCGAGGATGTCCTCCAGACCCTCCTCGGTCGCCTCCAGCAGCTCGACGACGCGTTCGGCCACGAGATCGGTGAGGACGTCGACGAGGTGCTCGACGAAGATCCGCCGCGCCGGGTGGTACCCGCGGCCGGACAACGCATTGCGCTGCAGCCGCTCCACGGTCGCCCGCGGGACGGTGTATCCCTCGCCGTCCCACTGCACTGTCAGGTCCGAAGGGGGTGGCACCAGCCCCGCCACCCGCCGGGTGAGCGCCTCCTGCCAGAGGGCACGACCCTTGATCTCGGCGAGGCGACGCTCCTCCCAACGCTTCGGCCGGACTCCCGGGACGAGGGTCTCGCAGGTCGCGGAGACGACGGCGGTCTCGCCGAGGGCGGGCAGGACCTGACCGATGTAGTCGAGGAAGCGCTGCGACGGGCCGAGGACGAGCACGCCGGCCCGGGCCAGCTGTGGGTGGGCAAAGAGGAGATACGCCACGCGGTGCAGCGCGACGACGGTCTTGCCGGTGCCCGGCCCGCCCTGCACGACGAGGGCGCCGCGAGCATCGGCGCGCACGATGTCGTCCTGCTCCCGCTGCAGGGTCGCGACCGCGGTCCCCATGCGGCCGGTGCGGCGCTCGTCGAGCGCGGCGAGCAGCGCACCCTCGCCCACGAGCTCCCCGTCGGTCGACCCGTCGAGCGCCTCGTCGTCCACCCCGACGACCAGCGGGCCATCCGTCCGGATGTGTCGACGGCGCGACATCCCTTGCGGCGCAACAGCAGTCGCGGTGTAGAAGGCGCGAGAGGCATTCGCGCGCCAGTCGACGACGAGCGGGTCCGCGTCGTCACCCAGCGCCGGCACACCGACCCGACCGATGCGCAGCACGCTGCCGTCCTGCCCGTCGAGCCGCCCGAAGACCAGCCCCTGCTCCGCCTGCTCCAGCTCGGCCCGGCGCGCCCGTGTCGCCGTCAGTGCCGTCGCGGCGACCGAGTCCTGCGTGGCGCTGCGCTCCAGCCGCTGCGCCAGCTCGGCCATCAGGCTCGTGCGGCGCTCGTGCGCCGTGTCCAGTGCTTCCTGCTCCTCCCGGAGCGCGTCGTGAGCGGTCGTCTGGTCGGTGTGGCGTGCGGCCAAGGCTCTCCCCGTCGTCTGGTGCGGCTTGGTCCAACGCGCACCCTGCCGGATCCGTTCCCACGGGTCGGGACGGGGCCTCCCTTCGCCCCCCTCGGGCTGCGAGACTGGAGGCAGACACCGACGTCACCCAGGAGGACCCCGTGAGCAGCATCCCGCCCGAGGACATCGAGACCCAGGGCCACGCCGGCCTGCTCATCGGATCGCTGTGGAGCCCGCCCGCTGACCCGACGTGGGTGGCGGTCATCGCCCACGGCTACGGCGAGCACATCGGGCGCTACCAGTGGGTGGCCGACCGACTCACCTCCGACGGTGCCGTCGTCTACGCCCACGACCACATCGGCCACGGCCGCAGCGAGGGCGAGCGGGCTCTGATCGAGGACTTCGAGCCGGTGGTCGACGACCTGCACCTGCTCGTGCAGCGCGCCCACGATGACCACCCCGACCTGCCGCTGGTGCTCATCGGCCACTCGATGGGCGGGATGATCGCGGCGCGCTACACCCAGCGCCACCCCGACCTGCTCAGCGCGACCGTGCTCTCCGGGCCGGTGATCGGCTCCTGGGCCGCCACCGCCCTCGCCGACCTCGACGAGATCCCGCCGACCCCGATCGACATCTCGACCCTCAGCCGGGAGCCCGATGTCGGCCGCGCCTACGAGGAGGACGAGCTCGTCTGGCACGGGGACTTCAAGCGCGCGACGCTCAAGGCGCTGCGCTCGACGATCGAGGCGATCAACGTCGGCGGCCACCTGCGCGTCCCGACGATCTGGCTGCACGGCGAGGACGACCAGCTCGTGCCCATCGATCCCAGCCGCGAGGGCTGGGCCCACATCCGGCCCGCAGACGGTGTCGCCAAGAGCTACCCCGACGCGCGGCACGAGATCTTCAACGAGACCAACCGCGAAGAGGTCCTCGACGACGTGCTCGGCTTCGTGCACGCGCAGATCGACGCCTGAGCCGCCGGGCTGGGCAGCGCGCAGGACGAAGGGAGTCGGCTGCGCACATCAAGCCGAAGTCGGGCAGGACAAGGCGGCCCGGAGGGAGACGAAGGACTTCGGCGGGCGCAGCCGACTCCCTTCGTCCGGAGCCTCGACCGTCGCGCCGTCGTCAGTCGTTCTCCGGGAAGCCCAGGTTGAGCCCGCCGTGGCTCGGGTCGAGCCAGCGCTGGGTGACCGCCTTGGTGCGGGTGAAGAAGTGCACGCCCTCGATGCCGTGGGCGTGGGTGTCACCGAAGAGCGAGTTCTTCCACCCACCGAAGGAGTAGTAGGCCATCGGTGTCGGGATCGGCACGTTGATGCCGACCATGCCGACCTCGACCTCGTGCTGGAAGCGCCGCGCGGCGCCGCCGTCGTTGGTGAAGATCGTCGTGCCGTTGCCGTAGGGGTTGTCGTTGATCAGCTGCAGCCCCTCGTCGTAGGAGTCGATCCGCACGATGCACAGGACGGGACCGAAGATCTCGTCGGTGTAGATCGACATGTCCGGCGTGACCTTGTCGAAGAGGGTCGGCTGGAGGAAGTACCCCGGGCCGAGGTCACCCGCCCCCTCGCGTCCGTCGACGACGAGCTCGGCGCCCGAGGCGACGCCCTGCTCGACGTAGCCGGTCACCTTGTCCAGGTGAGCCCTGGTGACGAGCGGGCCCATGTCGGACTCGCCCATGCCGTCGCCGGTGCGCAGCGTCCTGGTCCGCTCGACGATCCTGGTGACGAGCTCGTCGGCGATCGACTCGGTGGCGAGCACGACGGAGATCGCCATGCAGCGCTCCCCGGCGGCGCCGTACCCGGCCGAGACCGCTGCGTCGGCCGCCAGGTCGAGGTCGGCGTCGGGCAGGACGAGCATGTGGTTCTTGGCGCCTCCGAGGGCCTGGACGCGCTTGCCGTTGGCGACACCCCGCTCGTAGACATGGCGGGCGACCGGGGTCGAGCCGACGAAGGAGATCGCCTTGACGTCCGGGTGGTCCAGGAGCGCGTCGACGGCCTCCTTGTCACCGTGGACGACATTCATCACGCCATCGGGCAGGCCGGCCTCGCGCCACAGGTCGGCGATGAGGTTGACCGCGGTCGGGTCCTTCTCGCTGGGCTTGATGACGACCGTGTTGCCGGTGGCGATGGCCATCGGGACGAACCACAGGGGAACCATCGCCGGGAAGTTGAAGGGTGAGATGACGCCGACGACGCCGAGCGGCTGCAGGATCGAGTAGGCGTCGATGCTCGTCGACACGTTTTCGGAGAAGCCGCCCTTGAGCAGGTGTGGGATGCCGCAGGCGAACTCGACGACCTCCTGCCCGCGGGAGATCTCGGCCTTGGCGTCGTCATAGGTCTTGCCGTGCTCGGCGGTGATCGCCAGCGCGATCTCGTCCTTGCGCTCCTCGAGCAGCTGGCGGAAGGCGAAGAGGATGCGCACCCGCCGCGCGAGCGAGACCGTGCCCCACTCCTTGGCGGCCGCCTTGGCCACGGCCACGACCTCACCGACGGTCTCGCTGCTCGCCAGGTCGAGGGCACCGGTGACCTCGCCCGTGGCGGGGTTGAAGACCTCGGAGGTGCGCTCGGCCTCCCCCTCCCACGGCGAGTGGCCGACCAGGTGGGTGATGCGGGTGGGGGTGCTCATGCGTGCCTCCTCAAGGCTATTTGTCAGGACATATTAACAACTCGACGAAGGGGGCGGAACCCCCCTTCGTCCCGGTGCTTGGCTCCCGAGGACCTGCATTGCCCTATGGCAATGCAGACGAACGGCCCAAAACGTGCATTGCCCTATGGCAATGCAGGTATGGGGGCCAGGACGACGTCGACGGGCTGGCCGGTGGCCAGCGACTCCATCCCGGCGGTGCACACGACGGTCGAGGCGTAGCCGTCCCAGCTCGTCGGGCCGGTGCGCTCACCGCGACGGGTCGCGTCGACCCAGGCCTGCACCTCGATGTCGTAGGCCCGTTCGAAGCGCACGCGGTAGTCGGGCACGATCGGCCCACCCCACGCCCCGTCCCCGCCCGCCGGGTCGGCGACGGTCGTGTAGACCTCCCCCCAGGGGCGACCGATGATCGCGCTGCCGTCCTCCCCGACGGCCTCGCAGCGCACCTCGTAGCCGGTGCGACTGTTGACGAAGACCTCGTTGGTGACGACCGCGCCCGAGGCCATCCGGAAGATCGTCACCTGCGGGTCGACGACGCCGGCGAGGGCGTGCGAGGTCGGCGCCGGGCCGATGACCTGGATCGAGACGATCTCCTCGGCGAGCAGCCAACGGGCACAGTCGACCTCGTGCACCAGGCTGTCACGCACGATCATCTCGGAGCGGAAGTCGGGGTTGGGCACGCTCTTGTTGCGGTGGGTCTGGTGAAGCAGGAGCGTGCGGCCCATCCGGCCTGACTCGATGAGCTCGTGCAGTCGCATGTACTCGGGGTCGAAGCGCCGCATGAAGCCCACCTGCACCAGCGGCCGCCCCCCGGCCCGCTCGGCCTCGATGACCCGCAGCGAGGACTCGCTGTCCATCGTCAGCGGCTTCTCGCACAGCACCTTCTTGCCCTGCTCGATGCACGCGAGCAGCTGCTCCTCGTGGACGGATCCGGGCGAGGCGAGCAGGACCGCGTCGACCTCGCCGGAGGCGATCAGGGCGAGCGGGTCGTCGTGGACCGTGACGCCACCGAGCTCGTCGGCGAGCGCGCGTGCCCGATCACCGTCGGGGTCGGCGATCGCCGTGAGGGTGGCGCCGGCGATGCGGGTGGCGAGCCGGCGGGCGTGGTCGGCCCCCATCAGTCCGACCCCGACGACACCGACCCGGAGCGACCCTTCGAGGCTCGTCCCGCCCACTCGGGACGTGGGACCCAGCACCTCAGGACCCGGGGAGGTCACACCTCTCCCTTCGGCTCGTGGTCGCGGGAGGACCCGGCCTGCACCTTGGGCTTGCCCGGTCCGGCCAGCTCGATCTCCGGATTGTCCGGATCCACGACCTTGCCCGGGTTGACGTCACCCAGCTCGTGCTTGAGCTCGTCGAGCTCCTGCCCACCGGCCATCTCCGCGGTCAGCTGGTCGAGCGTCAGCGCATCGCGAGGTGCGTCGAGAGTCAGCCGGCCGAGCTTGAGGATGATGAAGTGGTTGCCCACGAGGTAGGCATGGTGCGGGTTGTGGGTGATGAAGACGACGCCGAGGCCGGCGTCGCGCGCCTTGGCGATGTACTTCAGCACCACCCCCGACTGCTTGACACCCAGAGCAGCCGTCGGCTCGTCGAGGATGATGACCTTGGCGCCGAAGTAGATGGCGCGGGCAATCGCGATGCACTGCTTCTGCCCACCGGACAGGCCACCGACCGGGCGGTCGAGGTCGCCGATCTGGATGCCCATCTTCTGCAGCTCCTCGTCCGCGATGGTCTTCATCCGCCTCGCGTCGAGGAAGAGTCCCGAGCGGATCTCGTTGCCCATGAAGAAGTTGCGCCACACCGACATCAGGGGCGCGAGCGCGAGGTCCTGGTAGACCGTCGCGATCCCCAGTGCCTGCGCGGCGCGCGGCGAGGCGAGATGACGCTTGACCCCGTTGACCTCGAAGCTGCCCGAGGTGTGCTCGTGGAGGCCCGCCATGATCTTGATGAGCGTCGACTTGCCGGCGCCGTTGTCGCCGAGCACGCACGTCACCTCACCCGGGTAGACCTCGAGGTTGACCCCCCGCAGGGCGTGGACATTGCCGTAGGACTTGCCGACGTCCTGCATGATCACGAGCGGCTCGACACCGGGCGGACGGCGGTGGATGGTCTCGGTGCTCATCGGGAATCCGCCTTCTTCTTCACGTAGAGGTTCACCAAGGTCGCCAGGAGGAGCATGACGCCGAGGAAGGTGTAGAACCAGTCGACATTCCAGCCCGCGTAGTTGATGCCCAACCGGGTCATGCCGAAGATCAGCGCACCGAGTGCGGCACCCACGACGGAGCCATAGCCACCCGTGAGCAGACACCCGCCGACGACTGCGGCGATGATGTAGATGAACTCGTTGCCCACGCCCTCGCCGGACTGCATGACGTTGTACGAGAAGAGCAGGTGCATGCCGAGCATCCAGGCGCAGAACCCGACGGTCATGAAGAGACCGATCTTGACCGCCTTCACCGGGACGCCGACGGCACGAGCCGCGTCCGAGTCACCGCCCGCAGCGAAGATCCAGTTGCCGACGCTGGTCTTCTGCAGCACGAGCGCGGCGACGACCACCATGATCAGCCAGTAGACGACGAGCGACTTGATGTCGACCGGACCGATCTGCACGCTCCAGGCGAAGACGGAGCGCGCCGACTCGTAGCCGGCCATGTCCGAGATCGTCGGCGTCGAGACGGTGCCACCGACGAGCCGGGTGACGGCCAGGTTGGCCCCCTGGAGCACGAAGAAGGTCCCCAGCGTCACCAAGAAGCTGGGTAGCCCCGTACGCATGAGCATCCAGCCGTTGAAGGCGCCCACCGCCAGTGAGAACACCAGGGCGGCGATCACCCCGATCCAGACATTGAGCCCGAAGTTCCACGCGGTCAACGCCGCACAGATCCCCGAGGCAGTCGCCGCGACACCGGTGGACAGGTCGAACTCGCCGCCCACCATGAGCAGGGACACCCCGACCGCCATGATCCCGATCGACGCTGCCGCATAGAGGATCGTGCCGGTGTTGCCCAGGCTGCGGAAGGACGGTGCCACGGCCAGGAAGAGCGCGGCCACCGCGAGGGCGCCGATGAGCGCGCCGATCTCGGGTCGGGCGAAGAGGAGCCCCATCCTCCCCTTCGCGACGACGCGGTCATCGGTGTCACCCGGGGGAGGTGCCGTGGCGGTCGGGGTGCTCATTACTTGGCCTGATCGAGCAGGATGTCGACGTTCTTGTCATCGATGAACGCCGGGCCGGTGTAGACGGGCTGGCCACCACCCATGGATGCACCCTTTTGAACGCGCAGCCACAGCGCGTCGACGGCCATGTAGCCCTGGACGTAGGGCTGCTGGTCGACGGCCCACTCGATCTTGCCGTCCTTGATGGCCTTGAGCGCGTCGTCGTTGAGGTCGAAGGTGGACAGCTTGGCCTTGCTGCTCGCCTCCCCGATCGACTTCGTGGCGACCATCGCGATCGGCGCGCCGAGCGTGATGACGTTGGTGATGTCCTTGTCCTGCTGCAGCTTGGCCGTCAGGGTCGACTGGACGTTGGCGGTGTCGGTTCCCTTGACGTAGACCTTCTCGGTGTTCTTGAACTTGTCGGCCACGCCCTTGCAGCGAGCCTCGAGCCCGACGTGCCCCTGCTCGTGGATGACGCAGAGGACCTTGCCGGCCTTCTCCGTGGTGAAGCGCTCACCGGCGGCCTCACCGGCGAGGGTCTCGTCCTGACCGAAGTAGGACAGCACGCCCATGTCCTTCCAGTCCTCCATACCGCCGTTGAGCGCCACGACGGGGATGTCGGCACCGACGGCCTTCTCCACGTTGGCCCTCATGGCGTCCGGCTTGGCGAGGGTCACCGCGATGCCGTCGACCTTCTTGTCGACGGCCTGCTGCACCAGGGTGGACTGCCGGGCCCCGTCCGGGTCGGCGGTGTACTCGAGCTTGACGTTGTCCTTCTTGGCAGCGTCCTCGGCTCCTGCACGCACCTGGTCCCAGAAGGTGTCTCCCGGTGCGGCGTGGGTGATGAGGGCGACCGTCATCTCAGGGGTGTCGGCCTTGCCACCGGCGGCATCTGCCCCGGTGTCCTCCTGCTTGCCCCCGGAGGAGGAGCAGGAGGCCAGGGCGAGCGCGGCCACGGCCGAGGTCGCCATGACGCTGACGCGTGAAATACGGGACATGGTTCTGCCTTTCTCAGATCCCTCGCTCCATTGCGGGGGAAGGGGGTCGAGGCCCGGGCGGGCACCGGATTCAGTTGTGATTCTGCTGCTTGCCACCATCGTCCGGCGAGAGATCCGCCGGGTCGAGATGCGAACGTTGTCCGGCCTTGTGTCGCTCGTACTCCACCCGCGCCGTTCGGGTGCTGTCGAGGTCGCTCACCTCGCTGACCGGCACCTCCCACCAGCTGGCGGAGTCCGGGCCGTGGACGAGCGGGTCGGTCTCGACGTGGATGACGATCGGTCCGCCGTCGGTGGGGGCGGCCTTGGCCTCGGCGATCGCGGCCGCCAACCCCGGGCGGTCGTGCACCTCGATGACGTGGCAGCCGAGCGAGCGGGCGTTGGCGGCCAGGTCGACCGGGAGGACCTCGCCGTCGAGCCGGCCGCTCGCGTCGCTCCGGCCGCGGTAGGCGGTGCCGAAGCGCTGGCTGCCCAGGTCCTGCGACAGCGAGCCGATGGAGTGGAAGCCCTGGTTCTGCACCAGCACGACGATGACCTTGGTCCGCTCCTGCACAGCCGTGACCAGCTCGGTCGGCATCATCAGGTAGCCGCCGTCGCCGACCATCGCGAAGACCTCTCGGGTCGGGTCGGCCCAGCGGATCCCGATCGAGGCCGGGATCTCGTATCCCATGCAGGAGTAGCCGTACTCGACGTGGTAGCCGCGCCGGTCGCGAACCCGCCAGCTCTTGTGCAGGTCGCCGGGCATCGAGCCGGCGGCACAGAGGACGACATCCCGCGGGTCGCTCAGCTCGTTGACCAGACCGAGGACGGCGCCCTGGGTGAGCAGCCCCTCGGCGAGTGCATCGGTGACCTGCGACGAAGGGTGGTGGGCCGCCTCGACCTGCGCGTCCCAGTCCGCCCACAGCCGGGTCTGCTCCTCCCGGTAGCCGTCGTCGACGGACCAGCCGGCGAGCACGTCGGTCAGGGCGGTGATCGCCTCCCGCGCGTCACCGACGACGGTCAGCCCTGAGTGCTTGACCGCGTCGAAGGAGGCGATGTTGAGGTTGACGAAGCGCACCCCTTCGGCGGCGAAGGCCGTCCGGGACGCGGTCGTGAAGTCCTGGTACCTCGTCCCGATGCCGATGACGACATCGGCTTGCGCCGCAACGGCGTTGGCAGCGGTGGTCCCGGTGGAGCCGACAGCGCCCAGGAGCTGGGGGTGGCCGTGCAGGAGCGAGCCCTTGCCGGCCTGGGTCTCCCCGACGGGGATGCCGGTCGCGGCACAGAGGGTCGCGAGCGCGTCCTCGGCCCCGGAGTAGTGGACGCCGCCGCCGGCGATGATCATCGGGCGCTGGGCCGACCGGATGATCTGCGCGGCCTGCTCGACCCGGGACGGCTCGGCCGGCGGCCGGGCCACGTGGTGGGTGCGCTCGGCGAAGAGCTCGAGCGGCCAGTCGTGGGCCTCGGCCTGGACGTCCTGCGGGAGCGAGATCGTCACCGCTCCGGTCTCTGCGGGGTCGGTGAGGACCCGCATCGCCGAGAGGAGGATGCTCGGCAGCTGCTCGGGCCGACGCACCTCGTCGTAGAAGCGCGAGAGCGGGCGGAAGGCGTCGTTGACCGTGAGGTCGCCACCGTGCGGCTGCTCGAGCTCCTGCAGCAGCGGGCCGGCCGAGCGGGTGGCGAAGGTCGAGCTCGGCAGCAGCAGCACCGGGATCCGGTTGATCGTCGCGAGCGCGGCACCGGTGAGCATGTTGGTGCTGCCGGGGCCGACCGAGGCGGTGCACGCCCAGGTCTGCAGCCGGTCCTTCTGCTTCGCGTAGGCGACGGAGGTGTGCACCATCGCCTGCTCGTTGCGGGCCAGCACATAGGGCAGGTGGCCCGGACCCTCACCGCTCGCGAGCTCGGCCTGCAGCAACGCCTGGCCGACACCGGCGACATTGCCGTGGCCGAAGATGCCGAGCACCCCGGCGAAGAGGCGCTGCCGCTCGCCGTCGCGCTCGCTCCACTGGGCTCCGAGGAAGCGCACGAGCGCCTGGGCGACGGTCAGCCGCACGCTCGCCTCGCTCATCGCTCCCCCTTCCACGTCTCGCGCACGTGCCCGTGCGCGGGGTCGTCGCAGATCAGCCAGACCCGCTCGGGGCCGGGGCCGGCCATCACGTTGAGGTAGTAGAGGTCGGCGTCGGGGGCGGCCATCGCCGGCCCGTGCCAGCCGTGCGGCACGAGGACGGTGTCGCCGGTGGCGACCTCGACGAGCACGTCGATGTCACGACCCTCGGCGCCGTAGACCTGCTGGTAGCCGACCGGTTGGCGGCCGTCCTCGCGGTCGGTGCCGCGGGTGATCGGGGCACGACCGGCGGCGGCGTCACCGACGGACTGCGTCTCGAAGTAGTAGATCTCCTCGAGCTCGCTCTCCTGAGCCGGCCGATCGGTGTCGTGCTTGTGCGGCGGGTAGGAGGACCAGCCGCCGGCGGGCGTGATGACCTCGCAGGCGAGGATCTGCTCGGCGCCGGGCAGGGTGTCGGGCATGCCGAAGCCGCGCACCTCGCGGCTGCACGAGCCGGCGCCCCTCAGCTCGACGGGCACCCGGTCGGCCGGGACGACGACCACCTCACGGCCACCGCCGGCCCGATCGTCGACCCGAGCCCCGCACAGGGCGATCCGTGCAGTCGACCCACCGTGGTTGACGATCTCGAGGTCGCTCCCGGCAGGCGCGTAGAGCGTGTCGCTCGGACCGGCGAAGACGCTGGGCCGACCGGCGAGCACGTGCTCGCTCCCTGCGGCCGTCACCGTCGCACCGCCCACCAGCGGCACGACGATGCCCTCCTCCCCGGAGAGTGTGTGCGCCAAACGGGCTCCCGGCTCGAGCACCGCGATGCGCAGCGAGGTGTGCTGCCACCCGTCGATGTCGTCGGTGATCTCGACGGCCCAGGAACCCCCCTTCGGCGCGAAGGGGTGGAACCAGCGCTCGTTGTCCGCTCCGGTGCGGGGGGTGTGGTTCATGCGCCACCCCCGTGCACGAGGTCGGCCGCGATGTCCACGGCCGCGGCGACGTCGCCGTCGGGTGGGTAGAGCAGCGCCCGGCCGACGACGAGACCGCGCACCTGCGGGATCGACAGCGAGCGTCCCCACGCGGCGTAGGTGTCACGCGGGTCGCCCGTGGGGTCACCGCCGAGCAGGAGCGAAGGGAGGGTCGTCGAGTCCATGACCCGCTCCAGCTCGTCGACGACGGGCAGCTTCAGCCACGTGTACGCACTCGTCGCGCCCAGACCGGAGGCGACGGTGATCGAGCGGATCGTCGACTCGGGGTCGAGCAGGTTGACGACCTTGCCGTCACGTCGGGTGGACCAGAAGGGCTCGACCATCGCCATCGTCTGGTGCGCGGCGAGCTCGGTGATCGCGCGGGCGCTCGCCTCGAGGGTGGCGACGCTCGCCGGGTCCTGCAGGTCGATGCGGGTGAGCATCTTGCCGCCGTCGATCCCGCGAGCGAGGATCTCGGCCGCCGTGTGCGAGGTGAAGCGGTCGTCGAGCTCGAAGGAGGCGCCCTGCAGGCCCCCTCTGTTCATCGAACCGATCGCCACCTTGCCCTCGAGCGCACCCATGAGGAGCAGGTCGTCGAGGACGTCGGGGGTCCCGAGCACGCCGTCGACGCCCGGACGGGCCAGCCCGGCCGCCAGGCGCCGCAGCAGGTCCGAGCGCGAGGCCATCGCCGTGGCGTCACCGCGCACCCCGAGGGCCCCACGGGCCGGGTGGTCGGCGGCGATGAGCAGCATCCGCCCGTCGGCGGCCAGGAGCGGTCGGCGTGAGCGGGCGGCCCACCCGCGGGCGACGGCGCCGGGGTCGCTCGCGCGCACCATGGTCAGGCCCGCGATGTCGACGACGACCCCCTCGCTCGTGCTCACCCGGTCTGTCGTGCTCATGCGCTGGCTCCCTTCGCTGCCCACTGCGCCAGACCGGCCTCGACCTCGGCGACCGTGGGCATGGCGGTACTGCACTCCAGTCGGGACGCCACGATGGCTCCGGCGACGTTGGCGAACTCGAGGATCCGACGCAGGTCCCAGCCCTCGAGCAGCCCGTGGACGAGGGCACCACCGAAGGCGTCGCCGGCACCGAGGCCGTTGACGACCTCGACGAGGTACGGCGGGACCTCGACCCGCTCGTCCGCGGTGGCTGCGAGCACCCCCTTGGGTCCCTGCTTGACGATCGCGAGCTCCAGACCGCGCTCGAGGAGCGCGTCGGCCGCGCGGTGCGGGTCGGTCTCGCCGACGGCGACCTCGCACTCCTCCTTGTTGCCCACCGCGATGCTCACGTGCTCCAGGGCCGCTGCGACCTCGGTGCTCGCCCGGCTCGGGTCCGCCCAGAACATCGGCCGGTAGTCCAGATCGAGGACGGTGTGCCCGGCCCGGGCACGCGCGGCGAAGGCCGTGTGGTGCGCCGCGCGCGACGGCTCGGCACTCAGGCCGGTCACCGTGGTCCAGAAGACCCGCGCGGACCGGATCTCCTCCAGCGGCAGGTCCGCGTCGGTGAGCATCAGGTCGGGGGCGGTCGGCCAGCGGTAGAAGTACAGCGGGAAGTCGTCGGGCGGGTGCACCTCGCAGAAGGTGACCGGCGTCGGTGGCCCGTCCCCCTCGATGGCGGTGATGAACTCGCCTGCGACACCGAGACGCTGCGCCTCGGCCCGGACGTAGCGACCGAAGGCGTCGGCGCCCGTCTTGGTGATCAGCGCGGTGTCGCGGCCGTAGCGTGCCGCGGCCACGGCGACATTGGTGGCCGAGCCGCCGAGGAACTTCTCGAAGGTGCGCACCTCCTCCAGCGGCACCCCGTGGTCCAACGGGTAGATGTCCACCCCGGTGCGGCCCATCGTGATCAGGTCGTACATCACGCGTCCCCACGTTGGTCGAGGTGCGACGAAGGAGCCTCGAGACCCTCCGCGATCTCGACGAGGTGCGCCACCGACGTCCGTACGTCGGTGACGGGGTCACCGGCCCCCTTCGCCGTGGTGGGGTCGGCCGGGTCGCCCGCGAGGACCGTGTCCTGCTCGAGGACGTACCAGCCCGCGTAGCCGGAGCCTTCCAGTGCGGACACGATGGCTGCCACATCGATGTCCCCCTGACCCAGGGCGACGTACATGCCGGCCGCGACCGCGTCGGTGTAGCTCGCCGAGCCCTCCTGGACCTTGCGCGCCCAGGCCAGGTCCACGTCCTTGAGGTGCATGTGCGCGATCCGCTCGGGGTGCTCCTGCGCGACCCGCACCGGGTCACCGCCGCCGATGAGCAGGTGACCGGTGTCGAGGCACAGGCCGATGTGCGAGCCGTCGAGGACCCGATCGGTCTCCTCCCCGGACTCGACCATCGTGCCCACGTGCGGGTGCAGCGTGGCCGTGAGGCCTTGTCCCGCAGCGGCATCCGAGATCCGGTCGAGGTTGCCGAGCAGCGTCGACCAACCGGTCGCGTCGAGCTCGGGGCGGGCGTCGTAGCCCTGGGCGCCGGTGGCCGCGGCGAGGACGACGGTGCTCGCGTGAGCGGCGACGAGCCCGGCCATCGCAGCCTCGACGACAGGAAGGGGGTCGACCCCCGGGTCGTGCAGCACCACGGGGACGAACTGACCGACAGCGGCCAGGCCGTACTCGGCGAGCGTGTCCGCCTTGGCCTGCGGGTCGTCGGGGAGGAACCCGTCCGGTCCGAACTCGGTCGCGGCGATCCCCAGCTCACGCATCTGCGTCAGCACGGTCGGCGGCTGGTGCTGCCAGCCCCAGCCGGGGACCTCGCAGACACCCCAGGAGATGGGGGCTGCGGCGATCCGCTCGGCGAGCGGGGTGCGGTCCGTCATGGTCACAGTCCTTCGATCTCGGTCATGGCGACGGGGCGGCGCTCCGCCCGGGAGAGCTCGCACGCCTCCGCGACGCGGAAGGCCTCCAATGCGTCGGCGATCGTGCAGGGGCTGGGCGCCCGACCGGCGGCCACCTCGAAGAAGGCGGTCAGCTCGGCCTGGTAGGCGGGCAGGAAGCGCTCCATGAAGGACCACTTCTGCGGGCCGCGGGGGAAGTCGACGTCGGGCTCGGCGCTCGTCATCGCGAGGGTGTGGTCGAGCCCGGCGGTGATCGTGCCGCGCTCCCCCATGACCTCCATGCGCACGTCGTGCCCGCCGCCGTTGTAGCGCGTCGTCGACATGAGCACGAGGGTGTCGTCGTCGAGGGTCAGCACCGCGGCGCCCGTGTCGACGTCGCCTGCCGCGCTGAAGAAGTCGGCGCCCTTGTTGGCCCCCACGGCGTAGACCGAGGCGACCTCGCGGCCGGTGACATAGCGGATCGCGTCGAAGTCGTGGACCCCGCAGTCGCGGAAGATCCCGCCGGAGGTCGGGATGAACTCGGCCGGCGGCGGGGCCTGGTCGTGGGTGTTGGCGCGGATCGTGTGGACGAAGCCGAGCTCGCCCGAGGCCACCGCCTCGCGCACGCGACGGAAGCCGACATCGAAGCGACGCTGGTGCCCGATGTGCACGGGGGTGTCGCTGGCCGCCTCGAGCCGGGCCAGCTCGATCGTCTCCGCCAGACCGCCGGAGACCGGCTTCTCGCAGAAGGTGGGAACGCCCCCTTCGATCCCGCGGCGGATCCACTCGGCGTGGCCATTGGTCGCGGTCGCGACGACGAGCCCGTCGACGCCTGCGGCGAGCAGCTCCTCGGGGCGCACGACCTCGACCCGGGTGCCCGGGGCGATCTCGCGCAGGCGGACGGCGACCTCGTCCGCGACCCCCTCGCGCGCGTCGGTGATGACGAGCGTCTCCACAGCGGCGAGACCGGCCAGGGTCTCGGCGTGGAAGGCACCGATCCGGCCGAGGCCGACGAGTCCGATCCGCATCAGCGGGATCCTCCTTGGCGTGAGGGTGGGGCAACGTGATGCGGGACACTCTCGTCCAGCCCCTCACGCATGTCAACAGTTTGTCCTGACATGAGGACGTATGGCTGTCCGCCTGTGTTGCGCGTAGGCTCCCCGGCATGTCAGCGCTGCAGCTCGATGTGGTCATCGACCGGGCCTCCCCCGTGCCGCTGTACCACCAGCTCGCCGAGCAGCTGACCGCCGCGATCGACGACGGTCGCCTCCAACCCGGGGACCCCTTCGAGAACGAGCTCGCCCTCGCCGCGCGCCTCACGCTCTCTCGTCCGACCGTGCGCCGGGCCATCCAGGAGATGGTCGACCAGGGGCTGCTCGTGCGCCGGCGCGGCCTCGGCACGACTGTCGCCAACCGCAAGGTGCACCGCAAGGCACGTCTGACCTCGCTCTTCGACGACCTCGAGGCGGAGGGGCGCGAGCCGCGTACGGAGGTCATCGAGATCGGGATGGGCTGCGACGAGCGGGCCGCCGCCGCGCTCGACCTCGAGCCCGGGACCGAGATGCTCGCCGTGGTCCGGGTGCGCTCTGCCGGTGATCAACCGCTGGCGATCATGCACAACTGGCTGCCCCCGGCCCACGCGGAGATCACGCGGGAGGACCTCCAGGAGGAGGGGCTCTACGCCCTGCTGCGCAAGCGCGGGGTCAAGCCCGTCGTCGCGCAGCAGTCGATCGGCGCCCGGATGCCGACGGCCGCGGAGCGCCGCGCCCTCGGGCTGCGTCCCAGCCAGCCGGTGCTCACGATGACCCGGATGGCCTTCGACGCCTCAGGGGCAGCCATCGAGTTCGGAGACCACGCCTACCGGGCCTCGGACTACACGATCGACCTCATGCTCGACGAGCGCTGACCCGCCCCTCAGGCCGCATCTCCTTGAGGTCGTGCGGGCGAAGGGGGGTCACCAGGGCTTGTCGACGCCGTCGCTGCCCTTGTCCTGGCCCTCTTCCTCGCGCCGGTTGGCGTCGGCCTCCTTCTGACCGGTCTGGTTGCGGTCCTCGAGCTCCTTCTGCTTGGGGTCCTTCTTCTCCTCGGTCCCCTCACCCGGCTCCTTCTTGTCCTTCGAGTCGTCGGGGTCCTTGGGCTCCTGCTTCTCGCCCTTGCCCGTCTGCTCCTCGAGCTTGTCCTTCTGCTCCTGCTGCTTGCGCCCGGCGTCGCCGGCGTTGCCGTCGTCGGAGCCGTCCAGGCAGCCTTCGGGTCCGTCCTCGATGAGCTTGAGGGCCTCCTCGGCGAGGGCCTTCTCGCGGGCCGCGTCGCCGTCCTCCTTGGCCTTGTCCGACTGCTGGGAGATCGTGATGACGAGGTTGGTCCGCACGGTGCAGTCGTCCTGCGGGTTGCCGGTCCGGGCCAGGGCTGTCTCGAGGTCGGCCCGACCCCCTTCGAGGTCGCCGGAGATCGACTTGCCGGTCCCCTCGACGAAGGGAGCGCGCCACCGCTCGACGATGTTGAGGACGTGCAGCTTGTCGGCCGCGCTCACCATCCCGGCGCCGTCGTCACCGCCGTGGGCCTCCTGTGCCTGCCCCATGTTGATCGGCAGGGTGAGGAACCGTGCGGCCAGCACGAGCAGGATGATCGCGGGCAGGATCGTGGCCCAGATCAGCCGCCGGCGCCGCCGCAGGCGGGGTTCCACCGTGGGCCTGTCGGGACTCATGGCTCCACCCTTCGCAGTCGGCCGATCTCACGGGTGACGAGGAAGAGGTCGACGAGGAGCAGCGCCGCCATCACCAGCGCCGCGATCCACACCAGCGAGGTGTAGGTCTCGATCGAGGCGCCCGCACCCGCCACCGTCGTGCCGGGGTCGGCATCCTCCATCGCCGGTGCGATGTCACCACCGGTGCGGTGCGTGTACGGCACGTCGAGCTGCTTGGCGATCTCCTCCAGGCGCTTCTCGTCGATCGTGCTCACGCCCGGTTTGCCGGCGCTGTCCGTGACATCACCGCTGGTGCTCCCGTCGGCCTCGGTCTTGGCCATCTGCGCGCCCTGCGCGGTGCCGTACCCGAGGACGGCGCCGCCGTCGACGAGGTCGGGCAGGTCGAAGGGGGCCGGCTCGTCGGACGAGGTCTGCTCGCCGTCGCCGAGGTAGAAGACGATCCGTGACCGCTCGGGCTGGCGCTCCTTGGTCCCCTCGAGGGTCTTCTTGAGCCGGTCCTGGGCGACCGTCACCGAGGATCCGCCCGAGTACTGGCTGTCCTCCGCCCGCAGGTTCTCGGTCGCGGTCTTCAGCGCCTGGGTGTCCGTCGTGAGCGGCATGACCACCCGGGCAGCGAAGTCGAAGGTGATGATCGAGAACCGGGCCCCGGGCATCTCTTCCTGGATCTTGGCGATGTCCTCGCGGTAGCCCTCCAGCCGGGGGCGGCCCTCGCCGTAGTCCCGGGCCATCGCCGAGGTCGTCGTGTCGACGACGAAGAAGACGTTGACGTCGGAGGCGGCCTGCCGGGCGATCGCACCGTTGACGGCAGGTCCCAGCAGCGCGACGACCATGGCCAGGCTGGTCGCGACCCGCAGTCCCCACCGCACCCGGTGGCGGGACTCGGCGACCAGTCGCCAGCCGGTGAAGCCGACGAGCAGCAGCCCGGCGACGACGATCAGCGGCCAGGGGATGACGGGGTGCCAGCTCATCGGCGCCACCACCACAGGAGCGGGTAGAGCCCGATGAGTCCCAGCAGGCCCAGGCTCAGCCAGATGGTCGGCAGGTCGGTGCGGACGTGCACGGGGGCCACGTCGGGCAGCCGGGCGGCCTCGAGCTTGTCGATGTTGCTGGTCACCTCGTCGGTCGCGCCGGCCTGGTCGAGCCCCCACGTACGACCGCCGGTCTTCTCGGTGGCTGCGGACAGCTCGCTGTGGTTGGGGCCGTATGGGAGGGGGTTGAGCCCGTAGACGCGGACATTGCGCTCCTTGGCGAGCGTGGCGGCCTCGTCGATGGTGTAGACACCGCTGCCGTGGACCTCGTTGTCGGTGCCCAGGATGATCGCCCTCGGGCGCTTCTGGTCGACGTGGTCGAAGTTGTAGACGCAGCTGGCCAGCCCGTCCCCGGAGAGGGAGCTGGCGTAGATCCGCTCGTTGAAGGTGCCGTCGGTCGGGTCGTACTCCCCCCCGCCGAAGAGCGAGAAGCCGTCGGCATAACCGGTCAGCTGCTCCTCGACGAGGTCGTAGTCGTCGGTGAGGGGGAAGGCGGTCACTGCCTGGTTGTTCCAGAGCACCAGCCCGATCCGCTCGCCGCGGAAGTTCTTGACGATCTCGGCGAAGTCCTCGAGAACCGCCTTGTCGGTCCGGTACATCGACCCCGACACGTCGAGGCACAGCATGATGTCCCGGTTGTTCTTCTCCGGGTCGATCGTCTCCGTCGTCCCGGGGCGGCCGGCGGCGACGGCGATCGGGAGCACGACCAGCGCGATGAGTACACCGAGGCCGAGGAGACGCACCCGCTGGCGGGCCAAGGCCGCCCGGTAGGCGGGCAGCCGGGTGAGCCGGCGGGTGTGGGCGATGAGCACGGCATCCGTGGACGGCGTCTCCCGCCCGGCGACCCACCAGCCGACGCCCGCCACGAGGAGCGTCGCGAGGATGACGATCAGGGTCAGCCACCACCAGGTCAACCCCATCACGACCACCCCCCGACGACATCGCGAGCCGCCGCGGCCGAGCGCGGGAAGCCGCTCGAGTCGGCCTCCACCGCACCGAACTGGCGCGGGTAGAACTCCTCGATGAGCGTGGCCAGGTGTGCCGGCCCGCGCTCGCGGAGGTCGCTGGCGGTCATCGTCTCCGCCTTGAGCCCGCTGGCGCTGCTGACGAAGGCGCGCACGACCTTGGACAGCTCGTGGTGACCGCGGCGAGCCGGCATCGTGTCCGACCGCACGGCCTTGTCGATCTCGTCGATGCGGCGAAGGGCGTCACGGCGCAGCTTGAGCAGCGCGGCCGGCGGGAGGGAGCCGCGCCCGCCCTCCGGCTCGGGCCGGCGGGTGAGGAGCCAGATCGCGACGGCCCAGAGGATGAGTCCGAAGATGATGAAGCCACCCAGCACCGGCCAGGTGATGGAGTAGTCCTGAGGGGCGAGGTAGATCGGGTCAGCGTCCACGTCGCCTCTTCTCGAGCATGCGCACGATCATCGGCACGACCTCGTCGGTGTGGCCAGCGCGGGCAGAGGAGATGTCCGTGCGGCGCAGCATGGTCTCCACATCCGATCGTCGGGTGCTCTCCGAACGGCCGAACTCCTCGGCCAGTCGTCGGTCGGTGGCCAGCAGGTCGGGCAGCGTGTGATCGGCCGCGACATCGCGCACCAGCGTGTCGGGCGCGACCCCGAGCGGATCGAGGTCCGCGACGTCGACCCACAGCACCTCGTGGCGCAGCCGCAGCGTGCGCAGCACGTCCTCGACCTCGGCGGGCTCCACGCCGTCGTCGGCGATGACGAGCAGGACCTTGCGTCCCCTGACATTGCGACTGACGTGCCGCAGCAGTCCCGGCAGGTCCGAAGGGGGTGAGTCCGGCTGGGAGAGGGTCAGCGCCTCCTGCAGGAGCATCTCGAGGTGACCCTCTGAGCTGCGGGTGCGGGTGGCGTGGATCCGGCCGGGGCCCCCGCTGATCATCGAGACGTCATCGCCGTGACGGATGGCCAACCACCCCAGGACACCGGCAGCCATCACCGCGATGTCCCGCTTGGGCTCACCGCCTGCGGCGGTCGCGGCCATCTCCTGACCGGCAGGCATCACGATGATGAGCGAGAAGTGCCGCTCCGCGACATAGCGCTTGATGAGCATCGAGCCGTGCCGCGCCGAGGCACGCCAGTCGATGTCTCGGATGTCGTCACCGTAGGCGTACTCGCGCAGGTCGTCGAAGTCCATCGACCGCCCCTTGTGGACAGAGGCGTACCCACCGTCGAGCAGCGCGACCGAGCGACGTCGGACGTGGATCGACAGCTTGCCCTGGACCTGGTGGACGAGGCGGGTCATGGCGACCTCTACGGGGTGCGCACGGCGCGCACGACCGCGTCGATGATCGTCTCGACGCGCACGTCGTCGGCGGTGGCCTCGTAGGTGAGCAGCACGCGGTGGCGCAGCACGCGGTGGGCCAGGTGGCGCACGTCCTCGGGGATCACGTGGTCGCGGCCCTGGAGCAGGGCAGCGGCGCGCGAGGCCTTGGCGAAGGCGATCGACGCACGGGGGCTCGCGCCGATCTCGACATAGCGAGCCATCTCCGGAGGCATGACCTTGCCCGGGGCGCGGGTCGCCGCGACGATGAAGGTGATGTAGTCGAGGATCGCCTTGTCCAGGTAGACCGAGGCTGCCAGCCGCTGCAGCTCACGGGCGTCGGCGACGTCGATCATCGCGCGGTCGGGCTGGTCGAAGACGCCCGCATCGATGCGGCGCACGACCTCGGCCTCCTCCGCCGGGCTGGGGTAGTCGAGCAGGTCCTTGAGCATGAAGCGGTCGAGCTGCGCCTCGGGCAGGACGTAGGTGCCCTCCTGCTCGATGGGGTTCTGCGTCGCGAGGACGAGGAAGGGCTCGGGGAGCTTGAAGACCTGGCCGCCGATGGAGGTCTGACGCTCCTGCATCGCCTCGAGCATCGCGGACTGCGTCTTGGCAGAGCTTCGGTTGATCTCGTCGAGCAGGACGAAGTTGGCGTGCACCGGGCCGAGCTGGGTGACGAACTTGCCCTGGCTGGCGTCGTAGACCTGCGTGCCGACGATGTCGCTGGGCAGCAGGTCGGGCGTGCACTGGATGCGCTTGAAGGCCCCGCCGATCGCGGTCGCGAGCGCGTGCGCCGCGGTGGTCTTGGCCAGGCCCGGCACGGACTCGAGCAGGACGTGCCCGCTCGTCAGCAGACCGATGAGGAGGGTCTCACGCAGCCTCTTCTGGCCGACGACCTTGGCCTCGAAACCCTTGTCGACCGAGGCGACGAGGCTACGGGCCCGCTCCAGCTGGTCCTTGCTGATCCTGCTCGTGGGCGGCACGTCGCTCCCCTTTGGCTGCTGTGGTCGATGACGCGGCCACTCTACGTAGTCGGCGGGAGGCTGGCACTGGGGAGGACTCCCCTGCGCCGCCTCGCCCGGTGAGCGCTCAGCGTGGGTAGGAGAACGAGGTGCTCCCCCTGCAGGCACCCGAGGCCGCACGAGTTCGAGATCTACTTCGACCTCTGTGCCGACGCGGTGGACGGGAGTCCCGGATCACGGGGTCCCGCCCTTCGTCGTGGGTTGGTTGTGTGTTGAAGTGGGACTCCAGCTACCGGCACCGCGTATATGGCCGTGCAGGCACCACGAGTCCCTGTTCAACACACAACCTTCCAGCGACTGACAGCGCCTCTGGTGAAGGGGCCCTGTCCGCGCCGACCCGCCCTCCGTAGGGTTCTCGGCATGCCCGCGTCCGTCCCACCACCCGCCGCGATCCACGCCGGCCCCCGCCAGATCCTCGGTCTGGCCGTGCCGGCCTTCCTCGCGCTCGTGGCAGAGCCGCTCTTCCTCATGGTCGACGCGGCAGTCGTCGGCCGGCTCGGCGTCATCCCGCTCGCCGGTCTCGGGGCGGCGAGCTCGGTACTCCTCACTGCCGCAGGGATCTTCGTCTTCCTCGCCTACGGCACCACGAGCGTCGTCGCCCGTCAGTACGGCGCCGGGTCACGGCGCGGAGCCCTCGAGCTCGGGGTCGGTGGCGTGTGGCTCGCCGGCGGACTGGGGTTGTTGGCCGGCATCGTCGTCGGGCTCGGCGCCCGCCCGCTCGCCGAGGGCTTCAGCTCCTCCCCCGGCGCGCTCGACCAGGCGGTCATCTACCTGCGCGTGAGCGCCATCGGCCTCCCGGCAATGCTGCTCGTGCTCGCCGCCACCGGCATCCTGCGCGGGCTGCAGGACACCCGGACCCCGCTCGTCGTCGCCACCGCCGGATTCGGTGCCAATGCCGTCCTCTCGGTGGTCCTCGTCCTCGGCCTGGACCTGGGGATCGCCGGCGCCGCATGGGGCACGGTCATCGCCCAGTGGGGCATGGCCCTCGCGCTGCTCGTGGTCGTGCTGCGGGGAGGTCGGGCGGCGGGGGCCTCCCTTCGCCCGCATGTCGGCCGGGTCATCGGGGCCGCGCTCGACGGTCTGCCGCTGCTCATCCGCACCCTGGCCCTGCGCGCGGTCATCCTGCTCACGGTCGCAGCGGCGGCGTCCTTCGGCGACGTCCCGCTCGCGTCCTACCAGGTGACGACGACGATCTGGTCGCTCCTCGTGTTCGCCCTCGACGCGCTCGCCATCGCAGGCCAGGCGCTCACCGGAGCACAGCTCGGCAGCGGTGACGCGCGCGGTGCCCGCGCCGCCACGACACTCATGGTGCGGTGGGGGGTGTGGGGCGGCGTGGCTCTCGGCGCGGTGGTCCTCGCGCTGCACCGGGTGCTGCCCTCCCTCTTCACCGACGACCCGGCCGTGCGCAGCGCCATCGCCGCAGGGCTGGTCGTCGTCGCCCTCGGCCAGCCGCTCGCCGGGTACGTCTTCGTCATCGACGGCGTCCTCATCGGTGCCGGCGACGGTCGCTGGCTGGCCGGGTCGATGGCCCTGGTCCTGGTCGCCTACCTGCCCGTCGTGCTCGTCGCGCGCGCCATCGGCGGGGATCACGGTCCCGAGGCGGCCGTCGTCACGCTGTGGATCGCCTTCACCGTCTTCATGGCGGTACGCGGCCTCTTCATGGCCTGGCGCATCCGCGGAGACGCCTGGGCGGTGACCGGCGCCCAGCGCACCCGTCGGACGTGAGTCAGATCACAGGGTGATCACGAATCCGCTCTCGGAGCCGGTGGTCGGACACTCAGGCCGACAGGGCTGTTTTCCTCGTATGCATGACAGCACTCACCTTGGCTTCCGCCTCTGACAGCGGGGCTCTCTCAGCCATCGAAGACGCGATCGACTCCTTTTTCGAGCCCTTCGCCGCGTGGATCTCCGGCTGGGTCTTCTACGCCTTCCCTGTTGGAGACATCGAGATCCCGATCGTGGTGCTCTGGCTCGTCACCGCGGCAGTGATCATCTCCGCGGTGCTGGGCTTCCCACAGCTGCGCTACCTCAGGCTCTCCACGGAGGTCATCAGGGGGAAGTTCTCGCGCGCCGACGACCCGGGCGAGATCACCCACTTCCAGGCCCTGTCCTCTGCGCTGTCCGGCACGGTCGGGCTCGGAAACATCGCTGGTGTCGGTGCCGCCATGGCGCTCGGTGGAGCCGGTGCCACCTTCTGGATGATCATCTGCGGGCTGCTCGGCATGGCGACGAAGTTCGCGGAGTGCACCCTGGGTGTGAAGTACCGCAAGCAGAACGATGACGGCACCTTCTCCGGAGGTCCCTTCAAGTACATGCCGGTCGCCTTCGGCCGGCTCTTCGGCAAGGGCCCCGCGATGGTCCTCACCGGCCTCTTCGCCATCGCGATCTTCGGCTTCGGCGTCGGCGGCGGCAACATGTTCCAGGCCAACCAGACCTTCGTGCAGGCCCAGGAGGTCACGGGTGGCAGTGACGGCTTCCTCGGCTCGGACGGCGCCTCGCTGATCTTCGGCCTGATCATGGCCGGTCTCGTGGCCGCCGTCATCATCGGCGGGATCCAGTCGATCGCCCGAGTGACGAGCAAGCTCGTCCCCTTCATGGGCGTCACCTATGTCATTGCCTGCCTCTTCGTCATCCTCGCCAACTTCGATCACATCCCCGCTGCGGTCGTCGACATCTTCCAGGGTGCCTTCAGCCCGCAGGCCGGGCTCGGCGGTCTCGTCGGAGTCCTGATCGTCGGGTTCCAGCGCGCGGCATTCTCCAACGAGGCCGGCCTCGGCTCGGCCCCGATCGCCCACTCCCCGGTCAAGACGCGCCGGCCGGTCTCCGAGGGCTTCGTTGCTCTGCTGGAGCCCTTCATCGACACCGTCATCATCTGCACGATGACCGCGCTGACGATCATCATTGCCGACGCCCCGTCCTTCCAGGGCGGCATCGACCAGGTGATCGACGGTGGGCCCGTCCCCGACGGCGTCAGCCTCACCTCTGACGCCTTCGCCACCTTCCTGCCGTGGTTCCCCGTGGTCCTCGCGATCGCCGTGGCGCTCTTCGCCTTCTCCACGCTCGTCACGTGGAGCTACTACGGCGAGAAGGCCTGGGAGTTCTTCTTCGGCCACACGCGGCTCTCGCTCAACATCTACCGGCTGATCTTCTGCACCTTCACCGTCATCGGCACCGTGCTGACCTTCGGGCAGGTCCTGACGATCACCGACTCCTTCCTCTTCATCTGCGGCTTCATCAACCTGGCCGCCCTCTACATCCTGCTCCCGGAGGTCCGCAAGGAGATGAAGGAGTACCTCGCCGACCGCAAGTCAGGACGGCTCTTCGAGCTGGGCGCCGCAGACGACGCCGACCTCGCGGCCATCCGCGAGCAGCACGGCAACACCGACGAGCTGCCCGAGATGGAGGGCAGCGAGCTCAAGCACGACTGAGCCACGACCATCACGAAGGGAGCCGGGAGACGATGTCTCCCGGCTCCCTTCGTCCTGCACGGAGTCAGACGACGGCGGGGCGGGTGCTGTCGGCGTAGGAGTACCAGCCCTGACCTGCGAGGGCGTCCGCCACCCGACGGCGGCCGGCTGCGCCCTCGGACCGCACGAGCTCGAGCTCTGCCGGACGAAGGGGGGTCAGCGTCAGCATGCGCACGCGGTCGCCGTCGACCTCGAAGTCGCCGGGCCGGCCGGGCAGCTCCACACCGACGAGCGCGCCGAGGCGTCCGTCCGCCAGCCAGTCGGCGGGCGCGCCCTGACCGGAGAGCTCGACCGACAGGACCTCGTGGTTCTGGAGCGCCTCGCCGAGGCTCGCACCGGCGCCGGCAAGCGCCCCGGCGGCCTCCTCGAGCGCGGCAGTGAGCCAACGCCCTTCGCCAGCGGGGCCGGCCATCAGCTCGCGACCTTCGACGTAGAGCTCAATCGGAGGAGCTGCAGTCGTGGGGTCGCTCAGCCCGTCGGTCGCCACGACACCGGTGTGCGGGGTGGTCACGGCGACATAGCCGGCCGAGCCGCCCGGCCACAAGGCCGACTCATCGACATCGCCGAGGGCCGCGTGCTGGCTCCCGACCTGGCCGACGCCGCGCCAGAACTCGGCCCGCCGCTCACGGGTGCGCTCGATCTGCTCCATGGAAGTCACCCCTGCATCCTGCCTGCTGCCTGCCACGGACGGAAGCGCAGGGCACGTCGAAGGGGGCCGGCCGTCGCGGCGGGCCCCCTTCGACGGAGCGTGTCGAGCTGTCTCAGCAGGTCACTTGGTCGTCAGACGGAGCCGGTAGTCGGCGTGATCGCCCTCGCCGCTCATCGAGAACCCGACCGCGGACAGCGGCGCGAGGTTGGCCTTGGTCTCGTCGTCCATGTCGGAGCCGAAGGTCTCGACGATCTTGCTGACATCGGCGTATGCGACCGAGCCCGCCGTGTCGGCATCCGGGACTGCGTCCTTGAACGCATCAGAGTCGCCCAGGCCGGAGCCGTTGGCGATCTCGTCGGCATAGCCGGTGGTCGTCGTGACGACCGTGCGGTTGTCGCCGGCGTCCTTGACCGTCAGCTGCGGTCCGTTGGAGGAGGAGTCAGGGTTGATCGACCCGACGAGCGTGTCGATCAGGCCACGGTCGCCGTTGGTCACGAGGGCGACCTTGGGCTCATCGGCGTGCGGACCGAGCGCGAGGGTGGTCTCGCTCCCGACGGCCTTGGCCACGTCATCCGGGACGGACAGGCCGGTCTCGCTGGTGAAGGAGTCCAGACCGGACTGCCAGTCATCACCAAGGGCGTCACGGGCGGTCTTGTCGATGTCGGGCCAGGCCTTGCGCAGCGACTCGTCCAGCCCCGAGATCGAGAAGGCCGCGAGGGTGTCGCCCGGCAGATCGCCGATGGCGGTGCCGTCCCCACCCGGCACGCCGCCCTGCGGCAGTGCGTTGGCGACGCCAGCGAGCTCCAGCGTGGGCCCGTCGAAACGCAACGCCATCGCGTAGCGCCCCTGAGCCGGAGCGTTGCTCGTCATGCTCTTGCCCAGCATGCTGTCGAAGGCGCCCACCTGGGTGCCGTCGAGCCAGGCGGACGCGATGCCGTCCTCGCCCAGGTCACTCATGTCGTTGGCGAAGTTGGCGTTGTCCTGAAGGGACCCGCTCTTGGTGTCGTTGACGGCCTTGTCGACGACGGACTGCTCGTCGCCGCAGATGGCGAAGTCGGGCTGGACGGAGCAGTAGCCTCCATCGCCCGTCATCTTCGACAGACCCTGCTTGGCGGCCTCCTCGTCCGTGCTGGCCAGCGCCATGACCATTCCCGGCTCGCCACCGTCCGCGCTGGGCACCACGGCCATGCCGATGCGCTGACCCAGCCACGGCTCGACATCCTGGGCGTAGTCGACGCCCTCGAGCTCGCCGTCATCCTGGAGCGCCTCGAAGATCTCCTTGCGCAGGTCGCCATTCTCGTCGATGCCGCTCATGGAGTCCTTGGCCCCGGGGAACTTGCGGATGAAGCGGAAGGCATCAAGCTTCTGGTCCGCGGAGGGGTCGAGGTCGACCTTGGCGAAGGCGATCGAGTTGCCCGGTAGCGCGGCCTCGGGCTGGGGACCACCACCGTTGATCTTGCTGTAGGCAAAGACTGCGCCACCGCCGAGGAGGCCGAGAGAGAGCACACCTGCGGCTCCGAAGGCCCCCCACTTCAACGCCTTGTTGGATCGCGGCGCCTGCGGCGGCGGAGGCTGGTGGCCCCACTGCCCGGGCTGGTGCGGCTGGCCCTGGAAGGGGGCCTGGCCGTAGCCCTGCGGGGGATGCGGCTGGCCGTACCCGGGCGGGGGCGGCTGCTGGCCGTATGGCGGCATGGTCATGATGGTCTCCCCGGTCGATGCTGTCGTGTGGTGTCTTGACCAAGACCTTAAGGTTCTTCGTCACCATGCGACATGGGGAGGACTACCCACCGAAGGCGCCGGTCAGCCCGTGTAGCGGATCTCCACGCGACGGTTCTTCTCCCGACCCTCAGGATTGTCCTTGCCGCCGCTGTCGTTGGGTGCGACCGGGTCGCTCTCGCCCTTGCCGCTGACGCGCAGGACGAGGTCGTCCCGCTCGTCCTCGAGGACGTCGACTACGGCCTGTGCGCGCTTCTTGGACAAGGTCCTGTTGGCCGAGTCCGACCCCACGGAGTCGGTGTGACCCACGACCGAGACCTTCGCGCCCTTCGGCACATCCTTGGCCGCATCGACGACGGCATCGCTCGCCGACTCCCCGAGCTCGGACTTGCCGAACTCGAAGAGCACGTCGGTGTCGAGGCTGACGACCGTGCTGCCGCCAGAGGTCGTGATGTCCGGCTCGAAGGGCACGATGTCCGGCACGGTGATCGCTGAGATCTCGGGTAGGTCGATGGCCGTGCGGTAGGCGTCGACCTCATGGTCCGTGAGGGTCGGCAGGTTGTCGATCGTCAACGGCGCGTCATCCACGGCCCCCGCTCCCGCGGCTCCCATGACGACGAAGGGAGCGACGAGAGCGGAGGCGATGAGCGTCCGTCGGCAGTCTCGGGCTCTCATTTCGGCATCGGGATGTCTTCGATGGCCGGCGACTCCGAGGTCACCCGCAGGTCCATCTCGGTGACGCCGTCCCGCGGCAGCGGGAAGGCGGTGAACATGTAGACCGGCTGCCCGAGGGGAGCCGAGGCGGAGATGTCGTCGCTCGTGAGGTCCTCCACGTGCTTGTACTTCTCGAGGTTCTTCATGTCGATGAGGACGGGGGCGAAGGAGCTCCAGCCCAGGAGCTTGAAGGCCGTCTTGTCCTCGGTGCCCCGGCCCGTCCCGGTCAGGCGGAAGGTCGCCAGCATGACGTTGTCGTCCCGGCGCAGCTCGAGCAGCTCGACCTTCGTCTCGTCGACCGAGTCCTGGTCGACCGTGATCGTCTGCTCGGCGATCGGCTTCGGCGGGTTCTTCAGGTCGATCCCCGCAGCCTTGGCCCCGTTGGTGCTGGCGTCGCCGTTGACGACACCAGACGTCTGCGACGACGACGCGTCAGCGCCTGCGTCCCCATCGCTGTCGTCTGCCCCGAGCATCGAGCAGCCGGTGAGTGCCAGAGCCGTCGCGGCCCCCAGTGCCACGACACGTGTCCGCATGGTCATGTATTTCCCCCTGATAGTCGGTGTGCGGCCCTCACCCTAGGACAGCCTCCTTCGCCGGTCCAAGGGGAGCGCTCCCCACGCACGACGAAGGGGGAGGACCACCCGGTGAGGTGGTTCTCCCCCTTCGCAGGGATCGTGTCGGCTCAGCCGGCGACGACGTCGAGCTTGACCGTGGCCTGGACCTCGGGGTGCAGACGCACGAGCGCCTCCGCCGGGCCGACAGCCTTGATCGGGGTGGGGAGCTCGATCGTGCGACGATCGATCTCCGGGCCACCGCCGGCCTTGAGGGCCTCGGCGACCTCACGGCTGGTCACTGCGCCGAAGAGGCGACCGGACTCACCCGCGTGGGCGCTGACAGTGACCGTGCTCGACTCGAGGTTGCCCTTGATCGATGTGGCCTCCTCCAGCGACTTGCCGGCGCGAGCTGCACGGCCGGCGGCGAGCGCCTCGACCTGCTTCTGCGCACCCTTGGTCCACTGCTCCGCCAGACCGCGGCGGAAGAGGAAGTTGCGGGCATAGCCCGCCTTGACGTCGACGATGTCGCCGGCGGTCCCGAGGCCGGTGACCTCGTGGGTGAGGATGACCTTCATGTCTGCTCCTGTTTTCTTCGGCGCCGCGGATCAGCGGTTGGACGAGGAGTAGGGCAGCAGGGCCATCTCCCGGGCGTTCTTGACGGCGGTCGCGATACGACGCTGCTCCTGGACGGAGACGCCGGTGACGCGACGCGCACGGATCTTCCCGCGGTCGGAGATGAACTTGCGCAGCAGGTTCGCGTCCTTGTAGTCGATGTTCTCGACCTTCGCCGCCTTGAGCGGGTTGGCCTTCTTCTTGGGCTTGCGCACTACGGGCTTGGCCATCGTGGTGCTCTCCTTCGTGTTCACGAGAGCCCGAGGTTGATCCTCGGGATGGGGGTGTTGTCAGTGCCCGGCCGGAGCCGGGCGAGAGAGATCGATCAGAAGGGAGGCTCGTCGTAGCTGGGAGCACTGCCCCAGCCACCGCCACCCTGCGGGGTGCCACCCTGAGCGGGAGCTGCCGGAGCACCGCTGAAGCCGCCACCCTGCTGAGCAGGCTGACCGCCCTTCGCGCCGCCGGTCGCCCACGGGTCGTCCTGCTGGCCGCCGAAGCCGCCACCCGAACCACCCTGCTGGCCGCCGCCCCAGGAGCCGCCGCCACCACCTTGGGCGCCGCCACCTCGCTGGGTCTTGGTCACCTTGGCGGTGGCGTAGCGCATCGACGGGCCGACCTCGTCGACCTGCATCTCCATGACGGAGCGCTTCTGGCCGGTCTCCTTGTCCTCCCACGAGCGGGAGATGAGGCGGCCGGTCACGACGACGCGGGTACCACGGGTGAGGGACTCCGCCACATTTTCGGCAGCCTCGCGCCACACGGAGCAGCGCATGAAGAGCGTCTCCGCGTCCTTCCACTCGTTCGTCTGACGATCGAACGTGCGGGGGGTCGAGGCAACGGTGAAGTTGGCCACTGCGGCGCCACTCGGGGTGAACCGGAGCTCCGGGTCAGCCGTGAGGTTGCCGATAACGGTGATGGGGGTCTCGCCAGCCATGGGTTTCCTTCTCGATCGGGGATCGTCTCAGGTGAGTCCGTCGGTGAGCACCGACAGACCGGAGTCGAGGGTGAAGTCTCAGGCCTCGATGCGCATGAGCTTGGTCCGCAGGACCTGCTCGGAAAGACCCATCTGCCGGTCGAGCTCCTTGCTCGTGTCCGGCGTGCAGGTCAGGTTGGCGACGGCGTAGAGGCCCTCGGCCTTCTTGTTGATCTCGTACGCGAGACGACGACGACCCCAGTGGTCGATCTTGTCCACGGTGCCACCGTCAGTGGTGACGACGGTGAGGAACTTGTCGAGCAGCGGCTGGACGGCCCGCTCGTCGGTCTCGGGGTCGAAGATGACCATGAGTTCGTACTTACGCATGCTGATAACCCGCCTCCTTCGGTCTGGACGGTCACGGTCTCTCCGTGACAGGAGGGTTTGTGCATCTGTCCTCGGGCACATCATCGGACGACGACGTGCTACCGGGAACGCCCAAGGCTATCGGCTGCACTCCCTTCGCACCAAAGCGTGCCCCTGAGGACCGGACAGGTCAGAGGGTGGCGGGCTGCTGTGGACGAGGCTCCCGGTCCGGGAGGGGCTGGGGACGAGGCGCTGGGTCGACCGGGTTGTCGACCGGCGTGTACCAGACACTCCAGAGCAGGAAGCACCACGCGATGGCCCGGCCGAGGACGACGACCGCGTACCAGGCGGCCGGCAGGCCCTTGTCCGGGTCCGACGCCGCACCGATGTGCAGCCACAGCGCACTCGCGTGCACCGCCTCGACGGCGACGAAGCCCAGGTGGGTGCGCCAGGAGACCCCCGCGAGGATCGCCAGCGGCAGTACCCACAGCGCCGCCTGTACCGGGACCGAGGCGCCGGTGAGCGCCAGCACCGGGACGCTGAAGGCGGCGACCTGGGCCCAGGTCGCCGGCCGCCAGGCACGGCGGGCCATGACGACGGCCGCCCAGATCGCGCCGACCCAGCCGGCGAGGGCGAAGAGCGGGGCGACCCTGTCGGGAAGGGGGTGGCCCGCCAGCTCCGGGATGAGCAGGACCGAGCCGTAACCCGGCTTCTCCGACCACCACGCAGTCAGTGGACCCGTGACGATGTGTGGTGATGCCAGTACGAGCAGCACGACGATGCCCCCGGCGATCACGACAGCGGTCACGACGGTGCGTCTCGCCTCCGGGACGCGATCACGCCGCCGGGAGGCAACGAGGAGAGCGATGGCCACGAGCCCCACCCACGCGTGCCCCAGCAGGGCCAGCCCGAGGAGCACGCCCGCAAGGATCGGGCGCCGACGCGCATCGGCCAGCATCGCTGTCAGCACGAGCGTGACGACGACGAGGTCGGGCGAGATGAGAGCAGCGACGACGTGGATGGGCGACAGCGCGAGCTGGACCGCCAGATCGATCCGCTGCGGACGGATCAGAGCGACGCACCAGACGGCCACTGCGAGGCAGAGGGCGATGAGCACGGTCCAGATGACGACGTACCACCGAGTGGCATCTAGCCAGCCCGAGTCCGGCACCAACCCACCCAGTGCCGCCATCAGGCCGGACGTCAAGGGCATCTGGTCGAGGCGGATGTCGCCCGCGAGCCACCCGGAGAAGCCGCGCTCGAGCCCGGCGATCTGGTACTGGGCAGGCAGGTCGGAGAAGCACCCCCGCCAGAACTGGTCGTCGCCGTTCCAGCCGTTGGTCATGCAGTGCCCCTGACGCAGCACCGCCGCCGACATCGGCAGCAGCAGCAACGCCACGACGAAGGGGAGCAGCCGGGTGAGCGACCGCTCGCGTGGCGCGGCCCGTCGACCGAGCGGCCCACCGATCACCGCGCTGGCGTCGTCGGGCAGCAGGTCACGCACCGACCACTCGCGAGGCACTAGTCGGCCTGGTTCGCGCCGGGGGTGGGATCGCCCCGCGTCAGGCTCGGTGTCGGAACCGTGATCGTGGGCTCGCTGGTCGACGGCGGCGGCGGCGTCGAACTCGACGTTGGCGGCGTCTTGGTGGGGGGTGGGGTGGTCGACGTGCTGGTCGGGGTCGACGAGGTCTTCGTCGTGCTCGACGAGGACTTCGTGGTCGAGCTCGACGATGTCGTGGTCGAGGTGGAGGAGCTCGTGGACGTCGAGGAGCTCTTCGAGGTCGTCGAGCGGGGCGCGGGGGCCTGCGTCGTCGGACGGGGCGCGGGGGCCTGCGTCGACGTGATCGGCGCCGGCGCATTGCTCGGCCGGTCGGTCTGCGGCCGGTAGGTGACATTGCCGGCCGGCGGGAGGCTCTTGACCGGCTTCCCCTCGAGCGCTCCGATCATGTAGTCCGTCCAGATCCTCGCGGGGATGGTCCCGCCGGTGACCTCGGCGAAGCCACCGAGGTTGACCAGCTGGTTCTTCTCCACCAACCGCCCATCGCCCTTGTACATCCCGACAGCCGTCGCGAGCTGGCCGGGAGTGAACCCGTCGAACCAGGCCGCGTAGTTGTTGGAGGTCGTGCCGGTCTTGCCACCGAGCGGGCGTCCGAGGTCGGCGACGGTCGGGTAGCCGGTGCCACCCGGCTTGTCGACCTGGCTCATGGCCTGGATGGCATCGCGAGCGACGTCCTGGGGGAAGGCCCTGCGCACGTCCTTCTTGACCTTGTAGTCCAGCTCGTACTCGCCCGTGCTCTTCACCGAGGAGATGTAGTAGGGGGTGGCCCGTCTCCCTTCGGCAGCGATCGTCGCGTAGGCGTTGGCCATGTCGATGACGCGCACTGCGTCGGTCCCGAAGACATTGGCGGGCGTCTGCGACAGAGGCACCCGCTTGTCGCCGTCCCACCCGACGACGCCAGCGTCCTTGGCCGACGTGGCGGTCGACTTCGGCGTGACGGCGAGGTTGAGCTGCGCGTAGTAGGTGTTGATCGACTTCTGCGTCGCGGTGCGCATGGTGACCGGGCCGTAGGAGGCATTGCCGTAGTTGACGACGCCGCCATTGCGCTGGATCTCGGAGGTCCCCGCGCCGGTCGAGACGAAGGCCTTGTTGTAGTACGGGCTGGCACCGCTGTACGTGGTCGACAAGGGCAGACCCTTGCGCAGCGCGGCGATCATCGTGAAGGGCTTCATCGTCGACCCGGCCTGCATCTTGCCGTCGACCGCAGAGTTGAAGTAGCCGTACTTGCCCTGGCTGAACTTCGCTCCCCCGTACATGGCGCGGATGGCCCCGTCATTGGGTTGCACGGAGGCCAGGCCGATGTGCAGGTCCGAGGTCCGCTCCCCGGTGGGGCGGTGGCTCTTGACCGCCTTCGCAGCGGCCTGCTGCGCCTTCTTGTCGATCGTCGTGACGATCTTGAAGCCGCCACGGTCGATGTCGGCGTCGGACAGCTTCAGGCGGTTGCGCAGCTCGGTGCGTACCTCTTCGGTGATGAAGCCGATGTCATTCGACTTCGCGGTGTTCCGCTTGGGGGCCGTGGTCTTGGGGAACTCCTGGTCCTTCCGCTCCGCTGCGGTCATCCAGCCCTGCGAGACCATGCCGTCCAGGACGTAGTTCCATCGGCCGGTGGCGAGCGTGGTCTGCTCCTCGCCCAGCCCGGGGTCGTAGAGCGAGGGCCCGCGGATCACGCTGGCGAGCAGAGCGCCCTCGGCCGGGGTGAGGTCCTGGACATTCTTGTTGAAGTACGCCTTGGACGCGGTCTGGATGCCGTCGGCCCCGCGACCGAAGTAGATCGTGTTGAGGTAGTTCTCCAGGATCTGGTCCTTGCTCAGCTCGCCGTCGATCTTCACGGACAGCAGGATCTCGCGCCCCTTGCGGTCCAGCGTCTGGTCCTGGGTGAGGAAGTAGTTCTTGACGTACTGCTGGGTGATCGTCGATCCGCCACCACGGTTCTGACCGGCCAACGCACCGCTGATGGCGCGGAAGATGCCCTTGGGCGAGATGCCCTGGTTGTCGTAGAAGGACCGGTCCTCGGCGGCGAGGAAGGCGTGCTGCACCGGCTCGGGGATCTGGTCGAGCGGGACCGACTCGCGGTTGACCGTCGCGATCCGGTCCATCTCGGTCTTGCCGTCCGAGTAGTAGAGGACGGACGCCTGCTGGACGGCCCGGTCGTTGGGCTTGGGGATGTCGATCATCAGGTAGGCCGCGACCACCGCACCGATCCCGAGGGCCACGAGCAGGGCGAAGCCGATGAGGATCTTGCGCAGGATGCCGCGCTTGCCCTTGCGCCGTGCGCTCCGCGAGGACGACGGCCGTCGTCGAGAGCGCGATGCAGCGCTCGAGCGGGGGGATGTGGACATGCGGCACCTCGTGATACGGGGGAATCAAGACCTTGCCAAACAGTATGAGCGCAAAGCGCCACACCCAAACACTGCGAGTCGATGTATCCACCCGATACATCGAGTAGGCTCACACAGCACCGAGCACTTCTGACCTCTGGTGTGTGGCACCGACCTGAGCGAAGGGAGTGGACGTGCGCCGTCGCGAGATGCTCGAGTTCGCCGTCCTCGGCCTCCTCCACGAGGACCCCCTGCACGGCTACGAGCTGCGCCGTCGGCTCAACACCCGGCTGGGCGCCTTCCGCGCCCTCTCCTTCGGCACCCTCTACCCCTGCCTGGCCAGCCTGCAGGGGCAGGACCTGGTGAGCGTCGACCGTGACGAGCCGCGCTCCCCGAGCAGCCGACGACAGCGGATCACCTACACGATCACCGACGCCGGTCGGACCGCATTCGCCCAGATCGCCGGACGCACCGACCCGGGCAGCTGGGCCGACGACGCCTTCGACGTCCGGGTGGCCTTCTTCGCCCGCACCGAGCGCGAGGTCCGCCTGCGCCTCCTCGAGGGACGACGAGCCCGGCTGACCGAGCAGCTCGACGGCATGCGCACTGGTGAGGCATCCGTGCGCCAGGACCGATGGTCCGCGGCACTCGCGGCGCACGGCGAGGACGCCATCGAGCGAGCCGTCGCGTGGCTCGACGAGCTCATCGACGCCGAGCGGCGTGGCCCGCAGGCTCGGCCCGGCACCCTCAGCGACCCCTCCCACCCAGCTTTCAACCCGCCCCCCACCAAGGAGAACCCATGAGTTCAATCCGCGTCGCCATCGTCGGCGTCGGCAACTGCGCCAGCTCGCTCGTGCAGGGTGTCGTGTACTACAAGGACGCCGACCCGTCGGGCACCGTCCCGGGTCTGATGCACGTGAAGTTCGGTGAGTACCACGTCAACGACGTCGAGTTCGTCGCTGCCTTCGACGTCGACGACAAGAAGGTCGGCAAGGACCTCTCCGAGGCGATCAACTCCTCGGAGAACAACACCATCAAGATCGCCGACGTCCCGACGACGGGCGTCGAGGTCCAGCGTGGCCACACCCTCGACGGGATCGGCAAGTACTACGCCCTGACCATCGACGAGTCCCCCGCCGAGCCGGTCGACGTCGTCCAGACGCTCAAGGACGCCAAGGTCGACGTGCTCGTGTCCTACCTCCCGGTGGGTTCCGAGGAGGCCGACAAGTTCTACGCACAGTGCGCGATCGACGCGGGCGTGGCCTTCGTCAACGCCCTGCCGGTCTTCATCGCCTCCGACCCCGTGTGGGCCAAGAAGTTCGAGGACGCCGGCGTCCCGATCATCGGTGACGACATCAAGAGCCAGGTCGGCGCGACGATCACGCACCGTGTCATGGCCAAGCTCTTCGAGCAGCGCGGCGTGGTCCTGGACCGCACCTACCAGCTCAACGTCGGCGGCAACATGGACTTCAAGAACATGCTCGAGCGCGAGCGCCTGGAGAGCAAGAAGGTCTCCAAGACCCAGGCCGTCACCTCCAACCTCGATGGCCCTCTCTCCGGCGTCGGTGCGGACGACCGCAATGTCCACATCGGCCCGTCGGACTACGTGGCCTGGCTGGACGACCGCAAGTGGGCCTATGTCCGCCTCGAGGGTCGCGCCTTCGGCGATGTCCCCCTGAACCTCGAGTACAAGCTCGAGGTCTGGGACTCCCCCAACAGCGCGGGCATCATCATCGACGCGATCCGCGCGGCGAAGATCGCCAAGGACCGCGGCATCGGCGGCGCCCTGCTCTCCGCGAGCAGCTACCTCATGAAGTCCCCGCCGGAGCAGCGCGAGGACACCGAGGGCCGCGTCAAGCTCGAGGCCTTCATCGCAGGTACAGAAGAGCGCTGAGCGGAGCGTCGGGATCGGACCTGAGGGACGAAGGGACGCTCCTGACGTGCAGCGACAGCGCTCAATCAACACAGGAGCGCTGAGCCCTGGCTCCATCAGGTGGGCGGTTGGCGCGTACTCGCGGGTACGCAGCACCAACCGCCCACCTGTGTCAGGAGAGGGTGACGGGGAGCGCCTCGAAGCCGCGCAGCACCCAGGTGGGCCGGCGCGGTGGGGTGGCTGCCGGCGAGATGTTCGGGTACCGCTCGAGCAGGCGCCGCACGGTGATCTCCAGCTCGACCCGGGCCAACGGTGCGCCGAGGCAGAAGTGCCGGCCGAGGCCGAACCCGACGTGCGGGTTGGGGTCACGAGAGACGTCGAAGGCGTCGGCTCCGCGCTCCCGGCTGTCCCCGAAGACCGAGGCGTCACGGTTGGCCGAGCCCATGAGGCAGGCGACCCTCTCCCCGGCCTGCACGACGACACCTTCGATCTCCACGTCCTGGGTCGCGGTCCGCTCGAAGAGCTGCAGCGGGGCGTCGAAGCGGATCAGCTCCTCGAGGGCGCTGGCGACGCCGACCTCGCCCGAGGTGATCCGCGCGAGCTGGTCGGGGTGGGTGAGGAGCGAGCTGAGACCGTTGCCGAAGACGTTGACCGAGGCCTCGTGGCCCGCGTTGAGGAGCAGGACGACGGTCGCGACGAGCTCGTCGTCGCTGAAGCCGCCGGTGCCGTCCCGCTCGGCGATGAGGTCACTGACGAGATCGTCGCCCGGGTGGACCCGGCGCATCTCGATGACCTCCCGGGTGTAGGCGGCGAAGTCGGCGCTGGCGCGCACGGCTGCCTCGCGGGTGGCGTCGTCGACCCCCTGCTCGTACATGTGCACGATCGCCTGGGACCAGTCCCGCAGCCGGACGTGGTCCTCCCGCGGCACACCGAGGAGGTCGGCGATGACGAAGACCGGCATCGGCTCCGCGTAGGCGGCGAGGATGTCCACCGGCCCGGTCGCGTCGAGCCGCTCGAGCATGGAGTCGGCGAGCTCCTCGATCCGCGGGCGCATGCGCTCGACGTGGCCCTTGGCAAAGGCGCCGGCGAGCAGGCGACGCATGCGCGTGTGCTCCGGCGGCTCGTTCTCCATCAGCTGGTGGCGGTGGAGGGTGTTGAAGGGCTCCATCCGCTCGGCCGGCTGCCAGTCGGACCAGATCCGGCCCATGGCCCTGTGCCGCAGCGTGGCACTGACCGACGCGTGGGTCGTGGCCACCCACCGGCCGTCCAGCGCTCGGAGCACGGGTCCGGCCGCACGCCACTGGGCCAGCAGCGGGTAGGGGTCGTCCAGGAGCTCCCGCGCAGAGAGGTCGACATCGTTCATGGCAACCATCCTCGCCCAGCCGAGCCCGGCGCCCGAAGGAGGACCGTGCAGATGAGTCGGCACCGACTCCACTAACCTCGGTGGCATGGGTCACAGAGTCGAATCAGAGCTGGTCGCCAATGTCATCGCCGTGCACGTGGTCGATGACCAGACCGTCGCGGTGGGGGACGAGCTCGTCCTCCTCGAGTCCATGAAGATGGAGATCCCGGTCCTCGCCGAGCGTTCCGGCCGGATCCTCGAGGTCAAGGTCGCTGCCGGGGACGTCGTCCAGGAGGGTGAGGTCCTCGTCGTCATCGACGACTGAGCCTGCGAGCACGACGAAGGGGGCGGGTGCGACCGGGTGGTCGCACTCGCCCCCTTCGGGCGGGCTGGCGCGGACGCTCAGTCGCCGCTGTTGCCGCCGCCCGAGGCGCCCTTCTGCTCGTCGGCCTGCTGGACCGCGGTCCGGGCGTAGTCGGTCATCAGGTCCTTGGCGCTCTGGAGGGCCTTGATCGCGTCCTGCCACGAGGTCGCGAACTGCTCGGAGTCGTTGCCGTGCCAGTTGTCCACGAGCGTCGCCGCCTGCGTGGTGCCGTTGGTGATGGCCTCTTCGATCTTGCCGGACTGCTGCGTCAGCTGCCGCGCAACCTCTCGGATGCGGACCGGGTCCATTCCGTCAGTCAGTGCCATGTCAGTTCTCCTTCAAAAGTGTGTGTGGGGGGGTGAGCGTGATGCGGGCCGGATCAGGCGCCGGACACACGCCCCTGCTCGGTGATCTCGTGCCCCAACGTCGCGGTCAGGTGCTCGACCAGGGTCTTGGCCCCCACGAGCTGTGCACGGTGCTGGCCCTGCCACTCGGCGACGAACTTGTCCGAGTCGGGACCGTTCCACGCGTCGTTGGCCTCCTGCACCTGCGTGTCGACGCTGGTGATGACGGTCTCGAGGTCCTGCGCGAGGTTCTGCCACTTGGGCAGCTCGCCCTTGACGATGTCGAGGTTCATTCCGACGAAAGACATGATCTACTCCTGCTGTCGATAGGTGCTGATACGTGGTGTGTGTCTTCGGGCCATCTCCCTGCCCGACTGATGTCAACACTAGAGAAGGTGCGCAGCGAGGTACATGGGGAGAACTCCCCAGACATCGATGAATCCGATGTGCATGCGCAATACCGTTGGCGCACAAGGCTGCTCACCGTCACCGTGGCATCTCTGGAAGCGCCGTCTGGACGATCTGCGCCCTGCCTCGACGCACGAGTACCCCTCGCCCTTCAGGCATGACGACACGTGCGAGGGGCGGGAAGGTCGTCTTGAAGATCATCGACGACTCGGAACCGTCTGGCGCCAGCACGATCCCCGAACGCCCTCCCTTGACCAGGCCGGGCAGTCCCATGCCCGTCGTGAGCGCACTCGGGTCGGCCTCACCCACGACGAAGTGGTCGTTGTCGATGAGCGGCTTGATCGCGTCCTGCAGGGGCATCTGGTACGGCGGCGCGTTCAGGTCGTCCAGCTTTTCGATGACGAGCACCTGCAGCGGCGAGCTCTCGTCGAGCGCCCGCTCCTTGAGGAGCACGCACAGCTCCTTGATCTCCTCCTCGCGGGTGACCGCGGACGCGAGCTGCGGCATCGAGAGCATCTGCGAGTTGCGCCGCAGAGTGACCAGGTGCAGCTGCGCCGCCGGGTCCCAGAGCTTCACGGCCTGCACCAGCTGGATGAGCACCGTGGTCCGGCCGCTGCCGGGAGGTCCGGTGACGACGAAACCACCGTGCGGGTCGATGGTGACGGGGGCCAGGTCGTCCGAGCTCATCGCCAGCACCGGGAGACCGCCGACCTGTGCGGGCATGCTCGATGCGGGTACGACCTCCGGCAGGGAGGCGACCGGCGCTGCCGGGCGCGCTCCGGACTTGGCCATCGTGTCGGCGAACCCACGGACCATGCGCGACTGCTCTGACGCGTCCGGCGTCCCACCGAGGACAGCGACCTGCACCTCGCGCTTCTTGAACAGACCACGCCCCGGAGGCGAGTCCGGGGTGAGCACGTCACCCGGCACCCCGAGGAAGGAGTAGTCGTCCTCGGTCGCCATGCGCAGGACGAAGCGGGACTGGACCGACGAGCCCATCGACACCGGGAGACCGTTGCGCGCGTCGACCGACAGCACGAAGTGCACCCCGACCGGCCGCCCGTCGGACAGGAGGGCGGTGAAGGCGTCCAGCCACTTCATCAGGGCACCCGAGGACTCATAGGCGTTGCGGAAGGCGCTCAACCCGTCGACGAGCACGAAGATGCGCGGCTCGTCGGTCCGACCGGCGAGCTTGCGGTACTGGGTGATCGTCGTGGCATTGGCCTTGGAGTACCGGATAGCCCGCTCGTCGATGGTCTCGCGGAGCATCGTGATCAAGCGCTTGACGCGTTCTTCGTCCTGACCCGAGATGATGCTTCCGACGTGCGGCAGGTCCTCGAGCATGGCCAGACCCCGGTTCCCGAAGTCCAGGCCGTAGACATGGCACGGACCACCACGCACGGTGAACCCCGCGGCGATCGCGATGGTCCGCAGGAAGGAGCTCTTGCCGGCGCCCGAGGCCCCGAAGACGGCGAGGTTGCCCTCCACGTCGGGACGGAAGGAGATCGCCGGCTGGCTCTGCCGCTCCGGGTTGTCGGCGATGCCGATGACCAGCTCGTCGTCACGACGCTCCGTCGGCAGCTTGGCCAGCTCGTAGACCTCGGCGAGCTCCGACAACCAGGGCTTTCGGGGAAGCGGCAGCTGGGCCTCGACCCGGGCGCGTTCGACGGTGTCGACGACCCGCTGGATGTCCGTCGGACCCAGGTCGGCCTCCTCGTCACCCTGCGGCTTCGCCGGCAGCTCCCACGCCACGGGCGCGCCGAAGGCGAGGGTCGAGACGAGCATGTCCGGCGGGGGCGGCGTGTTGCTCGTCCACCCTCCGGCATACCCCGTCTGGAAGGGGACGAGCCGCCCGGGGCCGGACTTGGCCAGCGCGCGGCCGGGCAGGGCCGGATCGAAGTAGGCCGCGTCCGGGGTCCCGAGGACATCGGTCGAGTCGTCCGTGTCCGCCATGCGCAAGGCCATCCGCAGGTTGGTGTTGGCGCGCAGGTTGTCCTTGATGACACCGGCCGGCCGCTGGGTCGCGAGGATGAGGTGAATACCGAGGGAACGGCCTCGCTGGGCGATGTTGACGACGCCATCGACGAAGTCGGGAACCTCCTGCACCAGGGCGGCGAACTCGTCGACGATGATGATCAGGCTCGGTGGCGCCTCGACCTCACCGCGTCGCTCGAGCTCGATGAGGTCCTTGGCCTTGTACCGGGCGAGCAGGTGCTCGCGGTAGTGCAGCTCCGCCGACAGCGAGGCGAGCGCCCGGCGCACCAGGTGCGGCGAGAGGTCCGTGACCATGCCGACGGTGTGCGGCAGCTGGACGCAGTCACGGAAGGCCGAACCGCCTTTGTAGTCCACGAGGAGGAAGGTCACTCGCTGTGGGCTGTTGGCCGTGGCCATGCCGAGGATCCAGGCCTGGAGCAGCTCCGACTTGCCGGCGCCCGTGGTGCCACCGACGAGAGCGTGCGGGCCGTCGGTACGCAGGTCCACGCTGTGCGTGCCCATCGCGGACTGCCCGATGACGGCACGCAGCGAGCCCGGCTTGCGGTTGGGCGTGGGTGGCGCGTGCGGCCCGGTGAGGATCGAGCGATTTTCGTTCCACCTCTCGATGACGGCCGTCTCCGAGTGGGCGATCTCCGTGCCCACGAGGGCGAGGTAGGACACCGACCGTGGGATGTCCGAGTCGTCTCTGGCCAGCGCGCTGGAGTCGGTGATGGGCGCGAGCTGACGAGCGACCGTCACCGCATCACGAAGGGGGATGGGGTCCGCCTGCACGTCGGCGGCCAGCTGTGCCGGACCGACCCAGCCGACGCGGCACCGGCCGCCGTCCCCGACCTCGACGAAGGTCCGGCAGGCCGCCGGCAGCTGCTCGGTCACCGGGGAGACCCAGACGACGACGACCCCGACCTTCCACCCCGCCTCGGCCAGCTGGACGAGCCGGGCTCGCTCGATGGGGGCGTCGTTCTCGATGAGCACCACGACCGAGGGCCCGCCTGCGCCGGGACCGTCCTTGGCGCTCCGGCTCGCGACGAGCGACTCGAGCTGCTCCATGATCGCGGCACAGCCCGGCCTCGAGCTGGCCGTCTGCTGCACGTCGAAGGGGCTCTGCGGGGACGTGGCGTGCGGGACCCACTTCAACCAGTCCCAGTCGCGCGCCGATGTCGTCGAGGCGAGCGCGCAGAGGACGACCTCTGCGGGCGAGTGCGCGGACATCGTCTGCACGATGATCGAGCGAGCGAGCCCGAGCGCCGCCTCACGCGGGCCCGAGACACCGATCGCTCCGTCGAGGAGCGGGTGTGCCGTGACCGGGACGTCGGCGACCACGCCCAGGCCCTGCATCAGGGTGGACACCTCGAGCCAGGCCTCGGCCCGGCTGCGTCCCATCTTGGGCAGCTTGATCTCGCTGCGGCTGGGCCGAACCCCCAGGCCGAGTCGGTACTCGAGGTAGCCGGGCTCTCCCGGACGACGGGTCCACATGAGCGGGTGGTGGGCGGCGACGGCCTGCCCGAGCTCGGCCACTGCCGGGTGCTCCTGGCGGCGGGTGTCGTGCTCGCGGTCCAGCTCGGTCTCGATGTCCTCGACGAGGTAGCCGACGTCTTCGCGGAAGTCGACCATGGCCTCCTCGAAGTCGAGCCGCACGCGCCGCTTGGACTCCCAGGCGTTGGCCAGCATCATCATCGGCATCATGAGCATGAACATGATCGTGAAGCGCGAGCGGGTGATGGCGAAGAGCGTGGCGCCCATGAAGACGGGCACGATCATCATCGCGAGGGGGATGCGCTGCGGCTTGCCGCGCTCAGGCAGGTCCGGGACCTCGAACTGCAGGCCCTGGTAGACGGGGGAGATCCGCGGCGAGCGCGTGAAGGCCACGTCGCCCGACTCGGTCGTGGTCACTCCGGCCGCGGCGGTGCGCGTCGAGATCTCGAAGGTCGTGTCCCCGATCGTGAAGGCCTCGCCCTCGCGCAGGATGGCCCGGTCCACGTGCTCGTCCCCGACGACCACGCCGTTGGACGACCCGAGGTCGGTGACCTCCACGACGTCGGCGACGAGGAGCTTGGCGTGCTTGCGGGAGACGGAGGCGTCGTTGATCTGCACCTCGCAGTCCCGGCCGCGCCCGACGTGGGAGGTCCCGCGTTGCAGGGCGTACTCGCGTCCGGCGTCCGGTCCGGCGACGACCGTGGCGACCGCGATCGGTGCCTCGGTGTCCTGGTAGCCGGAGGAACGTCGGGTGACGCTCACGTGCGCACCCGAGCGCAGCCCCGACTCCTGCACCGTCGTGTGGGGGTCGACCGCGCGGAAGTTCTCGTTGACCAGCGCCAAGGTCGTCTGACCCAGGTCGGGCCTCTCGTAGCTGCTTCCGGCGCGCTGCCGCCGCGGGTCCGCGAGCACGAGGTGCTCGGCCAGGTCCCCGACGGTGGTGCGGCCGTCGACGGTCGCGACGAGGTCGGTGTCCTCGTTGTCGGACCCGCGGAGGGTGAACATCAGCTTCATCGAAGCGCCTTCCGGGTGGGGGCGGTGGTGGAGTCGTGCAGTCCGATGTCCTCCTGGTGGGAGAACAGCGGTCGTGGGTCGAAGGTCGCCCGCAGCCGGGTGACGAAGGGAGTCTCTCGCCGCATCCGGCGACGCACGCGCCGTAGCTCGGCCTGCCACGCGCTGACGTCGGCCGGTCGGGGTGGCGCCTCACCGAAGATCAGGCCGTCGGCCCTCACCGCAGCGGGCACGGCACCGCTGGACTGCCCGAGGGCACGGGCCTGCTCGAGCCGGGTGGCCCCGGCAGGCAGTCGGCGGCCGAGCACCCCGGCCTCCTCGACGAGGTCGTTCCACGCCCGACCCACCCGACGATCGGGACTGCCGCGTCGCAGCCGGATGGCTCGCCGGGTGGCGGTGACGACGGGCGTGAGCAGCAGGAGGAGCAGCGGCACACCACCGAAGACGCCGAGCAGCTGGGCCCACAGCGGCCAGGTCGACGGGGAGGACCAGTCGACGACCGGCTCGGGTGGCGCGACCGGCGGCGGTGGGGGCGGCGGGGGTGGCGTGACCTCGGGCGCCGTCCACGCGGTCGGGGCGGCGCCGGCCGGGGTGGCCTGCTCGACGGCGTCCGGTATGAAGGTCTGCGGCAGGACCTGGAACCACTGACCATCGGTCTGCCGGACCTCGACCCAGGCGTGGATGTCTCGGCCCCGCACCACCCCGTCATCGGTGGCGGTGGCACCGACGACGACCCGGGTGGGGATGCCCAGTCGGTTGCCGATGAGCGCCAGTGTCGCGGCGTACTGCTCGTCGTTGCCGGCGAGCGGGTCGGAGTTGAGGAAGTCGTCCAGTCGGCCGAGCCCGTGCCCGGCCGGGTACAGCAGGCTCGAGCGTGCCCGCCCCGAGCGCTCGGCCTCGGCCAGGGGCTTCTTGCTCGTCGCCGGCGTCCCGTCGGTGTAGGTCCCCTCCTCACGCATCGTCGTGGCGATGGCGCGGAACTGACCCCAACGGTCGGTCGCGTCCCCCTTCCACGCCTGGATCCGTCCGTCGACGAAGCTCGCGTCCCCGCTGATCGGCATGCTGCCCGCAGCGACCCGCAGCTCCTCGGGCAGCGCGCCGGCACCGGTCGGCGGCAGCTCCGTGCGGACCTCGTAGACGTCACCCGGCGCGATCCCCGGGGGGACGAGCACGGTGTTGGTGCTGAGATTGAGCCAGGCCTGGTCCCGCAGGCGTTCCTGCGCCGACCCGAGGAACTCGATGCCCTCGACGCGACCGGTCGTGAGGATCCAGGGGCTGCGGTACCCGCCGTCCGGGACGCTGACCCGGACCTGCGTGGTCGACCCGCTGGCGAGGACCCCGACCCGGCGACCGAACTGCTGGAAGGCCCGACCCGCGTCGGCCCGAGCATCACCTCGGCCGGCGATGCCCCAGGTCGAACCGTCCCACGTGTCGAGGGTGGCCAGTCGCATCGGCGTGGTTGCCGGCACCCCGTCCACCTGCAGGAGCTGGCGGTCGTACATGCCGGAGGGACTCGCCCTGGTGAACTCCCGGTACTGCGAGAGCGGCGAGGCCAGCATGGTGGCGTCGTGACCGGGCACGACACCGGTCCGCACGACCTGACGGTCGCTCGGCGACCCCAGCCCCGGCAGGCGCGGCCCGATGACGGCCCCCACGAGGGTCGCGAGGCCGAGGATCACGATCCCCGAGATGACCCGGGACAGCGCGGGGCGACGCGCACCCGGACGGGCGATGCCGACCTCGGGGTCGAGGTGGTCCCGTACCGACAGCCACCCGATGAGCAGGACCCCGAGGAGGAGTCCGTGCACCCACCGGGCAGCGGGCTGCGTCGTCCCGAGGGCGATGGTCACCCCCAGCAGGACGAAGGGGGGAAGCACCAGTCGCAGCCGCGACCTCGTCACGCGCGCGGTCGCGTAGGTGATCGTGGTCCCGACGAGAGCCAGGAAGAAGGCGAACGCCAGGTAGCGCCCCCGGGCGTCGACGGGCGGGACGAGGGTCACCAGGTCCATCCAGCCGCTCGTGGGCCCGGCGGCGAGGTCCTTGAAGGTCTGACCGGTGGGGAGGATCCCCCATCTCAGGTCGTCCCGGACCGCCAGCGGACCGCCGAGCAGGAAGTAGAGGAGCGCCCCGAGCGCGGTGATCGCGATGAGTGGCCATCGGTAGGTGCCCTGGACGTGGCCCACGACCAGGCCGAGGAGGACGCCCACCGCGACCGCCTGCCACCACTGCCAGCCGAAGAGGACGGTCCGCAGACCGACGAGCGCACAGGTGACGACGGCCATCGCGAAGAAGGTGTCGACCCAGGTCCCTCGCCCGGGCCGCATCCGCCCGAGCGTGGCACGGACCTTTTCCCCGGTCGTGAGCTGGGGCTTGATCATCCCCGGCTTCGGGGCCCCGATCAGGGTGCTGCCCGCGCTCCGCTCCCCGCTCATGCCGGCACCAGCCCGCCGACGACCCGACCGAGGTCGGACAGCTCGGTGACGGTGATGATGCTCAGACCTCGGACCCGTCGCAGGCTGGTCTGCGCGCGCGGGTCGACGACGACAGCCACCTTGTGCACCTCGGCCTCGAACTCGCCGAGGCACTGCTGGATCTCGAGGAAGGCCCGGCCCGGCCCCGTGCACAGCACCGCGACCGAGGAGTCGGGGGCGCGCTGGACGACGGCGCGCGCGGAGCGCACGAGGTCGACGCGACCGGTGGTGGCCGTCGTGAGGGTGTCCAGGACGAGGGGAACGGTCGTGCGCGACGCGAGAGCGTCGTTGCACACGACGCTGGCCTCCTGCTCGTCCTTGATCGACTGGACCATCAACGAGGCGGCCACGGCGATGGCCGTCTCCACGCCCCCTTCGCCGTCGGTGTACATCGCGGGGTCCGTGTCGACGACGATGCCCAGGTGCGAGCGCCGGGTCTCCTGGAACTGGCGGACCAGCAGCTTGTCGTGCTTGGCCGAGGACCTCCAGTGCACGTGGCGACGGTCGTCCCCCGGCTCGTACTCGCGCAACGCGTGGAAGGAGATGTCAGCCATCGACAGGTCGGGGGTGACCTCGCCCTCCAGGTCACGCAGGAGGCCGTGCGCGCCGGACTCGAGGGCGATGTGGCGCGGGTGGACGTGCATGAGCTGCCGGGTCCCGAAGGTCGTGGTCCGGCGGGTGACCCCGAGAGGGTCCCCGAGCACCGTCGTCGGGGGGCCGACCGGGATGACGCCCCGCCGCGGGGACGTGATCGGGAAGGAGATGCGGTGCTGAGCACCCTTGCGCAGGACGGGGACCGGGATGAGCTCCTCGGCGTCGCCGACGGGCAGCCGCACGAGCGAGGGGAGCATCGTGCGCCGGGAGACATTGGTCAGCACGAGGTGTCCCTGGGCCAGCCCACCGATGTCCACCCGCAGGGGCTCGACGACGAGGTCAACGTCGGCGCGGTGCCGTCCGAGGGAGACCAGCACGCACAGCAGGACGAGGGTGAGGGTCACCGCTGCCAAGGTCGTCAGCTCGACCCACCCGAGGAGGGCACCGAGCAACCACAGCAGCAGCCCGATACCGACGAAGCTCCAGCCCAGGGGTGTGATCCAGTCGAGCCGACCTCCGAACCACCTTCGCCGCACCCGTCCATCGGTGGCCACGACGCCCTGACGGACTGCGCGACCCGCACCCTTGCCCGCGGCGACGACCGAGGCGCCCGGGAGGGTGACCGTGCGCCGCGTACCCGAGGCGCGCTCACGGGTTGACCTGGCCATCTGCTCCAACCGGGCCTCGTCGCCTCCCCCAGCCGCTCTCGCGGGGGCGTCCGAGCGCACCCGACCACGCCCACGGGGGGCGTCGGGGGGCGGGGTCGGCAGTCCTGAAGTCATCGCAGGGTCAGGCCACGCGCTCGGTCGGAGGAGCGACCTGGCCGAGGATCCGGCCGATGACGTCGGTGACCTGCACTCCGGCGAACTCCGCCTCCGCGGACAGCAGCAACCGGTGGCTCATCACCGGCTCGGCGAGCATCTTGATGTCGTCGGGGACGACGTGCGTGCGGCTCTGGCCGGCGGCCCAGGTCTTGGCACACCGCACGAAGGCGAGGCATCCGCGCACGGACAGTCCGAGCCGGACATCCCGGTGGCGGCGGCTCTCCTCGGCGATGCGGGAGACGTAGGCGAGGATCGCCGCGTCGACGTGCACCTGGTCCGCGAGCTTGGCCATGTCGGTGACGACCTTGGACGTGACGACCGGTCGCAGCCCCTGGGTCCGATCCCGTCGGGCCGAGTCGGCGAGCACGGCGACGGTCGCCTCGTGATCGGGGTAGCCCAGCGAGGTCTTCATGAGGAAGCGGTCGAGCTGGGCCTCGGGCAGGCGGTAGGTGCCGGCTTGCTCGATGGGGTTCTGCGTCGCGACGACCATGAAGGGCGAGCCGACGTCGTGGGTGGTGCCGTCCACCGTCACCCGCCCCTCCTCCATGACCTCGAGCAGCGCCGACTGGGTCTTGGGAGAGGCGCGGTTGATCTCGTCCGCGAGGACGATCGACGCGAAGATCGGTCCGCGGTGGAAGTCGAACTTCTTGCTCTGCTGGTCGTAGATCGTCACTCCCGTGACATCGCTCGGGAGCAGGTCAGGGGTGAACTGGATCCGGCTGCTGCTGCCCTGGACCGTCGCCGCGATGGCCCGGGCCAGCTGGGTCTTGCCGGTGCCGGGGTAGTCCTCGAGGAGCAGGTGCCCCTCGGAGAGCAGGCAGGTCAGGGCCAGCCGCACCACGTGCTGCTTGCCGAGGATGACCTGGTCGATGTTGCCGACCATCTGCTGGAAGGCATGACTGAACCAGCCGGCCTGCTCCTGGGAGACGCTCATCGTTCCTGCTTCCTCATCCGGATGTCGTGGTGGACTTCGTGACCGGAGACGTCTTCTTCGACGTCGCGGTCTTCTTCTTCGTGGCCTTCTTCGTGGCCTTCTTGGCCGGCGATGTCGACGAGGGCCAGGTGTCGATCCGCAGATCGCCGGTCAGCGTCAGGTCGTACACGCGCCCCGTGTCGAGGTCGTTGAGGAGCAGCTGCCCACGGTTGTGCCGGACCGCGACACCGTGTCGGCGAGCCAGGGTCCCGGGACTCGACAGCTCACCAGCCGGTACCTCCTGCGCGCCGCAGACCGAACCCCACCGGACGGCGGCACCATCGCCCCAGGCTGCGTAGAGGCAGTCCCCGTTGACGGCCGGCTCGGAGATGCGTTGGTAGCGCGTCGTGCGCTTGTCGCTGACCATGCCTGAGACAATGCCGGCCGAACCGTTCGCCTGGACGGACCCCTGCGTGACGGGCAGGTACCCGGCCCGCTCCCTCGTCTGGAAGGCGACGACATCGCTGCTCGGACCGGGTTGCTGGAGCGTGGCCATCGTGAGGGTGACCCCGGCGGTCGGCTGGCTCTCGCCCGGCAGCTCCTGCGGGCTGTCCTGCCCCTCGACGTGAACCTCCCCCTTCTCGAGATCGAGGACCACCCAGGTGTCACCGACTGCGGTGATGTCCGCGGCGCGGCCGCCCGTGAAGCCCAGGTCGGTGCGCTCGGGCGAGCCGAACCCGGTTCCCTTCGCGGGGATCTCGACGACGATGCCCGTGTCTGCCGAGACGGCCATGACGTCCCCGTCGAGGTCGACGGTGACCGCCGCGTTGGCACCCACCGTCGCCAGCCCACCGTTGTCCCGGAGGTCACCGATCGGGGTCCCTCCCTTGGGGTCCAGGCGTTTGGCCCAGACCCGTCCCGTCGTCTGGTCCACCACGGCCAGGGTGTTGCCGTGCATCGCGACCAGCCCGGGCTCGTGGAAGTCCACGCCGGTGACATAGGTGGGCGGGGGCACCTGCACCACGCCGTCGATGGGCTCTCCCGTCCGTGAGTCGAAGGCGACGAGTCGCAGGTCGCTCGTGACGCCGACGGCGTTGCGCCCGTCCTGCAGCACGTCGGGGCGTGCCGCCGTCGATTCTCCGGCCCCGGGTGCCGCCTCCTGCATGACGAGATCGAAGCCGTGCGCACCGGTGTTGACCCGGGCCCAGTCGCCCGTGCGACCACCCGACACCCAGACGCTGCCGTCAGTGAGGGCGACGTCGTGGACCGGCTGACCATCGGCACGGACGGCGAGGATCCCGATCACGACGACGAGCAGGGTCACCAGGGCGCCGGAGATCGCCCGCAGCCACGTCGGTCGTCGACGTCGCTCGGTCACGGCGGTCCCCTCACCGCCCCGGCTCCCCTGCGTGGTCATCCCCCGGTCAGTCCTCCGCCGCCGACGGGTCCTCGAGGAGCGCCAGGTCGTCGAGTGTCACCATCCGCGTCGACAGGGCGTGCTCGACCAACCGCGACTTGCGGTTGCTCGCGAGCTTGCCGGGCCCGCCGTGGAGGCCTCGGATGCCGGCGTCAGCCAGCTTCTGGCAGACATTGTCGAGCTTGCGGTTGAACTTCGTGACCTTCCACCCCAGGCGGTGAGCAGCCGCTGCGGAGCTCGGGATCGTGCCCTGTCCGGCGCCGTCCCGCCGCAGGAAGTCCTCGCACAGCGCGACGACGAGCAGCTTCTGGTCGGGCGTCAGGGAGACCCGCCCCACGGTCGTCTCCCCACCCTCCTGCGGCAGGAGGACATCGTTGTCGATGCTCATGAAGCTCGGGTTGTCCACGAGGACGTCGAAGTCATAGGTCGTCGGTCCTGCGGTGAACCACACGGTGATGCGTTCGAAGGCGAGCGGGATGCGGGCGCCGGGGCTCAGCCAGGCCTGGAAGAGTCCCTTCTTGTCCGCAACGGTCGCAGTGAGCGTGGTGCCGATGTTGGTCAGCCACCACCAGCCCCCTTCGTGCGTGACCTGGAGGAAGTGCCGGTGGAGGAAGGGGTTGTCGTCGATCTCGACATCGCCCTCACGCCCGATCGTCAGGGTCCCGTCACGGGGTGCTGTGTGCAGCTCTCCGCAAAAATCGACCGTCACCACGCTGTCGCTCATGATTTCCTCACCGTCTCGCACTGAACTTGTGACCAGGCAGAGCGCTGCGCTCCCCGCACGACCTGGACCGTGCCGCACTGCTGGACGCCCGGGGCCACACCGAGCCTGAACTCCGTGCCATCGACGCGGACCGGCGTCCCGGTCACCGCGTCGGGGTCGCCACCGGTGCGGATACGGAAGTAGTCGCCCTCCTGCAGTCCCGTGTAGTCGAAGGTGAAGACGAGGGTCTCACCATCGAGCCGAACCCGCAGATCAGGGGCCCCCGCCACGGCTCCACCGGGCTGGGTCGCCTCGGTCTGCGTCGCCACCGGCTCCTCGGCGCCGTCGCGGGTGGCCCACAGGACTCCCCCGATGACGCCGCAGACGAGCAGTACCCCGACGATGCCGGCGATCAGGGGCAGCAGACCCACCTCGATCCCCGACGACCGCGGTTGCTGCGGCGGCGGGGGCGTGGTGGTGCGCGGACGAGTCGACATCAGCCCTTGTCCTTGCACATGGTCTCGCTCCACGGCGAGTAGTCCTCGCCGCGCTGCACGCGGACCTTGGCGCACTGACGCGGAGCGGACCCGAACTCCTGGGAGAAGGATCCCTTCCCCGTCGCCTCGTCGATGTCAGAGACGCCGTAGGCGGTCGCCTTGTCGATCACGTCCTTGGACAGGGCGGCCTTGACGAGATAGCGATCGCCCTTCTGGTACCCGGCGTAGTCGATCGTGTACTCGAGCACGGAGCTGTCGACCGTCATCGTGAAGGTCGGTGCGCTGGCGAGCGAGGTGTCGGTCTGCGTCTGGGTCCCGGGGCCACCCCCGCGGCCGCCCAGCGCGAGAGCCGTGCCGACGATGGCGACGAGCAGCAGGACCCCGCACACTCCGGCGACCATCGGGAGCCACCGTCGCGGGGCGGCCTTGGTCGGCACCGGGCCGCTCCCCTGGCTGCGCGGACCGGAGGCCTGGGGCGGACGTGGGCCCGAGTACGGGGCCGGCCGCGGACCGGACATCTGCGGCGGACGCGGACTGGAGGCCTGGGGTGGCCGCGGACTGGAGGCCTGCGGCGGGCGCGGACCGGAGGCCTGCGGCGGACGCGGACCCGAGAGCTGGGACGGGGGTGCTGGTTGCCTGCCCGAGCGTGCGACGACCCCATCGGCGATCGGCACGGACCCCGTGTGCCCGATGCCGCGCCCACCACTGAGCTGGCCACCGATGACGGGCTGACCCAGCGGGGGCGGTGGCATGCTCGTCGTCGGGCGTGATCCCGACCCGGTGCTGGCTCGCAGCTGGGTCCGGTCCCTGGTGTTGCCGAGTGCCCCGGAGTCCCCGCTGTGACCGAGCTCGTCGAGGACGACGATCGCGGTCCGCGAAAAACGCTCCTCCTGCTCGATCTGCTGGAGGCTGCGGGCGAACTCGATGGCGCTCGCCGGACGCGCGAGCGGGTTCTTGCTCATGGCCTGGGCCAGGAGCCGCTCGAGCGACTGGGGCACGTCCGCGCGATCGGTGCTCGGTGGCGGGGTGGACCGGATCCGCGGCATGAGCTCGAAGGCAGAGTTGTTGCCGCCGGGCACCTCGAAGGGAGAGCGGCCCACGAGGAGCTGCCACAACGTGGCCGACAACGCATAGACGTCGGCGCGCGCGTCGCCATTGCTGTGGCCGAAGAGCACCTCCGGTGGAGACCACGGGACGGAGACCCCCAGGTCCTCGTCGACCTCCTCGGCGGCGCCACCTCGGCCGGCGATGCCGAAGTCCGTCAGGCCCGGGGAGCCGTACTGACTGACGAGGACATTGGCCGGTTTGATGTCGCGGTGGATGACGCCGGCGCGGTGGGCCGTCTCGACGGCGCTCGCGAGCTGGATGCCTGTGCGCAGGACCTCCTCGACGGAAAACCTGGCCGTGCGCGCCCGCTGCGCCAGGTTGGGCGGCGGGTAGTACTTCATCACGAGGAAGGGACGTCCGTCCCGGCTCGTCCCGGCGCGGAAGACCTGGACGATGTAGGGGTGGTCCGCCAGCTGGGCCATCGTGTTGGCCTCGTCGATGAACTGCTGCTGGATGGTGGGAGTGAGGCCCTCGGTCTTGAGGACCTTGACGGCGACCTTCATCCGAGGCATCTGCTGCTCGTAGAGGTAGACGTCGGCGTACCCGCCCGAGCCCAACGGCTGGACGTAGTCGAGCCCTTCGAGATCGGGCGGGATCGCGCTGCTCACTCAGGCATCATCCCGTGACCTCGAAGACCATGGAGACCTGGTCGGCGAGGGTGATCGTCGTCCCCGGCTCGATGGTCTGCTGGTCACCCGGGCGCACCCGGACCGGGGAGGACCCGGGCAGGGCCACGGTCGTGCCGTTGGTCGAACCGAGGTCGCGCACGAGCACGTGCCAGCCATCGAGCACGATCTCGACGTGGTTGCGGGAGATCTCGTTGTCGGGGCTGGAGATGCGCACGAGGTGGGGCGAGCCCGAGCCCGTCTCGGCGGCTCGCGGCGCCCGACCGATGAGGACTCCGCGATCGAGGGTCACGACATCGCCCGTGGACATGCGCAGCTGACCCAGCGCGGGGCGCAGGGTCTGCTCCGGCTGCTGTGACGGCAGGTCCTGACCGCACGCCCGGCACCGGGTCGCGTGCGGCGCGTTGAGGTGGCCGGAGGAGCACCTGACCGCCAGGACCATGGGTCCGGCGGGCTCGCCCTCGGACCCCTCGGCCGCTGCGGGCTCCGGGTCGACGGGCTGCGCGGCCCCCGCGTCAGGGGTGGGCAACGAGGGCAACCCGAAGGGCATGCCGGGGGCCCCCGCGACGGGTCCTGCGGCAGGAGCGGCGCCCCAGGGCACCGAGGAGATGACTCCTGAGGAGTCCTCGGCGCCGGTGTCCGGAGTGATCGGCGACGGACCGCTGTCGGCCGCCGCGGTGTCGCCGGCCGTGACCAGCGGAACCCGGGAGCCGACGAGGTGCCCGTCCGCGAACTGCGGTCGACTGCCGCCGGGCTCGTGCCCGGGTGCATCATCGCGGGCAGCCTGGACGCGAGCGGGGCCCCCGGTGGCGTTCTGTGGTCCGGGCTGGCCGGGAGTGGGGACCTCGACGAAGGGGGCGCTGCCCGGCATCGGGGGCAGCCCGCCGGAGTGGTCTGCCACGGTGGGCCCGGACGGTGCCGGCTCGGGGTGCTCGTCGTCCTCGTTCGGCGGAGCCAGGGTGGCGCCGGCCGGGTCCTCGCTCGGCTGGAACCCACCCGCTGCCGCCACGGGGCCGGAGTCGATGGGCGCGTCCTGCGGGGCATCCGTCTCGGAGGCGGCCATGAGCGAGCTGCGGTGGTGATGGGTGTTGCCGAAGAGGAAGTCGAAGCTCGGTAGCTCGTCGTCATCGTCGGCCGGGGCGTCGGTGGCCCGCGCGACGTCGGGTCCCGGGCTCTCCTGCGGCTCGTCCGCGACCAGGTCCTCGGCCTGCGGTGCCGGCGTCTCGATCACCTCGGCCTCCTGGACCGGCTCCTGGTCGGTGGGGTCCTGCGCGGTCTGCTCGGGTCCTTGCTCCGACTCCCGGCCGAACACCGACGGCATCGCCCAGCCGGTACCGGCTGCCCGGGACCCGGCGACCTCAGGAGCCGGGGCGTCGGCCGGTGCCTCGGGCTCGGCCCCGGGCTCGGGCTCGGGCTCGGGCTCGGCCCCAGGCTCAGGCTCGGGCTCGGGCTCGGGCTCGGGCTCGGGGGCAGGCTCAGGCTCGGGCTCGGCGTCGGGCTCACCGGTCCCGATGACCACCTCGGCGACCTCACCCTCGAGGTCCTCGTCGGCCCAGGGGCCGCGGACGGGGGCGCTGATCGTGTGCGTCGTGCCATCGGCACGCGTGACGACCACGCAGGCCGTGCCCCGCACGAGGACGCGGCCGGCGGTCTCGTCGACGAGGGCGAAGTCGGGGGTCCGACGGATCCCTCCGGTGCTCAGCTCGTCGGTCACCACGTCGGTGGGGTCGTCGCCGTCAGCGCTCGCCAAGGCGGTCTCGAGCCGAGCGGCGAGAGAGTCCTCCCCCTTCGCCAGCAGGTGGATGCCGTCACGGGCGATCTCGATCCAGCCCTCGCGGCTCTCGATCCTCGTCTGCATGGTCACTCCTTGTCGCTCAGCTGTCCCCGGGGCGCGGTGTCCTCGCCCGATGCCCGCGGGCTCGTCACCGACAGGTCGTCGCCCACGGTGCCGTCGAGATCGACGACCACCACCGTGACATTGTCCCGTCCCCCGGCCTCGACCGCTGCGCGAACCAGTTCTTCGGCCGCGATCTGGGGCTCGGGGTGCTGGAGCAGGATCTCACGCAGGCGGGCATCGGTGAGCTCGTTGGTCAGGCCGTCGCTGCAGATGACGAATCGCTCCCCCGCGTACGGGGGGAGCACCCAGACATCGGACTGGTAGGCGTAGTCGGTCCCGAGGGAGCGGGTCACGACATTGCGAGCCGGGTGGACCCGGGCCTCCTCGGAGGTGATCACGCCGGCCTCGACGAGCTCCTGGACCTCGGAGTGGTCGACCGTCACCTGGGTGAGGGTCCCGTCGATGGAGCGGTAGACCCGGGAGTCACCGACGTTGAAGACCGCCCAGTGGTCCGCGCCCCCGGCCGTGACGAGGGCCAGACCGGTCGCGGTCGTCCCCATGCCCTTGTTCTCCGGGTGGGCAGCGACCGCCGCGAGGATCCGTTGGTTGGCCAGGATCAGCTGGCGCGTGACGTCGTCAGCGGTGAGGTCACCACGGGTGACGAGGTCGCGCATCGTCTCCACGACGATGCCGCTGGCGACCTCCCCTGCCGCGTGCCCGCCCATCCCGTCGGCGACGACGAAGATGCCGCCCTCGGCGAGCGCGGAGTCCTCGTTGAGGGTGCGCACCCGACCGGTGTCGGTCGCAGCTCCCACCCGCAGCATCAGTCCCGGCAGCTCGTCGTGCCCGGTCACGGCGCTCACGTGGTGGCCCGGATCGTCTGGAGAACCTGTTGAACTTCGGCGTAGGCGCTCTGCGCATCAGTGCCACCGACTGACCCCGTGGCCTGGAGCAGGTCGACGACGCGACCCCTCCGAGACCCGGCGAAGAGGTGGATCTGAACGATCGTGCCGATCTGCGGGTCCACCCACGAGACATTGACCCCGACGAAGGGGATCTCCCCCAGCTCGAGCTCGAAGGGCTCGTCGACACTGCCCTCCTGCTGCTGGGCGACGAATCCGCGCAGCTCTTCCAGGGCGTGCCGCATGGTGAAGTCCGACGTGCGCTGGAAGCCCCGGACGACGACATTGGGCGCGAAGCCGTGGTCGCTCGCGATCCGTCGGCAGGCGAGCAGCGTGCCCCCGACGCGTACCGGTCCCCAGGTGTCGGGGACGTCGATGGTCACGCCCGGTGGGCCGGGGAAGGTCTCGCTCGGGTACGTCAGCTGTGGCATGTGGGGGGCACTCTCAGGGATTGATGCGAACGGAGTCGACGACGCCGTCGATCGTGCCGTAATCCGTCTCGCGCCGCGCACCGGCATAGGAACCAGTGATCTGGACGACGTCCAGGACGTCGTTGCTCTTCTGCGCGGTGAACCAGTGGACCTGCCCCACTGTGCCCGCATCCCCGTCGACGAAGGCCAGGTCGGCGCCGACGAACTCCCGCCCACCGACCTCCTGGTGCTTGAGGGCCCCGAGCGTCCCCTCGCGGCGCTGGGCGACGTACTCGCCGAGCTCGGCGTGGATCTCATCCGGCCCGAAGGGAGCCAACCGCTGGTAGAAGCGGACGACGACATTGGCCAGGAAGTGGTCGACGCCCTGTGCCCCGTCGCGGATCGCGATGAGCGTGTCGGGGGCCCAGACCTGCGTCCAGCCCTCGGGCATCTCGAGGGTGATGGGCGGCGGGCCGGGGACGACCTCGCTGGGATAGCTGATCTGGGTCATGCTGCGCTCCTGTGGGTTCGGGGGCGGCGGCCGTGGTCTGGGGCCCAGCCTGCCATCCCGGGTCGAAGGGGGGTCACCACCAGTTGCCTGGGTTGACCGGGGAATCTGCGAGCGCCTCGCCCACGTCGGCGAGACCGTCGACGATCTCCTTGGGCGAGACCGATACGTCCAGGGACACGGAGCCGCCGACCCCGAGGGTCGCTCCGACGTCGAAGGAGACGCCCACCCGGTCCATGGACACCTCGGCGCTGGCGTCGGCGTGGGCGCCGATGCCGTAGGAGAGCGAGCCCGAGGCACCGACGTCAGCCGGTCCGAGGTCCTGGCTGAAGCCGCCCTCGACCCGTCCACCGGCGAAGGCTTCGAAGCCGGCTCCCACCTGCGCGCCGGCGGGTCCGATCTGGGCTCCGGCGTTGGCCTGGCCCTCGGCACCGACCATGGCCTCGGCCTGTGCGGTGGTGCCGTGGTCACCGGTCCAGTGGGCCTCGGCGCGGCCCAGGTAGGCCCCGGCCTCGGCATTGGCCTCGACATAGGCACCGCGGGTGGCGTCGATGCCCATCGAGCCGTCCGTCGAGGCGTCGTAGGAGAGGAACTCCGCACTGGCCCCGGTCCGGTCATCGCCCGCGCGCGCCTCGGCGACGCTGTCGTGCCCCGAGACGTCCCACAGGTCCTGCTCGACGATCGGCTCGCTCTGGACGTTGTCGAGGATCTCCTGCGTGTTGGAGGCGACCTCGTTGTCGAAGGACCGCTCGGTCGACCACGAGTCACCCCACTCCCCTCGCCCGGCCTGGCCGCGGGTGCTCTCGTGGGAGCTCTCCCAGCCGTCGCCGCGGTCGGTGGTGTCGGTCCTCGACACGGTCTCGTTGCCGAAGACGTCCTGGCCGTTGCGCCAGCTGCCGTCCTCCGCCTCCTGCCAGGTCTTGCCGGTGAGCGGGTCGTAGTGGTGCTGGGTGTTGTCGTCCCCGCGGTTGGTGCGCACGCCGACGGAGCCGGGATCACGACCGAAGATGTCGTACCCGCCCGGGAGCCCGTCGGGCCACCGACCGTCACTGCCCGTGCCGGGCTGTCCCTGACCGCGGCCACCGCCCTGGCCGCCACCGCCACCACCTCCGGAGCTGCCACCCTGGCCGCCGCCACCTCCACCGCCGCCTCCCCCACCCTGGCCGCCGCCACCTCCACCGCCGCCTCCCCCACCCGGGCCGGTGCCGTCGGAGGCCCCGTCCTGCTGGTCGGCCTGGCGACGCAGCTCCTTGGCCGTCGCCCGCAGCAGCTCGCTGGCGGCGCCGATCTGCTTGGCGGCCTGGGTGCGCCAGCGCACGATCAGCTCCTGCCCGTCCGTGCCGTCCCAGTTGGCGCTCAGGACGTCGGCACTGGTCGTGCCGGCGGCGACGATCTCACCGAGGCGGACGACCTGGGACTCCATCCCGCTCGCGATCTGCCGGACGCGCCCGGTGTCCATCCCTTGATCGAGGCTCATGGACGGTCTCCCTGGTGGGTCGTGAGGCGGTGTGGTGCACAACTGGGACCAACGTAGGGCGAGGCCCCGGGGTGCGCGATGGGTAGCACTCCCCTCCCGTGCGCCGGACCGTGCGTCCCGACCGGTCAGTCGCGCGCGGTCCACCACGTGCGCAGCCGCTGCGCGGCCTCCTGCTTGTCGAGCGGGCCCTCGTCGAGACGCACCTGCAGCAGGTGTCGGTAGGCCTCACCGAGGACGGGTCCCGGGGCGATCCCGAGGACCTCGGCGATCTCGTTGCCGTCGAGGTCGGGCCGGACCTTGCCCAGCTCCTCCTGCTCGAGCAGCTCGTCGATGCGCACCTCGAGGTCGTCGTAGGCCTGACGCAGACGCGTGGCCTTGCGCTGGTTGCGCGTCGTGCAGTCCGCGCGGGTCAGCCGGTGCAGGCGCTCCAGGTGCGGACCGGCGTCCGTGACGTAGCGGCGGACGGCCGAGTCGCTCCACTGCCCGTCGCCGTAGCCGTGGAAGCGCAGGTGCAGCTCGACGAGCCGGGCCACCGACTGCGTCGTCGCCTTGTCGAAGCGCAGCGCCTTCAGCCGCTTGGCCGTCATCTTGGCGCCGACGACGTCGTGATGATGGAAGGAGACGCCCCCCTTGTCCTCGAAACGGCGGGTGCGCGGCTTGCCGATGTCGTGGAGCAGGGCAGCCAGCCGCAGGACCAGGTCCGGCCGGGCGACGGGGTGCTCGTCGTCGCCCCGGGGGCCCTCGAGGTCGATGGCCTGCTCCAGCACCGTCAGCGAGTGCTCGTAGACGTCCTTGTGGCGGTGGTGCTCGTCGATCTCCAGGCGAAGGGCGGGCAGCTCCGGCAGCATCTGGTCGGCCAGTCCGGTGTCCACGAGCACCCGTAGACCCGCGACCGGGTCCTCGCCGAGGAGCAGCTTGACCAGCTCGTCGCGGATCCGCTCGGCGGAGACGATCTGCAGGGTGGTCGCGGCCTCGGTCATCGCCGTGACGACCTCGGGCGCGGGCACGAGGCCCAGCTGGGCGACGAAGCGGGCCGCCCGCATCATCCGCAACGGGTCGTCGCTGAAGGAGACCTCGGGGGCCGACGGGGTGCGCAGCCGTCGCGCCGCGAGGTCGATCAGGCCACCGTGAGGATCGACCAGCTCGAGATCGGGCAGGCGCAGGGCCATGGCGTTGACGGTGAAGTCGCGTCGCACGAGGTCGTCCTGCAGGTTGTCGCCGAAGGCCACGACCGGCTTGCGGGTGGTGCCGTCGTACGCATCGGCCCGGTAGGTCGTCACCTCGACCGTGTCCGCTCCCTTGCGCGCACCGATGGTGCCGAACTCGCGCCCCATGTCCCAGTGGGCATCGCCCCAGTCCGCGAGGATCGCCTCCGTCTCCTCGGGTGACGCAGACGTCGTGAAGTCCAGGTCACCGCTCGTGCGGGCGAGGAAGGCGTCCCGGACCGGGCCGCCGACGAGTGCCAGCTCGTGCCCACCCTCCGCGAACCTGCCCCCGAGGTCGGTCAGCAGCGGGAGCGTCGGCGCCAGGTGGGCCACCGCGGCACGCAGGATCTCGGGAGGCAGAGCGGGGGAGGACATGGGGCCCAAGGTTACGCGGTGCTCGTCGCAGCGCCCGTGCATCGGCAGGCAGCGCACGCACCCCCTTCGTCCCCGGGGTCCAACCTCCTGGCAGGTGACGTCGTGCACCGTCCCGCCGGGGCCCGCCCCGAGGAAGGGTGCCTTCCGCCCTGGTGACCTGCATTGCCCTATGGCAATGCAGACGGACGGACGACCGCTCGTCTGCATTGCCATAGGGCAATGCAGACGAGCGGTCACACTTGCGGTGGGGCACATCGGCCCCGGACGGTCGCAGGCACCATGGCTACAGTGACCACATGAGTCACCCCGCTCCCACCTCCGGACCGCAGCGCCGCCTGCCTGCGGTCGAGGAGCGCAGCGCGGGTGGGGTCGTCGTCGACGTGCACGAAGGGGAGGCCCGGATCGCCGTCATCGCCCGCCGCAACCGCGCGGGACGGCTCGAGTGGTGCCTGCCCAAGGGTCACATCGAGGGCGAGGAGACCCTCGTCGAGACGGCCGCCCGTGAGGTGGCCGAGGAGACCGGCATCGAGGCCAGGGTCCTCGTCGAGCTCGGCACCATCGACTACTGGTTCGCCACGCCCGACCGGAGGATCCACAAGTTCGTCCACCACTACCTGCTCGAGGCGATCGGTGGGTACCTGACGATCGACAACGACCCCGACCACGAGGCGGTCGACGTCGCCTGGCTGTCCCTGCGGGACGCGCCGCGGCACCTGACCTTCCCCAACGAGCGGCGTATCGCGAGGGAGGCGTGGCAGCGGCTCGCCGGCGACGCCTGAGCGCGGTCACCGCGAGCGTGCTGCTCGCGCTGCTCGTCCTGCTCCCCGTCGCTGCACCTCCCTCTGCCGCTGACCCGGCGCCCGTCACCGCGGACGCGGGTACCGCCGAGCTGACCATCACGTCGATCTCGACCGTGGTCGACGAGGACGAGAAGGCGACGGTGCGGGGCACCCTGACCAATCCCGGCACGAGCACCCTCACCCGGCCCAAGGTCGCGCTCGTCCCCCAGGACGCCGGACCCCGACGCTCCGACATCGCCTCGTGGACCCGTGAGAGCACCCCGGTCCCCGGTACGGCACTGGACCGCACGACCCTCGACGACGTACCGGCGGGGGAGTCGGCCCCCTTCTCCCTGCAGGTGGCTGCCGCTGACCTGATCCCGGGCGAGTCCGCGGGGGCGGCCTGGGTGAGCATCCAGACCACCGGGACCGCGGTGCACACCTTCATCGGCGTGCACCGCCGCAAGGAGTACGTCCCCCTTCGCCTGCTCTGGGGCATCCCGCTCCTCCTGCCTGCCGACCGGCGGCTCTTCGAGCGCAATGGGTCCGAGCGGGACACGGCCTGGGAGGCGGCAGTCGGCGACGACTCCCGCCTGGCCGCGCTGACCGCGACTCCCCCGGCCGAGGACGAGGCCTGGCTCGTCGACCCCTCGCTGCTCGACGTGCCGAAGGAGTCCCCCGACAGCGCGATCGGCACGGCCGAGCGCACGGTGCGCTCTGCGCGGGCGAGCGCGCTGCGGGAGCAGGTCGTCGGGCGCCAGACCCTCGTCCTGCCCGACGCCGATGCTGATGTCGCAGCCGGAGCCGGGTCCGCCCACGCCCGCAGGCTGGTGCGCGGCCGGGTCAAGGAGGGGGCCGCTGCCGCCGAGGAGCTCGGCGCCCGCAGCGACGTCCTCTGGCCGGCCGACGGGCTCGCCACCCGGGAGCGCGCCAGCGCCCTGGACGCGCTGCGCCCCGGTGGGAGCTCGACGCTCCTCGTGCCCGACTCGAGCCTGACGCCGGGCAGCTTCACCCCCACCGGCGCCACCCGCACCGCGAGCGGCACGCCGCTGGTCGTGCGGGACGGCCCGCTCTCCACGCTCGTCGCCGGGCTGGAATCGGCCGATGAGGTGATCCTGGCCCGTCAGCAGCTCGTCGCCGAGACCGCCTCCGTGCTGCGCGAGCGCGCCGGCACGGCCCGCACGCTCGTCGTCGTCCCCGACCGGAGCGCGACGCCGGACCCGCAGGCGTGGGAACGGCTGCGCAGCTCCACCGGCGCCATCCCCTGGCTCGCCGAGGGCGACCTGGCCACCGTCCTCGACGATGCCGCGGAGGCCGCGCCGGAGCGCACCCCACGGACCCGGGCGCAGATCCAGGCAGCGACGAAGGGGGATCCCGTCGCGCCCGCGGTCCTCACCAGTCAGCGCGCGGAGAAGCTCATCCATGACACCGAGGCGATGTTCACCTTCGCCTCGGTGCGCGCCGACGGTCCCACCTGGCGGCGTGAGATGACGCTGAGCATCCGCCAGCTGACGTCCACGCGGTGGCGATCCGACCTCCCTGCCTACAGCATCCTCGACAAGCAGCTCACCAACGAGGTCACCCTGGCGAAGGATGACCTCCAGGTGTCCTCCGGGGACGTCAACTTCTTCGCCGACACAGGGCGGCTGCAGATCACCATCGTCAACCGGACCGACGTCAAGCTGTCCAACCTCGTGGTGCGCCTCGTCCCGGACAGCCCCTCGCTGCGCATCGACGGTGACCCGGGCCCCGTGACGATCGGACCGGACGGCCGGCACACCGTGACGGTGAACGCGACCGCCCTGGCCGCCGGGCAGGTGCCGGTCAACGTGAGCGTCACGACCCCCGACGGGGAGCAGGTCGCCGCCCCGGCCACCCTGCACGTCAAGGTGCGCCCGACGGGCGACTGGATCTACCGCATCATCGGCGGCGCGGCGCTGCTCCTGCTCGCTGCCGGGACGTGGCGTACCGTGCGGGGCGGTCGTCGCGCACCGGAGGCGACCTCCACGACCGACCACCCCGAGGACCACGAGGCATGAGCGAGGCCGCCACCCCCGATGAGGTCCTGGGCGACAGCACCGGCGATCGATCCAGCCCCGGCATCGGGCGCTCGAGCGCGATCATGGCGGCGGGGACGCTCTTCTCCCGGGTGCTGGGCTTCGCCCGCAACAGCCTGACGGCCTACGTGGTCGGTCTGACGATCATCGCCGCCGACGCGTGGAACGCCGCCAACACCCTGCCCAACATCTTCCACCTGCTCATCGCCGGTGGCGTGCTCAACGCGGTGATCGTCCCGCAGATCACACGGGCCATGCGCGACCACGACGGCGGGCAGACCTACATCAACCGCCTGCTCACGCTGTCGGTGACCGCGCTGGCCGTCATCACGCTGCTGCTGACCCTGGCCGCCCCCCTGCTCATCTCGCTCGTCGTCTCGAGCAGCTGGCCGCCCGAGGCGCGCACCCTCGCGACGGCCTTCGCGGTGCTGTGCCTGCCGCAGGTCTTCTTCTACGGGCTCTACACCCTCCTGGGGCAGGTCCTCACCGCGCACCACCGCTTCGGCGCCTTCATGTGGGCCCCGGCCCTGGCCAATGTCGTGGCCATCGGTGGCCTGCTGTGGTTCGTCTTCTCCGACCGCCCGCTGCAGGGGTCCGTCTCCACGTGGGACCCGACGATGATCGCCGTGCTCGGAGGCTCGGCGACCCTGTCCATCGCCTTGCAGGCCTTCGCGCTCATCCCCGCGCTGCGCGGGATCGGGCTGCGCTTCCGCCCCGTCTGGGGGCTGCGTGGCAGCGGCCTGCGGGGTGCCTCACGGATGGCGATGTGGGCCTTCGGCGCGGTGGCCGTCGGGCAGCTGGCCTACCTCGTCAACTCCCGGGTCCTCACCGGGGCGCTGCACGCCGCGGAGGCGCAGGGCGTCGAGGGCGCCGGGCTGACCGCCTACGCCAACGCCTTCCTCCTCTTCATGCTGCCGCACGGCATCATCACGGTCTCGCTCGTGACGGCCCTCTTCACCCGGATCTCCCACGCCGCCCACGACGGCGACACGCCAGCCGTGACCGCCGACCTGCGCCGCGGGTTGACGATGCCCGGTGTCCTCCTCCTGCCGGGCACCGCGGCCATCCTGCTCGTCGCGCCCTACCTGCTCGCGGCCGTCCTGCCCGGCATCCCGCGCGTACAGGTCGACGCCTCCGTCGGGGTCCTCGTCGCGATGATGCTCGGCCTCGTGCCCTACGGCTGGTTCTTCCTCGTCCAGCGGGCCTACTACGCCTACGAGGACGGTCGCACCCCCTTCTTCCTCCAGCTGCTCGTGACGGCCGTCGCGGTGACCTTCACCATCATCGGCAGCGTCGGGCCCCCAGCACACGCCGCGACCTGGGTAGGTCTGGGCCAGACCGTGTCCAACGTGGTCGCTGCCGTCCTCGGACTGTGGCTGCTGCGCCGCCGCCTCGGCCGCCTCGGGCTCACCCGGGTCGTGCGCACCTTCGTCCGGCTCGGTCTGGCCACCCTCGTCGGGACCGCCATCGGGTGGCTCGTCCTGCGCGGCCTGGGCCAGGTCGTCGACGGCAGCACGTGGATCGGCTCCGTGGTCCTCACCACCGTCGTCGGCCTCGTCGTGCTCGTCCTGAGCATCGCGATCGCCGCGCGGCTGCGGGTCACCGAGGTCACCGAGACGCTCGAGCCCTTCACCCGCCGCCTCAGGAGGGGCTGACGCGCCCCGCGCCCGGCTCCCGGCCTCCACCGGCTGGGGGACCTAGGATGGCGCGGCAGACATCCACCGACGAGAGGGACAGCGTGCACGGGGTAAACCCGGGGACCGAGCTCGGTCGCTACACGGTCGAATCCCGGATCGAAGAGATCCCGGGCGGCGAACGTTGGGCGGCCAGGGACACGACGCTCGATCGCGACGTGACCCTGCTCGTCATGCCCGCTGACGCCGACACCACGGCCGCCGCGCTCGACGCAGCCCGACGGGCAGCCGGGGTCGAGGCGGCCCAGCTCGTGCGCATCCTCGACGTCGGTGGCGAGGGAGACCTCGCCTGGATCGCCGAGGACGCCCTCGACGGGGCCCGCACCTACGCCGCGGCCATCGGCACCGACGGCCTGCCCGCCGAGGAGGTCCGCCGCATCACCGGTGAGGTCGCCACCGGCGTCGAGGCAGCCCGCGCCCGAGGACTCCACCACCTCGCCCTCACACCCGAGATCGTGCAGCTGACGAGCGACGGCCGGGTCAAGGTCCGCGGCCTCGCCACGACCGCCGCCCTCGCCGGCATCGAGACCGAGGGGGCCGAGGCCGACCGCGACGACGCCCTGAGCATCGTGGCCCTCGCCTACGCCGGTCTCACCGCGACCTGGCCCCTGGAGACCACCACGACCTTGCCCGCGGCGCCCCGCACCCACGGGCGAGCCACGCCCCCTTCGCACGTGGCCGTCGCGGTCCCGGGCGACCTCGACACGATCTGCCGGGAGACCCTCACCGAGGGCACCGGGCCGGACTCACCCGGCGACTACGCCGCGCAGATAGCACCGTGGTCGCGCATCCCGCTCGCGGGTGCCGTGCGCACCAGCCCGACGAGCGCGGACGAGGCACCCACCGAGGTCTTCTCCGTCAGCGCTGCCGGCGCCGCCACGACGGTGGCAGCCACCGGGACCGACACCGGTACCGACACCGACACCGATGAGGATGCGGACCAGGTCACCCGGCCGGTCACGCTCGACGATGACGGACGACACACGGTCGTCATCACGCCGGGCGGCCGCGCGACCTCCTCGCAGACATCCCCCGCCGCTGCCTCGCAGGACCCCACCGAGGGGGCCGACGAGGAACGGGACATCGCTGACGACGACCACCACGACCGCAAGGTCGGAGCGAGTGCAGCGGCAGCCGCCGCAGCAGCAGCAGCCGGTGCCGTCGGAACCGGTGGCAAGGTCATCGGCGATCGCCTCGGCAAGGCCGCCCGCACCGCCGGGGGCCGGTCCAAGGAGGCCATCCACGACGTCCGGGCCCGACGCGAGGCCATCCGTGCCGACCAGCGCACCCGCACCTCACTCGGCTCCGCACCCGCCACCGCCGAGATCGAGTCCCCCGCCCCGCTCCTGCCGGCAGAGGCCGGTGCACCACCGAGCCGCGGTCAGGCCAACCTCGTGATGATGATCATGGCGGGCTTCGTCGTCCTGGCCTGCCTCCTCGGCGTCTTCGGCACCTCTCGCATCGGGTCCAGCACCGACCTCGGCAAGATCCTCGGCGGCGACGAGACGACCGCGGTGCAGACGAGCGAGCCGAGCTCGGACGCTGGCGGCAACGGTACGGGTGAGCCGCTGGGCATCATCAACGCCGCCGGCTTCGACCCGCCGCCCGGCGACGGTGCCGAGCACAACGCCGAGGTGCCGCGCGTCTACGACGGTGACCCGTCGACCATCTGGACGACCGAGGGCTACAACAGCGAGAGCTTCGGGGGCGTCAAGCAGGGGGTCGGCATCACCGTCGACCTCGGGCAGACCCAGAAGATCAGCTCGGTCACGCTCGACCTGCCCACCACGTCCCGGGCGACCGTCTACGCGGGCGACCAGGCGACCAACTCCGGCACCGAGGTCGGCAAGACCGAGGGTCGGACCGGCACGGTCGTCCTGACACCCTCCTCCGAGGTCACCGGACAGTTCGTGACGGTCTGGTTCACCTCCCTGGCGCCCAGCGACGACGGACGCTACCGGGCTGTGCTCGGCGAGATCGCCGTCCGCTGAGAGCTGTCGTGACGATCCCCTCCCTCGCCGAGGACGATGACCGGGCCCTGATGCGCCGACACGCCGGCGGAGACCCAGAGGCCTTCGGTGAGCTCTACCGACGCCATCGCGACCGCATGTGGGCCGTGGCCGTCGGAGTCTGTGGCGACCGCGAGCTGGCGGCCGAGGCCGTCCAGGACGCCTTCATCTCCGCCTTCCGTCGCGCCGACACCTACCGGGGAGACGCCGCGGTGACGACCTGGCTGCACCGGATCGTCGTCAACGCCTGCATCGACCTGACGCGTCGGGCGCGCCCCACGAGCGAGCTCTCCGACGATGTCATCCGACTCGCCCCTGCCACGCCCGACGCCACCGGCCGGGTCGACACCCGCCTGGCGGTCCACGAGGCGCTGCACGGCCTCCCCGAGGCCCAGCGTCTGGCCCTCGTCCTGGTCGACATGCACGCCGTCCCGGTCGCTGAGGCGGCCGAGATCCTTCAGGTCGCTCCTGGCACCGTGAAGTCCCGCTGCTCACGGGGGCGCGAGGCGATCGGACGCGCTCTGCGCGACGCCGGGTTCGGCGCCGAGGGAACCTCCAGGCCCTCCGACTCGTCAGACACATCAGGCCGGACGAACCCCCAGGGAGGTGGCCATGACTGACAACCAGGACCCCACCGGCATGCGTCATCTACTCGCGAGCCTCAAGGAGAGCGGACCCATGCCCGCCGACCTCAACGACCGTATCCGCGCCAGCCTCGCGGACGAGCAAGCAGCACGCGCCGGTGACGCCGGTGACGCGGCCGCCGGTGACGCCGACGGCGAATCCGGCTTCTGGGGGGCCATGGACGAGCCCGGGCCCACCCCCCTTCGCCGTCGTCGCCCGGTCGCTCCCTGGATCCTCGGCGCGGCCGCAGCCACCGTGATCGCCCTGGGCGTCGGTGGTCTGATGCTCAAGAACGGCGGGGGTCAGGAGGCGTCCTCCGACGCGGCCGCCCAGAGCGGCAGCAGCGCGCAGCCCACGGCTGACAGGGGCGCCCCCGCAGACGCCACGCCGTCTGCGGACAGTGAGGTACCGGCCTTCGTCATCACGGCCAGCGGAGCCGACTACAGCAAGGCTACCCTCGCGGACGGTGCCGCCAAGCTGCTCGACAACCCCACTGAATTCCCGGACAACACGGATGACAAGGCCCTCGGCACGATGACGACGGCGGCTGGCGCGACCGACTGCCTCGCCCGACTGGGCCAGCCGCAGATGCAGGCCGTCGTGATCGACGTGGCGCGCTTCGACGGCAAGGACGGGCTCCTGCTCATCGCGGAGAGCCTCCCTGACGGTCCCTCGCGCGCCTGGGCGGTCACCTCGGGCTGCGAGCCCATCTGGCCGAACCCCGTCAAGGTCCGCACCTCGTGACCCACGGGTGTCCTCGACACCCGTGGAACAGACGGCCCTACGATGGCGTTGACATCGTCAGACCGTGCGCGCCCTGACGCGCCACCCCCGATCCAAGGACTCACCTCGTGGCCGACGCCAGCTCCGACATCCGCAACGTCATCATCATCGGCTCCGGCCCCGCGGGCTACACCGCGGCCGTCTACGCCGCTCGGGCCAACCTCGAGCCCCTGATGTTCGAGGGGTCCGTCACCGCCGGCGGTGCGCTGATGAACACCACCGACGTCGAGAACTTCCCCGGGTTCACCGAGGGAGTCATGGGGCCGGACCTCATGCTCAACATGCGCGCGCAGGCCGAGCGCTTCGGGACCGAGATCGTCACCGACGACGTGACGGCCGTCGAGCTGGAGGGCCCGATCAAGGTCGTCACCGACGGCGAGGGCAACACCCACCGCGCTCACTCGGTCATCCTCGCGATGGGCTCCGCCTACCGTGAGCTCGGTCTGCCTGACGAGAAGCGCCTCTCCGGCCACGGCGTCAGCTGGTGCGCGACGTGCGACGGCTTCTTCTTCCGGGAGCAGGACATCGTCGTCGTCGGCGGCGGTGACTCGGCTGTCGAGGAGGCCACCTTCCTGACGAAGTTCGCGCGCTCGGTGACCATCGTCCACCGGCGCGACGAGCTGCGCGCCAGCAAGATCATGGCCGACCGCGCCCACAGCAACGACAAGATCCGCTTCGCGTGGAACTCCGAGGTCGCGGCGATCCACGGTGACGACAAGGTCACCGGCATGACGCTGCGCGACATCGTGACGGGCGAGACCCGCGAGATCGAGGCCACGGGCCTTTTCGTCGCCATCGGGCACGACCCGCGCAACGAGCTCGTCAAGGGTGTCGTCGACCTGGACGACGAAGGCTACGTACTCGTCGACGGACGCTCCTCCCGCACCAACGTCGACGGAGTCTTCGCCGCTGGCGACCTCGTCGACCACACCTACCGTCAGGCGATCACCGCGGCCGGTTCCGGTTGTTCCGCGGCGCTGGACGCCGAGCGCTGGCTCGCCGCCCGCGAGGAGGCGGGTGCGCCCGCCGAGGACCAGGCCCTCACCGCCCAGGACTACCCCGTCGCCGGCACCGTCGGCGCCCGCTGACCAACTCACCCGAGACCACCCAAGGAGACAAGGACCACATGGCCACCACACCGACCACCGATGCAACTTTCGAGCAGGACGTCCTCCAGAGCGATGTCCCTGTCCTCGTCGACTTCTGGGCCACCTGGTGCGGCCCGTGCCGCGCCGTCGCGCCCGTGCTCGAGGAGCTCTCCGGGCAGTACGAGGGCAAGCTGAAGATCGTCAAGCTCGACACCGACGCCAACCCGCAGACGACCGGTCGCTACGGCATCACGTCGATCCCGTCGATGTACGTCTTCCAGGGTGGCGAGGTCGTCAAGACCATCGTCGGCGCCCTGCCGAAGCCCAAGATCGTCAAGGAGCTCGAGCCCTTCATCGGCTGAGTTCCCTTGCGCCACAACGTGATTCGTGTGGCTGAGCGGCAAGAGGCCGCGTGGTGAAGGTATCGTCCTTCGGCCACGCGGCCTCGTTCGTGCCCGGGTCCGACGCCCGGCCTCATGGCCCTCAGGACTCGTCGGCGTCGACGCCCATCTGGCCGAGGACCCGGTGCAGGTCCTCCATCGAGGCGAACTCGATCGTCATCCGTCCCTTGCGCTGACCGAGGTTGATCTTGACGCGCGTGTCGAGACGGTCGCTGAGCTGCCCGGCGAGGTCGTCGAGCTGGGGGTGGCGCTTCCCGGCACGGGGAGCGGCCCGTCGCTCCTTCTCGGGGTCCATGCCGAGAGCGACGATTTCCTCCACGGTACGCACGGACAAGCCCTCTGCCACGATCCGCTGTGCCAGGCGCTCCATCTGCCCGCCATCCTCCAGGGTGAGGAGGGCACGGGCGTGACCCGCACTCAAGACACCCGCGGCAACCCGCCTCGCGACGAGCGGGGGCAGGCGCAGCAGGCGAAGCGTGTTGGAGATCTGCGGGCGTGAACGCCCGATACGCCCTGCGAGCTCTTCCTGACTGCACCCGAAGTCGTCCAGCAGCTGTCGGTAGGCCGCGGCCTCCTCCAGGACGTTGAGGTTGCTCCGATGGAGGTTCTCCAGAAGGGCGTCCCGCAGAAGGGCGTCATCCTCGGTTGCCTTGATGATGGCCGGGACGGTCTCCTTGCCGGCTTCCTTGCTCGCCCGCCAGCGACGCTCACCCATGATGAGCTCGAAGTCCACGCCGTCGACGCCGTCGACCCGGCGCACGACGATCGGCTGGAGCACCCCGATCTCCTGGATCGAGTGCACGAGCTCAGCCATGTCGTCCTCGTCGAAGACGGTCCGTGGCTGCCTAGGGTTGGGCCTGATCGCGGAGACGGAGACCTCTGCGAAGGTCGCCCCGGGCACTGCTGCGAGACCCTCGTCAGGCGTGCCATCGTGCTCCTCGTGCTCCGGGAGAAGGCTTGCGGGGGTGGACGAGCTGCCCGCTTCGGCGGACGCTGTGGTCGACGTCCCGCCGGGTGTCGCCGACTCAGCCAGCATTCCTGCCGCCGTGTTCGGAACCGACACCGGACGAGCCTGGTCACGGAAGAACACGTCAACCGGCCGCTCGGCTCGCGGAGCGCCGCTGGACTCGGGGATCAGGGCGCCCAGTCCACGTCCGAGGCCCCGTCGCTTCTCACTCATGCGTCATCCTTCATCTCTGCGCCACGATGGGCGATCTCAGCGGCTGCGTCCAGGTAGCACCGCGCGCCGGTGCTCTGCGGGTCATAGGTGATGACGGTCTGGCCATGGCTCGGGGCTTCGGACACGCGGACCGAGCGCGGGACGGTGGCGCTCAGGACCTCTTGCGGGAAGTGCTCACGCACCTCGCTGGCCACCTGGGCCGAGAGACGAGTCCGAGCGTCATACATCGTCAGGAGGATGGTCGAGACATGCAGATCCTGGTTGAGGTGCGTCTTGATGAGCGTGATGTTGTTGAGCAGCTGGCTCAGACCCTCAAGGGCGTAGTACTCGCACTGGATCGGGATGAGCACCTCTTGTGCGGCGACAAAGGCATTGACCGTGAGCAGGCCCAGGCTCGGCGGGCAGTCGATGATCACGTAGTCGATGCGTGGGACACCTGAGGTGTCGCGCTCTCGCATCCACGCGTCGAGCGCCTTCGCCATGCGGCTCTCACGTGCCACAAGGGAGACGAGCTCGATCTCGGCGCCCGCAAGGTCGATCGTGGCCGGCACGCACCACAGGTTGTCCACATCCGGACACTGCTGCATGACCTCCGAGATGGCCACACCGTCCACGAGCACGTCGTAGATGCTCGGCACCTCAGCGCGGTGGTCGATGTTCAGAGCCGTGCTGGCATTGCCCTGGGGGTCGGTGTCGATCAGCAGGACCCGAAGTCCGCTCTGGGCCAAGGCTGCCGCGATGTTGACGGCAGTCGTCGTCTTGCCCACACCCCCCTTCTGGTTGGACACCGTCATGACGCGGGGCTGTGCAGGTCGCGGCAAGCTCGGCCGAGAGGGCCGCTTGTCGTCAGCCACAACCTTTTCGGTCGGGAGCTTCTCGGCCACCGCCGCTGAGCCCGTCGTGCGGACGGGGACGGTCAGGGGGTCGGACATCTCAGGGTCACCCTTCACGTGATGCGTGTCGACAGAAACTGGGGCCTCACGCGGGTTCTTCTCGGCGACCTCGACGTCGCGAGTCTCTGGTGGCGTGCCCGGGGCGGCCGTCGGGCCGGCCCCCAGCCAGCCGATGGGCGCACTCTCGGCCGCCGGGGCCAGTGTCGGCCACCCGACGCCCCGGGCTACGGATCGTGCTGAAGTCACCGAGACATTCCTCCTGTAGGACGGCGAGCCCAGCCATACAACCCCACCCTTGCCCGACACGCCAAAAGGAGTCTGCCCGTCGGGACCGCAGAACGTGGCGGGGACGTGTTCGTGCTCTTGATGCACAGGCTTGTCCACAGCCACCGGCGGACAACCGCATCATGTTTCACGTGAAACACGCGACTGGATGGGACACCCGTTTCACGTGAAACGCGCGTGTTTGCAACGTCTGGACCACGCCGAGCAGCCATCTATCGGCTCGACCCCTTGACGCTGTCCACAGTCAGGGTCGGCTCATCCACAAGACCCTCGCCGTGTGGGGTCACCGTGCTCCGTGTGACGCCGAGACGACGGAGCATCTTCGCAGCCGACTCGAGCTCCTCGGCTGCTGCCCGTCCCTTCATCGCGATCATGCTGCCACCCGGTTCGACCAACGGGAGACACCACCGGGCGAGCTTGTCGAGCCGCGCCACCGCTCGCGCGGTGACGTAGCGGGCCTGCAGGACGTCATGAAACTCCTCGGCGCGCCCACGGTGGACGGTGACATTGTCCAGACCCAGATCCTGGACAGTGGTCGTCAGCCACTCCGTCCGTCGGAGCATCGGCTCCACTAGATGGATGTCGAGGTCTGGTCGCGCGATGGCCACCGCGATGCCCGGAAGCCCGGCGCCCGACCCGACATCAATCACTCGAGCGTCTGGGGCGAAGGCATCCTCGATGACGGCGCAGTTGAGAACGTGGCGGTCCCAAAGGATGGGGACCTCTCGTGGACCGATCAGCCCGTGGCTGACTCCGGTGTCGGCAAGGATCGCGGTGAAGGCCTCGGCACAGGCAACGCGCCCACCGAAGAGTCGGTGGGCGCCTTGCGGTGCCGGCGGGATCTCAGCAGTCATGACCCCAGCGTTTCACGTGAAACGGGGTGGTCGTCACACCCCCGTCGACGAGTCCTCGTCGGCAGTGGCGTCGGCAGCGATCGCGCCCGCGACTGCACCTGTGTCTGACTGTGCCTCTGCGTCTGCGTCTGCCTCTGCGTCGTCGCCCTCGTCGGCCGGGTGCACCACGACGAACCGACGCGGCTCCGTGCCGGACGAGTCAGACACGAGCCCTGCGGCCAGGACCTCGTCGTGCACGACCTTGCGCTCGAAGGCGCTCATCGGCTCGAGCTCGACTGCCTCGCCGCTCTCCTTCACCGAGGCGACGGCACGGCCAGCAACCTCGACGAGCTCCGCACGGCGGGCCGCACGGTGGCCGGCGACGTCGAGCATCAGGCGGCTGCGGTCACCCGTGGCGGACTGCACCGCCAGGCGAGTGAGCTCCTGCAGGGCCTCGAGGACCTTGCCGTCCTGCCCGACGAGTCGACGAGGAACGCGTCCCTCGTCGGAGTCGACGACGGCCACCGCGGCGCGGTCTCCATCGATGTCCAGATCGATGTCCCCGTCGAGGTCAGCGATGTCCAAGAGCGTCTCGAGGAAGTCGGCGGCGACCTCCCCTTCGCGCTCCAGGAGCTGGCGTCGCGTCTTGCGCGGCTGGCTCGCCTCCGTAGGTACGGTCTCCGGATCGGGAGCGTCCTGCTCCGGTGCAGCCTCGGGTGTGGGGTTGTCAGTCATGGGTTCTCCTGCGTGTGGCGGGGCGGCTGTCCTCGTGGGGCGGCCGAGGTCAGTTGTCGGTCGTGGGCTTCTGCTCGTCAACGGCAGATGGCTGACCTGACTTCGGCGGCGTACCGCCCTTCTTCTTGGCGCGCTTCTTCGACGTCGGCTGCTGCCGCTGACCGGAGATGACGCCCTTGGACTCGAGCTCCTGGCTCATCTCGGCATCGTGGGCCCGCTCGCGCGTCTCCTCGAAGGTGTCCGGCGACTTGCCGGCCTTGCGCCGACGGTCCTGCATCGCCTTCTCTGCCGCTGATCCGGGTGCCGGCATCCGGCGGATCACGTAGAACTGCTGGCACATGGTCCACACGTTGGTCGTGAACCAGTAGATGAGGACACCGATCGGGAAGTACACACCAGAGACCGCGAAGATGATCGGGAAGAGGTACAGCATGATCTTCTGCTGCTGGGCGAACTGACCTTCCAACGCCGCAGCCGGCATGTTCTTGCGCATCAGCTGGTACTGCGTCGTGAAGGTGGTCAGCGACATCAGGATGATGAGCGTGATCGTGACGATCTTGACGCTCAGACCGCCTTCGGTGCCCAGGAACTGGGCGGACAGCGGGGCGCCGAAGATCGAGGACGACTCGGCCTGCGCGGCGACCTGCTGGGTGATCGGGCCGATGCCCTCTCTGGCGCCGGACCCGATCTCGTCAAGGTTGTTGAGCACCCGGAAGAGGCCGAAGAAGAAGGGCATCTGGGCGATGATCGGCAAGCAGGACGCGAACGGGTTGGTCCCGCTGTCCTTGTAGAGCGCCATCGTCTCTTCCGTCATCTTCTGACGGGAGTCGGGGTCGGTCTTGCCCTTGTACTTGGCCTGGATCTTGGCCATCTCGGGCTGGATCAGCTGCATCTTGCGCGAGGCGTGGATCTGCTTGACGAAGAGCGGGATGAGCGCCGCTCGCATGACGAGGACGAGCCCGACGATGGACAGGGTCCAGGTCCAACCGCTGGCCTCCGGGAGGCCGATCGAGGTGAGGGCCCCGTGCCACAGATACATGATCCAGGAGACGAGCCACTCGAAGGGGTAGATGATGCTGCTGAAGCTCACGCGGTGAACGTCCTTCGGTCGGTGGCGTCGATGTCGACGCCGTCGTCGTGCGCCTCGATGTCGGCGAAGCGGGGCCGGGTCAGGTCAGACGACCCACGCTGCGCCCACGTCTCAGGCACGTGGTCAATGCCCCCGGCGGACCAGGGATTGCACCGCACGAGGCGATGCACGGTCAGATAGGCACCACGGACGAGACCGAACCGCTGCAATGCGGTCACTCCGTAGGCCGAGCAGCTCGGGAAGTATCGACAGGTCTGCGGGAGGAGCGGCGAGACCAGAAGCTGGTAGCCACGGACGAGCCACACCAGGGGCAGCGCGAGGATCTTCATCTCCCGTCACCAACGAGCAGGTGGCGCAGGCAGTGCCGCAATGCCGCACCCAACTCATCGCTCGTTGCCTGTGCAGCGGCAGGGTTGGCCCGGACCACGAGGTCCGCACCCGCCGGCAGACTGGCCAGGAGTGGCGCGGCCTGTGCCCTCAGGCGCCTCTTGACCCGCGTGCGAATCACGGCATTACCCACTGCTTTGGACACAACGAGACCGACGCGCGGGGAAGAGTCTCCCCGGACGTCGGTCTGAGTCGCGTCCGCCACACGGGCATGAACCACGAGCAGCCTGGAACCGTGGCGACGAGCGCCTCGTCCCCGGATGGTTGCCGCGAAGTCCGCGCGGTCCGTCAGGCGGTGCCGCGCGGGCAGCACCGTCGGCTCGTCAGGCGGAGATCTTGCCGCGGCCCTTGGCGCGACGGTTCGCCAAGATGGACCGGCCGGCGCGGGTGCGCATGCGCAGGCGGAAGCCGTGCGTCTTGGCGCGGCGACGGTTGTTCGGCTGGAAGGTGCGCTTGCTCATGTGCGGTCTCCGATGATCTGTGGGCCTGTAGGACCCGGTGCTGAAGTCGACGGCCATCTTCGGCCACGATCGGAAGCCCACGTCTGGACACCGGAATGCTCCGGCTGGATCATGGGCATGCGAAAGCGGCCGACAGGCCGACGTCCAAGGTACGGGACAGCCGCTCACGAGGTCAAACCACGGGGGCGCCTTCGCCCCGATGGCGTGCAATCGCTCAACGCTGCCACTGCAGACCCGCGATGTGAAGTCGACACGCCGATTGCTCATGGATTGCCGGTCCGGTCGGGTTGCCCGGACCCGTGGGTGTTGTTAGCGTCAGCCCTTCACCGCCTGCCCCCCATCTATACCCACAGACTGTGGACAACTTTGTGGATGAAGCCCTCGAGGGTGCAGGATGACTGTTGTCAGAGTGACCCGATCGGCCCTGAGCCGCAGGAATTTGAGGTGTGCCCCCAGTGGCCGACGCGGTCGACTTCAGCGAGGTGTGGCGCACAACCCTCGAGTCCTTGGACGCCGACGGTGTCCCGGTCACCCGTCGGGCCTTCCTCAGCATGGCGCGTCTGGTCGGGCTTCTGGATGACACCGCGTTGATCGCGGTCCCGGACGACTTCTCCAAGAACTTCGTCGAGCAGCGTCTGCGTCGCCACGTCACCCAGGCCCTCTCGGACCAGCTGGGGCGCCCGATCCGCCTGGCGGTCACCGTCGACCCCGACCTCGCCGATGGCGACCCGCTCCCCGCGACCGAAGGTCTGGACTCCGAGGCGGACGCCCCACCCAGGCCACGACCCCAGGGCCTGTCCTCCACGTTGCCGGTGGAGGACCGGGACGACGGCCTGGTCGACGAGGACCCTGAGCCGGTCCCGGTCCGTTCTCGTCGTGGTCGGCCCCAGCCCGAGCAGGTGGAGCTCACCAGGCTCAACCCCAAGTACATCTTCGACACCTTCGTCATCGGTGCGAGCAACCGCTTCGCCCACGCAGCCGCCGTCGCCGTGGCCGAGGCGCCGGCGAAGGCCTACAACCCGCTCTTCATCTACGGCGAGTCCGGGCTGGGCAAGACCCACCTGCTGCACGCGATCGGCCACTACGCCCGCAGCCTCTACCCCCACGTCAAGGTGCGGTACGTGAACTCCGAGGAGTTCACCAACGACTTCATCAACAGCATCCGCGACGACAAGGCCGCCAACTTCCAGCGCCGCTACCGCGATGTCGACGTCCTGCTCATCGATGACATCCAGTTCCTTCAGGGCAAGATGCAGACCCAGGAAGAGTTCTTCCACACCTTCAACACGCTGCACAACGCCAACAAGCAGGTCGTCATCACCTCCGACGTGCCGCCCAAGCTGCTGTCCGGGTTCGAGGAGCGCATGCGCAGCCGCTTCGAGTGGGGTCTGCTCACCGACGTGCAACCGCCCGACCTCGAGACGAGGATCGCGATCCTGCGCAAGAAGGCCATCCAGGAGAGGCTGTCGGTCCCGGCCGATGTCCTGGAGTTCATCGCCAGCCGGATCAGCACCAACATCCGAGAGCTCGAGGGCGCCCTGATCCGCGTCACGGCCTTCGCCAGCCTCAACCGCCAGCCCGTCGACATCGGTCTGGCCCAGATCGTCCTCAAGGACCTGATCCCCAACGAGCAGTCCAGCGAGATCTCGAGCGCGACGATCATGGCGCAGACGGCCGACTACTTCGGTCTGAACATCGAGGACCTGCAGAGTGCGTCACGCACCCGACTGCTCGTCACGGCGCGCCAGATCGCGATGTACCTCTGCCGCGAGCTCACCGACATGTCGCTGCCCAAGATCGGTGAGCAGTTCGGGGGGCGCGACCACACGACGGTCATGCACGCCGAACGCAAGATCCGTGAGCTGATGGGTGAGCGCCGCGCGATCTACAACCAGGTCACCGAGCTGACCAACCGCATCAAGCAACAGGTCGGCTGACCTCTCGCCCAGTCTCGGGCGACCCCTTCGACCTGTGATCCACCACCTCACAGCGACCTTGGCGACCCTCATCCCGAAGTTGTCCACAGAGTTCTCCCCAGCTGTGCGTGACGGGGAGACCCAATCGTGACCACCGATGAGTTTCAGCGTCCCTCACCGTTGTCCACATGTCCCCAGCCTGTGGAAACTCTTGTGGGTACTCGCGAGTCGCTACTTTCCGGCGATCACCTTCCGGTCATCCACACGCTCGCCCAGGCATCACGGCGTGTCGTCCACATGACGACAGCCCCGGCGCTCAGCAACACCCCGACTGCAGCAGCAGGACACGGAAGACCGGAAAATCAGGGCCCCGTTACCCACAGGACCCTGAGGACGAGCCTGTGCACGAGTTGTGCAGGACACCGTCGAGCTGGTGACGACCGTCCGTCGCACACAGGCAACCGGGACTGTCCACGGGCGGTCCACGGCCTTGTCCACACCCAAGATCGCCGCCACCACTGGCCTGGAGGCACTTGTCCACGGTATCCACACCGCCTATGACAACGATGAGACCTCTATCCATCCATTTCCTCCCCCACGCATGACGACGGCCCCATCTGTGGACGAGGCCCCGCCACTGAAATGACAAGGACCTCGATTCACCAGTGCGGCCCTGAGCGCGTAATGTCAGCAATCCATGCGCTGTGCTGCGCGTGAATGTTTGTGTCATTCGGATGAGCTCGCGCAGGAGCGCGTCGAAAGTAGGTTTGTCGTGAAGTTCCGCGTCGAGCGCGATGTACTGGCCGAGGCGGTCACCTGGGTGGCCCGTGGCCTTCCGAACCGTCCGCCGGTCCCCGTCCTGGCCGGTGTCCTCATCGAGGCAGCGGACGACGGCTCCATCACCCTTTCGACCTTCGACTACGAGGTCTCGGCACGCATCACGGTCGCTGCCGAGGTCACCGAGCCCGGCACGGTCCTCGTCCTCGGACGGCTGCTCGCTGACATCTCCCGCAACCTGCCCGGCAGGCCGGTCGACATCGTGACCGACGGTTCCAAGGTCCAGGTCACCTGCGGCAGCTCACGCTTCGCCCTCCTCCAGATGCCGGCCGACGAGTACCCGACACTGCCGACCTCACCCGAGGGCAGCGGCAGCATCGACGGCACCGCCTTCACCCAGGCCGTCCAGCAGGTCCAGATCGCGGCCGACCGCGGCGACACCCTGCCGATCCTCACCGGCGTCCGCGTCGAGATCGAGGGCGAGAAGGTCACGCTCCTGGCCACCGACCGCTATCGGCTGGCGATGCGTGAGCTGACCTGGAGCCCCAACGCCTCGGACGCCAGCCACGTCGCACTCATCCCGGCCCGCACCCTCTCGGACACGGCCAAGGCGCTCGGCGCCGCCGGGTCCATCGAGGTCTCCCTCGGCGCCGCTGCCGGTGGGTCCGGACTCGTCGGCTTCGAGGCCGGTCAGCGTCACACGACCAGCCGGCTGCTCGATGGTGAGTACCCCAAGGTCTCCAAGATCTTCCCCAACTCCAGCGAGACCGAGGCCGTCGTCAACACCGAGGTGCTCACCGAGGCCGTCAAGCGCGTCGCCCTGGTCACCGAGCGCAACACTCCCGTCCGGCTGCGTTTCACCGACGGTCAGGTGACCATCGAGGCCGGCACCGGCGATGACGCCCAGGCCTCCGAGGCGGTCGAGGCCAAGGTCGACGGCCCAGACATCGAGGTCGCCTTCAACCCCGGCTACCTGCTGGACGGACTGGGCGTGCTGGGCACGACCTTCACCCGGCTGTCCTTCACCGCCCCCCTCAAGCCGGCGATGGTCACCGGTCAGGACAGTCAGGACGGCGAGCTCGACACGACCTACCGCTACGTCCTCCAGCCGGTGCGACTCGCCGGCTGATCCCCCCTTCGCCCTCTCGCAGGGTGCCCCGTCAGGAAGGCTCGTCATGCAGCTCGGTCTCATCGGTTTGGGCAAGATGGGCGGCAACATGCGGGAGCGTGTGCGCCGTGCCGGCCACGAGGTCATCGGTTATGACACCAACCCCGAGGTCTCGGACGCCGAGAGCGTCCAGGCCATGATCGATGCGCTGCAGGCGCCGCGCGTCGTGTGGGTCATGGTGCCGGCAGGGGAGATCACCAAGTCCGTGATCACGGATCTCGCCGACCGGCTGAAGCCGGGTGACCTGGTCGTCGACGGTGGGAACTCCCGCTTCAGCGAGGACGGGCCCAATGCCGAGCTGCTCGGTGCCCAGCAGATCGGGTACGTCGACTGCGGTGTCTCCGGCGGGATCTGGGGACTCGACAACGGCTACGGGCTCATGGTCGGCGGCGACGCCGAGCATGTCGAGCTCGCGATGCCGATCTTCGACGCCCTGCGTCCCGAGGGACCGCGCGACGAGGGCTTCGTCCACGCCGGCGAGGTCGGCGCGGGTCACTACGTCAAGATGGTGCACAACGGCATCGAGTACGGCCTGATGCACGCCTACGCCGAGGGCTACGAGCTGCTCGAGAAGAAGGACATCGTCACCGACGTCCCCGGGGCCTTCAAGGCGTGGAGCCGCGGTACCGTCGTGCGCTCCTGGCTCCTGGACCTCATGGTCAAGGCCCTCGAGGAGAACCCGAGCATGGACGACGTCAGCGACTACACCGCTGACTCCGGCGAGGGCCGATGGACCGTCGAGGAGGGCATCGCCAATGCCGTGCCGATGCCGGTCATCTCGGCCTCGCTCTTCGCCCGCTTCGCCTCCCGCCAGCAGGTCAGCCCCGCGATGCAGGCCGTCGCCGCGCTGCGCGGCCAGTTCGGTGGTCACCAGGTCATGACCGTCGCCGAGGGCGATGACCTGCGTGCCGAGGCAGCGAAGGGAGTGGCCTCCCCCGCCGCGAGCACCGCCCAGGAGGCGAAGAAGGTCGACAAGCCCGCCTCCCCCGCCGACTCGGCGAAGGGTGACGCGGCCCAGGCCGGTCCGACCTCCGGCACGCAGAGCACCGGTGGGTCGCCCGGACCGACGAGCGGTTCCGAGTCGACGCAGTGACGTGCACGTACGGCACCTGAGCGTCGGCGACTTCCGCAGCTATCCCGCGGCCGAGGTGGCCCTCGAGCCCGGCATCACCACGCTCGTCGGCCTCAACGGTCAGGGCAAGACCAATCTCGTCGAGGCGATCGGGTACGTCGCCTCGCTCTCCAGCCACCGGGTGGCCACGGACCAGCCGCTCGTGCGCTTCGGTGCCGACCGGGCGATCGTGCGCTGCGCCGTCGTGCGCGAGGGTCGGGAGAGCCTCGTCGAGCTGGAGATCACGCCGGGCCGGGCCAATCGCGCCAAGCTCAACCGTTCCGCCCTTCCTCGCACCCGGGATGTGCTCGGGACGCTGCGCACCGTCCTCTTCGCGCCGGAGGACCTGGCTCTCGTCAAGGGTGACCCGGGCGAGCGGCGACGCTTCCTCGACGACCTGCTCGTGCAACGCCAACCGCGCTGGTCCGGGGTGCGCTCGGACTACGACAAGATCCTCAAGCAGCGTGGCGCGCTGCTGAAGTCCGCGGCCGCGCTCCTCGGTGGCAAGCGTGGACGTGGCCGCCGCAGCCAGTCGGCGCCGGAGGGCGTGGACCCCCGGGCCGCGGCGGAGGAGGCGGTGCGCACCCTCGACATCTGGGACGACCACCTCGCGACCGTGGGCAGCCAGCTGCTCTACGCGCGGCTGCGGCTGCTGCGTGACCTCGTGCCACACCTGCAGGAGGCCTACCGCGAGGTGAGCGCCAACCAGTCGGAGGCGACCGCGGTCTACCGCAGCTCGCTGTACGAGGAGGCGGCCGAGTCGATCGCGGCCGGCGAGGTGCCGGAGATGGACGAGCTGCGCACGATGCTGATCGAGTCCATGGCCCGGGTGCGCGACCAGGAGATCGAGCGGGGCGTCAACCTCGTCGGCCCGCACCGTGACGACCTCGTCCTCGGCCTCGGGCCGATGCCCGCCAAGGGATATGCCTCCCACGGTGAGTCGTGGTCCTTCGCCCTCGGGCTGCGGCTGGCGGCCTACCACCTGCTGCGCCACGATCTCGGCGACGACCCCGTCCTGGTCCTCGACGACGTCTTCGCCGAGCTCGACTCCGGACGGCGCGAACGTCTCGCGGCACTGATCTCCGACTGCGAGCAGGTCCTCATCACCGCTGCCGTCCCCGAGGACGTCCCGGCGGTGCTCGAGGGCCGGACCTACACGGTCAGCCTGGGCGAGGTGAGCGTGCCATGAGCGAAGGGGAGGTCCCTCCGTCGTCGGGTGAGAGCGAGGAGCCCGACGTGGAGGAGACGGAGGTGGAGCCGACCGTCGAGGACGCGGCCGCCTCTGCCCTCTCCCGGGCACGGGCAGCCGCGGCGAAGAAGGGCCTGCGGCCGGGGATGAAGCCGAAGCGCAAGCGGAAGTGGCAGCCGCAGGGCGTCCTGTCGACGGGTGGGCGGGACCCGCAGACCATCGGCGACCAGGTCGAGCGGCTCATGGGTGACCGCGGCTGGCAGGTGGACGTGGCTGCCGGGTCGGTCATGGGTCGATGGCCGGAGATCGTCGGCCGGCAGGTCGCCGAGCACTGCGAGCCGGTGACCTTCGAGGCCGGTGTGCTGTCGGTCCGGGCGGACTCGACGGCCTGGGCCACCCAGATCCGGCTGCTCTCCAGCTCGCTCCTGGGGCGGATCGCCGAGTCGGTGGGACCGGATGTGGTCCACGAGATCCGGGTCCACGGGCCGAGTGCCCCCTCGTGGTCCCGTGGCCTGCGGCGAACCAGCGATGGTCGGGGGCCGCGCGACACCTACGGCTGATCCTCGTGCTGCATCCGCGGGGACGGCCGGTGTCCCGACCGTCCCCGCGGACGCTGTGGCGTGAGCGCTCAGGTGATCAGGGGCGGTCGAGCCCGAAGGTGTAGCTGCCCGAGCCCGAGTAGGACTTCACTCGCCAGGAGTAGTAGCCCGAGGTGCCGGTGTGGCTCACCGACTCGTCGGCGGTGGCGGAGATGCCCCTGGCGACGACTGACCAGCTGGACCCGTTCCACTTCTCGAGGTAGAGGTCGAAGTCAGCGCCCGTAGGTCCGCTGATGCAGCCGACCTGCGTCCCGGCGCCCGAGTAGTAGTAGCCGCTGCTGCCGGGGTGGAAGGCGGTCCCGCCGGAGCTGAGGGTGCCGGACTCCTTCTCGGGCAGGGTGCTGCAGCCCGTGGGGGTGGGGTCGGGAGCAGGGCTCGTGCCGCCGGCCCCGGTGTAGAGCAGTCGGTTCGGGGAGTTCGTCCCGACGTCGGTCAGGGCGCCCGTGGTCGAGTTCGAGATGAGCGCGGTGGAGACGCTCGCCGGGCTGGCGCTCGGGTTGGCCTCCAGGTGGAGCGCCGCCGCACCCGCGACGTGCGGGGTCGCCATCGAGGTGCCACTGATGGTGTTCGTCGCGGTGGTGCTGGTGTACCAGGCGGAGGTGATGCTCGAGCCGGGCGCGAAGAGGTCGACGCAGCTGCCGATGTTGCTGAAGCTGGAGCGGGCGTCGGTGCTGGTGGACGAACCGATGGTCAGTCCGGTCGCCACTCGACCCGGCGACCCCTGGCAGGCGTCTCTGCCGGAGTCGTTGCCGGCCGCGAGGGCGTAGGTCACGCCATCGGCGATGGAGTTGGCGACGGCGGTGTCGAGGGCGCTGGAGACGCCGCCGCCGAGGCTCATGTTCGCCACGGCGGGTGCGCCGGCGGAGTGGTTCGCGGTCACCCAGTCCACACCGGCGATGACGCCGGAGTTGGAGCCGGACCCCTGGCAGTCGAGCACCCGAACGGCCACGAGATCGACGTCCTGGGCGACCCCGTAGGTCTCGCCGCCGACGGTTCCGGCGACATGGGTGCCGTGGCCGTTGCAGTCATTGCTGCCCCGGCCGTCGGAGATGGCGCTGTAGCCGGAGGACGCGCGACCGCTGAACTCCCGGTGAGCGGTGTTGATGCCCGTGTCGATGATGTAGGCGGTGACTCCCAGTCCCGACTGGGAGTAGTCGTAGGAGTTGTTCAGCGGGAGGCTGCGCTGGTCGACCCGGTCGAGGCCCCACGTCGCGGGCGTCTCGGTGCCGGTTGCGCGCACCTGGCTGTCGGGCTCGATGAACTTGACGTTCGGGTTGTTGCGCAGACCGTTGAGCGCTTTGGCCGGCAGCTTCGCGGCGAAGCCGGTGAGGGCGCTGCCGTAGGTGTGGGTCACCTGGGCGCCGTCCCGGCGGGCTTGGGCCTGTGCGCTGCGGACGGAGGCCGCCGTGGCCTGCTTCTCGAGGACGACGATGTAGCGGCCGTCGGCCGAGGAGCCGGTCACGGGCGCCGGCCCCCTGTCGGTCACTGCTGAGTGGGAGGTTGCGGCAGGGCTGTCCGGGCCGGGTGCTGCGGCGGCCGGGGTGACGGCCGCGAGACTGGTCCCGGCGAGCGCCGCCGTGAGGACGAACCCGAGTCTCGGGGTGGTGAGCTTCATGAGAATCCTTCCGTGCAAGAGGTGCTGACGACGATGGCAGTCAGCGCCGGCACGCAGTAGTCCTCGACGGGCCTTAACAGTTAACTCAGGTGGGTTCGACCGATCCGGGTGACTCGTCCCAGCTCCAGCGCAGACCCGTTGGTCCGGGCGCATTGTCGGTGTGGACGACGGTCGCGCGGTGCTCGACGTCCAGGGGCACGGTGGACTCGCGGTCGCCGCTGAAGGACAAGATCCGGGTGGGGTGCGTCGACGGCTCGAACTCGACCTCGAGGAGCAGCTCGCGCAGGGGTGTCCGCAGCTTGCGGGTGCAGCAGGTGTCCGCCGGTCCGCCTCCCTCCCAGGTGAGTTCGTACTCGACGATGACCGTCTCGCCCCGCCGCAGGGGCTGGCAGAAGTGGAGCTCAGCCCCCAGGACGCCACCGGCCTCGTCGCTCTCGAGCCGGCCGAGGCTGGCCCCCCGCACGACGTCCAGGCGAGGCAAGGGCACCGTCGTGTCGTCCATCTGGTGGAGCAGGACCCGACGGTCGGGGCCGTCACGACGAGCTCGAAGGGCTTGACGCACGATCAGACTCCGGTAACGACGGTCCTTCCCCAGCAGGAGCCGGTCGTGGAGCATGACCCGGTCCAGATCGGCGTCCCAGCGGGTGTCGAGGCGGTTGAGGATGGCACCCGAGGAGGGCTCCTCCCACAGGCTGTCGATCTCCGGTAGTGGCGTGCGCCGGGCACGCCCACGAGTCGTCGGCAGGGAACCGGTGAGCCCACCGGGATCGATCCTCAGCACCGTCTCGAGGTGCTCGACCGTCGCGAGCGAAGTCCGGCGTCCGGGCTGGCTCCGGCCGGTCTTCCAGTAGCTCAGCGTGGCCACGCTGACCGCGACCCCTCGGTCGTCGAGGTGGGCCTGAATCCGCTCAAGGCTGAGGCCACGCTGCTCGATGGCTCGTCGCAGCGTGTCCGCGAAGCTTCCGGTCGAGCCGGGTAGTCCCCGAGATTCAGACATCCTTCACATCAAACCAGCGAGTAACCGAGCGCGCTCGTCGAGAAGGACGGGCCATGATGGCGGCATGGGAATCCTCACCACTGATGCGCTCGTCATGGACCAGGTCCGCTCCTTCCTCTCCAGCGACTTCGGCATCCAGGATCTGGGCGGGCAGCCCATCGGGCGCATCGTCACCGAGGGCAGCACCGCCAGCCGGATGTTCATGGGCAACCGGCAGCTCGCGGTGGTCGACGCTGACAACTCGCTCCTGCTGAGGGTCGACGACATCCCCAACCTCGGGCTCGACCGCTTCGAGGTGACGGACGGGTGGGGCCAGCCGTTGGCCCAGATCGTCAAGGAGTTCACCTTCCTCAAGAAGTCGCTGCGCGTGGAGCTGGCGACCGGTCCCGTGCTGCGACTCGAGGGGTCGGTCTTCGACCGTGAGTTCACCGTCACCGGACCGGGCGGCCTGGCCGCCACCGCGAGCCGGAGCTGGCCCGGTGTGGCCCAGGCATTCCTCGGGCGTGAGCGCTATGTCCTCGGGTTCGTCCCGCAGGTGCCGGTCCCCGAGAAGCTCGGCACCATCGGTGCCGTGCTGGCCCTCGACATGATCCGGGCCAAGCAGCGCAACAACGGCTGACACACGTGTGCGCACCCGCCGAGGGAGGTGCGCACACGTGTGTCAGGCGAGGGAGGCCCGTCAGAACTTGCCGGCGACGAGGCTCTCCAGGAGGAAGATGAAGGTGTCGTGGGCCTCGATCTGAGTCCAGTGGCCCGTCTTGGGGATGATGTGCAGGTTGGCATCGGGCAGGTTCTGGGCCAGCCAGGTGCTCGACTGGACGGGCACGATGATGTCGTCACGACCGTGCACGCACAGGACCTTGTGCGGGATCGACGCCATCTCCTCGGCGGTGAAGCCGGGCTTGGGAGCCTGCGGGTCGAACATCGCCGCGTGGGAGCGCTTGATGTCCTCGCGCTGGATGTAGGGCATGCGCTCGGCGGCGACCTCGTCGACCTTGTCCCCGAGGACGCCGATGTCGTACACGAAGGACGACAGGAGCTGCTTCATCGACGCCGCCGTCGGGTCGGCGTAGAAGGAGAAGAGGTGCTGCAGACCCTCGGTCACCGGCAGGTCGGGCGCGCCGCCTGACCCCATGAGCAGCATCGGCCCGACGCGGTCTGCGTCGATGAGTGCCATCTCCAGCGAGATCATCCCGCCCATCGAGTTGCCGACAAGAGTGGCCTTGCCCGGGACCTCGAGCGCGTCGAGCAGCTCGAAGAGCGTGCGGGCCTGGACGGCGTTGAGTGCCTTCATCCCCCGTGGCGGGTCCTCGAGGTGGGTCGAGTCGCCGAAGCCGATCATGTCGGGAGCGATGCAGTGGTAGCGGTCGCCCAGCTCCTCGATCACGGCCTTCCAGTTGGAGGTGCCCGTGGCTCCGGGGCCCGATCCGTGCAGCAGGAGAAGGGGGGGCATGCCCGGCTCTCCCGTGGAGTGGACCCGGTAGGTGACATCGCCCAGGGCGATGTCGCGGCTGGTGACCTCGGCGTTCTTCGTCGGCATCGACATGTCCTCCGTGCGCGGTCGACGGTCTTCATTGATCGTCAACATTGTGTAGTGGTTACTACACTCTATGGTCCTACGAGCGCCTGTCAACCGATGTATCGCAGCTAGAGATGCTGGTTGACGCCGGCACCCTGAGACGACTATTCCTGTTGCATTCACTACAGGAAAGAGATGAGTCATGAGGTTGGCCAGTCTGCGTGGACGTGGCGTCGTGCTGCCCGGGGGCGAAGGGGGTCCGCTGCTGGCCCATGACGTCTCCCGGCTCTCGGAGGGGCGGATCGACCCGGACCCCATGGCGATGTACGGCGCCGTGGACGAGATCCGCTCGCTCCTGGCGGCCGCGGACCCCGAGGCAGCACGGCCGGTCACGGTCGAGGAGCTTGACGCCCCGGTCCCCCGCCCGTCGGCTGTCGTCGCGATCGGGCTCAACTACGCCGAGCACGCCCACGAGTCGGGATTCGAGGCCCCGGAGGGCCTGCCGCCCGTCTTCACCAAGTGGCCCAGCTCGATCACCGGCGCGCACGGCGATGTCGTGCTTCCTGACGGCTCGGTGGACTGGGAGGTCGAGGTGGTCGCGGTCCTGGGGCGGACGCTCCACCGAGCACAGGAGCACGAGGTGGCGGCAGCCCTGGCCGGGATCACCGTCGGGCAGGACCTGTCCGAACGTGAGCGGCAGCTGCGTGGCCCGGCCCCGCAGTTCGGTCTGGCGAAATCCTTCCCCGGCTTCTCCCCCATCGGTCCCTGGGTGGTCACGCTCGATGACGCCCCTGATCTGGAGGACCTGTCCCTGGGCTGTGCCGTCGACGGGGAGGTCGTCCAGGACGGCACCACCGCCCATCTCCTCCACTCGGTGGTGAGCGCCATCGCCCAGCTCTCCGAGGTGCTGAGCTTCCAGCCCGGCGACCTCGTCTTCACCGGCACCCCGGATGGCGTCGGTATGGCGCGCACGCCACCGCGATTCCTGGCGGACGGGCAGGTCCTCACCACCTGGGTGAACGGGGTCGGCCGCATGGAGCACCGCCTCGTAGCTGGTCGGTAGTGGACCAGGCCCCCGAACGAGCCGCTTCGCTGCATCGATACTTACAGGAACAATCTGCGGTGACTCTTGCCACACGTGGTCTGCCTGTGCTTCTCTAGAACAAGCACTACACGACAATGATGTCTTCTTTGTCGTGAGAGCGACACCCCTGCGTATTGCAGAACGCCGCGCCAGCGGTGCGACACGGCAAAGGAGCCGATCATGTCTCGCATCACCACAACCGTCAGGCCCATCAGGGTTCTGGCCGCGGTTGCCACGGCCGCTCTCGCCCTCACCGCGTGCGGTGCAGGCGAGCAGTCCTCGGGCGACACGTCCTCCGGAAGCACCGACGCGAAGGCCGCATCCGTCGACGATGCCAAGGCCCAGGTCGCCGACTGGAGCAAGGAGATCACCGAGTGGCCGGAGGTCACCTCGATCGCCAAGCCCGCTGACCTCAAGGGCAAGAAGGTCACGCTCATCCCGCTGGGCGACCAGATCCCCGTCATCCACGGTGTGGGCGTGGGTGAGGAGCAGGCGCTCAAGAAGCTCGGCGCGACCGTCAACACCTGTGACGGCAAGTTCAACCCGACGGAGATCGCCGCCTGCCTCAAGACCGCCGGGGACCAGGAGGTCGACTACGTCATCACCAACTTCGTCGACTACGACATGGTCCCGGCCGCGATCGATGCGCTCACGGCCAAGGGGACGAAGGTCCTCATCGGGTCGATGCACGAGTCGAAGAAGGCCAAGAAGAGCGACAACCTGGCCTTCTTCGACGCCACGGAGCGCGTGGCCCTGCTCTACGAGGCCATGGCGACGGACGCATACGCCGGACAGGGTGAGAAGACCAAGCCCCTCTTCCTGAAGCTCATGGACTCCTCGACGACCGAGGAAGCGAGCGACCGGATGATCGCGAAGTTCAAGGAGCTGTGCCCCAGCTGCGAGAGCGACTCGGTGGAGTTCACCACCGCCAACCTCGACAAGCTGGCCTCCACCGTCTCGGCCGCTCTCGTCAGCAACCCCGAGACCAACGCGATCGTCGTGCCGGTCGACACCTTCGTCCCCCCGGCCATCCAGGGGGCGAAGAGCGCCAACAAGATCAAGCAGGTCAAGGTCTACAGCTCCAGCAGCGACCTGGCCGGTCTCCAGCGGATCAAGGACGGGACCCAGGCCAGTGACCTGGGCACCCCGGTGATCTTCGAGGGCTGGAAGCACGTCAACGCCTTGATGCAGATGGCGTCCGGCGAGAAGGTCGAGCCCGCAGAGGATCTGGTGACCCGCGCCTTCACCCCTGACAACGTCGCTGACCTGACCCTCGACCCGAAGACCTACCTCACCGATGACTGGTTCGGCACCGGGTACCAGCAGGACTTCCTCACCGCATGGGGGGTCAAGTAAGGCATGGCGACGCTGATGAGGCTGGAGGCTCGCGGGATCAGCAAGACCTTCGGCTCGAACACGGTCCTCTCGGATACCGACCTGGTCATCCGACCCGGCGAGATCCACGCCCTCATCGGCCAGAACGGCTCGGGCAAGTCGACCCTCGTCAAGGTGCTCACCGGGTACCACGCACCTGACGAGGGCGGCTCGCTCCGGCTGGACAACACGGCCCTGGCCCTCCCGGTGCAGTGGCGTGACGCACGCCAGGCGGGCATCTCGGTGGTCCACCAGGATCTTGGTCTGCTCGACCACCTCTCGGTGTCCGAGAACATCGGCATCGGTGGCTACGTCGTCCATCCCGTGACGCGCAAGATCGACTGGTCTGCCCAGCACGAGATCGCCCGGCAGGTCCTCGGACGGCTCGACCTGGACATCGACCCGAGCACGCCCGTCGGTCGGCTCTCGGCTGCCGAACGCGCCGAGGTGGCCATCGCCCGGGCGCTGCGTGACCAGCGCCCGGGTGAGGGGCTCGTCGTCCTGGACGAGGCGACGCGAGCTCTCCCGCGCGAGGAGCTGGAGCACTTCCACACCCTGCTGCGTCGGGTCGTCGCCGAGGGCACGAGCGTGCTCATGGTCAGCCACAACCTCGACGAGGTCCTCTCGGTCTCGGACCGGGTCACCGTCCTGCGGGACGGCAAGGTCGCGGGTGCCGGGGTGAGGACCGCTGACGTCGACGAGGCGGACCTGGCGCGACTGATGCTCGGCAAGAGCGTCGACTCGGCGATCAGGCGGGCGGGCTCCCCTTCGCCCGACGCCGAGGCCCTGGTCATCACCGGTCTGGCCACCGAGGGCATCGAGGGTCTGGACATCACCGTCCGTGCCGGGGAGGTCGTGGGCCTCACGGGGCTCCCGGGCTCGGGCTTCGAGTCGGTGCCTTATGCCATCACCGGTGCCCGACAGGCAGACGCCGGCACACTCGAGGTGGGTGGGCAGACCACCCCGCTGGCCCGACTGGACGTCAACCGGGCCGTTCGCCACGGCATCGCCCTGGTCCCCGAGGGGCGCATCCGTGAGGGACTGGCCCTGGAGCTGTCCCTGCGGGACAACATCGCCCTGCCCAACCTGCGCCGCCGTGGCCGGCTCTGGCACGTCGCTCGCGGATGGCAGGAGTCGGACAGCCGCCACTACATCGATCGCCTCGACATCAAGACCACGGGCCCACAAGCCCTGGTCAAGGAGCTCTCGGGCGGCAACCAGCAGAAGGTGCTCCTCGGCAAGTGGCTCTCCGTCCGCCCGGACTACCTCGTGCTGCACGAGCCGACGCAGGCCGTCGACGTCGGGGCACGACGCGACATCCTCACGACGATCGGCGAGGCAGCCGATCGTGGCATCGGCGTGCTCCACGTGAGCATCGAACCCAGTGACCTCGTCGAGGTGTGCGACCGCATCCTCGTCTTCCACCCCGGCCAGCCCCTGGTCGAGCTGCGTACCAACGACCCCGACGAGCTGCTCAAGGCGATCTACGCCGGTGGCTCGCACGACTCACCCCTGCCCGCCACCCCCACCGCTGGAGCCACCCATGTCTGATCCCACCACCCCGACCCCGCCCCTCGACCGGGCATCTGCTCCGGCCGAGACCGGGCACGGAGTCGTGTCCGACACGGGCACCACGCAACGACTCGTCTCCGACAGCGGTGCACCGGCAGCGTCGAGCCCTGCGCCGACGCGCACGACGCTGCGTTCCCGCTTCGAGCCGGGGTGGCTGCACGTCCTCACGAGCAGGTACGGCCTCGTGCTCGTCTGGGTGGCCATGATCGCCGTCTACGCGATCCTCATGCCGACGAAGTTCTGGAACACGAGCACCCTGTCCTCGATCCTCGGTTCCCAGTCGGTCCTGGTCTTCCTGGCGCTCTCGGCGATGATCACCCTCGTCGTCGGCGAGTTCGACCTGTCGATCGCCTCGGTCATGGGCATGTCGGCGACGACCGTCGCGGTCCTCGGCGGGGTGCACGGCTGGCCGATCGCGGCTGCGGTCGCGGCCGGTGTCGTGGTCGCCCTCGTCGCCGGGCTGGTCAATGCCTTCTTCGTCGTCTTCATGGACCTGAGCTCGCTCGTCGTCACCCTCGGCATGGCGACCCTGCTCACCGGGCTCACCCAGATGATCTCGGGATCCAACATCGTGTCGGTGGCCTCCGACGGTCTGACCGCGATCGTCGACCACCGGCTGCTGGGCCTGCCCCTCAGCTTCTTCTACGGCCTGGCGCTCGCCGCGCTCATCGCTTACGTCCTCGGGTGGACGCCCCTCGGCCGCGGCATGCTCTTCATCGGGTCCAACCCCGAGGTCGCCCGCCTCGCAGGCATCCGGGTCAACCGGGTCAGGGTCGGCAGCTACCTGGCCGGCGCCCTGATGGCCGGGCTGTCGGGCATCATCCTCGTCGGCACCGTCGGGGGCATCGACCCCAGCACGACGATGACCTTCCTGCTGCCGGCCCTGGCAGCCGTCTTCCTCGGGACCGCGGTCGTCCAGCCCGGCATGTTCAACCCCATCGGGACGATCATCGCCATCTACTTCCTCACGACAGGCATCTTCGGTCTCCAGCTGCTGGGTTTCTCCGGCTGGATCCAGAACGTCTTCTACGGGGCCGGACTCGTCATCGCGGTCGCCCTGGCCAAGGTCATCCGTTCGCGGACGACGACGGCCTGACCTCCCCCCTTCGTCCCACCAGCACCGAGCACAGGACCCGACATGAACGCACCCCTGCAGTACATCCGTGAGCACGCCGAGGAGCTGCGTGCCGAGGCACGCCCGAGTGACCGTCTCGGACGGCTCACCGACAAGAGCGTGGAGATCATCCGCGCCTCGGAGGGGATGAAGATCCTCCACTCGAAGGACCACGGCGGCTTCGAGGGCCACCCGAACGACTTCTTCGACTGGGTCGTCGAGGTCGGTCGTCACCACCCGTCGGCGGGCTGGGTGGCCGGGGTGGTCGGGATCCACCCCTGGGAGCTGGGGATCTGGGGCCCGCAGGCCGAGGACGACGTGTACGGGGCGAAGGGAGAGAGGGCGGAGGACTGGGTGTCCTCGCCCTATGCCCCCTTCGGTCGACTGGTCCCGACCGAGGGTGGCTACCGGTTCACCGGTCGCTGGCCCTTCGCGACGGGCAGCGACCACGTCGAGTGGTCGATCCTCGGCGGGATGATCGCCGGTGACGACGGCGAGGCCCTGATGCCTCCCACCGTGGTCCACGTCCTCGTGCCGATGTCGGACATCGAGATCATCCCGGAGAGCTGGAATGTCATGGGGCTGGCGGGGACCGGGTCCAACGACATCACGGTCGACGCCTTCGTCCCCGAGCACCGGGTCCTCGTCGCCGATGACGTCCGCGCCAACGTCTACACGGACCGTCATCGTCCGGACAACCCGCTCTTCCACATGCAGTTCGGGCTGATGTTCCCCTTCGCGATCAGCGCGGGCACCTTCGGCATCGCGCGAGGAGCCGTCGATGCCGCGTATGCGCACATCGCCAAGAGGGTCTCCACGCAGGGCACGGCGAGCAAGACCGACCCCTTCACCATGGAAGCGCTGGCACGTGCCGAGTCGGACGTCGAGGCCGGCATCGCCCACCTCCGGCAGCTCGTCGCCACACACTTCGACCGGGTGAGCGAAGGGCGCGGACACATCAGCATCGAGGACCGGTTGCGCTTCCGCATCGACCAGGTGCGCGCGACCGATCGGGCGGTTACCGCTGTCGGTGACCTGTACCGACTCATGGGCTCGAGCGCCATCCAGCAGGCCTCCCCGCTCGAGCCGTACTGGCGTGACCTGCAGGTCGCGGCGTCGCACGTGTGCAATGTCCGCGAGATCTGCTACACCGCCTGGGGCGCGCACCTCTTCGGCGGGCAGGTGCCGCCCAGCGCTCTGTACTGAGCCGGGGGTGGAAGGGGGGTTGCCAAGACGGAGTTGCTCGTCCTACTCTGTAGCAACCACTACAGCAAAGACGCTTGGTCGCTACCGAAGACGAACCGCCCAGAGCGGGGGATCGACGAGGACACAGGTGCTACGGAGACAAAGGAGTCTTGATGAGCCAGCCGATCACCGAGGAGAGCTGCGCCCGGTCAGTGACCACCCCTGACTGGACCATTCACTACAACGACGCTGGCCCGCAGGACGCTCCCGTCATCGTCCTGCTCCACGGCTCCGGCCCCGGGGCGACCGGGTGGAGCAACTTCCAGAACAACATCCCCGAGCTGAGCCAGGACTTCAGGGTCATCGCTCCGGACATGCCGGGCTGGGGCCGCTCCTCCGCAGTGACCCGCGACGAGAACGACCACGCCAAGGCCGCGGTCCAGCTCCTGGACGCGCTCGGCATCGAGCAGGCCGCCTTCATCGGCAACTCCATGGGCGGCATCACGACGCTGCGACTGGCGACCGAGTACCCCGAGCGGGTCAACCGGATCATCACGATGGGGCCCGGATCGGGCGCCGCCTCGATCACCCAGCCGGGTGGCGGTCTCTCCGAGGGGATGAAGGTCCTCCTGGGCGGATACCGGGAGCCCACCGCGGCGTCGATGAAGGCCCTCGTCGAGGTCATGACCTACGACTCCGAGCGCTTCGGCACGGACGAGCTCGCCGAGGAGCGCGCCCGGGCGGCGCTGGCCAACCCCGAGCACCTGAAGAACTACCTGGACGGTTTCGCAGCCGGTGGACCGATCGCCAAGTGGTTCAGCCTCGACGCCCTGCGCGAGGTCACGGTCCCGGCCCTGCTCATCCACGGCCGCGACGACCGAGTCGTCCACTTCGAGCACTCGCTGCAGCTGCTCGCCCGTATCCCGGACTCGCGCCTGGTGCTGCTGAACCGCTGCGGCCACTGGGCCCAGGTCGAGCATGCCGAGGAGTTCAACCGCCTCGTGCGCGAGTTCCTTCACGCCACCGCCGCCGCCTGACAACCACCCAAGAACCCAGACCAGAAGAGGACTCGACGATGACTTCTCCGATCGAGCACATCCGCGCCAACGCCGACCTGCTCCGCTCCGAGGCGGTGGCCTGCGACCGGGCCGGCAAGCTGACCGATGCGACCGTCAAGGTCCTGCGCGACTCGGGCGTCATGCGCCTGTACGCCCCCGAGCAGTACGGCGGGGCCGAGGCCCACCCCGTCGAGTTCATGCAGACCGCCATGGAGGTCGGGAAGTACTCCCCTTCGGCCGGTTGGGTGACGGGCGTCGTCGGCGTGCACCCGTGGGAGATCGCCATGATGGACCCCCGGCTCCAGGAAGAGATCTGGGGCGAGGACCACGATGTGTGGACGGCCTCGCCCTACGCGCCCTTCGGCGTCGGTACCCCCGTGGACAGCGGCTACCTCTTCACGGGGCAGTGGCCCTACTCCACCGGCACGGACGCCTCTGACTGGGTCATCCTCGGCGGCATGGTCGGGGACTCCGACGGCAAGCCCCTCATGCCTCCTCAGGTCCGCCACTTCGTCATCCCTCGCAAGGACTACGAGATTGTCGAGGACAGCTGGAATGTCATCGGGCTCAAGGGCACCGGTTCCAAGGACGTGCGCATGAAGGACGTCTTCGTCCCGGACTACCGCACGGTCGGTGGGCCGGAGATGAACGCCGGCGACTACGAGGACCGCCAGCCGGGCAAGACGCTCTACCGCCTGAAGTTCCCGGTCGCCTTCTCCGCCGCCATCAACTCCGGGACCCAGGGGATCGCCGAGGGCGCGCTCCAGGTCTTCCGTGACTACGTCGTCGACCGCGTCACGGCAGACCAGCGGGTCGCCAAGCAGGACCCCATCCTGATGCACGTCTACTCGGAGGCAGCGGCCGACGTCGCGGCCAGTCGAACCGTGCTCCTGAACGACATGAAGGAGCTCTACGACTTCGTCGACGGTGGTGGTGACCTCACGATGAAGGAGCGGGTCCAGATCCGTCGCAACGGGGTGCGCGCTGTGCGCCGCTCGATCGACGCCATCGACCGCCTCTACAAGATCGCGGGCTCGCAGAGCATCCACGAGCGCATGCCCAACGAGCGCTACTGGCGTGACATGCAGGCCGCCATGAGCCACATCTGCAATGTCGAAGGCCCGATCTACAACGCTGCCGCGACGCTCGACTTCGGCGGCGAGATCACCAACCCGATGCTCTTCGCCTGACGGCGACAGCTCTCTGCAACCACGTACAGGAGACCGACATGATCACCCGTCTTGCCTATCTGGGCATCACCTCTCCGCACACCGCCGAGTGGCCCGACCTCGTCCGCAACGTCTGGGGTGCGCAGCTCGTCGACGGACCCGACGGAGCGGTCCGCATCAAGTTCGACGACGCCGCCTGGCGGCTGCAGATCCACCCCGGTGACGAGGACCGCACCGAGTACATCGGCTGGGCGGTCAACTACGAGGAGGACCTCGACGAGGTCCTGCGTGTGTGCGCCGACCTCGGTGTCGAGCACGGTCGTGGCGACGACGAGCTGGCTGCCTCCCGCGATGTCAACCGCCTCGTCTTCTTCACGGACCCGTGGGGCTTTCGCCACGAGGTGACCTGGGGCCAGAGCTCCGTACCCGGGAGCTTCCTGGCGACCCGACCGATCACCGGCTTCGTCACCGGCGATCAGGGGCTCGGCCACGTCCTGCTGCTCCTGCCGGACATCGAGGAAGGACACAGGTTCTTCAGCAACTTCGGGTTCCGTCTCTCGGACAAGATCATCGTCCCCGGTCGCCTCAACGCGCGGTTCTACCACTGCAACACGCGCCACCACAGCCTGGCTCTGGGTCAGGGCCCTCCGGGTACGGCTGGCCTGAATCACCTGATGATCGAGGTCAAGGACATGGACGACGTGGGCACCGGCTACGAGCTCGCCCAGACGCACGAGGTCCCGATCACCCTGAGCCTTGGCCGGCACACCAACGATGGCCAGTTCAGCTTCTACCACCGCACGCCGAGCAGCTTCCACGTCGAATATGGCTGGGGTGGCATCGAGGTGGACGACGAGGTGTGGATCCCACGCGTGTACGACCGCACCGCCACGTGGGGTCACATCCCGGGTGAGGGGACGAAGGGCGGACCCGGGCTCATGCATCCGCTGGCCGAGACCGGAGTGCCTGCGACCGACGCCGTCCAAGGCTGAGACCGAAGGGTCCTCCTCTCCTCGCCCGTGCTCTGGGCGAGGAGAGGAGATCAGGTCTTGTGCGTGAGTCGCTCCAGGGCGGAGTCCCGGGCGGCATCCAGGTGCTTCTCCATCAAGGCCGCTGCTTCAGCCGGTTGGCGCGCCTCCATGCGATCCAGGATCGCCAAGTGTTCGGCGTGGGCTTGCTGCGCTCGTTCGGGGTCAGATCCTGAGCGAGCCCGCGCCAGCGTGATCTGGCCGTGGACGTCACGAGTGACGACGGCGAAGTGCTCATTGCCAGCCAGGCTGACGAAGCGTGCGTGCAGGTCGACGTCATTCGGGAAGGCGCCGCCTTGGGCGACCAGCTCGCCGGCGCGCTCAAGCTGCGCCCGGAGGTCGGCCAGTGCTTGATCGCTGGCACGCTCGGTCCCGAGCCGAATGGCCGCCGACTCCAGCGTGGTGCGCAGTTCGTAGAGGTCAGTCAGCTGCTGGCGGTCGAAGGTGGGGACGTAGGCCCCCTTGTGGGTGACGACTCGCAGCAGCCCCTCCGCGGCGAGCCGCTGGATGGCCTCCCGCAGTGGCCCCCGGCTGATTCCCAGGCTCTCGGCCAAGGCGACTTCGTTGAGTCGCTGTCCTGGCTCAAGTTCGCCTCCCAGCACCATCTGTCGCAATTCATCCTCGGCGAGCGCCGCCATCGTGTGGCGGCGAAGGGCAAGGCGAGGGGCCGGTGTGGCAGCGGGCGACGAGGGCACTACGGGTTCGGACACGGGTGCATCGTTGCACACAGAAGACGGAAAAGTGTTGAATGAAGACTGTTGACAGTTGGTAACAAGGCTGAAAGTGTCTGGTCCTGCTGGACAACGTGGTCCAGCACCGACGCGGGGTCGAAGGGCGCCGCCGTGAGGAGGCTCTGTGACAGAACGCATTGAAGTTCGTGATGCCGAGGTGGTGTTCACACGCAAGGGGGCGGACCCGGTCACTGCCATCCATGGCGTCGACCTCGAGGTCGAGGCTGGTGGCTTCGTCTCGATCGTCGGGCCGTCAGGGTGCGGAAAAACCACCTTGCTGCGCGCCATCGGGGGCCTGCAGGATCTAAGCAGCGGGTCGATCGCGGTCGGTGACCAAGAGGTGATCGGGCCACAACGGTCGATCTCTTTCATGTTTCAGCAGCCCACGCTGCTCCCGTGGATGACGATCGAGCAGAACTGCCTGATGCCGGCTCGCCTGCACCACCGCCTCGACGAGCAGTACCGGCGTCGAGTGGGAGCCCTTCTCGAGCGCGCGGGACTGGGGACCTTCGGCACGAAGTATCCGAAGGAGCTGTCAGGTGGCATGCAGCAGCGCGCCTCCATCGTCCGGGCTCTGGGTCAGGACCCTGAGGTCCTCCTGCTCGATGAGCCTTTCGGCGCCCTGGATGCGATGACGCGCGAGCAGATGAACTTCGATCTCCACCAGATGTGGGCCCGTGCCGGGGTGACCACCTTGCTCATCACGCATTCGATCCCAGAGGCCGTCCTTCTGGGCGAGCGAGTGATCGTCATGTCCAGCAGGCCTGGACGCATCATCGACGACATCGAGATTCCCTTCGGGCGGGAACGCTCAGCCGATGTGATGAATGACCCCGAGTTCAGCCGACTGACGGCCCACGTTCGCTCTCACTTCGCCAAGGACGACGAGACGGCCCGTGTGAAGGAGCGTGGACAACTTGTCCGTGACTGAGGCGAGCACCGTCAACAAGCGAACCACATCTAGCCCAACCAAGCCCCGAGGTCCTGCACGACGCAAGGGCACCGCTGGGCGTGCCAACGGCAACGCCATCGCGACCCTCTCCGTGATCACGGTCTTGGTCGCCTGGGAGTTCGTTCCCCGCCTGCTCAAGATCGACACGTTCATCTTTCCGCCTTTGTCGGCGGTGCTCAACAAGTTCACCGACGGCGCGACGCTGACGCTGCTTTACCAGCACGCGCAAGTGACGATCTACGAGGCGCTCGTCGGGCTCGCCATCGGCATATTCCTGGGTGTATCCGTCGGCTTCGTGTTGGCCGAGTGGTCGGTTACGCGAAAGGCTGTTTACCCCTTCATCGTGGCGTTCCAGTCGATGCCCAAGGTGGCTCTTGCCCCGCTCTTCATCATCTGGTTCGGCTTCGGGTACACGCCCAAGATCTTGGTCGTCGTGATGCTGGTGTTCTTCCCGATGCTCGTCAACACGATGAATGGCATCCTCTCCACCGATCCGGCGCGGCTGGACCTGTTCAAGTCGCTCTGCGCCTCGCGGTGGCAGGTCTGGCGCCGGCTGCTTCTCCCAAGTGCTCTCCCCAGCATGTTCGCCGGCCTGGAGGTGGCGGTCGTGAACTCCTTCATCGGAGCCATCACCGGTGAGTTCGTCGGTGCTGATGCGGGCCTTGGTGTCCTCCTCCAACAGTTCAAGAACGCCTATGACACTCCGGCCGTCTTCGCGATCCTCGTCATCCTCGCGCTTGTCGGGGTGCTCCTAAACCAGTCCGTTCGACTCTGCCGACGACGCTTCGTCTTCTGGCAGTGACAGTCCAGAGAAAGTTCACACTCATGACACTGCGCCACTCTCTCGCCTGCTCTGCCGGGCTGATGTCCACCGCTGTTCTGGCCCTAACGGGTTGCGCGCCGTCCACTCCCGGAGCCCAGGAGGGCAAGGAGGGGACAACCAAGCTGGTCGTTGCCCCCTCCTCCGAGATGTCGGCCGCTTGGGCCCAGTTCGCGGTTGCCCAGGAGCAAGGCTTCTTTGCCGACAACGGCATCAGCGTGGAACTCCAATGGCCGGGAGGCTCCTCAGACGTTCTGCAGCAGATGGCGACTGGCCGAGTCCAGATCGGTGCACCGACGCCTGAAGCGGTCCTTGCCGCTGAGGCGAAAGGCCAGGACGTCGAGATGGTCTACAACTGGACGCGGGCACCGGTTCAGTGGTTGGCAGTGAACAAGAGCGGCTCCATCAAGTCATTCAAGGACTTGGAGGGCAAGAAGGTGGGCGTCGCGAACTTGGCTTCGGGGGCGAAGCTGCTTTGCGAGGCGGCAGTCAGCGAAGCTGGCGGCGATCCGAGCAAGATCGACTTCGTGGCCACGGGTACGGGCATCGCGGCCAACGATGCCCTGAAGCAGAAGCGGGTCGACGCACTCATGCTGTGGGACACCGAGTACACGAAGATGGAGCAGGCTGGTTCGCATCTGCGGTACATCAAGTCCGAGGCGTACGAAGACCTCTTCTCCACCACCTTCACAGCCCAAGCCGAATGGGTGAAAACCAACCCTGAACTCGTCAAAGGCTTCGGCAAGGCATGGGCAGAAGCGACGGTCTGGGCCACGGAGAACCCCGAAGCAGCCGTGAAGCTGATGTGGAAGCGCTACCCGCAGACGAAGATCTCGGACGACCCCAAGCTTCTCGAGAAGCACGTCGAGATCTTCGAAGGGCGCAATGTCTCGGCCATGACGGGTGACCCAGTCAAGAGCCAGACGCTTGGTAAGTACCCGACCGACAGCATCGACACTTGGCTGGAATTTGCACGGGACTCCAAGATCACCACGACGCCGCTCAAGGCGGATGGGTTGTACACCAACGACTTCGTTGACGCGTACAACGACTTCGATCCCGAGGCTGTCAGGAAGTCCGCCTCGGAGTTCGCCGACTGATGAGTGAGACAGAGGTCCTCATCGAGGCGGTTGTCACTCGTCGGGCCGTTTGGTCCGAGAAGGCCGTGGAGACGGCGGTGTCGGCGATTGTCGACACCCTCGGAGTCGGAGTTGCAGGTGTCTTCGCGCCGCAGGCGCGCATCGCCGCGGCTACGATCCTGCCGACAAGGGTGGGTGCGGACGACGATGACAGCCGCGTTCCGGTTGTTCCGCTGCTGACCGACACGCGGTCCTTCGCCGTGGCCGACTCAGCCTTCGTCCTCGGAACGGCCATCCACAGCATGGACTGGGACGACTTCATGCACCCGATGCACGGCCACTGCAGCGTCGTGCTCCTCGGCGCCCTCTTGCCTCTGGGTGAGGCGATCGACCGGTCGGGCAAGGACCTCGTCGACGCCTTCATGGTCGGCTACCAAGTGGATTGGCTCGTCAGCCTGGCGCTGTCGCACGCCCACTACCACCGGGGCTGGCATGCCACGAGCACCATCGGAGTGCTCGGCGCGGCCGCGGCGTGCTGTCACATGCTCGGCCTCGACGCGACAAAGACGCGCCACGCCTTGGGGATCGCGGCTTCCCGGGCGGGTGGCATCAGGGCCAACTTCGGTACGACGACCAAGGCCTTGCACGCCGGCTTCGCTGCCCGGGCCGGGGTCGAGGCTGCTCTGCTCGCGAGAGCGGGCGCCACGAGCTCAGGGGACTGGCTCGTCGGCCCTTCGGGAATGATCGCGACCTTCGGGGGGCAGCACACGGTGCATCAAGCGATCGTCGAGGTCGCCGAGGGGGCTGCACGCACTGCTGAGGGGCGACCGGTCCACGCGCTGGAAAGCCCGTGGGGCCGGGTGCAGAAGCCTTTCGCATGCTGCGGCTCGATCCACGGTGCCATCGACGCGCTCCTGACCCTTCGCGAGGAGCACGGGTTCGAGGCAACAGACGTCGCGAGCGTGGTGGCCCACGTCGACCCGATCGTCCTCGACATCATGCGGTACGCGAGTCCTTCTGACGAGAACCAGGCGCGATACTCGCCCACCTGGGTCATGGCGGCGACGCTTGTCGACGGTGCGGCCGGCGCGGCGCAGTTCGGGTTGGCGGCCCTCGCTCGGCCGGACATCTGGGCGGCGCGCGATCAGGTCGCCGTTGTTGGCGACTGGTCGACCGACGACGACGCGCGCTTCGGCGGCAGGGTCGTCGTGGAGCTGCACGACGGGAACTCGCTCGTCCACGAGGTCAGCGAATCACGTGGTCACCCACGCCGGCCGCTATCCGCCCGGGAGCAGGAGGCCAAGCTCCGCTCCGGCGTCGCCACGGTCCTCGACGCCGAGCTCGCCGAGCCCGTCGTCGACGCCGTCCGAACGGTCGCGTTGCAGCCGGTGCGCCGGACGACGGCCGCCATCAGAAATGGCATTCGTCGGCAACTGTCAAGTGTTGACAGTTTGCAGTACGATCGTGCTCACGAGGTGGGCGGCGCTATCAGGGCGTCGCAGACCGTCGATGAGAGGGCGTCATGACCGCAGCACCCAACGTTCGCGACCTGCCGGGGCTCACCACGAGTTGGAGCGCCCACGAGCGACGCCTCCGCCTTCGGGAAAGGCTCGCTGGCGAGGCATTCATCCTTCCGGGAGTCACCGACGCGATGGGCGCCAAGCTCGCGGAGCGGGCCGGCTTCGGTGCGGTCTACGCAACGGGTGCAGGGCTGGCCAATGCCCAGTACGGGCTGCCAGACCTGGGTCTGGTGACTTTGCCCGAGTTCGCTGAGCACACCAGCCGAATCGCCTCAGCCGTCGACGCACCCGTCATCGTCGACGCCGACACCGGGTTCGGGGGGCCTCTCATGGCCGTTCGCGCAGCCAGGATGCTGGAGCGATCGGGCGCCTCTGCCCTCCAGATCGAGGACCAGGAGATGCCCAAGCGGTGCGGGCACTTCGATTCCCACACCCTCATCCCGGCCGAGCACATGGCCAGCAAGATCGCGGCCGTCCGCCAAGGGCTGGACGACGCGGCCACCGTGGTCATCGCCAGGACCGACGCGCGCAGCGTGCACGACATCGACGAGGCAATTCGTCGCGCCCACCTGTACGCCGAGGCCGGCGCGGACGTTCTCTTCCTCGAAGCCCCTCGGACCGTCGAGGAGATGGAGCGAGTAGGCCGCGAGCTCGCGGGCCTGCCCCTGGTCGTCAACGTCGTCGAAGGAGGCAAGACGCCCGAGCTGTCCCTGCCGGAGTACGACGCCCTCGGGTTCAAAGTGGTGCTCTTCGCCAACTTCCTCATGCGCACCCTCATGCATGCCGGCCAACTGGCCCTCGAGCACTTGGCCACCCACGGCGAATCGGGGTCCTACGCCGACCGGATGGTGTCGTGGCAGGAGCGGCAGGCCATCGTGAACCTCGACGCCTTCCGCACGGCGGAGGCGGCCTTCGACCTCCCCTGGGAGCCGACCACCGGTGTGGAGGCGATCGGGCAATGAGCACCAAGGTCTTCGCCGACGAGCCCGGCATCACGACCGATGGTCTGCCCGTCGAGCGTGAGCTGCCGGAGCAGGTCGGTGTGGTCGTCCTCGGGGGCGGCCTTGCCGGGGCGGCCGCGATGCTCGCCGCGGCCGAGGAGGGCCAATACGTCGTCCTCCTCGAAAAGCTGCCGGTCCTCGGCGGCTCGACGATCCGCTCTGCCGGGCTCAGCGCCTTCGTCGACACCGACGAGCAGCGTGAGCAGGGCATCGAGGACTCCGAGGAGCTGCTGCGCCAGGACCTCCTGACGGTGGGTCTGCACCACAACGACCCCGAGCTCGTCGACACCTATGTGAGCCACCAGGCCGGGACCTATCGCTGGCTCAAGGCGCACGGCGTCGAGTACGGCCACATCCACGCGGCCTCGGGGCAGTCCGTCCCCCGCTCGCACCCCAGCGACACGACCGCGATGCTGCGCCATCTCTTCGATGCTGCCGGTCGACTGGGCGCACGCATCATCACCGACGCCCCGGTCGAGCGGCTGGTCTGCGAGGACGGCCGGGTCCGCGGCGTCGTCGTCGAGCGTGACGGTCAGCGGCACACCATCCGCTGCGACGCCGTCGTCATCGCGACGGGAGGCTTCGCCCGTGATCGTGAGCTGCTCGACCGGGTCGCCCCGCAGATGAGGCACGCCCTCCTCGCCGGGGGGCCGGGCAACAGCGGTGACGGCATGGTCATGGCCCAGGCCCTCGGTGCGGGCGTGCGGGACCTGCCTTGGATCAAGGGGACCTACGGCATCTACTTCGAGCCGCACCCCGACGAGGACGGCACCGGCATCCTCGCCGTCTACAAGGGCGCGATCATGGTCGACGTCCACGGCCACCGGTTCGTCGACGAGTCCCGGCCCTACAAGGAGCTGGGCGACGAGAGCCTCGCGCAGGAGGGCGGCCAGACCTGGCAGGTCTTCGACGCGCAGGTGATGGCCAGCAGCTCGGACGAGGTCCCGATCTACGACTTCGCCAACCGCCTGTCCGCGGGGATGCTCGAGGTCGCCGACTCGATCGCCGACCTGGCGACTCACCTGGGGACCGACCCGGGCGCGCTCGAGGAGTCGGTGCGCGACTACAACGCGCGCATCACCGCCGGTGAGCGTGATGCCTTCGGCCGCGAGCACCTCGTCGGTGCCGTCGGCCGTCCCACACCGATCGACGAACCCCCCTTCTACGCCCAGCGGTCCGGCACCGTGGTCCTCGCGACCTACTGCGGGCTGACCGTGGACCCGCGGATGCGGGTACTCGACGTCTTCGGCTCTCCGATCGAGCGGCTCTACGCCGCGGGCGAGGTCGTCGGTGGGCTCCACGGCGCCGGCTACATGACGGGGACCAGCATCGGGAAGTCGGCGATCTTCGGTCGGCTCGCCGGCCGCCACGCTGCCCGGGAGGAGAGTGATCTGCAGTGGTGACCACGACGGACCAGCACGAAGGGGGGACCCGCTCCCCCTTCGACATGAGCGGACGAGTGGCCGTCGTCGTGGGCGCCTCGGCCGGCGGGCTCGGCCAGGAGGCCGCCCGCGCGCTCGCGGCCGCGGGCGCCACGGTCGCCCTGGCCAACCTGCCCGGCCTCGTCGACCAAGTGGAGCGCGTCCGGGCAGGCCTGCCCGGGAGCGGCCACTCGGCGCACACCGTCGACGTCACCGACGAGCTGTCCGTGCGCACACTCGCGCAGGACGTGGTCGAGCGTCACGGACGGGTCGACACACTCGTCAACGCTGCCGGGATCATGCTGCGCAAGGCCTACGACGAGACCTCGGTCGAGGAGTTCGAGCGGATCATCAAGGTCAACCTCGTCGGCTGCTGGATCGTGGGGCGTGAGTTCGGCTCCCGACTGGCAGCGGCTGGAGGAGGCCAGATCGTCAACCTCACGACCGTCTACGCCGAGCGGGTCGGACCGATCCCGGAGAGTGCCTACTACGCCTCCAAGGCGGGCGTGGTCAACGTGACCCGGTCCCTCGCCAGCGAGCTCGGGCCGCAGAAGGTCACCGTCAATGCGCTCGCCCCCGCGGTCTTCTACCCCACGGCGATGACGATGCCGCTGGCCGACGACCCGGAGCAGCTCGACTGGTTCGCCCGGCGGACGATGCTCGGTCGCCTCGGTGACGTCGACACCGACTTCGCCGGCCCTCTCCTGCTCCTGGCCTCACCGGCCAGCAGCTATGTCACCGGGCAGGTGCTCTACGTCGACGGCGGCTGGTCCGCCTGGTGACCGAGCACCTCCCTCACTCCCAGACCACACCACGACACGAAGGATCCTCGATGACCACCGATCGCACCGCCCTCCTCCTCCTCGACTACCAGATCGCCCTGGGGCAAGAGGGCGACCTCTGCATGGCGCCGCCGCTGGCGGCCCAGGTCCGTGAGCGTGGCGTCGTCTCGACCGCGTCCAAGGTCCTCGAGGCCGCGCGCGCAGCCGGCGTGCCGGTCTTCCACATCCGTCTCGCCTTCGACCCGACCTACAAGCTGCGGACCAACCGACTTCCGCGCTTCGACGGCTACCCCGGCAACCAGAAGATGAAGGTGGGCTCGCCCGAGGCAGAGTTCCTCCCCGAGCTGGCCCCGACCGACGACGAGGCGGTCGTCGACAAGGGGTGCGTCGACCCCTTCGTCGGCACGGCCCTGCGTGAGGTGCTGGCCGCCGACGGCATCGACCACGTCGTGCTGGGTGGCATCGCCACCCACCTCGTCGTCGAGTCGGCTGCCCGTCACGCCAGTGACTCCGGTCTGCAGGTGAGCATCGTCGAGGACATGTGCGCCGCACCGGACCCCGCGCTGCACGACCACGCGGTGACCAAGACCCTGCCGCTCTTCGGCACCGTCACCACGGCCGACGAGGTCATCGGGAGCTGGGCATGAGCGAGCAGACCCACGACGTGATCGTCGTCGGCTCGGGCATCGCCGGCCTCTCGGCCGCGATCAGTGCCCGGGAGGCCGGCGCCAGCGTGCTGCTGCTCGACCGGGCCACCGAGGACGAGGCCGGGGGCAACACGCGCTACACCGAGGCGTACATGCGCATGGCCTCGGTCGACGAGCCGGCCGAGGGCCTGACGGATGCCCTTGTGGACGACTTCATGGGCCACCCCGACCCCGGCCTGACCGCTGACCTGACGAAGTCGTGGGACAAGCGGGCGCCGCTCCTGCGGGCCCACCCCATGGTCGACCTGGACTACGTCGAGACCTTCGCGGAGGAGGCCGGTCCGACGCTGCGATGGCTCGAGGGCCACGGCATGGCCTTCGGGCAGCTCCCGACCCTCTTCCTCACGACCTCGACGACCCGGCTCGCCCCCATCGGTGGTGGGCTGGCCCTCGTGGAGACCCTGAGTCGCCGGGCCAAGGAGCTCGGCGTCACCTTCGCCTACGAGAGCACCGTGCGTGAGCTCGTCATCGAGGACGGCGTCGTGGCCGGCGTCGTCGCCGCGACCCTGACGGGGCGCGTGACCCACACGGGTGTCGTCGTGCTCGCCTGCGGTGGCTACGAAGGCAACGCCGAGATGATGGCTCGTTACCACGGGGCCAAGGCGATGATCTGTCGTCCGGTCGCTCGCGGCGGCAACTACAACAAGGGCGAGGGCATCGAGATGGCGCTCGCGGCCGGAGCGGCGACCGCGGGCAACTTCAGCCTCTTCCACGCCGAGCCGATCGACCCGCGCTCCGGCGACCCGGAGGCCGCGATCATGGCCTTCACCTACGGGATCCTCGTCGACGTGCACGGGCAGCGCTTCGTCGACGAGGCACGAGGGCCGATCGACGCCTGGTACGAGCGCACGACGCGAGACATCCAGGCGCAGGACCGTGGCATGGCCTGGATGATCCTCGATGCGGCGGGTCAGGCGGTCCCCAACATCCGCACCGCGATCCGGACCGAGGAGCCCCCGGTCACGGGCGACTCGATCGAGGAGCTCGCGGACAAGCTCGACGTCGACCCGCAGGCGCTCGCCGCGACGATCGCCGAGTACAACGCGGCCTGTCCCGGCGGCGAGTGGGACGTCACCCGACCGGACGGGCTGGCCACCGTGGACCTGTACCCCGCCAAGAGCAACTGGGCACGGCCGATCGAGCAGGGTCCCTTCGCGGCCTACCCGATCATGGCGGCCAATGTCTTCACCTTCGGTGGGCTCAAGGTCGACGCCTCCTCCCGGGTCATCGACCGCGATGGTCGGGCCATCCCGGGCCTGTACGCGGCCGGTGAGATGACCGGTCTGTACTACTCCAACTACGTCGGGTCGACGTCCGTGCTGCGAGGGGCGACCTTCGGACGGATCGCCGGTGCGCAGGCCACGGTGAGGACCGGCGAAGGGGAGGTGGCTGCGTCATGAGGATCTGGCACCAGTCCTTCACCGTCCTGGACGACGTCCCCCACTACAGGGATGCGTTGGCGCGCCACCTGTCGGGTGCGGCCGGGCCCGACAACAGCGTCGACCTGCACGGGATGCGGGCCGGCACCTACCCGAGTGACTACCCCGGGACCCACATCAAGTACGCCTACCTCTCCGGGCTGCACAAGGACCAGTTCGTCGGGGCCGCGCTGCGTGCACAGGACGAGGGCTACGACGCCTTCTTCATCGCGACGATCCCCGACACCGCGTACGAGGAGGTCCGGACTCTCGTCGACATCCCCGTCGTCACCCTCGGGCAGACGAGCGTGCTGATGGCAGCACAGCTAGGGCGTCGCGTGGGGATCGTCAACTTCATCGCGGAGCTCGAGCCCCAGCTGCGCCGCAACATGGAGGTGTACGGGCTCGACCGGATCGTCGGACCGATCCGGCAGGTGGATCGCGCCTTCACCGACATCATGCAGGCGTACGCCGACCCGGCGCCCCTGACGGAGGCCTTCACCGAGGCGGCCCGTCGCGCGATCGCGGAGGGCGCCGACGTCATCGTGCCGGGCGAGGGACCCCTCAACGTCTTCCTCGCCGACCAAGGCATCAGTCGCATCGACGACGTCCCGGTCGTGGACTCGCTGGGCACCTGCGTCAGGGTCGCACTGCTGCGCGCGACCCAGCACCGGGAGCAGGGCCTGGTCGCCTCGAGGAGAGGCTTCTACGGCGAGCAGCCACCGCGAGGCCTCGTCGACGCGGCCCGCACCTTCTACGGGCTCGCCGCCGCCTCCCAGACGTGATGGACACCATCGACGTCGACGTGGCGATCGCTGGCGGTGGTGCCTGCGGGGTCATGGCCGCGCTGCGGGCGAGCGAGGACCCCGAGCTCGTCGTCGTCATCTTCGAGAAGAGCACCCGTGAGGGGTGCAATGCCGACGTCTCCTCGGGCAGCCTGGCGGCCGGCGGGACCCGCCTCCAGCGCGAGGCGGGCATCGAGGACTCCCCGCAGCGGCACTGCGAGGACATCATCGGCAACTCCGGCGACGAGTCGCTGCGCGACCTCGTGATGAGCTTCTGCGAGGTGGCGCCGCGCTACGTGGACTGGATCGCGGACACGCTCGGCTACCCGCTCGAGGTGGGTGTCGACATGCCGCGCAAGGGGATGAGCGTCCCCCGGTTGCACGCCGACCCGGAGCGTCGTGGCGGGAGACCGCTGATGTCCTTCCTGCGAGCCGAGCTGGCCTCACGCGACAACGTCGCCTTCGTCGACGAGGCTCCGGTCCGGAGACTGCTCACCGAGGCGGACCCGGACGAGCCGTCCCGAGAGCGGGTCGTCGGGTTCGTCGCGGAGCAGAACGGCCGGCCGGTCGAGGTCCGAGCCACGACCACCGTCGTGGCCACCGACGGTTTCGCCAACAACCCGGCGCTCATGCAGCGCTTCGCGTCGAGCCTGGGCACCCCCTTCTACGGCGGTGTGAGCACGTCCACCGGTGACAGCATCGGCTGGCTGGAGCCGCTCGGCGCCCAGTGGATGCACATGGAGGCCTGCCTGCGTCACGGTCAGGTGACCCTCGGGCACGGCACCCGGGTCAACCCCGCGCTGCCCTGGGCGGGGGCAGTCCTCATCAACTGCGACGGTGAGCGCTTCGTGGACGAGCAGGCCAACGGGTACTCCGGGCTCGCGGGACACATCCAGGCACAGCCGGGCGAGCGGGCGCTGATGGTCTGGGACGAGCAGGCGATGGCCGAGACCATCACCTCGGAGATGATGCGCGACTCCCTCGCTGCGGGAGCGATCCACGACGCAGCGGGCCTGGTCGACCTCGCCGACCAGACGGGGATCGCCGCCGAGCTGCTCGCGCGAGCCATGCGCCCGCTACCGGGTCGTCGGGCCCAGCAGGGGCGACTCCACCACACCTGGCTGACGCACGGTGTGCTGACGACGCAGGGCGGGGCGCTCATCGACACGGGGTGCCGGGTCGTGCGGGCCGACGGCTCCACGGTGTCCGGACTGCGGGTGGGTGGGGGCAGCGCGGTGGGCACCGCGGGCCCCAAATCCGAGGGCTACTCCTCGGGCAGCGGCCTCATGGCGGCCATGGGTGCCGGCTGGATCATCGGCGAGGAGATCGCCGGCGGCCTCACATCATGAACCAGCTCTCGTAGGCGCTCAGCGCTGCGCTGCTCTCCTCGCCGCGCAGTGCCGTCCCGACCTCGCGCGCCGCCTCCTGCAGACCACCGACCCACTCGCGCACCGTCTCACCGGGGACGTCCTGGGGCAGCTGGGTCAGCCGCAGGACCATCGAGACCCCGCCATCGGGGCTGAAGACCGGGACGACGATCGAGCCGAGGTCGTAGTGGGTGTCCTCGCAGATGTCGATCGGCTCGAAGAAGTGGGCCATCTCGGCGATGACCTCACGGACGGCGCGCTCACGGCTGGGTGTGAGGGGACCGGACGCGTACTCGTCCAAGGCGTCGTGCAGCCGGGCGTACTGGGGAGCGCCGACGGCACCGACCTGGACGACGGCATAGCCATCGCGTCGGACCGTCTCCAGGCGCCGCCGGTAGCGGGCCTGCACCTCCCCGTCGGGCGCGGCCTTGGCGCACCAGCGGTCCTGCACCTCCTGCGAGGCGTGGGCGACGTACACGTCGCCGATGGGTGGCATGAGGGGGATGCGTGCTCCGAGCCGCTCGTAGACCTCTGCGCTCCCGGCATACGCGGAGTCGGCGGTCGTCATCTCGTCGTCGTTGAGGACGGTCAGGACCGCGGACTCGCAGCGGTACCGGTCGGCCAGACGCCGGATGTGGGGCCGGGCCGTCTCGGCGAGCCGGAGAGCCTCGATGAAGTCGCCGTCCCCGAGCGCCGACAGGCCCTTGGGGTTGAAGCCTCCGTACCCTCCCTGGAAGAAAAGGAGGGGTGTGACCGGCCGGACGATCTCGAGGTCCTCGACGGCACACAGGGTGATGTAGTGGTCGCCGGCGAGGATCTCGTCGTGCAGGCGGCAGTGGATGCTGGCGACCGCCTCGTCGAGCACGGGCGCCCCGGTCGGTGACGGGCGCCAGCCGACGCGATCGAACTTGTCGTCGGCGGGGATGGCCATCGTGCGGCAGACATCGGTCTGGTCGTGCGCCAGGACATTGATGACGAAGGAGGGGCACTCGCGCAGCCGCGCGTAGGTGCCGGACTCGGCTCCGGGCATGAAGGCCACGAGGGCGGGCTCGAGCGAGACCGAGGTGAAAGTCCCCAGGACCATCCCCACCGGCTCGCCGTCCGGGTGGACCCCCGTGACGACGACGACACCCGTCGGGTAGTGGCCGAGTACCTCGCGGAAGGTTGCGGCGTCGAAGCGCCGCCCGAGTGCGCGGTCCTGTGTCATGTGAGCCTCCTCGTTGAGTCCCGGTGCCCGGCCCCACATGGAAGCCTGTAGTGATTGCTACAGTGACGTTACCGAGTTGATCCGCAGGATTCAAGCGGTGACATCGCTCATGAGCGGCTCGATGGCCCTCATCCCTGTATGTTGGGCTCCAGTGAGCAGGTGCTCATCCGCTTCATCGATCGACTGACAGGGGACGTCGTGCCGCGCAAGACCGACCGGGTCCACAAGCAGGGCGAGGAGTCTCGCCAGACCATCTTGAAGGCCACTCTGGAGATCGCCGCCACCTCAGGGTATGACGGCACGACCGTCGCCAAGGTCGTCGAGCGGACGGGGCTGCCGGCCAGCTCGATCTACTGGCACTTCGGCAACAAGGAAAAGCTGATGGCCGCCACGCTGGAGTACTCGTACCGGCAGTGGCGCCCCACGGCGCCCACCTGGGTCTCGAGAGAAGAGCCCGATGACCTGCGCGAGCGCCTCGAGCAACGCTTCCAGAGGGCGGCGCTCTCCCTCGTCGAGACTCCGCAGTTCTGGCAGCTGGGGCTGCTGCTCACGCTGCAGAAGAGGGTCAAGGAGCCGGAGGCGCGCGCCAGGTATCTCGAGGTGCGCCGCGACACGGAGGATGCCATGAGCACGTGGTGGATGGAGGTCCTCCTGCCCGAGGCCTTCCCTGACGAGGAGGCGAGGACCGCGGCTGCCCGCACGGTTGCCAGGACGCACATGGTCCTCATGGACGGCCTCTTCGTGCACGTGCGCTCGAGCACGGCCAAGGACGTGCGTCGCCTGACGGCACTGGTCGCCTCCGGCTGGGCGGCCCACCTGCAGGAACTGGGGTGGGCTCGATGAGCCCGGTGGGGCCCGGCTCCGAGGACAGGCCGCGGGAGAGTGGCCTCGCGTCACGGGACCGCATCCTCGAGGCGGCGGCCGAGGTGGCCCGTGAGCGTGGCGTCACGGGGGCGACCATCGCGGCCGTCTGCGCCCGGTCCGGGCTGCCGGTCTCCAGCCTGTACTGGCACTTCACCGACAAGGACGCGCTCTTCGCCGAGGTCGTCCGCACGAGCTTCGCGCGGTGGCTCGCCGAGTCGCCGGGCTGGGGCGCGCAGGAGGGCGACGTCCTCGAGCACGTCTCGGACCTGCTGCGAGCGACGGAGGAGACCCTGCGTCGCCGCCCGAGCTTCATGAACATCGGCATGCAGGTGCTGCTGGAGTCCGGGGAGGACACCCAGCAGACCCGGCAGGCATATCTGGACGTCCGCGCTCAGGCGCAGACGATGATGATGGTCTGGCTCGAGCGGGCACTGGCGCAGATCGGCGATCCCCAGCTGACGGCCGATGTCGCGGTCCTCTTCCGGGCGCTGTCCGACGGTCTCGTGGTGGCGGGCGAGGCCTTCGACGACTTGGAGGGCGGGGAGATCATCGACCTCTTCGTCCCGGTCATCCAGGCGGTCCTGCGCCAGGCCATCGAGCAGGGCAAGCGTCCCTGACGAGGGGATGGAGCGCCCGGACCAGCCAGTGCATCGGATCCCTGTGAGCAGGAGTTGCCGGGTGCCAAATCTTCTGTAGTGTCCCTTCCACTGACTCGACCGGAGCCAGGTGGTTCAACGACGCACCACGGAGGACGACACACCCATGAACATCACCAGGTCGACACTGCCTCGTCTGGCGGCGGTCGCCGCCGTCGCCCTCGCCGGCGCCACCCTCTCGACAGGCGCGAGCGCGACGCCGCCACAGGCCACGCCGAAGCACGAGCTCGAGGGCTTCCTCAGCGGACCGACCAGCCCCGAGGACATCGTCGAGCTCCCCGGGTCGGGCAGCGCGCTCGTCAGCGGGCTGTCGGCCGACCCGCTGTCCACGAACAGCGTCGGCCATCTCTACACGGTCGACAGCGACACCCATGAGGCGAGCGAGATCTGGCCCGAGCGCGACTGGTCGGTCGACTGGGACCGCACCCGCTTCCCGACCTGCCCCGGCCCGCCCGAGGCGTCGATCGCCTCGCCCCACGGGATCAACGTCGAGCAGACGGGGACCGACACGTACGAGGTCTACGCCGTCAATCACGGCGGCAGGGAGGGGGTCGAGGTCTTCGAGCTCGACCTCACCGACGGCACCGAGCTCACCTGGACCGGGTGCGTGACCCTGCCCAGCGGAACCTTCGCCAACGGCGTGGCGCCGCTCCCCGGCGGGGACGGCCTCGTGGTGACCAACTTCTTCGACCCGACGCAGTCGGACCCCTTCTCGCAGATCTTCAGCGACACCCCGAGCGGCGACCTCATGCGCTGGGACCGTGCGACGGGCTGGAGCACGGTGCCGGACTCGGCGATGGCCGGCCCCAACGGTGTCGTCGTGACGCGTGACGGACGCACGGCCTTCGTGGCGGAGTGGGGTGGCCGTCAGGTGCATCGCATCCCGCTGGACGGGAGCCGCGCGTCCGCCCGGTCGGCCGTCGGGCGAGCGAGCATCGACGTCCCCTTCATGCCGGACAACCTGCGCATCTCGAGGCAGGGCGAGGTGCTCGTGACCGGGCAGGACTTCACGCCGGAGAACGTCATCTCCTGCCAGGCCGACGACCTCGCGAACTGCCCCACCGGGGTGTCGGTCCTCGCGGTGGATCCGCGTCGGATGACCTCGCACGTCCTCTACGAAGGTGAGCCAGCCGACTTCCGGGCGCCGACGGTGGCTGCGCCCGTCGGTGCCGAGCTCTGGGTCGGCGCCGTCAAGGGCGACCGGATCGCGGTGCTGCGCTGACGGGGCCCTGACGGGGTGGCGTTCCGCGAAGGGGAACGCCACCCCCCTTCGTCCACATGGTGGGAGAGAGTCGGAGGCAACGGGGCGCCGATGCCTCGATGTCGACCACGAAGGAGTGCTCGGTGGCAACCATCATCGTGCAGCCGTCGGGAGCCGAGATCTTCATCTCGCCCGACGACACCGTGCTGGCCGGTCTGCAGAAGGCTGGCTATGCCTACACGGTGGGCTGCCGACGCGGAGGCTGCGGCATCTGCAAGGTGGACGTCCTCGACGGCTCCTTCACGTACAACCGAACCGTGGCCGACTCGGTCATCACGGCGACGGAGCGCACCGACGGCACCTGCCTGAGCTGTCGTGCTGTCCCCGACGAGGACCTGACGATCCAGATGCGAGACGCGTCCCTGCGCCTCGTCAACCCCCTGCTGGGCCAGCTCAACGCGAAAGCACGCGAGCGTGCCAGGGCGGCCAGCAACGCACCGGAGGAGCAGTAGACATGGGCATCATGCGAATGGGGTACGCCCACGTGCGTGTCACCGACATGACCGAGGCCAAGAACCACTACGGGTCCACGATGGGTCTGTACGAGACCCTCGAGGACGTCTCGCCCGAGGGCAACAAGCGGGTCTTCTACAAGGGCTGGGACGAGTGGGACCACCACTCCGTCGTCCTCGAGGAGGGCGGCGTCGGCGTCGTCAAGTACGGCTGGAAGGCCCAGCACGAGGCCGACATCGAGGCCATCGAGAACAAGGCCAAGACCTTCGGCCTGACGGTGGAGCGCATGTCCGCCGGGGAGAACCCCGAGGTCGGTGACGGCATCCGCTTCACCACCACCAGCGACCACGTCTTCGAGGTCTTCCACTCGCAGACGGCCATCGGGACCGAGGTCGGCACGCACAACCCCGACCCCTTCCCGCGGCACCTCGTGGGCATCGGCGTCCCGGCGCTCGACCACTCGCTGATCACCTGCGAGGACCCGAAGCTCATGGAGAAGCTCCTCATGGACGTCTTCGACTTCTACCCCACCGAGCGGATCCAGACCAGCCTCGAGGACGACCACGAGCTCGCCGGTACCTGGCTGACCTCCAACAACCAGATCCACCAGATGGCGGTCATCGGCGGCCCGCAGGGCAAGCTGCACCACTTCGCCTTCCGGCTGGACGACTGGAGCCAGGTCGGGCACGCGGCGGACCTGCTGACGATGGACGACGTGGCGGTCGACGTCACGCCGACCCGTCACGGCATCACCCGCGGGCAGACGACCTACTTCTTCGACCCGAGCGGCAACCGCAACGAGGTCTTCGGCGGCGGCTACCTCGCCTTCCCGGACCGGCCGACCAATGTCTGGACCGTGGACCAGATCGGCAAGGGGATCTTCTACCACTCCCGCGAGCTCAACGAGCGCTTCACCAGCGTCCTCACCTGATGAGCCACACCCGGCGCAGCGCCGTCCTGACCCTCGAGGGGGCCGGGGCGGCGCTGTCCGCTGCCCTGGCGCATGCCACCGAGCACGGCCTGCGGATGAACATCGCCGTCGTCGACACCGGCGGCGCGCTGCTGACCTTCGCCCGGATGGACGGCGCCTTCGTCCACTCCGGACCGATCGCCATCGACAAGGCGTGCACGAGCGTCGGCTTCGGTGGTGCACCGACGGCAGGCCTCTACGAGGCGCTGGCCGCAGAGGACGCGGTGATCCGCGGGATCGGCAACCGTCCGGGAGTTGCGGCCTTCGGCGGCGGCGTCCCGATCACGGTCGACGGCGAGCTGGTCGGCGCGATCGGCGCCTCCGGTGGCTCTGCGGAGGAAGACGAGCAGGTTGCGGCCGCCGGAGCGGCCGCGGTGGGCACCGGGCCCCTCTCGGACAACGTCTGACCCGAGCTTTCGCCGACCGTTCGTCTGCATTGCCATAGGGCAATGCAGACGAACGGTCGGCCTGACCCGACGTGACGGAACGGGGAGAGCCTCACCCGACGTGCCGGGGAGAAGGGGGGCGGCGCTCAGCTGGCCGTGGCGAGGGTGTGGCTCGGCAGCTCGCCGTACTTGTCGCGATAGGCCGCGGCGAAGCGACCCAGGTGGGTCACCCCCCACGACAGCGCCACGTCGGTGACCGTCCCGCCCCGTCCGTGGACGAGGTCGTCGTGGATGCGCTCGAGCCGCACATCGTGCAGGTGGGCGAAGGGGGTGGTGCCCACGTGCTCGCGGAAGGACTGCTGCAGGCGTCGCACGCTCACCCCGGCGATCTCGGCGAGGTCGGCGGGTGACCAGGCGCGCGCGGGGTCCGCAGCGATGGCCTCGATGACCCGGTGGACCGGTCGCGGACGCAGAGTGCCCTGCGTGGGCGGCTCCTCCGGGACGGCCGCGAGGAGCAGGCCGGTGACGAGCATGCTCGCGATCGACGCGGCGACCTGCGGGTCCTGGTAGAGGATCCCGCCGCAGTCGCGGGCGTTGTCGAAGGTCGTGCGGGCCATCTGGAACCAGGCCCGGCCGGCCGGCGTGCGCAGGTCGATGTCGGTCGGGAGCACGACGCCCTTGCGCGCGAAGACCCGCTCGCTCTCCCGGCGCAGGTGCTCGGCGTCGATGCGCAGCCCGAGCACGTCGAGGTCGGGGGTCCAGGCCGGCATCCGCGCGGGGGTGTCGGCGGGGAAGGCCGTCGCCTGGCCGGGACCGGCGTCGAAGTCGAGGCTGCCGATGCGTGAGGCGAGGTGACCGCTCAGCGGGATGTTGACGGCGACCGCACCGGGGTGGTCGGAGTCGATGCCGACCGTCGCGCCGAAGCGGATGTGCGCCAGCCGGCAGCTGCCGAGGTCGATGACCTCCAGGCCGGATGCTGCGGCCTCCCGCGGGGAGGAGCTCGGGTGCATCGCGTGCGGGAAGTAGGCATCGGCGAGCGCCTCCTGCAACCCCTCCCAGTCCTCGAACCGGGGGGCGGTCTCCCGAAGGTGCTTCATCGCACTCCTCTCGCGATCATCACTGCTCCATCGATGATGACCGCCACCAGTCTCCCACCTCGAGGCGTTCCTGACCACGGAACACCTCTGGCCACGCAGCCGGGTGCGTCAGGTGGACAGAGGTTGCGTCGGGTGGATCGTGGGGAGCCCGCGACCGGCCTACGTTCGTCAGCACACATCACATCGGGGTGATGGGCGAAGCCCGTACTCCGATCGACCCTAGGGAGACGAGCGGATGACGCCCTTCATGACCCGCGTGGCCGAGCTGGTCGGCACACCGGAGCAGGACCTGGCCGAGCTGGCCCCGGGCGGGACCACCGTCCCGGAGACCCGCATCAGCAAGCGCGTCGCGACCGGGACCGGCGCCGACCGGCACGTCGCCCTGCGCTCCCTCGCCGAGCAGTACGTCTGCGAGGGCAACGCGATCCTCGGCCCGGGCCGCGCACACCTCGACCTGGTCGACGAGGCCCTCCCCGACGAGCTGGCCTTCACCGTCACCTACGGCGACGCCGGTGCGCGCTGCTCGACGGCCTTCGCCGACGGGCGCGCCTTCGGCCGGATCGTCGGCACCTTCGACGAAGGGGACGAAGCGCGCGAGCTCGTCGGACCCGACGCCCTGCCGGACCTGCTGGTCCAGCTCCTGGAGGCCGGCGCCGACACGCCGACCTCCGCCTGACCCCCCTTCGCCCCACCACGACCGAGGAGAACGTCCAGTGCAGTACGAACTCAAGACCCAGGTCATCGAACCCCAACGACACACCTTCACCCACATCGCCAAGCGCTATGGCGACAAGCCCGCCTCGCGCTACCTCGAGGGCACCATCGACGTGCAGGCGAAGGAGCACTTCCACTACCGGCCCACCTGGGACCCGACCCGGGAGATCTTCGACGACTCCTACAGCATCTTCCGGCTGACGGATGCCTACTCCTTCCTCGACCCGCGGCAGTTCTACTACGCGCCCTATGTCACGGCTCGCGCCGCCCACCACGAGGCCTTCGCCACGTCCCTGAAGTACATCGAGGACCGTGGCCTGCTCGAGCGCCTCTCCGACGGCTGGAAGGGCGTGCTCACCGAGCTCGTCATCCCGCTGCGTCACCTGGAGAGCGCCGGCCAGCTGATCCTGTGCAACATGGCGCGCTTCGGCTGGGGCGCGTCGATCACCCAGGCCGCTGCCTACTCGGGCTTCGACCGGGTCGGCAACGCCCAGGTCCTCAGCCGCGCGGGCATCGCCCTCGGCGGCGGCACCGCAGACCTCCTGACGGAGGCCAAGCAGCACTGGATGGACGACGCGGCGCTGCAGCCCCTGCGCAAGTTCGCGGAGGAGACCATCGTCGAGGCCGACTGGGGTGTCGCGCTCCTGCAGCTCGACGCCGTCGACCACCTGCTCTACGACCTGCTCTACCAGCACCTCGACGACGAGGCCGTCAACAACGGGGCTCCTGCCTACTCGCTCATCTCGCAGCACATGTCGAGCTGGTTCGACGACAACCGCAAGTGGATCGACGCGTTGTACAAGGCCTGGCGCGCCGACCCCGAGCTCGGCGAGACCAATGCCGCGATGCTCGCCGAGCACGGCGGCGCCGCGGTCGACGCTGCCCTGGCTGCAGTCACCCCCTTCGCCGCCCGCATCGACGAGCTGCTCGGCGCCGAAGTCAACGCCGTCGACCGGATCACCACCAAGGCCGCCGAGGTGCGCGCCGCGTACACCGGCGAGCAGGCCTGAGAGAGGACATGGACATGAGTGAGCAGACAGCAGCTGATCAGACGCAGACCAAGGCCGTGCGCGATGTCGGCGTGGTCATCCAGGAGTCGGAGTCCAACCGTCCCGTCATCGAGGCCATCGAGCAGGACAACCCGGAGTGCACCACGATGCACACCCCCGGCCTCGTGCGGATCACCGCCCCCGGACGGATCGTGATCAACCAGGAGACGGTCGAGGAGAAGGTCGGCCGCGAGTGGGAGACCCACGAGTTCCAGATGGCCATCGTCAGCTACTTCGGCAACATCCAGGAATGGGACGACGACGAGATCGTCATCGCCTGGGACCACTGAGCAGGGGGTCTCGAGGCTCGGCCGCAGGCGGCCTCGCACCTCGACCCGCGTGAAGAACAGACCGAACAACGACGTTCACAGGAGATCCGAGATGACTCTCGCACCCGAGAAGAAGAGCAAGAAGACCAAGAAGCTGTCGATGAAGGCCCGCTACGAGGCCCTCACCCGCGGACTCGACTGGGAGCCCAGCTACGTGGCCAAGGACGAGATGTTCCCGCACCTCGACTACGAAGGCATCAAGATCCACGACTGGGCGGCCTGGGAGGACCCCTTCCGCCTGACGATCGACTCCTACTGCAAGTACCAGGCCGAGAAGGACAAGCGTCTCTACGCCGTCCTCGACGGCTTCGCCCAGGGCCAGGGCCACCTGAGCCTCACCGACGCGAGCTACCTCAACGCGATGAAGGTCTTCATCCAGGGCGTGACGCCGCTCGAGTACGGCGCCCACCGCCACTTCGCCTACCTCGCGCGCCACTTCGCCGGCCCCGGCCCGCGCTTCGCCGCGCTCTGCCAGTCGATCGACGAGATCCGGCACATGCAGACCGAGATCCACACCCTGTCCAACTACAACAAGTACTACTCGGGCATGCACAACTGGCCGGAGAACTTCGACCGGGTCTGGTACCTCTCGGTGCCCAAGAGCTTCTTCGAGGACGCCCTCTCCTGCGGTCCCTTCGAGTTCCTCATCGCCGTCGGGTTCTCCTTCGAGTACCTGCTGACCAACCTGCTCTTCGTGCCCTTCATGTCCGGCGCGTCCTTCAACGGCGACCTGCCGACGATGACCTTCGGCTTCTCGGCGCAGTCCGACGAGTCGCGCCACATGACCCTCGGCCTCGAGGCCATCAAGTTCCTGCTCGAGCAGGACGAGGCCAATGTCGAGATCGTCCAGGGCTGGATCGACAAGTGGTTCTGGCGCTCCTACCGCGTCACGGCGCTCGTCGCGCAGATGCTCGACTACATGCTGCCGCGCAAGGTCATGAGCTGGAAGGAGTCCTTCGAGCTGTACTTCGAGGAGCAGATGCTCGGCGGCCTCTTCGAGGACCTCGCCTTCTACGGCATCAAGCCCCCGCGTCACGTCGAGGACGCCATCAAGGAGAAGGAGCTGCTCTCGCACCAGGTCTACTGGACCCTCTACCAGTTCTCCTTCGCCGCCGGCTTCACGACGACCGCTCCGACCGACGAGCACCTCGACTGGCTCTCGCAGGCCTACCCGGACACCTTCGACAAGTACTACCGGCCGCTGTGGGAGAAGGAGAAGAAGAACATCGAGAACGGCGGGCGGCACTTCGCTCGCGGCCTGCCTCAGCTGTGCCAGGTCTGCCAGGTCCCGATGCTCTTCACCGAGCCGGGAGAGCCCAGCGTCCTCGCCCAGCACGAGTCCGAGTTCGAGGGCGAGATCTACCACACCTGCTCCAACGGCTGTCAGTGGATCTTCGACCGCGAGCCGGAGAAGTACCGCCAGGCCTGGCTTCCCGTGCACCAGATCCTCCAGGGCAACTGTGGCGGGCCGACCGTGCCGGACGTCCTCGAGTGGTACGGACTGCAGGACGGCGACGCCGGTGAGTACATCGGTTCGCGGGACCACAAGAACTGGGTGGCGTGGCAGGGCGAGGCCGCTGCCGACACCGCCGCCCCGACCGAGAAGGCAGGTGCCTGACATGGCGATCAAGAGCTTGGGCGAGTACAACTTCCCGTCGCGGTCCGCCGCGGAGAACTACGGCGACGACCAGCTCGTCTCCGTGTGGTTCCAGGACACGCTGTGGTTCGCCGCGCCGGTCATGTTCCGCGCGCCGCGCGCCATGACCTGGGCGGAGTTCAAGGACCAGCTGTTCGTGCCCTTCGCCGAGGAGGACCCGGACTACGACCCGGCCGCCGGCCGGACGTGGACCCTGCACGGCAAGCCCTTCGAGCCGCAGGACGGTCAGTCCCTCGCCGACCTCGGCGTCCGGCACAAGGACGTCATCGGCACCCGCGTGGCTGCGTAAGCCACCCCCTTCGTCCCGCTCGAGGAGAAAACCATGACCAAGTACACGATCACCGTCGAACCCGTCGGCCGCGAGGTCCAGTGCGACGAGGACCAGACGATCCTCGATGCCTGCCTCCGGGCGGGGGTGTGGCTGCCGCACAGCTGCACCCACGGCACCTGCGCCACCTGCAAGGTGGACAAGCTCGACGGTGAGGTGGACCTCGGCGAGGCGAGCACCTTCGCCCTCATGGACTTCGAGCGGGACGAAGGGAAGCTGCTCACCTGCTGCGCCAAGCCGCGGGAGGACGTGACGATCGAGGCGGACCTCGATGTCGACGAGGACATGGAGGTCTTCCCGGTCGAGGACTACACCGGTACCGTCGTCGTCCTCGAGGACATCGCGCAGGACACCAAGCGCCTCGTCGTCGAGCTCGACCGTGAGATCGGCTTCAACGCCGGTCAGTACATGAAGTTCTCCGTGCCGGTCGCCGAGGGTGACGAGGCGGTCGACCGCACCTGGTCGATCGGCTCGCCCCCCGGCGAGACCACCCGCCTGGAGTTCCACATCCGCAATGTCCCGGGCGGGCGCGGGACGGACGGCTGGGTCTTCAAGACCCTGGCGAAGGGGGACGAGGTCCGGATGTCGGGACCGTACGGCCGCTTCGTGCTCAAGACCGGCGACGACAAGCACGCGATCCTCGTCGGTGGCGGCACCGGCGTCGCGCCGCTGAAGTCGATGGTGCGCCACGCCTTCGAGGCCGGCGAGTACGAGGGCGAGATCACCCTCTACGCCGGGGGGCGCACCCGGGCGCACCTCTACGACGTCGAGGCCTTCCGGGCCCTCGAGGACGAGTACGACGAATTCACCTACCGCCCCTGCCTCTCCGACGAGACGCCCGAGGAGGTCGCCGCCGACGGCGACGACCCGGACGGCTACGCCTACGGCATGGTCACGACGGTCATCGAGGCAGACCACGAGCGGCTCATCGGGTGCCGTGGCTACCTGTGCGGTCCCCCGCCGATGGTCGACGCGGCGCTGAAGACCCTGATGAGTCGGCGCCTGTTCCCCCGGGACATCTTCCGGGAGGACTTCTTCGACGAGTCCGACAAGAACGGCTCGGGGCTGAAGAGTCCGCTCATCAAGCGCTGAGTCAGCGCTGACGACCAGGGCTGACGATGCGTCACAGGCCGGCGTCCCGCAGCTGCCGCGAGAGGGTGAAGGCTGCGGTGCGCACGGCCACGCCCAGACGGGGCAGGTCCATGCGTGGGGTCTGCCCCGTCACCGACAGCGCGGCCCGGATCTTCTTGTCCGCGCCGAAGACGGGCGCCGCGACGCACGAGATGCCGACGTGGGACTCCTCGTGGTCGTAGGACGTGCCGACCGTGCGGATGTCCTGCAGCTCGCGGGTCAGGGCCGCCGGGGTGGAGATCGTGCGCGGGGCCATCGGCTCCAGGCCCGCCGCGACCCGCTCGGCCACGACCGCCTGCGGCGAGTACGCGAGCAGTGCCTTGCCCACTCCCGTGGCATGGGCGGGCAACCGGCCACCGACGCTCGAGGCGAGCGGCAGGCCGCCGTAGACGATCTCGATGTAGACGACCTCCACGCCGTCGAGCACCGCCAGGTGGACCTGGCGGTCGGTCGCCTGGTGCAGGTCGAGCATCAGCGGCCGGGCGGCGTGGGCGAGCGTACGGGGAAGCGGGACGCTCGAGCCGAGCTCGAAGAGGCGAACCCCGAGCGTCAGCCGGGCATCTTCGGAGCGCTCCACGAGTCGCTCCTCGATGAGCTGCCCGACGAGCCGGTGGACGCTTCCCTTCGCCAATCCCGTTGCGGCAGCGAGCTCGCTGATGCCCACCGACCCCGGCGCCTTCTCGATGACGGTGAGGATCGCCGTGATCCGGCCGACGACGGACAACGGAGGGTCGTTTCGTTGATCGGAACGCACTCCTTGATCATGCCCCAGTCCGGGGCGACAGTGAACACACCGACCCAGAGAAAGTGTGGACGACGATGACCACGGCGACTCACGACCCCTTCCCCCAGACAGCCTCCGAGGATGCCTGGTGCACCTCGACCCCCAAGCGGGCCGCTGCCGGTGGGTTGAGGTCGGTCGGCACCGCGCTCGACGTGCTCGAGTGCTTCGCCGTGGACTCGGCGCTCGGCGTCTCCGATGTCGCTCGGAGGCTCGGCGTCGCCAAGTCGACCGCGCACCGGGTGCTCAGCACGCTCGCCGGTCGCGGCTTCGTGGAGCAGGACGCCAACGGTCTCTACCGGCTGGGCCTGCACCTCTACGAGCTCGGGATGCTCTCCCACGCCCGCAACGGGCTGCGCCACGTGGCGCTGCCGGTGATGCAGGCGGTGGCCGAGCAGACCGGTCACACGGTCAACCTCGGCGTCCCCGACGGTGCGGACGTCGTCTACATCGAGCGGATCGAGTCGATGGACGGGGTGCGCATCCTGGGTCACAGCGGTCGTCGCCAGCCGGCGCACTGCACGAGCTCGGGCCTGGCGATCGCGGCCTTCAACCCGACCGTGGAGCACGACCGCCGTGAGGCGGGCTTCCCGCCCAAGGCGCGCGGCACGATCCGCCGGGCCTCCGAGTGGGACGCGGCGCTCGCCGACGTGCGCCGCCGCGGTCACGCGGTGCTGCACTCCGGCTCCTTCGTCGGGGCCAGCTCGGTGGCCGTCCCGATCCGCTCCCGCGGCATGGCCGTCGGGTCCATCTCGGTCCTCGGCCCCACGCCGCTCATCGACGCCGACATCCGCCGGGTCGTCCCCCTTCTCACCGCCGCCGCCAACCGCATCGCCAAGAGCTACGTCCCCTGACCCGCCACACCCGCATTGCCCTAGGGCAATGCAAGCAAACCTGCATTGCCCTAGGGCAATGCAGGCCACCGCGATCCAGCCAGAGCACCGTTCCCCCCGCGGGAACGAGACCCCCGACCCACGAAGGGCAGTCCTAGCGTGACCACCATGGAGTCCACCCCCGACCAGGCCAAGGCCGCGCAGCTGCTGCTGCAGGCCTACGAGACCGGCACCCCGACCGCTCCCCTCACCGAGCAGTTCGACGGCCTGACCGTCGAGGACGCCTACGCGATCCAGCTCGCGCAGGTGCGCACCTGGACCGAAGGGGGGCGCCGCATCATCGGGCACAAGGTCGGTCTGACCTCGCTCGCGATGCAGAAGCAGCTGGGCGTCGACCAGCCGGACTTCGGTCACCTCACCGACGACTTCGCCCACCTGGAGCACCAGCCGATCCCGCTGGACACCTACCTCCAGCCGCGCGTCGAGCCAGAGATCGCCTTCGTCCTGCGCAAGCCGCTCACCGGCCCCGGGGTCACGGTCACCGACGCCATCGACGCGATCGACTACGTGCTGCCCGCCCTCGAGATCGTCGACAGCCGCATCGCGGACTGGAAGATCACGCTCGTCGACACCATCGCGGACAACGCCAGCTCCGGCGGCTTCGTGCTCGGCTCCACGCCCACCCGCCTGGAGGACATCGACCTGCGCCTCACGGGCTGCGTCTTCACCCGCAACTCCCAGGTCGTCGGGACCGGCGCCGGTGGCGCCGTCCTCGGCTCCCCCATCACCAGCCTCGTGTGGCTGGCCAACACGGTCGGTGCCCTCGGCACGACCCTCGAGGCCGGTCACGTCATCCTCCCCGGGTCCGTCACCTCGATGGTCCCCGTCGCGCCGGGCGACGTCTTCACCGCGACCTTCGGTGGTCTCGGCAGCGTCACCGCCGTGTTCGCAGACAAGTGAAAGGTGCACCCATGACCACCAGGACCAAGGGAACTGCCGCCATCGTCGGCCCCGGCAACATCGGTACCGACCTCATGTTCAAGCTCATGCGTCGTTCTGAGGTGCTCGACCCCCGCTGGATGGTGGGCGTCGACCCGAGCAGCGACGGCCTGCGCCGCGCCAAGACGCTCGGCCTCGAGGCCAGCCACGAGGGCGTCGACTGGCTCCTCGCCCAGGACGAGCTGCCGGACGTCGTCTTCGAGTGCACCTCGGCCAAGGCCCACCAGGCCAACGCCCCGAAGTACGCCGAGGCCGGGATCCTCGCCGTCGACCTCACGCCGGCCGCCGTCGGGCCCTACCTCTGCCCGCCGGTCAACCTCGACTTCAACCTCGACGCGATGAACGTCAACATGATCACCTGCGGTGGCCAGGCGACGACGCCGATCGTCGCCGCCGTCTCCTCGGTGGTCGACGTCCCCTACGCCGAGATCGTCGCCTCGATCTCGAGCAAGTCGGCCGGCCCGGGTACCCGGGCCAACATCGACGAGTTCACCGAGACGACGAGCGAGGCGCTCGAGGTCGTCGGTGGCGCCAAGAGCGGCAAGGCGATCATCATCCTCAACCCCGTCGAGCCCCCGCTGATGATGCGCAACACCGTCTTCTGCGCGATCCCGCAGGCGGCAGCCGAGGCGGGCGCCCTGCGCGACCGGCTGGAGGAGTCCATCCACGCGATGGTCGCCCGCGTGCAGGAGTACGTGCCCGGCTACCACCTGCGGGCCGACCCGCAGTTCGACGACGCCCGTGACCTGTGGAACGGCATGGCTCGCGTCACCGTCCCGATCGAGGTCAAGGGTCGCGGCGACTACCTGCCGGAGTACGCCGGCAACCTCGACATCATCACGTCCGCCGCCGCCCGCGTGGGCGACATGATGGTGGCCCACAAGCTCGGGGTCGACTCCGGCTGGGTCGCCACGGACGCAGCCACGACCGGCCAGGAGGTCCCCGCATGAGCACCGACCAGAACAGCGCAACCGCACCCTCGCCCGTGCTCTTCAGTGGGGGCGTCGACGTCCGGCTGACCGACACCACCCTGCGCGACGGCTCGCACGCCATGTCCCACCAGTTCACCGAGGAGCAGGTGCGCACCACGGTCCGTGCCCTTGACGACGCCGGTGTCCAGGTCATCGAGGTGACCCACGGTGACGGTCTCGGCGGATCCTCCTTCAACTACGGCTTCTCCGCCGTCGACGAGATGTCGCTCATCAAGGCCGCCGTCGCCGAGGCGCACCAGGCCAAGATCGCCGTCCTCATGCTCCCGGGCCTGGGCACCGTGGAGAAGCTGCACGAGGCGCACAACATGGGCGCCCAGATCGCCCGCATCGCCACCCACTGCACCGAGGCCGATGTCTCGATCCAGCACTTCGGGGCGGCCCGTGAGCTCGGCATGGAGACCGTCGGCTTCCTCATGCTCAGCCACATGATCAGCCCGGAGGAGCTGGCCAAGCAGGCCCGCATCATGGTCGACGCGGGCTGCCAGTGCGTCTACGTCGTCGACAGCGCCGGCGCCCTGATCCTCGAGGACGTCTCGGACCGCGTGTCCGCGATCGTCGCAGAGATCGGCAACGACGCCCAGGTGGGCTACCACGGTCACCAGAACATGTCCTTCGGCGTCGCCAACTCCGTCCTGGCCTACCGGGCCGGTGCCCGGCAGATCGACGGCTCGCTGTGCGCCCTCGGCGCCGGTGCGGGCAACTCCCCCACCGAGGTGCTGGCGACCTCCTTCGAGCGGCTGGGCATCCACACGGGGGTCGACATCAACGGTGTCCTGGCTGCCGCCGAGGACGTCGTCAAGCCCTTCATCCGCCGGATGCCGATCATGGATCGCTCCTCGATCACCCAGGGCTACGCGGGTGTGTACAGCTCCTTCCTGCTGCACGCGGAGCGCGCGGCCGAGCGCTACGGCGTCCCGGCCCACGAGATCCTGATGAAGGTCGGCGAGTACGGCTACGTCGGCGGCCAGGAAGACATGATCATCGACGTGGCGCTCGAGCTGCGCGACGGCAAGAAGAAGGCGAGCGTCTGATGGCGGCATGGGATGTGGAGTCGGTCGCGACCGAGCTCCTGGCATGTGAGGACGAGCGCCGCGACCGGGTGAAGTTCACCGACGAGTGGCCCGAGCTGGACGTGGCCACCGGCTACGAGATCCAGGACCTCACCCTCCAGCGTCGCCTCGACCGCGGCGAGAAGCTCATCGGCATCAAGCTGGGGCTCACCTCGCGGGCCAAGCAGCAGCGCATGGGCGTCGAGACCCCCTTCGTCGCGTGGCTCACGGACGCGATGATCCTGCCGGCCGGCGACCCCGTGCCGCAGGACAAGCTGATCCACCCGCGCATCGAGCCGGAGCTCGTCTTCGTCATGGGTGAGCGGCTCGAGGGCCCCGGGGTCACCGCCGCACAGGCGATGGCGGCGGTCGACCAGGTCCTCGGCGGCGCGGAGGTCATCGACAGCCGCTACAAGGACTTCAAGTTCGCCGCCGGTGACGTCATCGCCGACAACGCGAGCTCGGGCGCCTTCGTCACCGGACCCGTGTCCGTTCCGCCGAGTGCCCTCGACCTGTCGACCGAGGCCGTGCTCGTCGAGGTCGGCGGTCAGGTCGTCGACTCGGCGACCGGTGCCGCCGTGCAGGGTCACCCCGGAGAGGCGCTGGCGCTGGCCGCCAACGACCTCGCCAAGCGCGGTCACGCCATCGAGGCGGGCTGGATCGTGCTCACCGGCGGCATGACCGACGCGTACTTCGCCACCCCCGGGTCCTCGATCTCGCTGCACTTCACCACCCTCGGCTCCGTGCGGATCCACGGGGGCGAGTGACGTGCCGATCGTCCAGGTCACGCTCACGCAGGGGCGCACGCCCGAGACCATCCGATCGATGATCTCGGCGATCACCGGGGCGCTCGTCGACACCGGCGTCGCGCCCAAGGAGGCCATCCGGGTCCTCGTCAACGAGATCCCCACCGACCACTTCGCAGCCGGTGACGTCACGATCACCGAGCGCAAGGCCGCGCAGGCTGCAGACCCCCAGGAGAGCACCTCATGAGCACCCAGTTCTTCGGTCACATCATCGACGGCGTCGAGGTGGAGAGCCTCTCCGGCGAGCGCTTCGACGTGTGGAACCCCTACACCCAGGAGGTCTTCGCCCAGGCGGCCGAGGGTGGCGCCGAGGACGCCGAGCGAGCGATCGCCAGCGCCCGCAAGGCCTTCGACGAGGGTCCGTGGCCGCGGATGACCGGCCCCGAGCGGGCTGCCGCGATCCACAAGCTCGCGGACCTCATGGAGGAGCGGGCCGATGACCTCGCCACGCTCGACTCGACCAACATGGGCAAGCCCTTCGCCCAGGCCAAGCACGACGTGGGTCGGTCGGTGGCCAACTTCCGCTTCTTCGCCGACCACCAGCGCGACCACACCGGCGAGGTCTACCCGATGCCGTCGGGTCACCACACCTACAGCGAGTTCGGCCCCGTCGGGGTCGTTGCGGCGATCTCGCCGTGGAACTTCCCGCTGATGATGGCGACGTGGAAGATCGCGCCGGCCATCGCGTGGGGCAACACCTGCATCATCAAGCCGAGCGAGGACACTCCCGCGTCGGTGACCCTCCTGGGTCGTCTGGCCGTCGAGGCCGGGTTCCCCCCGGGCGTCCTCAATGTCCTCAACGGGCACGGTGCGCCGGCCGGATCGACCCTCACGGCTGACGACCGCGTCGACCGGGTGACCTTCACCGGTTCCTCGACGACCGGCAAGGCGGTCATGGCCTCGGCCTCGACCCACCTGGCCCCCGTCTCGCTCGAGCTCGGCGGCAAGGGCGCCAACATCGTCTTCGACGACGCGGACATCGACAATGCCGTCTACTGGGCTGTCGAGGCGATCTTCCGCAACTCGGGGCAGATCTGCCTCGCGGGCTCGCGTCTCTTCGTCCAGTCCGGCATCTACGACGAGTTCATGAAGCGCTTCGTCGCGGCCGCCGAGGCGTTGACGATCGGCGACCCCTTCGACCCGCAGGTCAAGTACTCCTCGCTCGCGAGCAAGAAGCACTTCGACAAGGTGTCGAGCTACCTCGAGGGCATCGAGGAGCAGGGCGGGCGGATGCTCACCGGCGGTGTCGACGAGGACGGCCGCTGGCTCGTGCGTCCGACGGTCCTGGTCGACCTGCCGCTGGACTCCAAGCAGTACTGCGAGGAGATCTTCGGTCCGGTCTGTGTCGTCAACCGCTTCGAGACCGAGGCGGAGGCCGTCCACCTGGCCAACGACACCCGGTACGGGCTCAACGCGATGCTCTTCACCGAGAACCTCTCGCGCGCCCACCGCGTCAGCTCCAACCTCAAGGCGGGCACGGTCTGGGTCAACTGCTTCTTCATCCGCGACCTGCGCACCCCCTTCGGCGGTGTCGGTGACTCCGGCGTCGGACGTGAGGGAGGCAACTTCAGCCGGGAGTTCTTCACCGAGCCCAAGGCCGTCGTCATGCAGATCGACCGGACGGTTCCCGACGACAGCTGACGTCCGAGGGGTGTCCGCCGTCACGTCGGATTGGCGGACCCCCCCGGTCGTTATGGCATCGTGAGGTTCTGCTCTTGATCTGAGGGCTACGAGATGCCAGAGGAGTCACCATGAGCGGACCGAAGAACGATGGCGGCGACGCCTTCGACGACTTCTTCGGCGACCCGACACCGTCCGGTCGGATGGGCCCGGCGTCCACCGGGCCGAGCGGGACGCCCTTCGCCGAGCACCCGGACGACGAGCCCACGCAGGATGTCGAGCTGCGTCGTCGTGACGAGGCCACCCAGGCGGTGACCCCTGCCCCCGTCATCACGCCGGAGCCCACACCTCAGGGTGCGGTGCCCGAGGGCTGGTGGGAGCCGGACCAGACGCCCGCGCCCGCCACGACCTCGCAGAGCAGCACGTGGAATGCCACCCCCGCCCCGACGCCGCAGCAGCCGCCTCATCGTCGCGGCCTCTCGCCGATGGCGCTGGCAGCGATGCTCGTCGGCGGTGTCCTGCTCGGCGGGCTGTGCGTCGGTGGCGCGGTGTGGTTCACCGGCAACCAGGACAAGCCGGTGGCCCAGTCCACGACGATCACCGAGACCAGCTCGCCGCAGGAGACGACCACGTCGACGTCGCAGCCGACGACTTCTTCGTCCACGAGCACGTCATCCACGTCCTCGTCGTCCCCGCCGAAGCGCTCGGGCACGTTGCCCGCGGGGATCACCAAGTGCGCCGGTCCCAGGCAGGGTGTCGCGGCTGGTCGCGGCACGGAGGTCACCTCGTGCGCCTTCGCCGGTGCCGTGCGAGATGCCTACGTGCGGGAGAAGCCGAAGGGCGGCAACGCCAGCCTCGAGGTCCGCAGCCCCGTGACCAACAAGAACTACACGATGACCTGCACCGGCGCCGAGGTCACCACGTGCGTTGGCGGCAACAACGCCGTCGTCGTCCTCTACTGACATGGCACGACGCCTGGTGGCCGCCGGGCTGGGCGCGCTCGTCGCGCTGACCACGGCATGCACCGGGTCGTCCGACGGCTCCGCCGGCACGACCTCTCCTCGGGTCTCGACCTCCACCGCGTCGCCGTCGACGTCCCCGCGCACCGCCCGCCCTTCGAAGGCGCTCGCCCGCTCGCTCGGCCGGGTCATCGGTGATCACCCCGAGGCAGACATCGCGGTGGCCTGGGCCCCCGTCGGCACCGAGGGAGGGGTGCAGGTCGTCGGAGACGCTCAGCCTCTCGTGGCCTGGTCGACGATCAAGGTGCCCCTCTCCCTGGCCGTCGTCCGCGCAGGGCACGGCGAGCAGATGGGCCCCGACATCGACCGCGCCCTCACGGCATCGGACAACGAGGCGGCAGCCCGCCTGTGGGCGGACCTCGGCAGCGGCCACCGAGCAGCGAAGGCCGTCGAGGTCCAGCTCCAGCGCGGTCGCGACCGCCGCACCGGGGTCCCGCCCACGGTCACCGTGGCGGGGTACTCCCCCTTCGGGCAGTCGACGTGGCGTCTGAGCGACCAGACGCGCTTCACCGCGGCCCTGCCCTGCCTCGCCGGCTCGACGTCGATCACCGAGGCCATGGGCCGGGTCGCCGACGGGCAGCGGTGGGGTCTGGGTGGTATCGACGGTGCTCGGTTCAAGGGTGGCTGGGGACCGACGTCGCGCGGTTACGTCGTGCGCCAGCTCGGCATCGTGCCCGGGACGAAGGGGGACACCGCAGTCACCCTGCAGGTCCGGGCCGGGAACCACCAGGAGGGCACCGTGATCGCGGACGCGCTCGTGGACGCCCTGCGGCAGCACCGTCGCCAGCTGCCGACCGGTCACTGCGTCTGAGCAGACCACGAGGCCGCCACCCGGCTGGTAGACGGCCTCGTGCGAGCGAGGGTGGTCAGACGGCCTGCACGCTCTTGACGACGGTCGACATGATCGTGTCGGTGTCCCCCCTGTCGAGCGTCGAGACGGTGATGACTCCAGCGCCCTCCGCGGACGGGACGGCGAGCATCTTGCCCTCGACGGTCTGGCTGCCGACCGTCATCGTGTAGGTCGCCAACGCAGCCTTGCCGCCGGCCGTCGTGACCTGCTCGGTCTTCGTGACGGTGGCGTTCTGCTGCTCGAGGGTGGCCCTCAGCTGCTTCTCGTCGAGCGGCTGGGGGTTGGCGATGACGTTGATGTTCTGGGCGAACCCGTCCTTGGTCTCGCCCAGGACCAGCACGTCGATGGTCTGCGACATGTTCTGCAGGAACTCCTCCGGCGACATGCCTGCGCTCTTGGCCACCTCGTCGAGGGCATCGGGAGCCTTGGAGCTGTCGCCCGCCAGCGCACTCGGGTCGATCGTCTCCCACCCGTCGGGCACGTCGAAGGTCAGCCCGGACCTGGTGGCCTTGACCGAGCCCTCGGACGGGGCGTCGCTCTGCGCCGGCGTGCTCTCGGAGGAGGGCGCGGCGCTCTGCGAGGACGAGCTGGAGCTGGTCGAGGACGAGTCGGTGCCGGAGGACGAGCCGCCGCACGCCGTGAGGGCGAGGGCGGAGGCGGCGGTCAGGGTGGCGAGGGCGCGGGCGCGTCGGGAGATCTCCATTCCCTCACCGTAGGGAAGCAGGGTGATGCGTGCCGAACCTGGGTCATTCTCGGTCGGACGCCGAGAGCGGCTCTCAGAGCGCCTGAGGGGCCGGTCGACGTACCGGGAGTCGTCGTCGGCGGGGATCTGCGGCGAGAAGTGCCCACAGGGGCCCCCAAGATGCGTCGTCCAGAGCCGAGAAGGGGTAGAATCAGGGGGTTGAGGCCGCGGTGCCAGCCCTGAGGGCCAGCCCGCGGTATTCCATGCACCGCACCAGCTCGAGGAGCACCGTGGCAGACGCGCAGTCGCCTGAGAACAAGCCGAAGTCCCCGGACACGGGGGGGCCCGAGTACGACGCGAGCGCCATCCAGGTCCTCGAGGGTCTCGAGGCGGTGCGCAAGCGCCCCGGCATGTACATCGGGTCGACCGGTGAGCGGGGTCTGCACCACCTCGTGTGGGAGATCGTCGACAACGCGGTGGACGAGGCGATGGCCGGGTATGCCGACACCATCGACGTCACCCTCATGGACAACGGTGCGGTCCGGGTCAAGGACAACGGCCGCGGCATCCCCACCGACATCCACGAGGCCGAGGGCATCTCGGCCGTCGAGCTCGTGCTGACCCAGCTGCACGCCGGAGGCAAGTTCGGCGGCGGTGGCTACAAGGTCTCCGGTGGCCTGCACGGCGTCGGCTCGTCCGTCGTCAATGCCCTGTCGCGGCGCATGGACGTGTGCGTGCGGCAGAAGGGGTACGCGCACCGGATGTCCTTCGAGCACGGTGTCCCGATGGGCCCCCTCCAGCGCGAGGAGGAGACTGACGCCACCGGCACGACGATCACCTACTGGGCCAACGACGAGATCTTCGAGACGGTCGAGTACGACTGGGAGACGATCCGCGCGCGGTTCCAGCAGATGGCCTTCCTCAACAAGGGCCTGACGATCAACCTCGTCGACGAGCGGGTGCCCGAGCCCAGCGCGGCCGACCAGGACGAGGACCTCGACGCGGTCGACGCCGACATCACCGAGGTCGTCGACTCCGAGGAGAAGACCGCGGCGCCCAAGAAGGCGCGCAAGGTCTCCTACCGCTACGACAACGGCCTCGTCGACTACGTGCAGCACCTGGTCAGCTTGAAGAAGGCCGAGCCCGTCACGGCCGAGATCATCTCGATGGAGACCGAGGACACCGAGCGTGAGCTCTCCCTCGAGATCGCCATGCAGTGGACGAGTGCCTACAGCGAGTCGGTGCACACCTACGCCAACGCGATCAACACCCACGAGGGCGGCACCCACGAGGAAGGCTTCCGGTCGGCGTTGACCAAGATGATCAACGACTTCGCCCGGAAGCAGAACCTGCTCAAGGACAAGGACGAGAACCTCACCGGTGACGACATCCGTGAGGGCCTGACGGCGGTCATCTCGGTCAAGCTCGGCGAGCCGCAGTTCGAGGGTCAGACCAAGACCAAGCTGGGCAACTCCGAGGTCAAGGGCTTCGTCCAGCGGGCCATGACCGACGAGTTCGGCCACTGGCTCGAGGCCCACCCCAACGAGGGCAAGGACATCGTCCGCAAGTCCGTCTACGCAGCCGCCGCCCGCATGGCGGCCCGCAAGGCGCGTGAGGCGACCCGACGCAAGGGCCTGATGGAGTCCGGCGGGCTGCCGGGCAAGTTGTCCGACTGCCAGACCAAGGACCCCACGGTCTCCGAGGTCTTCATCGTCGAGGGTGACTCCGCCGGCGGCTCCGCCAAGGCCGGCCGCAACCCGGAGAACCAGGCGATCCTGCCCATCCGCGGCAAGATCCTCAACGTGGAGAAGGCCCGGATCGACCGGGTCCTGGCCAACCAAGAGGTCCAGGCGCTGATCTCGGCCTTCGGCACGGGCATCGGCGAGGACTTCGACATCGCCAAGGCGCGCTACCACAAGATCGTGCTGATGGCCGATGCCGATGTCGACGGCATGCACATCCGCACGCTGCTGCTGACGCTGCTCTTCCGCTTCATGAAGCCGCTCATCGAGGCCGGGTACGTCTACCTTGCCCAGCCGCCCCTCTACCGGCTCAAGTGGTCCAACCACGACCACGAGTTCGCCTTCACCGACCGCGAGCGCGACGCCTTGATGGCCGAGGGCCAGGCCAAGGGTTGGCGCCTGCCCAAGGACAACGCGATCCAGCGCTACAAGGGTCTCGGCGAGATGAACTACCAGGAGCTGTGGGAGACCACGATGGCCCCCGAGAGCCGCGTCCTGCTGCAGGTGACCCTCGACGACGCCGCCGCCGCGGACGAGATCTTCGCCGTGCTCATGGGCGAGGACGTCGAGTCGCGCCGCAGCTTCATCCAGAAGAACGCACGCGACGTGCGCTTCCTCGACATCTGAACGCTCAGGGGGCTCCGTCCCCCGAGTGCCCCCCACATACCGGCCGGGCTGGCTTCCCGGACATCCCCCTTCGGCACGACCCCGAGGTGACTTGAGCACATGACCGACATCCCCACCACACCCCCCGAGACCGACCGCACCGAGCCGATCGACCTCAACGCGGAGATGCAGCGCAGCTACATCGAGTACGCGATGAGCGTCATCGTCTCCCGCGCGCTGCCGGACGTGCGAGACGGCCTCAAGCCCGTGCACCGTCGGATCGTCTACGCGATGTACGACGGCGGCTACCGCCCCGACCGTGGCTACAACAAGTGCTCACGCGTCGTCGGCGATGTCATGGGCCAGTACCACCCGCACGGTGACAGCGCGATCTACGATGCGATGGTCCGACTCGTCCAGCCGTGGTCGCTGCGCTACCCCCTCATCGACGGCCAGGGCAACTTCGGCTCCGCCGGCAACGACGGCGCGGCCGCCCCCCGGTACACCGAGTGCAAGATGGCTCCGCTGTCGCTGGAGCTCGTGCGCGACATCGACCAGGAGACGGTCGACTTCGTCCCGAACTACGACGGCAAGACGATGCAGCCCGACGTGCTGCCGGCTCGCTTCCCCAACCTGCTGGCCAACGGCTCGGCCGGTATCGCCGTGGGGATGGCCACGCAGATCCCCCCGCACAACCTGCGCGAGGTCGCCGAGGCGGCCCAGTGGATGCTCAACCACCCGGAGTGCACGCGTGAGGAGGCCCTCGAGGCCGTCATGGGCTTCATCAAGGGCCCGGACTTCCCCACCGGCGCGCTCATCATGGGCACCCGCGGGATCGACGAGGCCTACCGCACCGGTCGCGGCTCGATCATCATGCGGGCGGTCGTCGAGGTCGAGGAGATCCAGGGCCGAACCTGCCTGGTCGTCACCGAGCTGCCCTACCAGGTCAATCCCGACGCCCTGGCGCAGAAGATCGCGGAGATGACCAAGGAGGGCCGCCTGGCAGGCATCGCGGACCTTCGCGACGAGACGTCCGGCCGCACCGGCCAGCGCCTCGTCATCGTCCTCAAGCGGGACGCGGTCGCCAAGGTCGTCCTCAACAACCTCTACAAGCACACCCAGCTGCAGACCAATTTCGGCGCCAACATGCTGGCTCTCGTCGACGGTGTGCCGCGCACACTGCCGATCTCGGCCTTCATCCGGCACTGGGTGGAGCACCAGATCGACGTCATCGTGCGCCGCACCGAGTACCGGTTGCGCAAGGACGAGGCCGCGATCCACATCCTGCGCGGCTACCTCAAGGCCCTCGACATGCTCGACGAGGTCATCGCGCTCATCCGTCGCTCCCCCACCGTCGACGAGGCCCGCACCGGCCTGATCGAGCTCCTCGACATCGACGAGCTGCAGGCCATGGCGATCCTCAACCTCCAGCTGCGCCGCCTCGCCGCCCTGGAGCGGCAGAAGATCATCGACGAGCACGACGAGATCGAGACCCGGATCGTCGACTACAAGGACATCCTCGCCAGGCCCGAGCGGCAGCGGCAGATCGTCAAGGACGAGCTCGGCGAGATCGTCGACCGCTACGGCGACGACCGGCGCAGCCGGATCCTGCCCTACGACGGTGACGTCGCCATGGAGGACCTCATCCCCGAGGAGGACGTGGTCGTCACGATCACTCGTGGCGGCTACGCCAAGCGCACCCGGGTCGACGAGTACCGCGCGCAGAAGCGGGGCGGCAAGGGGGTGCGCGGTGCCTCCCTTCGTGGGGAGGACGTCGTGCGCAACTTCTTCACGACGACGTCCCACCACTGGCTGCTCTTCTTCACCAACCTCGGCCGGGTCTACCGCGTCAAGGCCTACGAGCTGCCCGAGGCGGCGCGTGACGCCAGGGGCCAGCACGTGGCCAACCTGCTGGCCTTCCAGCCGGGTGAGCAGATCGCCGCGGTGTACGCGATCAAGGACTACCAGGCGGCCCCGTACCTCGTCCTGGCCACCAAGCGCGGCCTGGTCAAGAAGACCCGCCTGACGGAGTACGACTCGCCGCGCAGCGGCGGGCTCATCGCGATCAAGCTGCGCGAGGACGACGAGCTCGTCGGCGCCGCTCTCGTTGCCGCCGAGGACGACCTGCTCCTCGTCTCACGCGAGGCCATGTCCGTGCGGTTCCACGCCACGGACGACGTCCTGCGGCCGATGGGCCGCTCAACGAGCGGGGTCACGGGCATGAAGTTCCGCGGCGACGACTCCCTGCTGGCGCTCAACGTCATCCCCGACGGGAGCGACCCGGATGTCTTCGTCGTCTTCGAGAACGGCGTGGCCAAGCGGACTGCGGCCTCCCAGTGGACGGCCAAGGGCCGTGCCGGTCTGGGCGTCACCGCGGCCAAGTCGGGCAAGGGCGGCCACCTCGTCGGTGCGCTCGCCGTGGACGAGCACGACGAGGTCATGGTCGTGATGGAGAAGGGCAACATCGTCCGCTCCGCGGTGACCGAGATCAGTCGCACCAGCCGCAACACGCAGGGAGTGAACTTCGCCAAGCCTCGCAAGGGCGATGCGATCGTCGCAGTCGCACGCAATGTCGACCACGGTGACGACGACGCGGAGCTCGTGGCTGACGGTGAGGCGCAGCCGGACGATGTAGCGTCGGACCCTGACGTGCAGTCCATCGGGAATGACTCGGTGGAGCCCGCCCAGCAGGGGGACGCCCCCGGAGGTGACCAGGAGTGAGCTCGACAGGAGAGACCACGGCCGTGAGAACAGCCGCAGGCTCGTCGCAGACCCGTCGCACGCAGGCAGCGGGCTCAGGCTCGCAACCCGGCCCGAGGGCGGGCCGCCGGGTCAAGCTCATGGTGTCGCGAGTCGACCCCTTCTCAGTGATGAAGGTCGGTTTCCTCGTCTCGGTGGCCATGGGCATCGCCCTGGTCGTCATGGCCGCCGTCATGTGGATCCTGCTGTCCGCGATGGGGGTCTTCGACTCGGTCAACGAGCTCGCCGGCCAGATCATCGGTGAGGGTTCGGGCGAGAGATTCGACGTCATGGACTTCCTCGGTTTCGGCCGGGTCGTCTCGCTGTCGATCGTCATCGCGGTCGTCGACGTCTTCCTGTGGACGGCCATCGCGACCTTGGGTGCCTTCCTCTACAACATCGTCGCCAGCCTCGTCGGCGGCGTGCACATGACGCTGACCGACGACTGATCCGCGTGCCCGTCGCCGTTTTGGTTTCGGCGGCGGGTGTGGGGTAATCTCGGGCGTCGCGCCACGGAGAGATCCATGGCGCAGCACGGGCCCATAGCTCAGGCGGTTAGAGCGCTTCGCTGATAACGAAGAGGTCGGAGGTTCAAGTCCTCCTGGGCCCACCACATCCGACGGTGAGGAGAGTTCCATGAAGAAGGTTCTCGTACTCGTCGCGGCCGCAGCCGGCGCGGCGTATGCCAAGCGAAAGATCGAGCAGCAGCGGTCCGAGAAGGACCTCCATGCCGCCACGAGCCGCATGGGCAGCATCCCCAAGCCCGCTGGCTCCGGTGGCGCTTGGGCCGCCGCTTCGGACCGTCCGTCCTGATCGGACCGCGGCACAACTGAACCAGGGGACTTAGCTCAGCTGGTAGAGCACCGCCTTTGCAAGGCGGGGGTCAGGGGTTCGAACCCCCTAGTCTCCACACAAGAACGACGAGCCCCTGAGCAGGTGTCTGCCCAGGGGCTCTCGCGTGGTCGGCCGAAGCGGATGGTCAGGTCGTCGGCCGGTGCTTCTTGGGGAGCTTGGCCACGATGGCGGCGTAGGAGTCCTCGACGGCCTCGAGGAGCTCTTCCAGCGGGATGGCGCCCCCGACCGTCAGCGTGTTCCAGCCGTTGCGGCCGATGTAGGCCATGACCGAGGCGTCGTCCGGGTAGCGGGCGAGCCATTCGTCGGCCTCCTCGCGTGAGGCGCCGGCCTTGACCCCGATCGAGGTCGCACCGAGGAAGGCGAAGATCTTGCCCTTGTCACGCGGCCCGACCTTCGCCACGAGGTCGCCCTCCCAGGGCTCGTCCGGCCATGCGCCGGGAAGGGCAAGGGCGTGCTCGTGGACCAACTCACCGGACGTCATGGGGCCAGCGTGGCACGGGCGGCATCGTCAAGGCTCTCGACGAAGGCATCGAGGTGCTCGAGGAAGCGCTCCTGCTCCTTCTCCGGGATCACCGCGAGGGCTCGCTCGTAGACGCTCGTGAGGCGCGCCACGTCCGAGCGGAAGCGGACCTCCCCTTCGTCGCTCATCGTCACGACATAGGTGGACGAGTCCTCGGGTCGGGACCGGACGATGATCCCGGAGTCGAGCGCGGCGTGGACCTGTCGGTTGACGGTCGACTGCTCGAGATCGAGCTCCTCGGCAAGCCGGCGCAGGGTGCGGGGCTGTCCGTCACGCAGGAGCCACAGCAGCCGGCCCTCGGCGACCTTGAGCTGCTGGCCGGCCTCGACCCCGCGGCGGACGTTGGACCACCGGGCGGCCACGCGGATCGCCGTCCACGCGGGCCCATGGGCAGGGGTGAGGGAGGTCATGCGGGGACACCTTTCGTGGATGTGGGGTGATGTGTACAGTACACAAGGTCAGTTTGTGTAACGTACATATCCCACTCGGGACAAGGACTCCTCCGCATGCCCCCTTCGTCGCCGGCCGTCGCGCCCGCACGGTTTTCCCCGAACCTCGTCATCGCGGCCCTGTGTCTGGGCAGTCTGAGCGGCGCCCTCATGCAGTCGCTCGTCATCCCGATCCAGGGCGAGCTGCCGAAGCTGCTCGACACGGATGCCGGCAATGCCTCGTGGGCCGTCACCGCGACCCTGCTCGCCGCGGCGATCACCATGCCGGTGACGGGTCGCCTCGCCGACATGTTCGGCAAGAAGAAGGTGCTCGTCGCCTCCGCAGCGCTGCTCGTCGTCGGCTCGGTCGTCGCCGCGCTCTCGAGCGGTCTGGCCCCCTTCCTCGTCGGGCGGGCGTTGCAGGGCATGGCCATGGGCTACATCCCTGTCGCCATCAGCCTGGTGCGCGAGATCGCGCCGGTCGAGAAGCGTGCCGGCGCGGTCGCCGTGGTGAGTGCCACGATGGGTGTCGGAGGTGCCGTCGGCCTGCCGCTATCGGCCTGGATCGCTGACGACTTCTCCTGGCACGGCCTCTTCTGGTTCTCCGCCGTGCTCGCCCTCCTCGTCGTCGTCACCACGGCCGTCATCGTGCCGGCCGTCCACGACGCCCACCCCTCGCACATCGACGTCCCCGGCGTCATCGGTCTGGCCGTCGGTCTCTGCGCCGTCCTCATCGGCATCAGCAAGGGATCCGACTGGGGCTGGGGCTCCGGTCGCACGGCCGGCTCCATCGCCGGAGGTCTGGTCGTCCTGCTCGTGTGGGGCTGGTACCAGCTGCGCCACGACGAGACGATCGTCGACCTGCGCACCACCGTCCGTCGCCCGGTGCTCTTCACCAACATCGCGGCCCTGCTCATCGGCTTCGGGATGATGGCCCAGATGATCGTCGTGCCCCAGCTGCTCGAGATGCCGGAGGCCACCGGCTACGGCCTCGGCCAGTCGATCCTTGCGGCCGGCCTGTGGATGGCCCCCGGCGGACTGATGATGATGCTCTTCGCGCCCGTCTCCAGCCACCTCATCAACACCATCGGCGCCAAGTTCACCCTGGCGATCGGTGCCGTCGTCATCAGCGCTGGCTATGTCATCGCGCTCGGCCTGATGAGCGCCCCGTGGCAGCTCATGGTCGCCACCCTCGTGGCCAGTGCGGGCGTCGGCATCGGCTACGCCGCCATGCCCACCCTGATCCTCGACAACGTCCCGGAGCACGAGGCGGGCGCGAGCGTTGGGGTCAACGGCCTCATGCGCTCCGTCGGGACGACGATCGCCGGCGCGGTCATGGCCGCGATCCTCACCAGCCGCACGATCTCCCTCGGCGGGCACGTCATCCCCGACCAGTCCGCCTTCCAGATCTGCTTCCTCGTGGGAGCCGGCGCCACGCTCGTCGGTGCGCTCGTCTGCCTGCTGATCCCGCGCCAGCGGCCGCCGCGAGCGGAGCGCGAGCAGGAGCCCCTGGCCGTCACCGCCTGAGTCCACCCCGGTGGGCGCTGTGCGGAACACCCCTTCGCCAGCGCCCGCCGCTCTCCTAGGTTGCGGGACATGACCACGCTCGAGACCGCCAACCCAGAGATCGCTGCCACGATTGACGTGGGCGGCATCGCCACCAACTACCACGACGTGGGTGAGGGCGACCCCGTCCTGCTCATCCACGGTTCGGGGCCGGGCGTCAGCGCCTGGGCCAACTGGCGGACGGTGCTGCCCGAGCTGTCCAAGGAGCACCGCGTCATCGCCCCCGACATCCTCGGCTTCGGCTACACGGAGCGCCCCGACGGTGTCACCTACGACATGGCGACGTGGACCGAGCACCTCGTGGGTCTGCTCGACGCCCTCGGTCTGGACCGGGTCGCCATCATCGGCAACAGCTTCGGCGGGGCACTCGCGCTCAATGTCGCGACGCACCACCCGGACCGCGTGAGCAAGCTCGTCCTCATGGGTGCCGTCGGTGTCCCCTTCGAGATCACCGAGGGTCTGGACAAGGTGTGGGGCTTCGAACCGAGCCTGGCCAACATGGTCGACCTCATGGGTGTCTTCGCCTACGACCAGTCGCTGCTCACCGAGGACCTGGCCAAGCTCCGCCTCGAGGCGGCGACCCGCCCGGGAGTGCACGAGGCCTACAGCGCCATGTTCCCCGCGCCGCGCCAGAGGTCGGTCGAGGCCATGACCGTTCCCGACTCGGACATCCGCTCGCTGACGCAGCCCACGCTGATCGTCCACGGTCGAGACGACGAGGTCATCCCGCTGAGCAACTCCATGCGGCTCAACGAGCTCATCGAGCAGTCCCAGCTGCACGTCTACGGCCAGTGCGGGCACTGGGTGCAGATCGAGCACACCGCGAGCTTCAGCCAGCTGGTCGGCAACTTCCTCGCCTGACCCGAGCATGACGAAGGCGCTGCCCTGAGGGCTTGCTCTGCAAGCGTCACGAAGGGGGCCGGCCCGCGTGATGCGGACCGGCCCCCTTCGAGGCGCGTGCTGCGCACGCTCCTCAGGGAGCGATGCGGCTGACGCGTGCTACGTCAGGCCTTGTTGTCACCATCGACCGGAAGGTCGCCACCGAGGTGGTCGGTGGACAGGTCGGCGCCCTCGGAGGACTCCGAGACGGACGGGACGGCCGAGTTGTCCGCCCAGTCGCGCGCCGAGCTCCAGGCGTCCGTGCCGTCAGCCTGATCGCCCTCGGCAGCCGGGGCCACCGCGAGCGGGTCGGTGACGTCGGCGTTGTCGACGACCTCCGCGGCGGGTGCGACACCAGCAGCCGCGACCGGAGCCGGGCTGGCGGGGACGGTGGACTCACGCCCGGTGGCGGGGGCCTTGTAGGGGTCGCCGGCCGGGACGGCCCACGGGTCCTTCTTGGGGCCCTGCTTCTGCTTGGCGACGAAGGCGGCGATGCCACCGGCCACGAGGGCCAGGAGCAGCAGCTTGAGCCCGCGCTTCTTCTTGGGCTTCTCGCCCTTGACGGCGGCGAGAGCAGCCTGGGGGTCGCGGTCGTCGCGCAGCGCGGCGATGACCTCCGGCGCCCGGTTGGTGGCCTCGTCCGCGGCCTTGCGGCTCGCGGCAGCGCCGGCGGCAGCCAGACCCGAAGCGGTCGTGACGACCTTGGGCAGCACGTCGTCGACGAAGGTGTCGCGCAGATCCTGCGCGTCCTTGCCGGCCTTCTTGCCCTGCTTGCGGGCCGTCTTGGTGGCCGACCGGACCTGCTTGCGGGCGTCCTTCTTGCCCTTCTTGGCGTCCTTGGCGGCCTGCTTCTTGGCCTCCTGAGCCTGCTCACGCAGGTCGGCAGCCCTGGCCGTGGCGGTCACCCGCGCGGCAGCGGCGTGGTCAGCAGCGGAGCCCTTGAGCTCGTGGGCCCGCTCCGCGCCGTGCTCGGACTGCTCGGCCACCTTGTCGATGATCTCGTGGACCTTCAGCGATGCGGACTCGGCGGTCTCGTGAGCGCGGACGCGTCCACCCTCGACCTTGTTGTTCTTCTGGAACACACTTCCTCCTGCGGACGTGGGGTACCACCCCATCCTGCACCGGATCCTTCCCTGAGGAAACCGAAGGCCGTGATAACCCCGCCGCACCATCGTTTCGGCAGGGCTGACTACGATGGTTGCCATGAAGGCGATCCTGCACACGACCCACGGCGACATCACCATCGAGCTCTTCCCGAACCAGGCTCCCAAGACCGTCGACAACTTCGTCGGTCTCGCCACGGGCGAGAAGGAGTTCAAGGACGACGCCGGCCGCACCAACCCGACCAAGTACTACGACGGGCTCGACTTCCACCGGATCATCCCCGGCTTCATGATCCAGGGCGGTTGCCCGATGGGTCAGGGCATCGGCGGACCCGGCTACGAGTTCGACGACGAGATCCACCCCGACCTGACCTTCGCCAAGCCCTACCTGCTGGCGATGGCCAACGCGGGCAAGCGAGGGGGCAGCGGCACCAACGGTTCCCAGTTCTTCGTCACCGTCGGCGAGACCCCTTGGCTCAACGGCAAGCACACGATCTTCGGTGAGGTCGCCGACGGTCCGAGCCGCGAGGTCGTCGACAAGATCGCCTCGGTCCCCACCGGCGCGATGGACAAGCCGGTCGAGCCGGTCACCATCGAGTCCGTCGAGATCCTCCAGGACTGATCGACGATGTCGCAGCCGCCGTCCGGCCGGGTGTCGGACGGCGGTCCCGACACGGAGGTCCCCACCTGTCCCCGACACCCCGACCGGGTGTCCTACATCCGCTGCCAGCGGTGCCGCCGTCCGGTGTGCCCCGAATGCCAGCGCAGCGCCGCCGTCGGAGTCCAGTGCGTGGACTGCATCCGGCAGCAGGCGAAGGGGGGACGCCCCCAGGTCACCGTCTTCGGCGGACGAGCCGGGTCCGACCGTCCCTACCTGACCATCGCGATCATCGCGATCTGTGTCGCCGTCTGGCTCGGTGAGCTCGCGTCCCCGAGAGTGTTCCAAGAGGTGGCGTTCGCGCCGGCCCTCGGCACGAGCGAGCCCTGGCGGCTGATCACCTCGGCCTTCGCGCACAGCCCCCACCAGCCGATGCACATCATCTTCAACATGCTCGCGCTGTGGATCGTCGGCGGCTACCTCGAGCGGATGCTCGGGTGGGCGCGCTACCTGGCGCTGTACCTCGTGACGGCCCTCGCCGGCTCGGTCACGTGGCTGCTCTTCCAGCCCGTCGACCCGAGTGACCCGGGTGCCTGGGTTCCCGTGGTCGGTGCCTCCGGCGCCGTCTTCGGCCTCTTCGCCGCCGTCATCGTCCTCAACCGGCACCTCGGCCGGGAGAGCTCGTCGATGATCGCCACGATCGGCATCAACGCCGTCATCGGTTTCGTCGTCCCCAATGTCGCGTGGGAGGCCCACCTCGGCGGCCTGGTCGCCGGAGGTCTCCTCGCGCTGGCGATCGCCGCCTCCCGCAGCCGCGGCAAGCCCGCGCTCGCCTGGGTCGCGATCGTGGCTGTCCTGGTGATCGTGCTCGCCCTCGGCGTGGCGAAGTACGCGGCGTCACCGGCCCCGGTGCTGATCCCCTTCGCCTGAGGACAGCCCGCCCAAAACCCCCGAAATCAGGGAGTTACACCTGTGTAACTTGTCCCCAGCTGTGAACAATCCTGTGGACAACCCGGGTTGTCCACAGGGGGAAATGTGCAGAACCCGCCCGACCTGGTGGTCGTGCGGGTTCTGGCGTGCTGTGGTGCTTCGGGTCTGAGGGAGTGGCGCGGTCACTTCCAGCGTGTGGTCATCGCGAAGCCGGCGAGGATGAAGGCGAAGCCGCCGCCCAGGTTCCAGCGGCCCCAGGACTCGACGGGGTACTTCTCCTGAGTGATGTAGAAGGTCACGACCCACACGAGGCCGATGAGCATCAGGGTGAGCATGAGCGGGACGAACCACGACGGGTTGCCGATGCGCTGCGCCTTGACCTTGTGACGGGCCTTGGCCTCGGCCTTGTCCTCCTTGGCCTGGGCGACCGCGCGCTTGCGGGGGTCACCGGAGCGCTTGTCGGCGCCCTTGTTCCGGGCGGTGCCGCCCTTCGTGGAGGTCGACTCGGTCGTGGGCTCGCTCGCGGCCACGCCCGTGTCGGTCGTGTCCTTCGCGTCGTCGGCGGACTTCGCCACAGTGATGCTCCTTCAAGGATGTGCGGTTCGTGGCCTAGCGTAGAGGCCAGAGCCCGACCAACCGAGCGAAGGGGGTGCCCCGTGCCCGAGCAGGACCCGTCACGTCGCGAGAGTGGCCTCGGTCGGCGCGTCCGCACGTGGCTCACCCACCGGCCCAGCCGGTGGTCCTCACTCGTCCCGGTCATCGCACTGGGAGCCGGGCTGCTCTTTGCCACCTCGGGCACGACCGCGCGCGGCACCGATCTGCGCAGCGAGGCCACGGGGCTGCCGGACCTCATCCGTGAGCGGACCATCGACAACGAGCGTTCTGGCCAGCAGGTGGAGAGGTTGCGCGGCGACGTCGACCGCCTGACGCGCGACGTGGCGCCGGGCAACAGCCGCCTGCAGAAGATCTCTCGGCAGTCGTCGGCCAGCAGCCGGGATGCCGGGCTCACCGCGGTCAGGGGACCTGCGCTGACCGTCTCCTTGGACGACGCCCAACTCTCGGCCGCCGAGGTGCCTGAGGGGTTCACCGTCGATGACGTGGTCGTGCACCAGCAGGATGTCCAGGGCGTCGTCAACGCCCTGTGGCGCGGGGGGGCCGAGGCGATGCAGATCATGGACCAGCGGGTGATCTCCACCAGTGCGGTCCGGTGCGTCGGCAACACCCTCATCCTCCAGGGTCGCGTGTACTCGCCGCCCTTCACGATCACCGCCATCGGGGACCGGGACGAGCTGCAGGCGGCCCTCGACGACGACCCCGCGGTCGACATCTACCGCCAGTACGTCGACGCGGTGGGTCTGGGCTACGAGGTCACCCGCAAGGACGATGTCGAGCTGCCCGCCTTCACCGGCCGCACCAAGCTCGAGCACGCCCGGGCTCTGCGCGCGGGCCAGTGACAGACATACTGTCCCGGTGAGCCAGATCCTCGTCGTCGACAACTACGACAGCTTCGTCTTCACCATCGTGGGCTATCTCCAGCAGCTCGGGGCGGAGACGACGGTCGTGCGCAATGACGCGATCGCGCCCGCTGACGGCGCGGACTTCGATGGCATCCTCATCTCTCCGGGGCCGGGGACACCGGAGCAGGCCGGTGTCTCCACCGCGATGATCGAGGCCTGCGCGGAGCGCTCGCAGCCGATGCTCGGCGTCTGCCTCGGGCACCAGGCCCTCGGCATCGTCCTCGGGGCGACCGTGGGGCGGGCGCCGGAGCTGCTCCACGGCAAGACGAGCCGGGTCCTGCACGACCAGACCGGGGTCCTGGCCGGGCTGCCCTCCCCCTTCACCGCCACGCGCTACCACTCGCTGACGATCGATCCCGCGACGGTCCCGGACACCCTGGTGCCCAACGGGCACACCGAGTCCGGCGTCGTCATGGCGGCCCACCACAGTGACCTGCCGCTGCACGGGGTCCAGTTCCACCCCGAGTCGGTGCTGACCGAGGGCGGGCACCGCATCCTGGCCAACTGGCTGGCGCTGACCGGCGACCACGACGCGGTCGCTCGCAGCGCAGGCCTGTCGCCGCTGGTGCGAGATGTCGACGGCGTGGCGCGGGCCATCGCTGCCAGCTGACGGCAGGAGGGTCGGTCATGGGGGATCCGACGATCGGTCCGGTGGACCGTGTCCAGCGACGTCACCCGGTCCTGGGCTTCCCCATCGCGGTCGTCTACAAGTTCTTCGACGACTTCGGTGGCTACCTCTGCGCCCTGCTGACCTACTACGGCTTCCTCTCGCTCTTCCCCGCTCTGCTGCTGCTGTCGACGGTCGTCGGGTTCGTCCTGCAGGGACAACCCGAGTGGCAGGAGCGCATCCTCGACTCCGCCCTGTCTGACTTCCCCATCGTGGGTGACGAGCTCCGCAGCACGGGAACGCTGGGCGGCGGGCCGATCGGGCTGCTCATCGGCGGGCTGGCCGCTCTCTACGGGGGCCTGGGAGTCGGTCAGGCCCTGCAGTACGCCAGCAACACCGCGTGGATGATCCCGCGCAACTCCCGGCCCAACCCCTTCGCCAGTCGCGGTCGTGGGCTCCTGCTGCTCGCCCTCGCCGGGCTGACCATCGTGGTCACGACGGGCCTGACCACCTACCTCCAACGGCTCGTCTCGAACGGCTCTGCGGGCTGGGCGATCACCATCGCCTCGATCGCGCTCAACACCGCCGTCATCGGGCTGGTCTTCATCATCTCGACGACCAGGCCCCTCGACCTCACCGATGTGCTGCCGGGCGCCGTCCTGGCCGCGCTCGCCTGGCAGGGCATGCAGTCCGTCGGTGCCGTCTACGTCAGCACGGTCATCGAGCGCGCCAGCAACCTCAACTCGGTCTTCGCCCTCGTCCTCGGACTGCTCGTCTTCCTCTACACGATGGCCGTCGTCATCATGCTGTGCGTCGAGGTCAACGTCGTGCGCAAGGAGCACCTGTGGCCACGGGCGCTGCTGACCCCCTTCACCGACCAGGTGGTCCTCACCGGCGCCGACCAGCGGGCGTACTCGCGGCACGCCGAGGCCCAGCGGCTCAAGGGCTTCCAGCGGATCGATGTCTTCTTCGACGACGCCCGGGGGCGTGACGAGGACGACTGACGGCCCTGACGGTCAGGGGCTCGCCGGCGACTGGGTGGTCATGCTCGTCGACTTGGTGCTGCTCGGTTCGGTCGACGAAGGGGTCGGGGAGCCCGACGTCGTGCTCGTCGAGCTCGGCTCCGGTGACGAGGACGACGAGGACGACGTGGTGTCGGACGTGGTCTCGGAGGAGGTGGTGCTGGGGCTCGACGTCGTGGTGACCGTCTGGGCCGGCTCCTTCGCCACGACGAAGGTCACCGTGCTGCCCTGCTGGACCTTGCCGGCGCCGGGCGTCTGCCGCAGGATCGTGCCAGGCGCCTGGGAGGACGAGCGGGTGGTTTCCTTGATCTTCAGCTTCAGGCCGAAGATGTCGCTGCGCACGTCATCGATCTTCTGTCCCGTGTAGTTCGTCAGCGCGACCTCACCGGAGGCGACGACCAGATCGACCTTGGTGCCCTTGGCCACGGACTCGGCCGCAGCGGGGCTGGAGCTGATGACGTGGTTGCCCGCCTGGTCGGGGCTGTCCTCCTTGGTCACCTTGCCGACCTCCAGCTCAGCACTCTGGAGGGCGCGGGTGGCCTCCGCCTGGTCCATGCCGACGATGCTCGGTACGCCGACCTCGTCGGGCCCACCCGACACCTGGATGGTGACGGTGTCGCCCTCGGCGACCCGAGTTCCCTCACGGGGATCCTGGGTGAGGACGGTCCCGACGGCGGCATCGTCGGTCACGGTCTCGACATCGGACGTGAGCCCCACCTGCTTCAGCTTGGCGACCGCGGCGTCCTGCGTGCTCCCGACGACGCGGGGCACGTTCACCTCGACGATGTCCGGACCTTGGCTGGCGTCCCAGGCAAACCATCCGAGCAAGGCGATGGGGATGAGCAGCAGCGCGGCCATGAGCCACCCGAGACCGGCCCCGCGACGCCGCTGCTGAGCCGCTGGCATGGACGCCGTCTCGGGGTCGGCGCGCGGGACGGGCTCGGCCCGGGACGCGGCCAGCGGCAGCGCGGTCGTGGCAGCGTCAAGCTTGTCCGTGGCGGCGGGGCTGATCGGCATCCCGCCGCGGTAGGCGCCGAGGTCCTCGGCCATCGCCTTGGCATCGACGTAGCGCTCGTCGCGGTCCTTGGTCAGCGCGTGGTGGACGATCGCGTCCAGCTCCGGCGGGATGGAGGGGTCGAGCGAGGAGGGGAAGGGGATGTCGGCATTGACGTGCTGGTACGTGAGCGAGATGGGCTCGCCCGTGTACGGCGTGCGACCGGTGAGGAGCTCGAAGAGGAGGCAACCGGTGGAGTAGACGTCGCTGCGCTTGTCGACCGTCTCCCCGCGGGCCTGCTCGGGGGAGATGTACTGCGCCGTGCCGATGACCGCCTGGGTCTGGGTCATCGTCGCCTGGGTGTCGGCGATGGCGCGAGCGATGCCGAAGTCCATGACCTTGACGCTGCCGTCGTCGGCGATCATGACATTGCCGGGCTTGATGTCCCGGTGGACGATGCCCATGTCATGGCTGTAGTCGAGTGCCTCGAGGACCTGCTGGACGATGCGGGCGGCCTCGGTGGGCTCGAGGGTGCCGGTCTCGGAGTCGTTGAGCAGCTCGCGAAGCGTCAGGCCGTCGACGTACTCCATGACGATGTAGGGGATGTCCAGCGTGGCTCCGCCGCTCTCGACCTGACGATCCTCGCCGGAGTCGTAGACGGCGACGATCGAGCGGTGGTTCAGACCCGCGACGGACTGTGCCTCACGGCGGAAGCGCCCGAGGAAGGCCGCGTCGCGGGCGTGGTCGGTGCGCAGGATCTTGATGGCGACAGGGCGCCCCAGGCGCGTGTCGTGACCCAGGTGGACCTCGGCCATGCCGCCTCGGCCGATGAGCTCGCCGACCTCGTACCGTCCGCCGAGCAGGCGGGGTGCCGCTGTGCTCATCGTGTCTCCCTGGGCTTGCAGGTGGAAGTGGTCTGGGGGTGCGCGGAGCCGGTCACTGGAGGGCCGCCTTCATGACGGCGGCGCTGATGGGGCCGGCGACCGATCCTCCGTAGGCCTCGTTGCCCGCGCGGCCGCCGTCCTCGACGACGACGGCGACGGCGATCTGGGGGTTGTCGGCCGGGGCGAAGCCGGTGAACCAGGCATGCGGAGGCAGACCCGCCCCGTGCTCGGCCGTCCCCGTCTTGCCGGCGACGCTGGTGCCGGACACCGCTGCCTGGGTGCCCGTCCCGCGCTCCACGACGAGCTTCATCATGTCGGTGAGCTGGTCGGAGGTCTTGGGCTCCATGGCCTTGGACAGCTGCTCCGGCTTGGTCTCGCTGATGGTCGACAGGTCGGACCCGAGCACGGACTGGACGAGGTGCGGCTTCATGACGACCCCGTCGTTGGCGACTGCCGAGCTGACCATGGCGACCTGGAGCGGCGTGACCCGGACGTCGTACTGGCCGATGCCCACCTGGGCCTCCTGCGCGGGGCTCATCTGCGCGGGCAGCGTCGAGGGCGTGACCTTCATGGGGACCTCGAGGTCGTCCCCGAAGCCGAACTTGCCGGCCTGCTGACGCATCGCATCGCCCCCGAGCTGCATGCCCAGCCAGCCGAAGGCGGTGTTGCACGAGTCCTGCAGGGCGGCGGCGAGGGTGACCTTGTCATCCGGTCCGCAGGCACCGGGGTGCGAGTTGGGCAGGCCGACCTCGGTCTGGGGCAGGTCGAGGACCGCGGGCCCGGGGATGGTCGAGTCCTCGCTCCACTGGCCGTCCTCGAGGGCGGCCGCGGCGGTCACGATCTTGAAGACCGAGCCGGGCGGGTAGAGGTTGCCGGTGATGCTCCGGTTGACGAGCGGTCGCGCCGGGTCCGAGTTGAGCGACTCCCAGGCCTTCTTCTCGACCGCGGGGTCGTGGCTGACGAGCGGCGTCGGGTCGAACTCGGGGTGGGAGACCATGGCGAGGATGGCGCCGGTCCGGGGGTCGAGAGCCACGACCGCACCGCGCTGGTCGCCCAGGGCCTCGTCCGCCGCCTTTTGGATCTTGGGGTTGATCGTCAGCTCGAGGCTGGCCCCCTTCGGCTCGCGTCCGGCGATGGTGCCGGTGAGTCGGTCGTAGAAGAGCTTGTCGTCCCGCCCCGAGAGCAGGCCGTCCTCGGCCTGCTCGATGCCGCCACCGGGGCCGTAGGTGAAGGAGTTCCAGCCCGTGATGTGGCTGTAGAGCCGTGGGTCGCTGTAGACGCGCTGCCACTGCAGGTCGTCGTCGGTCGGTGTGGAGCTGGCGATCGGCCGGCCCCCGATGAGGATCTGACCGCGCTCGCGGGCGTAGCTCTCGAGCTGGGTGCGACGGTTGCCGGGGCGGTCGTTGATGTCCTGCGAGCCGAGGACCTGGATCCACGTGCTCGACCCGAGCAGGAGGACGAAGAGCACTGAGACGAGCATGGACAGGCGCCGGATCGGTTGGTTCATCGGGCCTTCACCATCTGGGTCGGGGCGTCCATCGAGGCCGGGTCGAACTCGGGCTCGGGGCGGCGCGCGTGGTCACTGATGCGCAGCAGGATCGCGACGAGCGTCCAGTTGGTCAGCAGTGAGGACCCGCCGTAGGCGATGAAGGGGAGGGTCAGCCCGGTGAGGGGGATGACCCGGGTGACGCCACCGATGACGACGAAGACCTGGATGGCCAGGACGAAGGTCAGCCCGGTGGCCAGCAGCTTGCCGAAGCCGTCCCGCAGTCCGATGGCCGAGCGCAGACCACGCTCGACGAGCAGCGCGTAGAGCATGATGATCGCGAATATGCCGATGAGGCCGAGCTCCTCCGCGAGGCTCGTGAAGATGAAGTCGGACTCCGGCAGCGGCGTCAGCCACGGCCGGCCGCGGCCCAGCCCGGTGCCCGAGATGCCGCCGGCCGCCATCCCCATGATCCCCGTGGCGAGCTGCCCGCACTGCTGCATGCCTTCCTCGGAGAAGGTGTCGGTCCAGCACAGCACGCGGGTCTGCACGTGGGACGCGAACTGGTACACGACGAGCGCGCCGCCGGCGGCCAGGCCGAGGCCGAGGACGACCCACGAGATCCGCTCGGTGGCGACGTAGAGCATGGCCACGAAGAGCCCGAAGATGAGCAGCGTCGTGCCGAAGTCGTTCTCGAGCACGAGCACGAAGGCGGCCGCGAGCCAGGCGATCACCAACGGACCCATGTCCCGGGCGCGAGGGAAGGTGATGCCGAGGACCTTGTGCCCGGCGAGGGCGAGCATGTCGCGGGTCTGCACGAGGTACCCGGCGAAGAAGACCGCCAGCAGGATCTTGGCGATCTCGGCCGGCTGGAAGGTGAAGGCGCCGAGCTTGATCCAGATCTTGGCGCCGTAGACCGAGTGGCCGAGCGGGGTGAGTGGCAGCGCGATGAAGACCAGCGCGGCCAATCCGGCCGTGTAGGTGTAGCGACGCAGCACCCGGTGGTCGCGCAGCGCGATGAGCACCGCGAGGGCGATCCCGACGCCCAGCCCGGTCCAGACGAGCTGTCGCAGCGCCAGACCGGAGCTGAAGTCGCGACCTGCGGCCAGGTCCAGCCGATGGATCATCACCAGCCCGATGCCGTTGAGCAGGGTGACGATCGGGAGGATGATCGGGTCCGCGTACGACGCCCGCCAGCGCAGGACGAGGTGCACCGCGAGGGCGATGGCCGCGAGGATGCCGGTGTGCCCCAGGAGGTCCGCCGGGACCGTCCCCGACTCGGCGACGGAGACGTTGATGTAGGCGAGGATCACGACGCCGATCGCCAGCGCCGTGAGCAGCAGCTCGACATTGCGGCCGCGCGCCGGCGTGATGGTGGTGATCGCCCGCCTCATCGGCCGCAGGGCTCCCCGGTGGCCCTCAGCTGGCCGCACTTCTTGGCCGCGACGCGCAGGCTGTCGACCCGCTGGTTGGCGGCGGTCCGCGAGTCGACCGAGATGGTGGCCCGGACCTCGTCGCGGTAGAAGGACGGCAGCTCGGACAAGGGGATGTCGGTCTGGTCGACCGCGGAGTGCAGCGAGATGGGCCCCAGGTCCTGGGCGACGCCGCGGTAGACGGTCACCTGCCCGTCCTGGGCCCCGACGTAGTACTGCTGCTGGGTCCACGCATAGCCGGCATAGGCAGCGGCGCCGACGAGCAGGAGGGCCACGACGAGGGCGCCGATCCGACGCAACCACCGTCCTCCACGACTGGAGGAGCCCTCTTCGTCCAGCTCCACGCCTTCGTCATCGTCCTGGGCGGTCAGGGCGGCGGCGCGGCCCGCGGGGGAGTTGTCGACCCGCTTGGCGGGTCGCCTCAGGGCGGCGGAGCCGACGACCTGCGGCTGGGTGGAGGGGGTGGTGCTGGCCTCGACGACGTCGGCGACGATGACCGTGACGTTGTCGGGCGCGCCCGCGCGGATGGCCAAGGAGACGAGGGAGTCCGCGGCGCGTCCCGGTGGGGTGTCCCCGGCGAGGATCTCCTCGATCGTGTCGAGGGCGACGAACCCCGACAGTCCGTCGGAGCAGAGCATGTAGCGATCGCCCACCCGGGCCTCGCGGGCGCCCACGTCGGGCTCGTCGTCGGCCGCACCGGTGAGCACGCGGGTGACCACGGAGCGCTGGGGGTGGGTGCTGGCTTCCTCCTCGGTGATCCGGCCCTCGTCGATCAGGGTCTGGACGAAGGAGTGGTCCTTGGTCACCTGGGCCAGGCGACCCTCGCGCAGGAGGTAGGCGCGGGAGTCACCGATGTGCGCGATGATCAGCTTGTTGCGGGCACGCATGACCGCCGTGACCGTCGTGCCCATGCCCTCGAGCTCGGGGTTGTCCTCGAAGGTGCGGGCGATCTCCTGGTTGGCGGAGGTGATCGCCCGGCTCAGCTGGGTCGACGCCTCGGAGGCGGTGAGCGAGTCGTGGTCGATCTCGACGAGCTCGGTGATGACGGTCGCCGAGGCGATGTCGCCCCCGGCGTGGCCGCCCATGCCGTCGGCCACGACGAGCAGGTGGGGCCCCGCATAGCCGGAGTCCTGGTTGTCCTTGCGGACGAGCCCGACGTCTGAGCGGGCGGCGAAGTGGAAGGTCAGCGCCATCGTCAGCTCCTCAGCTCGATGACGGTGCGTCCGATGCGGATCGCCGTCCCGGTCTCGACGGGCACGGGGTCGCCGACGCGGTACTGACCCACGAAGGTGCCGTTGGTCGAGCCGAGGTCCTCGACGTACCAGCCGTCCTCGGCCCGCAGGATGCGAGCGTGGCGACCCGAGGCGAACTCGTCGTCGAGGACGAGGGTGCACTCCGGGTTACGGCCGATGAGCACCCCGGAGTCACGAAGGGGGAGAGAGGTCCCGGTCAGCGGCCCGGTGGTGAGCACGATCTGGGTCGGGATGCGCGGGTTGCGCTGCGGCCGAGGCGTATTCGGCTCGGCGACCGGGCGACCTGCCGAGCGCGCGGGCTTCTTGGCGGGTGCGGGGCGCCGCGTGACGACCCTGGTGCCGAAGAGGTCCGTGCGCAGCACCGAGGCGACCGACATGACGAACACCCACAGGAGCACGAGCAGGCCAAGGCGCAGCACGGTGACCGTCAGCTCGCTCAACTCGGATCTCCTGTAGTCAGTGGACCGGTCAGCGCCGGCCGGCGTGGAAGATGGCGTGGGTCCGGCCCACGGTGATGCGATCACCCTCGGTGAGGGGGGCCGCATCGGTGCGCTCGCCGTTGAGGAAGGTGCCGTTGGTCGACCGCAGGTCGCGCAGGTGCGACACGAGGCGCGGACCGTCATGGGTCACCCGGACCTCGCAGTGTCGGCGGGAGATGCCGGGATCGTCGAGGACGACGTCGGCGCTCTCGTCGCGGCCGAGGACGGTCATCGCGGCGATGAGCGGGTAGCGCTCGCCGTCGACCTCGAGCCACGGGCGGTCGTGGACCGACACCGGGGTCGGGGCCGCGCGGGGCGGCTGCGCACGGTGGACCGCAGTGGCTGCATCGGCGACGGGTGCCGGGGCGGGGGCGCGCGGTGGTGGTGGGCGGGGGACGGTCTGCTCGGGTGCGGCGACGGGCTCGACGTCCTCGTCGGACATCTCCCAGCCGCCGGAGTACTCGTCGTACCCGTCGTCGTCGTCGTAGCTGTCGCCGGACTGCTCGGCGGCGAGGGACGGGGCCCCGTCGGCGCGATCGACTCGCTGACGGGCGGTGGCCGGACGCACCCGGAAGACGCCGGTCTCGAGCTCCTCGTCCTCGTGGAAGAGGACCTGGAGGGGACCGCCGGGCTGGTAGCGCTGCGACTCGGCGTGCTCCTGCGCGGCGGCGATCAGCTCGTCCTCGAGCTCCTCGTCGAACTCGGTGAGGCGCTCGTAGTCGCTGGGGGCCAGCTCGACGGTGAAGAGGTTGGGCACGATCGTGCGTCCCCGACCCAGCATCGTGGCGCGGTCGTCCATGGCACGACGCAGCGCGGAGGCGAGCTCGAGCGGCTGGACCTCGGCGCGGAAGGCGCGGGCGAAGACACCGTTGACGGTGCGCTCGAGCTTGCGCTCCATACGTTCGAAGAGGCTCACGCTTTCCTCCCTTCGGGCAGGCGTCGGCACGGACATGAGTCCGGCGATCCTAACGGCGGACCCTGTGGGATCGCTGCATCCGCGCCGTCACGCACCAAGGAGATTCGCGTGCCCTGGTCGCTGTGCAGGCGCGCAGCGACCGTCTCGAACCGAGGCGAAGGGAGGTCAGTGCGCCCTGGGTGCTCGCAGGGTGAGCCCGAGGCGGTGCCAACGCGACGGGCGCGCCGCGGGAAGGTCGGTGCGGACGGGCGCGCGCCGGGTGTCGTCCTGGGCGGCGGCACGCAGTTCGGCGACCAGGCGGGCCTGGTCACGATCGACGGGGGCGAAGGGGGAGGAGTAGTGGCTCATGGGTCCAGCCTCCGCTCGAGGACCATGAAGGACAAGCGAAGATTATCGACGGACCATTCGGTCCAGGCGTACAGTATGGAGATGCTCGACATCAACCGCCTCAGGGTCTTCCGCGCCGTCGTCGCCAATGGTTCGGTGCAGGGCGCCGCCCGTCATCTGGGCTACACGCCGTCGACGATCAGCCAGCACATCACCGCGCTGCAGCGGGAGACGGGACTGGTCCTCTTCGAGAAGGCCGGGCGCGGCATCGTGCCGACCCCGACGGGTCGGCTGCTCGCGGCGGAGTCGGAGGAGGTGATGGGCAGCCTCTCCCGCCTGACCGGCATGGTCGACGACCTGCGTGCGGGGCACGCCGGGTCGCTGGACATCGCCTCCTTCAGCTCGGCGGCGCAGGCGTGGCTGCCTGGGGTCGTCCGGCGGCTGCGCGAGGAGTTCCCGGGTCTGGTCATCGACCTCGCGCTCAACGAGTGGGCCGACCGCGACACCCGTCCGGCCCCGGACATCGACGTGTGGGTCGAGGACGTCGACAGCGAGCCGCGAGAGAATCCGGGGCAGTGCCGTCAGGTCCTCGCCGAGGAGGCCTACGTGTGCATCGTCCCTGCCGACCACGCGCTGGCCGGCCGGGGTGAGATCGGGCTGGTGGACCTCGCGGGCGAGACCTGGGTCCGCGACGACCGCGTCGCGACCATGTGCAGCCGCATCATCGGGCGCGCGGCGACGGCCGCTGGTGTCGAGCCCAACTACGTCGCCCGCTCCGACGACCACCACACGGCGATGGCCTTCGTCGCGGCCGGCGTGGGCGTCGTGGTCCTGCCGCGGCTGGCGGCGCTGTCCGCGCCCGCTGGCACCGTCACGCTCGAGCTGCACGAGCCCACCCCGCGTCGCCGCATCGTCGCCCTGACGCGCGACTCGTCCGAGGGCAGGCCGGCCGTCCAGCGCGCGCTCGCCCTCCTCGCCGAGGTCGCCCGGGGCGTGGACGAGCAGCGCGCAGCGTAGGTCAGGCGACCTGCGAGCCCAGGCGCTCGCGGGCTCCCCGGCCTCGCCGGGTGGCCTCGGCCGTGCCGGTCAGAGCTCCGAGCCCGGCGCTCGCCCCGTTGCCGTAGAGGGTCTCGATGCCGCTTGCCGGGACGGCGAAGGTCTCGTGCCAGATGCCGACCGCGTCGGGGTGCTTGCGGGCCACGGCGTTGAACTTCTTCCACGCCGGCAGGTGCTGGGCATCGGCCGACGAGGCGTAGCGGTAGAGGTCCTCGGTGCTGCGCCAGTACTGCACGACCCACGGGCCGCGTCGCCCCATGAGCGTGTGGGCGCCGAGGAAGCCGAGGTCCTCGGCCTCGCCCCGGTCTGCGGCCGCGCGGTTGCGGGAGAGCTCGGCGATCATCCGGGGCATGGCGACGAAGGGGGTCCACCACAGGTCGGGGCGGTGCGGCTTGCGGATCGTCATGCCGATGTTGAAGACGACGACGTCGCCCTCGTGGGCGTGGGTCTGCTGGCGCATGGTGTGTCCCCCGATGTTCTGGATAGTGGTGGTCTCCAGTATTGGTGATCGGTACTATCCAGCGCAAGAGGTGAGCCGATGAAGATCTCCGAGCTGTCGACCGCGACCGACGTCCCCGTCGCGACGCTCAAGTACTACCTGCGCGAGGACCTGCTGCCCGCGGGCGAGCAGCTGAGTCGGACCAGCGCCGCCTACGGCGAGGAGCACGTCGAGCGGGTCCGGCTGATCCGTGCGCTGACGAGCGTCGGTGGCCTGTCGGTCGCGACGACCCGTCGGGTCCTCGAGGTCATCACCCAGCCCGGCGCTGGCCGGGTCGACGTCCTCGGGGCGGCGCAGCGGGCGCTGCTGGGTGAGGACGCCGTGGTGGTCCCGCCGTGCGTCGACCGGGAGGTCCCGCCGTCGCGGGCGCGGTCGTGGCTGACCGACATGGGCTGGCAGGTCCATCCGCTCGACCCGGTGATCGACGACCTCGATGCCGCCTGGGATGCCTGCGAGGCGGCCGGGCTCGGCCTTGACGAGGAGCGGATGACCGCCTACGCGGACGGGGTGCTCCGCATCGCCCGGGCGGACGTCGACTCGGTGCCGCAGGACCCGGCGGCCGCTGTCCGCCAGGTCGTGCTCGGCACCGTCCTCGTCGACCCGGTCCTCGCCCCCCTTCGCCGCCTCGCTCAGCAGCACCTCACCGTGGGCGAAGGGGGTTGACCGCTCGCTTTGGGGATCGGGCCGGTCATGGGGCACAATGAGACGGCTCGTGCGCCTCACGGCGTGCAGGCACCACTCTCTGCGCGAGTGGCGGAACGGCAGACGCGCTGGCTTCAGGTGCCAGTGTCCGAAAGGGCGTGGGGGTTCAAATCCCCCCTCGCGCACACGTCACGAAGGGCGTCCCACCAGCTGGTGGGACGCCCTTCGTCGTGGTGGCACGGGACGTGCGGCAGAGTCGGGCCATGAACTACACGACGATCAGCCACGAGATCGAGGACGGGATCCTCACCGTCACCCTCGACCGACCGGACCAGCTCAACTCCTTCACCCTCGAGATGGCCGACGAGCTCGAGCGGACCTTCCGCGAGGTCAACGACGACGACACCGTGCGAGCCATCATCGTCACCGGCGCGGGGCGGGCCTTCTGCGCCGGCATGGACCTGACAACGGACGGCAACGTCTTCGGTCTCGACGAGACGATGAGCCCGTCGCTGGCCGACATGGACCGGCTCGACGACCCCGCCCTCATCGCCGGGGTGCGCGACACCGGCGGACGGGTCACGCTGGCGATCCACGACTGCCGCAAGCCGGTCATCGCCGCGATCAACGGTGCTGCGGTGGGCATCGGAGCGACGATGACGCTCGCCATGGACGCCCGCCTGGTGTCGAGCAGGGCCCGGGTCGGTTTCGTCTTCGGGCGCATCGGCATCGTGCCGGAGGCCGCGTCGTCGTGGTTCCTCCCGCGGATCGTCGGTCTTCCGGCAGCCCTCGACCTCGTGCTCTCCGCCGACATCCTCGACGCGCAGGCCACGGTCGACGTGGGCCTGACCCAGGGGCCGCACCAGCCCGAGGACCTGCTCACGGCTGCCCGGGCGCTCGCCGATCGCTGGACGAAGGGGAGGTCCCCCGTCGCCGTCGCACTGGCCCGACAGATGCTGCGCCGCAACGCCGCCCAGGACCACCCCGTCGAGGCCCACCGGGTCGACTCGCTGGCCATGTGGCACACGAGCGTCGGAGACGGCAAGGAGGGTGTGGCTGCCTTCCTCGGCAAGCGGGATCCGGAGTTCGCCGGACGTGCCTCGCAGATGCCGGACTTCTACGACGAGTGGGTGGGGGCTGGTCGCCGATGATCAAAGAGGTCATCAGGTCCTACGACGACGTCGCGCAGGTGCGCGACAACGTCGTCCACCTGCGCGAGACGGAGGGCTCGTCCTTCCAGTCCAGCTCGATCGCCTTCTTCGGCACGGGCAATGTGCTCTACGTCGAGGACGGCGCCAAGCTGAAGAGCTGCACCCTGCGCTTCCGGGGCAACGACTCGGTCATCCACATCCGGGCCTCCAACCGGACGACCCAGATCAAGGTCACCACCTACAACGAGTCGGTCCTCTACCTCGGACCCAACGCGTCCTTCACCAGCCCTGCACGAGCACTGCCGAGCGAGCGCACCCACGTCATCATCGGCGCCGACGCGATGTTTTCCCACGAGGTGACCTTCCGCACCGCGGACCCGCACCTCGTCTACTCCGCCACGACGCACGAGCGGATCAACCCCAGCCGCTCGATCTGGGTGGGCGACCACGTGTGGTTGGGGCAGGAGTCATTGATCCTCAAGGGCGCGCACATCGGCTCCGGATCCATCCTAGGGGCCAGGTCGGTGCTGACCAAGGACGTCCCGTCCAACGCGTCGGCGGCCGGCTCGCCGGCGAGGGTCGTCGGCTCCGACATCTTCTGGACACGACCGTCCGTGCACACCTACACCCGCGCGCAGACCCTCAAGAGCCAGAAGCACGCGGGCGACGAGTTCATCTACCGCCCGGGCCCGGGCGTACTCGACCCCGAGAGGCTGGAGGCCGAGCTCGATGCCGCCACGAGCGCGCAGGAGCGGGCCGAGTGGTGCCACCGGCTGGATGCCCTGACCGCGAAGGACCGCTTCTACCGGAGCGCGGAGGGGCCTGGGGCCCCGGGCGCGGGCGTCACGAGCGTCGCGCCGTCCGAGAAAGGAAGCCGTCGGCGCAACCTGAGCCGCGCCCTGGGTCGCGGATGAGCGTGCCTCCGGCGCCCGGGCCGGGGCCCGGGTTGCCCCATCCGGCGACCCCACCCACCCCGGACCGAAGCGGGCGCAGGGCCGCCGGAATCGTGCTGGCGGTCCTCGGGGTCTTCGTCCTCATGGGTGGTGTCCTGGTCCTCCTGTGCGGTGGCCTCGGGTACGTCATGACCAACGGCTCGCTGGACACCGGAGCGGGCGCCATGCTGCTCGTCGGCCTCCTGGTCATGGTGCTCGGGGTGGGGATGCTCGCCGCAGCGCTCCTGGCCCTGCGCGACAGGTGAGCAGACGGCCCGCGCCCGCGAGGTGACCTCGACTACTCGCGGGTACGACGTGCAGTTGATGGAGGGTGGCGATCAGGAACCCCGGAATTCCGGGCTTCGCATCGGCCGTGATTGGACAACTGGTAGTCGTACCCGCAGGTAACTCTCGGTGCAGCCAGCGATCAGCTGCGCACCGGGCGATAGGTCACGTGCGTGACGAGCGAGGTGGTCCGGACCGACACCCGCTCGAGCCGCTGCGGCGGGACGCCCTCGAAGAGTCGCTCCCCGGCACCCAGGACACTCGCCGTCACGTGGAGGCGCAGCTCGTCGAGCAGCCCGGCGGCGAGGAACTGGTTGACCGTGCTCGCCCCACCTGCCACGGAGATGTTGCGGTCGCCCGCCGCGGCGCGCGCCCGCTCGAGCGCCACCTCGATGCCGTCGGTGACGAAGTGGAAGGTCGTGCCGCCCGCCATCTCGATCGGTTCGTGGGGGAAGTGCGTGAGCACGAAGACGGGCCCGTGGTACGGCGGTTCGTCTCCCCACCAGCCCCGCCAGTCACGGTCCCACTCGCCACGGACGGGACCGAACATGTTGCGCCCCATGACCGTCGCGCCCGAGTCGAGGATCGCGTCGATCTCGGCCTGGTTCTCCTCGGGGGCGTCGAACATCCACGCGTGGAGCGCGCCCTCGGCGATCTCGCCCATGGGGGCCTGCTCGCTCTGGCGCGGCCCGGCGGCGAACCCGTCGGCGGACACGGCGATGTCGGTGTAGACGATGCCCACGGCGGGGCCCCCTTCGATCAGATGAACTCGAGCGGGTCGAAGTCGTCGATCTCGATGACGCGGACGCGCGGCAGGCGGCTCTTGAAGGCAGAGACGTCGTACTCGAGGTCGAAGAACTCCACCCCCGGGACCTGCTTGAGCCCGGTCGCCATGAACTCGCTGAAGCCGACGATGCCGACGCGACGGTCGTCGTCCTGGGCCAGCGCCTCCATCTGGGGGGTGAAGTCGTTGTCGTGGCTGACGAGCATGACGTCGGCGTCGCGCTCGATGAGCGCCTCGGCCGTGCGCTGGATCGCGATGTCGACGACCTTGCCCTCGCCGCGCAGCGGGACGGGGCGGTAGCCCATCGCGAGCAGGGCCTGGACGAAGGAGGCGGGCAGCTCACCGGCGACGGCGAGGAAGAACAGGCCCTTGACCGGCTGGCCCCAGGCCGCCTCGGTGTAGTCCAGCAGCGTGTTCCACCGCGGCCGCTCCTGCGGCTCGGGGCGCCGTCCGAGGACCGAGACCCCCAGGGTGGCGTCGATGTTTTCCCCGTCGACGAGGAGGTAGGTGCTGCGCTCGGTCATGCTCAGACCTTACTGCGAGGCGGCCCCACCGCGAGGCGGCCGTCAGAAGTCGTGTGCCATGCCCACCATCATGGGATCCGGCCTTGCGCCCTCTAGGCTGGACGGGAACTCGACGAAGGGAAGTGGCCCGCGATGTGCATGCCCGTCCAGTGCGGCAGCTGTGGCAAGACGACCTGGTCCGGATGCGGTGAGCACGTCGCGGACGTGCGCGCCCAGGTTCCGGCCGACCGCTGGTGCCAGTGCCCGCAGAACGCCGACCCCAAGGCCTGAGAGGGCCCATCGAGAGGGTTGCCTCGCACCCTCCTCAGGGGCCGGGACGGATGGTGACGTGCACCTGCGGCTCGGGGCCCTGCGCCCCTGACAGCGCCCACAGCCGGCCGAGGGCCGGCTGGAGCAGCCAGGCGCCGAGCTGGCGCACCAGCACCGTCACAGCCTGCTCCGTGACGGGCGCCTGACTGGCTCCGATCCCGTGGTCGCGCAGGTGCTCGGTCTGGGCGACCTGCTCGGCGAGGATCTTGCGCACCAGCCGGGCATCACCCGCGCCGGGGGTGACGACGACCCGCCGCAGGTAGTCGACGGCGTGCGGGTTGCGGGCAAACATCCCGTTGACTGCCGAGTCGCGTGCCGCGACCACCTCGGTCACCGTCCCCTCGAGGGGGACCGCGCCCAAGGTCTCGCTGAAGAGCCCGACGACCCAGTCCTCGACGGCCTCCTGCAGACCGTCCTTGCTCCCGAAGTAGTGGCCGACCAGTCCCGGGGCGACCCCTGCGGACCGGGCGACCTCGCGCAGGCTGGTCGCCGCGACACCTCGCTCGGCGAAGAGGGCCAGCGCGGCGCTGCGGATCCGCTCGCGGGTGTCACCCGCTGCAGTGGCCCGTGAACTCATGGGGACCTCCCTTCGATGTGATGGTGAACTCTTTGCACACCATTGCACAGGTGTTCAACGAGTGCGTAGGGTGACTGAAAACCATCGTTTCACCGAAGGAGCCGGTCCATGCCCGAGCAGCCCCAGGCCGTCATCTATGACGCCGTCCGCACCCCCCGTGGGAAGGGGAAGTCCTCAGGCTCCCTCCACGAGGTGAAGCCGATCGACCTGACCGTCGGTCTCCTGAACGCCGTGCGTGAGCGCAACCCCGGCCTCGACGCTGCCCAGATCGACGACCTCGTCATGGGCATCGTCTCCCCGGTCGGTGACCAGGGTGCCGTCCTCCCGCGGATCGCCGCCCTCAAGGCCGGCTACCCCGAGCCCGTCGCCGGCGTGCAGCTCAACCGCTTCTGCGGCTCCGGCCTCGAGGCCATCAACCAGGTCGCCGCCCGGGTCCGCTCCGGCTTCGAGGACCTCTTCCTCGCCGGTGGCGTCGAGTCGATGTCCCGCGTGCCCATGGCCAGCGACGGCGGGGCCTGGGCGATGGACCCGGCCACCGCGCTCGCGACCGACTTCGTCCCCCAGGGCATCGGCGCCGACCTCATCGCGACGGTGGAAGGCATCGACCGCGCCGAGGTCGACCGCTTCGCAGCCCAGTCGCACGCCCGCGCGGCCGCCGCGTGGGACGCCGGCTACTTCGACAAGTCCGTCATCCCGGTCAAGGACGCCAGCGGCATCACCATCCTCGCCCGCGACGAGACGATCCGTCCCGGCACGAGCGTCGACTCGCTCGGTGGCCTCAAGCCCTCCTTCGCCGGGATCGGCGAGCAGGGCGGCTTCGACTCCGTGGCACTCGAGAAGTACCACACGGTCGACCGGATCAACCACGTCCACCACGCCGGCAACTCTTCCGGGATCGTCGACGGTGCCTCGCTGATGCTCATCGGCAACGAGAAGACCGGCCAGGAGATGGGCCTGACCCCCCGGGCCCGCATCATCTCCACGGCCGTCATCGGTTCCGAGCCGACGATCATGCTCACCGGCCCGGCCCCGGCCTGCCGCAAGGCGCTGGACCGCGTCGGCATGACCGCCAAGGACATCGACCTGGTCGAGATCAACGAGGCCTTCGCCGCGGTGGCGCTGAAGCTCATGCGCGACATGGGCTGGAGCGAGGACCAGACCAACGTCAACGGCGGCGCGATCGCCATGGGCCACCCCCTCGGTGCCACGGGGGCGATGATCCTCGGCACGCTCGTCGACGAGCTCGAGCGCCGGGACCTCGAGCGCGGTATCGCCACCCTCTGCATCGGCGGTGGCATGGGCATTGCCACCATCGTCGAGCGCGTCTGAACCAGCGGATAGGAACCGAAGAACCATGAGCGAGAACATGATCCGTTACGAGCGCGACGACGAGGGCATCGTCACCCTGACGATGGACGACCCCGACGCGGGCGCCAACACGATGAACGCCACCTACAAGGCCGCGATGGGCGAGACCATCGACCGGCTCGAGGCAGAGCGTGACGACATCACCGGTGTCGTGCTGACCTCCGCGAAGAAGACCTTCTTCGCGGGTGGCAACCTCACCGACCTGCAGAGCACCACCCCTGAGACCGCCGGTGAGTTCTTCGCCGAGATCGAGGGCATCAAGTCGCAGCTGCGTCGCCTGGAGCAGCTCGGCAAGCCGGTCGTCGCCGCCATCAACGGTGCTGCACTCGGTGGCGGCCTCGAGATCGCGCTCGCGACCCACCACCGCATCGCCGTCGACGACCCCAAGATCAAGCTGGGCCTGCCCGAGGTCGGCCTCGGCCTGCTCCCCGGCGGCGGCGGCGTCACGCGCCTCGTGCGGATGCTCGGCATCCAGGAGGCCCTCATGGGCTGGCTCCTGCAGGGTCAGCAGCGCAACCCCGCAGCCGCGCTGGACAAGGGCGTCATCGACCAGCTCGTCGCCACCCGCGAGGAGCTCGTCCCCGCTGCCAAGCAGTGGATCCGTGAGCACAAGGACGACGAGGCCGCGGCTGTGAAGCCCTGGGACGTCAAGGGCTACCGGATCCCGGGCGGCACCCCGTCGGTCCCCAAGTTCGCGGCCAACCTGCCCGCCTTCCCCGCCAACCTGCGCAAGACCCTCAAGGGCGCCCCGACCAAGTCGCCCCGCGCGATCATGTCGGCCGCGGTCGAGGGCTCGCAGGTCGACTTCGACACCGCCAGCCGCATCGAGTCGCGCTACCTCACCGAGCTCGCCGCGGGTCGTGAGTCGACGGCCATGATCCAGGCCTTCTTCTTCGACATGCAGACGATCAGCAGCGGCAAGCTGCGTCCGTCGGGCGTCGAGAAGCGTCCCGTCGCCAAGATCGGCGTCATCGGCGCCGGCATGATGGGAGCAGGCATCGCCTACTCCGCCGCCATGTCCGGCATCGAGGTCATCCTCAAGGACGTCACGGCCGAGGGCGCAGCCAAGGGCAAGAGCTACTCCGAGAAGCTGCTGGCCAAGGGTGTCGAGCGCGGCAAGATGGACCAGGCCAAGGCCGACACGGTCTTGGCTCGCATCACGCCGAGCACCGACGTGGCCGACCTGGCCGGCGTCGACGCCGTCATCGAGGCCGTCTTCGAGGACTACGACCTCAAGGAGAAGGTCTTCTCTGAAATTGAGGCCGTCGTCGGTCCGGAGACGCTCCTGTGCTCCAACACCTCGACCCTGCCGATCACCTCGCTCCAGGGCTTCTCCAGCCGTCCGAAGGACTTCATCGGCCTGCACTTCTTCTCCCCCGTGGACAAGATGCAGCTCGTCGAGATCATCCGCGGTGAGCAGACCTCCGACGAGGCTGCCGCCCGGGCGATCGACATCGTGCAGCAGATCCGCAAGATCCCGATCGTCGTCGGTGACGGCCGTGGCTTCTACACCAGCCGCGTCTTCGGCACGCTGATCCTCGAGGGCGCGACCGCGCTCGCCGAGGGCATCGACCCGCAGTTCGTCGAGCGGGCCGCGACGCAGGCCGGCTTCCCGGCCCCGCCGCTGGCGATGCTCGACGAGGTCTCGCTGACCCTGACCCAGCACATCCGTGCGGAGGCCGACAAGGCCGCCGCCGCGGAGGGCAAGACCCTGCCCAAGGGTCCGGGCGAGGAGCTCATCGACACGATGGTCGGGCTGGGTCGCAAGGGCCGCGCAGCCGGTGCTGGTCTGTACGACTACCCGGTGGAGGGGCCCAAGGTCCTGTGGCCCGAGCTGCGTGAGCGGTACGGCAAGGGCACCGAGATCCCCTTCGAGGACCTGCAGGACCGGTACCTCTTCATCATGGCGCTGGAGACGGCCGGCTGCTTCGAGGACGGTGTCCTCACGGACGCCGTGTCGGCCAACATCGGCGGCATCTTCGGTATCGGCTTCCCGCCGCACACCGGTGGTCCGGCGACCTTCATGACCAACTACGAAGGGGGCCTGGCCGGCTTCGTCGCTCGGGCCGACGAGCTCGCCGACACCTACGGTGAGCGGTTCCGCCCGAGCGCCTGGCTCACCGAGCGTGCCGCCAAGGGCACCCTCGTGGACGAGGCCTGAGCGACATGTCCGAGACAGGACCTCTGGCAGGTGTCACGGTCCTGTCGATCGCCATCAACCTGCCCGGTCCGGCCGCAGTCTCGCGGCTGGCCGGGCAGGGGGCGAGCGTCGTCACGGTCCTCCCGCCGAGCGGGGACCCGATGGAGCAGTTCGCCAAGGCGTACTACGACGAGCTGCACGTCGGGCAGGAGGTGCGTCGGGTCGACCTGAAGTCGCCGGCCGGGCGCGCCGTGCTCGACAAGCTGCTGGCCACCGCCGACATCTTCGTCACCTCCTCCCGTCCGTCGGCGCTCGCGCGCCTCGGGCTGGACTTCGAGTCCGTGCACGCGAGTCACCCGCAGGTCTGCCAGGTCGACATCGTCGGCTACCCCGGTGACCAGGCGGAGATCGCCGGTCACGACCTCACCTACCAGGCCGGTACCGGGCTGCTGGGCGAAGGGAGCATGCCCACCGCCCTCGTGGTCGACCTCGCCGGGTCCGAGCGGGCCGCTGCCGAGGCCTCGGCAGCGCTCGTCGCCCGGGCTCGCCTCGGGGAAGGGGTGCGCCGCGAGGTGCCCCTGTCCGACCTCGCCCACACGATGTCGCGCCCGCTGGCCCACGGCCTGACCGCTCCGGGCGCGTTGCTCGGTGGTGGTCTGCCGGCCTACGGCATCTACGACACCGCCGAGGGCAAGATCGCGCTCGCGGCGCTCGAGCCGCACTTCACGACGGCGCTGCTCACCGCCCTTCGTCTCGAGCCGCAGGACTGCACCCGGGAGCGCCTCGAGGCGGTCTTCGCCGAGCGCCCCGCTGCTGACTGGCAGACCTGGGCGGACGAGCACGACATCCCGCTGACCGCACTTCGCTCACCGGGTCTCGAGGCTTCGTCGCAGAGCTCCTCGCACCTCGACCAACGTTGATCGAGGTGTGAGGCCGCCTGCGGCCGAGCCTCGAGATCCCCAGACCGTCCACCCATCGAGAGAGGCAACGATGCCCGAGATCCTCCAGCCCCAGCCCTATGTCTCGCCGTGGATGAAGGACGAGGTGTCCGATGTCTGCGACCTGGCGCGCACCTTCTTCAGCCGTGAGGTGACTCCCCACCAGGAGCGCTTCGCCGAGCAGCACCAGGTCGACAAGGAGACCTGGCTGGCGGCGGGTGCAGCGGGGCTGCTGTGCATCTCGATCCCCGAGGAGTACGGCGGCGGAGGGGGCAGCTTCGCCCACGAGGCCGCGGTGATCTGGGAGCAGGGGCGGGCCGGTGACGACGCGCTCGGGTACTCCGTGCACTCCTCGATCGTCGCCCACTACGTGCTGACCTACGGCAGCGAGGAGCAGAAGCAGAAGTGGCTGCCGCGCATGGCCTCCGGTGAGCTGATCGGTGCCGTCGCGATGACCGAGCCCGGCACGGGCTCGGACCTGCAGAACATCAAGACCACGGCCAAGCGCGATGGCGACGACTTCGTCGTCAACGGCTCCAAGACCTTCATCACCAACTCCTCGCACGCCGGCCTCGTGGTCGTCGTCGCCCGCACGGGTGGCTCTGGGGCACAGGGCATCTCGCTCATCGTGGCCGAGGTCGACGGTCTGGACGGCTTCGAGCGGGGCCGGGTGCTGCACAAGATCGGGATGCACGGGCAGGACACCCGTGAGCTCTCCTTCACCGACATGCGCGTCCCGGTTGCCAACCTCCTCGGCGAGGAGGAGGGGCAGGGCTTCTACCAGCTCATGGCGCAGCTGCCGCAGGAGCGGCTGGCGATCGCGGTGGGTGCCGTCGCATCAGCGGACCTCGCGGTCGATCTCGCCACGTCGTACACCAAGGAGCGCACCGCCTTCGGCAAGCCGATCTCGGCCTTCCAGAACACCCGCTTCACCCTCGCCGAGGTGAGCACCGACGTCCTCGCCGCGCGCACCTTCCTCGACTTCTGCATCGGTCTGCACATCGACGGCACGCTCGACGCGGCCACCGCCTCGCGGGCGAAGTACTGGACGACCGATGTGCAGTGCGATGTCATCGACCGCTGCCTGCAGCTCTTCGGCGGGTACGGCTACATGATGGAGTACCCGATCGCACGCCTGTACGCCGCGGCCCGCGTGCAGAAGATCTACGGCGGGACCAACGAGATCATGAAGGAGCTCATCTCCCGCACGCTCTGAGCGCCGCGACGCGTGCCGGGCGGGAACGCTCGGCGCGCAGGGCGGGCAGCAGGCACCAGACGCCACCGAGGCCGAAGGCGCCCGCGGCCGCCATGGCTGCCGGCGTCGAGACGCTCTGCGCCAGCAGACCGGCCAGCGGCATCGTCAGGGCCGTGAACCCGAAGGCGGACATCGAGGCCAAGGACAGCACCGTCGAGCGGTTGCTCGCGCTCGCCTCGCGGTGCAGCAGAGCACTGTAGGCGGGGCCTTGCATGCCGTGCGCGGTGTAGACGAGCAGGTGGGCGACGACGAGGCCGACCGGTCCCATGGCCAGCGCCATGCCGATCGTCAGCACGCTGTGGACCACCCGACCGAGGATGGCGGCGCGGGCCACACCCCAGCGCGCCGACGACTTGCCGCACAACCACGCGCCGACCGCGAAGACGGCCCAGGCACCCGCCGCGAGCGGCCCCATGACGACGCCGGCTCGCTCCTCGCTGCCGAGCAGCTCTGCCATGCGCACCGGGGTGAGGGCCTCGCTCGCGATCATCGCGGTGCTCCAGAAGCACTCGAGCAGCACGAGCCCGCGCAGCACGGGGTTGTGCCACAGCAGCCGCAGCCCGGACCCGATGACCCCCGGGGTGTCGCGGGCCGACTGCGCCGCCCGCGCCAGCCCGGACGAGTCCAGGTGGGTCGTGGGCTCACGCATGAGGACGACGACGGCGATCAGGTGCACGACGGACAGGACCAGGCAGACGACGATCGGCAGCCACAGGGCGGAGTGCGACTCGACCGGATGCCAAGCGACGAGACCGCCCGAGAGGAGTGCGCCACCGGCGATCGCCAGGCCGAGCATCGACGTGGAGCGGGAGAGGTCCTGGTCGACGTCGGCTCCGGGGTTGCTGGCATGGACCGTGTCGACGTACCAGGCCTCCAGAGGTCCCGAGTCGAGCGCGCGGAAGATCCCGGTGAGCACCGAGGCCACGACGAAGGCGGCGAAGGAGTGTGCCACCAGCAGCGCGAGCATCGACGCGACATTGGCGACCGCGGCCGTGATGAGCACCGGACGGCGCCCGAGCGCGTCGGCGAAGCCCGAGGTCGGCAGCTCCAGGGCCAGGACGGCGATCCCCATGACGGCGGATGCGGTCAGCGCCTGGGCGAGGGTCAGCCCCCGCTCGAGCTGCCACAGGGTGAACAGGCCCACGACGAAGCCGATCGGCAGCCAGCGGGTCGCGGTGAGGGTGAGGAAGACGCGACGGGCGGCGGTGGGGGAGAGCGCCCTTCGAGACGGTCGCGGGGCGACCTCCTCACGGAACGGGGGGTGCTCAGGGAACGGGGGGTGCTCAGTCATCGCTGCCCTCCCAGGCGGCCTCGTCCTCGGTGGGGAAGCTCGAGACGATGACCGCATAGCGGCGCTGACCGTCCTCCAGGGCGCCCGGCGTGGGCGGATGCTCCTCGAGCACCTCCCAGACGAGCCGCTCGAAGCGGGACTGGATCGCCGCCGCCTGCTCGGCCGTCACCGGTACCTGCAGGTCGCTGATCGAGGTGAGCGGACGCCACTCGTCGCTGTCGCCACCCCGCCGGGCCGCGGCCGCCTGCATCCGGCTCGCCGAGTGGGTCACGGCCAGCTGGTGGAAGGCATCGGTGGCGTCCCTCCCTTCGTCCGTGGTGACGTCCTCGTCCCGGACGGAGGTCATCAGGCTGGCCGCCCGCCACCACCGCTCCCGCTTGTTGCCCAGCTCGGGTGCCTCCTCGATGAAGCCGTGCTCGGCGAGCTGGCGCAGGTGGTAGCTCGTCGCGCCCGAGTTGAGGCCGAGGCGGCGGGCCACCTGGCTGGCGGTGGCCGGGCCGAGGGTGCGCAGCATGCCGAGCAGCCGCATGCGCACCGGGTGGGAGAGCGCGCGCAGCTGGGTGACATCGGGGATGACGGAGTCCATGGGAGCGAGGATAGACCGCAAAGAGATGTTTGCAAAGAGGTATTTGTAGATGAGTGTTCGTGCTCTCGTCAGGCGGTGTTCTCCCTTCGCACCTAACGTCACCCGCATGACCCGACTCCACAGGTATGCGGCGCTGACCGGCGCCGCCGCGCTCGCGCTGACCGCGAGCCCCGCTCTCGCACATGACCGCCCGGCGCGGCAGGGGGACGGGCAGCACACGCAGGCGGTGCGCTTCGCGACTTTCAACGCCTCGCTCAACCGCGGGACCGAGGGCCAGCTGGAGCAGGACCTGGCGACCCCCGACAACGAGCAGGCGCGCAATGTCGCCGAGACGATCCAGCGGGTCGACCCCGACGTCGTCCTGGTCAACGAGTTCGACTACTCGCCGGAGGCCGCCGAGCTCTTCCGCGACAACTACCTGGCCGTCGGCCAGCGCGGCGCCGACCCGGTGGAGTACCCGTACCACTACATCGCGCCGAGCAACACGGGCGTGCCGAGCGGCCACGACCTCAACAACGACGGTCGGGTCGGTGGTGGCGATGACGCCTACGGCTTCGGGCTCTTCCCCGGGCAGTACGGGATGGTCGTCTACAGCAAGTACCCGATCGACACCCGCAAGGTGCGCACCTTCCAGCAGCTGAAGTGGCAGGCGATGCCGGGCAACCGCATCCCCACGGACTTCTACTCGCCCGCCGAGCAGGCCGACCTGCGGCTGAGCTCCAAGAGCCACTGGGACCTGCCGATCGAGATCGGCAACCGGACCGTCCACTTCCTCACCAGCCACCCGACGCCCCCCACCTTCGACGGGCCCGAGGACCGCAACGGTCGGCGCAACGCCGACGAGATCCGCTTCTGGGCCGACTACGTGAGCGGCGGCCGGCAGGCGCGCTGGATCCGTGACGACGAAGGGGGCCGAGGCGGCCTCTCGCAGGGCACCAGCTTCGTCATCGCGGGCGACCAGAACGCCGACCCCAACGACGGCGACAGCACCGACGACGCGATCCACCAGCTCCTCGACCACCCGCGGGTCAACACCTCCAGGACCCCCACGAGCGAGGGCGCGGTCGAGGCCAGCGAGCAGCAGGGCGGCATCAACACCGAGCACGTCGGTGACCCGGCGCAGGACACCGCCGACTTCGCCGAGCCGCCGGGCAACATCCGCGTCGACTACGTGCTGCCGAGCCGGGACCTGCCGATCCGTGACGCCCGGGTCTTCTGGCCCACGAGCGAGGACCCGCTGTCGCGCCTCACCGGCAGCTACCCCTTCCCGACGAGCGACCACCGGCTGGTCTGGATCGACACCGAGGTCGGCGGGGGCCACGGCCAACGGGACTGACCCCCCTTCGCCCCACGGTGCGAGCGGGTGACGGCGTTGCGGTCGCAGGCGCCGAGCGCGTTAGTGTCGAAGCATGTCCTCTGTGGCCCTCGGTGACCAACACCTCGACCTGATCGACGACTACCGCGAGGTGGTCACGAGCAGCGAGGGAGTCGACGAGCTCGTCACCCTCGACGGGGTCCGCGAGGCCTCCCAGCCCCTCGCCGACCAGATTGCCGAGGCCGGCCTGCCCGCACTGCTCGCGGCGCGCTCGGCCACCCGACGCTTCGTCGCCGATGACGGCATCACCTACGGCGCCGGGGTCTCCCCGGAGGACAGCGAGGCCCCCGAGGGCCGCCAGATCCCCACCGAGCCGCGCGAGTGGGACCTCGACCCCCTCCCGCTGACCTTCGGGCCCAGCGAGTGGAGCCGCCTCGAGCAAGGGGTGCGGCAGCGGGCCGTGCTGCTGGACGCCCTGCTGACGGACCTCAGCGGGGAGCAGCGGCTCGTGCGCTCGGGAACCCTGCCCGGAGCGGCCGTCTACGGGCACGACGGGTGGCTGCCCCAGGCCGACGGCATCCGCCTGCCCGGGCCGAAGCAGCTCGTCATGCCGGCGATGGACCTCGCCCGCGACCGCAACGGGACCTGGCAGGTCTTCGCCGACCGGACGCAGGCCCCCAGCGGCGCCGGCTTCGCGATGGCCAACCGCCGGATCATCGCCCGCGTCCTGCCCGATCTGCACCGCAGGGTCGACCTGGCCCGCCTGCGCGGGTTCTTCTACCAGGTGCAGAAGGCGCTGGTGGCCGCGGCCCCGGAGACCGACGACATGCCGCGCATCGTCATCCTCACCCCCGGTGCCCTGAGCGACACCGCCTTCGACGAGGCGCTCCAGTCGACCGTGCTCGGTGTGCCGGTGGTCGAGTCCGAGGACCTGGTCAGTCGTGACGGCCGGATCTGGATGCGCACGACCAGCGGGCTCTCCCCGGTCGACGTCATCATGCGGCGCATCGAGGGTGACGCCATCGACCAGCTCGACCTGCGCGGTGACTCCCGCCTGGGGCTGCCCGGTGTCGTCGAGGCCGCCCGCCTGGGCAATGTCTCGATCGTCAACCCGGTCTCCTCCGGCGTCCTGGAGAACCCCGCGCTCATCCCGTACCTGCCGCAGATCTGCCGCCAGGTGCTCGGTGAGGACCTCAGACTCGCGTCGACGCAGACCTGGTGGGGCGGCGACCCCACGCACCTCAGCCACATCGTCAACCAGCTGGGGAGCCTCGTCGTCAAGCCGGCCTCCCGCACGGGCAACACCAACAGCGTCTACGGCTGGGAGCTCACGGCGCAGGAGCGCGACGAGCTGGCCATGCGCATCCAGTCCGAGCCCTGGCGCTGGACGGCCCAGGACCCGATGACGATGTCGAGCGCACCGGTCGTCACTGCCGGTGGCCTCGAGCCGCGCAGCGTGGTCCTGCGGACCTTCGCCGTCGCCGACGAGGACGACTACGCGGTCATGCCCGGCGGCCTCGGCAGGGTCGCCGTGCGCCCCGACTCCGGGACGGTCTCGAGCCTCACCGGCGCCACGAGCAAGGACGTGTGGGTCCGCGTCGACTCCGACACCACACCCCGCGAGGGCGAGATCCACAGCGTCCCGAGCCTGCTCGAGGGCAGCTCGCCGTCCGGCTACGCCGCACCCTCGCCCCGCGTCGCGGCGGACCTGTACTGGATGGGTCGCTACGCCGAGCGGGCCGAGGCCGCGGCCCGACTGCTGCGGGTGGCCGACAACCTCGTCGACGACCACGCCGCCCGCCCGGGCACCACCGGCCACACGGCGATGCTCGCGATCCTCGAGGCGGTCACCGAGGTCATGTCGGTCCACCCCGGGTTCATCGGTGACGAGGGACAGGCACGCCGCGAGGACCCCCTGCCCTACCTGCGCGAGCTCACCCTCGAGCCCCGCATCGTCGGGTCGGTCGCCTACAGCACCCACCGGGCGGTGATCGCGGCCCAGTCCGTGCGCGAGACCCTCTCCGTCGACACCTGGCTGGTCATGTCCCGCCTCGAGCGGACCCTGCAGCACAGCGTCCCGCAGGACGACCTGCAGGAGCTGCTCATGGAGACCATCGAGGGCCTCCTGGCGCTCGCCGGGATCGGCGTCGAGTCGTTGGTCCGCGACCCGGCGTGGGCCTTCGCCGACGCCGGCAAGCGGGTCGAGCGCGCCCAGCAGACGATCCGCTTGCTCGCGAGCGTCCTGGCGGTCGAGCGCACCCCGGTCGTCGAGGGGACGACCACGGAGTCGGCGCTGCTCGCCGCCGAGTCGGTCATCACCTATCGCCGCCGCCTGACCGCCGGGCTCGGTGCGATGTCCGCGCTGCAGGCCGCGGTCGACCTGCTGCTGCGCGACGTGAGCAACCCGCGCTCGGTCGCCTTCCAGGTCCAGCGGCTCGTCGAGGACCTCGAGCTCATCGAGGACGAGGCCGCGCTCCCCGCGGTCCGCGGGCTCGCGGACCGGATCGCCGGGCTCGACCTCGACGAGCTCTTCACCGACGGGCACCGACCGCTCGCTGCGGCCCTGGGGCAGGTGGGTGGCGATCTGCGCTCGGCGCACCAGGCGATCGATGGCGCGTACTTCAGCCGCAAGGAGCCGGGGCGCAGCGTCCAGTGGGTCCAGTGGAACGGCGGGGAGGGGTCCTGGTGAGCGCCACACCCTCCCGCCCCCCGGCCCCCGAGCCGGTCGTCACCGGGGACCCTCTGGTCCCCGTCATCAAGCCGGAGCACCACACCCTTCGGCAGTACGAGGTGCGCCACCGCACGACCTACACCTACGAGGAGTACGTGACCGACTCCTTCGGTCGGGCGCTGTTGCGCCCGAGGGAGACCGATCAGCAGCGGATCATCGGGCACACCGTCGAGATCACGCCTGAGCCGCACATCCTCACCGAGCACGTGGACCACTTCGGCAACCACTCGAGCTTCTACGAGGTGCGCACCCCGCACACGGTGCTCGACGTCTACAAGCGCAGCCTCATGGAGATCGAGTGGCCAGCGCCGGACATGGATCGGCTCAACGCGTGGACGGTCGCCGAGGTGGCCGAGCTCGTCGCCGCGGGTGAAGGGCTGGACCGGGCCGAGGCGGCCCAGTACCTGCTGCCCTCCCAGCTGGTCGAGATCGCGCCCGAGGTCGTGGCCTACTCCGCGGGGATCCTCCCGCCGGACCGGCCCTTCGGCGAGGGGCTCGTGGCCCTCTACGCCGACATCTACCGCGACTTCACCTATGCCAAGGGCACGACGAGCGTCAAGACGACGCTGCCGGAGCTGCTCGCCCAGCGCGAAGGCGTCTGCCAGGACTTCGCCCACCTCGCCGCCGGCTGCCTGCGGGCGGTCGGCATCCCCGGGCGCTATGTCTCGGGGTACATCGAGACGCGCCCCCCGGCCGGGGAGGTCAAGCTCGCGGGTTCGGACGCCTCGCACGCCTGGGTCGCCGCGATGACGCCGGAGGGGGACTGGGTCGACCTCGACCCGACCAACAACCACTTCGCCGACTCGCGCTACATCGTCACCGGGTGGGGGCGAGACTTCCGGGATGTCTCGCCGCTCAAGGGCGTGATCTTCGGCGAAGGGGGTGGCTCCAGCCTGAAGGTCGGCGTGGACGTCATCCCTCAGGACGGGTCCGACCCACGCGCTGACGCCCCGCCGAAGTAATCTGGCGCCCATGCCCATGACTGCCTTCGTCCTCGGTGGCGGCGGCGTCCTCGGAGCGACCCAGGTGGGCATGCTGCAGGCGCTGCTCGCCCAGGGCATCACCCCCGACCTCGTCGTCGGGACGAGCATCGGTTCGGTCAACGGTGCCTTCGTCGCTGCCGACCCGAGCGTGGACGGGGTCGCCCGGCTCGAGGAGCTGTGGCGCGATGTCGTCCGGTCCGGTGAGATGGGCGAGAACCCGGTGCGGCAGGCCGCCCGCTTCGCCAAGTACCGCACCCACGTCATGCGTCGCGGCCTGATCCCCGACCTCGTCGCTCGCCACCTCGGGATCGACCTCATCGAGGATCTGCCGGTGCCCTTCCAGTGCGTCGCGGCCGAGATCGAGAGCTCGGCCTCGCGATGGTTCACGGCCGGCGAGATCGGGCCGGCGGTGGCCGCCAGCTGCGCCGTGCCGGGCCTCTTCGCGCCCGTCGAGATCGACGGGGCGCACTACTACGACGGTGGGCTCGTGCACTCGATCCCCGTCGGTCGGGCCATCGCACTCGGCGCCACCGACATCCACGTGCTGCAGGTCGGGCGGGTGGAGCAGCCGCTCAGCGCGCCGACCAACCCGCTCGACGTCGGCCTCGTCGCCTTCGAGATCGCCCGACGGCACCGCTTCGTCGAGGAGATCGCCGAGGTGCCCGACTCGGTGCGGCTGCACGTCCTGCCCAGCGGGATCGACAAGACCCCGACTGCGGTGCTGCGTGGCCAGGCGACCGTGGCCAAGGTCGAGGACCGCATGGCCCGAGCCTTCGATGCGACGAGCGCCTATCTCGAGGGGACCACGCGATGAGGATCAGCTCTCTCCCTTCGCTCCCGGCGCCGCCGCTCTGGCTGCGCATGGTGGTGCAGGCGATCATCCCCTTCGTCGGGGTCGTCATGTCCCTCGTCTTCCTGCTGCTCGTGCCCTTCCTCCTCCTCCTGTGGCCCTGGGACCGGCGGCTGGCGATCCTGCGCTGCCTCTTCCTCGCCGTGTACGTCATGTGGGAGGACATCGGGCTCGTCGTCGAGTGCTGGTACCTGCGGGTGCGCTCGCCGCGAGGGACCAGCCCGACCTGGGACGAGGACCACTTCGCGCTGATCCAGCGGGCGCTGCGCAATGTGCTCTTCACCGCCAGGCGCGTGGTCGGCTTCCACATCGAGATCGAGGGCGAGCTGACGGTGGGGCGCCCCGGTCACCCGCTCGTCGTCATCTCGCGGCACGCGGGGCCGGCCGACTCGCTGGCCATCGCGTGGCTGCTGGCATCCACCGCCGGCCGGATCCCCAGGATCGTCCTCGCCGACGCGATGCTCTGGGACCCGGGCATCTCCATGGTCCTGCAGCGCCTCGACTCCTACTTCGTGCCCTCGCGCTCCGGGGCGGGCGACGACCGGACCAAGGGGGTCGCCGACCTGGCCGCGACGCTGTCCGCCAAGGACGCGATGCTGATCTTCCCCGAGGGGCGCAACTGGACCCGCGACCGGCACGAGGACCAGGTGCGTGACCTGCGGGCGAGGGGGGAGGCCGACCGCCTCGCCGCGGCCGTCGCCCGTCCCTGGGTGCTCGAGGCGCGCTCGCGGGGGGTCGCCTCGATCCGCCAGCATGCCCCGGATGCCGATGTCATGGTCATCGCGCACACCGGGCTCGACATGATCTCGGGGCCGGCCGCGGTCATCCGCAATGTCCCCTTCCGCAACCGGCTGCTCATCCGCGGCCGCACCTACCGCAGCGAGGACGTGCCCACCGATACGGGTGAGGTCGCGGAGTGGCTCGATGCGCGGTGGGGTGAGGTCAACCACTGGGTCGACGGCCGCATCAGCGGGCGGGAGCACCTGTGAGGCTGCCGCCCTTCCCTCGGACCGTGAGCTCGGTGGCCGTCGCTGCGGGAGCGGAGGCGGACAACACCATCCACCGCTGGCCGATCACGCCGCGGATCACCAGGTGGCTGCGGACGAAGGGGGCGAAGCAGCGGATCGCGGGCTTCGAGACCGATCGGGCGGCACTGGGTGTGACGATCGAGGAGGGCGCGCGCGGCCACCTGGTCATGACGGCTGCTGACGCGCCCGACCTCAAGGAGATGCGCGCTGGGGGCGACGACGCGTGGGTGCTGTGGATCCACGGCGGCGGCTTCTGCTGGGGGTCGGCGCGCGACGGGACCGGGCTGCGGCTCGCAGCCGGGCTCGAGCGACCGGTCGTCTCGGTGGAGTACCCACTCGCGCCCGAGGCTCGCTTCCCGGTGGCCATCGATGTCTGCCTCGAGGCCTACCTGGCAGGTGTTGAGGAGCGTGGGCCGCGAGTGCTGCTCGGTGGCGTGTCCGCCGGTGCAAATCTCGCGCTCGGTGTGCTGCAACGGATCCGGGAGCTGCGGACGGCTGGCGACGGGCCGCCGCTGCCGCTCGGGGTGGTGGCGTTGACCCCCTTCGGTGACCTGGCCGGGGAGGGGGACAGCTACCGCGTCAACGAGGGCCGTGACGCCTACCTGCGCTGGCGCGGGCAGCAGCAGCTCTTCGCGAAGGCATATGCGGGAGATGCGGATCTCCGCGACCCGCTCGTGTCGCCCGTGCACGCGGACTGGGGCGGTGAGGCACTGCCGCCGGCGATCTTCACGACCGGGACCCGCGACCTCTTCATGTCGGACACAGCGCAGATCCACACGGCGTGGCGGGCGGCGGGTGGCGAGGCCGACCTCGTGCTGGCCGAGGGGATGTGGCACTCGTACCTGTCGGACCCGAGCCTGCCCGAGTCCGCCGCGCTCCTGGCCCGGTTGCTCGACTGGTGCGAGAGCCTGCTCGCCAGGGGCTGAGCGCTCAGTGTTCTGTCCTGACTCTGCCGTTGCTCCGTACTTTGTGCCACCGTCGATGGACGTGGCACAAAGTACGGAGCAACGGCAGGGGCGCGTGGAACCCGTGACGGGTCGGTGGTGAACGGCCCGGAAACTCAGTCGCCGAGGCGGCGCAGCCGGTCCAGCCACTCGCGGGCGGCGACGAAGGCACGGTCGGTCGCGATCGGGTCGATCGTGATCTCGACGTCCGAGGCCGCGGGGTAGGAGCCGAGGAAGCGGACATCGGCGCAGATGCGGTGCAGGCTCATCAGGGCCGCTCCGACGCGCTCGTCCTGCACGTGCCCCTCGAGGTCGATCGAGAAGCAGTAGGAACCCATGGAGTCCTTGGTCGGCCGCGACTCGAGACGGGTCATGTTGATCCCGCGCACCGAGAACTGCTCGAGCAGCTCGAGCAGGCCACCGGCGCGGTCGCTGCGCTGGAAGAGCACGACCGTCGTCTTGTCGCGCCCGGTCGGCGCGGGCTGCCACTCGGGTCGAGCGACGATGACGAAGCGGGTCACCGCGTTGGTCATGTCACCGATGTCGTGCGCGAGCACGTCCAGACCGAAGTGCTCGGCCGCGATCTGGGCGCACACAGCGATGTCGTACCCGAGGTCGTCAGGGTGCTCCGCGAGATCCTTGGCGGCCGACGCGGTCGACAGGGTCGGCACGTAGATCGCCTGCGACACGGTCTTGCCCGCCCACCCGCGCACCTGCGCCCAGGCGTGGCTGTGCGTGCCGATGGCCCGAGCCCTCGCCAGCGTCGTACCCGGCCGCGCGCACGCGACGAAGGTGATCGGCACGAGCACCTCGCCGACGACGACGAGGGGATCGCCCGAGGCGAGGGCGTCGAGGGTGGCCGAGACGCCCCCTTCGACGGAGTTCTCGATCGGGACCACCGCAGCGTCCACGTCACCGGCCCGCAGCGCGTCCAGTGCTGCGTCCACCGAGCCCAGCGGCACCTGCTCGTGATTGCTGTCCGCCACCCACGACAGGAGTGCCTGCTGGGTGAACGTGCCCTCGGGACCGAGGTAGGCGTAGCGGGTCATGTCTCCTCCTGGGGACGTGCGGTCAGGCATCTGGCGACCCGGTGCGGGCCGCGGCGAGCGCCTGGCGCTCTTCGGGGGTGAGGGTGGCATCGGCGTCGCCACCGACGACGCCCTTGGCGTAGGTGCGCGACTCCCCGCGGCCGTGGATGCTGCTGAGGACGAGTCCGTCGCCGGTGTCGTCGATGATCGCGGCGGAGAAGGAGAGCCGGCCGCCCATGTCGCCGAAGGCGTCGTAGCGCACGACCGCCACGTGTCGCAGGGCCTGCGCGATGTCATGACGAAGTGCGGCGAGGTCGCCGCGCCCGACGGGCGAGCGGTCCTCGAGGACCGCGACGCGGTCGGTGAGCGAGCGGACCCGCGCCATGAGGGCGGCGACGGCGACGATCGCGAGGACGAGACCGCACAGCAGGGCGATCTCGACGGCACTCATGGCGTCACCCTAGTCACCGGCCGCGACGGTGGATCCGGTTGTCCGTGCCGGGTGGAGCGCCGGGGTGACCTCACCGGCCGCCAGCTCGCGACCGGTCCGTCGCACCGCCCAGGCGAGCAGCGCGAGGACGACGACGCTGCCGATGACATTGCCCTCGATCAGGAGGTCGCCGAACCAGCGTGGGTCCCTCCCTTCGCGCGTCCACAGCACCCCCCAGAAGGGCATCGTGCAGACGAACCACGCGATGACGGTGGCGGCGGCGACCACTCGGCGCCAGTCCGGTCGCGAACGCAGGACCGACCAGCCGAGGATCGCCGGGACGATGACCATGATCCAGTGCAGGTGGTGCACCCAGGAGACGGGTGAGAGCAGGAACCCGGCCAGGCCGACCGCCCCGGCCTCGGCGATCCAGTCGCCCTGACGGTGGGCTCGGTGGGCGACCCAGAAGACGATGACGCCCATGACGAGCAGCCACGGTGCCCAGGCCAGGGTCAGCTCGGCGCCGTCGAGCCCGCGGCGCAGCAGCGTCGCACGGAAGGCCTGGTTGGCCGAGCCGTCGTTGGGGCCCAGCCGGGTCGGGTCGGACAGTGCGCCGCCCCAGAAGGCGAAGGAGGCCTGCGGCAGCGCGGCCCACGCAGCGAGGGAGACGAAGGTCGCGGTCCCGATCGCCCAGCCGGCCTCGCGCCAACGCCTGCCCAGCAGGTAGTGGATGACGAAGACGCCGGGGGTCAGCTTGATCGCCATCGCCATGCCGACGAGGGCGCCGGGCGGGACCTTGGCGAGCCACCGGGAGCGCGGACGCTGCAGGTCGAGCAGGCAGGCGAGCACGAGGAAGGCGTTGACCTGGGCGAAGCGGATCCCGTCGCCGACCGGCTGGGTCCACAGGAACCCGGCCGCGACGACCCCGACGAGCACCGGCGCCCAGACGCCGACCCGCTCCCGCAGCCGGAACCACGCGATCCACGTGATCGCGACATTGGCGAGCAGCTGGGTGATCGTCCATCCCCAAGCCGCGACGGGGAAGGGGACGAAGGCCAGCGGTACGGAGAGGAAGGCCGCGATCGGCGGGTAGGTGAAGGGCAGCAGCTGCGGCGGCTGGGTCATCTGCGCGTAGATGTCGCGCCCCTGCAGCACCGAGATCCCTCCCTCGCGGTAGACCTGCACGTCGACCTGCCACTGGTCCTGGGGGAAGAGCAGGAGGAACTTCGCGATCGGCCACGCGGCGATGAGCACGAAGAGCACGACTCCCAGCAGGAGGTGGGGACGGCTCACGCGAGACATGCCGCCATTGTGTCCGACGCACGCTCGCAGACCGTGCAGGTCACTACGGTGGGCACATGATGAGCGCGCGGCACTCCCTTCGTCCCGGAGGTGTGCTCGCGCTGGTGCTCCCGCTGCTCGTGCTCCTCGGGGTGCTCGCACCGTCGTCGGCGGCCGCGCAGGAGCCACGCGATGTCATCGTCATCGGTGCGCCGGGCCTGTCGTGGAGCGATGTCACGGCCGAGGCCACGCCGGCCATCCACTCCTTCGCCGGCAGCGCGGCCATCACCAACCTCAACGTCCGCTCCACCTACTTCACCTCCTGCCCGGCCGACGGCTGGCTCGGGCTCTCTGCCGGCAACCGCGCCGCCGTACCCCGCGATGTCACCCGCGAGGAGCTGCGAGCCCACCCCCGGGCGCTGCCGCACTGCGGCCCGCTGCCCTCCCTCCCCGAGTCCGGCCCCGAGCTCACCGCGGTCGAGTTGGACCGTGGCTACTGGCAGGACCTGTCGAAGGGGGTTGCGGCCCAAGGCTTCAAGGCGCAGATCGGCACCCTCGGCACGGCCGTCCGCGAGGCCGGAGGGTGCATCGCCGGCAGCGGCGCCGGCGCCGTGCTCGCGATGGCGGACCGCGACGGGGTGGTGCCCAGCGGCGAGCCCGGGATCAACGAGACCTGTGCGATCACCCTCGCCGGCGCGCCACCGGTGTCCGCCCCGCAGCCCGGCGAGGTCCGCACCCGCGAGGTCGCGGCGGTCGATGCGGTCGTCGCCGACGTCGTCGCGGGGGCCGACTCGCAGACCGTCATCGTCCTCGCGGGCCTGTCCGACGACGGTGGCCAGCCGGGCCTGCGGGTCCTCGCCATGGCCGGCGCGGGAATCCGTCCCGGGTGGCTGCACTCCGACTCGACGACGCGCGACGAGATGGCCCAGGTCGCCGATGTGACCCACACGGTGCTCACGACTGCCGGGATGAGCGTGCCGGAGGGCCTCGCGGGCCGCCAGCTGGTCCCGGTCGCCGACGCGTCGCCCGTCGACGACCGGATCGCCTCCCTCGTCGACGACGACGCCCAGCTGCGAGCGGCAGACGAGGTCATCCCGCCCTTCTTCCGCGGCTTCGGCATCGGGCTGGTTGCCCTGCTCGCCGCCGCGGGGCTGGCGTGGGGCTTCGGTCCTCGGCGCTGGCGCCCGGTGGTGAGCCGCGGGGTGGGGCTCGTCGGGCTGGCGGCGATGGCGGTCCCGGCGTCCACCTACCTGGTCACCCTGACCCGCTGGTTCGACTCGACCCGACCCATGACGGCCTTCGTCCTGCGCCTGACGGTCATCGACCTGACCCTGCTCGCCCTGGCGCTCGCGGTGGTCTGGGCGGCCCTGCGGTGGTCGGCCCTGCGCTGGCGGGCCGAGGGCCCAGCCGCTGCTCTGATCAGCGTCGGGGTGGTGAGCGCCGTGACCTTCCTCCTGCTCGCCGGTGACCTGCTCCTCGCGGGCGGACGGATGACGATGCTGTCCGTCCTCGGGCTGCTGCCCCTGGACGGTGGCCGCTTCCACGGCTTCGGCAATGTCCCCTTCGCGATCTTCGTCGCCGCCGCCTTCCTGCTCATGGCAGCACTCGCCGACCCGCTGCTGGGGCAAGGGCGCCGACGCCTGGCTGTCGTCGTGGTCGCGGTCGTGGGTCTGACGACCTTCGTCGTCGACGCGTGGCTGGGCGCTGACGGGGGCGGGGCCCTGGCCCTCATCCCGTCGGTCGGCTACCTCGTCCTCGCGGTCGCCGGGGTGCGTCTGACCTGGCCCAGGCTGCTGGGTATCGCGGTGGCCACCGGGGTCGGCTTCCTCGCCATGGCGGGCGCGGACTGGCTGCGCCCCGAGGAGAAGCGCACCCACCTGGGGCGGTTCTTCCAGAGCCTGCTCGACGGTGACGCCTGGGGCATCGTCGGACGCAAGCTGCAGACCAATGTCGACCTGCTCCTCGGCCCGGAGCGCGCTGCGCTGCTCGTGCCGGTCGCGCTGATCGCCCTCATCTGGGTCCTCGCTCGACCGGGGAGCGTTGCGGGGCAACGGTTGCAGCCGATCTTCGAGGCCTACCCGGCCCTGCGCGTCGGGCTCATCGGGCTGGTCGTGGCGCTCACCGTGGGCTTCCTGCTCAACGACTCGGGTACGGCGATCCCGGCTGCTGCGGCGTTGGTCCTCGGCCCGGCGCTGCTCGTCCTGTGGTCTGGGCAGCGCGACGCCACATGATCCACAGAGCGACCCACACGGCCAGCGTCATCAGCGGTGACGCGACGAAGCGGAACCCCAGGGTCACCGCCTCGATGTCGTCGGGCAGGTGGACTCGTCCGGGGACATAGGCCAGCGCGAGCACGACCGATCGGGCCACGAGCAGCAGCAGGAGCGGACGGAAGCGGCGCCAGCCCTCGGTCGACAGCAGACCGACGAGCGCCGCCGTCGCGAGCCACTGCGGCAGCTCGTACCAGGGCAGGACGTAGCCGGCCCCGAGCGAGTAGGCGGTCGTGAGGACGAAGAGCACGCGGACCGCGAGGATCTCGGTCAGTGCGTCGGTGAGGCGCCACAGGGCGAGCGCGATCAGGACGCACCCGACGGCGGCGATCCACGTGGTCGCCGACCGGGCGGCCGGCTCGCTCATCACCAGGTCCAGCGCCGTGTAGACCGCCCGCCACGGCATGGCGTAGGAGATGCCGCCGCCGGCCTGCACGATCCGACCCAGGGCCTGCCACCCGATGACCAGATGAGCCGGGACGAGGAGGAGAAGCGCGCCGATGACCAGCCGAGCCACTCCTCCCAACCGCATCTCCTTGAGGTCGTGCGCCGGGGCAGTGCGGTTCGGGCGCATCTCCTTGAGGTCGTGCGCAGGTGGGGGGGCCTGCGGGTGCCTGCGCTCGGCGACGAGCGCCCAGAGCAGCGCGATGCCGACGACGCCCGCAGTCAGCTTGGTGCTGGCGGCGAGACCCGTCGCGAGCCCGGCCAGCAGCGGCCGGCGGGCCAGCCCGAGTCCGAGAGCAGCCGCCATCGCGCAGACGGCCAGCATGTCGACGTGCGCGCCGAGGACGCCGGCGCCGAGCACGACGACATTGGTCGTCCACCAGCGATCGACGGTCGAGCGAGCGGGCCCGAGACGGACGAGCAGCTCGCGGGTGCCGAGCCAGGCCGCCACGACCAGGACCTGCCAGACCCACACGACCTGACGGGCGACCTCTCCGCCCAGCCACGCCGACAGACCCATGAGCCAGGTGCCGACCGGGCCGTAGACGCTCGTCGCCTCCTGCCACGGGTCCTGCACCCGACTGACGACGGGGTCGATACCGCCTCGCCAGTCGGCCGGGACCACCGACCACGGGTCGCCGCCCTCGACGAGGATGCGCCCGTAGGCGGCGTAGTTGGTGTGGTCCGCGGTGCCGAAGGGAGCCGTGAGCAGGATCAGCGCGGCGAGCAGCGCGAGCTGCCACCACCGCAGACGAAGGGGGGTGGGCCGCCGCACGTGCCGCCACAGCGAGAGCCCGCCGAGGAGGTAGCCCACGGTCTGCAGTGCGACGACGGTCCAGCCGCCGAGCTGCCAGGGCAGGCTCGGTGGTGCCCAGCCGTGCCTCCCGAGAGGCGGCAGCGCGAGCGAGGTGCCACTGACCCCGACGAGCAGCAGCAGCCCGATCGCGGCCGCGAGCAGGACGAGCCCCAGCGGATCGCGATCGGTGCGGGCGTCCGTCACGACAGGAAACGACGGGCGAGCAGCGCGGTCGAGACATCGCGCAGCTGCTTGGCCCGGTGCAGGCGTCCCGAGAGGTCGTTGCCGGTGCGCCGATGGGTCAGCTCGATGGGGACCTCGACGACCCGGCGGCCGGCTCGCAGGACGTCGACGAGCATCGCGGCCTCGACACCCCAGCCGCTCGCCAGCGGTGTCGCGTCGGCGAAGGTCTCCCGGGTCATGGCGCGCATGCCGTTCAGCGGCTGCTCGATCGTGCGGCCCGTCATCGCCTCGATCTGGGCCCGGGCCAGCCGCACCACGCGTCCGGACCCGAGCGAGGAGGCACTCCTGGGGATGTTGGCGACGGCCAGGTCGGCGGTGCCGGCAAGGACCGGGAGCAGCAGCGGCTCGAGGTTGGCTGCCGAGTCGCCGAGGTCGGCGTCGGCGAAGAGCAGGACGTGCGGATCGGAGCCGGTGCGGGTCTCCTCCTCGACGAGTCGCGCGACGCCCGTCTCGAGGGCTGCGGCCTTGCCCCGGTTGGCCGGGTGGCGCACGACGACGGCCTCCGCATCGGCGGCGACCGCGGCGGTGGCATCGGTCGACCCGTCGTCGACGACGACGACGAGGTCGACGACGTCCAGCGCGAGGAGGGCCGTGACGGTCGCGGCGACGCGATCTGCCTCGTCCTTGGCCGGGACGATCGCGGCCACTCCCGCGGACATGATCAGCGCAGCGTCACCTGCCGCGAGAGCAGGCCGGACCGGGCCCGGCGCTCCTCGGCAGTGAGCTCGTCGGTGGTTGCGACAGCAGTGGCGTACCGCGCGGCGAAGTCGGCGACCGCGCCCTCGTGCTCCGACGGCTCGGAGTCGGCGGGGACCTCCCACACGGGGACGAGCAGACCACCGGCGCGGAAGGCGCCGAGGAGGCGACGCTCCTCGTCGAGGTGCGCCTCCCCCTTCGCGTGGAGCCGGGCGAGGGCCGTGGTCGCGGTGTCCTCGTCGTCGGCGAGGACGTGACGGATGTAGGTGCGCTCGCCGATGCGGCACCAGTAGCTGCTCGGGGTGCCGGCGATCGGGGAGGTCGGCACGACCGACTCGTTGGCCTGCTCGAGCGACGCGGCGGCCTCACCGGTCAGCTCCTGACCGTCGACCCAGAAGTCGAAGCCGTCGTGGACGGTGATCTCGAAGGGAGCGTCGGTGTCGACGAGCTCCTGCAGCCGCGGCGTCTCCACGGTGGTGCGCGGCAGCTGCGGGATCGGGGCGCCCGGCTCGGTGGCGAGCGCGGTGAGCAGTGCCTGCGCGAGGTCGCGGCTCGGGTCGCTGCTGCTGGAGCCGGACTGGCTGGCGATGAGGACCTCGCCGTCCTGGCGGCGCAGTGCCGGCCAGGCCATCGGCAGGACGCTCGCGAGGGTGACCGTCGCGGGCGAGCCCTCGGGGACGGCACCCGCCTTGAGCGTCAGGACAGCCGTCGCCGCCGGGAGGATCTCGTAGGCGGCGACCCAGTCGGGCTCGCCCGGCAGCCCCTCGAAGGGGCGTGCCACATAGGGCGCAGGGGCGACCTTGGTGGTCTTGCCCTGTGCGTCCTTCTTACGACGAGATGCCTTACCCATGGCGGTCAGCGTAGGCCCTCGGCGTGGCTGGGTTGGGCCGCACCGCCGGAGCAGGGACAATGACCTAGCCAGCGACCGCGACGAAGGGACCCCTGCAGATCATGGGCCAGGCACACGACGGCATGGGCGCCGCGCGCACCGTTGACTCCTTCGGCGGTGACATCGGCCGTGGTCAGGCGCGCACCATCCGTGCCCGCTGGGAGCTGCAGACCGTCACCAGGGTCCGCGAGGCGATCGCCCTGGACCTCACCGCGCGCGGGGTCTCCGACGAGATCGTCAGCGAGGCAGAGCTGGTGGCCACCGAGCTCGTGACCAACTCCCTTCGCCATGCCGCTCCGCTCTCGGACCGGACGGTGCGCATCCACTGGAAGGCCCGCGGCGACTCCGTCGAGATCGAGGTCAGCGACGGCGGCGCCGAGACCGAGCCGGCCCCGGCCCCGCGCCAGATGTGGGCCACGTCCGGTCGCGGCCTGCGGATCGTGCGCAGCATCGCCCACGAGTGGGGCGTGCAGCGCGACGAGCGGCAGACCACCGTGTGGGCCGCGCTGGGCGGGCCGTCCCGCCGTAGGGTCGGCCCATGAGTTTTCCGCAGTACTCGCCGCAGCCGGCCGAGCGGGGTCGCCCATGGGTGCTCATCGTCGGCTCGGTGCTCCTGCTCGTCTCACTCCTGATGTGCGCGGTGGGCGGCTTCTTGGGCGTCCGACCGCTCCTGGACCTCGCCGACCAGCCCGAGCAGACGGCCCCGCAGGTCGTGCAGCTCGCGCAGGGCGACTCCCGCGCGGTGTGGTCGCAGACGCAGGGCGCCAGCTGCACGGTCACGGGACCGGACGCAGCGATGGTCACCGACACCTCCACCGGTGAGTCCTCGGCGAGCTGGGGCGGGAAGAGCTTCGAGCGGGTCATGTCCTTCGAGGCGGACACGGCAGGCGACTACACGGTCAGCTGCACGGCGCCCTTCGTCGTCGGCGACGACATGTCCATCGGCGGAATCGTCATGGGCACCTTCGGTTCGATGCTCTGCTGCTTCGCGGTCGTCATCCTCGCCGTCGGGCTGGTCCTCTGGCTGAGCCGGCGCCGACGCGCCTGAGCCGCTCGTAATTCGGTGGCGGTGGGCAGGGGCCCGATGCCACCGTGGTGGGGATGACCACCATGATCGATCTGACGAGTCTGGGCTGGGATGCCGCCTGCGAGAGTGCCTTCGAGGACGCCCAGGGGGTGACCCCCTTCGATGTCGAGGCGGGTCGCGTGGGGCGCGTCGACCGCGGCCGCGTCACCGTGCACACCTGCAGTGGGCTCGTCCCCGCACTCGTGCGTCTGCCCGCCGGGGCTGCCCTGGAGGACCAACCGACGACCGGTGACTGGGTGGGTCTGGAGCGGCGCCCCGACGGCGACATCGTGCGGGTGGTCCTGCCGCGCCGCACCTCGATCGTGCGCAAGGCCGCCGGGGAGCGCTCGGATGCCCAGGTCATGGCCGCCAACCTCGACCACGTGCTCGTGGCGGTGCCCTTCGAGACCCGGGTCAACCTCTCGACGATCGAGCGCTACCTCGTCGTCGCGTGGGAGTCGGGTGCCCAACCGCTGGTGGTGCTCACCAAGGCGGACCTGGCCTTCGACCCGGATGCCACGATCGCGGAGGTCGAGGCGGCGGCGCCCGGGGTGAGCGTCCTCGCCGTCTCGGCCGAGACCGGCGAAGGGGTCGAGGACCTTGCCGCGATGCTCGCCGGCGGCACGACGGCCCTCATCGGTCAGTCGGGGGCGGGTAAGTCCACGCTCGTCAACGTCCTCGCGGGGCAACCACTCCAGGTCGTCTCGGGCACACGGCAGGACGGCAAGGGTCGGCACACGACGACCGCGCGCGAGCTGATCCCGCTCACGGACGGCGGGGTGCTCATCGACACCCCCGGATTGCGGTCGATCGGCCTGCACGAGGACGGCGAAGGGGTGGCGCTCGCCTTCCCCGACGTCGAGCAGCTCGTCGCGGCGTGCCGCTTCAGCGACTGCGGGCACGAGAGCGAGCCGGGGTGCGCGGTGCGCGCCGCGCTCGCCGACGGTGACCTGGACGAGCGGCGGTGGCACAGCTGGGGCAAGCTGCAGCGCGAGGCCGAGTGGATCGCCATGCGCACCGACCCGGCCGCCCGCTCTGCCGCTCGCAAGCGGTGGGCGGCGACCGGCAAGGCCGGCAAGGCGCAGGCCGCGCTCAAACGAGGGCGGGACCCCTTCGCCTGACCGCGCTCGCCGTGGCGGACGCCTCGGGTCGGGGAGTCCTCCCCATGGAGACGACGGCGCGACCTTCGTAGGTTGGTCCCGACATCGTCGAAGGGGGGAACCATGCCGGTCAGCCATGGAGCGGACACAGCGAGACTGCGACACATCAGCCAGGCGCTGGGTCAGCAGGCGGAGCTCCTCGCCGACATCGCACCACGAGGGTCGGGGATGCTGACCCTGTTGATGGATGCGTGGTCCGGTCCCGACATGGAGCAGTTCGGCAGCAGCTGGCAGCAGGTGGCGACGGCCACGGGTTCGGCGGCCGAACGACTGCGCGCCTGCGCGCGACTTGCCCTGCAGCAGGCGGAGGAGCAGGACGGGGCGAGTGGTGGGTCCTCCGGCCAGCGGGACCGGCAGGAGCCGGGTGACCGCGGCCGCGAGGCACCGGGCGACGCGCGCACCGAGAACGAGAACCGCCCGGATCGCGACGAGTGGAACGGCCGCAAGCGCACGCCCGAAGGCCTGCCCGGTGAGGAGCGGCCGGACCCCGGCCCCGCGCTCGGGGAGCCCGTCCCGGGGACCTCTCTGGACGAGGACCCGGAGCCACCGCCGTGGACGCCCGTGGACGGCGGTGCGGGCGAGCACGACTCGGAGTTCGCCGGACCCGTGGACCACGCGACGCACCGAGCGGCGCGCATCGGTGCGGACCTCAAGGCCGACGACTGGCCCAACGCGTCGCAGAACCTCGACCACTTCCTCGACAACGGCGGGGAGCCCCTGGAGCAGGACGTCGACCAGATGCTCGAGGACGTCCCCGGGCTGGACTCCCAGGCGGCGAGCCAGCGCCAGGACCTGGCGGGGGACGCGGTGGACGATGCCAGGTCGCGAGGGATCACCGGGCCGGTGACCTATCCCGTGAGCACGCCCTGGGACTCCTACTACATCGGCCCCGACGAGAGCGCCGACTGGTTCTATGCCACGGGTGGCATGGAGTACAGCCAGACCGGGTCGGTCACGGTCTACCCGCCGAGCGAGCCCGGCGGGCCGTACCGCTACGAGATGAGCACGGCCGTCACCTATCAGGACCAGTACAACTGGGACGGGTCCAAGGAGACCGGGATCGGACCGCTCACGGTGAGCGATGCCCAGCTGGCGGCCCTGCACAGGGCAGGGATCGCGAAGGAGTTCGAGATGTACGGTGAGTCCTCGACCATGTCGACCTCAGGGGAGATCCAGTGACACTGCGCACCATCGTCGTCGTCGGGGTGCTGGCCCTGGCCCTCAGTGCCTGCTCGACGATCTCCTTCGGTGGGCAGGACCCCACGGAGGACCTGCCGAGCCCGGGCGAGGCCATGCAGCAGGCCGGGCTGGACCTGCCGGCCGGGGCGAGCGATGTCACGATCACGTCGTCGGACCTGCCGGACCGCGAGCACGCGTGGGCGCTGACCTTCACGGCCCCGCGCGCCGAGGCGGAGGCGATCTGCGAGCCGATGGGCGGAGTGGGTCGTCAGTCCTTCGTGCCCAAGATGCACCAGGAGCTCCTCGGGGACGTCGAGGCCGGCCCGCAGACCCGCGGCTGCAGCGCCTCGACCGGCAACGGCGGCCTGTGGGGCCGCTTCGTGCTCATCGAGCCGGGCGACCCGGCCATGGTGCACGTCTCCTTGCAGCAGCTGACGCGCTGATCCCCCTTCTCCCGGTTGGGTGAAGGGGGACCTGCGGGCTCAGAGGACGTCGTGACCGGGGTGCCCGCCGTGCTTCATGGCCTCGGCGATCTCCAGGGCGGGACGCACCTTGGGCGTCTTGGGGATGACGCCGAGGCGCCCGGCCTGGAAGTCCTCGAAGGCGGTGACGAGCTCCTCGCGGGTGTTCATGACGAAGGGACCGTAGGCGGCCACCGGCTCACGGATCGGCCGACCCCCGAGAAGAACCACCTCGAGCGACGGGCTGCGCGAGTCCTGCCGGTCGTCCGCCGCGATCTCGAGTGCGCCACCCGCGCCGAAGACAGCGAGCTGACCCTCGCCGATCGGTCGCCGGTCGGGACCGACGACACCCCGCCCGGACAGGACGTAGGCGAGGCCGTTGAAGTCCTCGGGCCACGGGATGTGCATCCGCGCGCCGGGCGCGATCGTCGTGTGGATCATCGAGATCGGCGTGGTGGTGATCCCGGGGCCGGCGTGCCCGTCGAGCTCGCCGGCGATGATGCGCAGGAGCGCGCCGCCGTCATGGCTGGAGAGCAGCCCGACCTGGCCGGAGCGGATGTCCTGGTACTTCGGGTCGGACATCTTCTGGTGGCTGGGCAGGTTGACCCACAGCTGCAGACCGTTGAAGAGACCACCGCTCACGACGAGCTCCTCCGGCGGGGCCTCGATGTGCAGCAGCCCCGAGCCAGCGGTCATCCACTGGGTGTCGCCGTCGGTGATCAGGCCGCCGCCACCGTGGGTGTCCTCGTGGGCGAAGGTGCCGTCGATGATGTAGGTGACGGTCTCGAAGCCGCGGTGCGGGTGCCAGCTCGTACCGCGTGCCTCACCGGGGGCGTACTCGACCTCGCCCATCTGGTCCATGTGGATGAAGGGGTCGAGGCGCGCCGTGTCGACGCCCGCGAAGGCTCGACGGACAGGGAAGCCCTCGCCCTCGAAGCTCTTGGGCGCGGTGCTCACGGACAGGACCGGCCGGGACACCGAGTAGGGCAGCGGCTGGATCACCCGGGGCAGGGTGAGGATGTTGTCGACGGTCACGGCGGGCATCGGGTGCTCCTTCGGGTTGCGGTCACCTGTCTCAACAGTAGTTGAAACTGAAACATTCCGCCCCCTTCGCCGTCGTGGGGTGCAGCGCCTAGTCTCGCGAATGTGCCACCTCGTTCACCCCTCCCTGCCCGCCACGGACTCAGTGCCGCATGGGTGCGCACGCCCGACCTCGACCACGGCCGCCCACGTCCGTGGTCGACGATGGCCGACTGGTTGAGGGACAAGAGCCCCGACGAGGTCGACGTGGCGGGGATGCTCGCCGACGCACGGTTCGTCTACGACGACGGCCGCGCGGTCCTGGCGCACGACGACTACCGTCCGCACACCTTCGTGTGGTTCCACCGCGACCTGCGCGACGAGGCCGAGGTGCCGGGTGAGGTGACCGTCCTCCACCGCGACGAGCGGCTCGTCGTCGTGGACAAGCCGCCCTTCCTCTCGACGATCCCGCGAGGCCGGCACGTCCGGCAGAGCGTGGTGGTCCGGCTGCGTGACGAGCTGGGTCTGCCCGAGCTCTCCCCGCTGCACCGTCTGGACCGGGTGACGTCCGGCGTCCTCATGCTGGCCACGGAGCGCCGGTGGCGCGGGCCGTACCAGACGCTCTTCGCCGACCGGCAGGTGCGCAAGACCTACCTGGCGCTGGCGCCCTGGCGCGAGGACCTGGTCTTCCCCCTCACGGTCCGCAACCACATCCACAAGACGCGTGGGGTGCTGCAGGCCCAGGTGGTGCCCAATGCCCCGGTCAACGCGGTGACCCACGTCGAGGTCGAGTCCCGGGTCGGCGACCTGGCGGTGTACCGGCTGACCCCGCAGACGGGGCGGACCCACCAGCTGCGCCTCCACCTGAACGACCTCGGCATCCCGATGGTGAACGACCCGCTCTACCCGGTCGAGCAGGACGTCTCGATCGACGACTTCTCCCGGCCGCTGCAGCTCCTGGCCAGCACCGTGGAGCTCGTGGACCCGATCGACGGCCGCGAGCGTCGCTTCGTCAGTGGCCGGCGGCTGCCGATCTCGTAGCTACCTGCACGTAACTCTGGCGTGGGTCGCCGTGGAGCTCGGCCCCGCCCCGTGGGTGGGGGACGGGGCCGTGCCGGGCGAAGGGAGCGACTCAGCTCCGCGGGGTCGTCGCCATCGCGGGCTCGGTGCTGCGGGGGTCGTCATCGGGCGACTCCGACGCGTAGGCGTCCAGCACGTGCTGGCCCGCGTCCTCGACCGGGTGCTCCTCGTTGCTCTCGCGCAGCGGGGTGTGCGGGATGAAGAGCGTTGCCACGAAGACGACTGCCAGGACCGGCAGACCGATCATGAAGGCATCGCTGAGCTGCTGCGCCAGCCCCCACCGCACGGCGTCGGCGACCTGCGGGGGCAGCGTGCTGAGCACGGTGGGGTCCAGGACGGCGCCGGCGTCGACGTGCGAGGTGGCGTCGGACGGGAGCCCGGCGGGCAGGTGCGAGGCGACCCGCTCACCCAGGCCGCTGGCCATGATCGTGCCGTAGACCGCGATGCCGACGGTCGAGCCGACATTGCGGAAGAACTGGGTCGACGCGGTGGCCACGCCCATGTCCTTGCGCGAGACGACGTTCTGCACGATGAGCGTGTACTGCTGCATCGCCATGCCGAGCCCGATGCCGAGGACGACCATCGACAGGGTCAGCTGACCGGCGGTCGCCTCGTGGGTGAGGCGGGTCAGCATGAAGACACCGCCGCCCATGATCGCGATGCCAGCGAGCATGAAGGGCCGGTAGTGGCCCGTCCGGGTGATGAGCAGTCCGGTGAGGATGCCGCAGACGATGAAGCCGAGCATCAGCGGCATGAGGATCAGGCCGGAGTTGGTGGCGTTGACCCCGATGACGCCCTGCGCGTAGACGGGGATGTAGATGATCGAGCCGAACATCACGATGGCCACACCGAAGGACGCGATCAGGCTCAGGGCGATCGTGCGGTCGGCGAAGAGGCGCAGCGGCAGGATCGGCTCCACGGCGCGCAGCTGGATGAGGACGAAGGCGACGCCCGAGACGATGGCGATGGCGAAGAGGGCGAGCGAGGTGGTCGAGCCCCAGGCCCACGACGTGCCGCCGGAGGAGACCGCGACGAGCAGCGCGACGAGTGCGGTCGACAGGGTCGCGATGCCCTTGTAGTCGATGACCGCCTTGCGTGGCTCGTGCGGGATGTGGAGGAACTTGACGATGAAGGTCAGCGCGATCAGCCCGATCGGCAGGGTGACGAAGAAGAGCCAGCGCCAGCCCAGGTGGTCGGTGACGACGCCGCCGGCCAGCGGTCCGGCGACCGAGGTGACGCCGAAGACGGCGCCCATGAAGCCCTGGTACTTGCCGCGCTGACGGGGCGGGATGATGTCGCCGATGATGGTCTGCGACAGGGGCATCAGGGTGCCCATGCCGAGGCCTTGGATGCCACGGGCGATGACGAGCATCCAGAAGCTCTGGGCGAAGCCGGCGAAGATCGTGCCGACCATGAAGACGATGATGCCGCCGATGTAGAAGGTGCGGCGGCCGTAGAGGTCGGACAGCTTGCCGACGATCGGCACGGTGACGGCGGAGACGAGCATGGCCGCGGTGGCGACCCAGCTGTAGTGGTCCATGCCGCCGAGCTCGGCGACGATGCGCGGCAGTGCGGGACCGACGATGGTCTGGCTGACCGAGGCGACGAGCATGCCGAGCATCAGCCCGATGAAGACGCGCCGGTGCTCCTTGCTCATCGTGTAGGGAGCGGGGGCTGTCGTGCTCATGAAGCGGTCCTTGCGGTGGTGGGGAGTGGCGAAGGGCGGTGGGCGGCTTCGGCATCGGTGGCGAGGTCGTCGCTGAGGCGGGTGAGGAGACGGTCGAGGTCGGCGAGGTCCGCCTCTGGCCAGTCGACGAGGATCGCGCCCAGGAGACCGGTGCGGGCGATGCGCTCGTCGTGCAGCGCCGTCCGGCCGGCAGGGCTGAGGCTCACCGTGTAGGCGCGCCCGTCGCTCGGGTCGGGGGCGCGCTCGATGAGGTCCTGCCCCTCGAGGTGGCTGACCCGTCGGCTGATCGTCGATAGGTCGTGCCCGAGGGCGGCGGCCAGCTTGGAGATGCGGATCCCGGCCTCGTGCGGGCAGTTCTCGAGGATGCCGAGCAGGACGTAGTCCGTGCGCCCCATGGCCTGCGGGTCGGTGGCCTGACGTCGCCCGATCATCCTGGCGAACTGCCCGAAGACCCGACCCAGCGTCTCCTGCAGGTGGGTCGCGACGGCGGGGTTGGTTGTGTGCACCCATCAACTATATACCTGCATGACGCAACCAACCAAATGGGCGGTGAACCGCCCCGCCGAGGACGAAGGGGGTCAGGCCCCCTTCGCCAGGTAGGCCAGGACCGCCACCGTCATCGCGCTGGCGCCGGTGCGCAGGGTGGGCTCGGCGACGGGGACGAAGGTGCTCGCGTGGTTGCCGGGGATCGTCGAGTTGAGCGTGCCCTCGGCCTCCGCGCGATGGTAGGTCTCGGGGTCGAAGCCGCCCCAGATCCAGTAGAGGTACGGCGCACCGAGAGCTCGCGGGATGTCGCTGAAGTCCTCGCTGCCCGTGGACGGCTCCATCGGGGTGGCCTTGTCCCCGAAGTGCTCGGTGAAGGCCGCCGACACCCGCGCGTGCACCTCGGGGGAGTTGTCGGTCAGCGGGAATGGATCGGTGTACTCGATGTCCGGCGGCGTGGGCGAGCCGGAGGCCTCGCACTCCGCCCGCACGATCCGCTCGACGGCCGCCCGCAGCTGGGCGCGGGTCGCGTCGTCATAGCTGCGCAGGTTGAGCAGGAGCGTGGCCCGGGCGGGGATGACATTGCTCTTGGAGCCTGCGTGGAGGCTGCCGACCGTCACGACGCCGAACTGACCGGGCGCCAGCTCGCGCGCGACGATCCCCTGCAGCCGCACCACGATCGAGCTCGCGAGCAGGACGGCGTCGATGCCCGTGTGCGGCATCGACCCGTGCGTGCCACGCCCGTGCACCGTGATCCTGATGCTGTCGGCGGCCGACATCGCCGGGCCGGGGCGGCTGGCGACGGTGTCGTGGGGCAGTCCCATGACGTGCTGGCCCAGGGCCACGTCGGGAGTCGGGATGGCGGTGGCCAGGCCGCCCTCGACCATCGAGGCGGCGCCCGTGCCCACCTCCTCGGCAGGCTGGAAGAGGGCGATGAAGGTGCCCGACCAGGTCTCGCGATGCTCCGCGAGCAGCTGCGCCGCGGCGAGCAGGCAGGTGACGTGCATGTCGTGGCCGCAGGCGTGCATGACGGGGACCTCGCGCCCCTCCGTGTCCATCGCGGTGACCGTCGAGGCGTAGGGCAGGCCGCTCTCCTCGAGCACGGGCAGCGCATCCATGTCCGCGCGGGAGAGGACCGTGGGGCCCTCGCCGTTGCGCAGCACCCCGACCAGGCCGGTCGGACCGATGTCGGTCGTCACCTCGTAGCCGAGCTCACGCAGCCGGTCGGCGACGATCCCGGAGGTGCGGTGCTCCTGGAAGCTCAGCTCCGGGTGGCTGTGCAGGTCCTTGTACAGCTCGAGGTGCGCAGGGACCAAGGCGTCGAGGTCGGTCAGCAGGGTCTGTGCAGCGGTGACCATGGCTCCAGTCTGCACCCGCCCTCGAAAGGTGCAGGGTGGCGCACGACCTTGAGGAAATTGCCACAGAGTGCGCACGACCTCAAGGGGATGCGCACTCAGGAGGGTTACTGGATCAGGCGCTCGCGCGTGGCCTCGAGATCGCTTGTGCGCCACACGGGCCCGCCGAAGCCTTGCTCCTGGAGTCGACGGTCCAGCCCACACCACCGATGCGCGACGACGTGGTCAAGCGTTAGTCCGCTATCCCGTCCGGCGCGAAGGGAGTTCTAGTCGCCATTGCACCCGCCCTGTCGAGACCCGGGATGCGGGCGGTCGGGCCGGGTGCGTCGGCCCGCTCGACGTAGGCCTGGCGGTTGAGGCCGCCGGATTGCCGACACGGATGTCGTCGCGGCGATGTCTCGGACCTGTCGTGAAGGGGTTGACCGTGTGACCTTCCTCATGCACAATTCCGTATACCGTATTCAGAAGGCAGGTTGGACTGCATGCTTAGTTACCTCTGGTTCGGCGTCGTTAGCGGCGCATTTCTCCTCATCGCAACACTTGGGTTCGCTCTGACGAGCCGGGTGAACAAGTTCCTCAACATCGCTCACGCGGAGTACATGGCTGTTGGCGCACTGATGACCTACTACCTGAGTGTTGAAGTCGGGTTGAACTTCATCATCGCGGCTGTCGTGAGCATCGCGGCTGTGGGCTGCCTCGGATGGTTCATCGGTCGCACGGTGTTCGAGTCGATGCTGGCAAGAGGGCCCGAGATCCTCCTCATCCTTTCGGTGGGCGTGGTATATCTCCTGCAGGGCATCACCGAGATCGTCGTCAGCCCTGGGACGAAGAGTTACGCGCTCCCGCGACTCGACTCTTGGAAGGTTGCCGGCGTCAACGTCACGCCCTACCAGGTGGCGATCGTGGCTCTGGCGGGACTGGCCTTCCTTGCGCTGCACCTGTTCCTCTCGCGGACGCAGGCAGGGGCATCCGTGCGGGCGATCGCCGACAACCGTGAGCTGGCGGAGATCCGCGGCATCAATGTGCGGCGAGCCACGCGCGACGTGTGGATCATTGCCTCCGCGCTAGCAGCCCTCGGCGGCGTATGCCTGGGGATGATGGGCACGCTCACCACGGACTTGGCCTTCGCGCAGATCCTGCTGATCCTCGCAGTGTCCATCCTCGCTGGCCTGGGGTCGGTCTACGGGGTGGCGATCGCTGCCTTCACCATCGGCATCGCCATGGACCTGTCAACGCTGATCGTTCCCTCGGGGTACCGCACCGCCGTGGCCTTCCTGATCATCATCGCCGTGTTGCTGTTCCGGCCGCAGGGTCTCTTCGGCAAGAAGGTGCGGGTGGCCTGACATGGACCTCATCATCGCGACCATCACGCTTGGGGGCATCTTCGCCCTCCTCGCCCTCGCACTCAACGTGCAGATGGGGTACGCCGGCCTGATCAACTTTGGCATCGTGGCGTACTTCACCGCTGGTGCATACGCATATGTGGTTATCACGCAGCCGCCTCCCACGGAGTTCGACACATACAAGTTCGGCTTTGACCAGCCGATATGGGTGGGCCTGATCGGCGCGGTGATCGCGGCCGTCCTCTTCGCCGCGATCACGGGCTGGCCATGCCTACGCCTGCGCGGTGAGTACTTGGCCCTCACGACCTTCGCCTTCGCCGAGGTGTTCGGGTCTCTCGTGACCAACACGACCTCGGTGACCAACGGGACCCTGGGTTTCCTCGGCATCGAGCAGCCGTTGAGTGCCCGGATAGTGCCTGAGGCCTATCCGATGGTCCTGGCCGGCCTCATCGCCGCACTGGTCATCGTCGCACTGCTCATCGTCAGCCGAGTGACTCGGGCACCCTTCGGACGTGCCCTGTTGGCCCTGCAGGACGACGAGATCGCGGCGGTGCAGGCCGGCAAGAACGTCCGCCGCCTCCGTCTGCAGGCTTTCCTCCTCGGCGCGGGCATTTCCGGTGCCGCCGGTGCCATGTATCTCTGGTACACGACGGTCGCCAGCCCCGACCTCTTCCACGCCGAGGTCACCTTCACGGTGTTCATCGCCCTCATCCTCGGCGGCGTGGGCTCCAACCTCGGTGCCATCCTCGGCGCGGGGATCCTCATCGGCTTCCAGGAGAGCGTGCGCCAGTTGGCGACGAACCCGACGATTGCCGAGAAGACTGGTGCGGTGCAGGCCGTCCTCGAGGGACTCCTGCTCATCCTCCTGCTCCGCTTCGCCCCCGGCGGCGCTGCGCAGCTGCTCAGGGGTCTGCGTCCCAAGAGGACATCAACGGGACCCGACCACGAGCCCAAGCCCACAGCCACGGCCTTCGTGAAGGAGCCGACCACATGAGTCTCGGAATCTCCGTCCAGCACGCCAGCAAACACTTCGGAGGGGTCACCGCCGTCGACGACGTCACCTTCGACGTCGCGCCGGGCGGTATCGCCGGGCTCATCGGCCCGAACGGTGCGGGCAAGACCACGATGTTCAATCTCATCACGGGTGTCCTCGAGCCGAGCTCCGGAGCCATCTGGATCGGTGAGCACGACCTAGCCGGTCTGGGCGGGGTCGCCGGCATCTCCAAGATCGGGGTTGCTCGGACTTTCCAGGCGCCGCGCAGTTTCCCGAGCCTGACAGTGAGCCAGAACGTCGAGGTGATGTTCGACGACGTGCGCGAAGGCCTCTTCGGTGCGCTTTTCCGGCCAGGCCCCAATCGGCGGCACCGTGCCGCGGCGCAGGAGGTGCTCGATCGGCTCAAGCTTGGGCACCTCGCCGACAGCACCATCGACTTGTTGAGCGGGGGTGAGCTGAGGATGCTCGAGATCGCCCGCCAGCTCGCGCGAGAGCCTCGGCTGCTCATGCTCGACGAGCCCACTGCGGGTCTTGACCGCGGCTACCAGGACCAGCTGTCGACGACCCTCAAGGAGATCAACGCCGACGGGACCACGGTCCTGCTCGTCGAGCACAACCTGCGCTTCCTCTTCGAAAACGTCGACTACGTCCACGTCATGTCGCAGGGGGGCCTCATCGCCTCCGGAGAGCCGGACGTCATCTCCGCCGATGAGGCCGTCATCAACGCTTACCTCGGAAGGGCCAAAGATGCATCTGCAAGCTCGTGACCTCGTCTCCGGCTACGGCAAGGCACAGGTCCTACACGGTGTGGACTTCGAGGTGGGTGACGGCGAGCTCGTCGCCATCTTGGGTCCCAACGGCGCCGGAAAGTCCACTCTCATGAAGACGCTGTCGGCGGCGATCCCCTTCATGGGGGGCTCCCTGACTCTCGACGGCACCACCATGGCGGGGTGGAGACCGTACCGCGCCGTCAGCGCAGGGATCGGCTACGTCCCTCAGGAACGCAATGTCTTCGGTGACCTGTCCGTCAAGGAGAACCTCGACCTGGCGGGTGCGGCACAGGCGAAGGATGTCTTGGATGACGTCTTCGGTCGGTTCCCGATCCTGCGGGACCGCTCTCAGCAGGCAGCGGGCAGCCTCTCCGGCGGTGAGCGTCAGGCACTCGCCGTCTCGATGGCCGTTCTGGGACGACCGCAGCTGCTCCTGCTCGACGAGCCGACGACGGGACTCTCCCCGCTTGCCTCGGCGAGCCTCACGGACTGGATCGTCGACATCGCCCAAACCGGGGTTTCGATCGTGTGGATCGTTGAGCAGAACCCCGAGCCCGTTCTAGCGGCAGCCGCCCGCGCGTATGTGTTGGCAGAAGGCTCCGTGAAGTTCGAGGGACCGGCCTCCGCCATGAGCGGCGACCAGGCACTGGCCCTCGCCCTCGATTGATGACCACCCACCAGGTACAACGAAGTACACACAGGTAGGAGAACCACCAGATGAATAACCACGGGAAGCGGCGCACCGCCGCAGTAGGCGTCGGTGCCCTCGCCCTCGCGTCGATGATGTCGGCGTGCGCGTCGGCAAACGGCACCGCTGGCGCGTCGGACAAGGACTGCGGGACGGACCTCAAGTTCGGCGTTCTGACCGCCTTCACGGGCGAGCTCGGGGAGTTCGGCGAGGTCTCGCAGAACTCCTTCAAACTCGCGATCAACGACGTCAATGCTTCGGGTGAGCTGCCCGAGGGCTGGAAGACGTCGACCGTCGTCTCCGACGAGAAGACCGACATTCAGGTCGGTCTGCGTGCGGCAACGGACATGATGCAGAAGGACAAGGTCTCCGTGATCCTCGGGCCCTCCTCCGGACCCATCGTTGCCATGGACAGCGTGGCCACGCGCTACAAGGTGCCAATCATCTCCCAGTTCGCGGGAACGACGAACTTCGATGCGGTCGGGGGGACCTACCTCTTCCGCACCGTGGCCTCGGACGCGTCGGACGGTGAAGCGATCGCCCAGTACCTGACGGACGAGGGCAAGAAGGACATCGTCATCGTCGTCCAGAACGACCAGTCGACGATTACGGCCGGACAGAAGGCCGAGGAGAACTTCACCAAGTCCGGCGGCAAGGTCGTCAAGACCATCAAGTACAACCCGGGCCAGGCGTCCTACCAGTCGGTCGTCCAGCAGGCGACGGGTGCGAAGGCCGATGCCGTCTACCTCGCAGGTGGCCAGGAGTCGGCGACGACCATCCTCAAGGAGATGCGTGACGCCGGGGTCCACGGCAAGGATGTCATCGTGTCCGCCGACCTCGTCGTGAACGACGTGATCACGGGCGTGGGCAAGGACTGGGCCGACGGGCTGACGGGGGTCACGGCGAAGGCGGACGCGAAGCGTCCGCAGGCCAAGGCCCTGAGCGCCGCGTACGAGAAGGAGTACGGAGAGGCGCCGGGGATCTTCGCGGAGAACGCCTACGACGCGCTCACCCTGGCGGCGCTCGCCGCAGTGGCCGGTGACAGCACGTGCGGCGAGAGCATCGCGGAGAACCTGCCGAAGGTCTCCAGCAGTGGCAAAAAGGTCACGAGTTTCAAGGAGGGCGCTGCTGCGCTCAAGGCCGGTGAGGACATCGACTACGACGGCGCCTCAGGACCGGTCGATTTCGACGAGACGGGCACCGTTCCCGGCTCGTACGCGGTGTTCCAGGTGGCCGACGGCAAGTGGACGGTCGATAAGTTCTACAAGGCTGAGGCGATTGGCAAGGGCAAGTGAGTAGGTGCCCCAGCAGTTAGCAATGGGTTGGTGGTGGTCTGGGAGTGGCGCTCTTGGACCACCACCGATTTGCATCGTCCGGTCGCCTGCGCGCTGTGGCTCCCGTATCTTGCGAGAGAACCGCGGTTGATGGCGCGCGTGAGAGACGACGGGTTGGTATACAGACAACTATAGTTGGGATAGTGGGCGGGGGATCCTCCCGGCGACGTCAGGAGAGGAAACATGAGCACACGCAACGAGTTGCGCGGCGGGTCGGGAACGGCTTCACCCCCGACGGTAACTGAATTCGTCACCGAGCAGATTCGCGACCGGATCGTTTTGGGGCAGCTGAAACCTGATCAGCGCCTGTCGGTGTACTCGTTGGCGGAGGAGTTGGGCGTCAGCCGGGTTCCGCTGCGCGAGGCAGTTCGGCAGCTCGAGGCGGAGTCCCTCGTGGTGAACGTGCCACGACGTGGCACGGTGATCAGCGCCCTGTCCGGGAATGACATCCACGACGCCTTTGTCATGCTCAACCGCATCGAAAATCTCGCGGCGGAACGCGCGGCCCTCAACCCCGGTGACGTGGCGCAGGACATGCGTTACTGGCTCGACAGGATGGCGGAGCTTGTCGACCAAGGTGTGCCAGCGGCGTCGCCGGACATGCTGCACGCGCACAGGGCCTTCCACTTCGCGTTGTTCCGCGCCGCCGGCAAGGAGGGCCTTCTGTTCCGACACCTCTGCATGCTGTGGAACACGGCGGAGCGGTACGTCATCAACAGCCGCACCGACAAGCGACTGCACGCGGCGCACTGCGAGCACACAACCTTGACGGAGAAGATCGAGGCCGGCGACGGCGCCGGCGCGATCGAAGCGCTCGAGACCCACCTGAATGCAGCGTGGGAGGCGACCAAGGTCTACCTGTCCTCACAAGACATTGAAGGCTACCCCGAGGATCTGGATCGCTGATCTTCCCCGGGTATGGATCGGCCCCCCAGCGATACATCGCTGGGGGGCCGATCCATACCCGCTCGTGTCAGAGCGGGAAGCGGACGCTGTCCTGACCGGACGGCATGGTGAAGTACCACGGCGGAAGGGGCGCCGACATCGGGGCCGCGGGAGCACCCTTCGCCCGTCCCCACAGGGCACCCAGCACGATGCCAACGAGCCCGGCGCCGAGGACCGGTAGTGCCCGCAGCGCGAGAGGGCCTGCCAGGGCGAGCGCGTTGAGCTCGTTGGACGTACCGGGCGCGGCGACCGCGTGGTCGGTGCGCGCTGCCGGTGCTGCGCCAGTAGGCATCGCGGCGGGGGCCGCGGTGTCCGTGCCCAGCGCCTGTCGTGCGAGGTTGTCGGCGAACTGGTCCATCAGGCGCTGGCTCACGTCGGCGAGGGCGCTGCGCCCGAACTGAGCCAGCTTTCCGGTGATCGTGAGGTCGGTAGTCACCTCCGCCCTCGTGGCCTGGTCACTGACTGGGGCGAGGCGCAGCGTGATCGTCGCTGCCGCCGACCCCTTGCCGCTGCCCTCGCGCCCACTCGCTTCGATGGTCATGACATGTGCCTGGTCGTCCCGGGCCGTCACCGTCGCGGTGCCGGAGTACCCCGCCTTGATGGGGCCCACCTTGATGGCCACGTCACCTTCGTAAGTGTCGTCCGAGAGCGGCCGGACGGTGGCGCCCGGAAGGCAGGGGGCGATCTGGGGGATGTCTCCGAGGAGATCCCAGGCCTGCGAGATCGGTGCCGGGATGTCGAAGGTACTGATGAACTGCATTCGCTGCTCCTAGCGTTTGGATGATGGTGGGGGCTCAGGTCAGGTCGTCGACGGCCATGCCGTCGTCGTTGGCCTTCTGGACAGCCCGAATGATGCCGTTGTAGCCGGTACACCGGCAGATGTTGCCTGCCAAGGCACACGCGACCTGATCGCGGTCCATCTCGGTGCGCCGGCGTACGAGCTCGTAGCCGGTGACCAACATGCCTGAGGTGCAGAAGCCGCACTGGAGGGCGCCTTCGGTCGAGAAGTGTTGGCGCAACCGGTGGGCATCGGCGTCGTCGAGGCCCTCCACCGTGACGACCTCTGCTCCGTCGCAGCTCGCGGCCAGGGTGAGGCACGATCGGACCGGGAGTCCGTCCATGAGGACCGTGCAACTGCCGCACACCCCCTGCTCGCACCCCAAGTGCGTGCCGGTGAGTCGTACCCGGTCCCTGAGGAGATCGGCGAGGGAGGTGCGCGACTCCACCTCGATAGTGCGAGGTGTGCCGTTGACGTTGACCTTCACGGTGACTGTGCTCATGCGGGCACCTCCGGGCTCAGGGCGCGCGAGAGGGCGCGGTGGACGGTTACTGCGTGGATCTGGAGGCGGTGACGTTGCGCCAGATCGAGTTCCGGTACCGAGAGGTCGAGGTCCGCAGCGACCCGGTCGCGAACCTCGCCCAGGGCGGGCACCTGATCTGCCGGGTGGTCCGCCAGCAGGGTCTCAACATGTGCCAGGTTCACCGGGACGTCCTTGGCGGCGCCAAGCCAGATCGAGGCACTTCCCTCGGACACGATGGCAACCGCCATCGACTCGCCGAACTCTCCTTCCTTGCGGTTGGTCTTCTCCAAGGCCCACCGGGTGCTCTTCGCGAAGCGCGGGAGGTGGACCGCGGTGATGAGCTCGTCGCTCTCTAGCGAGGTGGTGAAGAAGCCGTGGAAGAACCCCCGCAGCGGCACCGTCCGCTCGTCCTGAGCGGACCGGACGGTCACGTCCGCACCGATGGCCGTGAGGACAGTCGGCCACTCCGCGGCCGAGTCGGCGTGCGCGAGGCTCCCCCCGACCGTCCCGCGGCACCGGATGGCGCGGTAGCCGATCCCTGCCGCGGCCGTCGTGAGCAGACCCAAACACGGGTCGGGGACGAGGCCGTCCTCGATGGCTTGGTGGGTGATCGCGGCACCCAAGGTGACCGACGTCGTGTCCTCGTCGGCGCCCATCAGGTCGCCGACGCGCGAGATGTCCACCAGGTGGGCGGGCTCGGCCAGCCGCAAGTTCATGATCGGCAGCAGGCTCTGGCCCCCCGCGAGGATCTTCGCGTCGTCGCCGAGCTCGGTGAGCATGCTCACCGCCTCGGAAGCGGTCGAGGGACGGTGGTAATCAAATGCTCCTGGCTTCATGCGTCGTTCCTCTCTCGGTCGGCCACCTGCAGTGCCTGCCACACGCGCTCGGGGGTCACCGGTGTCTCGTTGATCAGTGCCCCGAACTCCCTCAGCGCATCGGTGACGGCATTGGCGACGGCGGCTGGCGGGGCGATGGCGCCGCCCTCTCCCGCCCCCTTCATGCCGAAGACGGTGTAGGGCGAAGGGGTCTCCATGTGTTCGATCTTCAGCTCCGGGACTTCGACCGGTCCGGGTAGGAGGTAGTCGAGGAAGGAGGTGCTCTTGGGCTGGCCATCGTCGTCGTAGACGAGTTCCTCGAGGAGTGCGGACCCCAGGCCCTGGGCGACGCCACCGATGATCTGGCCGTCGACGATCAGCGGGTTGACCACGGTGCCGCAGTCCTCGACGACGCCGTAGTCGAGGAGGTCGACCTCGCCCGTGTCGAGGTCGACCTCGACGACCGCCGCGTGGGTTGCGTAGGTGAAGGCGCCAGTCTGGACCTCGGGTTGGTAGAAGTACGTCGCCTCGAGACCTCCGTCGACATTGGGGACGTGGTCCGGCGTGAAGAGGAACTCTCGCGCCAACTGGGACAGCGAGATCCCACCGGTCTCCCCTACCACCTTGCCGTCGGTGAACGACAGGGTCGAGGCGTCCACCTTCAGCAGGTCGGCCCCGATGGCGAGGACCTTCTCCGCTAGCTGCGACGCTGCCCCGAAGGACGCGCCGCCTGCCATCACCATCGAGCGGGAGGCGAAGGTGCCGTCCCCGCGCGGAGTCAGCGCGGTATCACCGTGGATGACAGTCACCGACGCCGGGTCGATGTCGAAGACCTCGCTGATGACCTGGCCGAGAGTGGTCTCCAGGCCTTGACCGTGACTCTTGATCCCCACGTAGAGCGTGAAGGCGCCGGTGGAGTCCAGGACCAGGCGCGCGCCCTCCTTGCCGATGGTGATGGCCAGCCCTCGTGACGCCCACTCGATGCAGCCGTGGGCCGTTTGCTCGGTGAAGGAGGCGTACCCGATGCCCAGGCGCCGCCGGCCCGAGACGGGACGGTCTGCCTGGCGCCGGCGCCACTCGTCGTGGTCCATCAGCTGTGTCGCCCTGCGGACTGCCTCGGGGTAGTTGCCGCTGTCGTAGACCTTGCGGGCGATAGAGGTGAAGGGCATGAGGTCAGGTGTCACCATGTTGCGCACCCGCATCTCCCACGGCTCGAGGCCCAACTCGTGGGCCAGGTCGTCGATCGTGCGCTCGATGGCGAAGCACGCTCCGGGGCGGGCGACGCCCCGGTACGGGCCGAGGGGTGCCTTGTTGCTCGCGAGGCTGTGCGTGGTGAACCGGTAGTTCTCCAGCAGGTAGGGCCCGGGGATCATCGCTGCCGACATCGACGCGTCCATCGTCGCCGTCCAGGGGTGGACCGAGTACGCGCCTGCGTTCACCCGGATGTCGGCCTCGACGCCGAGGAGGCGTCCGTCGGCAGACGCGTGTGCGGTGATCCGGTACGCGTGGTCACGCGCCTGGGTGGTCGCCACCATGGCCTCCCACCGGTCCTCGATCCACCGCACGGGGTGTGTGACCTGAAGGGCGATGGCGGCGAGCGCCACCTCTTCGGGGTAGATCGAGCACTTCGCCCCGAATCCACCGCCCATGTCGGGCGCGATGACTCGTAGTCGACGGCCCTCGATGTTCAGCAGCTCCGCGAGCATGTCCCGCAGCATGTGCGGTGTCTGGGTCGAGGACCACACGACGAGCTGGTCGATGTTGCGGTCGTAGTGCGCGGCGACCGCTCTCGTCTCCAGCGGGACGACTGCTTGGCGGTTGAGCTTGTACTCGCGGGTGATCGATACCGCGGCCTCGGCCGCGGCGACGTCGACGTCGCCCACCGTTCCCTGGGTCGTCGCGAAGATGTTGTCCGGCCACTCGTCGTGGACCCTGGGGGAGTCAGGGTCCGTGAGGTTCTCGATGTGCACGGCAGCCGGCAGCGCCTCAATGTCCACGTCGATCAGGGCTGCCAGGTCCTCCGCCTCGGCGCGGGAGCCGGCCATGGCGAGCGCGACGGGCTCGCCGACGTAGCGCACCTTGCCCTCCGCGAGGTTGGGTAGGGGGGCCGCGCGGAACCCCGGCAGCGTCGAGGTGGCGGTCAGCGGCAAGGCGAAGGGGGCCAGGTCCTCGGCCGTCCAGATGCGGGACTCGTCGATGCCCTCGGGCTTGGTCACCGCGAGCAGCCGGCCGTGCGCGACCTGGCTGCGCAGGAAGGCAACCTCTTGGACGCCGGGCAGGTCGAGGTCTGCCACGAACTTTCCGCGACCGTGCAGGTGCCGCTCGTCCTCGTGGCGCGGTCGTCGGGCTCCGACCCCGTTCCGACGAAGCCTGGGTTCTTGCCGCATGGGGCCTCCTATGAGTCGCCGAAGTGGCTCTCTGGACCCGATGGGGTGCCCATCCACTTCGATGTTGACAACTGACGAGAACTGTATCACAGTGAATATTGCATTCTATCGACAGGAGAGTTTGAGATGGTGAGAACCAGTCGCGCTGCGGTGCTGTACGGCCCAGGAGACTTGCGCATCGAGGAGCTGCCCCTGCCTGAGATCACGGCGGACGACGGTCTGCTCAAGATCGAGGCAACCGGGGTCTGCGGCACGGACGTCGCGGCATACCACGGGGTCAACCCCTACTACGAGCTCCCGACGGTGCTCGGGCACGAGCTGGTCGGGACCGTGGAGGAGATCGGCGACGTCGCCGCCCGCCGGTGGGGGCTGACGCCCGGTGATCGCATCGTCGTCGAGGAGTACCTGCCATGCGGCACGTGCCGCGCCTGCCTCGCGGGCGCCTACCAGATGTGCGTCGTGCCCAGGTACGGCGGCAAGTCCATCCACGATGGTTCCGGCCTCTACGGCGGGTACGCCGACTACCTCTACCTGCACCCCCAGGCCATCGTGCACAAGGTGTCCCCGCACGTGGACGCCGACCTCGTCCAGCTCTTCATCCCGATCGCCAACGGTCTGCACTGGGCCGGGACGGTCGGCGCCCTGCCCCCCGGCGGCACGGCGGTGATCGTCGGACCCGGTCCGCACGGTCTCTCCTGCGTCGTCGGGGCGGTCGAGCGAGGGGCCGGCAAGGTCATCGTGGTCGGGCAGGAGCAGGACGCCCACCGTCTCGACATCGCCGCCAAGCTCGGCGCGCACCACCTCGTGACGGGCAGCACGCAGGAGGTCCTGGCGCAAATCAGTGATCTGACGAACGGGCAACTCGCGGACACGGTCATCAACGCAGCCGACTCGAGCGCCGCGCTCGAGACGGCGGTCGCCGTCGCTGGCGACTTGGCCACGCTGGTCCAGGTCGGTCTGCCGAAGTCAGGTGGCGGCACGGCCAAGCCGATCCTCGAGGCTCTCAACTCCAAGGTCCTGACAATCCGCGGGGTGCGGGGACGGCCAGCGAGCGTCGTCCCGCCCACCCTGCGCCTGATCGAGTCCGGTCGTTATCCGCTTGAGCTGCTGCTCACCGGGCAGTACACGATCGAGCAGACCGAGGATGCCCTGGCCGGCTCGGGCAGGGACCCCCAGAACATCCGATCCAGCGTGATTCCCGCGCTGAGCTGACGACCCGTCCACACACCACTGCAGGAGCCCTTTAATGAGTGCTGAGCCACGCACGCTGATCACCGACGACTGGGAGGTCTCGGGTGCGATCTACCGGGACCCGGAGATCTTCGACCTCGAGATGGAGCAGATCTTCTCCAAGACGTGGGTCTACGTCGGGCACGAGTCCGAGATCCCCGAAGGGGGGGACTACAAGACCGCTCACATCGCGAACCAGCCGGTCATCGTCAGCCGCAGCTCGGATGACGGTGGCATCAGCGTCATGTTCAACCGCTGCCGGCACAGGGGCTCGGCCGTGTGCCAGCAGGAGACCGGCAACTCGAACTTCTTCCGGTGCTCCTACCACGGCTGGACGTACAGCTCGGCAGGTCGACTCGTCGGCGTCCCCTTCGACGACGGCTACGGCGAGGGCTTCGACAAATCCGCCTTCGGCCTGGTGCACGTGGCCAAGGTCGAGAGCTACCGGGGCTTCATCTTCGCCAGCCTGAGCGACGAAGTGCCGCCCCTCGAGGACTTCCTCGGCCACGCCCGGGTCTACCTCGACCACATCAGCGAGGTCGGTGAGGACGGTATCGAGCTGTCGGCGCAGGGTCACAAGGTCGCCTTCCGCGGCAACTGGAAGCTCCAGATCGAGAACACGATCGACCCCTACCACTTCTCCTTCACGCACCAGAGCTGGCTGGACATCCTCAAGGACCGCAACGACGGCAAGTCCAGCCCCTGGGTGAAGAACGTGCGCACCAATGAGAGCTGGCGTGGCGTCAACCTCGAGAACGGACACGCGGTGCACGAGTACGGCGCCCTCGAGGGAGCGAAGGAGGGGGACTCGCACGCCATCGCCATCGGCGACCTCATCCCGTTCAACCTCAACGTCTTCCCGAGCCTTGCGTTCGTCGGTGCACACCTGCGCCTCGTCGTGCCCCGCTCGGTGGACGAGACCTGGGTCTACCTTTACCCGATCTTCCCCAAGGGTGCCGACGAGGAGACGCGCAACCGGATCCTGCGGGACCACGAGATCTTCTACGGCCCGTCGGGCTTCGGGTCGAGTGACGACATCGAGGTCGCCTTCGACCGGGTCACGCGTGGCCTTGAGGCCACGCGGAGCTCCTCTGACTTCGCCCTGATGCGGCGCGGACTGCACCGAGAGACGACGGACCCGCAGACAGGACTGAAGGTGGGCCGCTCGGCTGACGAGGTACCTCAGCGAGCCTTCTTGGGCCGCTGGCGCGAGATGATGGAGGAGGGCAAGTGACGACGACCGAGACCGCATGGGTGACCTCGACGGACCTCCAGCACGAGATCCAGCAGTTCCTTTTCAGGGAGGCCAGCCTCCTCGACAGCCGGTCCTTCCCGGAGTGGCTCCACCTCTTCACCGCCGACTGCACGTACTGGATCCCCTCGGGTACCGAGGAGGACCCCTCCCGCAAGGTATCCATCGTCTACGACAGCTTCAGCACGCTCACCGAGCGCGTCTGGCGCTTCGAGGGCGGTCTCGCCTTCGCCCAGCAGCCGGCGTCGGTCTCCTCGCACCTCGTGAGCAATGTCGTCGTCGAGGAGGTCGTCCCCGGCGGTCACCCGGACGGTGACCTCATCCGGGTGAGGTCGCGCTTCGTGGTGACGGAGTTTCGCTACCGCGACCAGTACGTCTACGCCGGCTCCTACGAACACCAGCTCGTGCGTACGGCCGAGGGTCTGCGCATCCACGTCAAGCGGGTCGACCTCGTGAGTCGCAACGGCTACCTGGGCAACTTGGGCCTGCCGCTGTGAGCCGGTGAGCGAGCATGAGTGAGTTCCACCTGCTGGGAGACGATGAGCCGGACGCCGAGGCACAGGTCATCGACAACCTGATCGCCGAGATGTCCAACCGTGACCCGTCCCGTCTCGTCGTCCGCAACGAGTTCGCCGTGGTGAGCATCAAGGTGGTCGGCCCGCCGGGGCGCACCCGGCTGCGGATCGAGGATCTGCGGACGCGGCAGACGATCGACCTCGACGCCATCGAGCTCGAGTCGCTGGCCTGGCTCACCCACCGGGACCTGTCGAAGTTCCTGGACCCCAGCGCCACGCGATGGACCAACCAAACACCCGAGATGGAGGACTGATGAGCACGACGATCCTGGGACAGAAATGGATGTGCATGGCCTGCGGCGACATCTACGACCCGGTCGAGGGCGACCCCGAGGGCGGGATCCCGCCCGGCACCGCTTTTGAGGACATCCCCGACTCGTGGGTGTGCCCCGTGTGCGGCGCACGCAAGTCGGACTACGAGCCCTACGACGAGGACTGATCGCATGAGCCAGGACAGCGGCATGCTCATCATCGGGGGCGGGGTCGCCTCGGTGAGCGCGGCCACCGAGCTGCGGGAGCAGGGATACTCCGGCGCGGTGACTCTCGTGACGCGCGAGCTGCACCCGCCCTACCACCGGCCGCCGATCACCAAGGACCTGCTGCGCGGCGATGCACCGGTGGGCGTCGTCCCCGACGACTGGTACGCCGAGCATGACGTCACGCTCCTCACGAGGTCCCCGGTGATGACGCTCGACCTTGAGCAGCGCGTGGCGCGGCTGGCCAACAAGAGGGAGGTCGGCTACGACAAGCTCCTCCTGGCCACCGGGGCGATGGTCCGGCGCCTGCCCGTGGAGGGAGCCACCCTGCCCGGAGTCCACTACCTGCGTGCTCCGCTCAACGCCCAGCACGTCCGCGAGGAGCTCGACGGACCGCGACGGGTCGTCCTGGTGGGGGGCTCCTTCGTGGCCGTCGAGGCCGCAGCCACACTGCGCGCGCTCGGTCACGAGTGCACGATGGTCATGCTCGAGGACCGCTGCCTCGCCACGAGCTTCGGTGGTGAGGTCGCCCAGCACGTCGACGACCTGCTCCGCGCAAAGGGTGTGACGATCCACCACGGCGGCCAGGTCAGCTCCTTCCTCGGGGACGAGCGGGTCACCGCAGTGGCCACGAGCGACGGTCTCGAGGTCCCGGCCGACGTCGTCATCGTCGGTGTCGGTGCCGTCCCGGACACCAAGCTCGCCCACAGTGCGGGCTTGGAGATCGGTGCGAGCCGCGGCATCTTGTGCGACGCCCGGTTGACCACGAGCGACCCTCATGTGTTCTCCGCGGGTGACGTCTGCGAGTACGACAGTGTCCTGCACGGACGGCACGTGCGGATCGAGCACGAGCGGCATGCCGAGGCACAGGGGCGCACGGCCGCCCGCAACATGCTCGGGCACGGCGTGGAGCACACGGAGCTCCCCTACTTCTGGAGCGACATCGCCGACTGGACCAGCCTCGAGTACGTGGGTCTGGCTGGCGACATCGACCAGGAGGTCGTCACGGGCGACCGCGACGGTGACTTCACCGTCTGGCAGTTGAGCCAGGGCCGCGTCGTCGGCGCCGTCACCCGCGGTCGCCCCGAGGACCTCGAAGAGGCGCGAGCCGTCATCACGGAGGGAGCCGAGCTGCCGGCACAGTTGGCCACCGAGCTCGCGCGTGCTTAGCGGGAAGGTGATCGAGTCCGGCCCACGGGCGTCGACCCAGCACGTCGTTCGGGTGGGCGCCCTGCTCGTCGCGGTGTCCGCCGGCACCAATGTCCCGGTGCCGCTGCTGCTGGTCCACCAGCAGCAGCTGGGGCTCACCGACGAGCAGACGGCCGGGCTCTTTGGTGTCTACGCCATCGGCCTGATCCCCGCGGTGCTCGTGGCCGGTGCCATGACCGACCGGTGGGGGGCCCGCAGGGTCGTCCTCACGGCGGGTCTCGTCGCGGCCCTGATCTCCACGGGCTTCGCCCTTGCCGGCTCGTCGGTCGTTGCCCTCTTCGCGCTCAGAGCGGTCCAGGGGGGCGCCGCCGGTGCCGTCTTCGTGTCGGCCAGCGTGTGGATCCAGCAGCTCCTCGCCACCAGGGGGCCGGGGCGAGGGGCCCGGGTCGCGGCGGTGTGCATGAGTGGCGGTTTCGCCGGCGGTTCCCTCGTCGCCGGCCTGTGGGGTGAGTGGTGGCCGTGGCCGGTGCTCGCCCCTTACCTGATCCACGCCGGCGCGTGCGCTCTCATCGCCTGGTGGACTGCAGTCGGTGTCCCAGCCGCGCGCGTCGCATCGGACGGGAGCCGTGCGATGCGCGGTCCCGTGATCCGCAGCGGCGCCCGTCGTCGGGCGCTCCTGGTGGTGGCCCCTCCCGCGCTCTTCGTCTTCGGGTTCCCCGCCACGGCCATCAACGCGGTGCCGCTCGTCGTGGGCCTGCCCGTCGCCGCCGTGGCCGTGACCGGGGGACTGGCTGCGTTGACCCTCGGGTCCGGCGCGGTGGTCTCCACCTGGCAGGCACGCCTGCGGGAGAGAGCGGTGCCGATGGCCGGCCTGCTCGGCGCCATCGGCATGGCGCTCACCGCTGCGGCGACCGTGAACGAGTCGGCCAAGCTCCTGCTCGTTCCTGCCGTCATTGCGCTCGGGTCCGGCGGTGGTCTCGCGCTGTCAGGTGGGCTGGCGCGCATCCCGGACGTGGTCGCGCCGGGCCGGGCCGGCACGGCGACGGCGGGCTTCTACGCGATCGCCTACCTCGGCTTCGGGATCCCGATCCTCGTGACGCGGGCGACGGCGCATCTAGCGCCCGAGTTCAGCTTCTTGATCCTCGGGGGCTTCTGCGTGGTCGTGTGGTTGGCGCAGCGCCCGCGTCCGACATTCACGGTTTGACCCGGGCGCCGCGCACGTCACGTCCGGACGCCGCCACGATCCAGCCGGCCGACGCGGCGGTCGGCGAGGACCGGGAAGTTGTCGCGGGCCGCGCGCAGAACCTCGAGGTCGAGCACGGCGCTCAGGCAGCTTTCGTCACGGTCGAGGGACCCGACGACCCGGCCCATGGGGGCGACCACCTGGCTGTGACCACCCATATCCAGCCCACCGTGGGCCCCGGTGACATTCACTTGCACGACCCAGGCCTGGTTCTCGAGGGCACGCGCCCGGCCGAGCAGCTGCCAGTGCTCACGCCGTGCATCCGGCCACGACGCCGGGACGAGGAACACCTCGACGCCATGATCGACATACGCGCGGAACAGCTCCGGGAAGCGCAGGTCGTAGCAGGTGGCCAGGCCTATGGTCGTGCCGCCCATGTCGAAGGTCGCCAGTTCGCTCCCCGCCTCGAGGAGCAGCGGTTCCCCCTCGCCGAAACCGAAGCGGTGAATCTTGCGGTAGACGGCGCGTAGCGATCCGTCCGGACCGAGGACGACGGACGTGTTCCACAGGTGCCTTCCATCAGCGCCCGCCTCGATGCTCCGCTCGATGAACGACCCGCCGTGCAGGGTCACCCCGAGTTCACGTGCGAGATCGGCCAGCCGTTGGACGTGCGGCCCGTCGAGAGGCTCGGCGGACTCGTCCCAGCCCGCGGGGGAGAAGGCCCCGTTGGACCACAGCTCCGGCAGGACGATGAGGTCGTGATGCCGATGGGCCCGGACCAGCTCGCTGGTCCGGGCCCATCGTGCGTCCGGGTCCTCGTCGTCGACGTGGGCGACCTGGATTGCTGCAACCTTGAGGTCGGTGCTCAACGCCCGTCCCTCAGGGGGAGGGCCAAGGGGCGAAGGGGGGTTCCCGACGCCCCGCGTAGGCGGATCGGTGAGCCGATGAAGCAGAACTCGTTGACCGCGTTCGCCGCCAGTTCCTCGAGGTTGGCCAGCTCGATCATCGGCACGCCGGCCTCGGTGAGGAAGTGGCCGTGGCCGGGCAGCCAGTTGTCCTCGTGCTGGGAGGGTCCGACCTCGACGCACTCCTGGTCAGATCCGATGGTGCTGATGCCCTGGGACGTGAGCCAGCGCGCTGCCTCCAGGCTGAGGCCGGGAGGGTTGCCGAGCGTCTTGGTCCCGTCGGGCCAGTAGCGCATACGACCGGTGCGGATCAACGCGACGTCGCCCTCCTCGAGGGTGAGGCCCACCCGCTCGAGGGCTTCTTGGCAGTCCTCCACGGTGATCGGGTACGAGTCGTCGAGGCAGTCGACGCCCTTCGTCGTGGCAATGTCGATGAGGACACCCCGGGCGATCATCGGGGGGATGCGCTCGGCGCCACCCTTGGTCCAGGCCCTGCTGCCGAGGTTCTCCTCGGCGCTGAAGCCGTTGTAGATCTTGCCGTCCACACCGAAGTGGTTCAGCGCGTCGATATGGGTCCCGGTGTGGGTGTACATGAGGATCACATCACCCGAGTAGCAGACGTGACGGTTGATCTCTTCGCCAGCGCCATTGAGGTTGTCGACGAGTGTCCCGTTCGGGGTGTGGCTCATGTAGATCTGGTAAGCGGGATCGCCGGCGGCCTGGAAACTCGGCATCCCGACGAAGTAGTCGACGCTCAGGTCGTAGACCGTGGAGGCGTCGACGCGGGCCATGATCGAGACCTGGCGCTCGGGAGTCAACGTGTTGAGGGCTCCCAGTTCGTCGTGGGGGCCGTACGGGCTGATCCCGACCTGGATGTTGGCGAGTCGCTGGTCGGCTGTGGTGCTCACTTGTCCTCCTTCAGGAAGTCGACGACGACCCGGCCCTTGACCTTGGGCAGCAGCTTCTCGACGAGGACGAGGTGGGCGGGGTGGTTCGAGTACGCCTCGAGGTCCCCCCAACTGTCGAAGTCGGTGATGAGGACGCCGTCCCACGGGTCCCCGTTGTCGTTCGGCTCGCCCGCGTGTGCTCCGATTTCGAAGTAGCGGATCATGTCGACCTCCTTCGAGAAGTCGGTGAGCAACTGGATGACCTCGCCGCCGTCGGCGTCGTCGGCCACCTGCCAAGCGAAGACGTGTCGAATCATGAAGACCTTCTCCTTGTGTGAGGTGAACTACTAAAGATAGAATACTGAATCTCATCTGCATGTCTACCCCCGTCCGTCGAACAAGGAGTGCTCTGGTGACGATCGAGCTCCCGAATCGCGTCGGCGAGGCGCCCCACGTTGTCGGTCCGGCGCCGCACGGCCAGCGCAGCCAAGTGGCCCCCGTGATGCTCCAGGAGGAGCTGTGGTCGCGGATGCGAGCCCTGCCGTATGTCTTCATGGCCCCGACGCTGGTCTCGGTCCCGCACTCGCGCGCCCTGCACCTGCCCGAGGGCATCGGCTCGAGGGACCCGGCGGCCTTCCAGGGCGGACGCGAGTTCGCGCACGTCCACCCACACTCCGACAGCAGCTTGCACCTGATGGTGGAGCAGGAGTTGATGGACGTGGTCGAGCGGTCCGGGTGGGGGGTCCGTCACCCCGCGCAGCCTCCGGTGCTCGTGTATGGCCCCCGCGATCGGCAGGAGCTCGAGGTGGTCTGGTGGCTCGTGCAGCAGTCCTGGCAGTACGCCATGACGCTGGGCAGCTAGCCGCCGTCCACCACCGCGGAGGTCTCGCCCAGCAGGTCGTGCGCCCACGACGTCTCATAGGCGGTGAAGTGGGGCAGCCCGCCGTCAGTCGGCGGCGCGGTCCAGTTGTACGTGACTCCCGGGTTGTGCAGGGAGGTGCCCTGCGCGGTCATGATCTGCGGGCTGCCCTGGACGGACTCGTCATGGGAAAGCATCCACTGCGCGTACACGTCTGCGCGGGCGCTGCCACAGTGCAGCGCCTCCAGCAGTGCCTCGACGTTGACCTCGTCGCACTCCCGTGCGGACCGCTCGACCTCCGACAGGATGCTGATGCAGCGATGATCGTGGTACATGGCCCGGCGTAGAGCCGCGTCCAGTTGGTCACTGGCTGCGAGCCCGCCTACATCGGGGGCCTTCGCTGCCTGGACGGCTTCCATGGCGAGCAGTGTCGTCACTGGGTAGGTCGCCTGGTCGCGATCCCACAGTCGTAGGCCCACGCCCGGGATCCGCGCGCCTATGGCCACGATCTCCGCGTCCAGGACCAGCTTGGGAGTGGGCCGGGCGTTGTAGAGCTCGAGTGGGAAGGCTCGGTGATCGACGAGCAGGGGCTGGCGCTTCGTGGCCGCCGTGGTGCGCAGGGTGTGCAAGGCGAGCGTCGCCCACGGGCAGCCGATGTCGGACCAGACGGTGATGACCCTCGGGTGCTGATTGCAGAAGTCTTCAGGTGTCCGTGTCATGGCCCAAGTCTAGGGGATCTCATATCCAGTATCCTGTATTCAAACAATCGAGGCGAAGGAGATCGACGATGCGGATCCTGGTGGTCGGAGCGAGCGGGGACATTGGACGCGCTGCGGTGGCGGCGCTGAGGGGGCGGGGGCACGAGGTCGTCGCGGCGCATCGCACCGCGCCTGACCACCCGGTGGACCTGGGCGATCGGGGATCGGTGGCGCGTCTGCTCACCTCGGTGGGCCGGGCCGACGCCGTGGTCTCGGCGGTGGGGGGAACCCCCTTCGGCCCATGGGAGAGCATGGACAGGGAAAAGTGGATGGCTGGCCTCGAGGGCAAGCTTCTGGGCCAGATCATGCTGGTGCAGCAGGCGCGCGAGATCGTCCCTGTCGGCGGCTCCTTCACCCTGGTGAGCGGGGTGTTGTCCGACCAGCCGGTCCGTGGCGGCAGTGTGTCGTCGGCCATCAACGCCGCCATCGAGGCGTGGGTCCGCTCGACGGCGTTGGAGCTGTGGGGTGAACACCGGATCAACGTCGTGAGCCCGACGGTTCTCGCGGGCTCACGCGAACGTTACGACGCTGCCTTTCCGGGCTTTCCCTCCGTCGACGACCACGCCGTCGGTCAGGCCTTCGTTCGTTCGGTCGAGAGTGGCGAAACAGGGCTCGTCTACCGGCCCTGACGTAACCTCGGCACGGCCCTGACCTCCCAGCCGCAGTCGCACCGATCGCTGGTGTGGGCCAGCTGCGAGCTCAGGTCTCCGCAGACGTGGTGGAGCCAGCCCAGACCCCGAGGCAAACTCGGGCGTCGATCGGCGACGAGGAGCATCCCGTGCGGCTGGCGGTGCATATGCGCGTGGGCCCACGACAGGGTGGCCGTTCCCAGCGGCTGGCGGATGAAGGTAGCCGCTCCTGCGTCACCCAGGTGGGCCGTCCGCAGGAGGGCTGTTCCATCAACCTCGACGAGCGCGGGCTCTGCGCCGCCGAGGACCCGACCGGTGACCAGCACGGTCAGGGGCTGCGAGGCCGAGGCCGCGAGGAGGCGGGCATGATCCAAAACGTGCTCCGCGCCGGGGCCGTCGTACACGCATGAGATCGAAAAGTTGCGCACGGCTCCCCTCTCGCAATTGAATACTGTATCTCAAATCCTATCGGCTGCATGGTCTCGACAGCAACAGTGCGTGAACTTGGTGACCGACTACGCGCCAGCGCAGGAAGTTGCTCGCTCGCGACCGCTCGTCTGCATTGCCCTATGGCAATGCAGAGATCAGGAGGGTGGGGGTGCCGAGGGTGGGGTCGCGGACGGTGGCGACGTGGGTGCCGGGCTTGCGGCCGACCCGGACCTCGGAGACCTCCACGCCTTCGGTGATCAGGCGCTCGCGGGTCGCTGCGAGATCGCTTGTGCGCCAAGCCAGTCCGCCGAAGACGTCGGGACCGTCGACCCCCTTCGTCGGGGCCACGACCTCGACCACCGCGTCGCCGCAGCGGAAGAAGAGCCCGCGGAAGCCGTGCTCCTCCAGCCGTCGGTCGAGCCGCAGGTCCATGCCGAGTCGGGCACCGTAGTCCGCAGCCGCTCGCTCCGGGTCGCTGGTGCGCACGACGACGTGGTCGAGGGTGAGGTCAGCCGGTTCGCCCCCTGTGGAGGGGGCGAGTCGCCACGTGAGCCCGCCGACGTCGAGGCCGGCCGTGTCACCCGTGAGTCCGCGCCGCTGGAGCAGCGCTTCGGTCGCAGCGATGTCGTCGACGCCGAGGACCAGGGCGGCCAGGCCCGCATCGCCCTCCTCGACCTGCACATCGCGATCGATGGTGCCGAGCCGCCGCCACGCGGACTGCGCAGCGGCGACGTCGGGGGAGCTGATGACGAGTCCGGTGATCCTCACGTGGCCATCATGTCGTGGCCGGCTCCGAGGCGGACCACGGCTGGGCGAAGGGGGTGGCCTCCCGGCCGGTGTCGGCGAGCAGCAGCTCGAGGGCGTTGGCCCCGTCGATCTCCTCGCGGATGATGTCGGCGTGACCGGCGTGCCGGGCCAGCTCCTCGACGAAGTGGACGAAGGAGTAGCGCATCCTCGCCGGCGAGGAGTGCATCAGGCCGTACCAAGGGGCCGGGGGGAGAGTCTGCTCGGCGTCCGGGTCGCAGTCGCGGATCCACTGCACCACCGCGATGCGTCGACGATCGAAGAGCTCGATCGTGGCGGCCAGGCTCTCGTCGTCACGCAGGGCGAAGTTGTCCATGAAGGCCGCGTACGCGTCCTCGCTGATCTCCCCGCCCTCCTCGACGGAGCCCTGCTTCTCGTCGGGAGCCGCGATGACATAGCTCGTGTGCTTGATCAGTCCACCGATGGACAGCGCCGAGCGCGTGGGAGTGAGGCGGGCCTGCTCCTCGGTGAGGCCGTGGGCGGTGGCGCGGATCGCCTCGAGCTGCTGGTCGACATACTCGGCGTAGCCGGTGATCTCGTCGTGGACGGATGGTGCGTACATGAGGTGCTCCTCGGGTCGACGTGCGAAGGGGGTGGCCTCCCTTCGTCCATGAACCAGTCTCCGAGCAATTGAGGACACTTCTGGTCACCAATCGGGCGCACGATGGAGCCATGGCCGAGACGACCGAACGTGTGCTGCGCCTGCTGGGACTCTTCGAGACCCGATCCGTGTGGACGGGACCCGAGCTCGTCGAGGTGCTCGGCGTGACCACCCGCACCCTGCGCCGGGACGTCGAGCGGCTGCGCGACCTCGGCTACCCGGTTGCGGCGACCCCCGGCGTCGGGGGCGGCTACCGGCTCGGGTCGGGCGGGCGGATGCCGCCGCTGCTGCTCGAGGAGGACGAGGTCGTAGCGGTGACCGTCGCCCTTCGCGTTGGCGCACAAGGGATCTCGGCGATCGGGGAGCCGGCTGTCCGCGCACTCACCAAGCTCGACCAGGTCATGCCGCCCCGGCTGCGCGGCGAGGTCGCGGCGCTCTCCGACGCGACCGCCCTGCTGCCGGGGGCCACCGACGACGTCGACACCGCAGTGCTGGTCGTCCTCGCGCACGCGATCCGCGACCGGGTGCGGGCCCGCTTCGGGTACACCGGGCGGACGGGCGAGGACAGTGAGCGCGATGTCGAGCCCTATCGCCTGGTCGCGACCGGTCGGCGCTGGTACCTGCTCGCGTGGGACGGGCGAAGGGAGGACTGGCGCACCTTCCGCCTGGACCGGATGGCCGGGGTGCGGGCGTCGACCTTCCGCTTCACCCCTCGGGAGGCACCCGACGCCGTCGAGCACGTGCGGCGGGCGGTGACCCGCGCCGGGTACGCGCACCGGGTCCGGGTGCGGTTGACCGCTGACGTCGAGGCCGTGCGCCGCCGGGTGCCCCCGGCCTACGGCGTCGCCACCGAGGTCCGGCCGGGCCTCACCGACCTCGAGTCGCACGCCGACGACCTCGCCGACCTCGCCCGACACCTGACGATGGCGGCCTTCGACCTGGGGGCGAGGCTGACGGTGGTCGACGGACCGGGGCTCGCCGACGCGATCGACGCCTTCACCGCCGCTGTGGCCGAGGTGCGAGCCCGACGGGATCCGACAGCGCAGGGCGAAGGGGGATGACGGCGCACATCAAGCCGAAGTCAGGAAGGACAACCGCCGGCAGCGCGGAGACGAAGGACTTCGGCGGGCGCCGTCGTCCCCCTTCGACCGGAGCGGACCAACGGTCGACCGGAGCGGACCAACGGTCGGCCGGAGCGGTCCTCCAGCTCAGAGCAGCTTGCGCACCACCGAGAGCGGGAGCACCTTCATCGCGGAACCGACAGCGACCCACGGCTTGGCGGGGACGAGCGCCTTGGCCTTGCGCCCCTCGATCGCGACGACCATGGCACGCACGCCGATGTCGGTGTCGACCATGAACTTCGTCTTCTGCTCGACCTTCTCGTTCATCTCCGTGCGGATGTACCCCGGGTAGAGCACGGTGACGTCGATGTCGAGGTCGGGCTTGCCCATCATCTCGCTGCGGATGCCCTCGCCGAGCGAGGCGAGGAAGGCCTTGGAGGCGCCATAGGTCGTCATCGACTTCGGCATGCCGCGCAGCGCGGTGACCGAGGAGATGAGCACGAGGTGACCGGCCTTCTGCTCGCGGAAGATCGCCATCGCGGCCTCGGTCTGCATCGCGGCACCGAGCACATTGGTCGTGATCGTCTCGCGGTTGGCGTAGTGGCTGCCCTTGCCGTACGGCGCCCCCTTGCCCAGCCCGGCGTTGACGATGACGCGATCGAGGCGACCGAGGTCTCCCTTCGCCTGCTCGAAGACCCGCGTGACGGCGTCGTCGTCGGTGACGTCCAGCGCATAGGTCTCGACCCGACGGTCGGGGTGGGCGGCGGCGATCTTGGCCTTGAGCGCGTCGAGGCGGTCGGTGCGGCGCGCGGTGAGCGCCAGGTCGTGGCCGAGCGCGGCGAACTGCCGGGCCATCTCGGCGCCCAGCCCCGAGCTGGCGCCGGTGATGAGGGTCGTGAAGGTCATGTCGTGCTCCTGTGGTGAGGCGAAGGGGGGCGGATCAACCGATGAGGGATCGGCAGCGGGCGTCGAGATAGGTGACCATCGGGCCGAAGACGGCGAAGCGCGGGTTGGTCGTGCTGCCCGCGCGGTAACGCTGGTAGATCTGCTGGGCGATGCCGGCGAGGCGGAAGAGCCCGAAGACCTCGTAGAAGGCCCACTCGCGCTCGCTCACCTGCAAACCCCGTGCGGCGCAGTACCGCTCGACGATCTCGGCACGGGTGAGCATGCCCGGCAAGTTGGTCGGCTGCAGGCGAAGGGAGCGCATCGTCTCGTCGTCGTCGGCCTGGGCCCAGTAGGCCAGGGCCCCACCGAGGTCCATGAGCGGGTCGCCGACGGTCGCCAGCTCCCAGTCGAGGACCCCGACGACGAGGGTCGGGTCGTCGGGGTCGAGCACGAGGTTGTCGAGCCGGAAGTCGTTGTGGATCAAGGCGTGCGGCCGATCGGCCGGTTCGTGCTCGACGAGCCAGACCATGACGTCCTCGAAGTCCGGGACGTCATCGGTGGCGGCTGCGCGATAGCGGCGGATCCACCCTTCGACCTGGCGGTGGACATAGCCCTCGCCCCGGTCGAGGTCGGCGAGCGCGGGGACGGTGCTGACATCGACCTCGTGGAGCTCGATGAGGGCCGCCAGGGCGTTGTCGCACAACGCGCGTGCCTGCTCGGGGGTCAGGCTCAACCCGTCGGGCAGGTCCTTGCCCACGATGGCTCCCTCGAGCTTGTCCATGACGTAGAAGTCGCTGCCGAGGACCGAGTCGTCGGTGCACAGCGCGACCATGCCGGGCACGTGCGGGTAGACCGGGCCGAGGGCCGCCTGCAGGTCGTGCTCGCGGCGCATGTTGTGGGCAGAGCCCCCGAGCGCTCCGTGGGGCGGCCGGCGCAGGACGAGCGCCCTTGTGGGCCACCGCAGCTCGTAGGTCAGGTTGGAGGCGCCGCTGTTGAACTGGCGGACCTGCGGATCGCCCTCGAGCTCGGCCGCGAGGTCGTCGGGGACCTGCGCGCGCAGCCAGGTCGTCACCCGCGTCACGTCGAAGGCGTCCTCCTGGCGCACTGCACCCGAGCTCATCGGGAGGTCGTTCCTGAATCGAGGTTCATGCCGTCGAACCTACCGGCGATGGACCGACCCATCCAGCCACGGGCGTAACGTGGGCCGCGTTTTTGCCCCGGGTCGTGCAGATCGTGCGCCCGGGCCGTCGACGTCCGGTCACCACCGGACCCAAGGAGATACATGACCACCGCCGCGACACCGCCGTCCGCGCAGGCCGAACGCACCCTCCTCGGGCATCCCCGAGGTCTGGCCACGCTCTTCAACATCGAGCTGTGGGAGCGCTTCTCCTACTACGGGATGCGCGCGATCCTGCTGTACTACATCGTCGACACGGCGGCCAGCGGGGGACTCGGCCTCGACCAGCCCCTCGGTGAGGCGGTCGTCGCGACATACGGCGCAGCGGTCTACCTGCTCTCCGTCGTGGGCGGCTGGCTCGCCGACCGGGTGATCGGCGCGCAGCGGTCGGTCTTCCTCGGTGGCGTGGTCATCATGGCCGGCCACGTCAGCCTCGCGATCCCGACGGCAACGACGTCGTGGCTCGGCATCGGTCTCGTGGCCCTGGGCACGGGTCTGCTCAAGCCCAATGTGTCGACGATGGTCGGCCACCTCTACGGCGAGCGGGACCCGCGCAAGGACTCCGGCTTCACCATCTTCTACATGTCGATCAACATCGGCGCCTTCTTCGCCCCCTTCGTCGTGGCCTTCCTGCGTGACCAGTGGGGCTACCACGCAGGCTTCAGCGCCGCCGCGGTCGGCATGCTCTTCGCCCTCGTGGCCTATGTGGTCGGGCGCGGCGCGCTGGCCCCGGTCTCCAACGACGTCCCCAACCCCCTGCAGCCGCGCGACCGGACCCGCACCCCGCTCCTCGGCCTGGGGCTGCTCGTCCTCATCGCCGTGCTCCTCGTGGCCGCCCGCCTGCTGCGCGGCGGCTGGGTCGGCGCCGTCATCGACACCATCTCGATCCTGTCGGTCGTCGCCTCGATCTCGTACTTCGTCGTGATGTTCCGCAGCACGGCCGTCACGGCGCGTGAGCGCACCCACCTCACGGCCTACCTGCCGATGTGGATCGGCGCGGTGCTCTTCTGGATGATCTTCGAGCAGGCGGCGTCCAAGATGGCTGCCTACGCGGCCAACCGGACCGATCTGGACTCGCTCGGCTTCCACTTCTCGGAGGAGTGGTTCCAGTCGATCAACCCGATCTCGATCATGCTGCTGGCCCCGCTCTTCGGCCTGCTGTGGGTGCGCCGGGCCGGTCGGTTCCCGTCCACGCCGATGAAGTTCGCCACCGGTGTCATCCTCGCCGGCGTGTCCTTCGTCGTGCTGTCGGCGGCCGCGGCGGCATTCCCCGGCGCCACCTCGCCGGTGTGGGTCCTCGTGGGCGTCTTCGTCATCCAGACCCTCGGTGAGCTGTGCCTGTCACCGGTCGGCCTGTCGGCGACGACCTCGCTGGCGCCCAAGGCCTTCGCCAGCCAGGCGATGGCCCTGTGGTTCCTCGCCATCGCGACCGGTCAGTCGCTCGCCGCGCAGTTCATCCGCGCCATGGAGGGGCTGCCGGACGGCACCTTCTTCCTCACGCTCGGCATCATGGCCGTCGTCGTGGGACTGGCGCTCGCGGCGCTGTCCCCGTGGGTGCACGCCCGGATGAAGGATGCCGAGCCCGAGCACGCCTGACCCCGGATCGTGTGACCGCACTGCCTCCCGGCACTGCGTGGAAGGCCGGCACTGCCCCTCGCGGCGGGCCGGCCTTCCTGCAGGCGAGGCGCCCCCTATTATTAACGGACAAACCCGTATAAAATAAATCAGACCCCACCACAAGGAGCGCTCCTCACCGGACGCAGACACCAGGAGGTCACCATGACAACCATCCAGAGCACCGGCCGATCACCCGCCCCGGTCGACCACCGTGGGTTGGACGTGCTCAACCTCGACGACTGCCTGCTGCGCATCGCGTCGCGACCGATGGGTCGAGTCGCCTTCCAGGACAAGGGCGAGGTGATCGTCCTCCCGGTCAACCACGTCATCGACGAGAGCACCATCGCCTTCCGCACCCGATGGGACTCGACCCTCGCGGCGGCCGTCAACCACGAGTCGGTGACCTTCCAGGTCGACCACTACGACCCCTTGCAGCACACGGGGTGGAGCGTCCTCGTGCGCGGGGCAGCCGACACGGTCTCCGACCCGGCCGCCTGCGCGCGCTTCGAGGAGCTGCTCGACGTCCCGTGGGAGGGCCACCCGGAGGAGACCTTCTGGACGGCGATCCGTCTGCAAGAGGTCACCGGGCGTGAGCTGACCTCCAGCCGCAGCGAGTGCGGCTGCTGTTGAGCCCGAGGGGCGCAGGTCGCCCGGGGCGTGATGCTCCGGGCTGGCGTGAGCTGGCGGCTTGCGAGGGCGAGGAGCTCGAGACCTTCTTCCCCGTCGGGTCCTACGGCCCGGCACTGTGGCAGGAGCAGCGGGCCAAGGCGATCTGCGCGGGCTGCCGGGTCGTCAAGGAGTGTCTGGCCTACGCGCTGCGGACGGGCCAGGACCACGGGATCTGGGGCGGTCTGACGAGCCAGGAGCGTCGGGACCTGCGACGGTGAGAGGTACTTCGACATCAAGGTCGAGTTTGTTCCGAGGAAGGGATGACTGCTGTGGCACATCGATTGGCTGACAACACCGACTTCAACCTGGGGTGTTTCTGGGGCGGACGTGTGGAGTCAGCGGAGGAGGTGGCGGGGAAGACGGCGGCGACGCTGCAGGGTCTGGCGGGGGTGTTTCCGGTGGATGGGTGGCGGTACGCGCAGGGCCGTGTGTGGCGGCCGTGGCCAGCCGCAGCGGTGGAGCAGACGTTGTGGGTGGAGTCCCAGGTCTTCCGGGCGGAGGACGGGTTGCCGGAACCCGTGAACGGCTACTCCTTCTCCCTGAGCCAGGACTTCGACGGGTTGTTCATCGAGTTGTGGATCAACGCCGGGGGCAGCATTCGCGGCGGTCGCGTCCCCGTCAACCGTGCGGGTGTGACCGCCTTCGAAACTGCGCCGGGTGGTTTCACGCCCGCGGTGGTCGACCCGCTCGTCGATGCGGTCATCGAGGTATGGGAACCGTGGACGGCGAACTTCCGGGATCAGGCTGTGCTGGACCTCGCGCGTCCGACGGGCTCGTGGCAGGTGCCCTTGGGGTATCGGGTGTGGGTGCACGCGTCGGTTGGGGCGATCCTCGAGGCGGCCCCGGGTGTGCTCGTGTCGCACCGCAGGAGTGGCACGTTGTTGTCGGTGCCTGATGAGTGGACGGCCCCGCAGGTGGTGGAGGCGATGCGGGCGACCTTGGCGATGAACGATATCGACGAGGTCGCTCACGAGAAGTGACGACCAGCTCGTACGCGGCCCTCAAGCCCGCACGCGCAGCGCGTGCTGCAGACAGCGCACGTGCAGCCGCCGGGCCGGTCCGACGACGTCGCCGTCGAGCTGGATGTGCAGGGGCTCTTCGCTGAGGATCTCGACCTCGCGGGAGGCTCGGGTGGACAGGCCGGCGACGTCGCCGGAGAGGCGGAAGACACCCTTCGCCGCCACCCCGATCCAGTGGCCGGGGCGGGTCACGGTCATCTCGAGCACGTCGAAGAGGCCGTCGTCGACGAGCCCACCGGGCGCGATGTGCACCCCGGCGTGCACCCGCGTGCAGTTGGCGGCGAGCACGCTCCACACACGCAGGTGCTCCGGGTCGCCCCCGTCGTGGCGGACCGTCACCGGGACCGGTCGGCGCAGCGCGCTGACCGCGGCGGGTGCGATGTAGGCGGGCCAGCCGATGCGCTCCTTGAGCGCCGGGCGGGTGGCCGCGACCGTCGCCGCGTCGTGGCCCATCCCCGCCAGCACGACGAAGGGGAGGTCCCGCGCCTCGTCGTCCACGTGCGCGATCCCCAGGTCGACCGGTCGGGCGCGGCCGGTGAGCGCCACCCGCACCGCGGCGGGGATGCTGCGCGGGAGCGAGAGGTTGTGCGCGAGCAGGTTGGCGGTGCCGGTGGGGACGATGCCCAGCTCGACGCCGGTCCCCGACAGCCCGTGGGCGACCGCTCGGACCGTGCCGTCGCCGCCGGCGACGACGACCAGCTCGGCACCCTCGGTGACCGCGTCGCCCGCCTGCGACCGACCGGTCTCCTCGCGGGTCGTCAGGTGCACCGGCGGTGGCGGCCAGCCGGCCTCGGTGGCCGCCGCGGTGACCCGGTCGAGGACTCGCTCCCAACCCCCCTTCGAGGGGTTGAGGACGAGCGCGACCCTCACGCGGCGTGGGAGTCGTCGAAGACCACGATCGAGCCGCCGTAGCTGGCGACCCACACGCGCTTCTTGGTGGGCTCGTAGGTGATGCCGATGGGCAGGCCGTCGGTCTGCTCGGTCTGGACGACCTCGAAGTCCTTGGTCGCGATCTTGCTCACCGTGCTGCTGGCGTAGTTGCCGACGTAGAGGGCGCCGCCGTCGGGGCTGATCGCCATCGAGCGGGGCTGGCTGCCGACCTTGGCCTCGCGCAGCGTCTTGCCGGTGGCGGCGTCGACCTCGCTCACGGTGCCCGAGCCGTTGTTGGAGACGTAGAGCCGTGAGCCGTCGGGGGAGACGAGCAGGTGGCGGGGCCCGTCACCGGTGTCGGCGAAGTCGACGACCTCGCCCGAGCCGAGGTCGACCTTGACCGTCTCGTCGGAGCCCATGATCGCCACGTAGGCGACCTCGTCGTCGGGGCTGATCGCGATGCCGCGGGGGTGCTTGCCGGGCAGCTTGATGGTCTCGGTGACCTTGTTGGTCCTGGTGTCGACGACGTCCATGTCCATCGAGCACCAGTTGGTGACGAGCACCTTGGAGCCGTCGTGGGTGGCGGCCACGTACTTGGGCACCGCGCCGACCTTCACGACATCGGTGATCTCGAGCTTCGCCGTGTCGATCTTGTAGAGGTAGCTGTCCGAGACGCCCTGTGGTCCGGTGCAGGCGTCCTTGCCCTCGGGCTCGAAGCCCTGGCCGTACATCGAGTAGTTGCTCACCCACGCGGTCTTGCCGTCGGGGCTGAAGGCCATCTCGACCGGTGCGCCCTTGCTCGTGCCGGGGTGCCCCTTGATGCCGAAGTCGGACAGGTCGACCGCGTCGGAGATCGTCTTGTGCAGCGCGCCGTCGGCGGTGAAGGCGCTGACGGTGTGCGTGTACATCATGTTCTGCGCGAAGACCTGGCCCGACGGCGAGGCGACGACGGACTTGGGCGTCAGCCCACCGGTGAGCCGCTGGACGCGGACCATGGTCGAGTCGGCGGGTGCTGCCGGCTTGCCGGTCACCGCGGCGCTCTCCTTGGGAGCAGGCTTCTCCACCTTCACAGGTGGCGGTGAGGCGGCGGGCGGCGCGCTCGCGGGTGCCTTGGCGGCAGAGGCGCTGCCCTCGCCCCCGACGAGCTTGCCGATGCACAGCACGAGCACCAGCAGGACGATGACGAGCGCAGCCAGGGCGATACGGCGCCGCCGGACAAACACCGGGTCGTTGTTGATCTTCACGGGGACACACCTCGGAGTTGATTCCTGCGAACCTACGACCGCGCGGGCCCGCGGCGGTGGAGGCGCACCGCGATCGGCCAAAGCCCTACCAAAGGATGACGAAGGGAGGGACCTGCGGCTGATGGCCCGGCCCGGGCGTCCTCGTAGCGTCGGCGTCGTGGGAGAGACACAGGTCTACGAGATGGAGATCGACGGGCGGAAGCACCGCGTCGAGACCTCCGTGGGTGACGGGTGGCGCAACGAGGCCACGTGGTGGGTCGACGGCGAGGAGATCGCCGCCACCACATCGGGACTGGAGGACAACCTCTACCTCGTGGTCGACGAGGAGCACGAGCTCGCTGACTCGCTCGGGGCGGTCCGCGCGCGGTTCACCAGCTTGAGCAAGCCGCTGCGGGCCACGTGGTTCGAGGGTGAGCGGCGGGCGGCCGAGGCCGCTGCCCGGATCGGCGTCGGTGGGCTCGACCTCGTCCCCGAGCCGGGTTCGCCCGCCGCCGTGCGTGAGGAGCGGATGAGGTCGCAGCCGCGACGCCACGCCTCGCTGCACGTCGCCAAGGGGGTGGCCGATGTCGTCGTGCCGATCCTCATCGGCATCGTGTTCTTCTGGCTGGCGCGCCGGGTCGACCTGCCCTCGGTCCCGTGGGCCGACGTGGACCTGCCCTCCATGCCGTGGCCCTCGATCGATCTGCCGTCGATCCCCTGGCCGGACTGGGAGCTGCCGCGGCTGGACTGGGATGCCCCTGGATGGCTGGTCTGGCTGGCAGAGCACGCCAAGTACGTCATCCCGATCCTCATCGGCCTCGCGCTCGGCCGGCGCGAGATGAGCCGTCGGCGCGAGCAGGACGAGCTGCGTGAGCGGCTGGCCGCGCGGGGCCCGCGGCACGCAGCCGGATCGGATGCCGAGAGGGGGCCCGGCGGCCTCCCCGGTGATCTTGACTAGAAGTTACGCGCGGGTACGACTACCACTACTGACGTAGACCGACAGAAGAACCCTGGATTTCCGGGATTCCTCTATGGCATGACGCGACAAGTGCACGTCGTACCCGCGCGTAACAAACCCGATCTCACCGGTGCGGGATGTCGCGCCGGGTGAACCCGAGGAGTCCGAGGCCGGCGAGGACGACCCCGCCGGCTCCCGCGACGAGCGCGCCGGTGGCGTCGAGGTCCTCTGCCGGGACATCGCCGACGAGCCCGAAGGGCGCCCACTCGATCAGCCAGGTCGGTAGATCGAGCCCCGGACCCATGTAGCCGATGACCGCGGCGACGGCGAAGACCACCCACACGGCGGCCTGTGCCCGAGGCCACCAGCCGAAGAGCGCCAGCGAGATCCCGGCGAGCAGCAGCATCACCGGCAGGTACTGGGCCGAGGCGAGGAGCAGTGTCGGGATCCACGACGAGTCACCCAGCGCCGCAGCGGTGCTCACCGCGAGGGCCACCCCGCCGGCGGCGCCGACGAGCAGCGTGCCGAGGGCGATGACGGCGAGGTGCGGGGTCAGCCAGGCTGCGCGGCTGCGGGCCTCGCTCAGCTGCAGCTCGAGGCGGCCGGAGATCTCCTCGCGGCGCAGCGAGCCGAGCGCCTGCAGCACGTAGCCGCCGACGAGCAGCGCGAGCAGCAGGACGAACATCGCGGCCATCGGCGCGACGATGCCCGCCTCCCCGCCCGCCAACCAGGCCGCCAGGTCGGGGTTGCCCTCGATCGCGTCGATGACGGTCTGCATGAGCGAGCCGTAGGTGCCCATGAGGACGGCGGCGAGCACGGCCCAGCCGAGCGTCACGGTGCGGTGCTCCCGCAGTGCCAGGCCGAAGGGCGAGCGCAGCCCGGCGCTCGCCCGGTGCGGTCCGACCCGGGGGGCGAGCAGTGAGCCACCGACGTCACGTGTGGCGGACAGCCGCAGGGCCAGCCCGAGGAGCGCAAGCGCGGCTCCGATGCTCAGGGCGAAGGGGAGCGCTCGCGGCTCACCGAAAGCTGCCACCTTGTCGTACCAGCCGAGCGGTGAGGCCCACAGCAGCCAGGTCTCGTCGACCGCTCCCGCACCACGGACGAGGTAGGCGAGGGCGGCGACGCCGAGACTGGCGGCCCACGCCGATCGGGTGTGACCGAAGGCCTGCGCCGCGATGGCGCTGACGCCGACGAAGGTGGCCCCCAGCGATGCGACCGCCGCGCCGTAGACGATCGAGCCGCTCGGCTCCGCGCCGACGCCGACGAAGGCGAGCGTGGTGAGCAGGCCCAGCCCGACGAGTGCGGCGAGGGCGAGGGCCACGGCCGCGAGGAGCGGTGCCTGTCGCCCGACCCGGGACGCGAGGAGCAGCTCGAGACGGCCGGCCTCCTCCTCCCGGCGTGTCCCGCGGAGGGTGAGCGCGATGGCCAGGAGCGGGACGGCGAAGGCGACGACGAAGCCGAGCTCGTTGACCATCGCTCCGCCGAGGGTGTCGGTGCCGGCCACGACGCCGTTGAGGACACGCATCCCCGGGTTCGTGGTCGTCTCCGCGTAGGAACGCAGCTTGTCCGGGGTGTCGTAGAGGCTGGTGATCGAGGAGGTGGTCAGCACGACGACGGCGAAGAGGCCGAGGACCCACGCGAGCACGACCTTCCGCCCGGTGCGCCACTGCACCCGCAGGCTCGTACCGATTCCGGTGGTGCTGAGGGCGCTCATCGCCGCACCTCGTCGCTCCCTGCGGAGGTCGCCCCGCGACCGTCCTGCTCGCTCCCTGAGGAGGTCGCCCCGCGACTGTCCTGCTCGCTCCCTGAGGAGGTCGCCCCGCGACCGTCTCGAAGGGAGGGCCCCTCCCGGTACTGCTCGAGGAAGAGGTCGTCCAGGCTCGGCGGCGTGATCGTCAGGGTGTGGACACCCGCGGCGTGGATCAGGCCCACGACCTCGCTCACCGCAGCGCCTTCCACATGGCAGCGGGTCTCGATGCGGCCGTCGACGCTCCCCGTGTCCAGTGCGGTGACGCCGTCCACTCCGGCGAGCCCGGGGGAGGAGTCGGTGATGGTGTGCACCCGGCTGCTCGTGCTGCGCCGCAGGTCCGCGAGCGTGCCGGTCGTGACGGTCCTACCGGCACGGATGATGCTCACCCGGTCGGCCAGCGCCTCGACCTCGCCGAGGATGTGGCTCGAGAGCAGGACCGTCGTGCCGTCGGCGACGCGCTCGCGGACCACCTCCTGGAAGACCTGCTCCATGAGCGGGTCGAGGCCGGAGGTCGGCTCGTCGAGGAGCAGCAGGTCGACATCGGCTGCCAGTGCCGAGATGAGCGAGACCTTCTGCCTGTTGCCGGTGGAGTAGTCGCGGGTGCGCTTGCGGGTGTCGAGGTCGAAGCGCTCGACGAGGTCGGCACGGCGGGCGTCGTCCAGGCCGCCGTGCGCCCGGCCGAGCACGTCGATGCACTGGCCGCCGGTGAGGCCGGGCCAGAGAGTGACGCCGGCAGGGACGTAGGCGAGCCGGCGGTGCAGCTCGACGGCGTCGTGCCACGGGTCGCCGTCGAGGACGGTGACCTCGCCGCTGTCCGCGCGGGTCAGGCCGAGCAGGACGCGGATGGTCGTGGACTTGCCGGCGCCGTTGGGGCCGAGGAAGCCGTGGACCTCGCCGGGCGCCACGCTCAGGTCGAGCCCGTCGAGAGCGTGCGTGCGGCCGTAGGTCTTGTGCAGACCGTGGACGTCGATGATGGCTGACTCACTCATGAGGCCTCCTCGGGCGAAGGGGGGCGAGCCCCGATCGCGCTGTCTTTGCCTGTATCGGGTGGGGGCAATATTGCTCCATAGAAACGCATCGCCTCGTCGGCCCAGCGAGCGAGGCCCTCCCCGCGGAGGGGGTCGAAGCCCAGGATCTGCTGCCAGTGGTCGGCGAGGAGGAGCGTGCCGAGGTCGGACGACATCGCCATTGCGGCGCGGGTCTGCGGGTCGGGTCCGGCGATCAGCTTGCCGGCGGCGTCCCACGCGCGGAAGATCTCGACGGTGCGGCGGTGCCACTCGCGCAGCAGCTGGGTGGCGACCGGGTCGCCGGTCATCAGCAGCCGGCGCAGGTAGGGGATGACGGGTGAGCCCTCGGGCAAGGCCTGCTGGAGCATCTCCCCGATCGAGGACCACTCGCTGGCCTGCAGGTCCTCGGCGAGGCCGGTGTCGGCCGAGAGGTCGAAGAGCTCGTCCATCCAGGTGCGCACGTGCTCGACGACGGCCTCGCGCAGACCGGCCTTGGAGCCGAAGTGATGGACGACCAGGGCCGGCGAGACGCCGGCCAGCTCGGCGACCTGGCGCATCGTCACCCGGTCCTCCCCATGGGCGGCGAAGAGCTCGAGCGCGGCATCGCGCACTCGTGCCCGGGCGGTCCGATCATCCTGCACTGTACCCATGTTCAGTAGACTAAACGCCTGTTCAGTGTGGGTCAAGGAGTCGCATCTCCTCAAGGTCGTGCGCACGCGGGTGCGAATTTCCTTAAGGTCGTGCGCATGGAGATGGTGCAGGGGCTGCTGCTGGCGGCGGGTGCGGGGCGGCGCATGGGGATGCCCAAGGCCCTCAAGGTCGATCCTGATGGCACCTCGTGGCTGGCCCGCGCGGTCGCCGTCCTGGACGAAGGGGGCTGTGCCGCAGTCACTGTCGTCCTCGGGGCGAGTGGCGCTGCCGCAGAGCAGGCGCTCCCGCGCACCGACTACACGCACTGCCCCGACTGGGCCGACGGTCTCGGCGCTTCGCTGGCCCACGGGCTGCGCGTGCTGGAGTCGAGTGCCGCGGACGCCGCGCTGATCCACCTCGTCGACCTGCCCGATGTCACCGCGGAGGTCGCGGCGCGCCTGCTGCAGGGAGAGATGGGGGTGGCCTCCCTTCGTCGGGCGGTGTACTCGGGCGTCGTCGGACACCCGGTCCTCGTCGGGCGTGACCACTGGGCCCCGCTCGTCGCCGAGCTCTCGGGTGACCGCGGGGCCGGTGGCTACCTGCGTCGGCACGGTGCCGACGAGATCGAGTGCGGCGACCTGGCCACCGGCCTCGACGTCGACACCCCGGGAGAGGACGCACGGGACTGACCGCAGAGGGTGTTCAGCCGCTGCGAAATCATGGCCGCCACCTCGCCGCCTCGCACGGCGGCGATGCGGCACACCCGCCCGAGCCCCCGAGGTGAGGGCGGGGCGGGCGTGGACGGCTACACGGCGTTGTGCTTGCGCAGGCCGTCCTCCACATGTCCCAGGAAGTCGGCCGCGCGGTCTCGCGGCGCCGGTGTCGCGAGGCTGACTCCGACGAAGAGGGCCAGCGAGAGGAGCAGGCCCCAGACGCCGCTGCCCTGACCCAGCAGCCGGGTGGAGGTCATCTCGAGGAGGAGGACCACCACACCGGCCACGAGGGTGGCGCAGATGACGCCCTGGGCGGTTCCCCGCTTCCAGAAGAAGGCCCCGATGATCGGTGGGACCATGACCAGCAGACCGGCCGACGCGGACACGGAGAGCACAGCGATCAGGTTGACCTCGAGCTGTGCGAACCCGAGGGCGAGCAGGGCGATCACCGGCAGGGCGAACTTGCCCACCCTGAGCTGCGCTCCCTCGGTGGCCTCGCTCTTGACGACTCGGTAGACGTCGCGCGTGACCATCGAGGAGAGGGTGAGCATGATCGAGTCGATGGTGGAGACCGCCGCAGCGATGATGCCGATCATCACGATGACACCCAGGACGGTGGGCACCAGGTCGGAGGCGAGCAGCATCGGGGTCGCGAGGTCACCCGTGGCCAGGTCGGGGAAGCGCTGCAGTGCCGCGAAACCCCAGATGACCGACACCAGGGTGTAGATGAAGCCGAAGACCATGAACCCGAGGAGCATGGTGCGCAGGTCGCGCATCGACCTCGGTGTGTAGAGGCGCTGGCTCACCTGGGGGTTGGAGATGCTGAAGAAGATCCAGGGGAGGGTCAGGCCCAAGAAGACGCTGAAGGTGAAGAACCCGTTGCCCGGGACGGAGAGCGCCCCGCTGTGGTCGGTGCTGAGCGAGCTGAAGAAGTCCCCGGCGCCGCCGAGTCGGTAGACGACGTAGATGACCACCAGCGTGGCACTGATGACCATCATGATGGCCTGCAGGGAGTCGGTCCAGGCGACCGAGCGGAGCCCGGCGACCAGCGAGAAGACGATGGCCATGATGGTGGCCAGGATCGTGCCCGACGTGAAGCTGACTGCGCCGCCACTCATGCCACTGACCAGGTACCCGACGCCGGCCAGCTGCACGGCGGCGTAGGGGATGAGGAACACGCAGCTGGTCAGTGCGGTGACCACGGCGACCGTGCGACTGTCATACCGGTGGCCGAGCATCTCCGACGGGGTGACGTAGCCGTACTTCTGCCCCACCAGCCAGAAGCGGGGGCCGAAGATCACCACGAGGGTCACGCCGCACAGGTAGATCAGCTCGAACCCGAGTGCGCCGACGCCGCCTGAGTAGGTCAGCCCGGCGAGCCCGACGAGCATGAATGCGCTGTAGGTCGTGGCGCTGTAGCTCATCGCCGAGACGAAGCCGCCCATCTGGCGGTTTCCGAGGAAGTAGTCGGACATGCTCGTCGACCTGCCTTCTCGGGAGAGGAAGGCGGTGACGAGTGCGATCGCGATGTAGACCGCGATCCCGATCCAGATCCAGGTGGCCTCCATCTCAGTCCTCCCAACGGCTGCTGATGACGGCATTGACGCCGATGACGACTGCGGTGGCGAGCGTCCAGAAGAGGAAGCTGCCGTACCAGGCGTCCACGTCGCTCAAGAGGGTGTACGGCAGTACGAAACTCAGCAGGATCAGGACGAGCGGCACGATCAGCCACCGTCTCGTTGCGGTGCGGTCCATGGGAACTCCTCATACGTCGTTGTACGTGAAACCGGGGGCGCGCGGGTGGTGCGGCATCACTGACGGATGCCCAGAGAATGTCTGATCAGTGGCGACCGCTGAGCAGGGACCCCGCATCCGGAGCCTCCGCAGGGAGGCCGAGGTCGGTGAGCATCGACCAAGCGGTAGCCGTGGCGGCCGACAGGACCGGCTTGCCGTAAGCGTCCTCGACGGCCTGGATCGCTGGGAGAGAGGGCATCTGGACGCACGCCGAGAGGACGAGCGCGTCAGCGTCCTCGAGGGCCTGCGGGTCGAGGCGCTTCCAGTGCTCGGTGAGGTCCATCGGGTCGAGGTTGGCGACGGCGATGTTGTCGGAGACCTCGAGGGAGAGGGTGTCGAGCACCTCGAACCCGGCATCGGCGACGTAGTCCGCGACGAGCTGGGTGAGGGGCTTCATGTAGGGCGTGACCATGACGACCTTGCGCGCACCGAGGGCGGTGAGGGCTCGCAGGAGTGCGCCGGCGCTGCTGATGACGGGTGCGCTCACCCCTTCGCTCTCGAGAGCCGCGCGCATCTGGTCCTCGGCCGTGCAGTGGTAGCCGGCACCCTGGGCCATGATCGCCACGAGGCAGGCCGAGGCGACGACGTCGGGGCGGGCGTCGGCGAGCTCGAGGGCAGCGCGATCGGTCTGCGCGTTCATCGCCTTCAGCTCCTCCGGCGTGACGTGCTTCATCCGCATCCGGCTGGAGTGGAAGACGAAGCGGTCGTCAGGGTGCAGCTCACGGCGGCGACCGAGGATCTCGGGCAGCTCCGTCTCCATCGTGAGGTTCGAGCTCGGCACGATCAGGCCGACGTGGTGGGTGCTCATTCTGGGATTCATGATCCATTCGTACACGCATGATCAGGATCTGACAAGGGCCTGCCGAAGGGCGGTTCCCGAGCGTCGTCAGCTGGTCCGGGTGGGCGCTGTCGAGGCGAGAACCCTTCTGCTGCAACGTCTTTTGCGCGATTCGAGCCTGATTCCCATGTGCCGTGGATCACGTGGGGCGGCTCAGCGCAACTGCGCAAATATCTGTCCCGGGGGTTGACTCAAGCAATTCATGCGTATAGAAACGATTCCTGAACCCACTCGCCGATGAGTTGAGAGAGAGATTCGACGATGAATCAACTGACGTCCGCCGACCTCGTCCAGGCCTTCACCGAGGAGCTGCGACTGTGCAACCTGCGGACCGACGAGCACGTGGTCGTGCTCGCCGAGCCCAGCAGCCGGGACGACTACGTCGCGGCGGCCTTCGCTGCGGCCAAGGCATGTGGGGCCCACGTCCTCGTCGCGACCGTCCCCGGCGGCAACCCCGACCCCGTGCCGAGCACCCACACCGGCGGCGGCCCGGGCCTGACCTCCGTCCTGCGCGACACGGTCGCCCAGGATCTGCTCAAGCAGGCCGACCTCGTGCTCGACCTGACGCGTGAGGGCTTCATCCACGCCCCCATCCAGGACGAGATCCTCGCGACCGGCACCCGCATCCTCTTCGTCTGCGACGCCCCCGACGTCCTCGTGCGCAACATGCCGGTGGCCGACGACAAGGACCGGGTCCTCAGCGGTCAGCGCCTCGTCCAGGAGTCGACGTCGATGCACGTCACCAGCGCTGCGGGCACCGACCTGCGCGTCGACCTGACCAATGTCCGCTGCGACTTCCAGGTCGGGTTCAGCGACGACCCCGGTCGCTGGGACCACTGGCCGAGCACGATGGTCCTGTGCTGGCCCGAGATCTCCGACGGGCAGATCGTGCTGGCCCCGGGCGACATCATCCTGCCCTTCAAGGAGTACATCCGGGACACGGTGACCCTCGAGATCACCGGCGGCCACATCGAGAAGGTCAGCGGCGGCGCCGACGCCCACATGATCGAGACCTACTTCGGTGACTCCGACGACAAGTGGGCGCGCTACCTCTCCCACATGGGCTGGGGCCTGATGCGCTCCGCCGACTGGTTCGCCCAGGCCATGTACGCCAAGCACGAGGTGATGGGCATGGAGGCCCGCGCCTTCGCCGGCAACTTCCTCTGGTCGACCGGTCCGCACCCCGTCCTGCACCGCGACTCGTACGCCCATCTCGACATCGCCATGCGCGACTGCACCGTGACGCTGGACGAGACCACAGTCGTCGCCGCCGGGACCCTCATCGAGCCCTGAGGCTCCCCCCTTCGCCACTCCCACCCGAACCCCCGCGGCACCCGCCGCAGCCCCAGGAGGCACCCGTGTCCATGAGTCAATCCCTCGAGGTCGTCGTCGTCGGCGGAGGCCTCGGCGGTCTCACCGCCGCACTCGCCATGCGCCAGCAGGGCCTGCGCGTCACCGTCCTCGAGCGGGCCGCCGAGCTCGGTGAGGTCGGCGCCGGCATCCAGACCGCGCCCAACGCCGCCCGGGTGCTGATGGGCCTGGGTCTGCTGCCGCAGCTCGAGCGGATCAGGACCGAGCCGCAGGACCAGGTGCGTCGACGCTGGAAGGACGGCAGCGTCATCGGGCTCACCGCTCTGGGCGGCTACGTCAAGGAGACGTACAACGCGCCCTACTGGCACTACCACCGTGCCGACCTGCACCAGGTGATCCACGAGGCCTGCATCGACCCCGAGGGTCACGGCCCTGTCGTGGAGGTCATCACCAGCGCCCACGTCGACGACGTCGACCAGAGCGACCCGAAGCGACCGGTCGTCGTGACCGCCGACGGTCGGCGCTTCACCGGTGACGTCGTCGTGGGGGCGGATGGCATCCGCTCCGCCGTGCGGGACGCGATCGGTGGGGAGGACACTCTCGAGTTCTCCGGCGAGATGGCCTACCGCGTCCTGGTCCCTGGCGACAAGATCCGTGAGGACCCGGCGACCCGCTGGCTAGTCGACCGCTTCCAGAGCACCATCTGGTACGGCCCCGACCGCCACCTGGTCCACTACATGATCCGCGGCGGTGACATGCTCAACATCGTGGCGATCGTGCCCGCTGACGAGGGCATCGCCGACAGCTGGTCGCGTCCCGCAACCGTGGACGAGTTGCTCGAGCAGTACAAGGACTGGGATGACCGCGTCGCTGCGATGCTCTCCAAGGCCGGGGACGACTGCAGCGTCTGGGCGATGTACCACCGTCGCCGCGACCCGGTGTGGCGCGACGGCCAGGTGGCCCTGCTCGGCGACGCCTGCCACGCGATGCTGCCCTACCAGGCACAGGGCGCCTCGCAGGCCATGGAGGATGCCGCGGTCCTGGCCGAGGAGCTGGGCTCGGTCTCGCGAGACGACATCGAGTCGGCCCTCTCGCGGTACGTGTCCCGTCGCTCGAAGCACGCGGGGATGGTCCAGGACGCTTCCCTGCGCAACAAGGACTTCTACCACCTCCCCGACGGTCCGGAGCAGGAAGAGCGCGATCTCAAGCTCGCCAGCTTCAACGGAGAGTCGGACGTGTCCTACCACTGGCTGTGGAGCGGCAGCCCCTTGAACAACGCAGACATGGAGTCGTACCACTACCAGTTCCGCCGCTGAGTCCTCGACTCACGCGGTCTCGAGTCCACGACGACGTGGCCGAAGAACCATTGGAGAAATACATGCGCACTGGCGACCAGATCGTCCAGGACCTGCCCTGGCGGTGGAATGTCCAAGGCAAGATCTTCCTCATCGGCGGTCTCGGCTATCTCTTTGATGCCTGGGACATCGCCCTCAACGGCTTCCTCACGCCACTCGTGGCCCTGGACTTCGACCTGTCCGACGGGGCGCGAGGCTACGTGGCCACCGCCAACCTCATCGGTATGGCCATCGGTGCCATCGTCTGGGGCAGCATCGCCGACCGACTCGGCCGCAAGAAGGCCTTCAGCATCACGCTGATGATCTTCGCCATCTTCTCCGTGCTCGGTGCCTTCTCGCCGACCTACGGGGTCTTCCTCGCCTTCCGCTTCCTCGCCGGCTTCGGCCTCGGCGGGTGCATCCCCGTCGACTACGCGATCGTCGGTGAGTTCTCACCCAAGGCCGTGCGCGGCAAGGTGCTCACGGCACTCGACCTCTTCTGGCCGATCGGTGCGACGCTTGCCGGTCTGTCCGCGTGGGCTCTGCTCGACGTCGAGCACAACTGGCGGATCATGCTCGGGATCATGGTGCTGCCCGCACTGCTGACCTTCTGGGTGCGTCGCGGGATCCCGGAGTCGCCGATCTACCTGGCCAAGGTCGGGCGTGAGGCGGAGGCCCGGGAGATCATCGACCGGATGGTGCGCGAGACGGGTGCCACTCCCGAGCCCTACGAGATCAAGCCGCCGGTCGTCGAGGCGAAGGTCAACGGCATCGTCGCCGGCCTGGGGCAGCTGCGGATGATCTGGAGCCGGATGCCGATGGTCACCCTCATGGCGTGGATGCTCTTCGTCAGCATCATGGTTGTCTACTACGCCGCGCTCAGCTGGCTCCCGACCCTGCTGCGCGATGCAGGTGCGACCTTCACCGTCGCCTTCCTCGGGTCGACGATCATGAGCGCCATCGGCATCTTCGGGTGCGCTCTGTCAGCGGTGCTCGTGGACATCACCGGCCGCAAGTGGTTGCTCGGTGTGAGCGCGAGCCTCGGCTCGCTCGCTCTCGTCGGGATCGGCTACACGCTCGAGATGACCAACCTCGCCCTCGTGGCGATCGGCGTCTTCGGCTTCCTCATCCAGATGGCCATCCCGGTGCTGTATGCCTACATCGCCGAGATCTACCCCACGGAGATCCGCGCCAGCGGCTTCGCGTGGTCCTCCTCGGCCAGCCGGGTGGCGACGGGCGTGGCGCCCATCGCCTTCAGCGCCTGGATGTTCCCGACCTTCGGATTGGTCAACACCTTCATCGTCCTCTCGGTCGCCGTCTTCATCGCCGTGGCGATGATGGCCAAGTTCGGTCCGGAGACGAAGGGGATGGACCTCGACGCCGTCGTGGAGCCCGGCGAGCCGGCTCCGGCGAGGACACCTGTCGGCGCGCTCGACTGATCCAGCGTCCCCGCGTCGGATCCTCGGCGCGGGGGCCGCCCCACTTCGTGATCGATCAAGAGGAGTTCGAGTGAAGCCCGCACCCGTGAGCTACCACCGCGCATCGAGCGTCAGCGATGCCGTCGACCTGCTGACGACCCTCGGCGAGGAGTCCAAGGTCATCGCCGGCGGGCAGTCGCTCGTCCCGATGATGAGCTTCCGCCTGGCTCGCCCCGAGCACCTCGTCGACATCACCCGTATCCCCGGGTTGGACTCCATCGAGCTCGCCGACGACGAGCTGACGATCGGTGCGCTGGCCACCCACCAGGCCGTGCTCGAGAGCCCGGTCGTGCGTCACAGCGCGGGGCACGGGCTCATCGCCCGCACCATGCGCCACGTCGGTCACCTGCCCATCCGGACCCGGGGCACGGTCGGAGGCAGCATCGCCCACGCCGACGGGTCAGCGGAGTGGCCGCTGCTCGCGGTGCTCTTCGGCGCCCGTGTCGTGGCCGAGGGCGTGGCTGGTGAGCGGGAGGTCCCGGCGGAGGAGCTCTTCTTCGGGCTCTACACGACCTGCCTGGAGCCGGACGAGATCGTCACCCGCGTGATCTTCCCCCCGGCGAAGGGAGCCACCGGCTTTGCCGAGTACGGCCTGCGGCACGGCGACTTCGCCCTCGCCGCAGCGGGAGTGGTCCTCCCTTCGGCCGTGGGCGCCACCGACGCCCGGGTGGTCGTGAGCGGTGCTGCCCCGGCACCGACCCGCCTGCCGGCCACCGAGGCGGCCGTCGCCGCAGGGGCGAGCGACGAGGCACTGCGTCAGAGCGTGATGGCCGACCTCGACGAGCTCGAGGTCGACGACGACTACCAGCGTGACCTCGTGACCGGGATGGTCATCAAGGCCGTGAAGGAGGCCCGCACACGATGAGCGAACCGAAGATGTCCAGGGACGGCGCCTTCATCGGCGCCTCCGTGCGCCGCCGTGAGGACCCCCGGCTCCTCACGGGCGCAGGGCGATTCGTCGATGACATCGAGCTCACGGGACAGCTGCACGCGCAGTTCGTCCGCAGCAAGGTGGCCTTCGGCCGGATCCTCGACGTCGACCTCGAGGCGACCCGGGCAACGCCCGGCGTCGTCGCGGCCTTCGCTGCCGACGACCTCGTCATGGCGCCGATCGCTGCCCTGCTCGACCGCCCCTTCGAGCAGTTCCGTCCGACGGAGATGCCCGTCCTCGCGCACGACACCGTCCGCTTCATCGGTGAGCCGATCGCGATCGTCGTGGCCCGCACGCCCTACGCGGCGGAGGACGGCGTCGAGGCGGCCCGGGTCGAGTACGAGACCTTCGACGCGATCGTCTCCACGGACGCGGCGCTCGCGCACGGCGCCCGCCGACTGCACGACGGCGCCCCCGACAATGTCTTTGTCGACGTCTCCCTCTTCGACACACCCGGTCTGGACGAGGCCTTCGAGCGCGCCGCCCAGGTCGTCGAGATGACCATCGACTCGGGCCGGCAGAACGCGCTTCCCCTGGAGACGCGTGCTGCTCTCGCGGAGTGGGACGAGCGGGAGTCCCAGCTGGTCCTGCACACCCCCACCCAGGTACCGCACCTCGTGCGCACCGCGACGGCCGCCAGCATCGGTGTGCCGGAGCGTGCGGTCCGCGTCATCGTCCCCGACATGGGCGGAGGCTTCGGCCTCAAGTGCGTCGTCGGCCGCGAGGAGATCGCGGTGGCCGCGGCGGCCAAGCGGGTCGGCAAGCCGGTCAAGTGGATCGAGGACCGCAAGGACGCGCTCACCGCCTCCTTCCTCGCTCGCGAGCAGCGGTACGTCGCTCGCGCTGCCTTCGCCGCGGACGGTGAGTTCCTCGCCTTCGAGTGCGACGTCGTCTGCGACATGGGCGCCTACTCCTGCTACCCCTTCACTGCCGGCATCGAGCCGCTCATGGCCTCCGGCGAGATGCCCGGGGTCTACCGCCTCGGGGCCTACCGGGTCCGGGGTCGGGCCGTCGCGACCAACAAGGCGCCGACCGCCCCGTACCGCGGGGTCTCCCGACCGCAGTACGTCATGCTCCTGGAGCAGATCATGGACCAGGCCGGGCGCCAGCTGCGGATGGACCCGCTGGACGTGCGCCGCCGCAACCTCATCACCGAGTTCCCCTACACCTCGATCAACAACATCACCTACGACCCCGGCTCGTACCTGGAGTCGCTCGACCTGTGCGAGCAGATGGTCCGCGAGGAGGGTTGGTTCGAGCGGCAGGCCGAGGCCCGCGCGCAGGGACGCCACATCGGCATCGGCTTCGCGTGCTTCAGCGAGCGGACGGGGTACGGCTCGTCCGCCTTCGCCGCGCGCAAGATGCTCGTGGTCCCGGGCTTCGACATCTCGGACATCCGGATGGATCTCGACGGCACGGTCACGGTCACCAGCGGCACGATGAGCCACGGGCAGAGCCACGAGACGACGATGGCCCAGATCGTCGCGGACGGGCTCCAGCTGGACATCTCCCGGGTCAAGCTCCACCAGGGCGACACCGACCGGATCACCTACGGCTTCGGGACCTTCGCCTCGCGGTCGGCGGTCATCGGGGGCAGCGCGGTCCAGCTGGCCGCACGCGCTCTCGGGGAGGACCTCCTCGAGATCGCGGCCCACCTCATGGAGACCAACCTCGACAACCTCGAGCTGCGCGACGGCTCCGTCCATCGCCGGGACACGCCGGACGAGCGACTGACCTTCGAGGAGATCGCCCGCGTCGCCTACCTGGAGGCCCACCGCCTGCCGAAGGGGGTGAGCCCCGGCCTGCACGCGACCGCGTCCTTCGACGTGACCAACGACGGCACCTTCTCCAACGCGACCCAGGCGGCGGTGGTCGAGCTGGACCCCGACACCGGTGCGGTGAAGATCCTGCGGTACTTCTGCGTCGAGGACTGCGGCGTCGCCATCAACCCCCAGGTCGTCGAGGGGCAGGCGCGCGGTGGGATCGCCCAGGGCATCGCGGGCGCGCTCTTCGAGGAGGTCACCTACGACGCCAACGGCGAGCCCTCCTGCGCGAGCTTCATGGACTACTGCATCCCGACCGCGATGGAGATGCCGGACATCCGGCTGGCCCACCTCGAGACGCCGTGCATCTACAACGAGACCGGGGCGAAGGGGGCGGGTGAGGGCGGGACCATCGGTGCCGTCGGCACGATCCTCGGCGCGGTCAACAACGCCCTCGAACCCACCGGGACGCTCCTGGAGCGGACCCCCATCACCCCGCGTGCGGTGCACGCGGCCATGACAGGAGGAACCCGATGAGCGAGCGACACCTCATCGAGCTGCAGGTCAACGGCGAGCCCCACGAGCTCCTCGTCGAGGCCCGCGAGACGCTCGTCGACGTGCTGCGCCACCGTGTGGGAGCCACCGGCACCCACGTCGCGTGCGAGCACGGCATCTGCGGTGCCTGCACCGTGCTGATCGACGGGGAGCCCGCGCGCTCCTGCCTGGTGCTCGGCGTCATGGCGGACGGTCACGAGATCCGCACCGTCGAGTCGCTGGCCGACGAGAGCGGGCTGAACGACCTCCAGGAGGCCTTCACCGCGTGCCACTCGTTGCAGTGCGGCTTCTGCACCCCGGGGATGCTCATGCTCGCCGAGGGCGGCATCCCCCACCTGGAGGACACCTCGCGCGAGGAGGTCCGCGAGCTCGTCTCCGCGAACCTCTGCCGCTGCACCGGCTACGAGACGATCGTCGACGCCGTCGAGCAGGTCGCCCAGCAGCGCCGCAGCGAGGACCCGACCGTCACCGAAGGAGCATCCGCATGAAGATCGACAACGAGGCCGTCGTCAAGGCATCCCCGCAGGAGGTCTTCGCCCTGATCAACGACGTCGAGCGGGTCGCGTCGTGCCTGCCCGGCGCGCAACTGCTCGGTCGTGAGGGGGAGGACGGTTACCGCGGTCGGGTGTCCCTTCGCGTGGGGCCGATCGGCGCCGCCTTCGAGGGCGTGCTGCGCTTCCTGGAGGTCGACGAGACGGCTCGCACGATGCACCTGGTCGGTCGCGGTTCCGACGTGAAGGGCAACGGCGATGCCGAGGCCGACGTGCGCCTCGAGGTCGTGGAGCACCCTGAAGGGGCGGTCCTGCGCCTCACGACGGACCTGAACATCCGCGGCAAGTTCGTCCAGTTCGGCAAGGGCGCGATCGCGTCGGTGTCCAACAAGATCCTCGGCCAGTTCGCCGCCAACATGGCGGCCCTGCTGGAGCAGGGCCCCGCACCGGTTGCCGCGGACGCGGCCATCGCGTCGCAGGACGCGACCACCTCCGCCGCTCCCGCTGCTGCCACGCCGGTGGGGGTCCCCCCTTCGCCCGGTGCGGTGCCGTCCTCGGCCGGCCTCGGGATGCTCGTGGACGAAGGGGGTCGACGGCGCCTGGCGCTCGTGGTGACCTTCGTCGCCGGCTGCGTCGAGGGCTGGATCCTCACCCGCGCCTTCGGCCGACGGGCGGGATCGCGATGAGCCGGACCGACGCCGCCGCGACCGTCCACGACGCGCAGACCCTGGACACGTACGCGCGCGCCGGCTGGGGTGGCAGCGTCGACCGGGGGGCTCGTCCGGCACTCGTGGTCATCGACCTGACCCGTGGTTTCACCGAGCCGCAGTTCGACGCGGGCAGCGACCTGACCCAGGTCGTCGCCGCGACGGCGAGCCTCATCGAGGCCGCCCACGCCCAGGGACACCCGGTGATCTTCACCCGGATCGTCTACAGCCGCGCCGAGGTGCGCCCCGGCGCGATCACCTGGCTGACCAAGGCCGCGGGCATGCGGGCGATGCTCGAGGGCAGCGAGGGGATCGTCCTCGACCCGAGGCTGCCCTTCGACGCGGCGACCGACGCGGTCGTCGACAAGAAGGGGGCGTCCGCCTTCCACGGCACCCCCCTGGCCGCGCTGCTGCGCTCGGCGGGCTGCGACACCGTCGTGCTCACCGGGGCCACCACCAGCGGGTGCGTCCGTGCCTCCGCGGTGGATGCCGTGCAGGACGGCTTCTCGGTCCTCGTGCCCCGCGAGGCCGTCGGTGACCGGGCGCAGGGCCCGCACGACGCCAACCTCTTCGACATCAACGCCAAGTACGGCGACGTCATCGACGTCGCCGACGCACTCGACTACCTGTCCGGCACGCCGGGCCACGGAGGACTCTCATGACGGACCGCACGGTCTCCCTCGACGCACTCGCCGACCTCCCCGCGAGCGGTGCCACCAGCCGCTGGGTGAGCGGTGAGGTCGGGCTCCACGTCCTCGACTACGCGGGACCCGCCGACGCGACCACCGCCCCCATCGTCCTCGTCCCGGGGATCTCGATGCCCGCGATGGGCATGGACTTCGTGGCCCGGGAGCTGGCCCGGACCCGCCGCGTGCTGGTCACGGACGTGCGGGGTCGCGGGCTCTCCCAGTCCGGCGACGACTACTCGATGCCGGCCTACGCGCAGGACCTCGAGCGGGTCATCACCGCGCTCGTGCCCGCCGGCGATGCGGTGCTCGTGGGTCACTCGATGGGCGCTCGGATCGTCACCCTCGTCGCGGCCCGCGGCGAGGTCGAGCACGCAGGCGTCGTCGCCATCGACCCGCCCATCTCCGGACCCGGACGCGACCCGTACCCGACGACTCGCGAGGCCTTCATGGGGCAGGTCGAGCAGGCGCTGCGCGGCACCACCGCCGACGAGGTCGCCGCGTCGTGGCCCACGTGGCCCCGCCGCGAGCAGGAGATCCGGGCCAGGTGGCTCGGCAGCTGCGCCCCCGAGGCCATCGGCGCGACGCACGACGGCTTCGAGAGCGAGGACTTCTTCGAGTGGTGGCCGCAGGTTCCGGCACCGGTCGCCTTCATCCAGGGGGCCGACAGCCCCGTGGTCCCGACGGCAGCGATGGACGAGGTGACCACGATCAACCCTCACGCCTCCGTCCATGTCGTCCCCGCAGCCGGCCACATGGTGTTCTGGGACAATGCCGAGGGGGCCGCACAGGTCCTGTCCGACGCACTCGATGCCGTCGGAGCGGACTGAAGGCCATCAACGGACGAACGGGGACAGGGTGAGCAAGGTCAACAGCGACGTGCGGCGAGCGGAGACCCCCGCGCAGCTCGGCACCGCCCCGGGCTTCGTCATCCGCAAGCTCTACCAGTCGTACTCGGCCATGTGGTCACGGGTGATCGGCCCCCAGCTGACCGGTCCGCAGTTCGCGGTCCTCGACGTCCTGGACGCCTACGACGGCTCGGACCAGGCATCGGTGGGCCACGCCGCGGCGCTCGACGCGTCGACGATGGTCGACGTCGCTCGGCGGCTCGAACGCCGCTCGCTGATCGTGCGGACCCGATCCCCGATCGATGCGCGGCGCAAGGTCGTCCAGATCACCTCGCTCGGTGAGAGCGAGCTCTTCCGCGTGCGGGAGCGCCGCGTCCAGCTCGAGCAGCGGCTCTTCGCGCACAACCCGCGGCGCAAGGACGAGATCCTGGCCGAGCTCAACGACCTGAGCGAGCGCTGGGCCGAGCTGGCGGCCGAGCTGGCAGCTGCTGAGGACTGATCCGGGCTGTCGCTGCGGCGGCGTAGCGTTCGCGTCATGACAGTCGAGACCGGCGCCCCGCAGGCGAGTGCAGCCGACGAGTTCCCCGCCAACCCGTGGCCGGCGCTGTGGGCCCTGGTCATCGGCTTCTTCATGATCCTCGTCGACGTCTCGATCGTCTCGATCGCGACGCCCGCGCTGATGGAGAGCTTCGGCGCGGGCATCGAGCCGGTCCTGTGGGTGACGAGCGCCTACCTGCTCGCCTATGCCGTACCGCTGCTCATCACCGGCCGCTTCGGTGACCGCTTCGGACCCAAGCGGCTCTACCTGGTCGGGCTGGCGATCTTCACCGCCGCGTCCTTGGCCTGCGGGCTTGCGCCGACGATCGGCTGGCTGATCGGGGCCCGGGTCGTCCAGGGCCTGGGCGCGTCGATGATGACCCCGCAGACGATGGCGGTCATCACGCGCACCTTCCCGCCGCAGCGCCGCGGGTCGGCCATGGCGCTGTGGGGAGCGACCGCTGGCGTGGCCTTCCTCGTCGGCCCGCTCCTCGGCGGCATCCTGCTCGACTCCCTCGGCTGGGAGTGGATCTTCTTCATCAACGTGCCCGTCGGGATCATCGGCTTCGTCGCCGCGGCACGACTCGTGCCCAGCCTCGACCGGCACGCCCACGCCATGGACTGGGTGGGCGTCGTGCTGTCCGCGGTCGGCCTCTTCCTCGTGATCTTCGGCCTGCAGGAGGGCGAGGGGCGTGACTGGGGGCAGATCGTCGGGCCCATCACGATCCCCGTGCTCATCGGTGCAGGCCTGCTGATCCTCGTCGGCTTCATCGTCTGGCAGGCGCGCGGCCCCAAGGAGCCGCTCGTGCCCCTCGGGCTCTTCCGTGACCGCAACTTCTCCCTGTCCAACCTCGCCATCACCACGATGGGGCTGTCCGTGACGGCGATGATGTTCCCCCTCCTCGTGTGGCTGCAGAGCGTGCGCGGCTACTCGCCGACCGAGGCCGCCCTGCTCATGGCGCCCCAGGCGATCGCCTCCATCGCGCTGGCCCGCCCCGTGGGCGAGCTCGTCGACCGCATCCACCCCCGCGTCCTGCCGACCGTCGGCCTCGCCGGCTTCGCCGTGACCCTCTTCGTCCTCAGCCGCCTGATGACCCCCGACTCGTCGATCGTGGCCGTCTGCGTGGCGATGACCTTCATCGGCGTGACCGGTGCCTTCATCTGGGGCCCGCTCGCCACCACGGCCAGCCGCAACCTGCCGATCCAGCTCGCCGGCGCTGGCGCGGGCATCTACAACACGACCCGTCAGGTCGGCTCGGTCATCGGGTCCGCGGCCATCGCCGCGCTCATGTCGGCGCGGATCGCCTCGCACCTCGGCCCCCAGGCGGCGGAGAGCTTCGGGTCCGGCGAAGGGAGCGCCGCCGGCGGTCCCGCAGCCCTGCCCCCGGCCATCGCCGAGTCACTCTCGTCCGCCTTCGCCGAGTCGCTGCTGCTGCCCGCCGCGGTCCTCGTCATCGGCGCGCTCGCTGCTCTCGCGCTCGAGCAGATGCGCCACCAGGGTCGCCCCGGCGGCTGAGGTCCTGGCCCTCCACCGCTCGGGTGACCCGATAATTCCAGGGCTCGTGTGAGGCCCCTCAACCCTCCAGGTCGGCGGTGGCGGCGGCGTGGGCGCGCGCCAGCTCCTCGAGGTCGACCCGGTACTCCTTGATCCGGCAGCCCAGACCGTTGGGCTTGACCGTGATGCTCTCCGTGGCCCAGTGCTCGAAGACCTCTGACCGCTTGTGCTGCGGTGCGTCCCCGGACGCGTTGACCACCCGCCACCAGGTGACACCGCTGCCGTACTCGCGCAGGACCCAGCCGACCTGTCGTGGACCGGTCCCGACGAGTGCGGCGATGTCCCCGTACGAGATGACCCTGCCCCGCGGGACGAGCTCCACCGCGCTCAGGACCCTCTCGACGAGGACATCGTCCATGGCTACTTCTCGGTGATCGTCACGCTCTTGATGGTGTGGATCTCCCTCGGCGGACCATCGCCCATGGACCCGTCGTCCTCGATCGCGGTGACGGTCTCCATGCCCTGGGTGACCTGGCCGAAGAGGGTGTAGCTCGGGGGCAGCCCGACACCCGCATCACCGGTGATGATGAAGAACTGCGAGCCGTTGGTGTCCGGGCCCGCGTTGGCCATCGCGATGGAGCCGACCTTGTACTCGCCGGCCTGGGGCAGCTCGTCCTCGAACTGGTAGCCAGGACCGCCACTGCCGTCGCCGACCGGGTCGCCGCCCTGCGCCATGAAGTCCTGGATGACACGGTGGAAGGTCAGCCCGTCGTAGTACTTGTACCGGGCGAGCACGACGAAGTTGTTGACCGTCTTCGGCGCCTTCTCGGCGTCGAGCTTGACGGTCACGTCGCCCTCGTCGGTGGCGATCTTCGCCGTGTACGTCTTCTTCGGGTCGATGCACATCGGCGGCGCCTGCTCGAAGGCCGTCACCCGCACCTTTGCGCCGCCCTCCGGCGGGCACTCGGTCTTGCCGCTGATCGTCGTGGTCGAGGGGGAGGCGGCGGACGAGCTCTCCGGACTGCCCCCCGAGTCGGTGCCGCACCCCGTCAGGGCGAGGAGGCTGGCAGCGGCGATGGCGGGTAGTGCGCGTCGGATCATGGAGCGGAGTCTACGAACCGCGGCTGGTCGGGCGCATGATGAGGGCATGGCTGCTCTCACCGACCTGCTCGGCATCCGTCACCCGATCGTCTGCGCGCCCATGGCGGGCGTCGCCGGAGGCCGCCTCGCGCACGCCGTCTCCTCGGCCGGTGGCCTGGGCATGATCGGGGCGCGCGGGAGCGCTTCACCCGAGTGGATCGCGGAGCAGGCGGCGCTCGCGGGGGCGGGCGGGACCCCCTTCGGCATCGGTCTGATGGCCTGGGTGCCGCAGCTGAGCGCCCAGCTCGCCGCGGTCATCGCGCTCGCGGGCGAGCAGCGACCGGCCCTGGTGTCGGTCTCCTTCGGGGATCTCGCCGAGCCGGTGGCACGCCTGCGCGCCGCCGGTCTGCGCACCGCCTGCCAGGTGGGCAACGCGACTGATCTCGAGCAGGCCCTCGCTGCCGGGGCGGACCTCATCATTGCCCGCGGAGGCGAAGGGGGCGGACACGGCCGCGACGAGATGGGCACCGAGGCGATCCTCGATCTCGCCCTGGGCACTGCCGACCGTCCCGTCCTCGCTGCAGGTGGCGTCTCTACCGCAGATGATGTCGCCCGAGCGCTCGGCAAGGGGGCGGCCGGCGTGTGGTGCGGCACCCCCTTCCTCACCTGCGTCGAGGCCGACAACACCCCGCAGGCCCGGGCCGCGCTCATCGCGGCCGACGCCACCCGGTACTCCCGGGTCCACGACGTCGCCCAGGACATCGCGTGGCCGCGGGAGTTCGGCGGACGCGCGGTCGCGACACCCTTCGTCCGGCGGTGGAGCGGCGACGAGGACGCGATGACCGGCGACGCCAGGAGCGAGCACGCCGCCGGGCGCGAGCGCGGCGACACCGACTACACCCCGCTCTACGCCGGCGTCGGTGTCGACCACCTCACCGCCGAGACCGATGCGGCGAGTGTGGTCCGCGCGCTGGTGGACGGCATTTGATTTACCTGTGACAGGGGCCACAGGATGAGGTCATGAGCGACGAGACCTCTGCGGGCGTGCACTTCCCGGCCGACGACCAAGGCAAGCGGTCGACGACCACGACGACCAGGGGGGTGCTCGCGGACTCCGTACGAGGGGTCGACCCCGAGCTCGCCCAGCGCATCGACGGCGCCCACGACTGGCGCAAGGACTATGTCGACCACGTCCACGACGTGACCGCGGCGAGCGCCGGGTCCGCCGACCGGGCAGCGAGGATCGCCACCGATGGCCTGGCCTCGATGCGCCGCCGGATGGTCATGGTCGACGACGCGGGTGACGAGGTCCCGCTCGAGGACGCCGAGCTGACGATGCCGTCCGGCGCGGCCCCCTTCGGTACCGAGAGCGTGAAGGGCACCGCCGAGCCGGTCACCCGACTGCGGGTCCCCGTCGGCGGCCGCGAGATCGAGGGCGAGGAGCTGCGCGGACAGCTCGGGGCCTGGGTCGACGCTGGCATCGTCGAGCCGTCCTTCGCGGAGGCCGTCGCGGACGTCATCGACCACCCCGAGTGGCTGGCGCTCCCGGGCCACCGCGCGCTGCTCATCGGTGCGGGAGCCGAGATGGGCCCGCTCGAGACGCTGCTGTCCTGGGGCGCCGACGTGCTCGCGATCGACCTGCCGCGCAGCCGCGCCTGGCGGTACAAGAAGGGGCTGGCCTCGCGTGGGGCCGGCACCCTGACCTTCCCCGTCGACGCCTCCGGCGACTCCGGCGCCGACGTCATCCACCAGCCCGGAGAGGTCCTCGAGTGGGTCCGGCGGGTCGGCGGCGAGCAGCCGCTGGCCGTCGGGATGCACGCCTACGCCGACTCGGGGGTCCACGTGCGGGTCAGTGCCGCGGTCGACCTGCTCATGGACGCGCTCACCGACGACGACCCGCAGACCGCGCTGGCCTGGTTGGCGACGCCGACCGACGCCTTCGTCGTGCCGCCGGCCGTGGTCGCCGAGTCGCGGCGCCGCTGGGCCGCACGCGGCCTGGCGCTCAAGGGTGTCCAGGGCCCGCTGCGTGCGCTGGGCCGGGGGCAGCTCTTCGCTCCCGCCTACCGCGGCACCCGCGACGGCCAGCCCGGCATCGCCGACGTCCTCGTGCCGCAGCAGGGCCCCAACTACGCGATCGCCAAGCGGCTGCAGCGGTGGCGTGGAGTCGCTGCCGAAGGGAGCGGCCAGCGGGTCTCCTTCAACGTCGCCCCGGCCACGTGGACCCGGTCCGTGACGAAGAACCCCGTGCTCGGCGCGGCCTACGGCGGCGCGCACCACTTCGGCGTCGAGGTCTTCGCTGCCGAGACCGTGCGACCGCTCATGGCGGCGTTGCTCGTGCGCGACCTCGTGCGGGAGACGCCGCAGCGGGAGCACCCCGAGGAGCTCTTCAGCGATGCCGCTGCCCACGGTGGGCTGTGGCGGGTCGGCTACGAGCCCAGGACCGCGCTCGGTGTCGCGGCCGTCGCCGGGCTCCCGGGGTCGCTGCGCCGGCGCGTGCGGGGCTGAGCCCCGGGGCTGGCCGTCTGGTGGTTTGGCCGGCCGGTTGGCCTCTCGCCTCAACCCCCGTCGTGCCCGCGCAGCAGCTCGGTGAAGTCGGTGACCGGACCAAGCGGCCCGGGCTCCTCGTCGCCCTGGGCGAAGCCCGCGACCCCCGTGCGCTCGGCGACGACGAGGCCGGCGAGCTCGCCGGCCGCCCGGTGCACCCGGGCGTCGAGGTCGCTCTCGCCACCGAAGTCCTGCGTCGCCGCGAAGACGGCCGTCGGCACCACGATCGCGCGCAGGTAGGCGAAGAGCGGGCGCATGGCGTGCTCGAGCACGAGGCTGTGCCGGGGCGTGCCTGCCGTCGCCGCGACGAGCACGGCCTTGCCGGTCAGCGCGTCCTTGTCGAGCAGGTCGACGAAGGTCTTGAAGAGTCCGGAGTAGCTGGCCGTGAAGACCGGTGTCACGGCGATGAGTCCATCGGCCGCGGCGACCCGCCGCTGGGCGGCGCTCAGGGCCGGGGTGGGTCGACCGCCGGACACCATCGACTCGGCCATCTCGACCGCCAGCTCACGCAGCTCGACGAACTCGATGTCCACCGACTCGCCGCGCCCGCCCACCGCGGAGCGGGTGGCGGCGGCGAGCTGGTCGGCGAGCAGCCGGGTGCTCGAGGGCTGGGAGAGCCCGGCGCTGATGACGACGACGCTTCGGGTCACTGAGTGGCCATCTCCTTCTGCTTCTGGTCCTGCTGGGCGATCACGACAGGACTCGTCACGACCATACGGTGGGGGCTCCCTTCGCCCTGCGCCACCAGCGAGGTGTGCGTCGGGGGCTCGCTCGGGACCCCCGCGGGCCGGCGTGCCTCGAACTCCTTGCGCAGCACCGGGACGACCTCGCGGCCGAGGATCTCGACCTGCTCCAGGACCATCTCCAGGGGCAGCCCGGCGTGGTCCATGAGGAAGAGCTGGCGCTGGTAGTCGCCCACGTGGTCGGCGAAGGACAGCGTGCGCTCGATGACCATCTCGGGGGTGCCGACGGTCAGCGGGGTCTGCCGGGTGAAGTCCTCCATCGACGGGCCGTGACCGTAGACCGGCGCGTTGTCGAAGTAGGGGCGGAAGACCCGCTTGGCCTCGGCCTCGGTCTGTGCCATGAAGGCCTGCCCGCCGAGCCCGACGATCGCCTGGCTGGCGTCACCGTGGCCGTAGTGCTCGAAGCGCTGCCGGTACAGGCCGACCATCTGGGCGGTGTGCTCGATGTTCCAGAAGATGTTGTTGTGGAAGAACCCGTCGCCGTAGTACGCGGCCTGCTCGGCGATCTCGGTGGAGCGGATCGAGCCGTGCCAGACGAAGGGGGCGACGCCGTCCAGCGGTCGTGGGGTCGAGGTGAATCCCTGCAGGGGCGTGCGGAACTGGCCCTTCCAGCTGACATTCTCCTCGCGCCACAGGCGGCGCAGCAGGTGGTAGTTCTCGATCGCGAGGGGGACGCCCTGGCGGATGTCCTTGCCGAACCACGGGTAGACGGGGCCGGTGTTGCCGCGGCCCATCATCAGGTCGACGCGCCCGCCGGAGAGGTGCTGCAGGAAGGCGTAGTCCTCGGCGATGCGCACCGGGTCGGTCGTGGTGATGAGGGTCGTCGCGGTCGAGAGCTTGAGGTGCTCGGTCTTGGCGGCGATGTACGCGAGGTGGGTCGTCGGTGCGGAGGGCACGAAGGGCGGGTTGTGGTGCTCACCCGTGGCGAAGACGTCGAGCCCGACCTCCTCGGCCTTGAGCGCGATCTGGGTCATCGCGTCGATGCGCTCGCCCTCGCTGGGCGTGCGGCCGGTCGTGGGGTCCATGGTGACGTCGCCGACGCTGAAGAGTCCGAACTGCATTGCCGCCTCCTGATTGGTTGATGTTTCAACTATACCAACAGGGGGTGCTCCAGATCCATTCCCACCCAAACGCTGGCTGAGGAGTTTGCGCAGCAAGCGTCTCGAAGCCGGGCCGGCCTCACCGCGCGAAAGGGGTGACCGCCTTCCCCCGCACACCCGGGCGGGCGACGAAGAGCGAGCCGGCAGCAGCGTCCTCGCCGTCGTCGAGGCCTTCGCGGGAGGTCGTGATGTAGAGCTCGTCGAGGTCGTCCCCGCCGAAGGTGCAGGCCGTCACCTGCCGTGCGCCCACCTCGATCACCGCGTCGAGGGTGCCGTCGGGGGCCCGGCGCTCCACCCGGCCGCCGCCGAAGATCGCGGTCCAGATCCCCCCTTCGCCGTCGACGGTCAGGCCATCGGGGAAGCCGTCGACCTCCGCGAGCACCCGCCCCTGCGTCAGCCCGTCGTCCGGCGACCAGTCGAAGACCTGGATCCGCCCGGTCGGGGTGTCGTCGTAGTAGGCCAGCGTCCCGTCGGGCGACCAGTCGATGCCGTTGGAGACCGTCACCGCGTCCAGGGCGGTCGCCACGTCGAGGTCGGGGCCGACCCGGTAGAGGCTCGCGGCCCCCTCCGCCTGGTCGTAGGCCATCGAGCCGACATACAGGCTGCCGTCGGGCGCGACCCCGCCCTCGTTCATCCGGACCGCGTCCGTCTCCCACATGGGGCGAAGGGGGTCCACCCGCCAGTCCTCGTCGGCGAGGGCCAGTCCCCGCTCGACCGCGATGACCGCGCCGCCGCCGGCGCGGGGCCGGATCATCGCGGCGACGTCGCCGACATGGGTGCGGGTGACCGTGCCGCTCGCATCGAGGGCGAGGACGTCACCGGCGAGCATGTCGACCCAGCGCAGTCCGCCCCAGCCCGGCCACCAGCAGGGTCCTTCTGCGTGGTGGGCGACGGCATGGGTGAGGCGTTCGGCCAGCATGGTCACGAGGCTAGCCCTCAAACCCTCGCAGGCGGCCGGCTCAGTCCCGGTCGAGGATCTCCGCCACCTGGTGGGTCAGCTCGACCGCTGCCTCGATCTCGACCTTGCGACTCGAGACGGACTCGATGTTGAAGCCGAAGGGGATGCCCAGGTACCGGCAGAAGCTCGACAGCTCACGAGCGGCGTTGAGCGCGTGGACCTTTGACCACTGGAGCGGGTCCTCGGCGTGGAGGATCTCGTTGCGCACCCAGCTGGGCACGTCGACGCCGAGCCACTCGAGGAAGGACAGCGTCTTGTCAGAGCCGCACAGCGAGAGGGTGAAGATCAGCGGTGCCGGGTCGAGGTCGTCCTGGGCGACGGCGTAGCGGTAGTCGGAGGCGAGGTTCTTGGCCGCGGCGATGTCGTAGACGATCTGGCTGACGAAGAAGCTCGACCCGGCCCGCTGCTTGGTGAGCAGGCGCTCGTGCTCGTCCCCGCGCTGGGCGTGCCGCTCGGGGATGGTGACGCTGCCCAGCGGCAGGCTCGGGCGCACTTCGCGGTGCAGCTCGAGGGCGCGGGTGAGTGTCGTGCGCACCTGTGCGTCGCTGCTCGAGGCGCCGACGAAGACGGTGAGCACGTTGTCGGGGGCGGCAGCAAGCCACTGGCTCAGCTCGTCCTGGCCATACTTGCCCACCGCGCGATAGATGATCGCGGGCCGGTCCCAGCGGGCGAGCTGCTGGCACAGGTAGTCGCCGGGGTCGAGCATCGCGGCGAAGGGGAAGGGGCGGGGCTGGTCGGTCCGCTCGGCCTCGTCGGCGATGTCGTAGAGCACGAGGGCGTCGACCGGCAGGGCCTCGACCCGGGCCAGCGTGCGCTCGGCGATCTCCGCGATGCGCTCGGGACTCGTCTCGGCGCGGGGCGGGGTGAGACCGAAGAGCAGGACCTCGCGCGGGTTGCGGGCGAGCGCGGGGAAGGCTCCGGGGGACGGGACGTGCGCCTGGGACCTGGGCTGCTCCATGGGAGCACGCTAACCGCCGGCCCGGCGACGACGTGACGGTGTCCGCCCTTCGTCCCCGGCTTGTGGGGCTGGTCACTGCGTGGGGCTGGTTAGGCTCAGCCCGAGCACTCGGCACCCCTCGAAGGAGAAGCATGCAGATCAAGGACACCGCAGCCATCGTCACCGGTGGGGCCTCCGGCCTCGGCGCAGCCACCGCCGCCGCGCTGGCAGCCCAGGGGGCGAAGGTCTTCGCCTTCGACCTGCCCGCCGGCATCGAGGGCGCTCCGCAGGTCGACGGCGTCGAGTACGTCGCGGTCGACGTCACCGACCCCGAGCAGGTCCAGGCCGCGGTCGACACCGCCGCCGGTGCCGGCGTGCCGCTGCGCACCGTCGTCAACTGCGCGGGCATCGGCCCGTCGATGCGCATCCTCGGCAAGAAGGGCCCGCACGACCTGGCCCTCTACGCCAAGGTCGTCCAGATCAACCTCATCGGGTCCTTCAACGTGCTGACGCTCGCCGCGGAGAAGATCACGCAGACGCAGGCCCTCGAGGACGGCGCGCGCGGCGTCATCATCAACACCGCCTCGATCGCGGCCTACGACGGGCAGATCGGCCAGGCCGCCTACGCCTCGAGCAAGGGCGGCATCGTCGGGCTCACCCTGCCCGCCGCCCGCGACCTCGCCCAGCACGGCATCCGCGTCCTGACGATCGCCCCCGGCATCGTCGAGACCCCGATGCTCGCGACCGTCTCGGACGAGTTCCGTGAGGGCCTGGCCGCAGGCGTGCCCTTCCCCAAGCGACTGGCCCGCCCCGACGAGTACGCGCAGCTCGCCCAGATGATCATCGAGCACGACTACCTCAACGGCGAGGTCATCCGCATGGACGGCTCGCTGCGCATGGCCCCGCGCTGACCCCGCTGCGCCTCTCCTCGCTCTGCTGAGTTGGTTCGCGGACGCAGGGCTGGGGGTGGCCCTAGGGAAAAGTCCGGACCGCTCTCCCCGCAACTCGCGTTGGGAGGGCAGTCCGGACTTTCCCATGAGTCGGGCCGACCCCCACCCTGCGTCCGCTCCTCCGCGTCAGGTCGGCTCGGTGACGTCCGCGATCTGGGCGCCGAGGTGGGTGATCATCGCGTCGGCGTCGAGGGTGGCGGCGACGCCGTGCTCGCCCGCCCCGATCGAGATGGTCCGGCCCGCGACGGTCGCGTCGGCGATGACCGGCAGCGCCGTCAGGGAGCCGAAGGGGGTGATCGTGCCCCGCTCGTAGCCGGTCACCTCACGGGCGATCTCCTTGTCGGGCAACGAGATCCGGTTGACGCCGAGCAGGGCACGCAGCTTGGGCCAGGAGATCTGGCGGTCGCCCGGGACGAGGACGAAGAGGTGATCGCCCTCCCCCCTTCGCACCACGAGGGTCTTGATGATGTCCCGCGGCTCGACACCTCGGGCTGCTGCGGCCTCCTCGAGGGAGCCGACCCGGCCGTGCCGGGTGAGCGTGTGCTCGATGCCGCTGTCGGTCAGGGCCTGTGCCGCCCGGGTGCCACCGTCCATGCTCGGCAGCCTACGACCGGCCGAGTCGCGCCCTCAGGCGCTGGCTCAGCTCGACGTCGTGGGGGAGCAGGCCCAGGTCCGTGCCGCTGATGATCACGTCGTGCTCTCGGAGGGTTGTGGCGAGCCGGGCCCAATGCTCGTCGGCCATGTCGTACTGGCTGTGGTCGCCGTACGCCTCATCGGGTCCGACGACGGTCCGGGCATCATCGGCGATCTCGTCGACGGTCGTCCGCTCCCACAGATCGGGAGAACCAGCCGCGCCCCACCCCCGGTCATCGAGCAGCGTGACTCGTCGCCCGTCGTCCAGGACCGCCAGGTGCAGGACGACGAAGGACATCCTGGTGGGGTCGTCGTCGGGTTCGCCGTGGATCATGGGGATGGCCGCCGGTTCAAAGCCCGCTGGTGCAGGCCCATCGATGATCGGAGCGTCCCTGATCTCGGGCGACACAACGCGATCATCGAGGTCGACGAGGGTCACGAGTCGAGTCACTGTGGGCATGGCGCGGCCATCCTCCTGACTGGTTGAGGGCGCCTCAGGCGACCGACGTCAGGCGCTGCACCTTGGGGATGCCCGCCGCACGTTCGACGGACAGGTCGTGGGCAGACTGCATGGCCAGCCACGAGCGCGCGGTGCCGACGCCGGCAGCCTCGAGCCGGATCGCCAAGGTGGAACTGATCCTGGCGTGGCCGTGCAGGACGCGGCTCAACGACACCCGCGAGACGCCGAGGCGATTGGCGGCCTCGCTGACACTGAGGCCGAGGTCAGTCAAGACGTCCTCACGCAGGATCTCGCCGGGGTGGACCGGATTCTTCATCATGGTGGTTCTCCCTCCATGGGCTAGTGGTAGTCCTGATAATCGACAAGCTCGACATCCGACTCGATGAATCGGAAGGTGATGCGCCAGTTGCCGTTGACCCATATGGAGTGGTGGCCCGTCAGGTCACCCTTGAGCCGGTGAGTGCGAAAGGACGGGATCTCAAGGTCGGCGGGTCCTTGGGCGACGTCCAGGGCGGACAGGATGCGCAGCAGCTTGGGGACGTGCGCCGCCTGGACACCCTTCTTCGTCCCGGTGCGGTACAGCCGCTCTAGTCCCTTGTGTCGGAAACTGACGATCACCTGCTGAGCGTATCGTGTATCTATACGCGATACAAGAAGCAAGTGACGCCTCGTCCACCGCCTCCTGCATCACAGTGCGTTATGGGTGACCAAACATTCTCTTATGCTTGGGTCATGTCCTTCTTCAGCTTCCCCAACCCGGTCAACGACAAGGCGGCGCGCACCGTCGCCACGGGTGTCGTCCTCATTGGCGTGCTCACGCTCGTCACGGGATGGTGGTGGCTCACCGTGCCGCTCGCACTCGGGTTCGTCGGCCGGGTGCTGGCGGGTCCGCGCCTCAGCCCCCTCGGCTGGCTCGCGATGAAGGTCATCGGCCCCCGTCTGGGTGCACCGCGCTACACGCCCGGCCCGCCCAAGCGCTTCGCCCAGGGCATCGGTGTCGTCTTCTCTACGACGGCGGCCGTCCTCGCACTCGGGTTCGGTCAGACCTTGGCGGCCGGGATCGTCCTCGGCGTGCTCGTCCTCTTCGCCACCCTCGAGGCGGCCCTCGGGTTCTGCGCGGGCTGCTTCGTCTTCGGCCACCTCATGCGCCTGGGTGTCATCCCGCAGGACACCTGCGAGGCCTGCGCGGACATCTCCCTTCGCCAGCCGGTCGCCTCGGCCTGATCTCAGGCTCTCCTCCCGGGCCATCGGCGCATGTTACGCGCGGGTACGACGTGCAGTTGCGTGATCGCCTGCGACAAGACCCCCATGTTCTCGGGGTTCTTCGATCATCCCGCGTCACCACGTGTCGTCGTACCCGCAGGTAACATTCGCTTCGCCTCGGCTCAGCGGCCGAGGAACTTCGCGAAGAGCGCCCGAGCCTCCTCGCCCTGGCCGCGCGTGCTCAGCGTCCGGGCCTCGTCGGCAGCGGAGGTGGCCCGGTCCCGGGTCCACGAGGCGCGCAGCAGGCGGCGCGAGTCACCGAAGGCGCCGGCCGCTCCCGCGGCCAGGGCCGTCGCGATCTCCCGACCACGTGCGGCGGCGTCCTCGACCACCTCGGCGACCAGCCCCTGCGCCAGTGCCTCCTGTGCCGACATCGGCCGACCCGACAGGGCGAAGGCGAGCGCCCGCTGCTGACCGATCGCGCGGGGCAGCAGGTACGAGACGCCGCAGTCCGGCGTCAGGCCGATGCCGGGGTAGGCGAAGACGAACTTCGTGCCCTCCTGCGCGACGATCAGGTCGCCACCCAGCATGATGCCGAGGCCACCGCCAGCGACGGCGCCCTGCACGGCGACGACGACCGGCTTCGCCAGGTCCTCCAGCGCCATGACCGCGGCACCGGCCTCCTCGGCCAGCCGCTGCAGGTAGTCAGGGTCCTCTTCATCGACGAAGCTGCGGATGTCCCCGCCGCTGCAGAAGCGCTTGCCGGACCCGGTGAGGAGCACGGCGCGCACCGAGTCGTCCGCGGCCGCTGCGGTCACGGCCTCCCGCAAACCTGTCGCCAGCGCCATGTCGACGGTGTTGGACGCCTCCGGCCGGTTGAGCTGGATGTGCCCGATGCCGTCAGCGACGGTGAGCTCGACTGCAGTCATCAGACCCTCCGGAAGAGTGCCGCGAGGGCCTGGCCGCCACCGATGCACATGGTGACGATGCCGTACTCGAGGTCGTGGCGGACCATGTGCTTGGCAGCACGGATGGTGAGGATGCCGCCGGTCGCACCGACGGGGTGACCGAGCGCGATGGCCCCGCCGTAGGGGTTGACCTGTGCCGGGTCGAGCCCGGTGTCGCGGATGACCGCGACGGCCTGCGAGGCGAAGGCCTCGTTGAGCTCGATGACGCCGATGTCCTTGGGCGTCAGGCCGGTCTTCTCGAAGAGCGCCTTGAGCGCGAGGGTCGGGGCATAGCCCATGAGCTCGGGCTCCATCGCGGCGGTCGTGACCGCCTCGAGGCTGACGAGCCCCGTGAGTCCGCGCTCCTTGACCGCGGACTCGCGGCCCAGGACGACCACACCGGCGCCGTCGTTGATGCCGGAGGCGTTGCCGGCCGTGACCGAGCCGTTCTTGGCGAAGGCCGGTCGCAGCCCGGCGAGCGTCTCGAGGGTGGTGTCGGGCTTGGGGTGCTCGTCCGTGTCGGCGGTGAAGGGCTTGCGGCCCCCGACCTCGACGGCGGTGATCTCCTCGGCGAAGGCGGCCCGGGCCTCCGGGGTCGCCGCGCGACGCTGCGACTCCAGCGCGAACTCGTCCTGCTCCTCGCGGGACACGTCGTACTTCTTCGCGACATTCTCGGCGGTGACGCCCATGTGGATGTCGTGGAAGGGGTCGGTGAGCATCAGGACGGTGCCGTCCTGCAGCTGTCGGTTGCCGAGCTTGTAACCGTTGCGGGCACCGAAGTCGTAGAAGGGCATCCGAGTCATCGACTCGTCGCCACCGGCGAGGGTGAAGTCGAGGTCGTTCCACCGCATCTCCTGCGCGGCGGACCAGATGGCCTGCAGCCCGGAGCCGCAGAGGCGGTTGACGGTGAAGGCGGGGACATTGGTCGGCAGGCCGGCGGCCACGGCGACGCGGCGGGCGTTGTAGGCGTCGGGCCCGACCTGGCCGATACAGCCCATGACGACCTCGGAGATGTCTTCGCCGGCGACACCAGCACGCTCGAGCGCCGCGCGGCTGGCAACCGCGCCGAGCTCGTAGCCGGGTACGTCCTTGAACATCCCACCGAAGCTTCCGGTGGGGGTGCGGGCGCCGTCGATGACGACGATCTTCTCGGTGCTCATGGGTGCTCCTGGTGTCGCGGGAGGGGTCTGCAGCCAGCATCCCATCCCCCTTCGCGCCGGTCGTAGCCTGTCCGTATGGCGCTTCGCGATGCTCACCTCGTCCAGACCGCTCCCGTCACCGCCCTCGGGCTCGTCGGCGGTTTCCTCGTCGCCCGGGAGACCGGCATCCGCCCGCTCGGCGGCCTCGTCCTCGGCGGGGCGGGCCTGCTCGCCGGCCGCAGCTGGCTGGCCAGGACCGACCCGGCCACGACCGCTGCCCTGGCCGTCATCTACGTCGGTGGCTTCGGTGCCTCGCACCCCTTGGCCAAGAAGGTCGGTGCTTGGCCCGCAGTCCTCGGCGTCGCCGCGGTGTCGGCAGCCGCCTCGTACGCGCTGTCCGACCGACGCAGCTGATCGAGCGTCGCGGTCCTCAGCCCTCGTAGGGCAGGACCAGGTCGGTCCGCAGCGCGCTCGGGTCGCCGTCGGGCGTGGGCGCGGTGACGTAGACCTCCCAGAAGGGCAGGGCCGGCCGACGACCGTCGGCGGCGACCTGCTGCATGAGGTCGGACCACGCCCGGGACAGGCCGTCGTAGCCCCCGAGGTGGGAGAGCGTCGCGACCTGGGTCGCCGGCATGCTCGAGGGGTAGAAGGTGATGCCGCCGGCCTCGAGCTCGCCGTCGAGCGGACTGGCGACGGGGAAGCCGAGCTCGAAGCTCATCGTAGCTCCCGGCATCTTGTGGTGCAGGGCGAAGGCCGGCCCGGCGATCTCGATGCCGTGGTCCTGCAGCGCGGGGACGAGCGTCTTGAAGGTCTCGTCGAAGATCCCGGCCATGTCGCTGGGCATGACCTCCTGTGCCATCCGGACTGCGGTCGGGACCTGCTGGGTCGTGACGTAGGCGACCTGCTCGTGGGCTGGTCCGAGGTACGTGGGGCGCTCGCTCACTGGGTCCTCCAGAGGTGGGTGATCCCTTCACCCTCCCAGATCGGCGGCGGCCGTGAGGAGCACCGCCGCCGTCCACGCCAGAGGTGCGGGACCGGCGGGCGTGCCGTCGTCGCGCACCTTTTCGGGAAGGGACCCGGCCTCGGTGCGGTGGTCGCCCAGCCAGGCGAGCGTCTCGACGGCTCGGTCACGGGTCGCGTCGGCGCTCGCCCACGCCCCGGCGAGCACCGCGGTCTCGGGGGTCCACGCGACCCCGTCCTCGCGCCAGTCACCGCCGGGCGCGTAGCCGCCGTTGGGCCGGGCCATCTGCCGCGCCGCCACGTCGAGGGCCGCGCGGATCTCGCTCTCGCGGGGAGGTGCGCTCCGATACGGAGGCAGCAGCCACGCGATCGCCGTGTCGCTCGCCCCGCCGCCGATGCGGCGCGGCCAGCCCCGCATGCCGAAGGTGGCGTGGATCTGGTGGTCCAGGCGAAGGGCGGCGGCTGCGCAGCGTTCGCGCAGATCTCCGGTGGTCAGCGCCACTGCGTGCTCGAGACCCGCGAGCAGGGGAGCGGCCGTGCCGAGCGTCAGCTGGCGCTCGTCGAGCTCCCAGTAGTCGGGCGAAGGGAGCGGCAGCCCGTCGCGGCCCAGCCGGGTCAGTGCCGTGGTGGCGCAGTGCCGCACGAGGGCGTCGATGCGCGCCTCATCCGCCGTCCCCCGCCACGAGTCGACCGTCGATCCGGCAGCCCACAGCGCCCAGCCGAAGCCGTCGTCCTGCGGTGGCCGGTCGTCGGGGGTGCCGCCGTCGAGCGCGTACCGCGCCTGCATCCGCCCAGCCGTGCCGACACGAGAGGCGAGGGTCGCGAGCTGGCGGGTCGCCCCCTTCGCGTCCCCGAGGCTGTGGAGGGCGACGGCGACGTGGGCGGTGTCGCGGGGCCAGGCGTGGCGCCACATCGGCGACCAGCCGGCGACGGCGATCGGGAGGCCGGTGGACAGCACCCACAGGTCCAGGGCGGCCTGGCGCGCGAGGTCGCGCGGGGCACCGGCGATCGCACCGGGCAGGTCGAGGCCGGAGAGCCACTCCTCCTGCGCCTCGACGACCCGCTCCTGCTCGGGGCCGACGAGGACACGGGTCCCGGGCAGCACCCGCTCGAGGTCGCTCGCGTGCACGAGCTCACGCGTCTGCCGCCAGGGTCCGCTCGTGGAGCGCATCGCGACGGTGATCCCGTAGGTGGCGGGCACCTCGTGGCGGTTGCGGTAGAGGCTCAGTCCCCCTGCGCCACCTGCGCCGAGCATGACTGCGCCGAGCGTCCCGGCCATGAAGGTGCGCCGGCCCGGGACGCCGAGTGGTGGCTGGGTCACCGCATCACGTGACGGAGTCGTCGCGGCGTCGGTTGAGCATGCCCACGGCGACCCAGGCGGCGGCCACGACCAGCGCGCCGACGACGGCATAGGCCGCGGGCGGGCTGTCGAAGAAGACGAAGCCGATGCCGTAGGCCATCGTGATGACGAGTGCGATCAGTGCAGGTGTCCGTGTCCCCATGGCCAGAGCCTCTCGCGACCCGGGGCGCAGGTCCATCACTCGCCCCCTTCGCAATCCGACCGTGACCTGCGGCCCTCAGCCGATGAGTGCCCCGAAGCGTTCCCGGGTCAGGTAGACCAGCTGGGCGTCCTTGTCCCCGATGGGCACGCGCTCGCCGAGCTCGAAGCCGGTCTGCTCCAGTCGATGCAGGATGGCGCGGTTGGCTGCGTCGGGTTCGCCGACGAGCCGCTGCACGCTCGGGTCGCCGAAGAGCCAGGTGAAGATCCCGCAGGCGACGGCCAGCGCGTCCTCCCCGGGTGCGACGAAGACGTGGGCACCGACGTCACCCGGCTGCACGGCGTAGACCTCGGCGACCGGGTCGTGCTCGGGCTCATAGGTCTGCACCAGGGCAACGGGCCGGCCGTCCTGCTCGGCGATCCACGCCCAGTGGGCCTCGAGTGAGTCGACGAAGGCATAGATGTCGCGCACCTCCTCGACACTCTTGTCGGCCATGCCCCAGAAGCGCCCGCGTGGCTGGGTGGCCCAGCCGTGGACCAGCGGTGCGTCCTCCTCGGGACGAAGGGGGCGGAAGCTCAGCGTGCTCATGTGGTCCTCTCGATCGGGATCAGCTCGCCCGTGCGCCAGCTCTCGTGCTGGTCGTGGGCATGGGGTGCGTGGTGCGGGCCGTCGGCGCCGAGCGGCACGACCCACGCGCTCGGCCCGTCGAGCGACCAGACGAGCCGGGCGGTGGGACCGCGCCAGCAGAGGTCGCTCAGGCCGGGGGCGGCGGCGGTGGCGAGCACGCAGTCCCCGTCGCCGCCGATCGGCCCGCTCGGCGGGGCGAGATCGGGCACCACCCGGACGAAGGGGGCGTGGTGCCGCTCCCCCCACGTCGCGTCGGTCCGTGGCGGGGTGGCCACGGCATCTGCGGTGCGCTCGAGGGCCTGCACCGTGAGCTCGTCGAGCGGCAGGCCCCACTCGCGTCCGACGTGCACGACCCGCTCGATCCCGGCGCCGACGCGGGCCACCGGGTCGACCCAGGGAGCAAACATCGGCGACAGCCCGGTCGGCTCGTGCAGCGGCGCCAGCCGCGGGTGCTCCGCGACGAGCCGCACGAGCTCGCTGCGCCAGGTCGCGAAGAGCCCGGCGTCGCTGCTGCCGGCGTCCATGCGCCCGTCCCAGGCGAGCAGCCGGGTGCGGGCCTCCTCGGCGGCGCCGGTGGCCGCGACTCCGCCGAGGAGGAGTCTGAAGGTCGGCCACGAGCCGAGCGCCGTGTCCATCTGGATCGCGGCGAGCCCGTCCGTGTCCCAGACGTCGCGCTCGGCGAGCAGCTCCTCGATCCGCCGTGCCCGGTGGGGAGCGGCGAACTCCCGACCCAGATCGGCGACCGAGGCGCGACGGTCGTTGGCGTGCACGACGACCTCGCCGTCGGCGAGGTCGCGGCGAGCGGGTGGTGCGGCGACGGTGCCCCCCTTCGTCACGAGGCGTCCGGCGACCCGCTCGCGGACGCGGCCGTCGGCGCCGGCGATGACGAGGGAGTTGACCGGCTCGACCCATCCGTCGAGGGTGGCATCGACGTCGTCGATGCTGCGCGCGAGCAGCAGTCGCCGCATCGCTGCCAGCCCGATGTCACCGTCGATCGTCGACGGCGAGATCGGGTGGGGCACAGCGCGATCCGCGTCGGGAGCAATGCGCTGGTAGTCGGCCATCGCGTGCGTGACCGCCCAGGCGACCGACCCCGCGTGCCCGAAGTGCGGCACCCCGGGGACCCCCGCGAAGGCCAACCCCGACACGTCGATCTGCGGGGTGGACAGGCGAACCTGCTGGTAGATCCCGGGGGCCTCGAGGACCCGGTGCGGGTCCGCGGCGATCACCGGCGCCCCGGAGATCGTGCGGGACCCGGTGAGTGCCCACGCGTTGCTGCCGCCGAGGGGGACGCCTTCGTGGCTCAGCAGGTCGAGCGCGTCGTCACCGAGCTGCTGGCGCAGCTGTCGCCGCCACAGCTCGTGGCCGAAGTTGCCCATGAGCACGTGCTGCACGAGGAAGACACCCGCGGGCGACCACGGCTGCCACTCCTGCGGGTCCACGCCGACGGAGGCGAACTCCGGTGCGCGAGAAGCGCCTTCAGGAAGCCCGGCGTTGACTCCGTCGACGAAGGCGAGCAGCCAGGCCTGGGTCTCCTCGTCCAGATCCGCCACGGCCGCCCGGGCCGTCACCGGCAGGGCTGCGCGCGAGGCGAAGTCGTCCCAGTCCGAGGGGCCGATCAGCACGGACGCGGTGGCCTCCGAGCGCCGCCGCTCGACCTCGATCTGCCAGGCCCGGTCGACCGCCGCCGACCACCCCTGGGCGAAGGCGAGGTCCTCGAGCGTCTCGCCCCAGCAGTGCGGGATCCCGTGGGCATCCCGTTCCACCCGCCAACGACCGGCACGCACGCCCACGCTCACCCGGCCACACCCCCTTCGGCAGCCCCCATGCCCTGCATTGCCCTAGGGGAATGCAGATGAGCGGTCGAGCACGTCTGCATTGCCCTAGGGCAATGCAGGGGGTTGGCCAGGTCCCCGACGCGGATGAGCGAGCCCTCCGGGTCGGTGAGGTCGACCATCTGCAGGGTGTTGCGCAGCTGCAGCCGGTTGAGGCAGGAGTGCTCGAAGCTCTCCCGCAGCAGGTCCAGTCGTGCCGCGCGCGGGTGGTCGGCCGCGTGCTCGCTGACGCAGTCGGCGACGAGCGTCCAGAACTCGCCCCCGGTCATCACCTCGTCGTCGGCGAGGATCTCGGCGACGAAGCGCAGCACCCCGTCGAGCACGTCGGTGAGTACCGACAGCGACTGCACCCGTGGGTCGAGGACGTGCCGGATCCGCTCGACAGCCGCAGGCAGCGGTCGGTCGGACATCACGACGACCTCCTCGCCGATGTCCTTCATGAAGACCCCGGTGGGCACATGGTCCTCCAGCACGAGGATGACGTTCTCCCCGTGCGGCATGAAGGCCAGGTCGTGCACGCCGAGGCAGTGGACGACGGGCCGCAGGTAGGCGCGCAGCATCCGCCGCACCCATTCGGTGGCCCCGATGGGGCTCGCGGCGATGAGCTCGGTGAGGAGTGCGCCACCGTCAGCGTCGCGGTGCAGCAGTCCGGTGAGTGACTGGAGCCTCTCTCCTGCAGCGAGTTTCGGCACGGGCGACTCCCGCCACAGGGCCGCGACCATCTTGGTGTGCGGGTTGGGTGCGCCGAGCTGGTGGTAGGCATCGCCGGTGTACCCGATGGCGGCGACCTCCCGCAGCACCCGGAACCCGCAGTCCGCCAGCTCCGGGTCGCCCGCGACGACCTGCGCCACCCAGTCGTTGATCGCCGGCGTGGCGGTCATGTACGTCGGCGACAGCCCCCGCAGGAAGCCCATGTTCTGGATCGCCAGCGCCGTCTTGACGTAGTGCCGCTCGGGTCGGTCGTGGTTGAAGAAGGTGCGGATCGACTGCTGCGCCCGGTACCGGTCGCTCGTCGTACCCAGGTGGACGACGTCCAGCCGAGCGAGGTCCGCGGCGAAGGTCACCGCGAGCTTGTGGTCCCACTGCCACGGATGGACCGGCATGAGCAGGTAGTCCGCCGGGTCCACCCCCTTCGCCTCCAGCCGAAGGGAGAACCGCTCGCGGTCCGTGCGGTCCAGCTCGCCGCCGTAGAGGTCTTCCTCGCTCAGGCCGTCGGCCAGTGAGAGATGGGCGACGCTGCGCCGCACCGCGACCCACACCAGGCGCACGTCCGCACCGGCCTCGGGGGAGTAGGCCGCGTGGTCGGTCGCGGAGAAGCCGATCCGTCCGTTGTTGGCGACGAAGGCGGGGTGGCCCTCGGTCATCGCCGCCTCGATCGTCTGGAAGTCGGCGTGCACGAGCTCTCGGCTGGTGCGCCGCTCGTGGTGCCACTTGAAGGCGAGCCCGGCGAGGGTCCCGCTGAGCTCCTCGAGGTAGGTCGAGCGCAGGTGGTCGGGGATGCCGAGGTCCTCGTGCAGGTCGGACACGACGGTGAGGGCATCCACCTCGGTCGCCTCCCCGTCGACCGTCCGCTCGATGCTCGCCGGGTCGACCCGCCAGTGCTCGAGGGCGTGCCGGGTCGCGGCAAAGGTGTAGCGCGCGGTGCCGGCGGTGATCGTCCAGCGTCCGTCGGCGGTCGGCTCGGGGGTGAGCAGCCGCTCGTGGGTGAACTCGCCGATCGCCTTGGCGGCGACATGCCGGTGGGCGCGGGCCATCACCTCCGGCTCGAGGTGGGCGACATCGGGCGAAGGGGGGCCCTCGACGATCGATACCGCAGTGCCACGCTCCAGCTCGCTCCCGGCGAAGGCCTCGACGGTGCAGAGGCTCAGCAGCGCCTCCTTGTCCGCCAGGGCGATCCGTCGATCGACGACGAAGCCGGCCGCTGCGTTCTTGGCGTGGATCGCGTGGTTGCGCACGTCCGGCTCGACGACGACCTGGGTGATCTCGGGATCGCGGAAGCAGAAGTGCATGACGGCGCGGAAGACCTGCGAGGTGAGGCCGTGCACGGGGGTGTCCGTGGGGGCCACGAGCACGTGCATGCCGAGCTGGCCCGGCTCGACCCGGTAGTGCGCGGCCAGTGCGCTGTGCGCCGGGTCGTAGGTCTCCGTCAGGAAGGTCGGCTCGCCGTCGACCCGACCGAGCCAGGCCGCGTGGTGCGGGTCGGCGTCGATCTCGTCGAAGGCGGCGCGTGACTGCTCGAGGCTGAGTCCCTGCATCCCCCAGAAGGAGGACCTGGGGTGGGTGACCCAGGCATGGAGGAGAGCGATGTGCTCCTGCGGGACGACCGGCTCGATGGTGATCCGACCGATGGGGGAGAGGAAGTGCCAGGTGCTCATCGACCCACCCCCGCCGGGACGCGCTCTTCGTCGGGACTCACCACTGGTGACTCGATCTCGTGGACACCGAAGTGCTGGAAGGCGATCCGCTCCTCGACGGGGTACACCTCACGCCCGGCCACCGCATTGATGATCACCGAGTTGCGGTGGGCGCCCATGCCCAGGTCGGGGGCGAGCACGGAGTGGGTGTGCTCCTCGGCGTTCTGCACGAAGATCCGCCCGTCGACGTCGACGCTGTAGTCGGCCGCGGTGTCGTAGCGTCCGCGTGCGTCCCGCCGGATCGATCCCTCCACGGGAGCGAGGAAATGCGGTGTCCGCGGTCGATAGCCGGTCGCGAGCACGAGCCCCTGGGTGGTCACCCGCACCGAGGCGTCCTGCTCCTCGTGGTGCACACGCAGGCTGTACCTCCCCGCGCTCTCGTCCCACCCGGCCTCGCGCACCTCGCTGTTGGTCAGCAGGGTCGTGGGCACGGGGCGGCCGGTCTCGACGCGCAGCCGGTAGAGGGTGTCGTAGATCGTGTCGACGAGATCGGCGCTGATGCCCTTGTAGAGATTGCGCTGCTCGCGCTGCAGGACGTCACGCCGCTCCATCGGCAGCCCGCGGAAGTAGCGGGCGTACTCGGGCGAGGTCATCTCGAGCGTCAGCTTGGTGTACTCCATCGGGAAGAAGCGGGGCGAGCGGGTGACCCACGTCAGGTGGTACCCGTGGTCGACGCACCCCTCGAGCAGGTCGAGGTAGATCTCGGCGGCTGACTGGCCGCTGCCGACGACGGTGATGCTCTCGCTCTCCTGCAGCCCGGCTCGTGCGCCGAGATAACCCCCGGAGTGCGTCACCGGACCGCCCAGACCCTCGGCGACGGGCGGCACGGCCGGCTCGGTCCCGATGCCCAGGACGACGTGCCGAGCGCGAAGGGAGGTGAGCCTCCCGTCCCTGCGGCGAGCCGTGACCGTGTGGGTGCCGTCGACGTCGCGCTCCACCGCGGTCACCGTGTGCCCCCACCGGATGGTGTCGAGCTGGTCGGCGACCCAGCGGCAGTACTGGTCGTACTCGGCGCGCAGGGGGTTGAAGTCCTCGCGGATGTAGAAGGGGTAGAGCCGCCCGACAGCCTTGAGGTGGGCCAGGAAGCTGAAGCGGCTCGTCGGGTCGGCCATCGTCACCAGATCGGCCATGAAGGGCACCTGGATCGTGGCTCCCTCGAGCATCATCCCCGGGTGCCAGGAGAACTCGTCGCGCGCCTCGAGGAAGACGCCGTCGACATCGGTCAGGTCGTGGGTGAGAGCCGCCAGGCCCAGGTTGAAGGGCCCCAGCCCGATGGCCACGACGTCGTGCACGTGCTCGCTCATCGCGCCACCTCCGCTCCGACGAGCAGCAGCACTTCGTCCATCGGATCCGGTTCCTGAGGAGGCGCGCCAGCGCCGTCTCGAAGGGCCGCGAGCAGCTGGTCGCCCGTCGCGGCGATGGTCTCGAGGATGCCGCGCAGGTGCTCCAGGGAGGTCTGCGGGTTGAGCAGGGTGAACTTCAGCCAGGCCCGGCCGTCGATGACGGTGCCGGCGACCATGACATCTCCCCGGTCGAGCAGGGCGTGACGGATGCGCGGGTTGAGCGAGTCCGCGTCCTGGGCGCCCACTCCGTCCGGCCGGTAGCGCATGAGGACGGTGCTGAGCATCGGCTCGGCGGCGACCTCGAAGCGGTCGTCAGCGACGAGCACCTCCCACACCTGGTGGGCCCGGTCGATGACCTCGTCGAACATCTCGCCGACGGCGTCGGCCCCGGTGACGCGCAGCGTCATCCACAGCTTGAGCGCATCGAAGCGACGCGTGGTCTGCAGGGACTTGTCCACCTGGTTGGGAGTGACGGCAGTGCGCGGGTTGAGGTAGTCCGCATGGTGCGTGACGTGGGTCAGCGTCGCGGCGTCACGCACGATGAGCGCGCTGGAGCTGACGGGCTGGAAGAAGGTCTTGTGGAAGTCGACGGTCACCGAGTCCGCGCGCTCGATGCCGTCGAGCAGGTGGCGGCGTCGAAGGGAGAGCAGCAGGCCACCCCCGTAGGCAGCGTCGACGTGCACCCAGGCCCCGTGCTCCGCGGCGAGGCCAGCGATGGCGGGGATCGGGTCGATGACCCCCAGGTCGGTCGTGCCGGCTGTGGCGACGACCGCCATCGCGATCTCGCCGCGCTCCCGGATGCCCTCGAGCTCGTGGCGCAGCGCGTCGAGCGCCATGCCACCGGTCGCGGCCGTGGGGACCGGGATGACGGCGCTCGGGTGCAGGCCCATGATGCGTGCGGACTTGATGACGCTGAAGTGGCTGTGCTCGGTGGCCAGCACCCGTAGCCGGGGCTGCACCTCGCTCGCGCTGTCTCCCCGCACTGCGGACGCTCGCAGCGCCTCGCCCCGGGCGAGCAGCAGACCCTGGAGGTTGGACTGGGTCCCTCCGCTGGTGAAGACGCCGTCGGCGGCCTCCTCGTCGAAGCCGATACGCCCCGCCGTCCAGCGGACCAGGCGCTGCTCGACGAGGGTGCCACCGGCGCTCTGGTCCCAGGTGTCGACGGAGGTGTTGACCGCCGCGATGATCGCCTCGGCGAGCACCGCGGGCAGTGCGACGGGGCAGTTGAGGTGCGCGACATAGGACGGGTGGTGGAACCAGATGGCGTCGCGCAGGTAGACATCGGTGACCTCGGCGAGGGCGGCATCGAGGTCGCTGGCCGGTCGGTCGAGGTCGACGCCCTCGACGAGAGGCGCCAGGTCGGCGACGGTCGCGCCGGTCGACGGGGCGCGAGCGTCCAGGTGCCGGGCGACGAGCCGGCTCACGCGAGACATCCCGTCGAGGTAGTCAGCGGCGGTGTCGTGGGTCAGGAGGTGCGGGTTCACCGAGCGGTCTCCTAGGAGTGAGGGTCACCTAACTAAGGTATGGCTGGCCTAACATAACCACTCAGTGCCCTTCTCGCTCGTCGAGCCGTGAGGCGCCCGACGTCACCGCCGACGTGCCATGACGCCTACCCGATCGCCTGTCTCCGACCCTCGAGGACCGCCGTGGCCGCGCCCCTGACGACCGATCCGCGAACCGTCGAGATCCTTGGTGCAGAGCGGTTCCGGCTCATCACCGCGCTGTACTTCACCCAGTACCTCGGTGTGGGCTTCCTCACCATCGGGCTCATCTGGCCGCTGAAGGTCCTCTGGGCCCCGCTGGTCGGTCTCGGTGTGGTGCGCCTCAGGGCGTGAGCACCACCTTGATGCAGCCGTCCGCCTTGTCGCGGAAGGTGCGGTAGGCCTCCGGCGCGTCGGCGAGCGGGACGCGGTGCGTGGCCAGCCCCTCGACGTCGAAGACGTCCTCCTCGCGCGAGACCATCTCGAGCAGCTCGTCGGTCCACCGACGGACATTGGCCTGCCCCATCCGCACGGTCACCTGCTTGTCGAACATCTTCATGAGGGGCATCGGGTCGGCCATGCCGCCGTAGACACCGCTCAGCGACACCGTGCCGCCGCGGCGCACGACGTCGAAGCACTGGTGCAGCACCTTCAGCCGGTCGATGCCGAAGGTCTCGATGGCCTTGCGGGCCAAGGGCTTCGGCATCCGGCTCGTAGCGCCGATGACGCGCTCGGCGACCGGGTTGCCGTGCGCCTCCATCCCCACGGCGTCGATGACCCGATCAGCGCCGCGGCCGTCAGTCATCTCCGCGATGGTCGAAGGGAGGTCGTCGACCGTGCGTACGTCCACCGTCTCCATGCCGTGGGCGGCAGCCATCACCAGGCGCTCGTCGACGAGGTCGACCCCGATGACCCGCTCGGCGCCCTGCTGCAGGGCGGAACGCGCGGTCATCTGGCCGATGGGGCCCAGCCCCATGACGACGACGGCGTCGTCCTCGCCGACGTCGGCGTAGCGTGCGGCCTGCCACGCGGTGGGCAGGACGTCCGAGAGATAGAGGTAGCGCTCGTCGGAGCCGGTCTCCGGCACCACCACCGGTCCGTACTGCGCCTGCGGTACTCGCAGGTACTCCGCCTGCCCGCCCGGGACGGAGCCGTAGAGGCTCGAGTAGCCGAAGAGCGCGGCCCCCTTGGCCTGCTCCCGCACCTGGGTGGTCTCGCACTGCGACTGCAGCCCGCGGCTGCACATCCAGCAGTGCCCGCAGGCGATGTTGAAGGGCACGACCACCCGGTCGCCGACGGCCAGGTCGCCGGTCTCGCTGCCGACCTCCTCGACGATGCCCATGGCCTCGTGACCGAGGACGTCGCCGGACTGCAGGTACGGCGCGAGCACCCCGTAGAGGTGCAGGTCGGAGCCGCAGATCGCGGTCGACGTGACCCGCACGATCGCGTCGGTCGGCTCCTCGATCCGTGGGTCGGGGACGTCGAGGACCTCGAGGGTCTCGGGGGACTGCCAGGTCACGGCCTTCATCGTTGCCTCCTCGGCATCGGTTCAGGCGTGCGTTACCCGGCGGCCGACCGTCCCAACCGTGCATCGTCGTGCGGGTCCATCTCGACGCCCCGCTCCTCCCACGAGACGGAGCGCAGGTCGGACCAGTCGTGCCAGTGCGCGGTGCGGTGCAACCGGTCGACGACCCAGCTGATCGCCCGTGGACCAGCCTGCTCGTCGGACGAGTACCCGAGCTTCGACCCCGCCAGCCGTGGACCGACGAGCACCCGGGTGAGTCGGATCCCCGTCCCGTCCGGCGTGCCCTGGCCGTGCAGGTCGGTGACGCAGCCGCGAGAGGTCCTGTCGTGGCCGTGCACGGTCATGGCGAGGAGCTCCGTCAGGCGGTGCGTCCCACCCGCGCGTCCACGCTCGGGCACCTCCGGCCGCTCCGCGCGGGCCCACGGCGGCGGCGGTTCGGTGTCCTCCGCGGGGGCGGGGTCTGCTCCCTTCGCCCCGGGGATGCGGCCGATGAGGTTGCGGCGCAACCAGCTCTCGAGGCCGAAGGAAGCCAGCAGGGCGTCACGGGCGGCGTCTCCCACCAGGACCTCGGAGCTGATCTCCTCGATCTCGGACAGGGGGACCATGACGACCCCCGGGTCCTCCGGGTCGTTGAGACGTCGCCAGATGGCCCAGCCCCACCGCCCCAGGCGACCGGGATAGCGAGGGGCGAGCGCGGCCGGCCCCACCATGAGCCACTCGACGACGAGCTCGTCACCGTCCTCGCGCAGGGCGAGGTCGTCGACCTTGCCGATGAGTCGTCCGTCCCCGTCGACGATCTGGTGGTCGAGCAGGCGGATGAGGATGCTGGCGTCGAAGGTGCGTGTGCTGGTGGTTTCAGCCATGGTCACTGCCCCACCCTCGTGACGATCATCAGCGGGATCGCGGCCGCGGAGGCGACGACGACCGGGATGAGCACGGCCGTGCCGAGCACGTTGGCGATGCGGCCGTTGGCGTGGTCTCCCATGTAGGTGCGGTCGTTGGCGACGATGAGGATCGGCAGGTACGTCAGGGGCAGGGCGATCGCGCTGAAGACCACGGAGTACTCGGTCACCATGATCGGGTCGACCGTGGTGAGCAGCACGCCGGGACCGAGGATGCACAGCAGGAGCAGGATCGTGTGGAAGCGCGTGGCGTGCTTCGGCTCCGCGAACTTGCCCCACTGCCAGCCGAAGTACTGGCAGATGCTGTAGCCCACCGACAGCCCGGTCTCGCACGCGGCGCCGAAGGTGGCGGCGAAGAGCCCGAGCAGGGCGATCGCGATGCCGATCTTGCCGAGGGCGATGCCCACGGGCAGCACCGTCTGGCTCAGCTCGCCGACCTCGATGGACAGGGGGAGGAAGACGATGGCGGCGCAGGCCGTGATGGCCAGCGACAGCAGTGCGCCCAGGGGGAACCCGAGGAAGACGTTGCCGCGCATCATCGCGATGTCCTTGGGCTTCCACCTCTCCTCGACGCCGCCGGAGGAGAAGAAGAAGACCTCGTAGGGAGTCATCGTCGCGCCGAAGATGGCGATCGCGTAGTACCAGTAGGTGGGGATGCCCTCGGGCTGCGGCATGGCGGCCCGGGAGGCCTGGTGCCACAGCTGCGACCAGTCCGGCGAGAGCTGCCACACGGCGACCGCGAAGACGATGAGCGCCAGGCCACCGAGGCCGAAGGTGTTCTCCAGGGCGGAGAACTTCACCCGCCAGAAGACCAGCCAGAGCGCGGCCGCGACGACCGGGATCCACAGGTACGGGTTGACGCTGGTGGCCAGCTGCAGCGCTAGGGCGACGCCACCGATCTCGGCGATGAAGGTCAGCAGCGTGACTGCCATGGAGCCGAGGAGGTTGAGCAGCCCGAGACGAGGACCGAAGCGCTCCCGGATGAGGTCGAAGGTGGGCCGACCGCTCACGGCGGCGACCCGCCCGCTCATCTCCGCGAAGACGCAGATGCTGAAGGTCCCGAGGACGAGGACCCAGGTCAGTGACAGACCGAAGCGGGACCCGACGACGCCGGCCGTGACGATGTCACCGATGTCGACGAAGCCGCCGATGGCGGTGAGCAGACCGAGGAGGAGACCGAGGACCTTCTTCATCCCAGTCCCCGCTCGAGCTGCTCGAAGTCCTTGGTCACGGACCGTAGGTCGGTCAGGGCCTGCCGCAGCCCGCTCGCGTCGTCCCGCCGGGCAGCGATACGGGCGTCGGCGATGGCGTCGTCGGCGTCACCCAGGGTGTCGAGGACGTCGGTGCGAAGGGAGTCGTCGCGGCCGTGGGGAGGTTGCACCTTGCCGAAGCTGTCCTCGATGGGACCGATCGCGTCCTCGCAGGTACTGAGGCTGGTGTCCGCGACGGCGGACGTGACCCGGTCGCGCAGGATCATCTCGACGGTCAGGGTCGCCGTGGCCGTCTCGGACAGGCCCGACCCGACCGCTGCGCGCGCGTTCTGCCGAAATGCTCCGGAGTCCAACGCTGGGGTGACGCAGCCGGACAGGGCCACCGACAGGACGACGGCCGACAGCGCCCCGCCGAGCGCTCGGCGTCTCATGGCTGCCTGCGCAGGACGAACCATGCCAAGGTGCCGATCAGCACCAGCAGGATCAGCCAGCCGAGAGCCAGTGGCCATCCTTCGATCATGTCCATGGTCCTACCCCGGGGGCCCCGGGACATGCGTCAGTCCCTCAGCAGCTCGACCAGCTCGCGCTCGACCCGTCGTCGGACCGCGTCGCTGTGCTCGAGAGGGGCGCCTCGGAGACGCAGGGCCTCCTCGACCCCCGCGCTGGACGAGGCCGCCAACGACTCGGCTGCGGTGACCGTCGCGGCCCACGTGCGCAGGTCCTTGACGGTGTGGGCCTCTCCGGCGAGCTCGGAGAACCGGTCACCGACCGCCGCGGCGCCCAGGTCCTGCCAGGTCGACCCGTCGCGGTACCGGAGCAGGTGCTCGCCCTTCCGCCCCGCGCGGCGCAGTGCCCGCAGCGCGCGCACGACGTCCTCGTCGGTGACGACGACGCAGGCGTGCTGTCCTCCCTTCGCCGGGAAGGTCAGCTCCACCCCGCCCTGCGAGCCGTGCAGGTGGTCGGCGAGCAGGGTGGAGACGCCGTGCGACCCGTGCTCCTCCTCGTAGGCGGTGGACCCGACGCGCAGCCGGCCGGTGTCGAGCAGCCACAACGCTGCCGCCGTGACGCGTGCCCGGGTGAGCCCGCGGGCACCCAGGTCGGCGCGCAACCGTCGGCGCATCCCGGGGAGGAGCGGGGCGAGCTCGAGGACCCGGTCGAACTTCTCGCGGTCTCGGGCCGCCCTCCACCGCGGGTGGTAGAGGTACTGCGTGCGGCCGGCCTCGTCGACGCCGGTCGCCAGCAGGTGCGCTGCGGGATCGGTGCAGATCCACACCTCCCGCCACGCGGGCGGCACGGCCAGCGCGTCGATGCGCTCGCGGGTGGCTGCGTCGACGAGCCGACCGGAGGGCAGGTGGTGGCTGAAGCCACGCCCCCGCCGCCGTCGGGTGATCCCCGGCTCGTCCGGGCTGCTGTGCCGCATGACCCCGTCCTACCCGCTGACGGCGTCACGCACCAACGATCAGATGATCCGTCGGCCTTCGTTCTTGGCCGAGCGCCACTCCTTGTAGAAGCCGACGCAGATGACGACGAGGATGGCGGCCACGATGACGGGCCAGACGAGGACGTAGACGGTGAGTGCTGCGATGGACATGTGTGGTCCTTCCGGTCAGGAGCGGGTGGGCGCGAGGTCGAGATCGAGGTCGCCGTCGCGATCGGCGTCCGGCGCGTCGGTGGTGAAGTCAGCGGTGCGCGACGCGATGAGGGAGAAGTCGAAGGGTTCCCCTCGCGACATCAGCGACATGGCGACGCAGACGATCGTCGAGACGGCGTAGGCGGTCAGCGAGCCGGACAGGGCCGGGTACAGCGAGATCACCCCGATGGCGAAGGGGGCGACCCCCACCGCGAAGAGTGTCCCGACGACCAGGCCCACCTTGGGACCGAAGAAGCCGAAGGCCATCAGACCGATGACGATGCCGGCCCCGATGATGCCCACCACGTCGATGACGAGGTCGAGAGCGCCGGAGTCGGGCAGCCAGGAGAAACGCACCGGCAGGAAGATCGCGAAGGCGACGAGCACCGAGACGGTGAAGGCCGAGTTGGTGATCCGCGTCCAGTAGAAGGAGGCGATGACGGGGAAGACGAGACAACCCCACATCGCCCCGACGAAGACGAGCAGGTCGAGGATGTTGAGCTCCAACGCCGCGAAGAGCACGGCGGCGACGGTCGCGATGACCATCGTCAGACGACCGATGAGCAGCATCGTCCTGGGGTTGATCCGGCCCTCACGACGGGCGCGCTCGCCGTAGATGTCGGTCATGACGATCGAGGACAGCGCCGCGAGGTCGGAGTCGGCCGTCGAGGACAGCGAGCCGATGATCATGACGAAGAAGACGACGATGAGCGGCGTGGTCAGGTGGGTCGCGGCCAGCTGCGGGAGCAGGTTGTTGGGGTCGCCCCCGGCAGGGCTGATGCCTGAGTAGAGGGCGAGCACACCCAGCATGCCGATGCCGATGATCGTCGCGCCGTAGCCGATGGTCGCGGTGATGAAGGTCGGCTTGATGAGGTCCTCACGTACCGCGAAGAGCCGCTGCGCGATCGTCTGGTTGCCGATGGCGTAGGCGAGGACGGCCGCGATGTAGGGAGCGCCCTGACGGAGGAAGGCGTCGGACGAGAAGAAGTTGGACTGCTGGGGTGTGAGGTTGCTGGCGCCCTCTCGCAGCAGGTCGGGGCCGCCGAGGATGAAGAAGAAGGTCGGCACGAGGATGATCACCGCGAGCAGCATCGCGACGACCTGGGCGAAGTCGGTGAGCACGGACGCGCGGAAGCCGGACCACACCGTGTAGAGCAGGACCCCGGCCGCGATCATGATGACGCCCTGGATGAAGGTCATCGGCGAGAGCATCGAGATGAGCGCACCACCGGCGATGAAGTTGGACATCAGCGAGATGACGCTGCCCAGGACATTGGAGATCGCGAGCATCAGCTGGCTCGAGCGACCGTGCCGCGCGCGCATGACCTCGGCGAGGGTGTGCGCGTTGGGTGCGACCTTGCGGATGCGCCGGCCGAAGGGGTAGATGAAGAGGATCATCAGGGCGCCCCACAGCCCGTAGTGGATCGGTCCGGAGATGCCGTACGTGTAGCCCGAGGTGACCGAGGCGTACATCGAGGAGGCCCAGATCCAGGTCGCCGTCATCGATGCTGCGGAGATGCCGAAGCCGATGTTGTGGCCGGCCGTCATGTACTCGTCCGCGTTCTCGTGGCCGCGGCTGATCTTGAGGGACATGACCATGGTCAGTCCGTAGAAGATGACGAGCAGCAGGACGATGGTCGCGATCCCCAGGGGTGGCGTCGGCATGCGTTCCTTCCGGTGTGGTGTTGTGGGTGTGGCTGAACGCAAGGTAACCCGGGGGTGCACAGAAGGCTAATGACGCCAAACGCACGAAAACGCGCGCAAAGCCCATGTCGGCGGGGTGAACGTCCGCTTTCGCCGTCCTCACGGGTGTGTGCCACTTCACCTACCCTCGGGCCATGAGCACGCACCAGACCCCTCTGCCCTCGGCTGCCGGTCGCGGTCGCGCGCGGCAGGACGCGATCTACCGACCCGGTGCCCTCGGCGTCACGCCCACCGTGCCGACCGACATGGCTCGGCTCGAGAGCCGGGCGCAGTCGGTGATGAGCCGCAGGGCGTGGGCGTACATCGCCGGCGGTGCCGGGTCGGGCGCGACGATGAGGGCCAACCGGGCTGCCTTCGACCGGTGGCAGGTCGTGCCGCGGATGCTCCACGCGACCACCGAGCGCGACCTGCGGACCACGGTGCTCGGGACCGAGCTCGCTGCACCACTCCTCCTCGCCCCGGTCGGCGCGGCGGGTCTCGTCGCGCAGGACGCGGACCTGCACATCGCCGAGGGCGCGCACGCCAGTGGGATTCCCTATGTCTTCTCCTGCCAGGGCTGCTCACCGATGGAGGCGACGGCACGGGCGATGGCCGGCACCCCCTTCTGGTACCAGCTGTACTGGTCCACGGACGAGCAGCTCGTCGACTCGATGATCGGCCGCGCGGAGGCCGCGGGCGCGCAGGCCCTCGTGGTCACGCTCGACACGACGATGCTCGGGTGGCGTACCCAGGACCTCGATCTGGGTTCGCTGCCCTTCGCCCGGGGCGAGGGGATCGCGCAGTACACCTCGGACCCGCGATTCATGCAGCTCGTCCGCGAGCGGCTCGGTGCTGGTGCGCGGGCGGCGCAGTCGCTCGGTATCGACCCGCGACGACCGCTGCGTGCGGCCAGGGCGGCGAAGGGGGGAGTCGGCACCCTGCTCTCGATGTCCCGCACGCACCCCGGCGGGGTGCGCGACAACCTGCGCTCGCCCGAGCCGCGGGCGGCGGTCGAGACCTTCCTCGACATCTACTCCAACCCGGGCCTGTCGTGGGAGCACATCGCCACGCTCCGGGAGCGCACGAGCCTGCCCGTGGTGCTCAAGGGCGTGCTCCACGAGGACGACGCACGGCGGGCCTTCGACGCCGGCGTCGACGCAGTCGTCGTGTCCAACCACGGTGGGCGCCAGGTGGATCGGTCGATCGCGGCCCTTGACGCGCTCGTGCGGGTGCGCCAGGCCGTCGGCCCGGACCCGACCGTCCTCATGGACAGCGGGGTGCGGTCCGGTGCAGACCTCTTCGTCGCCCTCGCGCTCGGGGCCGACGCGTGCCTGCTCGGTCGCCCGCACGTCTACGGGCTCGCGCTCGACGGGGCCGCCGGGGTCAGCGCGGTCATCGACAACGTCCTCGGTGAGCTCGACCTGACGATGGGGCTCGTCGGTGCCGCATCGATCGCGGACATCACGCGGGACCTGCTCGTTCAGGCCTGAGCGCGCAGACCTGCTCGTGCAGGCCTGAGCGCGCAATGCGACGCGGGGAACGCTCCCCTTCGCCGTGTCGTCCTTGCGTCACGATCGCGGGCGGGATTGGGTGTGCCCATGAGCTACCAGCCGCCACCGCCACCGAACCAGCCGCCGCCGCCCGGCCAGCCCCCCTACGGCTCGCCTCCGCCGATGGGCGGCCTGCCTCCCTACGGCGGCCAGCCTCCCTACGGCGGCCAGCCTCCGTACGGTGGTCAGCCTCCGTACGGTGGTCAGCCGCCCTACGGGGGTGGCAGCATGCCGCCGCCGAGCGGTGGGGCCTCCGGCGCGTACAGCCCGATCGATGCCGTGAAGTACGGCTGGACCAAGTTCACCCAGAACCTCGGGCCCTTCCTCGGGCTCACCGCGATCATCCTCGTCCTCGGTTTCGGGCTGAACCTGCTGATCAACTTCGCGATCACCGGTAGCGCGTTCAACACGGGCAGCGAGGTCGACCCGGCGACGGGCCTGCCGGACGACTTCGTCAAGACGCAGATCGCCAGCCTCACCAGCAGCTTCGTCACCGGCTTCGTCTCGTGGGCCCTCGGCCTGGCGCTGGTGCGCGGTGCGCTCGACGTCGTCGACACCGGACGCACGTCCTTCGGTGCGATGTTCAGCCGCATCCCGTGGGGCCAGGCGCTCCTGGCCGGACTGATCATGTGGGTCGCGACGACCATCGGGTTCGTCCTGTGCATCATCCCCGGGATCATCGTGCTGTTCCTGCTCTACTACACCAACTACGCGGTCCTCGAGGGGCGCTCGGCCACCGACGCCCTCGGCGCGAGCTTCACCTTCGTCAAGGAGCACCTCGGCGAGAACCTGCTGCTGCTCCTCGTCGCGATCGGCCTGATCATCCTGGCCATCTGCACCTGCGGCATCGGCACCCTCGTCGTCACGCCGGTGCTGTCCATCGCGACCGCCTACACCTGGCGGGTCCTGCAGGGACGGCCCGTCGCCTGACGCTCAGCGGCTCAGGATGCTGACCATGAAGCCAGCGTCCTGCGTCCAGGGCTCCAGAGCCCACCCACCGAGGCGGACCTGCTCGTGCAGGCCCGCCTCGGTCGCGTCCGAGAGGAAGTCGTCGAAGGCATAGCCGCGGTCCGCGCCGAAGCCGATGACCGCGCGCCCTCCTTCCGCGAGGTGGTCGGCGAAGCCGGCCAGCACATCCCCGCGGGTGCTCGGCGCGAGGAAGGTCATGACATTGCCCGCGCACACGATGAGGTCGAAGGGAGTCCGCTCCCCGTCGTCGTCGCGCAGGTCGAGCGAGGACAGGTCGCTGACGACCCAGCGGGGACCCGGGTGGTCCTCCTGCGCGGCGGCGATGAGGGCGGGGTCGACGTCGGCGCCGGTGACGTCGTGGCCGAGCTCGTGCAGCCGGCCGCCGACTCGGCCGGGACCGCAGCCGGCGTCGAGGACCCGGGCCCCGCGCGGGAGCATCGCGTCGACGAGACGGGCCTCGCCGTCGAGGTCGTCGCCTCGGGCAGCCATCTCGCGGAAACGGTCGATGTACCACTGGGAGTGGTGGGGGTCCTCCGCGACGATCCGCATCCACTCGCTCTGCTCAGGTGCCATGCTCGCCACCCTAGGCCCGTCGCCCCCCGCTCCCTGAGGAGGCCGCCACCTTGGGCCCGACGCCTCCGCTCCCTGAGGAGGTCGCCACCCTGGGCCCGTCACCCCCGCTCCCTGAGGAGGTCGCTCCGCGACCGTCTCGAAGGGTCGCCGCTGTCGGTCCGGGATGACAGGGTGAACTCATGACAGACGTCTGGGAACTGGTCCATGCCGAGCGAGCAGCGCTCGCCGACGACCTCGAGCGACTGACCGACGAGCAGTGGCGCGAGCCCTCGCTCTGCGAAGGGTGGAGCGTGCACGACGTCGCGGCGCACCTCGTCGACAACGCGAGGGCCACCCCCTTCGGCGTGGTGTGGGCGATGGCGAGGGCGCGCGGCAACTTCGACCGGCAGAACCAGCAGGGCATGGAGCGCAACCAGGGCGCCACCCCGCGCGAGACGCTCAGCCGGCTGCGTGAGGTCGCCCCACGGCGCAGCGGTCCGCCCGCCCCGGTGGACAGCCGTCTCGTCGAGGAGGTGCTCCACGGTGAGGACATCCGTCGGCCGCTGGGGATCTGGCACGACTACTCCGCCGACGGTGTCGAGCGGGCCCTGCGCTACCAGGCCCGCGTCTCCGAGGGCCTGGGTGGCGGCCGCCAGCGCGCCGAGCGCGTCACCCTGCACGCCAACGATGTCGAGCTGTCCATCGGCGACGGACCAGAGGTCCGTGGGCCGGCGCTGGCTCTGCTCATGGTGATCTCGGGCCGGTCCGTGGCGCTCGCCGACCTCGAGGGACCGGGGCTCAGCCTCCTGGGTTGAGCGACCACTGCTGCATGACGTGGCAGCGATCGCTCTCCCACCAGGTCAGCTGCAGCTCGGTGAGCGTGCACGTCACCGGCACCAGTCCGGCGACCAGACGCCTGGTCGACTCGACCGACACCACGTCGGAGGCCGCATCGAGGGTGAGGTGCGGGTCCGCGTGCGGGCCGAACTTCCCTGCATAGGGCGGGTACTGCGGGAAGGCCGCCACGAGGGCGTCCGTCAGGGAGCGAAGGGGGTGGTCAGGCACCGGTCGCAGATGGATGATCCCGTCGGGAAACTGGTCGATCTCGTTCAGCCGCACCGTGATCGGCGCGGTAGAGGCCGCGATGTCGGCGATCATCGCCAGCTGCTCGGGCCTTGGCGAGCGGGCGAAGGGGGCCAGTGCCGTGATGTGCGCATGGCCGAAGCCCGGGTCGGTCGAGACGAAGCCCGTGTCGTAGTGGCGGGTGCGCTCCCTGACCCAGCCCTCGAGGGCGGGGACGGGTAGCTGCAGGACGGTGTGACCGGGCACGGGCCGAGCCTGCCACGCCCGGTGGACGGGCCGGGCCACGGTCGGCGGGTCCACAGGTCGGGCTCAGGTCGATGGAGTGGGATGGCGCCCGTGCCCCGCGTCCTCTCCGCCTCGTGCCTCGCCGCAGTCGTCGTGGCCGGGCTGGCCGTGCAGCTCGTCCGGCAGCTGGCCTGGGCCGACGCCGCGGGCAGCGTGCTCTACGCGATGGCAGCGTGCTTCGCGATCTCGGTGCTGTGGCGTGGTCGGCCCGCGGCGGTGGCGGGGGCGGCCTTCGTCGCCTGCGTGCTCGTCGAGCTGGCCCAGCTCACGGGTATCCCGGCGCGGTTGCCCGCCCTGAGCCTGCTGCTGGGGTCAGGCTTCGACCCGCGGGACATCGGCTGGTACGCCGTGGGGAGCGTCCTCGGCGCAGGGGTGATGGCGCTCGGCGCACGCCGCGGTTCAAGGACACAGCGCGTGACGAGACACGCGCCTTGTCCTTGACTGCCGAGATCAGTGCATCCCGAGGTCGCCGCTGAGCCGGTCGTGGCGCTCAGCGCTCGCCGCGTTGAGACCGGTCACCTCGACGCTCTTGCCCTTGCGCTCGTACTTGGTGGCGATCGCGTCGAGGGCGGCCACCGTGGAGGCATCCCAGATGTGGCTGTCGGTGAGGTCGATGCGCACCCGCTCGGGGTCGCCGACGTAGTCGAATTGCGTGTACAGGTCGTTGCTCGAGGCGAAGAAGAGCTCTCCGGTGACGCGGTAGACGGCGGTGACGCCCCCTTCGTCCTCCACGAGCTCGCGGTGGGTCTGCGTGAGGTGGGCGACCCGGCGGGCGAAGAGCACCATCGCGACGAGCACGCCGACGATGACGCCGATCGCGAGGTTGTGCGTCGTGACGGTGACCGCGACCGTGGCGAGCATGACGGTGGTCTCCGACTTCGGCATGCGACGCAGGGTGGCGGGACGGATCGAGTGCCAGTCGAAGGTGCCGACGGAGACCATGATCATCACCGCGACGAGCGCGGCCATGGGGATGAGGCCGACGATGTCGCCGAAGCCGACGACGAGGATCAGCAGGAAGACGCCCGCGAGGAAGGTCGAGATCCGGGTGCGGGCCCCTGACGCCTTGACGTTGATCATCGTCTGCCCGATCATCGCGCAGCCGCCCATGCCGCCGAAGAAGCCGGTGATGACATTGGCCGCGCCCTGCCCGCAGGCTTCGCGCGTCTTGTCGGAGTGGGTGTCGGTGATGTCGTCGACGAGCTTGGCCGTGAGCAGCGACTCGAGCAGGCCGACCAGGGCCATGGCCAGGGCGTAGGGACCGATGATCTGCAAGGTCTGCCAGGTGAGCGGCACGTCGGGGAGGAAGAGCGCCGGCAGGCTGTCGGGCAGCTGTCCTTGGTCGGCGACGTCCGGCACGCCGGCGCCAGCCATCAGGACGAAGGCCGTGAGCGCGACGATCGCGATGAGCGGCGCCGGGATGACCCTCGTCAGCCGGGGGAAGCCGACGATGATCGCGATGCCGACCGCGATCATCGGGTAGACCAGCCACGGCACGTCGACGAGGTGGGGGATCTGGGCGATGAAGATGAGGATGGCCAGCGCGTTGACGAACCCAACCATCACCTGGCGTGGGATGAAGCGCATCAGCCGCGCGGCCCCGGCGACCCCGAGCGCGATCTGGATGACACCGGCGAGCAGGACCGTCGCGATGAGGTGGTCGTAGCCGTGCTCGCGCATGAGCGGGGCGATGACGAGGGCGACGGCACCCGTGGCCGCCGAGATCATCGCCGGCCGGCCACCGAGGAAGGCGATCGACACCGCCATCGTGAAGGACGCGAAGAGCCCCACCCTCGGGTCCACGCCGGCGATGATCGAGAAGGAGATCGCCTCGGGGATCAGGGCCAGCGCGACGACGAGCCCCCCGAGGACCTCGGTGCGCAGCAGCCGCGGGGAGCGCAGCGCCGCCCGGACGGAGGGGTCCGGGGTCGTGGTGTCGGTGGCGGGAGGCATGGCGGTGCTCACGAGGGATCCGTCCGGGGGTGGGTGACAGCTGGGCCCCGGGACGGTGGGTCCCGGGGCCCGACCAGACTACGGGGGTGGCGCGGCCGCCCCCTTCGCCTCGCGTGTTCTCTGCGTCCTACCGCCCGTCGGCGATGACCCTCGCGATGTTGCGCTCGGCCAGGGCGGTGATCGTCAGCGAGGGGTTGGCCGTACCGGTGCTGCCGGGGATGGCCGCGCCGTCCATGACGTAGAGCCCGCGGTGGCCCTTGACCCGACCGTAGGAGTCTGTGGCCTCACCGATCACCGCGCCACCGAGCGGGTGCGCGGTGAAGCTCGTCCCGACGTCGGGCACACCGAGGACCGGCACGCCGGTGCCGACACCGTTGGCCTCGGCGATCTTGTCCTGCATGGCTCGCAGCGAGTCCTCGGCGGCCTGGTTGCCGTCCTTGGGCCAGTCGAGGATCACGCCGTCCTTGGCCGCGCTGTAGACGAAGCGCGCGCGGGCCGGGTCCATCGCCATGCCGAGCGAGCCGAGGATGCCGGCGTTGACCTGCAGACCGAGCGTGTACCAGTTCTCCATCCGTGCAGGGATGTCACCCGACCGGTCGAGGATCGTCGATGCGGAGGGCGAGCCCTGGGCCAGCCCCTGGGAGAGATTGAGGAACTGGGTCATCGCCGCGTCGCCGTTGGTGCCGAAGCCCTCGCCGACGGAGTCGTCGAGATGGCGCAGGGTGCCTTCGGCCCTGGCGCGCACGAGCAGCTCGGAGGTGCCGACGCTGCCGGCGCCGAGGACGAGCCGGTCGCAGGTGAGCGTCCGCTCCTGCAGGACGCGACCCGTGGGGTCGACGACGCGCAGGTCGACGGTGTAGCGACCACGACGGTCCTGGCCGATGCGGTCGACGACGTGCCAGTGGTGGACGGTGACCTTGCCGGTGGCCTCGGCCGCGGGCAGGTAGTTGAGGGTGAGGTCCCACTTGGCGCCGTTGGCGTTGCCGTAGTTGCTCTCACCGATCGTGGCCGAGCGGCGCGAGCGACCCTGCAGCTCCTTGCGCACGACGTCCCAGTCCCAGATGCCGTCCAGCTGCTCGATCTCGTAGCCGGCCGTGCGGGCGTGCTTGTCCCACCGTCGGGAGTGGCCGAAGGGGGCAGCCTGGTAGATGTCGTCGGGCATCGGCGAGGCGTTGAGCATCGTGCGGGCCTTGGGGTACCACTTCTCGTGCATCTCGCGCTGGCTGACGGTGCTGCCGAAGAGGTGCTCGAAGTACTCCTTGGGCGGCTCGAGGAGCACACCGGTGAAGACGACGGAGCCACCGCCGACCGCTGCTCCGCGCCACACCCGCAGGTGCTCGTAGATCGTGTCGTCGAGGACCCCGCCGAACTTGTCGACCGGGTGCGCGAGCCCGAGCAGGTCCTTGATGCTGCGCTTGTGCCAGACGCCTCGGCCGTCGAGCGCGGTGTCGGATGCGTGGATGCGTCGCCACGGGTCGTGCGGCCAGCGGGAGCCGCGCTCGAGCATCGCGACGCGGGCTCCGGCCTGGCCCAGGCGCAGCGCACTGACGCTGGCGCCGAAGCCGGTCCCGATGACGATGACGTCGGTGTGCGAGGCGACCGGCCTGGGCGCCTGGAAGATCTCGGGGACGGCGGCCTGGTGCGCGAGGTGCGCCGTCCGGTCGCTGGGCCTCAGGGCGCCCGTGGAGCCCAGTGTGTCCACAGGGCCCGTGAGGTCCGGTATCGGGACGCCCGGTATCGACAGGGTCTGGGCGCTGGTGGGCAGCGCGGCGAGAGCCGCGGCGCCACCGGCACCAGCGAGGAGGGAACGACGACTGGGGTGCATGACAGGGACCTCCCGGGCGGCACAGGTATCCCGCAGCACCGCCGTTGGTGAACACGTGACTCGACGGTAACCGGCCGGCAGGGCGCCTGCACCGCGAATGAGACGAGGGTCGCCGAGCGGCTGACGAAGGGAGGGCGCGGGGCCCTCCCTTCGTCGCTGGGGTGGTGCGGTCTCAGTCCTGCGGCAGGTCGGCGAAGGTCGCCTTGGTGGCGTTGTACCAACCCAGTGCCTTGCGCGGGCGCAGCCAGCGCTTCTTCATCTCGCTGCGGGCCGGCTGGTGGGCTGCGTCGCCCTCCTTCTCCATCGCCTTGAGGTGCTGGTCCTGGGCGTTGATGACGTCGTCGGCGCTCTCGCCCCGGTGGGCCAGGTCGCAGGGGCCACCGAGCTGTCGGCAGGTCATGGTCTTCATGTCGTGTCTCCTGTGCGGGTGTGTCGGTGCAGTGTTGACGAGCGGGGAGGTGCGGATGTGACGCTCAGTCGCGTCGGGTGTCGGTGCGACGGGTGACCCGGGCGAGCACCTCGGGGTCGGCGCGGAAGGTGATGCCGCAGACCTGACCGTCCTCGAGGGTGAAGTCGAAGAGCACCTTGGCCTCGCCCTTGAGGAACCACGCGGCGGCGGGGCGCTCGTCGACGAGCACGGCGAGGGCAGAGTGTGCGCTGCCGTTGAAGAACTCGGCGATCTGCTGCCGGCCGTCGATCCGCTCGGGGGTGCCGGTGGCGATGGCTGCGGCGTCAGCGGTGATGGCCGCGTCGGGTGCGAGCAGGGCGAGAAGGGAGTCGAAGTCACCTCCGCGGGCGGCCGCCATGAAGGCGTCGACGACCTCCCAGTCGCTTCTCCCCGCTCCCTGAGGTGCGAGGCCGTCCGCGGCCGAGCCGCGAAGGGAGCGAGCCCGCACCTTCCCCCGCGCGCGCGAGGCGAGCTTGCGGGCCGCAGCCGGGGTGGTGTCGAGGATCGCCGCGATGGTGGCGAAGTCGAAGCCGAAGCTGTCGTGCAGGACGAAGGCGACGCGCTCGCCGGGGGTGAGCCGCTCGATGACGGCCTGGAGGGCGACGCCGACGGTGTCCGCGAGGACGACGTCGTCGGCGATGTCCGGGGTGGTCTCGCCGGGCTCGATCTCGCTGTGCGGCAGAGGTGTTCGTGACTTGAGGCGGTCGAGGCACAGGCGGGTGGTGACGGTGGTCAGCCAGGCGGGCAGCGACTCGATGTCGGTGTCCGTGCCGTGCAGCCGCAGCCAGGCCTGCTGCACGATGTCTTCTGCTTCGGTGTGGTCGCTGAGGATCCTGGTCGCCAGAGCGGTCAGTCGTGGCCGCTCGACCTCGAAGTCGTGCGTGCGGTCCATGGGTCCATCCTCTCTGAGTGCTGGTACCTCCATGACGAAAGGACCGTCACGGATGTGACGGTCCCGGTGAGTCGAGATGGTGGGGAGAGGGCCCGGTGGGTCGGCTGGGTCGGCGGTCCGACGACGCTGTCGGACCCCAGGCTCAGGCGCGCGTGCTGAGCTGGGCCGGGACGTACATGGCCGCACCGCGACGGAGGGTGGCGATGACGCCCGTCAGACCCAGGTCCTTGAGGGCTGTGCGCTCCTGGGTGGTGTCCACGTAGCGACCGGCGACCCACCAGGGGGACAGGCCTGCGACGAAGAGAACGGAGAAGACGATGACTGCTGCGAGGATGCTCATGAGTCCAGTATTGCGTGGAGTTTCAACAACTTAAAGCAATTCTTTCCTAACGACCATCAGTCTCTGCCTTATGGTTGGTCGATGATTGATCTGCATCGTCTGTCCGTGTGGCGCGCCGTGGTGGCCAGTGGTTCGGTGAGCGGGGCCGCGGCGAACCTCGGCTTCACGCCGGCGACCATCAGCCAGCACATCATCGCGCTGCAAAAACAGGTGGGCATCCCGCTGTACGAGCGCAGTGGGCGGGGGATCGAGCCGACCGCCGTCGGGGAGCGTCTGGCGCACGAGTCGACGGAGATCTTCGAGAGCGCGCGACGGCTCGAGGCCATCATCGATGACCTGCATGCCGACCCTGTGCCCACTCTGTCGATCGGATCCTTCGCCTCAGCGGCGCGGGCGTGGCTGCCCGGTGTCGTGTCGGACCTGACCAAGGAGTTCCCCGGGGTGCAGTGGGCCATCGACATCCACACCCCGGGTGCACCCGCGGGTTACCGCACCCGAGACATCGAGCTCGACGAGGAGGTGCCGACGCAGGAGGCGCGTGCACTCACCGGGTATCGCCGCCGTGTGCTCGGGACGGACGACTTCGGGGTCGCCCTGTCGCTCGAGCACCCCCTCGCGGACCACGAGGAGATCCGCGCGTCGCAGCTGCAGGAGGAGTCGTGGATCGACCACGACATGTTTGACCGCACGACCGCCCAGATCGTCCGGGACGCCTGCTACGCAGCGGGTTTCGAGCCGCGGTACGTCGCCCGGTCCGATGACCACAATGTGGCGCTGGCGATGGTCGGCGCCGGGATCGGTATCGCGATGATGCCGAGGCTGGCGAAGGGGGAGCTGCCGCACCACGTGAAGATCGTCCCGGTCGTCGACCCGGTCCCCCTGCGCCGGGTGACGATGCACGTGCAGGACGTCAGCGCGCACCTGGACTACGTGCAGCGGGCCATCCACCTCATCGAGGAGCGAGCCGGCGTCGAGCCACAGGGGTGAGGGTGCCGCGCTGAGTTGGGTTCATCGTCCTGACGAACGAGACGCGCGGGTGTGACAGCCCCACGTCAGCCGGCGGCCGGCTGATGACCGGGCGACCGGCCGGCACCGATGTAGTGCGGCAGGTACAGACAGCGGGGTGCAGACCGGCGTAGCGTGGGGGCCCGGGCCAGCGGGCCGGACCCACGCGAAGACGGGATCGACCATGACTCGACCACTGATCCTCGCGGTGGACTCCGATCCTTCGAGTCTTGCCCGCATCGAGGGTGAGCTGCAGCGGCGCTTCGGGGCGGACTTCCGCGTCCGCGGCGAAGGGGACACGCCTGCCGCGACGGCCACGCTGCAACTGGCGGCGGAGCGCGGGGACCCCGTGGCTCTCGTCCTCGCGGACCCGTGGCTGGCGGACGGTCGGGGCGCGGACCTCCTCGCCCTCGTGCGCACCCTCCACCCCGACGCCGGCCGCGCCTTCCTCGTCCCGTGGGGCGCCTGGGCTGACCGCCGGACCGCCGACGAGACCCTGCGCGCCATCGCCCGCGGTGACATCAGCTACTACGTCCTCAAGCCCTGGACCTCCCCCGATGAGCTCTTCAACCGGGCCGTGAGCGAGTTCGTCCAGCCGTGGTCGCGCAGCGTCGCCGACTCCAGCCGAGAGGTCCTCGTCGTCGGACGGGCCCGCGACCCGCGTGGCCACGACGTGCGAAGCCTGCTCTCCCGCAACGGGATCCCGCACGCCTACCTCGATCGAGGCACCCCCGAGGCAGCGAGTGCGCTGCGCCGCGCCGGTAGCGAGGACATCGACGCCACCGACGGACCGCTGATCGTGTGGATGCCCGCCATCGGCGGCCCGCTGCTGACGGACCCCACCGATGCCGAGATCATCGAGGCGTGGGGCATCCGCACCCACGTGGACGCCGATGCACGCGACGTCGACGTCCTCGTCGTGGGGGCCGGCCCGGCCGGGCTCGCCGCGGCGGTCTACGCCTCGTCGGAGGGACTGTCCGTCCTGTGCATCGAGGAGGCTGCCCTCGGCGGTCAGGCGGCGACCAGCTCGCTGATCCGCAACTACCTGGGCTTCTCCCGCGGCATCTCAGGGGCCGAGCTGGCCCAGCGGGGCTTCCAGCAGGCATGGGTCTTCGGGGCGACCTTCGTCCTCAGCCGCCGCGTCTCGGCCCTGACCGTGCCCGAGGTGAGCGCAGACGGGACCTCCTCCGCCCCCTTCGTCGCCACCATCGACGGCGACGGCCAGGTGCGTGCGAAGGCCGTCGTGCTCGCGGCCGGCGTTGCCTACCGGCGCCTGGGTGTACCCGAGCTGGAGGCGCTCACGGGCGCGGGAGTCTTCTACGGCGCGAGCGTCTCGGAGGCGCACGGACTCGCCGGCGCACGGACGGTGATCGTCGGCGGCGGGAACTCAGCTGGTCAGGCAGCCCTGCACCTGGCGCGCTACGCCGACTCGGTCACCATCGTCATCCGCGGCGCCGACCTGATGGCGACGATGTCGCAGTACCTGATCGACGAGATCGCGGCCAGCCCCCGGATCACGGTGCTGCCAGAGGCGGGTGTCGTCGGAGGGTCCGGTCGTGGGTGGATCGAGGAGGTCGTCGTCGAGGGCCAGAACGGCAGACAGACGCTGCCGACGGATGCCCTCTTCGTCATGATCGGCGCCGAGCCGCGGACGGACTGGATGCCCGAGGACGCTCTGCGCGACCGTCGCGGCTTCGTGTGCACGGGCACGGACGTCGTCGAGGCGGGCCGGTGGCGGCTCGAGCGGCCACCGTGCGACCACGAGTCGAGCGTGCCCGGTCTCTTCGCCGTCGGGGACGTGCGCAGCCGCTCGGTCAAGCGCGTCGCCTCAGCCGTCGGTGAAGGCTCGGTCGTCGTCTCGGAGGTCCACCAGTACCTGGCGCTGCTCGGTTCGTCCCCGCTGACACGTACAACGGCAGTCTGAGCCGTGTCCGCCCCACTGGTTGCGCTCGCGCCCATCGTCCCCTTCGCCCGGCACGCACTGCTCCGCACCGTCGGCCACCACAGAAGGCGCTGACCGGCCCGTGCGCGGCCTCCTACCATGAGTCGTGTGCGTGTGACCTACAGCGCCTTTGGTGGTTTGCGGGTGACCGTCGCCGGTGTCCCGCAATCCATGACGCGCGCTCGCGAGCGTCAGGTCCTCGCAACCCTCGTGTCCTCTCGCGATGCCGCGGTGAGTGCGGACCGGCTCGCCACCGACATCTGGGGGACCGACGCAGGCCACGCCACCGTGGGGCTGGTGCACGTCGCCGTCTCCCGGCTGCGGTCGCTGCTGGAGCCGGATCGCACCCGGCGCGGCGGCGACCTGATCGTCAACACACCCGCCGGCTACCTCTTGCACGCGGATGCCGCCGACGTCGATGTGTGGCGCTTCGAGGACCTTGCTCACGAGGCGCTCGATCCCGGCCGCCCCCCCGAGCGGATCGTGGCCATCGGGGAGGAGGCAGCGCTGCTGTGGTCGACTCCCTATGCCGGCCTCGACGCGCCCGGCCCCCAGCGCCATGCGGGCCGGTTGCGCGAGCTGCACGCCGACCTCGAGGTGGAGCACGGTCGGGCCCTGCTCGACATGGGGCGCGCCGACGCCGCGGTGCTGCACCTGTCCGAGATCAGTACCGACTACCCCTTCCGCGAGCCACTGTGGTGCCTGCTCGCCCTCGCGCAGTACCGGGGCGGCCGCCAAGCCGATGCCCTGGAGACACTGCGCCGGCTCCGGGGGGCGATGGCAGCCGAGCTGGGGGTCGATCCGGCCCCGGCGACGCTCGAGCGGGAGCAGGCGATCCTTCGTCAGGACCCTGCCCTGCAGGCGAGGGCGTCGCCAGTCACGACCGCCACCTCGCCGGACGACGGACCGAGGATCGTCGGACGGGTGCACGAGCTGGAGGTGGCGGCCAGCCTCCTGGCCGATGCCAGGACCGAGGGTCGGGCCCAGTTCCTGCTGGTGGCCGGCGAGCCGGGTGTCGGCAAGTCGGCCTACCTCGGTGCGCTCGAGGAGCTCGCGGCCCAGCACGGGTTCGAGGTCGTCGTCGGCCACAACCACGAGGACGATCTCGCTCCCGTCCTGTGGCCGTGGCTCGAGATCGTGCGGCCCCTGCTGGCCGGCGCCCCACCAGAGCTGCGCGAGACGCTCGAGCCGATGGTCTCCCCCGACGCGTCGGCTCCCGCTCGCGGTGGCCGGCCGCTGCGCACCTATGACGCCGTCCTGGACCTCCTTGCGGGACGCGCCCGGGCTCGACCCCTCCTGGTGGTGATCGAGGACCTGCACTGCGCGGACACCGCCACGCTGCAGCTGATCCGGCACGTGGCGCACGCACGACTGCGGGTGCCGATCGTCGTGGCCCTCTCCCGGCGCACGACCACCCCGCTCGCTGCACCGCTGCTCGACTGCCTCGCGGAGCTGTCCGCCGCACATGTGGTGCGGGTACGTCTCGACGGGCTCACCACTGCCGCGGTGGGTGAGCTGTTGACGAGCGTGGCCGGCGGGCACACGCAGGCCCTCGACGCCTTCGTCACCGAGCTCACCGGCGGCAACCCGCTGTTCGTCCTGCAGTACGCGGGCCTGCTCGCGACGCACCCGCACGTCGAGGACTTCGACCCAACCACCGTGGGTGTGCCCGAGGGCATCATGGACGTCCTACGGCAGCGCATGCACCACCTTCCCCAGACCGCGATCCCCGTGATCGTCTCCGCCTCCGTCCTCGGCCTGACCATCGAGCCCGAGGTGGTCGCGGCCCTGGTCGGCGCTCCCGTCGACGACGTCCTGGCCGCGCTCGACACTGCCGTCGCCGCCGGTCTGGCCGTCGAGCAGGGCAGCCGCTACGCCTTCGTGCACGCACTCGCGCGGGCCAGCGCCTACGGCGAGCTGAGTGCGGCTCGGCGGGTCCGGCTGCACGACCGCGCCGGCCGCATCATCGAGGACCAGTTCGGCGACGGCGCCGACACCGCTGCTGCCATCGCCCAGCACGCGTGGGCCGCGTCGACCCTGTCCCCCGCACACCGTGAGCGCGCTGCCCACTGGCGGGCCCGCGCCGCGGGCCTGGCGGCAGCGCGGCACGCGACGAAGGAGGCCTTGGATCTGTGGCGCGACGTCCTCGCCAGCGTGCCGACCGACTCGGAGGCGGCCGCCCGCGCCCACGGCGGCGCTGCAGTGGCGCTGATGCAGCTGACCCGGTTGGACGAGGCCGCGAGCGAGATCGAGGCCGGCGTGGCGATCGCCCGCGACCTGGGGTCCTGGGACCTGGTCGCTGAGCTCGTGTCCACCCTCGCGGCGGTGGGACCGTGGGGGTGGCCCATCCACGGTCGTTCTCGGGCTGCCTTCATGGGCGCCCTCCAAGAGGCGGTTCCTGTGGTGAGCGAGCGGTCGCGCGCCCTGCTCCTCGCCGTCCTCGAGGTGGAGCTCTACCACGCCGCCACCCGGCGCAGACGGGGCGAGCACGCGCCGCTGGCCCTGGCCCTGGCACGTCGCCAAGATGATGACGACCTGCTCCGACGCGTGATCCTCTTCCTCCTCGTGGGCACGACGGGGATCTGGTCGGCGCAGCAGCGCTTGGCGCTGGTCGACGAGCTCTTCGCGCTCGAGCCCACCGATGACCTGCTGGTGGGTGCCCTGCTGTCGCGCGCGGTCGTCGAGTGGGAGAACCAGCGCCCGGATGCCGCGGACGCCGCCATGGAGCGCTGTGCCGCCGAGGCCGGCCGGTTGGGCATCGGCGCGGTGGAGCTGGTCATGACCTGGTGGCACGCGGCCCGCGCCAGGGACCGAGACGCGCCGGACGCGGACGCATTGCTGGAGGCTGCCATGGATCTGCATCGGCAGTCGGGTGCCATCGGCATCGAGGACGTCGTGTGGCTGGCGGCCGCGCGCCACGCCGCAGGTGCGCATGCCCTGGCACGGTTGCGGGCTGCCCCGCCCCCACGGGTGCAGACGGCCCGCCTCCTCGTCGCCCACGTCCTCCTTGAGGCGGGGGAGGAGGCTGCGGCCCGGACGGTCGCCGAGGAGGTCGACTGGTCGGAAGGGCCCTACGCGGGCAACCTCGAGAACCTGTGCTTCCGCCTCGTCGTCCTGGCCGGCATCGGGGCCCCGGAGGAGATCCGCCGGGCCATCGAGGCGCTGGAGCCCCACCGTGGTCGGACCGTCACGCTCGGTGCGTGGGCCGACCACTGTGGCGTCACCGACCACTTCCTCGCGGTGGGCTACGCAGCCGTGGGCGACCCCCGGGCCGCCGCAACGGCCGCCGATGCCCAGCAGGCCAACGAGGCCCTCGGTTGCGCGCCCTGGACCCGCCGGTCGGCGGCGCTGCTCGCATCGCTGGCCCCGGAGCCGACGCTCGGCCCGCGCGAGGCGGCAAGTCGTGGGCAAGCGGGCAGCCAGCACGGACGCGCACCCTGAAGGAAGGTGGCAGGCGGGTCCCGGAGGGCGCGTCGCCCGCGATGGTGGGAGAACTGATGCGGCCCTCGGTGTTGCACACCGGCTCGAGTGTCACCTCGACGGCGCTGCGTGACCTGCGCCTGCGCATCCGCGGGGCCGTCCACGGCCCCGACGCCGAGCAGTGGGACGCGGTCCGGCAGCCCTGGCAGAGGTACGTCGACCAGCACCCCCTCGCGGTGGTCGAGGTCGAGGACGGGCAGGACGTCGTGGCAGCGGTGCGTTGGTCCGTGGCCAACGGGGTGCAGGTCTTCACCCAGCCCGTCGGCCACGGGGCCGGGACCGACCTGCGTGGCGCCCTCCTGCTGCAGACCGGACGACTCGACGCCATAGAGATCGACCTCGCCCACCGGACGGCCCAGGTCGGCGCCGGCGTGAGCAGCGGAGCCCTGTGTGCCGCGCTGGCGGGCACGGGACTGACCTTCCTGGTCGGGTCGTCGCCGGGTCCCAGCGTGGTGGGGATGACCTTGACGGGCGGCTTCAGCTGGTTCGGCCGGGCCTTCGGCCTGGCGTCCGAGAGCATCGTCGCCGCCGAGATCGTGGACGGGCTGGGGCGGCTGCGACGAGTCACGGCTGTGGAGGAACCGGAGCTGTGGTGGGCCCTGCGCGGCGGTGGCGGCGGCTTCGGGATCGTCCTGTCGCTGGAGCTGGCGCTGCACCCGGTGGAGCAGCTGCACGGCGGGCGCCTGCTCTGGCCGGTCACGGCCATGGCGGAGGTCCTGCCGGCCTTCCGCGCAGTGTGCGAGGCGGCGCCGGATGCCCTCACGACGTGGTTCCAGGTGGTCGCCTCGGCGGACCTGCCCAGACCCGTGGACACAGTGCGCGGGCAACGCTTCGTGGCGGTCCTGGTGGCACACCTGGGGACGAAGGGGGAGACGCACCGGCTCCTGTCGCCGTTGCGTGCCGTAGCCGGTCTCGTGGTCGACGAGATCGACGAGCTCACGGTCGAACAGCTGCTGGAGCTGACCGGCGAGCCCACCGAGCCCCAGTCCTGCCTCACCCGCTCCGCGCTGCTGGACGAGCTGGACGACGTCGTCGTCGACCGGCTCCTCACCGCCGTCGGTCCGGGCAGTGGGACGGCGCTGGCGATGCTGCAGGTCCGACATCTCGGCGGGGCCCTGACGCACGACGCGTCCGGCTGCCACGGATCCGTCCCCGAGCACTACACCGTCCTGGCCCTCGGGATGGCGACCACGCCCGAGGACGTGCGCAGGGTCCGGACGGACGGCGATCGGGCCATGGCCGCCGTGGCCCCGACGGGCAGTGGTCGGACCCTGATGAACTTCCTCGCGCACGACGAGGAGTGCGAGTGGTGGGACGAGACCGCCCGCATCCGGCTCGAGGCGATCAAACGGGTGATCGATCCCCTGGACACCATCCGGAGCAACCGACCAGTCGCACCGGCGACCGGGTTTCCCACCTCCGGCTAGCACGCGACAAGCCGGTGGCAAGCGGGGTGCATCAGCGTGGGTCCACTGGTAACGCACCCTCGAGGGCCTTGCCCCGGACCGAAGGACCGTCAGATGTCGCACTCCATCCGCACCACGATGCTGGCTCCACGGGCGCGACGGGCGGGCCTCGCTGGCCTCGTCGCCGCCCTCCTCGCCCTGGCGATGATGGTCCTGGCGCCGCCGCCGACGTCGTCCGCCGATCCCACGAGCGGACCGACCGGGGTGGCGGTGAAGCTCGCGACGACGCAGCCCGGAGTGGGAGGTGCAGTCCCCGACGTGCTCGCCCAGGCAGGGGTCACCCCGATCTCGCTGACGCTCACCCTCACAGGTGACCAGCCCAGCGGGCCGACACCGACGTTCACATCGGACGCGACCTTTGCGCTCGACGTGAGCCTGGCCGGTGGCGGGACCCCGCACGGGAGCGTGTCGCCCGACCAGGTCGTGCTGCCGGCCGGCGAGGTGTCCACCACGACAACCATCACGTACTCCGCCGCGGACAACGGCGTCGTCATCACGCCCCGCCTGACGGGAGACCTCGCGACGACGAACCCACTCACCGCGACGGCCAGCGATCCCTTCGTCAGCCTGAAGCGGTTGACCGTCACGCCCGCAGGACCCGGCGCGACGACCATCGGGGCCGGTGCCTGCACCGCCGACAGCGCTGACCTCGGGTGCGCCACCGTACTGCTTCCCAAGGGGACCGTGTCGAGCGTCGCGGTCACCACCGTCGGCGCCTGCACCCAAGAGCTGCAGTGCCCGGACGGGTCAGAGGTCGTCGGGTTCATCGCGGACCTGGGCACCCTCTACACCCGGGACGCGCCTGCCCAGATCGTGATCCGGTGCGACGCGAGCCGATGCGGTCAGGGCGCCATCCACAAGTACGTCGCGAAGATGACCTTCGACGCGACAGGGCCCCTCGACATCACCTCGCAGCCCTGCGTGGCGAAGGGTGTGGCCGACGACGGGCACGGCAACGCCTTCTGCACGGACTACGTGTCCTCCAGTCGCAACCAAGGGGATCTGCTGCTCGTCGTCAACGTCCTCGGTGACTACCGAGGAGCCGTGTAGGACGAGCCGTGGATGAGGTCGCGAGCGGCCATCCCAACGGCAAGGGGAGAGCGCGTACTCCCAACCGGGCCAGGGCCTCGTCGGCCCTGGCCCGGTCCACGGGACGGGGCCGGCCGTCGACGTCCGCCGCCACCGCGGCACCCAGCTGGTTCAGCGCCCGCTCGAACCCCCCTTCGCCCGGTCGGGAAGCAATGCCCGCCTGGTAGCAGCCACAGGCGGCGTCGGGGTCGTGCTCCTGGAGAAACAGGGTGCCGAGCAGGAAGTGCAGTCGGGCCGCGAGACCGTCCACCCCGAGATCGCCCGCGCGCGCCAGCAGACCGGTGATGTCGGCCCGGATCGCATCAGGGTCCCGCGAGGGGACGACGTCGGCGACGCGGCTGCCGAGGATGGCCAGGTCCGCATCGGCGGCCTCCTGGTCAAGGCCCAGCACCGCGAGCTGTGCCCTCGCGTCCTCGAGGTGCTCTCTTCCTTCCGTCAGTCGGCACTGACCGACGCGGACCTTGCCGAGCTCGAGCCGCACGAGGGCGACGAGCTCGAGGTCGCCAGTCGCGCTCGCGGAACGTCCCACCGAAGCCAGCACCTGTTCCACCTCGCTCCAGCGGCCCTGCCGGACCAGGACGTCGCACCGGTTGTAGCGGGCGTTGGCGGCATTCGCCGTGTCGCCGACGCGATCGATGACGATGGCGGCCCGGTCGAGGAGCTCCTCGGCGACGGGCCAGCGGCCGTCGATGATCGCAGCGATCGCGAGGTTCGTCAGGCACTTGCCCTGGAACAACAGGTCGCCGGTCTCCTCCGCCCGAGCGAGCGCCAGCTCGCCATAGGGTCGGTCGGTCGGGACCCCGGCGACCGCGAGGATGAGCGCGTGGCCGTTGTGGGCCCGGGCGAGGACGTCGGGGTCCCCGGACCGGGCGGCCTCCGTCACGGCCAGCTGCGACCAGTGGATGGCCGACTCGTGACTGGCCCGCAGGTGGTGGACGAAGGCCATCTGGAGGGCCAGACGGGAGCGCAGGGCGTCGGCGTCCGGGCCGTCCACCTCCACCAGGGACCGGCGGGCGTGGCCGGCGATCCGCAGGGAGGTCCCGAAGGCGCCGACCCGCTGGTGGATCCCGACCTCCTTCGCCATCACCGCGATGCGCGCGAGACCTTGGGCCCGGAAACCGCTCCGGGCCCGCCGATAGTGGGCGATGGCCGCCTCGGAGAGCCCGGACATCTCTGCGACGTCACCGATGGCTTCGTGCACCTCACCCACCGACTCCTTGCTCACGTCCTCGACGCGGGCAGCGGCCGTCAGGGCCCGCTCGTAGAGCGCCATGGCCTCGAGGTAGGAGTAGGCCGCACGGGCTCGCTCCGCCGCCAGCCGGGAGTAGGTCCACGCCTTGCTGTGCTCGCCGGCCTCGAAGAAGTGCGTCGAGAGCAGCTCCAGTGGCCGAGGGGTGGCATCGGAGGCCTCGAGGCGGGTACCGGCCCGCAGGTGCAGTCGACGTCGGAGTCGGTAGGGCAGCCCGGCGTAGGCCACGTCGAGCACGAGGCTGCTGGTGAACCGGAACATCGTCTCGTCCGACCGCTCGGACCGCAGCTGCCCGTGCAGCTCGCGCAGGTCCTCCGGCCGCACGGTCCAGTGCTCCTCGCTGACGAGGTCGTCCAGGTCGGCCAGGCTGAAGAGTTCACCCAGCACGGACGCGAATCGCAAGATCGTGCGGACCCGCGGCGGTAGCGCGCCGATCGCGGCGCCGATCACCTCCTCGACACCGTCGGGCAGGCCGACCAATGATCCGCGCACCCGGATCACGTCGAGCAACGAGCGCAAGAAGAGCGGGTTGCCGTCGGCCTTGGCGACGACCGCCCGCAACAACGACTCGCTCAGCGGCTGCTCCTGGGTCCATTCCTCGAGCAGGGCCAGCGAGGTGGCCTCGTCGAGTGGCTCGAGGGTGAGGCGCGTCGGCTCGTCAGCCGGGTCGATCCGCAGCCCGTGGACCGGTGTCCGGCGGGTGGTGACCACGGCCCAGGGTCCGGCGGACCGGTCCGCGATGATCCGCCGGACGAGGTCGGCCGACGCCTCGTCCATGTCGTCGACACCCTCGAGGACGAAGAGCGTGGGGGTTGAGCAGACCGCGGCGAGCAAGGTCATCAGCGAGTCGGCTGCCCTGGCCGGACGGAAGCGATCGTCGAGATCGCTCAGCTCCGGCGTGTCCGGCACCTGCGCGCCGAGCAGGGCGGCCAGGAGCGGGAACCACGGCAGGAGCTCGGCGGCGGACGCGGTCACTGCACGGTGGAGCGCCGCGACTTGGTCCGTCATCGAGCAGCCGTGGGGGATGCCGATGACGTCCCTGAGCAGGCGCCGGACGGCTTGGTGGGCGACAGCGCCCCCGAAGCGACGGCTGGGTCCGCGCACGACGACGAATCCGTCGGCGTACTGCTCCCTGACGGTCTCCACCAGGGCCGACTTGCCCAGGCCCGCGGCCCCGACGATCTCGATGTACTGGCTGCGTCCCGCGCGTGCCTGGTCCAGGGCCTCGGCGATGACGGCGACCTCTCGCCCGCGACCCAGCATGAGCTGGCGTGCCCGGTCGGGCGAGGTGGTGTCGTCCTGGGGCCGGATGGAGCGGACGAGCGCGGCCTCGATGGGGCGGGACTTGCCCTTGACGGTCAGGGGAGCCACCTCCTCGGAGACGATGCCGCTGCCCACCCGCGCGAGAACGGCCTTGGTGGTCATGACCTGACCGGGCGACGCCTTGCCCATGACCCTGGCCGCGACGTTGATGCAGTCGCCCAGGAGGGAGTAGCTTCGTCGGAACTCGGGACCGAAGTCGGCCGAGAAGACCCGGCCGGCGTTGATGCCTGCCCGCAACGGCAGGTCAGTTGCCCCGTCGACGATCTCGCGCACCGCGCGGACCATCCGGTCTTCCACGTCCTCACCACGTTCGGGCGCCCCGCAGACGAGCATGATCTTGCCCCCGTCGACGTTGATGTCGCTCTCGAGGAAGGTCACCCCGTGGGCTTCGCACGCGCGCTGGGTGGCTCGCACGAGCCGATCGAGGGCGCCCGCGACGGCGTCGGCGCCGGACCGGGTCATGAGCGAGTCAGTGCCGGAGAACTGGATGAAGGACACCGCGATGAAGCGGTGCTCGTCCTCGCCGGTCTCTGCGAGGAGATGGGCGCGCACCGGAGGCGGGATCAGGCAGGCGATGTTGTCCGGGTCCAGCCCCCGCCGAGGCCCGACCGGCGCGTCCGGTCGCGCCACCGGTGCCCGGCGCAGGAGGAAGCCCGTGGGGGAGGGCGAGAATGCCCTGATCGGCAGTAGTGCGGCCGTCTCGGCGCTCGCCGCGATCTGACCTGCGGACGCCGCCGCTTCCTGCTGGGCCGTGCGGCTCGCCGCCGGACCGCTGACGATCAGCTCTCGGTGCACTGCGGGGTCACCGACGAGGAAGAAGTCGAAGCGCCCGCTGTGGATGCCGACCGACATCCGGAGGGTGATCTTGCCCGCGGACGAGCGGGTCCGACCGACCGTGTAGAGCGCCCGGCGCATCGCGGTCGTCGCGCGGACGGCGCGACCTGCGTGGTCCGCGCCGCGGAAGAGGAGGAGCACCGCGTCCCCGCCCCACTTGATGAGGTCGGCGTCCTCCTGCCGGCAGGCCTCCAGCATCGCCGCGAAGGTCGCCGACAGGATGTCACTCAGCTCCTCCGAGCCGACCAGCCCCAACCGCGTGAGCCGCTCGGTCAGATTGGTGAAGCCGGAGAGGTCGACGAAGGCCATCGACCCCTCGATCTCACGGTGGACGGCCGCAGGCGTGCCCCGGAGCCACTCCGCAGCAAGGTCCGGGACATAGGGCCGCAAGGGTGAAGCCGGCACGTCAGGGTGCGCCACCAGGGACGGCGCCCACGGGCGGGGCCCGGTCGAGCCCGACGAGCCCGACGAGGGCGTCGGGTGCGTCGGGTGCGTCGGGTGCGGGCGTCGGGTCCACCGGCTGGCCGAGGTCGCCGAGGTCGCCGTCGCACTCCGCGAGCAGGGCCCGCGCGGCAGCACGGCCGGACTCGATGAGGACGTCCATCTGGTGGAACTCCAGCAGACCGACACCGTGCCCGGCGACGCTGATCACCCAGGCGCCGTGCGCGCGGGCTCGCTCCACCGCGCCACCGGAGCCGATCATCAGACTGCGCATCAGGGTGTCGCCGAGTGCCGGCACGCGCGGTCGCCCGGACCGGTTGCGAGGCGCTCCACCTGCGCCGATGTTGACCGCGACCACGGGTCCCTCGTCCCGGCGGGTGAGGAGGTCGACGGGCAGGTTGTCCAGGACTCCACCGTCGATGAGGAGACGGCCGTCGTCGGTGGGGATCGGCGGGAACAGCCCTGGTATGCGCGACGAGGCAAGGGTTGCCTCCACGACGGCGCCACGGCGGTGCACCTGACGGCTGCGGCTGAGCAGGTCCACGCTGGCCATCCACAGCTGTCGGGGCAGACCCTCGATCACCGCGTCGGCGCCGTAGGTCCGGGTGAGCCCGGCGTGGATGCGCCGTCCCCGCAGGAGGGAGTGGGCGGGCAGCTGCCAGTCCCCGAAGAGGTTGTGTCGGACGAATTCGCCGTAGGCGATGTCCTCGAGCTCGGCGCCGTCGAGACCGCAGGCGTGGGCGGCGGCGATGACGGCCCCCACGCTCGTGCCGGCGACGCGATCGACGTGCAGGCCGGCGTCCTCCAGCTCGCGGAGCACGCCGATGTGCGCCATGCCCCTCGCTCCTCCACCGGCGAGGACGAGGCCGAGCGATCGGCCGGCGAGGCGCTCCCCGAGGGGTCGCAGGGCCACCGCTAGGTCGCCGTGGGCCAGCGTGAGGTCCCAGGCGTCGGTGGCGGCGACCCACGCGGCCCGCCCCGGGTGCGGCGGTGGCGGTCCGACGAGGACGAGCTCCGGTTGTCGCGCAGGAGTCGGGAAGATCGCCAGACGCTCGTCGACGCCGTCGGAACGCGCCACGAGGACGACGGTGTCGGCCTGCCGGAGGCAGAACTCGCGCCAGGTGTCGTCGTCGTCCTCGCCGGCGAGCAGGACGACACGCTGGTGATCCTTCTCCAGTTGGTCGAGGGTGTCCGGTCCGATGCGCCCGGGCGCGACGACGGAGCGGTGCGTCGCGATGTCGGTGGTCAGGCGTTCCGCCACGGCGGCCGCCGGGACGCCCCGGGTCAGGGCGACGACCGAGATCACCGTCGGGCGAAGGGGGGAGCGCGCCTGCGCGGGTCCGCCGGCGGTCCGCAGGCGCTCGGCCATCTGCGACAGCAGTGCCCGGGAGGCGAGCGGGTCCGTGAGGGTGAGGTCGTCGAAGGAAGCGCGGGGCAGCTCGAGGACCGTGCTGTCGCGCCGGGCGCGCACGGCCGCGGACCTCGGCTCTCCCGTGAGCAGGGCGAGCTCGCCGAGGACGTCGCCGGGGACGAGCTCACGCACGACCTGCCCGTCGACCTCCACCTCGAGGCGGCCGCTCGCGACGCTGTAGGCGGAGCCCGGGGGGTCACCCTGGTGGAGGAGGTAGGTGCCAGCGGCGACCCGGACGGGGCGCATGCAGGCCAGCAGGTGCGCCGACGTCGCTGCAGGGAGCCCGGCCAGGGTGCTGTGGATCGCCGGGCCCGGGGCCCAGCTCTCGGGCGGTGCGGGGTCGTGGATGCGCGCCCCGCTGTCCGCCAGCGAGAGCTCCTGCGCCGACTCGGGGTCGATCTCCTCGGTGCGACCGAGCGCGAGCGCGATGGCGGCGACGACGACGAAGGCGATGATCGACAGCACCCACCCGCGCCGGAAGGCCGCGACGGCGGTCTCCGCCGTCGGGTCGCCGAGCACGACGACGAGCACGGCGATCCCGAAGACACCGCCGAGCTGCCGGGCGCTCGAGGCGATCGCCGACGCGGTCGCGAAGCGTCCTCCCGGCACTGCGGCGAGCCCGGCGCTCCCGAGCAGCGGCAGCGTGGCGCCCACCCCCAGCCCGCTCAGCACCTGACCCGGCATCCACTCGGTCCAGAAGGCCGGCGTCAACCCGACGGCTTGGTGGTACCAGACGTAGGAGCCGGCCCAGACGAGCGCGCCGAGCACGATGAACTCCCGGTGCCCGTGCTTCTCGGCGAGCGGGCCGAGTGCCGCGGCCACGACTGCCGCCACGAGCGCTCCCGGGACGAGCGCCAGACCCGCCTCGATGACCGAGTACTGCCAGACGTACTGCAACCACAGGATGTTGGTCAAGAGGTAGGCGAAGAATCCGAAACCGGCCGCTACGGTCGCCAGCGAGCTCACGGCGAAGGCGCGCTGACCGAGCAGCACCGGGTCGAGCAGAGGCTCCCGGTGCCGGCGGGAGCTGACCACGAAGAGCGCGGTGAGCACGCCGGCGGCGAGCACGCACGCGATGACCCTGATGCTGGTCCAGCCCCAGTCCGCCCCCTTGACGACGCCGAGGTTGAGCGCACCCATGGCGATGGCCAGCAGCCCCGCGCCGACGAGGTCCGGCAGGACCCGGCGTCCGGGAGCTCGGCTCTCGACGAGGACGCGACGGGAGGCGATGATCGCGACCAGCCCGAAGGGGATGTTGATGAGGAAGGCCCACTCCCAGCCGCCGGCGTCCACCACGAGCCCGCCGATGGGCGGACCGAGCCCGGCGGCCACGGCTGCCGACGCCCCCCACAGGCCGATGGCATGTGCGCGTCGGCTGCGGGGGAAGGCCGCGACCACGAGCGCCAGGGAGGCCGGCACCAGCAGGGCGGCCCCGAGGGCTTGGACGACGCGGAAGGCGACGAGTGCCTCGACGGTCGTGGCGGTTCCGCACAGACCGGACGCGATGGTGAAGACAACGACGCCACCGACGAAGGCACGGCGCCTGCCGATGAGGTCGGTGAGCCGGCCGAACACGATGAGGAAGGCCGCGAAGACGATGTTGTAGCCATTGAGCACCCAGGACAGGGAACCGATCGAGGAGTCCTTGAAGGCATCCCTCATCGACGGGAAGGCGACGTTGACGATGGTCGCGTCGAGGAAGGCCAGGAAGGCGCCCAGACAGGCAACGAGGAGGACGCTCCCGGGTCTCGTCCGGGAGCTGGCCTGCGTAGCGGGGGCGGACGCGTTGCGACTCATACCCCCCACCGTGGGTGGGGTGACTTGCCAACGGCTTGTCTGCCACTAGCCGGGGCGACGTGGCCGCTGAGGTGCGAGAGGCAGACTGGCCCACATGACACGCGCACGCCAAGCATGGACAGCAGCCCGCATGCCCGACCAGAGCGGACGCACCGTCGTGATCACCGGGGCCAACTCGGGGCTGGGCGCGGTGACGGCCCGTGAGCTGTCCGCTCGCGGCGCCACCGTGGTCCTCGCCTGCCGCGACACGTCGAAGGGGGAACAGGTCGCCTCATCGCTCCCCGGCGCCGAGGTCGTGCGCCTGGATCTCGCGTCGCTGGAGTCGGTGCGCGAGGCGGCGGAGGAGATCCGTGGACGGCACGAGCGGATCGACCTGCTGGTCAACAACGCCGGGCTGATGATGACGCCCCGTGGCGCGACGCAGGACGGCTTCGAGCTGCAGGTGGGCACCAACCACCTGGGGCACTTCGCGCTCACCGGGCTGCTGCTCGACCGGCTGCTGGTGACACCCGGCTCCCGGGTGGTCACGGTGACGAGCCTGGCGCACCGGTGGGGTGGCGGGGTGATGGACTTCGACAACCTCCAGGCAGAGCGTGGTTATGACTCGATGGGCGCGTACGGCCGGTCCAAGCTCGCCAACCTGCTCTTCACGCACGAGCTGCAGCGTCGCCTTGACGAGGCCGGCGCGCCGACGATCGCGGTCGCGGCGCACCCCGGCCTCTCCCGGACGTCGCTGGCTCGCTATCTGCCCCTTCCGATGCGGCCCTTCATCGCAGCCGGCACCTGGGTGACCGGTCAGAGCGCGGCGAAGGGGGCTCTGCCCACCCTGCGTGCAGCCACCGACCCGACGGTGGTCGGCGGTGGGTTCTACGGTCCGAGCGGGCCCGGGGAGACGCGGGGTCGCCCGGTTGCCGTGGGCTCGTCCTCGGGGTCACGGGACCCGGAGGCGATGCGTCGGCTGTGGGAGGTCTCCGAGGAGCTGACGGGGGTACACCCTCACCTCGGGCCCGTCACCGCTGGTTGAGGAACGCGGCTGAGGAACGCTGACTTCGGAACGCTGGCTGAGGAGTCCGCGTAGCGGGCGTCTCGAAGCCACCAGCTTGTCCACACCCTCGGGCCGAAGGGAGCGGTTGTCCCCAGCTGGATGGGGTGTGGGTGCGTGGTGGGTGGTCGTCCATACGATCGAGGTATGTCAGAGGCGACGGTGCGGTTTCACGATCCGGGGGTTCTCCCGGGGTTGCGTGACGCGCTGCGTGGCCTGTTGATGAGTGACATCACGAGTGTGTGGCAGGCCCCCGACAGTGATGTGGGTGAGGCGCTGGCGTTGGTGGGGCGGTTGCGTCAGCTCACCGAGGCTGCGGAGGTGGCTCTGGCGCGGGAGGGCATCTCCCGGGGTCTGCCTGGTGAGTCGTCGTGGTCGCCGGTGGACTGGGTGGGGGTCTGCGAAGGGCGTGGTGCGCCCCGTCCTGCGGTGGGGCACGCGGCGTCGGTGGTGCGGGTGGCCAAGGCCGGCCTGCAGGCCTCGGGGAGTTCGTTGAGCGATCCCGCGCCGACTGCCGCAACCTCCAAGGAGGCGTCCATGTCAGACGCGACAGACGCGGCAGACGCGGCAGGCGAGCAGGGGCCCACCGGAGTGCCAGCCGTCATCGCAGCCTTCGCTGCTGGGGATCTGCCGTTGGGCAAGACCGATCAGCTGGTGCGGTTCGAGGAGTCGGTGCGCCGGGTCGCCGACCCGCAGCTCCTCGTTGAGGACCTGGGGATCCTGCTCGGCCACGCCCGTGACGAGGTCGTCGCCACCGGCCCGGACGCACGCTCGCGGGCTCGGGTGTCGGGGTTGGACGAGAAGAAGCTGGCGGCGGCGATCACGATGACCGGGCGGATGTTGCGCCCGGACAAGGACCTGCGCGAGGAGGACGAGGCTCTGAAGGCCTCCCGGTCACTGGTCAAGTCCGCCGGTGCGTGCGGGATGACGCGCTACCGGGTGGACATGGACCCCGAGGGCGCCGCGATCATCGACGCCGCGCTGGCGGCCTTGTCCGCCCCGGTCAAGGGAGCGGACGGCGAGCTCGATGAGCGCACCCCAGCCCGCCGGCGAGCGGACGCGTTGCTGACGATCATCGGACGCGGGGTGTCCTCCCCGGGTGAGGCGCCCAAGAGCGACAAGGCCCAGGTCATCGTGACGATCAGCCTGCAAGCCCTGACCGCCGACCTGACCCACGGGCGCTGTGGTGCCTGCGGGCAAGACCTGCCCCTGGGGCCTCTCGGGCAGCCCCTGTCGCCTGACGGCCAAGCGGCTCCCTTCGACCGGTCGGACCTGTCGGGGCGACCGGGCGGGTGCGGCACACCGGCCACGGGCCACGCAGGCGGTGTCACCGCCACCGGTCAGGTCCTCTCACCGGCCTCGGTGCGCAAGCTGGCCTGTCAGGCCGGGATCATCCCCGCGCTGCTGGGCACCGACACCGAACCCCTGGAGCTGGGGCGATCTGCGAGGTTCTTCACAGCGGGCCAAAAACGTGCCCTGTACCTACGCGACGGTGGCTGCACCTATCCCGGGTGCACCATGCCCGCCCACTGGTCAGACGCGCACCACGTCGACTACTGGTCCCTGGGCGGCAGTACCGACATCGGCTGCGCCGCGTTGCTGTGCGAGCGCCACCACACCAAGGTCCACGCCCTCGACCTGACCTGCACCATCACCCCCCGCGGCGTCACCTGGCACGTCTAGCCACCACGCCCCGCAGCCGGCCCTGACGGGCCGGCCCACAGGCATGGGCAGCCCGGCCCCACGGGCATGGGCAGCCCGGGCCCCATGCATGAGCAGCCCGGCGAGGGCGTCGAGCGCTCAGCCGATCTTCTCGGCGAGCGAGACGACGATCCCTTCGGGCCCTCGGACGTAGGCCATCCGCCACGCGCCCTGCCACTCGCCCATGCCGCCGACGAGGCCGTACCCCTGGTCGGCGAGCTGCTCGAGGATCGCGGGCAGGCCCTCGACCGCGAAGGTGACATTGCGCAGACCCAGCTGCGTCGACATCGCTGTCGGGGAGCCGGGCTGGTGATCGGGCCGCTCGAAGCAGGACAGCTCCAGGGTGGTCCCGCCGTCCGGTAGACCGAGGGTGGCGATCTCGGAGCGGGAGCCCGGGATGCCGATGACGGTGTCGACGAACTCGCCCTCCATGACCATCCGCCCCTGCAGCTCGAAGCCGAGCCCGACGAAGAAGTCCAACACCTGGTCGAGGTCAGCGACGGTGATGCCCACGTGGTCGAAGCGCTTGATGGCTGCCATGCCGACAGTCTGCTCCTCGCCGCCTCGTGCTGCCGGAGTGCGAGCTGCCGGAGTGCGAGCGGCCGGAGCCGGGGTCGTGGTCCGGGCTCGGTCAGCCGCCGTACAGCGCCGCGATCTCGTCGGCGTAGCGGTCATTGATCGGCTTGCGGCGCACCTTGAGGGTGGGGGTCAGCACATCGCTGCCCGGCGCCCAGTACTCGGGGAGGACCGTGAACCTCTTGACCTGCTCGACGTGGGAGAGCTTGGCATTGCCCGCCGTGATGCCCTTGTCGATCTCGGTGATGAGGGCTGGGTGCTCCGCCAGGACGGCCGGGTCCGCTGCGACTCCGGCCTTCTCGGCGAAGACGGCCGCGGCGTCCGGGTCCAGGGTCACGAGGGCGATGTTGTAGGGGCGGGCATCGCCGACGACGACGATCGTCGCCGCGAGTGGCGTGGTCACCTTGAGCGTGTTCTCGATGTTGGACGGAGACATGTTCTTGCCGGCGGAGCTGATGATCAGCTCCTTCTTGCGGTCGGTGATCGTCAGGTAGCCGTCAGAGTCGATCGTGCCGACGTCACCCGTGTGCAGCCAGCCGTCGGAGTCGATGGCCTCCGCCGTCTTGTCCGGATCGCCGCGGTAGCCGGGCATCACGCAGTCCCCGCGGAAGAGCAGCTCACCGTCGTCGGCGATCTTCATCTCGAAGCCGGGCAGTGCGGGGCCCACAGTCCCCACCTTGGCCCGCCCGGGCGGGTTGATCGTCCCCGCCCCCGCGATCTCCGACATGCCCCAGATCTCGCAGACGTCGATGCCCAGCCCCATGAAGAAGGACAGTGTCTCGGGCGCGATCGCCGCGGCACCCGACCAGGCCCAGCGCAGCTCGTCCAGACCGAGCGCACCCCGGACCTTGCTCAGGACCAGCTTGTCCGCGAGCCGGTACTGCGCCGCGTCCTTGCCGCGGAGCGGCTCGCCGGCCAGCAGCGCGGCGCCCTGCTTCTCGGCCATCGCCAATGCCCAGGTCCCGAGCTTCTTCTTCACCGGGCTCTCGGCCGCGGCGACCTTGGCCTCGATGCCCATCTTGATCTTCTCCCACACCCGGGGCACGGCAAACCAGATCGTCGGGCGGGCGTCGGGCAGCGCGGAGGCAATCATCTTGGGGTCGGCGATGTAGGAGACCTGGACCCCCCTCGCCAGTCCGAAGTACTGCGCCGACGCACGGTCGGCGATGTGGGCGGCCGGGAGGAAGGACGTGATCCTGTCCCCGAAGCGCACGTCGACGACGCCCTCCGCGCCGTGGAGGACGGCCAGCAGGTTGCGGTGGGTGAGCTGGACCCCCTTCGGCGGTCCGGTCGTGCCCGACGTGTAGATCAGGGTGAGGACGTCGTCCGGCTGCACCGCACGCCAGGCCGCCTCGAAGTCGAAGTCGAAGTCGGCAGACCCCAGGCCCTCGAGCTCGGCGAGCGTGTGGGTGGCGCCCTCGGGCTTCCCGTCGATGACGATGAGGTGGTCGAGAGCCACCCCGGAGCCGAGGATCGCGGGCAGCAGGGCGGTCTCGGTCACGGCGATCCGGTTGCCCGCGTTGCCGAAGAGGTACTCGACCTGCTCCGGCGCCGACGTGTTGTAGATCGAGAAGGGGGTCATCCCCAGGTGCATCGCCCCGGCGTCGACCCAGGCGAACTCGGGCCGGTTGGTGAGCATGATGCCGAGGGTGTCCCCGCGCTGATAGCCGAGGGCGGCCAGACCTGCGGCGACGGCCCGCACGTGGTCGCCGTACTCGGCCCACGTGACCGTGACGGCGTCACCTGCGGTGCGCAGCGCCACGGCGCCCGGGTCGACGGTCAGGGTCTGCTGGAAGGCTTCGCAGAGGGTGGTGGCGTCGGACATGGCGTCTCCATCACGGGAGCCCTCCACGCTGAGGGCTTTGGCCGAGAGTAGGGCCCCGGTCGTCGCGCGGCAAGGGGCGGCAAAGAGCCAGATCCAGGGACCCTCCCAGAGGGCGCCGGGCACGTGGTCATGTCGCAGTCGCTGGCTCCATGCCCCTCTGGGAGGGCCGTCTGGACGTCACGATGCGGGTCCTCGAACGCCTCGCTGCCGATGACGGAGTCAGCCTCCGCCTGTCGACCGTCTCTCGTCGCGAGTGCCCCTGGGTCGACCTGACCGGCTGACCGGAGGCAGCGTTCAGCGCTGGCGCGCGAGCGTGATGACCTGGACCCCGCCGGGCAGCGGCACGGTCTCGGTCACCGTGAAGCCGGTCAGTCGGAAGCCCCCGGCAAACATCGGGATGCCGTCACCGATGACCCATGGGTTGAGCTTGACGACGATGCGGTCGATCTCGGGCAGCAGGCTGTGTGCCAGCGTGCCGCCGCCGACGAGCCAGATGCCCAGGCCGTCCTCGGCCTTGAGCCCTCGCACGGTCTCGAGCGGGTCGCCACGGACGAGCTCGATCGCGGGTGCGGGGAGGTCCGTCAGGGTGGTCGACACCACGAGGTGGCGCAGGTGCGGGTAGGCGTCGACGAGACCCGCCGCCAGCCCGAGCTCGTAGGAGGCCCGGCCCTCGATGACCGTGTCGAAGGTGGCGCCCGGCTCGGTCAGTCCCATCGCCTCACGGGCCGGTCCGGGAAGCGTCTCCGGGTAGGTGGCCACGAGGAACTCGACGAGGTCCGGCGTGATCGGGAAGTACTCCTGGCCGCTCGGGTCCCCGCCGTCCGGTCCTGCGATGAAGCCGTCGAGTGTCGCGGCCACGAGGTAGGTCAGTGCGCGCATTGTGTGTCCCTTCGTCCACGGCGACAGTAGGGCAGTGCGCGCGGCCTGTCGCCTCGATATCCGTTGCCGGCGAAGGGGGCTCAGCGCGCCGGGTCGATGATCGTCATCCCCGCGACGCTCGCCCGGTCGAAGACGGGCAGCAGCGTGGCCGCCTCGTCCAACCCGATCGTCCGCTCGACGAGTCGCTGCGGCTGGAGGGCGCCGGACTCGATGAGCGCGAGCATCCCCGGGTAGTCGACGGCGGCCATGCCGTGGCTGCCGAGCAGGTCGAGCTCCCAGCCGATGACCCGCGCCATCGGGACCCGCGGGTGACCGTCGACCGGCGGTAGCAGCCCGATCTGCACGTGCCGGCCGCGACGCCGCAGGCTGTGGATCGCGTCCGCGCAGGTCTGCTCGCTGCCCACGGCGTCGACGGCGACATGGCTGCCGCCGTCCGTCAGGTCGGTGACGGCCGACCCGATGTCCCGTCCGTCGGCGAGCAGGACCTGCTCCGCGCCGAGATCCGTTGCGAGAGCTAGGGCCTCTGGGTTGCGGTCGACCGCGATGACCCGAGCACCGAGCGCCCGGGCGATCATCACCGTGCTCAGCCCGACGCCGCCGGCCCCGACGACGGTGACCCACTCTCCCTTCGTCAGGCGGGCGCGGGCGACGAGTGCACGGTAGGCCGTGGCGAAGCGGCAGCCGAGGCTCGCCGCTGTCGCGAAGTCGACGCCGTCGGGGATCGCCACGAGGTTGGTGTCGGCCGCGTGCAGCGCGACCTGCTCGGCGAAGGAACCCCAGTGCGTGAAGCCGGGCTGCTCCTGGTCGGGGCAGACCTGCGCCTCACCGGCCGCGCACCACTGACAGCGTCCGCACCCGCAGACGAAGGGGACGGTGACCCGGTCCCCGACCCGCCACCGCTCGACGCCGGCGCCGACCTCGGTCACGATCCCGGCCAGCTCGTGACCGGGGACGTGCGGCCAGGCGATGTCGTCGTGGCCGGCCCACGCGTGCCAGTCGCTGCGGCACATCCCGGTCGCCATGACCTGCACGACCACCCCACCCTCAGGAGCGAAGGGGGTAGCCACCTCCCGGACCTCGGGCTGGGCTCGGACGGCGTCGATGACCACGGCTCGCATGCGCGTCATCCTGTCAGCGGCAGGTCCAGGTCGTAGGCCACGACCACGGCGCGCGCCAGCTCGGCCTCCTGTGTGCTCGAGAGATACCCGACCGTGCGCCCGAGCAGCTCCACCGGCACGGTGACCACGTTGTCCAGAGCCACGGCGCACTCCGCATCGAGGCCGTTGTCCCGGCCGACTCGCACCTCGCTCGACAGTCCCTTGAGCGTCGTCGTGATGGGCGCGATCGTCACCTTGGTCATCGCCCCGCGGGCGGTCTCACGCGTCAGCACGAGCGCCGGCCGGGTCTTGTCCAGACGCACCAAGCAGATCTCTCGCACGCCCTCAGTCCCCGACGTCGACGTGGGCAGCGGTCCACTCGACGACGACGTCGAGATCGTCGGCCGTGCCACGCTCGGTGAGGACGGCAACGTCATGCTCAGCGGCCAGACGGCGCATCTCTCGCTCCAGCGCAGATGTCACCAGTGCTGCGCGGCTGGGTGCCTCGCCCCTCGCGACGGAGCGGTCGAGGAACTCGACCATCTCGTCGGGAAGGCGTACGGCGATCTGGGTGCTCATGGACCCCATGGTAACCCAGCGCATCCCGATGTGGGATGCACCTTCGAGCAGCGGTAGGTGTCCGGGTTCGAAGGAATCTGATCACTGGAGGAGGGCCTCACGGGGATTCTGATCACTTCGTGATCGAGCATTCTGACCATGGGCGTGCCTGTTGGAGTTGACCGGAGGGCGACGTCGACCTTTGCTGCGAGGGTGTCCACCATCCTCATGCAGGCGAGTTATCGCCGTCTGGCGTGGCTCAAATCTTCGTCAACAAGTGGTTCGGGTGGTCACGAAAGGCTGGGCCCCTCTGGTGTTTCCGCCGGTTCGCGCTCGTTGAGGGTCTTCGAGGCAAGCTCTTGGTTCGCGAGGATCTGGATGCCGGGAAGATCAGTGAGAGAATCCCAACCGGCTCCGACGATGGGATTACGTGGTGCCGTCTCCAAGAGGTCCTCAATCGCTGCCTGTACGCGCGGCGGTCGTGGAGCCATGGGTGGGCGCGCGAAGATCCTGTCCCGTAGTCGTTCGCCGAGGTCTGTACGCCTGGCCAGTGCGGCAGTCAGGAGTTCGACGTCGTTGGACGTGGCGGCGGCGATGGGGAGCACCTCGGAGATCAGGTGGTCCTCAGACAGGGTCTCGATGACGTAGTGGGGCTCGAGGGTGACGACAAGCCCGATGAAGGGGCGATCGCGAGGGATATGAGCGAAGTTCGGGTGACGAGTGCGGATGAGATTGGCCGTGGTCTCGAGCTGCTCCCTGGCCTTCTCGATCTTCTTCATGGCGGTTGAGGAGTCCCCCTGTCGCGCATCCAGGTCGGGTCGCCCGCTTTTGCACTCGACGAGCATCACGCACTCTGCCGTGACGACGATGTAGTCGCAGCTCTTCCCGCTGTCTTTGCCGTAGGTGATCTCGCGATGGACCTGCGCGTGCGCAAGAAGGTCCAACTGTGCGCCGATGTAATTCTCGAAGGCATCTCCGAGCGCCTGGCCGAAGGTCTTACCGAAGACGTCGAGACCGAGGTAGTAGAGGCCGGTGGGGGTGAGTTGGCCCATCAGGAAGTGTGGCGCGGGACCAACCAGGTCCTCCCCGACGTCGAGAAGGGGCCGTCTCTCCAGGGGGCTTTGGGACCACTTCGGAGATGGCTGGAACATATTTGCCCGGGCCTCTGCCTGGGCGTCGGGGACAGACTGGGCGAAACGCCGCGTGATGACGGACCTCACCTGATCCGCGCTGAGCGGGGAGAAGAGCGGCGCGACGTGGGGAGCGGCCAGGGTCGCCCACCCGATGGCGCCATTGTTGCTGCCGAGGGCCACGAGCATGATCCAACCGATTCGCCAGTAGTCGACAAGCGTGACGCCGAGGTGACTCTGCCAGTCCGCCGGCGTCGGTCCGTTGACCACTTGAGGCAGGTAGTCCGCTGTCAGGGCGTGCAGGCGACCGAAGGCCTCCGGCCCCATGCTCTGGGCAGGATATTGCTCGTGGGCCATTCGGGCGAGAATCGCGCTCACGTCGAGGTTGCCCTCAACCACTTCGGGTTCGGGGAGGTCAATGTAGGCGCTGCAGAGGACCTGGAGGCTGGGGATCCTGCGCGGCCACGAGCGGTCGTCCGTGCCGTGCTGCAGCGCAACTCGCGCGATCCCGGCGATGGTGAACTCCTGGACGACGCCGAGGGGCTCGTCCGTCGAATATCGCCGGTTAGCGGCTTCCCACGCGCGACCGGAGAGCTCACGCAGCAGCGGGGTTAGCGGGTACCTACGGATCTCACTGGCGAAAGTGGTGTAGTTGCGCGCGAAGGGGGGTCGGCGGCGCTCACTTCGTTCACGGTCCATCGGGATACCTCGTCGCCCCACTCGCTTTGTGATGCACGAATCCTCCCCTTTTCGTTGTCAGGCGCTACTTCATCTCTGCCGGCCGGTCGTCGCTCGAGTGCGGCCCACCCAGCACCGTAGGTGCCTCCGGGAACTGGGGTGGCGTGGTTGGGGTTGTGACTGGATCACATCAAGAGTAGGGGTCCTGGCCGAAGCCGTTCTGCTGACTCAACCGAGCGAAGTGAAGAGCAAGGACTGCCGATAGGAGGACACTCTCATCACTCGTGAGGACGTCGTCCGTCGAGGCTGGGATCACCACCGCGGCCAATGCTGTTGTTGCGGTCCCTGCTTCCTCGGCGGCGACCTGCGACTCCAGGGTGCGAAGCGCTTCAGCGGCGGCGCTGTTCGTCAGACCGTTTGCCGTCCGTGTCGGCTGTGGTCGGCCTTCCTCAGACGTGCTGGGTGAGACGGGATGCGCAGGTGCCGGGGGCAGCCGGCGCATACGGACCAGCGCAGCATTCGTTGATCGGACGATTAGGTCTTCCAGCGCAGCGATTGGCGGGAGAGGGTCGTCCGAATTGCGGGCGAGCCCGCTTGCTGTGGCCCACATGGCTGCTTGCTCGGGCGTCAAGGGGATGGGTGAACGAGAAGAGCTGTAGCTCAGCTGAAGGCCCACATCAAGTGAGACGCGGTGTGGCTCAGCGAAATTGAGGGGCGCCTCAGCCATGCCTTGATCCTGGTCGGGGCCAATGGGGCCACGGTGCCCGACAGCAAGTACAACGAGTCGACCGGCGAGTTCGCTGCGGTCGTCGTCTGACAACGTGTCGAGTCGCTCCGCGAGCGGGTCGAGATCGTCCATGGATGCCGTGATTAGCCATGCCTTCTGGTCTAGAGACCACGTTGGAGGGTCGGGATCGAGGACGCGCTCTATTTCGGGGCTAGAGAAATCGTGGAGAAGCTGGTGGAGCAGAACTGACGCCGCGCTGGTCGTCTGGCTCGCGACATCAGCCCAGATCTCGTCAGACGAATCGAGGGGTTCCGAAGCTCTGATCCGACCCGAAACCTTCGGCGCCGTGGCGATGGCTGCTGCCAGATTGGCAGATCGCTCGAGGTTCTTGATGAGCTCGTCGGGGATAGGCGAGCCGAGGTGTCCAAGAACGGTCCGGCCCTCTCCGAGGGCGTCCTCGAGGGTCTTGGCCGCCGACCGCAAAGACATAGCTACGGCAAGTGGTCTGGGCGGCGACTGTGCTTGGTCTCCCGGACATAGCGCCTCCAACGCGTCGGCAGCGATAGACAGGGCATGGCTGGTGGCATCGCGACGACGGTCCACTTGATCGTGTCGGCCTGCGGCTACCGCAGGCCCCGCTGTGCGACCCATTGGAGGCGGACTGATGTCAGCGAGCCGATGGTTCGCCTGCTCAACGCGTTGGAGCCAAGCAGTCCTTCGGCCGCTGTTGTCATGAGGCTTAAGTCGTAGTGGTACTTGGGCGCTGAGATCGACTAGTTCTTTGGCTACCTCGATCTGCTCTCGAATCACCTCGGTCCAAGTTTGAGATTCAGTCGCGCGGCGGAGTGCAGCCTGAAAGCCAACGGCCTGCCTAACGGAGGAGCGGTTGGGGAACCGCTTACGGTGCATGTTCTTGTGCCCAGGCTCATGATCTGCGACGCGATAAGGAGTGCCAGACGCGGTCAGTGTTCGCAATTCGAACTGACTGATCTCAGGGCATGCGTCCTTTAGTCGTTCGATGCAAGCGACGACATCTACGTTGAGTGCTTCAGATCGATCTGTGCGTGGCGAATCCCAGTCCATCACTGGAGGCAGTGCCCCATCGAAAGGAAGTAACCGTTGCACTTGGATCTTGCCGCCGGCCGCATCGACCTCGACGGCAAGAGTCCACGGATCAGCCTGGGCGACGGCTAGCGCCCGCTGGTTGGGCGAGCCCAGCACGGACTCGATTTCGCTGGGTGGGATATGGCGAGCCAAGGCAGAAACCAGCCGTGAGTACACCAACGCAGTGCGCACGTCGTGTGGCCTCTCTACCCTCTGAGTAAGAGTGCGGATCGCTGGCAAGGGCACCCTCAGGTATTCACGCCCTGCTTCGAGCAGGCGAACTATGTCGACGATGTCGGAATCACTCAGGAGTCGCGCGACGACACCGTCCGTCAGGGCCGCGCAGGTCTCCGCCAAGGTGTTATCGAAGTTAACGCGGAGCGGCATCTGGGCCGCGACGTCCTTCACCCTGTTGATCATGGTGCGCCATGCCTCAGAAGAGGAGGGCTCCAGTGTGAACTCTTGGTTCCGCGTGGGGTAAACCAGCATGGCGAGGTCGGACAGTTGGACCCCCGGTCGGAGGTTCGAGCGAAGGACGGGGATCGAAGCTTGAGCGTAGATGGCATTGTCAGCGCGTTCTGCGCCCTCTAGAACTCTCGCCACCTCAACTGCGGTGCGTTCTGGGGCTGTGATGAGGCGGCCAATGGCAGGGATTAGTTCAGGGACGCTAGCCGCGTCCCGCTCGGCTGCTCGCCTCAGGATCCAGCCGGCCTCGCCCGGCTTGAGTAGGGCGGCTACACGCGCCCACGTAGCGCCCAGGGTGGGCGGAGGGCTCTCATGCAAGAGCTCGGTGATGGTGGCCGAACGAAGTTCGTGGAGGCCGCGCCAGGTTCCCAGGTCCTCAACAATGATGTGCTCGTCGCGGAGTATGGCAAGGGCATCGCCGACTGGCGCCTCATCGCCTGTAGGGGCTAGAGCTGCTGCTAGGCGGTTGGAGTCAAGGGAGAGTCCGAGCGCATGGGCAGCTGTAAGTAGCCGCGCCGCGTCTCGCTGCAACCGCCGATCCGGGCGAGCTAGATCGGCTACTTGGGTGCTGAGGACTTGGCGCAGCCGCTGACCCGTTGTGAGGACAGCCAAGAATTCCATCAGTAGTCCCTCGCTCTCGGCAAGAGCCTCTTGCACATCCATACGCAGAGTTATCCCCATGTCCTGCGCACGTGATCCAATCTCTCTCGCCGTGGCAAGGTCGAGGTGGGGTTGGACGACTCGGGTTGCACCAACCAGCAAGCTTGGATGGAAGTCCTCTGCTCGAGCAGCACCCAGCAGATAAGTGTGCTGGGTTTCTCGCAGCCGCTTAGCAGCGTCGGGCCAAGCCGCGGTTGCGGGCCGGCCGAGATCGTCGGCGACTACGAGTACTGGGCTATGTTCGCTCGGGCGCATGAGACGTACGTGACGACCCAGCGAAACCGCATCGTTCTCGGTGGCCACCCGACGAACTCTCAGGACCCGGGACGAGGGAACCAAGTCGCGGGCAGCCCGCCAGAGGAGGACCGATTTGCCAGAACCGGACGGGCCAAGAATCAGCACACTGTGCTCGTCGCGCAGGCCCTCTGCACAAGCGACGAGTTCGATGGGGCGGATGACATCAAGGTTGGCCGCCACGTGGCCAGGCTGGCCGTCCATGCCGAGATAGAACGTTCGGGCCGGGACGGCGTCGGGCGCAAGGAAGTCGGCGGGTTCACAGACGCCCGCTTGCTGGGCCCGGTCAAGTCCGCGCGTGTCGACGGCATCTTGGACGCTGGAGACAACCTGATCGACGTCGGTCGTCCGGAGCCGGCGTGCTGCCTGGGGCTTACTGTGGCGCTGAGCTGCCGAAGCATCTGCGATCAGCTCGGTCAGCTTGCCCACAGAAAGTCCGCACACGGTGGCGGGGCGTCCTGTCGACTGTGCCAGGAGTTGTTCACTCAGTTCTCTCACGCGGTACGGCAGTTGAACCACGTGGGCCCGCGACACGATGCTTTTGGCCTCGCCACCGCCATATTTGAGGTCGATTAGGGCATTGACGACGTTTTCGACGCCCTGAGTCTGCTGACTGGAAAGTACGTCAAACCAGCCAGTGAAAGAGAGGCCAGACCCCAAGGTCCCGTCGGTCACCAGGGTGATCTCGGAACCTCTCCCACTTGCTTCCGCATGGGCTAGAGCCATGGCAACCGCAGCCGCAGCAAGACGCCCTTGGCCGGCACTGACCTCCTTCATCTGCACGAATGTCTGGGCGCCGTTCGCGTGCTCGCAGTCGGCATCCTCATAGCCCTCTGGAGTGATACAGACGAAGGGCAGCTCACCAGCGTGGCCGGCGATCAGCATGTACACGCATACGTCGACCTGCCACGTCACGCCCGCGACGTTGCGTGAGCCCTGTCGGAGGTCGTCCCAGAGATTCTGGGGGTCCATGGCGCGCCGACGGTCAAGCGTCGTTTGAGTGGCTGCTCCGTTCGGTTGTTCTTTGCGCGCAGGACGCCGCGGGCTCCTCGACCGCGTCTGACCTGAGGGTGCCCCTCGCTTCCGCTTTGGAGCCACGGCTTGCCCCCCAAGGTTGGTGTCCGGCCTTCTTCCGACTATCTGGTGCCATTCAACTCGCTTCTGGGGTCCCGTGGCTCCTCGCGAACGACATTTGTCAGGTAGCCGGTCGAGCGCTACTCAGTCGGGGATGCCTGGTCGGCTTCAGTCGACCGCCGGTCGCTTAAGAGGGAGCGCGAGGCTCGCTGTAATGCGTCGAGGTATTCCCCGAATTGGCCCGTTGACTCAAGATGCCACCACAGTCGCCGTAGCGGGACCTGCCGGGTCCCGGGCCAGTTCAGATGATCGCAGGCCTCTTTGAGGTTCCCTCCCGTGGCCAGCATGAACGCAGCCTGAGCGGCAGCGATCTGGACGTCGCGGGTGGTTAGCCAAGGCGTGAAGTCCGTCAGGGTCGGTACTGCCAGGTGCTTGGGGATCATGCGGGGAAGAGAGGTCATGGCAGCGGCTCTGGTCCGCGGGGTCACGAGAGGTTGGTGCTCGCTGGGGATGCGGATGTCGCGCGCCCATGGGTCGAGGAAGTGGCCCGGCTCCGAGACGTAGCGCGTGAGGTCCGAGCGCAGCCCGAAAGGACTGGTTGCACCGAACTTTTGCAGTACATGGTTGAGGTAGGCGCCCTTGTGCCTGCCACGGACCAGGTCGTCGAGAGCGTGTGGCCACTCATCGATCGCCGTCTCGACGGCGGTGAAGGCGTCGGGCAGGAGTTTGGCCATGAAGCTGGGCTGCCAGATGTCCGTTGGCTCGAGCGCTGAGGTTCCCCTTCGGCTTGCGAGCACGGCGGTGGCAGCCAGCAGTTCGGTGAAGCCGTCCCGGACGGACAGCCGTTGGAAGGACCGTCTGCCCGCCAGAATGGCCTCGAGGTCGGCCTGAGTGTCGACCAGACCTTGCCAGTCAAACGAGGTGGCGTTCTCGGAGTCACCCTTGGCGCAGGGGCGGAGTAGGGCTTCGTGCTGAAGGCATACGGTCACCCAGGGGTAGCGCCAGACGAGCAGGTCGACGTCTGGTCGCTCTCGGTCGCAGCGAGGGCACCACCGCCGCGATCTGGGGTGGGCAACCCACCCGACACTGCCTACGTCACGGGCCTTTGCTGTTCCGACGACCGGGTCGAAGAGGGCGATGGTGCCCTCGTCGAGGCTGAGGGTGATGCCCTGGTGGGCTGACAACTGCATGGCCAGCACTTCGGTGTGACAGAGGTTGAGCCGCTTGGCCACCGCCGCCGCCACGGGCTGGGTCATGGAGACCCCGGACGTGCACGCGGTGCGGCCGCGATGTAACCGGTTGGCCCAGCGGCGGCTAATGGGCTCGACGAGGGTTGCTGGGTGGCACTGGTACTCATCGCCCGTTCGTTCGAGGTAAGCGGGCCAAGCCTCCCCTTTGAAAGGGGCGACGCGCAGTGCAAGGGGTGTGACGTTCTCGTTCAGGTCTGGGTTCATGGACGCGACTCCGATGTGCAGGGGCACCACGTGGCGGTGGGGTCGTCATTGCGGCACCGGGGTGCCTGGGCCTGCTTGAGGGAGCAGGTGCCGAAGTCGTCGGTGACATCCGGTCTGCGGTGCCACGCTGCCCGTGTGGGCTGGTGTGGGAGCACATCGGCCGTGCTCTGTGCGGCGTTGATCAGGTCGTCCTTGAGGTGGTGGAACCGCGCGGAGAAGCAGTAGCGGGTCCAGTTGCGGGCCTTGTCCGGCGGGATGCCCAACGTGGCCCCGGAGTCGGCCCAGGTGGCGCCGCTGTGCATGCGGACGAGCAGCATTGCGAGGACGGCGCGGAGGATGAGCTGGTCGGGGCGAGTGCTCGTCCGCCACTTCGGTGGGAGCGTGCAGGGCCACGCCAGTTGCGGCACATCGTCGGGAGCCCATGGGAGCAGTGGCAGCGTCTGCTGGTCATGTACGCGCTGTCGGGCTAGGCGGATGTGGACCCTACCTACGCGAGCGAGGGCGGTAGTCGTCACGGGTGTCAGGGCAGAGGCTGGCCGCGTGGCTCGTGCGAAGGTGTCTCGGTGCGGACTGGGGATACCGGCGGTACGACACCACTCGAGGAGTTCGTCAGCTGCCTGGTCGACGGACTCGGCCTTCACGAAGGGTGCGACGTCCATGACGAGCTGGTGAACCTCCAGGGCATCGCGTGGTGGCGATGTCCATCGGTGGTTTCGAAGCGCTGTGGTGGTGCGGCTGCGTCCGAGCGAGATGGATATGCCGATGGCTGCCTGCCACGCCTGCAGCGTCTTCAGACTGCTTTGTTGCTTGCCTGCGACGACGCCGACCTGCGAACCGATAGTCGTGCGGAAGTTCCTCGTGGACTCGGTTGCCTCCGGAGGGCATGGCCTCATGTCTCCTTCCGCAAGGTCGGCCCCACAGGTCCCGTGGCCGAAGGGGAGGTCGCAGAAACGTGAACCGATCCGGGTGGCCGCTCGGGAAGGGGCAGTTGCGTTGAGGCCGTTGTACCGGCCAATGACCCCTTCACAGCGGGGGCATCGGTGCTCCAGCCAGCACCCGTGAAGGGTGCACGTGGTGATCCACGGGATCCGCCACTCCAGGCGCCATACGCCGTCAGTTCGCAGGCAGGTCGCGCAGTAGCGACCGCCGGCGAGGAAGACCCACCCTTGGTTCGTCACTCGCTGGGTCGCGGCCATTTGATGTCTCTGAGGGATGTCTAGCCCGGTCAAGTCGAACGCTGACTGGTCGAGGCTGGCCAGCTGCATTTGCAGGACCTCCGTCGCCTCGAGGTTGAGCTCCTCGGCGGTCGCCGAGGCGGTCTGCGCGTCGAGGAGGACACCGTGGTAGCCCGGCCACCGGCCGTCGCGCCGAAGCCGGATATGGTCGGCCAGCCTGGCAACGGTCGCGTCGTACTGGGCTGCAGTGCGGGCGAGGTATCCGTGCCACGCCTCGTTCGGGTGCGGGGCGACACGCAGAGGTAGCGGGGTCATGCCCTGACCTCCATGGACAGGGTCGCCCGTGCGGGGTCGATCTCTGAGTAGGTCGTTGTCAGTGCGTCGTGGTCGAGGGTGGCCTCGTTCGCGATGGCGTAGTTCGCTGCCGAGGTCACCCACCTGATCGCGAGGCCGGGGCGCCCGAGGGACCCTTCGACCAGCGCGTGGAGCGCTCCATGCGTCAGGCGGAACTGTTTCGCGCCCCCGGGTAGGGCCAGGTGGTGCTTGAGCTCCCGTAGAAGCCGTTCCCATCCCGTCGTGGACTTACCGTCTGGGGTCTTCCAGTCGCCGCACATCACCCAGTCGTGAGCGGATAGGCGTACCTGTTCGCCGGCGGTGCCTTGGAAGATGCCGTCCCGCTTCAGGTCGGCCCCGATGATGACAGCGGGAACGGGGATGCCAGTGATCAGGCTCTTCAGACCCGTGGCCAGCGCTGTTGAATCCTTCGACCCAGCGCCGAGCATGCCGTGCACGTCGTCGACGATGTACCCCTGGAACCCGACCTTGGGCGTCATGTGGCGGATGGCGGAGATGCAGTCGGCCAGCGACGGGCGTTTCGAATCCACGAGCGCTCCGACACTCTGAGCCAGAGATCGAGCTACGCCAGCGGCGCCCGTCTGGCGCCGTACTTCTGCATAGGCCCAAGGTCTTGGGTGCACGCAGGTGGGGTGGGGTGGTGGTTCTGTCTGCGCCTTCGCGGTCTGCTTCAGAGCGACGGACAGTGCGGCGAAGGTCTTCCCGGCCAGAGGTGAACCGTCGATGATGACCACGTCGCGGCCACCCAACGGTGCGCGGCGGCTGCGGTGTTGCGCTCGGGCAATGGCACTCTCGACGTTCTTCGTGTCGTCCGTGACGAGGGGGCCGATGCCGAGGTTCCATTCCACGTACGCGTCGAGGGGCTCGCCGCTGCGGGGTTTTGCGCGCTTCTGGAGCCACTCGATGTGTGCCGGCCAGGTCGAGGGGTCGTCGGCGTGGAAGGTGCTCACGAGGCCTCCTTGCGGCCGAGGATGGCGTTGTCGGGGGAGTAGTCGTCGAGGTTGTCGAGGTCGATCTCTTCGTCCTGGTCGGCCAGGTCGGAGTCGAGGATGTCGTCGCTGTCGGCCGTGGTCTGGACGATTTCTCCTGGGAGGGTCTCCCGGTCGTTGCTGTTCCCGAAGGCGAGCTCGCGGAACTCGGGGCTGGCGTCGGCGAGGTCGTGCGCGTAGTCGTGGGCGCGGCCGGCTTCGAGGGCCAAGATTCGGGCTTCGTTGCGGTCGGTGAACTTCTCGGGTGCCCAACGGTTGACGAACTCGGCGCTGGCGTTGGTGAGGTCTGTGGCGTTCAGGGGACGGGAGTCACCACGGATGAGTTGCTTGCGGATGGCTGTGTCGAAGGCGTCGCTGCAGGGCATAAGAGCGTGCGGTGATTCGCCGGCTCGTGGGATGCACAGCCACTCCCCAGTGACCGGATGCCGCGTGTAGACCCGGCTGATGTCCCAGCGGTCGTAGAAGACCAGGAGGGGCGTGGCCGGCGTGCCCACCCCTCGTGCGAGGTGTTGACGAAGGGAGACCAACGTTGCGTTGTTGTAGACGCGTCCGTTGATGTTGATCCCGTAGGGCTGGACCAGGCACTTCTTCGAGGACAGCAGCTGGATGAGCCGGAAGGGGTCCGTCGGGACGGTGACCTCGCCTCCTGATTCAAGGTAGGCCTCGAAGACACCGGCTGGGCACAGGGGCGTCTGGGAGTTGTGGAGGTCGGCGAGTCCTTGGTGTTCGCGCCAGTGGTAGATCTCCAGCACGTACTCCCATAGGGCGTCGCGTAGGTCTTGAGCTGTCAGCGTGGCGAGGTCCTCGACGCCCTTGGGATGGTTGTTGACGTTGGCGCCCTTGTACGCGGTCAAGAGGGACTGGACCTCGCGCCAACCGTTGTGGAGGGACTCGACCACTCCCTTCGCATGGGCCGCTCGGGGCGGGCAGAAGATCACGTCCACGTCGATGCGGGCGCAGGCGGACATCAAGTGTTCCGAGTCGAACTCACGCCCGTGATCGACAACGATCGCGCTGGGGATGAGCGCCGGCTTGGTTCCCAAGATGTCGATGTGGTTCGAGTCGGCCGGCTCATCGGGGTCGTGATTGACGGCGATCAGGCGAGGCATCCCGTGGTGGTGGATGAGTTCGTAGGGGTAGCCGGATCGAGTCACAGTTGGTCGGCCGATGTCCCACAGAAGCATGGTCACGTCCCGGGTGGTCGCTGATCCGGTGATGACCCGAAGGGCGAGGACGCAGCGGGTGAAGACGTCGATGGCGGTGAGGATTGTCGAGCGGATCCAGCCGAGTCGGGGGTCAAAGACGTGGATGTTGGTGGTCGTTGCGTCGATCTGGACGATCTCACCGGGTCGCGAGACGAGCCGTCGGCCGTAGACGACGTCGGGCTTCAGCGCCACGCGTTCTCGGCCTTTGGCCTCGTGATGGAGGTCGAGGGCCCGGGAGAGTTCGCCGATGATGATGCGCAGCTTGTAGTCGGTCAGCTCCTGGCCGACACCAGCCTGAGCCAGCGCCGCCTTGCCGAGCACCAGGAGTGCCTTGTTGCTCGTGCGGGCTCGACCGGGTTGCGCGTGGAGGAACTCGGTTAGCACCGCGATCACCTCTTCGTCGGCACCAGCCAGTTGATGCTTGCGGGCCTTCTTGTTGCCGTGGATCAGCGCTTCGATTCCGTTGAGGTCGACGGCGTCGAGTTGGCGTCGAAGTTGCGGGACCGAGGTGGCGGACTCGCCCCGCGCCTTTAGCTCTTCGGACTTCGCCCTCCATCGTTCGCCCTTGTTGTGCACTAGCGGGTCGTAGGTGGGCGAGAGCACTCCCCGCGCGCGGTCCGCCTCCGGGGTGCCGTGGCGGCTGCCGGTGGCAGCCTGCTTCAGGTCGCGGTAGCGAGTCTCGATCCGCTTGCGCTCCTCGTCGGGGAGCTCAGCCAGGAGCGGTGACTGGAACTCCGCCTCGGTCTCGGCGTCGGGTGTCGCCGGTTCCAGGTCCGCGATGGCCGCGAACAAGGAAGCGATGGGGACCCGTTGGAGACCTGACCCGTTATCGATCAGGGCTTCCAGCCTTCCGGCGGGCCCACGCTCGAAACTGACGATGCGGACGGTCTTCTTTTCGTACGTGACGAGGGCTCCCGGCGCGACCTTGTGCAGGCGCGCTGGTGTGGATTCGCTCGACCCGGCTGGTCCTGGCTGATCGTTCACAGACTGATGAGGCATGGGTTGCTCCTGGTCGAGAGGGGGCGGCGGCGGACGACCGCGTCGGGTGTGAGTGCTCGGGTGAGATCGATGAAGAGGTGGCGAGTGGCCGCGAGGTGCCAGACCGCGGCGTAGTTGGGGGACGCGCCGACGCCCAAGGCCTGGGCCGCTTGCAGCACCTGTTGGGTGGCGGGCATCCCCTTCACGGCTGCCCTCCACGTGTGTGTTGATGGCGTGGTGTGGCGGTGTGAGTAGACGAGGGAGACATTGCGTTGGTGCTGAGGCGACAGTTCGTCGCGCAGCTCGTATCGCCAGCCCAAGGCGCCAGCTGTCGCTTGGGCGAGCAGGAAGATCGCTACGGCTTCAGGCGTTTCCAGCCGCCTACGGCGAGTGACGTCGACCAGGGTGATGCGTCCGTCGACAGTCAGATGGAAGGCGTCCGGGACATGGGTGCGCACACCTGAAGGGAACGCCCACGCCAGCCGAAGGGGCTGCGTAGCCATCTGCATGACCGCCTGCCGTATGAGCAGCTCGCGATAATGCTCCTGCTCGTTCCTGGATTCGAACCAACCGGCGTGCGCTTGGTATGCCTGGGACGGAAGTGCCATTCGTCCGATGTAGTTGCGCATCCCCTTGTAGGAGACCGGCCGGCGCACTTCTAGAAGGGAGTCGGGAGTCAAGGCCGCGGCCTCGTCGAGGGACAGGTCCTCGACCCGGCTGCCGTCCATCCCGCCGGACCGCCGACGGATAGTCACCCGCGTGTGCCGGACCACCTCTTCGAGACGTTCACCGTCTGCTGTTAGCCGGACCTCTGCCCAATCAGCTGAAGGGCCCTGAGCCCGCGGTAGGTAGTCGACTCTGCTGCCCAGCCGGTGTGACGCCTTCGCCGAAGCCGTCACGAGGACTCACCGCCCCGTGAGACGCCGACTGGTGCTGTTGACAGGTATGGAAGGGGTCGCCAAGATGGCATGCGTAGACCTCCAAGGGTCGAGTTGGGTTTGACGGCGCGATTCGCTTCGCGCTTCGATGCGTCAGCCGGGTGGCCACCCGGCTTTTCGCATGTCTGGGGGGAATGGGCTCCAGACGATTCGCCCGGGCCGGCTACATGCCGTCACCTCGCGCCATGCCTTGACGCCAGGCGTCGGCCACCGCGCGACTCACCGTGACGTTCTCGCGGTCGGCGACGGCATAGATGTCCGCTGCTACGTCGCGTGGGAGGCGGACCTCGACGCGCACGGTGGACGCGGAGGACTCTGGTGAGATCCTGGGACGCCCGCGATGAGCGGCGAGCGTTGGACGGTGAACTGGATGATCGGGCAAGGGGACTCTCCTCTCGCGAGCATGAAGGCCCGGTCGCGCTGGTCAGGCGCACACGCGTTGGCTAGACGCGCGGAGGGGTTGGTAAGTCCCATAGCTGTATGTGGGTGGTTGGTGCACCCCAGCGACCATTCAGTTGTTGCGTCTCGGAGATCAATGGATGACGCGCGAAACGTTACCGGTATTCGACCGACATGCAAGGGCTCCGCCTCAACCCCCCTTCGACGAGGCGCACTCTTGCGGCCGGTCACGCAGTGCGAAAGGGTCTGCCTATGAGGTGCTCGTGAATCGAGGGAGGCCCGGGATGTGCGCCGCTTACTCAAACCTCTACCCCCAGACCCAGTGCGCATTGGACCGTCGCCACCGAGGAGCCCACCGCGACCAAGTCGGAACCGAGTTCTTCCATGCCGGTGGAGGCCTCTGGCACAACGTGATCGGCACGCCAGAACCTCGCCGCAGAATGACCGACCTCTCGGATCTCAGTCTCCCGGCAGGGATCGCCACCGACCTGGCACCAATACGTGTGCAGTCCGTGTATGTCCACGCTGTGCCAGTCAACTCGGCATGGTGGCAGGCCGCTCTGGCGCAGTACGGACTGCCCGGCGGGCCTGTGGCTCCTGACTCTGATCGCGAGCAAACGCTCTCACGGGGGTCTGTCTTCAGCCTCGGAGGTGCCATGAATGAGGCGACTTCCGATCAAGACGTCTTGAGGTTCCTGTGGCACGTCCTCGCATGGGGATCTCGAGGCCGCAACAACCGGCGCCGGTTGATGTCCGTGGCCGAACTCATGCCCGAGGCCGCAGACGTGCTGCGGCGAGCCTGCGCCGCGGCTCGGGTCAACCCCGTCGCTGGATACGAAGTCCTACGGCCCAAGGGCAGGAACGCTATCCCCTGGCTGGGGCCCGCTTTCCTGACCAAGGTCCTCTATTTCGCCGGGGGCGGTGCGAGCGGTCACCGGGCACTCATCCTTGATGACCGAGTGGCCGGCGCCCTGCGCGACCACCACGGGTGGTGGTCGCTGCGAACTGGCGGCAATTGGCCGACTGCCACGTATGAGCGGTACTGCGACCTCCTCACGAGGTGGGCTGCGGAGGCAAGCGACGCGGTCGGTCGAGAAGTTGGGGGCGATGAGATTGAGCTGTGGCTCTTCCGTCAAGGACCGAAACGCAAGTAGCGCGCTCTGCACTCTGGCGAAGCTCCGGCCGAGGAGCCGGATCATTGTCGTAGTCGAGCGCTATGTTGACGTCAGGCTTGGGGTGTCTGACGGAGGGCAAGAACATGCTTGGGTTCGCAGTGGTTGATGCGCAGGACGACCGCGTAGCCGTCTGGCTGGTGGGTCGCACGGAGCAGAATCGTGCTGGCAGCACGAACGCTGTAGTTACGGATCGATCAGACACAGACACCCTGGATCTCCTGACGGGCGACCGCATCGTCCTTCGGGCCCCGGGCGGCCACCCTGAATCGCTTCCGGCAGGCGTCGACGTGACTCAGGTGATCGATCGAATGTCGATCGCGGGTTTGGAGCTACGCACAGTGTGTCGGCGTCAGTGGCGGACCCTTCGACTGCCTGATGTGCCATTCGACGTGACTTTGGATGCGGCACCCAGCGAACAGCTGGTCTCTCTTCCAACTGATGCGCCGGAGCTGCCCCAGCGAACGGTCGCTTGGGCCAACGGCCTCATCAAAGCGTGGTCCTTCTGGCTGGCAACAGAGTCCGTACGCCACCGGAAGGTCATGGCGCTGCAGGCTGCAGGAAAGACGCAGGCTCTGGAGGACACGATCAGCGCTGAGATCTTCGCTGTGATTCCGCCTGAACTGCGTGAAACGGGCAGGACCTCCGATGCTTGACTTCACAGCCATCGACTTCGAAACGGCGAACTCGTTTCAGGGGTCGCCCTGCGCTGTCGGGGTAGTGAAGATTCGCGACGGCCAGGTGGTCGCTCAGCACCATGTGTTCGTTCGCCCTCCCGAAGCGGCGTCCCACTTCTCGGCCTTCAACACCAGCATCCACGGCATCACTGCTGACGACGTACGAGATGCCCCAACGTGGCGGCAGGTACTGGCCTGGCTGGTCGAGTTCATCGGTGACGACATCGTCGTGGCCCACAACGCCGGCTTCGACATCGGCGTCATCAGGTACGCCTGCATGGCCGACGGAATCGAATGGCCAGAGCTGCACTTCCTGTGCTCGTTGGTGATCTCCCGCAAGGCGTTGTCCCTGCCTTCCTACACGTTGCCGTTCGTCGCGGAGTCAGTCGGTTTCCGCCTCGAGAATCACCACAATGCTCTGGCTGACGCGGCCACCGTCGTGCACATCGTCATCGAATTAGCGCGCCGAGCGGGGGCGGAGACCCTCGAGGAGCTCGCTGGGGCTCACCACATCCGGGTGGGCACTATGGCGGCGGGTCAGTATCAGGGCTCCGTCTCAATTAGTCGCTCCGGCCAGGACAGCCTCGTCGCGGCCGAAGCCAACCCCGACGCGGACCCCGATGGCTATCTGTACGGTCGCGTCGTGGTCTTCACGGGGAAGTTGATGTCGATGACGAGACAACTGGCTTGGGACGAGGTCACCCGCAACGGTGGCCTCCCCGCGAAGACCTCCACCAAGCACACGAACGTCCTGGTCATTGGCGACTTCAACCCTGCCAACTTGCGGCCGGGCGCGAACTTCTCAGCCAAGGCTCGCCGCGCATTCGAGCTGCAGGATGCCGGTCAAGACATCGAGCTGATGACCGAGTACGACTTCCTGCGCGTTCTGGATGGTGGAGACCTGACCAGCCAGGGACTCGAAGATGTGCTCACGGCCGCGGAGCCTGGAGCTTCCTCTCCGGCGACTGAGCCGGCTCAAGCGAAGGTGCCACGACCACTCGCCCTTCCACCGAGCTCCACCACTCAGTCATGTTCGGCCCCTGGCTGCGCCTGTAGTGCGGCCTTCCGCACGAACAGCCGGCCCACCTGGTGTGTCGAACACATCACCCAGATCGTGCTCGAAGGCGGGCTGGAACGTGTTGACGCGTTCACGCACCCGCGGAGCTACATGCTCACCCGCTGCCTCAAGTGCGGGGTTCAAGCTCACTACCGATTTGAGTATGTCCTGCAGAAGAGAGGCGAGCAGGAGCTCGTCTGTCGGGCCTGCTACTGGCGCCAGTGGGGCGCTGAGGTCAGGGAGATGGGCAAAGGTTGGCGCGATTACCGACCGGTGGATATCAGCGAAGTGCAAGCCATCGCCACGGCGAGCGGGCTGGAGTACATCCAACCCTTGACGGCCCCATCGCTGGAAGGAGATCCGCATCTGACACGGTGCCTCACCTGCGGCAAACTCAGCGCCCAGCAAGCAGGGGACGCGTCTTTCGGATGCACCTGCAGCCGTTAGCGTCTGCGTTGGTCCGATGCCTGAGTGGCTTCGTCGTCCGGGGTCATCTTCCGCCTGCAGGGAGACCTTGATGGACCGGTTCGGACGCGAAGTGATTCGTCGCTGGAAGCTGGAGTCTCCCGGTGCCTATGACTCCCTACGCGACCCTGCCGCCTACTTCGATCACATTGATCGGCATTGCCGAGCCCTGGTGGAGGAGCAAGCTAGGGCTCACGCAGAGCGGGACCACACCCGGCGAGATGTGCGCTTCTGGATAGACCAGTGCGCGCAAACCCTCTTGGAGTCGTGGCCGATGCCTCCACGAGAGGAGACGTTCCTCGACACTTTTTCGGATCTTTGCGTCGATCCGAGGGGTCGGTTCGTCCGCGACGCCATGCCGCACCGGCCTCACCCGCTGTGGGTGCATCTGGAAGATCCAAATGTGACTGCCACGCAGTTTCACCGTGAGCTTCGGTCTTGGTTCGAGACCCTGCCCGTTGTTCCGTGGATCGAGTACGCGGGCCCGCCCGATGGGCTGTTTGAGGCGGACTCGTCAGGGGACTTGATGCGGACTGGGGGGCTCCGGCAGCCGGAGATCCGATGCTGGCCGTCGGCATCGGTCCTCACCTTCCGAGGGGCCGACGACCTTGAGAACGCCTACCAAGTGATGGTGAACGGTGTTGCGGAAGCCAGGTCTTGGGCCAGCTCCGGGTACGTCGATCGAAGCGAGCGTGGCTTGGTGCTGCCTCCCAGACGCGACGACGGATCAGAGCCCGATATTGCCGAGCTCGACACCATGACTCGGGACTGTGGCCCTCTAGTGAGGGGCACCGAGTACGTGGTGACTGATCATCACCCCCACGTCGTGGACTTCCACGCTGTCAGCTGGCATCTCAGCACGGACGCACGTCCGCGGGCGGTTAAGCCGTGGCTCTTGCTGGACGTCGACGGCGTACTCCTTCGCGACGGTGCCGGCGAAGATGCTCTGGGTCCCGACGTTCTCGCCAGTCTGGATAGGTTGGGGCGGCACTACGAATTGGCCTGGGCTACCTCTTGGGAGAACAGCGCTAACACCCTGCTGGACCACTCCACAGGAGGTTCTTGGCCGGTCGTCCCCGTCGTCAGTAGCGCCCGCAGGGATCCAGACGGTTTCGACAACCCGCGAGTCAAGCCTGTCCTCGCCTTCGTAGGCGACAGGCCCTTCGCCTGGGTCGACGATCAGCTCGGCCGGGGAGACGCCAAGCGGCTGACCGAAGATCGTGACTGCCTTGTACTACGTCCGAACCCGCGACATGGGCTCACCGACGAGAACATCGGGACACTGCTCGCCTGGTCGTAGATGCCGTGCCCAATTTGGCGCCGCCAGGACTGAGCCGTGCCAAGGTTGCGTCGTGGGGCTATTCCGTAGGCGTCATCAACTTCCGGATCCTGGGTCGGTAACGGCGCCAGGCGCCGATTCGGCCCGACCGGATGCACCAAGTCTTGGCCGTGCGGTGCCGAAGGTGCAGGGCGCCGCAACCTTCGGGGGCATAGCGGACCTCGTCCACCTAACTGGAACGACCACCTTCGCGAAGGAAGCCTGTTTGGCACTGGCAGTTCGGCACGGGATCGGCGCCGGCGGCCACATCGAGACTGGTGGCTTCGTGCAGCTTGAGCCGAACAATCCAGTTGAGCCGATGGCTGTTGCTGTCCATGTGGACGGAGAGAGAATCGGGTACTTACCTGGGGGAATCGCCCGCTCCTTGCAATTGCCCGCGGGCGGCGCTTGGCCCGTCCACGTGCAGCTATTCGCCGAACCACTCACCGCGGGTCTTCGCGTGGAGGGATGGGCATGGCTGGCCGAAGGAACCCCCCGCTGGCGATGGTCCGCATCAGATCGGCCACCGATGTCTTCCCAGGCAAAGGCACAAGCCAGACATGACGACAGCAGCCGCATAGTGAGGGAATCTCTCGCCGAAGGTGGACCGAGGGCCAACACCTTGCGTTCTGGGTTGGTGAACGGTGTGCACTACCTCGAGCTCGTCGAGCCGATCAAGCAACTCAAGCGCGACGGGCGCCTTCAGGAAGCACTCGAGCTCTGTCTCGCAGCCGCAGAGGCAGCTGAGGCGGCCCGTGAAGGCAGGGAACCCGCACCCTGGTACTCAGAGCAGGCAGCGATCATTCACCGAAAGCTCGGAGAACGCACAGAGGAGATCGCGGTGCTAACAAGGTGGCTTATTGCATGCCCTCCCGAACGCCGCGAAGGGAGCCGGATCCAAGCAAGGCTGGCCAAGATCACCGCCGCGAAGTGAGAGGGCAAGGGCCTCCACAGCGAGCCACGTTCGTGGAGCATTAGTCGCTCAGACCCGTCAGAAGGGGTCCGCGTCAGGATCGATATGCCTTCAGGGGGTAGTTACCTCGGTACGTGCCCATTGGTAGTGGGCGTCATCCTCCTGCCAGTCCCAGGTTGCGAAATCGAGGACGGTGCAGACCTCCGACAACTCCGCACGGAGGGCCCTGTCGGACCTCTGGCGAAAGAAGCGGCCATCGGGGCTGGCCCAGTCACGGCTCTGGATATGCCCCCAGACGCCGATCTCGACCAATCCTCCGGGCCGAACGACGCGTGCCAGTTCGCGGAGCGCCAGCCCAAAGTCGTTGTCGGGCAGATGCATCAGAGTGCTCATGCTCCAGGCGGCGTCAAAGGTGGAGTCGCCGAAAGGCAGTGAGATGGCATCCGCTCGCGTCGCTCGTAGTCCCTGTCTTACGCAGATGTCGATTGAGGAGGCGGATAGATCGACGCCCGTGTAAGCCAACCCAGCGCTTTGGATGACAGTGCCGTCGCGGCCCGCTCCGCACCCAACTTCGAGGACCGACACCGCACCGCGGCGCTGGACCTCCTCCACGAAGCGATCCAGATGGCGACTACGCGCCGCTGTTACGGGACGAGACGCGCGCTCGGTCATCTCTTGGTCGTAGAAGGCGCGCAGATCGGCGCGAACATCCTTGGTCATTCAGCGACCGTAACCACGAGTGAGTATCAAGCACGGACTGTTGGACGTTGGTGCGGAGAAATGACAGAACGGGCGATGTGAAGCGGGTCGAAGTCGTCCCGGCTGAGAGATGCAGCGGAGACTGCACACCACACGCGGCAAAGATGGCGCAGATCCCGCCTTGTGCAGGGTGTCCGCAAGTGCCGCGTCAGTTCCTACGCCTTGCTCATCTCGTTGCTGCGTCTGTTGCATCGGGCCGTCCCGCAGGAGGATCGCCCTGCGGGACAAGGACAGTGACGTGCAACCGGTCGCGCGGCGGCTCGCGCAATCCATTCCGACCGGAATCACTGCCTGGGAGTCTCGTCGCTCAAAGAGTGAACAATGAGATCGGCAATCTCGTCGAGCCCGTGAATGTCGGTACTGAGGCCCTTGCGGTCGCCTAAGAGCGAGCTGAACTTCTCGACGTCGTCGAACTCAAGACCGGAGATGACTGGTATGACCCTCTTGCGTCCCATAATCAGCGCCGCTAGCTCCTGACGTGGCCAGAACCGACTCGGGTCGACGTAGGCCGGGGTGACGAAGGTGATGCCGCACCGCGACGATCCAATGCCGTTGTCGATCCCCGTCACGAGCGACTGCCCGAGACCGACCTGCGCGTCGACCATCCAGACGTCGAGACCACGAGCCTGCAGTTCGTCACGGAGGTTGCTGGCCGCGGTTTCGTCCGGTGTAGCGAAGGACAGGAACACGTCGTACTGACGATCCACGAGGTCGCTCGCGACGGCCAGTGCCAGCGTATTCAGGGAGGATGCCTCGACCTCGGTGAGTCGAGCATCGAGAGCCGACGTGGTCTGGACCAGCAAGTCAAGGTCTCGATCGACAACCTGGTCACGGCGGGCCCGATCCCGCTCGCGCCGGGCATCGGTCCGATCTCGCCTCCCTTGCGCTGCGTCCCCCTCCTTGTCGATCTTCTTCTGGAGGTTTGCGATCGCCTTTTCCTGGTCGACCACCTTGTTCTCGGTCCGGACCAAGTCCCGTTCAAGAGCGTCGACCTCGCGCTGCCGGGACTTGCGAATGCTCTCGGTGTTGGCCTTGGTGACCTTGGCCCGCTTCTCAGACAGCCGCTTACTGATGCTCTGTACGTCCTTGCTTAGTCGCAGCTTCTTCGCGCGCTCGTGCGTCATCTGACGTCGGTGCTGATCCATCATGCCCATGCGTCTCACCGTCTTTATCGGAACGTTAGGCAACACGAATACCAGAGGAGGACAACAATCGACACCGCGCCGCGCCCTTCTGGGCAAGGATCGCAACATTGAAGGTCATCTGGGCCGTACTCGAGGTTGCGTCTAGTCTGCGCCCATGACTCAGTACATCTACGCGACCTCAGGAAAAGCCGTGGGCTTCGTCCACGGGCGCTACGTCCACGAGCTCGGTGGCACCGCAGTCGGCCAACTGAGTGGCAGCCATGTTCATCGCCTCAACGGGCAGTACGTCGGCGAACTGTTCGAAGCCCAAGTAGTGAACAAGCACCTTGGGGACTTCGGGAACATCGGCAATCCCGGCAATCCCGGGAACCCCGGGAACCCTGGTGATCCCGGCAACCGCGGAAACCGTGGTTGCCCCTACCCGGACGTCTTTGACAAATTGCTCTGACCTCTGCTTCGAGGGGCCTCGAAGGATGACCCCCGCAGGTACGCCTTCCCGAGGTAGGTCCTAGATGATGTGGGTGGCGACAGAGGAGAGGCGCATCTTTTGGCCCACTGCCAGTCGGACCACCTCGGCGCGCCGCCACCATGTCACCGTGGCGGCCGCACCCATCGTGGTCACCAATGGCACCACCGTCAGCCAGGCCGGAGCCACCGGTTCCATCCCGGCGTCCGTGCCCATGTGACGAGATGCAGCGATGACTGCACACGACACGCGGCCTACCTTGTGAACAAGGGCGCTCCGTCAAGGGGTGTGCAAAGTACCGGCTGTTCAGTGCTGAGGACGGTCCAGTCGTCATCCGTCTTTTAGAAGCTTCCCGAAGCGAATCCCCGTGCGCACATAGCCTCGGACGTCGCTCAGCCGGAGGCGGCATCGAACCCGTTGAGCGCCTAATCATGATTGATCCTTGTTGGTAACGTCGCTGCCATGCGGGTTCTGTGTTCGTTCGCGGGTGGAGCCGGGCACCTTGTTCCTCAGATGCCGCTGCATCGCGCCCTCGCTTCGGCTGGCCACGAGCTGACTCTTGCCGGGCGCGAGTCCGCGACTTCCGGTGTTCCCCCCGGTATTTACCGTCGCATCTTTGCTCGGCCAGACCGGCGAAGCGAACTCGCCGATGCGATCGCTCCACTCGCGCCGGTGGATATCGAACACGAACTGGCGGTGGTCGAGGGCCATTTCGCCGGGCGGGCGGCGCTTGTAGCGGCTGCGGCTTTGGACGACGAACTGCGCGGGTACGACCTCGTTGTTTGCGACGAGGTCGACTTCGGTGCCATCGCTGCAGCGCAGCGGGCGCGGATCCCGGTTGTCGTCGTGGCGGTGATCGCGTCCGGCGCGCTCGTGCGACCAGGGCGACTCACCGATGCGCTCGATGTGCTCAGTAATCAGCTCGGAGTGCCGGAGCCGATCCGCCCGTACGGGGACTTCTTCGTCGTCCCATTCGCCCCGCCAATGCGAGATCCCCACTTCCCCGCGCCCGCCGACGCGCTTTGGATGCAGCCCGATGCGGGCTCAGCGCCGGATCCAGACGGGTCGATCGTCGCGACGCTCGGCACCGAGTTCAACACGGAATCTGGTGACCTCTTCGATCGAATCCTCAAGGCACTCTCGGCCACCGGGGCGCCCGCCGTCGTGGCCATCGGTCGCGACCTCAACCCGGAACGCTTCGGAAGCCAGCCCCCGCAGGTGCGCGTGGAGCAGTTCGTCGACTTCGATGTCGTGATCCCTCATGCGAGCGTCGTCCTCCACCACGGTGGCAGTGGCCTGTTCCTGCGATCGGTCATGGGCGGAGCACCACAGATCGTCCTCCCGATGGGAGCGGACCAGCCGTTCACGGCCGACAGCGTGAGCCGGATAGGTCTCGGTCGGGTCCTCGACCCGATCACGGCCACAGCCCACACAATCGCGGAAACGATCACCGACCTTCTGGCAGACGAGCGGGCAAGGCACCGGACCGCACAACTTCGCCGCTCCACGCTAAGGCTCCCGAAACCGTCCACAATCGTCGAACACCTCGAGTCGGTACTGCAATGACGATCCGCTCGTGCTCGCAGAACCAAACGTCCCCTCAACGACGCCATGTGATGGGGCGACGAGGAACGATCCGGCCGGGGCGGCACGGAGACACCGCGAGCCAGCCACGTCCAAGGCCGTCGACCGATAACGACTAGTTATGGCGATCCATAACAATCGGTTTTTGCTGCAAAGAACGGCCGTGACTGCATACGACACGCGGCCTACTTTGCACACATACCCCATTGAGACGGGCGCCGTGCAAAGTGCCCGAGTCGAGCCCTACGGTTCGCCCGTCGCGTTGCCGCGTCCGCTGCATCGGGCCGTCCCGCAAGAGGATCCCCCTATGGACGGGCGGTAAGTCGGCTTCTTCGCGAGAAGGCTGTGCAGTGATCGCGCGACCCCCATCCATGCGACGGGTCCGGCGACTACGGCAAGATGGGCGGGGTGGCGGCCGCATCGCGGTGGGGGCAAACTCCACGAGAGAGCATCGAGGCCGAGTGTGCCCGCCGCGGCCACAGCGCAGTCGTCGTTGGATGCATTGACCTCCTCAGGGGCGGCGATGCTGATCCGGCGTTGGTCCTCGCGCTCGGCGGCCCTCCAGCACGATGGGTAGTGACCGGCGAGCCGAGCGGCCCTGAGTACTGGCTTCGCGTCTGGGCAGCTCGAGGACTGCTGTGGGCCTGGGACGATGCCGCTCAGCCCGCGATTGTCGACGCGTTGAACGATGACGCATGGAGGGTCCGGGAGATGGCTGCCAAGGTCGTCGCCCGCCACCAGTTAGGCGATGCACTGTCGGTCGTGGCCGACCTTCGCCATGACCCTGTGCAACGAGTGCGTGCTGCCGCACACCGAGCTGTTGTCTCTGTGACGGCAGCCGGAACTTAGAGGTGTCGTCCATAGTCCAATCGAGTCGCCGAGCAATTCTGTAAACCATCCCGACGGGATGGCATGTCAGGCTCCGACTCCGAGGTCCTACAAGCCGAACGCCGACCGGACATGGAACGTCCACCGGTCGGGCGTCCAGGTGGGCTCGTGCAGGCGCGCGTCGCGAACAGCCCTCTTCTTTGGTTCAGGTGGCAGGCTCGGGCGCATGACATTGTTCAGCGCTGCGGAGGGGACTTGGGTGGAACGCCTGGGCGGCCTGCGTAACCTCGTCAGACAGGAGTCGATCGCCCGACAACTCGAATGCCACGTCCCGTCCCGGCACACGGTCCTTGACGTGGGGTGCGGGCAGGGCACGCAAGCGATCCGGCTCGCCGAACGTGGGTGCACCGTGGTCGGTGTCGACCCGTCGACCGCGCTACTCGAACAGCTGCGTGCGGCCGCTCACGCTGGCGGGCTCCAAGTGCAGACCTGCGTCGGTTCCCTGGAGGACCTACCCGCGCTGCTCGATGACCGAAGGTTCGAGGTTGTCTGTGCGCACGGCCTACTCATGTATTTGGAGGACACCGCAGCTGCGCTGGCGATGTTGGCGAGCTACGCCATCCCCGACGGTCTCCTATCGGTCACTTTTCGCAACGGCGCAGCACTGGCCTACCGGCCGGCCCTGCGCGGTCAGTGGCGGGCCGCCACCGAAGCCCTGGGCGCCAAGACCTACGTCAACGAGCTCGGCGTCACGGCCACGGCCCATACCCTGGAGAACATCACCGGGTGCCTGACCGAGCTCGGCTTCGCCGTCGTGCAGTGGTACGGCGTGCGCGTCTTCACCGACCCCATGCCAGCCGACCAAGCGCCTCCACCCGAGCCCGAGCTGCGCCGTCTCTTGGACGTCGAGTACGAGGCCAGCAGACGAGACCCGTACCGACACTTCGGCTCACAGATCCACGTGGTCGCCCAACGCACCAGCTGATCGGCACCGCTGCTCCGTATGACGATCGGTCAGTGGACCCTGTTCTTCGGCGTCGCTCGCTGATCTCTCCGGTGACGGGGCTCTGTGTGACACCGGGTTTGCGGGTGTCTTCCAACTCAATGGTGGATGGTCTCTCGCCCGCGACAACCTCCCGTTTCGATAACGCTGCGTTAGCAAAACAACGTGACTCACTTAAGGAAGGAAAGCCATGAACATCTTGGTGCTTGGTGGCACCCGGTTCGTCGGCCGGGCGATCGTCGATCGCCTCGCTGAGGGACATGACGTGACGCTGCTCAACCGGGGCACGCGTCCGTTGCCGCGCGACGACGTGAAACTCCTGGTGGGGGACCGGGCGGACCGGGAAGGCACTGCCGCAGTGCTGCGTGATCCCTATGACGTCGTGGTTGATGTCTCCGGCACCGAACCCGCCATGTTCCCCGGCGTTCTGACCGCGCTGCGGCTTAGCCCGCCTTCGCGCTACGTGTTCATCAGTTCCGCCGCCGTGTACGACCGGGAGGAGACCCCGCCGCCGTTCCGTGAGGACCAAGAGCCGGTGGGTGACGCGATCTGGGGCGAGTACGGCGTGGATAAATCCGCCTGCGAGCGGCTACTGAAGGAAGCTTTCCCTGATCGGTTGACGGTGCTGCGACCTCCGTACGTTTACGGCCCGCACAACGCAGACCAGCGCGAGCAGTTCCTATGGGCTCGCATGCTCAGTGGCCGCCCGGTGTACATGCCTGGAGACGGAAGCACGCGCGTGCAGTTTCTGCGCGCTGACGTCCTCGCGGAGATCGTCCTTGCGGCGTGCGAAGGGACACTGCCGGCTGGCGTGTACAACACGGGTGAGCGGGCCACTTACAGCTTCCGTGACTACTTGGAACTGCTCGGAGAAGTGGCCGACGTGCGGCCCGAACTGGTTGAGATCCACGACCCAAACATCCCGGCCCGCGACTACTTTCCCTTCCGCGACGCCGAACTCACCCTCGATGTCTCGAAGTTGACCAACACCGCAGCTGGGCACGATCTGCCACTGGCGGAGGGCCTGCGCTCCGCGCTCGACTGGTTCCACCGCAACGACGAACTGCAGTACATGCCCACCCCCCAAGAGGAGCAGTGGCAGCGCGCCGGGCGCTCCGAGATCTGACCTGTCGCTCAGCGGACACCACCCGCAGGATGATCACTTTCCTCGTTCAAAATGATCAAAATCCTCGTTCACGAGCGCTGTCTGATCACGTTGATCATTTTCCTCGTTCAGAACGGACCGAATGATCAGAATCGGTAGTTCCCGGACAGGTAGGCCCTCAGGTCTGCTCGCGCAGGTACCGCCCGAAGTGAGGAACCGTGAAGGCGATCCGTCCCCGCTCGGCGGAGTAGATCAACCCCTTCTTCAGCAAGGCGTCCCGCGCGGGGGAGAGGGACTGTGGCTTCTTGCCCAGGGTGCTCGCGACCTCGGAGGTGAGGACGGACTCGATGTCGTCGAGAGACTCCTCCCCCTTCGCCGCGATGTCGGCGGCCACGTCGGCCATCGCCCGCAGGTACTCCCGCTCGCCGGGCGTCGCCCGCTCGTAGCGCGACCCGAAGAACCCGACGGCCAGCTCCGACTCGGCCTCGGGTGAGGCGACGCGCACGTCCTCGGCGCGGATCGGCGACTGCGGGGCCTGGTCCCACACCGCCTTGCCGTAGGCCTGGATGAAGTACGGGTAGCCGCCGGTCGCGATGTAGAGCGCGTCGAGTGCCTCCCGCTCGTACTCCGCGAGCTCGTCGGCCGCGGGCGCGCTGAGGGCCCGGTCCGCCTCCTCGCGGGCCAGCCGGTCGATGCGCTGGTAGCGGAAGAGGCGCTCGCTGTAGGACTTGCTCGCCGACAGCACCGCCGGCAGGTGTGGCAGGCCGGCTCCGACGACGATGAGCGGCAGACCCGACTGGCTCATCTCGTGGCAGGCCGCGCAGATCGCGGAGATGTCCTCCGGGCCGAGGTCCTGCATCTCGTCGATGAAGATCGCGACACCCCGGCCGAGGTCGGCTGCGAGCCCGCCGACGTCGGTGAAGAGCTCGACGAGGTCGATCTCGATGTCACCGGAGTCGGCGCGTCCCTTGATGGGCGGCGCGTCGATCCCGGGGTTCCACACCTCGCGCAGCTTGGTGCCCGGCTTGGCGTCGCGCTGGGCGAAGGACTTGATGACGCCGAGCACGTGCTCGACCTCCTCCTCCTGCGTGTGCCCGAGCTCGCGCACCGCCTGGTGGAGGGCGCTGGACAGCGGTCGGCGCAGCCCCAGCTCGGGCCGCGCCTCGAGCTTGCCGGTGCCCCACTTGGCGCGCACGGCGGCCGAGCGCAGCTGGTTGAGCAGCACGGTCTTGCCGACACCGCGCAGCCCGGTGAGGACGAGGGAGCGCTCGGGGCGCCCGCTGACGATGCGCTTGAGCACGACGTCGAAGCGGGTCAGCTGCTCGTCACGGCCGGCGAGCTCGGGCGGACGCTGGCCGGCGCCTGGGGCATAGGGGTTGGTGATCGGATCCACGATGCGACCGTATCCGCTTGTCTAGGCGAAGGGGGATATTGCCGCAGATTCGCGTATCGGCGCGTCGCGGGCCATGTGTTCAGGAATTCCTGCAAATCGCGTAGCGTGAACACATGAAAAACCTGAACGCGCGTCGCAGGGAGCCGGAGATCGTCGCGGAGGCGGTGTCCGCCCTGCGTCAGCTGGGGGTGTCGCTGAAGACCGAGCAGCTGTCAGGAGAGCGGGCGCACGGTGATGCTGTGCACGACGGGTCAGCCACTGTGCGTCTCGACGGCCGAGAGTTCACCGTCCCCTTTGACGTCAAGCTGGGCCTGCGGCCCTCAACGGTGGGGCTGGTCTTCGCCAACCTCGAGGGGGGCCTGCTCATCGGGGACCACATCTCTGTCGCCGTGGGAGACCTGTTGCGCAGTCGCGGGATCCAGTACGTCGACAGCGCGGGCAATGCCTACCTGAGAGGGCCAGGCGTCCTCATCGACGTCCGCGGACGCCGTGCACCGGAGAGATCGCCGGGGGCGGGCCGCAAGGCATCGCCTCTCTTCACCCGGGCCGGGTTGCCGGTCGTCCTGGCCATCCTCAACCAGCCCCACCTCTTGGACGCCCCCCTTCGTGAAGTGCAGGCCCACACGACGGTCTCGCTGGGGAGCGTGCAAAAGGTGGTGTCCTTCCTCCACGACCAGGGCTATCGGTCAACGGAGAGTGCCGACGCAGGGAGGTGGCGCCGGCTGTACGACGGTTGGGTCGCCGCCTACCTGGCTGGGCCACGTGACGACGCCCTGATTGAGAGGTACTCGAGTGAACGCAGCCGCAAGGACCTGATCGGTGCACTCAAGGAGGTCGACGCGACCCCCTCGGGGGAGTGGGCTACGTACTTGGCTGGTTACGACATCTCACCGGTGACCTTCGACCTGTATGTCCACGACTCCGTGGGTTCGGTCGTGCAGGGAGCCAGGCTCAGGCCCGACCCCGACGGCCCCGTCGTCCTGCGGCGCCCGGCATGGGCCCCGCGGACGGAGAAGGAGTCGCGTGCCACCAACCTCTGGCCGCGGATGGCACCGAGTCCGGTGGTCTATGCCGATCTCCTTGCGCTGCAGGACCCCAGAGCGGACACGGTCGCGAAGGAGTGGAGAGCGGGTGGGTAGGCACTTCACTGTCGCGCCGGACCAGCATGACGTCCCGGTCGAGCTCATGGAGATGCTGGACTCACGTTCGCGTGCGCTCTCGCTCCCCATGGTCCTCATCGGTGCAGCCGCTCGCGACCTGTGCGTGCACGCGCCGGTCGCGGAGCGCTCTTCTCGCAGCACAGCCGATGTGGACATCGCAATCGCGGTGCCGCACGGAGAGGCGTTCGCCGAGTTCACGTCTGGCTTCGACGCCGTGCGTGGCGCCGAGCACAAGTTCCGGGACCGTGCTGGACGTCGTCGGCCTGCGTGAGGCGATGAGCTCGCCCGACCTCGTCACCTTGTCCCCGACTCTGACCATCAACGTAGCCAGCATCCAGGCGCAGACGGCCTTGAAGATCTTGGCCTGGCGGGATCGTCATCTCACGAACTCCAAGGACGCGCCCGATCTCCATGACGTGCTGTGGGCGGGGTCGCGGGGTCCATACGCCGAGGAGATGTGGGCGGCGCCGGACGCTCTCGAGGCGTGCGGCTACGTGCTGGATCTCGCTGGCGCCTACCTGCTGGGCAAGACGTGCGCGGAGAACTTCACCGCGGCACGTGCCCAGGCGGTGGTCGACGTCCTCGACGACCCCACCGCCTTCGCCCGGCTGGCTCTCCAGATGCAGCATCTGACCGCGAGTGAGTTGCTCGACGCCTACGGGCGAGGTTTCGCAGCGGGCGTCCCGAAGGGGGCCTGAGCATGGTCACCGGCAGATTCGGGCATCGGCGCGTCGCGATGTGCTCGTCTACTGCTGTATGTCGACCGGTGGAGACAGGCCGATTTTCGGCCATCGTCGCGCGGTGAGAGACTGATCACATGCCTGCCGCCACCCCGTCGTCGTACTCGATCACCATGCGTCTGCACACCTCCACCGACTACGCAGTCGTCGGTCGGGTGGCCACCGCCATCGCGGAGCAGGGAGGCATCGTCACCGCCATCGACATCGCCGACTCGCGCCACGACCGTCTCGTCGTGGACGCCACCTGCTCCGGCTTCGACCTCAACCACACCGACGGGCTCGTCGAGGCCGTCGAGGCGATCGAGGGCGTCAAGGTGCACAAGGTCTCCGACCGCACCTTCCTGCTCCACCTCGGCGGCAAGATCGAGGTCAGGTCCAAGGTCGCGCTCAAGACCCGTGACGACCTCTCGATGGCCTACACCCCGGGCGTCGGTCGCGTCTCGATGGCGATCGCCAAGAACCCCGAGGACGCGCGCCGTCTGACGATCAAGGGCAACACGGTCGCCGTCGTCACCGACGGCTCCGCGGTCCTCGGCCTGGGCAACATCGGCCCCGAGGCCGCGATGCCGGTCATGGAGGGCAAGGCCGCGCTCTTCAAGCAGTTCGCCGACATCGACGCCTGGCCGATCTGCCTCGCCTCCCAGGACACGGAGGAGATCATCCGCGCCGTCGAGATGATCGCCCCGGGCTTCGGCGGCATCAACCTCGAGGACATCGCCGCACCCCGCTGCTTCGAGATCGAACGTCGTCTGCGCGAGAGCCTGGACATCCCCGTCTTCCACGACGACCAGCACGGCACCGCGATCGTCGTCCTCGCCGCCCTGCGCAATGCCCTGCGCGTCGTCGACAAGTGGCTCGAGGAGGCGCGGATCGTCGTCTCCGGTGGTGGCGCTGCCGGCTCCGCGATCGTCACCCTGCTGCTGGCCGCGGGCGCCAAGGACGTCATCGTCTACGACCGTGAGGGCCTGCTCTCCTCCGACGACTCGACGCTCCCGCGGGCCAAGCTCGAGCTCGCCCAGCGCACCAACCCGCGTAAGGTCCGCGGCGACCTGCCCGACGGGCTGCAGGGCGCCGACGTCTTCATCGGTGTCTCGGCGCCCAACCTGCTCAAGGCCGAGTGGATCCGCGACAACATGGCCGACGACGCGATCGTCTTCGCCCTGGCCAACCCGGACCCCGAGATCGACCCGGCCGAGGCCGCGAAGTACGCCAAGGTCGTCGCCTCCGGTCGCAGCGACTACCCCAACCAGATCAACAACGTCCTCGCCTTCCCCGGTGTCTTCCGCGGTCTGCTCGACGCCCAGGCCGAGGAGGTCACGACCGAGATGCTCATCCGGGCCGCCGACGCGATCGCCGGTGTGGTCAAGGACGAGGAGATCAACCCCTCCTACATCATCCCCAGCGTCTTCCACCCGGACGTCGCCGACGCCGTCGCGGTGGCGATCGCCGGCGAGGGCAAGACCTCCTCGGGGGGGACCGGCCCCATCAAGACCGGCTCCCGCGCGACGGCTGCCCCGGTCGACGAGACCGGCACCCTGCCCCGCGTGCGCTGATCGCGGCGCGGGCGTGCGATCGATGGCCTATCGCCGGAGGGCGAAGGGAGGGTCCGCACACATCAAGCCGAAGTCCGTAACGACAAGGTGCGGCTTTTGACGAACGAAGGGACTTCGGCGGGTGCGGGCCCTTCCTTCGCCCGTAGGCGTTGGGCGCGTACCTCCCTTCGCCCACGGAGCGCCCTTCGAGATGGTTGCTGCGCAACCTCCTCAGGGACCGGGGGAGGGGGGTGGCAGTCTTGACCCCGTGAAGCCGCCCCGCACCTACCGCAAGGACACCTCCGCCGCCCCGCGTGGCTACTCGTCGTGGGAGGCTGCCGGGCTGCTCTGGCTCGCCGAGGCGCAGGCTGACGGTGGTGCCGCCATCGCCGAGCTGCAGGACGTCGACCTCGACCACATCGACCTGCTCCAGTACGACCCGGCGCCGTCGACCAATGTCCAGGCCGACGAGCTCGGCGTGGCCCTCGCCGCGACCCACGCGGCGGGCGCGCCAGCCTTCGGCGCACCCCCGGCCCGGTGGACCAGCCACGGCTTCGTCGGCCCGGCCGACTCCCCGCTGCCCATGCCCTTGGAGGCGAGCGAGTCCTGGGGCGCCTTCTTCGCGGAGCAGCGCATCCGCCACATGCTGCGCACGGGGTTGGCCCAGAACCTGTGGCAGGACGAGCAGGACGTCTTCGAGCGGGTCGCGCAGCGGCTCGAGTCCGGGGAGTTCGACGACGGCCGGCCCCCGGCCCGCATCCACGGCGACCTGTGGGCGGGCAACATCCTGTGGACCCGCAAGGGCGCCGTCCTCATCGACCCGGCGGCCCACGGTGGCCACGCCGAGACCGACCTCGCGATGCTCCTGCTCTTCACCGCGCCGCACATCGCGCGCATCATCGCCGCCTACGACGAGGCGGCCCCGCTCGCCGACGGCTGGCAGGAGCGGGTTGGCCTGCACCAGCTCTTCCCCGTCATGGTCCACGCCGTCGTCTTCGGCGGCGGCTACGTGCAGCAGTCGGTCGAGATGGCCCGCTCCTACGCCTGACCACCGGGGACGAAGGGGGGACATCCCCGTTCGTGACGGGGAGGCTCAGCCCGACCCGACGGGTCCTCGCAGCTCCTTGAGCACGAGGTCGGCGATGGCCCGCATCCCGGCGTGGTTGGGGTGGTACGGGACCGTGTCGGGGCCCAGCCGGAACCGGTGGGTCCACGGATCCATGGACCAGGCGTGGTGCTCGCGACTGGCTGCCGAGGCCGCCACCAGCCGACAGCCGGTCCGTTCCGCAGCCGCGGCCGTCACAACGCCCAGCCGTCGGGCCGTGCTGCGAGCCCACGCGGCAGCGTCCGGCCCCAGCGGTGCGGGCGTCCCGCTCGGTGGGAGCAGGGTGAGGTAGTCGACGACCACGACCGTGGCCTCCGGCGCGCGGCTGCGGATCGTGCCCAGCACGCCGTCCCAGGTCGTCGAGAGCTCCACGAAGCGCGCATCGACTCCCTCCATCAGTTCCTCCAAGCGGCGCTTGACCGGGGGAAGCGCGCGAAGGGGGCGGGGCAGGCTGGCCAGGCCGAGGACCGACATGTACCCCACGTCGTTGCCGCCGCTGGTGATGGTGACGAGCCGGGTGGCCGCGCTGACCGCGTCGGTCGGTGCCGGGTGCCGCGACGACGCCGTGAGCAGTGAGGCGGCCGTCGTACCGGAGCAGGTGACGTCGGTCAGGTCGAGGCCGAGGCGGTCGGCCACGAGGTGCGCGTAGTTCGCCGCGGAGCGTTGGGCGAGCCGCGGGCTGCCGGGGCTGCGTGGGCGCAGCCCCGAGCCGGCGGCGAAGGAGCTGCCCATCGCCACGTGGTGGTCACCCGGATGCAGTGGGCCCGCAGCGGGCCGGTCGTCGGCGCCTCCCACGATCACGCACCCACCTGCTCGAAGCCGCCGTCCAGCCACGCGACCAGCCTGCGGACGGCGTCCTCCCCGTCGGCCGTGCCAGGACGGTCGAGCGGTGCGTGCTCGGAGGCGTCCAACAGGACGTGCCGGGTGGGCACGCCGGCACCGCGGAGACGCTGGGCGAAGGGTTCGCTGGACCTGCGCAGCAGGTCGCGGCCGCACGTCAGCAGGTACGTGGGTGGGAAGCCCGTGAGGTCGGCGAGTCCCGGGCTCACCCGAGGATCGCTCCACGGGGCCGGGCCCGACCATGCGCGGAACATGTCTGTGATCCACTCGTCGGAGAGGAGGTCGGCTGACGCGAGGGCTAGTGCAGCGGAGGGCGAAGGGGGCGCCAGCGTGCCTTCCAGCACGGGGTAGGCGAGGTGGAGCGAGGCCGGCAGGGTCCCCCCTTCGTCACGCAGGCGCACCGTTGCCCCGGCGACGAGGCAGCCACCCGCACTGCCGCCACCGAGGTGCAGCTGGGCGGGCTGGACGCCGATCTCGTCGGCGTGCGCCACGGCCCAGCGCCACGCGGTGAGCACGTCGTCCTGCGGCGCGGGGAAGTGCACACCGTCGATGCACATGCGGTAGTCGACGGACAGGACCGGGATGCCGGCAGCGGCCAGCTCGACCGCGGGCCAGTGCGCTTCCTTCTGGTCGAGGCTGCCGATGACGAAGGCACCACCGTGCACCCACACCAGCGCGGCCCGTGCTGCGCCTGCTCCTCGCGGTGGGAGGTAGAGGCGGGCGCGGAGGCGACCGTCGTCGTCGCCCTCGATCTCCCGTTGGCGGACACCGCGCAGGTGGGGACGCTCGGCGAGGAGCCGCTCCTGCCAGAGGGTGCCGTCAGGGATCCCGCCCGCCGTCTCCACGAGTCGGAGCACGTCCGGGAAGGGCGGCAGCGCCGAGGAGACCCCGCCGGAGATCGCGTCGAGCACCCGCTCACGCACCGGCGTCGGGAGCGACTTGATCAGTCGGACGGTGTGGCCGAGCGCGGCGAAGCGCGCCCGGCCACGCTCCGGGCCGGGCGTCCTGGTGTCCGGGGTGGGTGTCATCGTCGCTCCGGTCTGGTCGTCGGCGTGAGGGGGGAGGACGGCATCGACGACGGCGAACATCTTCTGCCGGTATCGACGGCGCTCGGGGAGGGGGAACGCCGTGAAGGCGTGCACCGCACCGGGCCATTCCTGCAGGACGCACTCGCCTCCGGCCGAGGTGATCGCAGTGGCCAGCCGACGGGAGTCGTCGAGGAGCAGGTCCCGGCTCCCGACGGTGATCCACGTGGGCGGGAAGCCGTCGAACGAACCGAAGAGCGGCGAGACGGCCGGGTCCTGCAGGTCTCGGCCGTCGGCGAACCAGCCGGCCTCCTCGTCCAGCTCCGAGCCGGTCAGCATGTCCCGGCCGAGGTTCGTCCTCGCGCTCTGTCCGCTGAGCGACAGGTCGGCCCACGGGAACCCCAGGATCACCGCCGCCGGCATGGCCAGGCCCTCCTCACGTGCGCGTTGGAGCACCAGCAGGGCCAGACCACCTCCGGCAGAGTTGCCCCCGACGACGAGGCGGTCGGCCGGGACGGAGCCCAGCAGCTCCCGGTAGACGGCCATCGCGTCGTCCACGGCCGCTGGGAAGGGGTGCTCGGGAGCGAGACGGTACTCGACACCGACGATGTCCGCACCGGCATCCGTGCAGGCAGGGACCCACGTCAGGGCCTCCTCGGCGGAGCCGAGCGCATAGGCACCGCCGTGGAGGAAGAGCACCGTCCCCCGTGGGCGCGCGCTCGCGGACAGGCGGACCACGGGGACGCCCGCGATCTCCTCGTGGGACATCGCGACGCCCGGCGGCACGCGCAGCCGGTCGGTCAGGCCGGAGTTGAGCCGCCGCTCCCGGGCGAGGTCGACGGGATGGCCCTCACGGCGACGGGCCCTCTCCGAGAGCAGGGCCGCCGCGACCCGCATGCCGGTGCTGGGACGGCGAGGTACGGCGGAGGTCATCGTGCACCACCGTCGTCGCCGACCACGTCCGGCCCGCCCGCGACCAGCTGGTCGAGGACCTCGGTCGGGACGGCGTCGCCGAGCAGGTCCGCGACCTTCCGCAGCGGCATGCCCGCGATCACCCGCAGCAGCTCGGGGGTCAGCTCCGGTACACCGCTGTCCGCGGGGATCGCGGCCAGGAAGCCGGCGAAGACGTCGGGACGCTGGGTGGACCACTCCTCGACGGTGGACTCGAGGGTCAGCTGCTCACGGGTGTCGTCGCCGCGGAGCGTGATCGGCTCCTCGACCGTGACGGTCGCGGCGTCCTGGCACACCTGCACGACATACGTCCCCGCCGGCACGACCCAGCTCGCGCTCGTGATGTCCCAGTGGGCGAAGGCCCGTCGCCCGAGGTCGAAGGTGAGCGTGCGCGTCTCACCCGGGGCGAGCTCGACCTTGTCGAAGGCGCGCAGCTCACGGACCGGTCGGCGCACCGGGCCGGCCTCGGTGGCGACGTAGAGCTGCACGACGTGCTTGCCCGGGCGCTCTCCGGAGTTGGTGACGCTGACGGTGGCCCGCGCACTGTCGTCGCCGGTCACGTCGACGCCCAGGTCGTGCACGGCGAAGGTGGTGTAGGACAGCCCGTGCCCGAAGGGGTAGCGGCACGGGATGCCCACGGTCTCGTGCCACCGGTAGCCGACCATCACCCCTTCGCCGTAACGGACGTGGCCCTGCTCGCCGGGGAAGTTGACGAAGCTGGCGGTGTCGGACAGGCGTACCGGCATGCTCTCGGCAAGCCGGCCGGAGGGGTTGTCGATGCCGAGGAGCAGGTTGGCCAGGGCGCTCCCGCCGGCCTGGCCGAGCAGGAACCCCTCGAGGATGGCGTCGACGTCCTGGTGCCAGCCCTCCACCGACGCGATCAGGCCGTTGCTCAGCACCACGACCGTGCGCGCGGCCGCAGCGGCGACCGCACGGATGACCTCGGTCTGGGCCGTCGGAAGGGAGATGTCGGGCCGGTCGAAGCCCTCCGACTCGTCCGACTCGGGCCGCCCCGCGAAGACGACGGCGACATCTGCGGTGCGTGCCGCCTCGACCGCCTCCCGCAGCAGGTCCGAGGCGTCGCCGGACTCGTCCACGGTGTAGCCGGCGGCGAAGTCGACCGTGCCTCCCCGCTCGGTCCCCAGCGTCCGGAGTGCATCGAGGGGGGCGTCGACGCGGGTGGCGGTGACCCGCGAGCTCCCGCCGCCCTGGTACCGGGGACTGCGGGCCAGCTCTCCGATCACCGCGACGCGGGCGCCCTCGACCAAGGGCAGCGCCCCCTCGTTCTTCAGCAGGACCGCGCACTCGGTGGCGACCTCGCGGGCGAGGTCGTGATGCCGATCGATGTCACCCGCCGCCAGGTCCGTCCCGATGTCACCTCCGGTCGTGCGGTCGACGAGGTCGAGGAGCCGGTCGACGGCTGCGTCGACCACGGCCTCGTCGAGATCGCCGGCGCGGACGGCCTCGACGACCCGCTGCACGCTCCGGCCACTCGTCCCGGGCATCTCCAGGTCCAGGCCGGCCCGGACCGAGCGGACCGGATCGGTGACCGCGGCCCAGTCCGAGACGACGAGTCCGGTGTGCCCCCACTCGTCCCTCAGCAGCTCGGTGAGCAGCCAGCTGTTGTGGGCAGCGGGGACGCCGTTGATCTGGTTGTACGCGCACATCACGGTCGCCGGGGTCGCGTCCTTGACGACCTTCTCGAAGGCAGGGAGGTAGATCTCCCGCAGGGTGCGCTCGTCGACGTCCGCGCTGATCCGCATCCGGTCGGTTTCTTGGTTGTTGGCCGCGAAGTGCTTGACGCAGGCCCCGACGCCGACGGACTGCAGCCCCTGCACGTGCGCGGTACCCAGGGCTCCGGACAGCAGGGGGTCCTCGGAGTAGTACTCGAAGTTGCGGCCGCACAGCGGCGACCGCTTGATGTTCACCCCCGGCCCGAGGACGACCTGGACGTCGAGGGCGCGGGCCTCCTGCCCCACGGCCACGCCGACCTGCTCGGCGAGGGAGGGGTTCCAGCTGGAGCCGATGGCCACGGCCGGCGGGAAGCAGGTCGCGGGCAGGCTGTCGTGGAGACCCGACCCCTCGACGGGCCGCTGCCGTCGCACGCCGTGCGGGCCGTCGGTGAGGACGATCGAGGGGATGCCGGCGTGCTCGACCGGCTGCGTCGACCACAGGTCGCGTCCCGACAGCAGGGCTGCCTTCTCCTCGAGGGTGGGCCGTGGGCGGTCGCGGAGGGTCATCGGGGGTGCTCCTTGGGTGGGCGGCAGGACGGTGCTGGGTTGGTGGTCATCGCACGGATCGGATCGGGAGGATCGCCAGGGAGCCGATCACCGAGATGACGATCCCCAAGGGGAAGATCGCGCCGTATCCGATGGTGCTCACCACGGTCCCGGCGACTGCTGCCGCCAGGGCGCTCGGCAGTGAGGCGGCGATGTTGAGGACACCCAGGTACTGACCGTTGCCGTCGGCGTCCGGGAGGATCTCGGTGAGCAGGGCCTGGTCGACCGCGAGGTACATGCCGAAGCCGCACCCCGCGAGCAGGGCGTAGATCACGAAGCCGGTGGTCGTGGGCAGGACCCACGGGGCGACGAGCGAGGCGGCGATGAGGAGCCCGGCCGCCACGGCGAGCGGCTTGCGTCGTCCCATCCGGTCGCTGAGGGGGCCCGCGACGACGGTGCTGGCCAAGGTGGTGGCCAGAGCGCACAGGGCGAGCAGGGGGAGGACCTCGACGGCCTCGTCCCCGAGCCCGACGTAGTCCTGCAGCAGGAAGAGCTGGAAGGTGTTGACGAGGTAGAAGCCCATGAGCGTCATGAGGCGGCCGACGAAGCCGAAGGCGAAGTCCGGGTGCTGTCGTGGGTCGACCCAGAAGCTGCCGAGGATCATCGACCACGGCACCGGCTGCCGTGGCAGGTGCCGGGTGTCGTGGTCCGGGTTGCGCAGGACGAGGCCGCAGCCGGCGATGACGACGATGGCGCCCAGGAGGCAGTACGCGGCGAAGGGGGCCATGGCCAGCTGTGCGGCGAGCACCTGTCCTCCGAGGACGCCGAACATGACACCGAGGCCGCCCACGGCGGAGAAGGTCCCGCGGACGCCGCGCGGGACGCGGTCAGGCATGATCGCCAGCTGCGGGCCCATGTAGATGTGCACGGCCGCCCAGGCCAGCGAGTACACGATGACGACACCGACGAGACTCGTGACCCCGCCGAGCACGACGAGCGCCACCGCGGTTCCCGCGGCACCCCCGAGGATCCACGGTGCGCGGCGTCCGCGCCGGCTGCGGGTCCGGTCGGAGAGCATCCCGGCGATCGGCTGCGACAGCATCCCCGCCACCGCGCCGAGCGACGACGCCAGCGCCAGGTTCGCCGCCTTGTTGTCGGGGTCCAGCGACTGGACCTGGAGCGGCAGCAGCACGCTGTTGACTGCTCCGACGGTGAGCCAGATGCCGAGCGTCGACAGGCCGTACCAGAGGAGCAGCCGGCGCAGCGCGCCCGTGACCCTGACGCGCTCGGTGCTCTCCGGGTCGTGACCCTCGGGGCTGAGTCCGGGGGTGGCGACGGCGTTGGCTGCAGACATGGGCCGATCCTTCCGCTCAGTGACGTGGCCCACACGCTAGTCCCAAAACCATCCAGATGGAAGGTTTTTACATGACGGACTGATCGATAGGTACTGTCCAAGGGTGTCTGCAGCCAATCGCAAGCCCCGGGGTGTCTATGCCAAGACCGCGGCGCGACGACAGGAGATCGTCGCGGCCGCCGTCACCGTCTTCTCGACATCGGGGTACCGCAACGGCTCGCTGCGTGACGTGGCCGAGCGTGCGGGGCTGACCCACGCCGGCGTGATGCACCACTTCCCCACCAAGGTGGACCTCCTGCGGGCCGTCCTCACCTGGCGCGACCAGGACGCCCTGCAGCGGTTGGACGCCGCGCACCTGCAGGGCCTCGACGTGATCCGTGCGTGGCTGGAGGAGGTCGGCCGCAATCCCGACACCCCCGAGCTGGTCGACCTGCACGTGACCCTGTCGGCCGAGGGGACCTCGCCCGACCACCCTCTGCACGACTACTTCGTGGGCCGGTACGAGCGGGTCGTGGACCTGCTCGAAGAAGCCCTCGACGTCGCCGCGACGCACGGGGAGGTGCGCTCGGGCACCAGCAGTCGTCAAGCGGCCCGGATGCTCGTGGCGGCGACCGACGGCCTGCAGGTGCAGTGGCTCCTGGACCGTCAGTCCGTCGACATGGCAGCGGTGCTGCGGGAGCACGTCGCCTCCTTCATCACCGTCCCCCTCTAGCCGCTCCTACGCCTGACCACCGGGGACGAAGGGGGGACATCCCCCCTTCGAGATGGGGGAGTGCAGGGCAGACCGCGGGCCCGTGTCTCCGTAGGTTTGGTCTCGTGACCACCCAGACCCTCTCCCCGCCGTTGGAGCGGACCAGCCTGCCGCGACGTTGGCTCGCCGGCTGGGGCAGCGTGCTGCTCCTCGCGACGAGCACGCTCACCGCCTTCGCCGCGATGCTCCTCATCACCTTCGTGATCGCCGCGCTGGCGCTCGTCAGCGCCGGCGGCGTCGGCCTCGTCCTGCTCGTGCCGCTGCTGTGGCTGTGCGGTGTCATCGGCCACGCCGAGCGGCACCGCGTCGTCGCGCTGACCGGCCGCAGGGTCGACCCGCCGCCGCGTCGCGTGCAGCCACTGTGGCGGCGCCTGCTCCTCGACCAGCACTCCTGGCGCAGCACGGCCTATCTCGCGCTGCACGCCATGTGGGGCACCGTCATCGGGTGGCTGACCCTCGCCGTCCTCGCCCAGGCCCTGCTCGTCCTCGGTGTCCCGCTGCTCGGCAGCCGGCTCCCCGACGACGGCATCTCGATCTTCGGCATCCTGCGCGTCGACGGCACCCTTGAGCTGGCGTCCGCCTGGACGATCGCCCTCGTGACGCTGCTGCTCATGCCCGTCGTGGCGAGCCTGCTCACCTCGGTTGACGTCATGCTCGCCCGCTGGCTCCTCGGCCGGGACGAGCGCAAGGTCGTCGCCCACCTCGCCGCCCGCGTCGACACCCTCACCGACTCCCGCCGCGAGGCCGTCGACTCGGTCGAGGCGGAGCGTCGCCGCATCGAGCGCGACCTGCACGACGGTCCGCAGCAGCGCATGGTGTCCATCGCGATGACGCTCGGCATGGCCAAGGAGGCCATCCGTCACGACCCCGAGGGCGCGGCCCAGCTCGTCGACGAGGCCCACCGCTCGGCCAAGGAGGCGATCGTCGAGATGCGCCACGTCGCTCGCGGCATCGTCCCGCCGATCCTCGCCGACCGCGGTCTCGAGGCGGCGCTGCCGGCCCTGGCCGCACGCTCGGCCGTCCCGGTCTCCGTCGACGTCCAGGACGTCGGTCGCCTCGACCCGACGACCGAGGCGATCGCCTACTTCGTCGTCAGCGAGGCCCTGACCAATGTCGCCAAGCACTCCGGCGCCCAGCACGCCGAGGTCGTCGTCACCACCGACGCCGAGCGGCTCACCGCGGTCGTCACCGACGACGGGCGCGGAGGCGCCGACCCCACGCTCGGGACCGGCCTGACCGGACTGCGCCAGCGGGTCACCGCCGTCGACGGCACGCTCGAGGTGGCCTCCCCCGACGGGGGACCGACCACGCTGACCGCGACCCTCCCCCTTCGCACCGGACGGAGCCTGCGATGACCGACCCGACCCAGACCGAGAGCCCCACCAAGGTGGTCCTCGCCGAGGACTCCGTGCTGCTGCGCGACGGCATCGTGCGCCTGCTGACGTCCGCCGGCTTCGACGTCGCGGCCGCCTGCCCCGACGGCGAGAGCTTCATCGCGGCCGTCGACGAGCACCGGCCCGACCTCGTCGTGGTCGACGTGCGGATGCCCCCGACCTTCACCTCCGAAGGCATCGTCGCGGCGCTCGCCGTCCGCGAGCGGCACCCCGACATCGCCGTGATGGTCCTCTCCCAGTACGTCGAGGAGCAGTACGCGACTGAGCTCGTCGCGGCCAGGTCGAAGGGGGTGGGTTACCTCCTCAAGGACCGCGTCGCCGACACGAGCGACTTCATCGCCGCACTGCGTGATGTGGCTACTGGCGGGACCGTGCTCGACCCCGAGGTCGTCACCCAGCTGCTCACCCGCGCGCGCAACGTCGACCCGCTCGCCGCGCTCACCCCCCGCGAGCGGGATGTCCTCGGCCTGATGGCCCAGGGACGCACCAACTCCGCGATCGGCAAGGAGCTCTACGTCTCCGACGGGGCCGTGGAGAAGCACGTGACCTCGATCTTCACCAAGCTCGACCTGCCCCCGGCCGACGGCGACCACCGACGGGTGCTCGCCGTGCTCCGCTGGCTCGACCAGGAGGACTGACCGATGTCCACGACACCCATGACCCAGTGGCCGCCGCGACCGGGCGAGCCCACCGACCCCGATCTGCGCGACCGCTATCGCACCGACGCCTCCCGTGAGCGGGAGAGCCGCCGCGCCGCCGCGGTGCAGGAGACGGCGACGACCCCGCCGTCGCGGACGCCCGTCGGCCCGATCCGGGTCATCGCGCTCCTCGTGACGCTCGCTCTGCTCCTCGTCGCCGGACTCAGCCTCGTCGGGCCGATGCTCAAGCAGTCGCAGACGCGGGAGCAGCCCATCACGGCCGACGGGGCGGTGCGCTTCTCCGGTGACGTGGGCGATGTGCGCTTCCGCGCGGCGGAGGCGGGCGAGCGACCCCACGCGGTCATCACGAGCACCTGGGGGCTGGGCAAGCCGACGAGCAGCGTGCGCACCTCCGGCGGGGCGACCCGGCTGACCTCCTCCTGCTCGCGTCCGAGCCTGGGCACCGTGTGCCGGGTCGACTGGCTCGTCATCGTGCCGGCCGACACCGACCTGACGATCGAGCACGGCGTCGGCGCGGTCTCGCTCGAGGGCACGACCGGCGACATCGACCTCCAGGTCGGCGCCGGCGACGTGACCATCACCGAGTCCGAGGGCGACACCGTCAGCGCCGACATCGGTGTGGGCGCGATCGACTACGAGGCGGTCGAACCCCCGAGCACCGTCGACGTGCGCGTCGGCGTCGGTGAGGCCACGGTGCGGGTGCCCGGCACCGAGGGCTACCGGGTCAACACCTCGGGTGGCGCGTCCGATGTCATCAACAACATCGGCAACGACAGCAGCTCCTCGCGTCGCATCACGGTCGAGAGCGGTGTCGGGTCGGTCCGGATCGACCCGAGCTGACCCCCTTCGCCGCGGGCCGGGTCCTGCCGGCTCCGCGGAGGTGCCCATTCGAAGGAGGACCGCGACCTGTGGGTCGCGGTCCTTCTTCGAGTCAACGGACTCGGCGTCCGGTGCTACTTCAAGGCTGCGTCACTTCAGGAACTTGCTCGTGCGGCGGTCGGCCAGCGGCTTGCCGCCGGTCTGGCAGGTCGCGCAGTACTGCAGCGACCGGTCGGCGAAGCTCACCTCACGCACGACGTCGCCGCACGCCGGGCACTCCTCACCGGTGCGGCCGTGCACGCGCATCCCGGATCGTTTGGCGTCCTTGAGCTGGGCGGCGGGTTTGCCGGATGCGGCAGCGATCGCCTCGACCAGGGTCGAGCGCAGGGCCGTGTGGAGGGTGTCGACCTCCTGCTCGGTGAGCGATGAGGCGAGGGCGAAGGGGGACAACCGCGCCGCGTGCAGCACCTCGTCGGAGTAGGCATTGCCGACCCCCGCGATGAGCGACTGGTCGCGCAGCACCCCCTTGATCTGCATCTTGCGGTCGGCGAGCAGCGCACCGAAGGCTTCGCGGTCGAGCTCGTCGGAGAGCGGGTCGGGCCCGAGCCGGGTGATGCCGGGGACCTCCTGGAGGTCGCGGACGAGGTAGGCGGCCAGGCTCTTCTTGGTGCCCGCCTCGGTCACGTCGAATCCGGACCCGTCGACGAGGCGCACCCGCAGGGCGATGGGTGACTTGCCCGGGCGCAGCACGGTCCGCGGCAGCTCGTCCGACCAGCGGATCCACCCGGCGCGAGCGAGGTGGATCACCAGGTGCGTTCCGTCGCAGTCGATGTCGATGAACTTGCCGTGCCGGTGGACCCCGTCGACCGGGGCGCCCTCGAGTGCCTGCGGCGGTGGGTCGAAGGTCTTGAGCACGGAGAAGGAGGCGAGCTCGAGACGCTCGATCGCCAGGCCGGAGAGGCGCTCGCCGAGGAAGTCGACGAGTCCCTGCACCTCCGGCATCTCAGGCACTGGGGGCTCCGCTCGTGGTGGACCCGAGGGCCTTGCGCATCTGCTCGATCATCGTCCAGCCGTCCTCGGCCCGACAGATCGGCAGCTCGACACCGACGTGCTGCTCGTAGTCGTCGGTGGCGATCGGGGTGAAGTGGCTCAGCAGCTGCTCGGTGGCGGTGAGCACCCTGATCCCGATGGCGCGCACGCGGTCGGGACGCTGCTCGGCGAACTCGCCGTAGAGGCTCGGGTCGTGCTGGCCGTCGTCGCCGATGAGCACCCAGCGGATCTCGGGGAGCTCGCGCGCCAGCCGGTGCAGGCAGGCGCGCTTGTGGTCCTGCCCCGAGCGGAACCAGCCGGTGTGCGTGGGGCCCCACTCGGTCATCAGGGTCGGGCCGAGCGGGTACCCGGCTCGCCGCATGAATCGGGTGAGGGGCGGCACGGCGTTCCACGCCCCGGTCGAGACGTAGATGATCGGCGCCCCGGGGTGCTGGGCGAGCAGCTCGCGGTACATCGTCGCCATGCCGGGCACCGCGCGTCGGGTGCCCTCGTGCCGGAAGAAGGTGTTGTACGCCGCGATCATCGGCCGGGGCATCGTCGTGGTGATGATCGTGTCGTCGATGTCGGAGACGATGCCGAAGGTCTGGTCCGCAGCGACGATGAAGACGGCGGCAGTGGTGTCGGCCGCCCGCGGGGAGAGGATGTGCACGTCGTGCCACCCCGGCTCGAGGCCGTGGTCGGTGATCGTCAGGTCGAGCATGCCCGATCGGTTGGCGCGAGTGCGGAACTCGCGATCCCCGATGCTCACGGTGACCGGCTCGCCAGCAGCCGGGGTGGTGAAGAAGCCCCGCCAGCCGCGGCGCTCGTGGTCGGCGGTGCGCAGCTCGAGCCAGGACGCGCGGGCGTCGGCGGCAGCGGGCGCGTAGGGCCGGCGGGTCATGAGGACCCGGCCGAGGACGCGCACCCGCTCGACACTGCCGTAGCCGGTGTAGGTGAGCACGCGCGTGCCCCATCCTCGGCGTCGCATGGCCCCGGCGACCTGCCGGTGCCACGAGTCCTCGAGGATCGCGGCTGCATGTGGTCGCGACATGCTGTCGAGCCTAGTGCTCCCCACGCGATGAGCAGAGGGGAGTGGATGACCCTCTCGTGGCCGGTCCTGCTCTGGCAGAGTGTGGCCGGGCGAAGGGAGGGCCGCACCGGTGGCAGACGTGGGCACGCGCACGATCGAGCTCGTGACGATGGGATGCACCTGGGTCCTCGACGTCAGCGACCTCGACGACGCCCAGGCGGAGGCGATGGTGCAGCGCTGGCAGCGGTGCGTCGCGCTGACGAGTGCCCCGGACACCGTGCGGCTCGACGAGGACCCGGTGCGGGTGCGCGTCTACCAGGGTGACGCACCCACGGACCGCGAGCCGGGCGTGCTCATCGCGGGAGCCGCGACCGCGGACCGCGTGCCCTACGCGCTCTCCCGCGAGATCACCCGCGCCGGCCTGACGCGGCTGCGCGGCCGGGTGACCCTGCTGCACGCCGCCGCACTCGCTGACCCGGACGGTCGCGCGCTCGCGCTCGTCGCCCCCTCTGGCGGGGGCAAGTCGACCGCGACGCGGATGCTGGGGACCCGGCTCGGCTACATCTCCGACGAGTCGGTCATCCTCCTGCCGGACGGCCGGATCGCGCCGCACCCCAAGCCCCCTTCGCTCGTCATCGACCCGGCCGACCGGTTCCACAAGGAGGAGCTCGGACCCGATGCCCTCGGTCTGGGGCCGACTCCGTCGGCGCCACGACTGACGGCGCTGCTCACCCTCAGCCGCGACCCGGAGGCCGCCGCCCCGGCCATCGAGGAGGTCGGGCTCATCGAGCAGGTGCTCGCGGTCATCCCCGAGACCTCGTCGACGTGGTGGCTCGACGACGGTCTGGACCGGCTCGCGCGCGCGGTCACCGCCGGCGGGCCCCCCTCGACGCTGCGCTACGCCGAGATCGACACCTGCCACGAGCTGGTGCGGGACCATCTGCAGCGTGCGGCGCCGACCGAGCCGACGTGGGAGCACCTGCCGGCGACCGGAGCCGACCGGCTGCCCGCTGACGCCGTCTCCTTCAGCGAGGACCTCGACGGGGTCTCGATCGAGGACGGCGACCTGCTCGCGCGGGCGCCGTGGTCGGACGCGATCGCCTGCGACGGTGAGGTGCTCGTGATGGTCGGGGCACGCCCCCTTCGCCTCGCCGGTCCGGGAGCGGTGGTCTGGCGCGCGGCCGCGGACCCGATGACCCTCGACCAGCTCGCGGCACGGGTGGTGGCACAGCTCGGTGAGCACCCGCAGGCGCTCGACCTGGTGCGCACCGCCGCCACCCAGCTCCTCGGGCACGGGGTGCTGCGGCGCGCCTGATCGGTGGTCAGCCGACCTGGAGCTCGCCCATCTCGTCCCAGCCGGATCCCTCGACGGTGCGGCTGATGATGCGCGGGGTCTCGGCGAGCGCGGGGCGCATGGCCTCCAGGCCCTTGGCGAAGTGGTCGCTGGTGACGTGCGCTTCGCCGGCGTCGTCCTGGAAGGCCTCGACGAGCACCCACTCGTCGTCGGTGTCCAGGCTCATCGACCACTCGAAGAAGAGGTTGCCCGGCTCGGCGAGGGTGGCCTGGGTGAACTCGTCCACGATCTCGGGCCACTGCTCGGTGTACTCGGGCTTGGTGCGGTACTTCACGACGATGAGGATCATGACCTCACGCTAGCCGCCTCCCGCTCGGCAGGCCACGGGGTCCTCAGCCGGCGAGGAAGGCGGCGACCCGGTCCTTGGGGCGACCGATGATCGCGGCCTCGCCCTTGACGATGACGGGGCGCTGCATGAGCCGGGGGTGCTCGACGAGGACCGCGACGATCTGGTCGACGGTCGCGACATCGGCGTCGGTGAGGCCCTGCTCCTTGAAGAAGGAGTCCCGGCGCACCAGATCGGTCGGCTCGTCCTCGAGCTTGCCGATGAGATCGCGCAGGGCGGCCTCGTCGAGCGGCTCCTTGAGGTACTGGCGGACCTCGGCCTGCGCACCGGTCGCGTCGAGGGTCTCGATCGCGGCGCGGGAGGTCGAGCACTTCGGGTTGTGCAGCACGGTGACATCGCTCATGTGGGCCACGTTAGTCGGCATAGTCCACGACGACGGCCGCGTGATCGCTGACTCGCTCGGGTCCGCTGGCCGGGCGGTCGGTGCCGGCCGTGACGGCCCGCCTGGCCAGGCCGGGGGTCGCCAGGTGGTAGTCGATCCGCCAGCCGGTGTCCCGGTCGAAGGCGCCGCCCATCCACGACCACCACGAGTACGGCCCATCTGCCTCCGGGTGCACGGAGCGCACGACGTCGACGAGCGTGCGCGGGGAGACGATCGTGCCGAACCACTCGCGCTCCTCGGGCAGGAAGCCCTCGGCCTTGTTGCTCGTGCGCCAGTTGGTGAGGTCCTGCCTGGTGTGCGCGACGTTGAGGTCACCGAGGAGGAGGAACTCGCGACCAGCGGCCTTGGCCGCCTTGCGGGAGCGGTCGAGCTGCCGGGCGAAGGAGGCGAGGAAGCCCATCTTGCGCTGGTACTTCACCCCACCGTCGGGGGTCTCACGACCGCCGGGCTTCTGCAGGCGGGCGGGCAGGCCCCCCTTCGGCAGGTAGAGGGAGGCCACGGTCACGGGAGAGTCCGCGAGATCGACCTCGATGTAGCGACCTTCCGAGGCGAAGGGGGTGAGCCCGCGCGCCATCGTGCCGGCGGGGGAGAGCTCGGTGTGCAGGTGCTCCTCGTCGGGAGCTCGCATGAGGACCTCGCCGTCCCAGGTGCGCACGGCGGCCGGGCGGGTGCGGGTGAGGACGGCGACGCCGTTGCGGCCGGCGAGGTGACCGGGCTCGTAGGCGAGGTGGTAGTCGCCGAAGACCCCGGTGGGCAGCGCGGCAGCGGGACAACGGACCTCTTGGAGGGCGACGACATCGGGCGCGCGCTCGGCGAGCCAGGCCTCGAAGCCCCTGCGCTGTGCTGCTCGGATGCCGTTGACGTTGAAGGTGGCGATGCGCATCGGTGTGGCTGGGCTCGGCTCAGGCGTTGATGGCCGCGAGGTCCGCGGGCGTCACCGGTGAGGTGATGTCGGCGTGCTCGGGGTGCTTGGTCAGCCACTTCTTGACATACGGGCAGACCGCGACGAGGGTCAGGCCCTCCTCGCGGGTGGCCGTGACGGCCTCCTCGACGACGATGCCGGCCAGGCCCTGCCCGCCGAACTCCTCGCCGATCTCGGTGTGGAAGAAGACCCGACGCCCGTCGTGGTCGACGAACTGGGCGAAACCGGCCACCTTGTCGTCGCTGGTGACCTCGAAGCGGTCGGGATTGCTCTGACGGCTCACGGAGTTGCTCATGTCACAACCATCCCACGGCCCCCCGACGGCGATCCCTGAGGAGGTCGCGCAGCGACCGTTGCACGGCCCCTGAGGAGGTCGCGCAGCGACCGTTGCACGATCCCTGAGGAGGTCGCGCAGCGACCGTCTCGAAGGGTGTGACTCCCTTCTCATCTGCAGGACGCACACGTCCTCACAGCGTTCGCGCGGTTACCGTGAGCGCCATACGTTGCCCCCTCTACGACGGAGAACGCATGTCCACCACCGCACTGCACCCGAACTTCCAGGCCCATTTTGACGAGGTCATCGCCCGCAACCCCGGCGAAAACGAGTTCCACCAGGCGGTGTACGAGGTCATGCAGTCCCTGTCGCCGATTGCCGGCCGCGTGGACGAGTACGCACAGTGGTCGATCCTGAAGCGCATCTGCGAGCCGGAGCGCCAGATCATCTTCCGCGTCCCGTGGACGACCGACACCGGTGATGTCGAGATCAACCGTGGCTTCCGCGTCGAGTTCAACTCCGCGCTCGGCCCGTACAAGGGCGGCCTGCGCTTCCACCCCAGCGTCAACCTGTCGATCATCAAGTTCCTCGGCTTCGAGCAGGTCTTCAAGAACTCGCTGACCGGCATGCCGATCGGTGGAGGCAAGGGCGGCTCCGACTTCGACCCCAAGGGCAAGTCCGACACCGAGATCATGCGTTTTTGCCAGTCCTTCATGACCGAGCTGTACCGCCACATCGGTGAGTACACCGACGTGCCGGCCGGCGACATCGGCGTCGGTGGCCGCGAGCTCGGCTACCTGTTTGGCCAGTACAAGCGGATCACCAACAGCTGGGAGGCGGGCGTCCTCACCGGCAAGGGCCTGTCCTGGGGCGGGTCGCAGGTGCGCACCGAGGCGACCGGCTACGGCACCGTCTTCTTCACGCAGGAGATGCTCGCTGTCCGCAACGAGTCCCTCGATGGCAAGAAGGTCGTCGTCTCCGGGTCCGGCAATGTCGCGATCTACGCGGTCGAGAAGATCCACCAGCTCGGTGGCACCGTCGTCGCCGTCTCCGACTCCGGCGGCTACGTCGTCGACGAGGGCGGCATCGACGTTGGCCTCCTCCGGGAGATCAAGGAGGTGCAGCGCGCGCGCCTCACCGACTACGCCGAGGCGAAGGGGGGATCGGCCCGCCACGTCGCTGGCGGCACCATCTGGGACGTGCCGTGCGACGTCGCCCTGCCGTGCGCGACGCAGAATGAGCTCTCCGCCGACCACGCCGCGACCTTGATCAAGAACGGCGTCCAGCTCGTCGCCGAGGGCGCCAACATGCCGTGCGTCCCGGAGGCAATCGACGCCTTCCGCGAGGCCAAGGTCCTCTACGCACCGGGGAAGGCCTCCAATGCCGGGGGTGTTGCCACCTCCGCCCTGGAGATGCAACAAAACGCCAGCCGCGACTCCTGGGGCTTCGAGGAGACCGAGCTGCGTCTCGAGGAGATCATGCGGGACATCCACCGCAACTGCATCGAGACCGCCGAGGAGTTCGACACCCCCGGTGACTACGTCGCCGGCGCCAACCTCGCGGGCTACATCAAGGTCGCCGACGCGATGGTGGCGCAGGGCGTCATCTGATCTACTGACCGGCCCCGCTCCCTGAGGTGGGCTGACCGGCCCCGCTCCCTGAGGAGGTCGCGCAGCGACCGTCTCGAAGGGCGGGGCTTCGTCATGCCCGGCCCCGCTCCCTGAGGAGGTCGCGTAGCGACCGTCTCGAAGGGGCGCACGAACTGTGGCTGGCCGCACCTGGTGTGGTCAGCCAGCTCGTGCTGCTGCTGGGGATACGAAGTGCGGCTGACTGGCCCCTTGTGGCCTGCTCCTCTGGTTCAGTAGGGCCATGGATGCTGGGGACCAGGGGCAATTCTTCCTTCCGGCCGCGACGATGGCCGAGGCGATCGCACGTGTCTACTCGCTGACCGGCGCTGTGCCACGCGGTACCCGAGGGGAGAAGGGGGCGATCCTCGCCCTGCGTGACGTGCTCGGTCTCGAGACGGATATCGCCGACACCAACTCTCGGACCGGGGCGCTCATCGCATTCTCCTTGGGAGTGGAATGGCTGCCGTCGTACGAGGAGCGCAACAAGGTCAACCTCGACGGGATGAATGCTCTTCTTGAGGGAGCCGCAGAGGCTTACCGCCTGGGATCTTTCGCGCGGCTCGCAGCTCGTCGACCCGCAGGCCTCGACGACCCGAAGTGGTCTGCATTCGAGCCGGCAGCCTCGAAGATCGAGGCGGTCAACCGGATCAGTCAGCTGACCGGATCTGGTCCAGAGCGGCTCGGCCCTGGAAGCAAGGAGCAGAAGAGTGTCCTGATCAACCTGTCCACCAATCTCGTGCCGCACCTCGACACACGGCTCACGAAGACAAAGCTGGGCAAGGCGCTTGCTGAGTTCTTCGGGGCTCCGTGGACGGATCAGTGCGAGTCGACGGGCGAGACCATCTCCCTCACTGGCCTGAACACCTTGCTGGCTGGCGCCGAGCTGCGCCTGGGCAGGCTCGGCATCGCCCGAGCGATGCTCCTAGGGACTCCCGAGCAGGAAGGTAAAGCGCTGGCCGCGGCGCTCGTCGATGGTTGGCGAGCGACGACGGACGAAGGCGGCCGTCGGCGCGTGCTGTGGGACGGGCGCGAGTCCATCGCGTGGATGGAGAAGCAGGGCCTCACGCGCGGACCGAACGACAACGAGTGGCAGGGCTTCTACTACGAGGCGAAGGGGCGCGAGCTGCTCAACGCGGCCTTCACGCCCAATCCGAACCCTCCTCGCATTTCCTACGGCCGCACGGACTTCGACTACTCCCTCCAGTTCGTCTGGGACCTCAAGGCGCATACAGAGATGTGGCGCACGCCTTCCACGGGCGCGGTCACCAGGGGGCAGAGCGCTGCTCCGCTCAACGATCAAGTGGCTATGAGCCAGTGCATCGGCGAGCAGGGTCTTGGGTTTCTGATGGTGGGCGGCGTGGGCATCGAGGACGAGGACGGGTCGTTCGTGGCCTGGCAGCGTGAGCAGAAGAAGGCGAAGGGGGTGAAGTCGAAGCCGTCGAACTCCGGCAGGTCGCGACGACGCAAGGCCGGCTTCGAGCCGCAGCACGTCGAGGCCTTCTTCTTCCACGACCGTGAGGCGCTCACGGGAGCGTTGCTGGCCGGTCAGCTCACAGGCTTCAACCAAGGTCTGCAGGCCCCCGATGCAGAAGGCGAGCAGGGGCGTGCTCGGCGACCCAAGTTCAACCTGTCCGTGGGCAAGGCTCGAGGCAGTGATCTTGCTGTCGCACGCTTTGAGTGGCCGGCCTGACTAGCTCGCCTGGGGGCGTTCTTCACCCTCGTCCAAGTACTCGAACGCCTTCGTCGACAGAGCATCGCCAGCAGGGTTGAGGTCTGCGCCGAGCACTGCCTTGACGAGTGCCTTGGGCAGGTCTGCAGCGTCGCGTTCTACGTGGGTCCTGAAGACGTGCCAGGCAGCGCCGACCGCGACGCCGTTGCCCACCTGCTTGTACGAAGCCGAGTCGCGCTGGGGCCCGAAGGTGAAGGAGCGGGGCAGCCCCTGCAGCCGCGCGGCCTCGTGCGGGGTGAGTCGCCGTCTCCGAGGTCCGTAGATGGAGGTCTGGGTGATCGCGACGAGCGCGGGGAGGTAGGTCGCAGCCTTCGCCCGGATCCCAGAGGGGCGGAAATGCATGATCGTGTCCCACAGGGAGGGGGTGTCCTGGGCCTGCCACTCGAGCTTGCGTCGTGAGGTCGGGAAGTCCTTGAATTCTGGGTGGTCCTTGCGCCAGGCGTCGATGACGCGCTTGTTGCTGTCGTAGAACGCCGCATTCTTGATCAGGATCTGGCGCTTCCAGGCAGGTAGGGCGTCCATCTCGAGCGGGTCGAGGGTGTGCTCAGGCACCCACGCGTCTGACCAGAGAGGAAAGCCGGGAAGTCGACGTCCGGTCGAGGACCACATCCGCTGGACGAGGTCGTCCCAGACGTTCACCCAGGCCGTCTCCTCCGCGCTGAGCCGGTAGCGACCGAGGTCATCTATGGCAGCGTCCTCGTCAAGGACCCACTCGCTTTGCCAGTCGGTGGCCTGCCAGTCCTCTACGGGCGCCCGACGCACTGTGGGCGCGGTTTCCTCGCCAGCGGCTAGCTCTGCAGCAACCCGCTCCGGTCCGATGTAGGTGCCGAGGATGAAGACGCGGTCGCGAACCTGGGGGGTTCCCCCCAGGTGAGGCGGCAGGAAGTGGGGAGAGAAGACCGTGGGTGTGTCGGAGACGCGGTACCCGATCTCTCGCAGTGTGCGGATGATCGTCTCCCACTCATGACGGTGGCGGGGGCCTGCGATGTTTCGGACATTTTCGAGCAGGACGACCGAAGGAGTCCGCTCCTCGAGGATGCGTGCGATGTTCCAGAAGAGCGTCCCCCGGGCCTCGTCCATGCCGCGCTGGTAGCCAGATTTGGAGAAGGGCTGGCAGGGAAAGCCGGCAGCAAGGACCTGGTGCTTCGGGACGCCGACGGGCAGATCGTCTGGGGTGTCGAGGGTGATGTCCGTGTTGACTACGGGGCGCGCGCGCTCTGGCAGCGGGTCGATCCAGTTGCGGGAGTAGGTCTCCCGGGCTTCGCGGTCGATCTCGGAGACGTAGACGCACTGGCCCCCGGCATGGTCGAGCATCGCGTGGAACCCCCCGATGCCGGCGAAGAGGTCGGCGTACTCAAATGGGGGGCGGTTCATACTCTCCAACTTAGCTGTCACATCAGCTATGTCAAGCCTCGCTGAGTGCTGGTCGGGCAGCGGCATGGATGATCGTAGGTCGATCGACAGGGCTGCCTGTTGCATGGGGCCTCCCATCAAGTGCACGGCTGGACCGTCAGGCGAAGAATCTCTGGACTGGCAGCGACTCCACCAGCAGCCACTGACAACGCCCACCACCCGACGTGGGTCGGGCTCGCAGGATCCTGGTTGACGCCGTAGCCGACGCGTGTGCCCCAACGCCTCTTCATCCGCGGCCAAGGAGTTCAGGCTGTGCTGGGGTTGAACGGTGGCACCCCGTGTCTTCGGTAGGCGCAGGATCTGCCTTCACCGGCAGATCCCAGAGGCCCACCCTGATATATTCGACCAGTGAGTTCCGTTGACGCTCAGGCGGTTGTGCCCCTTCCGCTAGCCGATCTTCGGCTAGATCCCGACAATCCGCGACTCCCTCCAGATTTGGACCTCGGCCTGAGTGATCAGCGAGCTCTTGCGATATTTATTAACAAGCATTTCGACCCACTCAGAATTGCAGAGTCAATCGAAGAACACCGTTTCTTCGAGAGTGAGCCACTGATTGCCGTGGCTCGGGGCGACGTTTACGTCGTCATTGAGGGCAATCGGCGATTAACCGCACTCATGGGCCTGTCGGACTCCCGGCTTCGTGAAGAGTTCGCTATCGAGAATCACCGGTGGGCGGCGCTTGAGGGGGGTGGAGTTCCCCAGATGATACCTGTCCTCTTGGTGTCTCAGCCGAAAGACGTGGCTGCACTATTGGGGTACCGCCACATTTCTGGTATTGAACCGTGGGACCCCTACGCACAAGCTCGGTTTATCGCTCAGTTGGTGAATCGTGACGGAAATTCATTGGATGAAGTCGCCGACCTGGTCGGGCGTAAGAGGACAGAAATTGCCTCTAAGTATCGTGACTATGAGGTTTTGCGCCAAGCGGATGAAATGGGGTTGGATACCCGCCGAGTTCGCGATGCCTTTGGTGTGTTCAACAATGCTATGGGGCGTCCTGCCATCAGGAAGCATATTGGGGCGCCGGATCCGCGCGATGTAGATACAGAATTTTGGCCACTTGCCGACGATGCTGAGGGCAGCCTCGCCGAACTATTCACGCTGATATTCGGCGATAGGCGCGGTGAGGGGCGAGTTATTGCAGACTCAAGGCAACTCGGCGACTTGGCAAAGGTTTTCGCTGACGAAAGCGGCCGGGCTCTGGCCGTGCTGCGAGAGACGCTGGACCTAGTTGAGGCGCTTGAGTCGACTCAGGATATAGACCAGCAGTTTGCCCGCATGATTAATCGCTCCCTCCGTCAAGCGACGAGGGCTGTGCGCCTTGAGCCCTCGGCCGTCGATGACGCGACTCTCGTCGCGATCTCTGATTTGCAGGGCGTGGCGCAAATACTTGCTGAGCTGTATCCCCAGGGTGGCGAGCGATGACGTGGGTGGAGCCGCCGTCAGACTTTGATCCGTACGCGATGGCCGAATTTATTGAGTGTGAGTTGCTCGCGTCAGAAGACGAGCACCTTTCGCAAAGTGAGTTGAGTGGGATGTTTGCCGTGGGGCGACAGCCAGCGGATGAGGATTTTGCGTTCGCATTCGCCGAGATCGAGCGGCGAGGGAGGGAGTTTGGTAAGCATTACCCCTTCTCGCTTGACGGCCGAGGTGTCCGCATAGACAGGGCTGGAGAGTTTCAACTGTACGCCCTCCTTCTCCTTCTTTCGATGCGTGGGACCGAGTTTCGCAGGGCGGCCCGGTATGGCGATGCAGACTCACTGTTTGATGCTGTGGTTCGCGAAGCCTTCAGGGCGCACCAAGGCGCTAGGGCTAAGGCCCTTATTTTTGCTTGGCCCCCTAGGTCGGGGCGTCCAACAGACTTTCCGAAGGCTGTCTCTTGGGCGGCTGAGCAGATGGGAGTTTCTCTGCGGAACTTCGATTCGATACCTAGTCATTACCAAGATGCCGGGGTCGACGTAATTGTTTGGAAGCCTTTTACGGATTCTCGCACTGGCTTTCCAATTTTTCTTGTACAGAACACCATAAAGCAAGATTTTAGAATGAAGCCTCGCGACGTTTCTGCTGTGCGGTGGCATACTTGGCTAGCCGTGGGGGCGCAACCAAGTGTGGGCTTCGCTATACCCTTCGTCGTTCCTTTAGGTGACAATTGGTGGCATGACATTACAAATGAAGTATCGGTCACCATGGACAGGGGTAGGTTGCTGGAGTCGTTGGGGGGCGGTGACCCTAGAGTGTGGCCTGAGTGGTCGGACTTGTTGGAATTCGTGGAGAGTCAGATCGGGGATTTGCGATCTCTGCCAAGCGGGTCAGCCGCAAGCGTGAAGGCTGCAAAGCGGCGACGGAAGAGTCCGGAGAAGCGTCACTCGGTTTCGTGATCATCTGCGCTGGAGATGAACAGTCAGGCAAAGGAGCGCCCTGTCCCGTGGGCGCCCTCCGTTGAGTGCTGATGGGACTGAGCAGCCGCGCCTAGATGCTGCTGGGCAGTGTGGTCAAGGCCCCCCCCTTCGCCCGCTACACTTGACGAAGCAGCCGCCCAGTTCTGCAGTGCGCTGCTTCTCTTTTTGCAACGATGCCATCGCGCCGCGATACCCCTGCCTTCCGCAGGACGGACCCGCGCCGGGCAGAACCGAAGCATCATGACTCCGTCTGGAGCACCCCTTCGTGACCACCTCTTTCGCCGAGCTCGGCGTGCCGTCCCCCCTCGTCTCCATCCTGGAGAAGGACGGGATCACCGTCCCCACCCCGATCCAGGAAGCGACGCTTCCGGACTCCCTCGCCGGCCGTGACGTGCTCGGCCGTGGCCGTACCGGCTCGGGCAAGACCTACGCCTTCTGCCTGCCGCTGGTCGCTCGCCTCGCCGCGAGCGGTCGCAGCCGTCAGTCCAAGCGTCCCCGCGCGCTGATCCTCGCTCCGACCCGCGAGCTCGCGATCCAGCTCGACGACGCGCTCGCCCCGCTCGCCGCTGCCTACGGCATGCGCACCCGCACCGTCTTCGGTGGCGTCGGTCAGGGCCCCCAGGTCCAGGCCATCGGCAAGGGCGTCGACGTCGTCGTCGCCTGCCCCGGTCGCCTCGAGGACCTGATGAACCAGGGCCACATCGACCTCAGCTCCGTCGAGATCACCATCCTCGACGAGGCCGACCACATGGCTGACCTCGGCTTCCTGCCGGTCGTCAAGCGCATCCTCGACAAGACGCCCCGCGGCAGCCAGCGGATGCTCTTCTCCGCCACGCTCGACGGCGCGATCAACCAGATCGTCAAGCGTTACCTCGAGTCGCCGGTCACCCACGAGGCCGACTCGGCGCAGTCGCCGGTCGCCAAGATGACCCACCACGTGCTGCACATCCACGTCAACGACCACCTGCCGGTCCTCACCGACCTGGTCGCGGCCCCCGGACGCAAGGTCGTCTTCACCCGCACCAAGCACCGCGCCAAGAAGATGGCCCGCCAGCTCAATGCCGCCGGTGTCCCCGCGGTGGAGCTGCACGGCAACCTCAGCCAGAATGCGCGGACCCGCACGATGGAGGCCTTCCACTCCGGCACCGCGTCGACGCTCGTCGCGACCGACATCGCTGCCCGTGGCATCCACGTCGACGACGTCTCCCTCGTCATCCACGCCGACCCGCCGGTCGAGCACAAGGCCTACCTCCACCGCTCCGGTCGCACCGCGCGCGCCGGCGCCGAGGGCACGGTCGTCACGCTCATGACCGACGAGCAGGTCCGCGACGTCAAGGACCTCACCCGCAAGGCCGGCATCAAGCCGACCACCACCCGCGTCAACGTCGGGCACGAGCTCCTCGCGGAGCTGGCTCCCGGTGAGCGCGCCTACCCCGGCGCCTTCGTCCACGAGGGCGTTGCCCAGCAGGGCAACGGCGGCGGCTCGAAGGGCGGTTCCCGCGGCGGTGGTCGTGGCGGCCAGTCCCGTGGTGACCAGGGTGGCCGCAACGGCGGCGGCCAGGGCGGCTCACCGCGCGGTGAGCGTGGCGGCGCCGGTCGTAATCGCAACGGCGGCGGCTCCGGCGGCGGTCAGTCCCGTGGTGGCTCCGGCGGCGGTCAGTCGCGCGGCGCCTCGGGCGGCCAGCGTCGCTCCGGTGGCGGCCAAGGCGGCGGCTCCGGTCGTCAGGGTGGCTCGCGCGGCGGCAGCGTCGTGGCCTTCAGCTCCAGCAGCTCGGGTCGCAACCGCTGACCCCAGCCGCACCACCTGTCAGTCGAAGACACCCCGCGCGTTGCGACGCGCGGGGTGTCTTTGTGCCAACTGAGGCCTCAGCCGAAGACCGACACCGTCTGCCGACTGATCGCGACCAGCCGCCCGTCCGGGTGCCAGATGCGCGCGTCGGTGTGGGCATACCCGTCGCCGGCCTGATCGGTGTGCACGGCGTAGGCCCAGTGGGTGTCCGGCTCGGCCGTCACGTCACCGAGCAGCTCGAGCGTCCACGTCAGGCTGCTGCCGGGAGCGGGTGTGGGGAGCATCTGGATGACGGCGGGCGGCCAGGCGTCGGCGAGCGCGATGAAGTGCCGCTCGTCAAAGGTGGGCGGCGCCTGACGGAAGCGCATCCACCCGCTCATGTGCGAGGTGTCGGCGCCCGCGAAGGGCGCGCTGCCGTCCGCCAGACGCAGCTCCACGTGCTGGAAGAAGTCGGGCGTCGCCCCGGGGATGTAGGGGAAGGGCTCGATCGACTCCGGATCGGGCAGGTCCGGCATCGTGACCGCCGTCGGCTCGACCCGGATCGCCGACGTGCGCGGTGCGCCGAAGGCCGCGAGCACCGCAGCCGCGACCTTGTCGTCCTGCCGCAGCTGCACGAGTCCCTGGGTGGCGCTGGACCCCGCGCGCAGGATCGTCGCCTCCACCTCGGCCTGACCCGGTCCGACCGGCGCGACGAAGTTGACGGTCAGGCTGCGCAGCGGCGGCCGCGGGTCCGCGGTCAGCTGCGCTCGCAGCGCCGAGTAGGCGAGGGCGCCGACCAGACCGCCGTAGGTGGCGCGGCCCTGGCCCCAGCCCCCTTCGACGTGGGCGGTGCCGCTCGCGGCCTGGTCGAGCATCTCCTGCAGGTTCATGGCTGCAGCCTATGGACTGTCCGCCATGAGCTGCGCGAGGGGGAGCGCTCCCCATGGTCGGCGTCCGGAGCCACCTCGTAGGGTCATTGCCAGACGTACGACGAAGGGGAGGGCATGGGGCCCGTCAGCGAAGGCTCGGACACCGCACGGCTGCACGAGATCGCGTCGCAGGTCGGTGGTCTGGCCGAGACCACGACAGAGCTCGGCACGACGGGTGCTCAGCTGGTCACGGTCCTCGCGGAGGCGTGGGCCGGAGACGACATGGAGGGGTTCGTCCATGACTGGTCCGGAGCCCGCCATCGGCTGGACGCGGTGGCGGTGATGCTGCATCGGCTGGGCGCTGAGCTGGCGCGTCAGGCCGACGAGCAGTCCGGTGCCAGCGAAGGGGGCTCCTTCCCGGTCAGCGGTGGTCCCACCCAACCCAACCCCGGCGGTGGTCCCACCCAACCCAACCCCGACGGACCCGAGGAGCCGGGCATCCGCGTGCCCGACATCTTCCCCGAGGGCATCGACGTGGGTCCGGTCATCGCCAAGGTCATGGCCGGTGAGGAGCAGGTCACCGAGGTGCCCGAGGCCGAGCGACCCACGGACCCGGGGGTGGACGGCGTGCGGTTGCCCGAGGGTGCGGATCCGAACGAACCCGTGATCAAGGAGCTCATGGCGACCGCGCGCGGACGAGAGCTCCTCACCACTCTCGCGGACGACGGGATCGTCATCGAGGTCGACTCCTCGGTGGAGTCGGCCGTGTACAAGCCGGACAGCAACACGATCGTCATCAGTCCCTTCGTCAAGGATCCCGGGGTGCTCATCCACGAGGCGAGCCACGCGCAGTGGGACGTCGAAGACCGAGGCGGTGACGCCTCGACCCAGGACCGGGAGACCTTCATCGCGACGCAGATCGACAACGAGGTGGAGGCCTCGACCGAGGCGGTGTACTTCGCGAAGGAGCGCCGCATGGACGGCGTGATCGTCGAGCGTGGCCCGATGGAGCTCGCCTACGACGGGGCTTACGCGGAGGTCGTCGCGGCAGGCGGTTCGCCGGAGGAGGCCGACCAGGCCGGTCGGGGCGCGATCGAGGAGAGGTTCGTCCCCGGTGAGGACGGCCAGGTCGAGGTCAGGCCGTCGGGTCCCGCCACGAGCACGGACCCGGAGGTGGGCACGACCTACGAGGACCACTACGGCGAGAACTACGACGACGAGAAGTCCGGTGACTGAGGGTCACCCTCCCCGCGGCGATTCCCCGTCCACCAGGAGCTGTGCCCGGTACCCCTCGCGATAGGTCGGGTACCTCAGCTGCAGCCCGGTCGCGCGCAGCCGTGCATTGCGCATCCGGCGGCCGTGCGGCTCGAGAGCGCCTGTCGGAGAAGGCCGGTCGACCCCCAGCTCGTCCGCGACGAAGTCCCGCACGTCACCCGCGAGAGCTGGCGCGTCGTCGGTCCCGACGTACAGGGCGGCGGGTTCCTCGCCCATCGTCAGCAGGTGCACGATCGCGGCGGCGGCGTCCTGCCGGTGGATGCGGTTGGTCCAGCGTCCGGGGTCCGGGTTGGCCCCTTCGCGCACGGTGCGCACCAGCCGGTTGTCGGGGGAGCCGTAGAGGCCGCTCAGCCGCAGGATGCTCCCGTGGGGGATCGCCTCGTGGAAGAGCGCCTCGGACTCCAGCAGGATCTTGGGCCGATCCGCCTGTGGCGCAACGACGGTCCTTTCGTCGAGGTCGCCCTCGAGGTCGCCGTAGACGCTCGTGGACGAGACGAGCACCGCCCTTCGTGGAGCTCCTGCTCGCAGCACGGCCTCGAGCCCATGGCGCACCCCGTCGACATAGGTGGTCCGGTAGCCGGTCGGGTCTCGTCGGTCGGGAGTCATCGTGATGACCAGCAGGTCTGCCGCGAGGTCGGGCACGTCGCCGTTCGCCAGATCGGCCGAGACCCCGGCGAAGCCCTCCGGCAGGGCCGCCACGGTGCGCCGCACCCCCGTCACCTCGTGACCGGAGGCCAGCAACGCGGTCCCCACCCTGATCCCGAGGTCACCGCATCCGAGCAGCACAGCGCGAAGGGGGGACATGTCTCGTTGGTCTGTCGTCACCGGATGATCGTCCCACTCGGTGGGCGGCCCTAGGCTGCCCACATGACCCGACCCGACCCGCTGGCCCTCTGGGACGAGACCTCGAAGGACGTCCTTGCCGTCCTGCGCGAGCTGACCGACGACGACTGGGACCGGCCGGCGCTGCCGGGCTGGAGCGTCCAGGACGTGCTGGCCCACCTCGCGCACCTGGAGTCCGAGGCTGCGGGGATGCCCCAGCCCGAGGGCGGTCGGATCGACCTCGTGGCCGAGGGCAACCGGCCGATGACCAGCGACATCACCGAGGCGGGAGTGGTCGCACGCCGGGGGCGTTCTGCCGCAGAGCTGCTCGACGAGCTCGAGACGGCCTGCGTCCGCCGTCGTGAGGTCCTCGCAGATCTCGACATCTCTGACCTCAAGGCGCCGGCTCCCGGGCTGGTCGGCGAGCTCGGCTGGGACCTGGCGACGTGGCTGCGCAACCGGCCGATCGACCTGTGGGTCCACGAGCAGGACATCCGCGTCGCGACCGGTCGTCCGGTCGCGACCTCCAGCGCCGGAGCGGCTCACGTCGCAGCCCTGATGACCAAGGTCTTCCCGGTGACCCTGCGGCGACTGCCGTCCGGCACAGCCGCCGTCGCCCGCATCACCGGCCCGCAGGGCCGGGTGCTCGCAGCGCGGGTGGGCGAGGACGGGAGGGCCGCTCCCTTCGACCCGAGCGAAGGGGGCGACGTCACCCTCACGATGGACGACGCCACCTGGCTGCGGCTCACCGGTGGCCGGATCGCGCCGGAGGAGGCCCAGGTCGAGGTGACCGGCGACCAGGGGACCGCGGCGATCGTCCTCGGGCGGCTCAACGTCACCCCCTGAGACCAGCGGTTGACGCGTGGTGCGCGACGCGGCGTAGCGTGCGTCACATGGACTACCGACACCTCGGCAACAGCGGTCTCAAGATCAGCGAGATCGCCTACGGCAACTGGCTCACCCACGGCTCGCAGGTCGAGGCCGACGCCGCGACGGCGTGCGTGCGTGCGGCTCTCGACAACGGGATCTCGACCTTCGACACCGCCGACGTCTACGCCAACACCAAGGCGGAGAGCGTCCTCGGCGAGGCGCTCAAGGGCGAGCGACGTGAGTCGCTCGAGATCCTCACCAAGGTCTACTGGCCGACCGGCCCGGCCGGGCACAACGACTCCGGCCTGTCCGCCAAGCACATCCGTGAGTCGATCGACGGGTCGCTGCGTCGCCTGCAGACCGACTACGTCGACCTCTACCAGGCGCACCGCTACGACACCGAGACACCGCTCGAGGAGACGATGCAGGCCTTCGCCGACGTCGTCCGGCAGGGCAAGGCGCTCTACATCGGCGTCAGCGAGTGGACCGCCGACCAGATCCGCGAGGGGCACCGCCTCGCCTCGGACCTCGGCATCCACCTGATCTCCAGCCAGCCGCAGTACTCCATGCTCTGGCGGGTCATCGAGGACGAGGTCGTCCCGACGTGCGAGGAGCTCGGCCTCTCGCAGATCGTGTGGAGCCCGGTTGCCCAGGGGATCCTCACCGGCAAGTACCTGCCCGGTCAGCCCCTGCCCGAAGGGAGCCGCGCCGCTGACGAGGAGGTCGGCAAGTCGATCTCCGGTCGGGTGGGCGACGACGCGCTGCTCACCGCGGTCCAGGGCCTGAAGCTGGTCGCCGACGAGGTGGGGCTGTCGATGGCCCAGCTCGCCGTCGCCTGGGTCCTGCAGAACCCCAATGTCGCGGCGGCGATCATCGGTGCCTCACGCCCCGAGCAGGTCGTCGAGAATGTCGCGGCAGCCGGCGTCACGCTCGAGCCCGAGGTCCTGGCCAAGATCGACAGCGTCCTCGGCGACCACGTCGAGCGCGACGCAGGCCTGACCGCGGCCAACGCTCCGAAGAAGCGCCCCAGCTGACTGTCCGAGTGACGTGACGCCGTTGACCTCGCGCGCCTGAGGGTGTGTCGTACTGCAGTTCGTCCAGCCCGGTCCCACGGACCACCGGTAATCCGGGCCATCGTGCCGCGGACCAGGACCAACTGCAGTACGACACACCTCCGCGGACCGCGACCGTCAGCGGGCTCAGACGCCCAACCCCGCAATACCTGCATTGCCCTATGGCAATGCAGGTTTCACAGTGTGACCGGTTCGCCCCTGCTCTGGATCGCTTCCGCAGTTCGTGACGGCCCTCAGCCCGCGCTCGCGGCCCACTCCCGTACCCGCGCTGAAGAGTCCTCGTCCGAGAGGTCCTCGACGCGCGTCAGGATCGCCCAGCGGATGCCGTGCGGGTCGCGGATCGAGGCGAAGCGGTCTCCGGAGACGAAGTCGGCCAGGGGCTCGCGCACGGTGGCTCCGGCCGCCTCGGCCTCGACCATCACCGCATCGATGTCGGGCACGTAGAGGGAGATCGAAGAGCAGACCGCGTCCTCCTCGGGGGGTGCGGTGAGGCCGAAGTTCGGCACCGGGTCGCCGATCTGCAGCCGACCCCGGCCGAAGTCGAGCGTCGCGTGCGCGATGAGTGTCCCCCCTTCGCCGTCGGGCATCTCGGTGACGTCGACGGTCCGCGCGCCGAAGACCCGCTCGTACCAGGCGATGGCGCCCCGCGCGTCGCGCACGGTGTGGAAGGGGGTGAGCGCGGTGAAGCCGTGCGGTGTCCCGTTGTCGGTGTGCTGACCGGTGATGCCCTGTGCCGTCTGCTCCATGCCACGACAGTAGGGCCGGGGCCGTGGCCCGGCTTGAAGATTCACGTCAGGCTGGCGCTGGCTACGCTGCCGGTGTGAGTGGGCGCATCCCGGAGAAGGGCCAGCTGCGACCGGACGAGCGCGCGCCGGTGAGTCGCATCCTGCCCGGGCCGAAGGGTGCACCCCTCGCCCGGTGGTTCTGGGTGCCGGAGTGGGACCTGCCGGACGGGGTGGTCCACGAGGCTCTCACCCTGCCCTTCCCCGCGTGCCAGCTCGTCGTCGAGTCCGAGGGGGTCCACCTCTACGGTCCCGTGACGAGCGCGTGGCGGCGCGACCTCGTCGGCCGCGGCTGGGCCGTGGGAGCCCTGCTGACGCCCGGCGCCGCGCACGCCCTCCTCGGCGAGGTGCTGGTCTGGCAGGACCGCGTCACGCAGGCGAAGGGGGCGACTCGCCTCCACGGTGACGTCGCCTCGGTCATGGACGGACCCGGGGACGTCGACGGACGTCACGCCGCCGCCGCGCGGCTGCTCGAGGACTGGCTCGTCCAGGAGGTCGGGCCGATCGTGGACGGCGATCCCGACGCACCCGTGGCGCGTCGTCTCGTCGACCTGGCCGACGGGGATCCCGCTCTGCTGCGGGTGGACGACCTCGCCCTTCGTCTTGGGGTGTCGGTGCGTACCGTGCAACGCCTCGCGAGCTCGTACGTCGGCCTGAGCCCAGCGGCGATCATCCGGCGGCGGCGTTTGCAGGAGGCGGCTGAGCGGGTGCGTCAGGAGCCGGGCACGGACCTCGCGACCATCGCGGCGGACCTCGGGTACGCCGACCATGCCCATCTGACCCGGGAGTTCGGCAGGACGCTCGGCTTCACCCCGACGCGGTACCGGGCCGAGGGCTGCAACTGACCATTCGTCTGCATTCCCCTAGGGCAATGCAGGCCAACGGTCAGTCGCTCAGGCCCGCGGACCCGAGCCACGGACCGGTGAGGTCGGCGATCGAGCTGGTCAATGTCTGTCGTCTGGTCGAGACGGTCACATCACCGCGATGCCGCGGTCGGTCAGCAGGCTACGCAGGATGTCCGCGTTGGCCACCCGTGCGGTGACCGCGCTCCCCAGCACCGTGCCGGAGTGGTCACGCGCCTCGAAGGCCGTGTCGCTGCCCGAGGTGGCGGTGATGAAGGAGGCGAGGTTGCCCATGGCGATGTTCTTGCCGTTGATGGTCATGACATCGCGGCTGAGCGTGATCTCTCCGAAGTCGACGGTCTGCCCCTGGGCCAGTTGCTGCGGAGCGCTCTGGGCGAGCGCCGCGTGGGTGCGTTCGGCGAGGACCTGACGCAGGCGCGGGGACTCGTCTTGCCCCAGCAGCACGTCGCCGCGTCCGCTGCCTGCCCAGTTGAAGGAGTGGGTCTTGTCGCCGACGAAGTGCTGGACGTCCGAGTAGGGGACCCGGGAGCGGGCGCCACGACTGACCACCGCGAGGTCCGTGGGGTAGAGCAGGAGCGCCGTCGCACCCTTGGGCCGGGCCAGCACCAGGATCACGAGGCCCGCGAGGATCACCGCGGCCAGGACGGCGGGGACGACCCCGAAGCCGCTCGCCCCCTGGGTGACGAAGAAGTAGTAGCCGCCGGCCGCGAGCAGGACGATCGCGCAGATCCCCCCGAACACGGGGGCCATGAGACCGCGGTCGACGTGGCTCAGCTCCGGACGCTCTTGAGCGAGCCCCTCCAGCATGCGCAGGTCGCGACGCCACGTGCTCTGCAGCAGAGCGATGATGACGAGTGAGGCCAGCAGGACGAGCAGGCCGGCCAGCTGCTGCCCGTGCAGAGCAGCCTGGGCCACGTCGAGACTCGTCTGGTAGTCACGGGTGACGTCGCCGCTACGGCGAGTACCGATCTCGCACATGTCCCCCGCGGACATCGCCGAGCCGTGGCAGGTGGCTACCGCCTTGGCGGTCAGGGCGCGGATCAGCACCCCCAGGCCGGCCAGGGCAGTCAGGGCGAAGAAGATCATCGCCCCCACCGGCGGCCTGCGGAAAGAGTCGAGGCTGCCTGTCATCTCTGGGTTGGCTGGCGAGGTCGGCTGGTGGCTCATGGGGTGGAATGTAGCGGATGCCCGAGTCGCTCAGTCGCTCAGGCCCGCGGCCCCCAGCCATGGACCGGTGAGGTCGGCGATCGAGCTGGTCAACGCCTTTTGGAGCAGGGGCCCGAAGGTCACGCGTCGCACCCCGGCGTCGCGCAGCTCCTGCAGCGACCCCGACGGCGCACCGTCGACGGGGTGCGCGGTGACGTTGACCGGCAGCGAGGTCGCTGCCATGAGCGCGGCGAGGGTCGCGGCGTCGGGGATCTTCACCGGGTAGACACAGCTGGCCCCTGCCTGCTCGCACGCCTGCACCCGAGCGATCGCCTCCGCCAGCGGGTCCGGGAAGCGGTCGGTGCCATGGAGCAGCGCGTCGGTGCGCGCGTTGATGACCAGGTCGACGCCGGCAGCGTCGGCCGCCTGTCGGATCGCGGCGATGTAGTCGGCGTGCTCGGCGATCTCCCGCACCCGGCGACCCTGCGAGTGCACGGTGTCCTCGACGTTGATGCCCACGGCTCCGGCGTCCAGGACCCGCTCGACGAGCTCGGCGGCGGCGGTGTCGTAGCCGGACTCGACGTCCGCCGAGACGGGCACCGTCACTGCCCCGCAGATCCGTCGGATGCCGTCGAGCGCGTCGTCGAGGGTCATCGTCTCGCCGTCCTGCTGACCGCGGGAGTCGGCGAGCGGGTGACTGCCGATGGTCAGCGCACGGAACCCGGCGTCGACCACTGCGCGGGCGGACCACGCGTCCCAGACCGTCGGCAGCACCAGCATCTCGCCGGTCTGGTGCATCTGGAGGAGCTCGCTGGCCTTGCTCGTGACGTCACTCATGGGTCCACCTTCGCAGCGGGCGGGCGCCGCGACAAGACCACGGCGACGGCGCCCCCCTTCGCCATTGCCGTTGTCCGCGCGGGGCTGTCCCTGCGCAGGCGAGGCGACTACCGTTGGTCCATGGAGCCACTGTCGATCCTCCGCTCGCCCCCTGTCCTCGGACTGGCCTCGCTGGCAGCGCAGCGTCTGCTGACGCGCGGATCGACGACATCGGCCGCCACGTCGACGCTCGGTGCAGCGGTGGCGCTCGCCGGGCTCGCCGTCGCAGCCGCAGGCATCCGTGAGGTCCGCTCGGCCGGGACGACCCTTGACCCGACGCGCCCCCAGGACACCACGCAGGTCGTCCGTCGCGGCGTCTACCGCTACTCCCGCAACCCGATCTACCTCGGGGACGCGCTGCTGGTCGCCGGGTACGCCATCCACCGCCGCGACCCGCTCGCGCTGATCCCGACCGTCGGGTTCGTCGGCGTCATCGACCTGCTGCAGATCCCCGCGGAGGAGGAGGCCCTGCTCGGGCGCTTCGGCTCCACGTACGGGGAGTACGTCGCCACGGTGCGGCGCTGGTTCTGACTCAGGCGAGCGGCAGCCCTGAGGATGCCTGGGTGACCCGGTCGTGCAGGTCGACGAGCGCGACCTCGTCCGGGTCCGGGGGCGGTCCCGTCACCGAGAGCAGCTCGCAGACCGCGTGCCCGGTGCACGCCCGGGCATAGTCCCCCAGCCAGGTGGTCGCGACCGGCCCGGTCTGCGCGTCGTAGGGCCACGAGTGCGGGATGCGACCTGTCCCGACGCGCTCGGGCTTGGGGGTCAGGCGGGCCCGCGAGGTCTCGTGGTGGCCGCAGAGCATGACATAGAGATCGTCCGACCCGAGCTCGACGAGGATGCCGAGGTCGGGCGGCCCGGTGGGCAGCCCGGTGATGAGCACGCGCAAGCCTGCGGCGGTCCGGTACGTGCGCACCCCGAGTCGGGGGTGGGCGGCGGCCCAGTGCGCGATCCTCGCCAGGGCGGGCCCCGGGTCCGCGAGCACCTTCCTGCGCAGCAGCCCCTTGCGCTGCTGCGGCAGGTCGACGTCCGCGAAGAGCACCACATCGGTGTTGAGCACGTCGACGCCCATCCGGTTGCGCGTCACTGCCCCGAGGAGGGCGCCGTCGGCGCCGCGCACCTCGTGCAGGAGCTCCTCACGAAGGGGGGAGCGCGGGTAGTAGTCGAAGCCGGGCCGTCCCCGCGTCAGCTGCTCCACGGCCGCCGCGAGCCGCTGGCGGGCACGGTCGGCGGCCTCCGCCGCGGACTCGATCGACCATCCCCAGACGCGAAGGGGGACGCGCCGCCCTTCGTGCTCCACGTCGGCTCTCGCCGGCTGCCAAAAACGAGGGATGGGCCGCATGACGCCGATTGTGGCAGCGCTGCGCAGCGCTCGGTGGACGTGGGTGTGCCCGGCCCCCGAGCGGGTAATGCGCTCTCGGACACATCCGACGAGCCAGGAGGAACCATGGCCGACAAGACCGAGACCGTCACCACGATCATGAAGGACACCAGGATCGCCGTGCTCACGTACGTCGAGGACGGGCGGCTGGTGTCGGTGCCGATGGGCACCCAGGACCTGGGCGACCCGGGCACGGTGCACTTCATCACCGAGGCCGACTCGGACAAGATGCGAGCCATCGCCGCCAATCCGCAGGTCAACGTCACCTACTCCGGTGACGGCGGCTGGGTCAGCCTGAGCGGCACGGCCGCACGCAACGACGACCGACAGCTGCTCGCGCGCCTGTGGGATGCCTCGGCCGGTGCCTTCATGAAGGGCGATGCAGACAACCCCGACAACACCATCCTCACGGTGTCTGCGGACACCGCCCGCTACTGGTCCACACCGGGCAGCATCGCCACGGTCGTGCAGATGGCCAAGGGCCTCGTCAGCGACGATCGGCCCGACCTCGGCGACACCGGGACCGTCTCCCTCTGACGTCGCCTGCCTCCGCGGGCAACCCGTGCGCTCCAGCAGGTCAGGGGTTGCCCGTGCGCGGAGCCAGTGCAGCGCGTAGCGTCGACCGTGTCCGAAGCTCCATCTCCCGGTGCCCGACGGTGGTTGTCAGCCCCCGTCGCATGGAGGACAGCATGACCACCACCATCTCCCGACCCGACCTCGCGGCGCTGATCGCGCGCTTCGCAGACGTGCGCGCGCGGACCGACCGACTCACGCACTGCCTCAGTCCCGAGGACCAGACTCCGCAGTCGATGACCGAGGCCAGCCCGACCAAGTGGCATCGTGCCCACACGACGTGGTTCTTCGAGGAGTTCGTCCTCGGCGCCGACCCCGGCTACCGGCCGCGCGACCCCGCCTTCCGCTATCTCTTCAACAGCTACTACGAGGCGGTCGGGGAGAGGCATCCCCGCGCGGCTCGTGGCCACGTGACCCGCCCCGGCGTCGCTGCGGTCGCGGCCTATCGCGCCGACGTCGAGCAGCAGGTCGCCGCACGTCTCGAGGCGGGCACGCTCGCCGAGGAGCAGCTCGATCTCGTCGAGCTCGGCTGCCACCACGAGGAGCAGCACCAGGAGCTTCTCCTCATGGACGTCAAGCATCTGTTGTCGGGCAATGTCCTCCAGCCGACCTACGTCGAGCGGGCCCCCGACGACGACCCCACGGCCGGCCCGACCCCCCTTCGCTGGACGCACGTCCCCGGAGGGGTGAGGCACGTCGGGGATGACGGCGCGGGCTTCGCCTTCGACAACGAGCGCCCCCGCCACCGGGTGTGGCTCGAGGACGTCGAGATCGGCACTCGGCAGGTGACCAACGCCGAGTGGTTCGACTTCATCGCCGACGGTGGGTACTCGCGTCCCGACCTGTGGCTCTCCGACGGGTGGGCGAGCGTGCAGGACGCCGGGTGGCGGGCACCCGGCTACTGGCGCGAGGACGACGACGGGAGGTGGACCACCTTCACCCTGTCGGGCCGTCGGCCGGTGGTCGCCGCCGAGCCGGTGTGTCACGTCTCCTTCTTCGAGGCGGACGCCTTCGCTCGGTGGGCAGGTCAGCGTCTGCCCACCGAGCACGAGTGGGAGGCCCGTGCCGCGGACGGGCTCGAGGTGCGGGGCGGCCTGCTCGACCCGCAGCGCTGCCACCCCCGCCGTGCGACCGAGGTGACCCTCGGCGACGTGTGGGAGTGGACCGCGAGCGCCTACGTGCCCTACCCCGGCTTCGAGACGGCGCCGGGCGCGGTGGGCGAGTACAACGGCAAGTTCATGAACGACCAGCACGTCCTGCGCGGAGCCTCGGCGATCACGCCCCCGCAGCACCCGCGCACGACCTACCGCAACTTCTTCCCCGCAGCCTCCCGATGGGCCTTCTCCGGCCTGAGGCTCGCCCGATGACCAGCACGCAGCAGCAGACCGACCAGCGCCACGAGCTCGAGGAGGACCTGCGCGAGGGCTTCTGGGCAGATCCGCCCACGCTGCCGCCGCGGTGGTTCTACGACGAGCGGGGCAGCCGGCTCTTCGACCAGATCACCTCCTTGCCGGAGTACTACCCGACGCGGGCTGAGCGCGAGATCCTGCAGCAGCGCAGCGCGCAGATCATCGAGGTCACGGACGCCAGCAGTGTCCACGAGCTCGGGGCCGGGACCTCCGCCAAGACCAGGGTCCTGCTCGATGAGCTCACCGCTGGTGGCCGGCCTGCCACGTATGCGCCGCTGGACATCAGCAGCGAGGTGCTCCTGGAGACCGCCGAGCAGCTGCAGAGGGAGTACCCCACGCTCGCGGTCGAGCCGGCCGTCGCCGACTTCCACCACCTGCCGCCGCTGGCCGGTGCGGACGGAGAGCGGCTGCTGCTCTTCCTCGGCGGGACGATCGGCAACTTCACCGAGGACGAGCGCGCGAGCTTCCTGCGGATGGTGCGCTCTGCCTTGGCTCCGGGCGACCACTTCCTCCTCGGCGCGGACCTCGTCAAGGACGCCGCCCGGCTGGTGGCCGCCTATGACGACGGCGCCGGGGTCACTGCGGAGTTCAACCTCAATCTCATCGAGGTCATCGACCGCCTGACTCCGGTCACGGGCCTGCGGCGCGGGGACTTCGAGCACGAGGCCGTCTGGGACGAGGGGTCCTCGCGCATCGAGATGCGGCTGCGGGCGGTCCGCGACGTCGAGGCGGACTTCACCGGCATCGGACGCACCTGGCAGCTGTCGAAGGGGGAGCACCTGCGCACCGAGATCTCCCGCAAGTTCGACCCGGGCGAGCTGCGCGACGAGCTGGCCGGTCACGGCCTCCAGCCCGTCGCAGGATGGACCGACGGGGCGGGAGACTTCTCGCTCACGCTGGCGCGGGTCGTGGACCCTCCGGGCGTGCCGTGACCCCCACCGTGCTCGACCGGTTCCGTGGCCGCATCCTCGGTGCGGGCAGCAGCAGCGGGGTGCGGCTGGTCATCGGTGACTGGTCGAGCTCACCGCTCGGATCCTTCACCGACGTCATGGTCGCGACGGCCGATGACCGGCGAATACTGGTCGCGCCGGACGCTGCCGTCGCGGACTACGTCGCAGCGACCTACTCCTTCGACGAGGTCCGCCTCTGCCCGGTGACCCTCGGCACCGACGAGCACGAGTGGCGGCTCGACGCGGGACCGTTGCGGTGCCGCGTCGAGCTGGGTGGGCGCACGGCCGTCGGCCGACTCCTGCGGCCCGTGCCGGACCGCATCGGTCGCAGCCGGGCCTTCGCACACCTCGCCGACCCGATCGCCAGGCGCCTGCTGCCGGGCGTGCGCACGGTCGGCAGCGCGGGCGGTGGGCGCCGCGAGTACTACGGCGCGCACGACCAGCACCACGTGACCTCGCTCGACGGCACCTGGGAGGGCGAGCCCCTCGGTGGCCTCCGGGCGGTGAGCCCGCCGCCGCGCTTCGGCTTCAGCTCCACCCCTGCCGCACCCGCGCTCACGCGGGTGACGACGACGGTGGCGCGGCCCTCCGGTGCGCCGGGTGGTCCCGCCGCCGGTCGTAGCGGGACCACCTGAGCGGGGAGCCGGTCAGAGGCGAACGAGCATCTTGCCGGTGTTGGCGCCCTGGAGGAGGTCCATGAAGGCTTGCGGGGCGCCGTCGAGCCCGTCGCGGAAGGTCTCGTCGCCCTGCAGCCGGCCCTCGGCCAGCCAACCGGCGGCGCGCTCGCGGTACTCGGCGGCGAGCTGTGGGTACTGGCCGACGATGAAGCCGCGCAGCGTCAGCCCCTTGCCGATCGCCTGGAAGAGGTTGCGCGGCCCGGGCGCGGGGTCGGTCGCGTTGTACTGGGAGATGGCGCCGCACATCGCGACCCGTCCATGGAGGCGAAGGGAGGAGATCGCCGCCTCCAGGTGGTCACCGCCGACATTGTCGAAGTACACGTCGATGCCGTCGGGAGCCACGGCGCGCAGCCCCTCGCTGACGGGCGCCGTCTTGTAGTCGAAGGCCTCGTCGTATCCGAGCTCGAGGGCGCGGGCGACCTTGGCGGGTGTGCCTGCCGAGCCGATGACCTTGGCGGCACCGAGGGCCTTGGCGATCTGCCCGGCCACCTGGCCGACGGCCCCGGCCGCACCCGAGACGAAGACGGTGTCCCCCTCGCGCATCTCGGCGACCGCGGTCAGGCCCACGTAGGCGGTCAGGCCGGGCATCCCGAGGACCCCGAGGTAGGCGGAGGCCGGCGCGACCTCGGTGTCGATGACCGACACCTTGGCCGCAGTCAGGATCGCGTGCTCGCGCCAGCCGAGCCCGTGCAGGACGTGCTGGCCGACGGCGATGTCGTCGGAGCGTGAGGCGATGACCTCACCGACCGCGCCGCCATCGAGTGGGGCGTCGACCTGGAAGGGCGCGACATAGGACTTCGCGTCGTTCATCCGACCGCGCATGTACGGGTCGACGGACATGACGACATTGCGCACGAGGACCTGGCCGTCGGCCAGCTCGGGCAGGTCGACGCTCTCGAGGCGGAAGTTGTCGCTCGTCGGCGCCCCGGTCGGGCGCGAGGCGAGGGCGATCTGTCGGGTGGTCGTGGGAGTGGTGCTCATGTGGTCCTCAGTCCTGCGTGACCGTGACGGTCACGTCGATGTTGCCGCGGGTGGCGTTGGAGTAGGGGCACACCTCGTGGGCGCGGTCGGCGAGCTGCTGGGCGACCTCGGCGTCGAGGTGCGGCAGGGTGACCTCGAGCTCGACGGCGAGCTGGAAGCCCCCGTCGTCATTCGGCCCGATGTGCACGCGGGCACCGACGGCCGAGTCGGTGACGTCGGCCTTCGCCTGCTTGGCGACCAGCTGGAGCGCGGAGTGGAAGCACGCGGCGTAACCGACTGCGAAGAGCTGCTCGGGGTTGGTCCCGTTGCCGGACCCGCCCATCTCCTGCGGGACCGCGAGGTCGAGGTCGAGCCGTCCGTCGGCGCTGCGGCCGTGGCCGTCGCGTCCGGCGCCGGTGGCCAGCGCCTCTGCGGTGTAGATGGTCTTCATCGTGGTGCTCCTTGGGTGTCAGGGTGGGTGATCTCGGCCGCCGATGCGCAGAAGCGCTGCGCCAGATCGCGCAGGGTGGCCAGCTCCTCCGGCTCCATGTCGACGGCGTCGTACAGGCGGCGCTGGATCGAGGCGACCTGCGTCTCGAGGTCGTGCCCGGCGTCGGTGAGGTGGATCGTGACGGTGCGCCCGTCCTTCCCTTCGCGACGTCTCTCGACGAGGCCGTTGGCGGCCATCCGCTTGAGGAGGGGGGAGAGGGTGCCGCTGTCGAGGCGGAGCGTTGTGCCCAGCTCGGAGACGGTGCGCCCGTCCTGCTCCCAGAGGGCGAGCAGGGTGACGTACTGGGTGTACGTCAGACCGATCTCCGCGAGGGCCTCGCGATAGGCAGCCGTGGCCGCCCGCGCCGCCGAGTAGAGGGCGAAGCAGGTCTGGTGGTCGAGCTGCTGGGTCGTCTGCACTCCATGATCATTGCACGCAATTCAATTGCGCACAACCCAATTACTGGAAGACCCGCACCCGGGGATGGGCTCAATGAATGTCTTGCTCGATATATATCTGAACTGTTAAATTCATGGGATGGACGCCGTGCTGCACGCCTTGGCCGACCCGCACCGGCGGGTCATGATCGAGGCGCTGTGTGCGGGCGAGGCCGCCGCGGGCGAGCTCGGAGCACTCGTGCCGGTGGCGCAGCCGGGTGTCTCGCGCCACCTGGCGGTGCTGCGCGAGGCGGGACTGGTCGATGTCCGGCCCGTCGGGCAGCGCCGGGTCTACCGATTGCGGCCGGAGGCACTCGTCGAGGTCGGCGACTGGCTCGACCGCCGTCAGCAGGACTGGGAGCAGCGGCTCTCAGCGCTGCACACCGAGGTGGCGCGAGGCGTGCGACAACGACGAAGGAGCGAGTGAGCGATGGCCCCGATGGACAAGAGCGGACTGCTCGGCGAGGTGTGGGTGGTCGACGGTGTGTCGGTCGTCCATGTCGAGGACGTCTACGACACCGACATCGACGACCTGTGGGCGGCGATCTCCGAGCCGGCCCGGCTGGGCCGGTGGGTGGCGACGGTCGACGGCGACCTGCGGCCAGGGGGCCTCTTCCAGGCGTCCTTCACGAGCGGATGGGATGGGCCCGGGAGGGTCGAGGTCTGCGACGCCCCCCGACACCTGCTGCTCACCATGGAGCCGGGGGCCGCTGACGAGACCCAGCTCGAGGCGTGGTTGAGCCCCGACCCCGCGGGGACGCGCCTCGTCGTCGAGGAGCGCGGGATCCCGCTCGAGGCAGCGCCCGACCACGGCGCTGGGTGGCAGGTCCACATCGAGGACCTGAGAGCGGTACTCGAGGGCCGTGCGCCCGCGCCGTGGTCGGACCGTTGGGCCGACCTGCGGCCGGCATACGGGCAGTCGCCGACATCGTGATGCGCCCGACGCTGGGCGAGCGTGAGTCCCTCCTCGCCTGCCTCCAGGCCCAGCGGTCCAGCGTGCTGGCGATCGTGGCGGACCTCGACGAGGCCTCGTGGCGCAGCTCGATCGTGCCCAGCGGATGGACCCCGCTCGGGCTGCTGGAGCACCTCGGTGGGGCCGAGCGCCTCTGGGGACAGGTCGTCCTGGGAGATCGCGTCTCGCCGATGCCGTGGCCGCAAGCCGACGATGGCGGTTCGGAAGAGGACGATCGGCCGGCGTTGGTGTCCGGACGCGCGGTCGGCGAGGTCCTCGCGTCCTACCGGGACCGGTGCGCGCAGACCGACGCGGTCCTCGACGAGCTCATGCTCGACGACCGGCCGACCGGCGTGCACCGACAGGACCTGCCGACGCCCGTCGCCGACGTCCGCGAGGTGGTCCTGCACCTCATCGAGGAGACGGCGCGGCATGCCGGACACCTCGACATCGCCCGCGAGCTGCTCGACGGACGGACCGGTCTCGGTGTCCGATAGGCATGACCGCGTCCACTCGGTTGGACAAGGACAGCTCACCCGACACCCGATCCCAGACACCCCACCAGGAGCCCCCCACATGCACGATGCGCACCTGCTGACCCAGCTCGCGAGTGCGCGCGCCCACGTGCTGCGTGCCGTCGCCGGGCTCGACGAGACCGACATGAGTCGGTGTGTGGCCCCTTCTGGCTGGACGATGACCACACTGCTCAACCACCTCGTCTTCGATGACGAGATGTTCTGGATCGCCGCAGTCCTCGGTGGTGACGCCACGGCCATCGCCGCCCTGCACGACGGGTGGGTGTCCGAGCCCATGACGGGCGCCGAGGCCGTCGCGGTCTACAGGCGCCACATCGCCCGCAGCGACGAGGTCCTCGCGGCAGCCGATCTGGACGCCCCACCTCGATGGTGGCCCCCGGTGGAGGAGTTCGGCGGACCGATGATGTCCGACGGGCGCGAGGTCGTCTTCCGCGTGCTGGTCGAGACCTCGGTCCACGCAGGGCATCTCGACATCGCGCGCGAGCTGATGGACGGGCACCAGGACCTCGTGGTGACGCAGGGGTAGACGTCCTGCCCGGACACGTTGGTCAGGGCAGTCGGATCAGGCCGGGGGCACGGCCCCCTCGGCGCTCGTCTCCACGACCGTCACCCCGTCTGCGGGCGGCATGCCCGCATCGAGCGTCTCGGTCGGGGGGATGGCGAACTCGTCCTCCGTCCCCGGCATCCGGTCGGTCCCGGGGAACCGGCGCAGGTCGAGCGTCACCGGGTAGTCGGTGACGGCCGGGCCCAGCCCGGAGCGCGGGTCGGGCAGGGTCGACAGGTCGATCGGTCCGGGGGTGTGATCGCCGGCGACGAACCGAGCTGCCCGACGCGACTCCGCGGACGCGGCGTTGACGGGGAAGCTGTCGTAGGCCACGCCCCCCGGGTGGGTGACGTGGTGGGTGAAGCCGCCGAGGGAGCGCCCCGACCACCGGTCGACGAGGTCGAAGGTCAGCGGACCGTGCACGCCGATCGTCGGGTGCAGGGCCGACGGGGGAGCCCAGGCGCGGTAGCGGACGCCGCCGACGAAGGCGCCGGTGCTCCCCTTCGCCCCGACGGGACCACCCCAGCCCTGCTCGGCCACGGGGACCATCGGCACGGGGACGCCGTTGCACGTGATGACGTGCCGGCCCTCGACGAGGCCGACGGCGCGGACCTGCACCTTCTCCACGGAGCTGTCGACATAGCGTGCGGTGCCGAACTGGCTGACCTCCTCGCCGAGGACGTGCCACGGCTCGATGGCCGAGCGCAGCTCCAGCTCGACCCCGGCGATCGTCGTGTCACCCAGGCGCGGGAACCGGAACTCGAGGAAGGCGTCGAACCACGCCGGGTCCATCCGTCCGGCCCCGACACGCTCCAGGTAGCCGTTGAGGTCGTCGAGGACGTCGCGCAGGTCGGCGGCGACGAAGGCGGGCAGGAGGTAGCGGTCGTGCAGCCGGGTGCCCCAGTGCACGAGCGGCCCGGTGTAGGGCTCGTCCCAGAAGCGGGCGACGAGCGCCCGCACGAGCAGCGCCTGCAGCAGACCCATCCGCGGGTGCGGCGGCATCTCGAAGCCGCGCATCTCGAGCAGTCCCAGCCGGCCCCGCTCGGTCCCGGGGGCGAAGAGCTTGTCGATGCAGAACTCCGACCGGTGGGTGTTGCCCGTGATGTCGGTCAGCAGGTGGCGCAGCAGCCGGTCGGCCAGCCAGGGGCGGGTGTGCTGCTTGGGTCGGTAGGTCTCGTCGAGCGGCTCGGTGATCGCGGACGCGTCGTGCTCCATCGCGATGACGTGGTCGAGCTGGGAGAAGGCGATCTCGAGCTCGTAGAGCGACTCGGCGCGCCCCTCGTCGACGCGCGGCGCCTGCGAGGTCGGGCCGATGAAGCGGCCCGAGAAGAGGTAGCTGAGCGCCGGGTGGTGCTGCCAGTAGGTGATCAGCGAGCGCAGCAGGTCGGGTCGGCGCAGCATCGGGCTGTCGGCAGCCGTCACCCCGCCGAGCGTGAGGTGGTTGCCGCCGCCCGTGCCGGTGTGGGAGCCGTCGAGGTCGAACTTCTCGGTCGACAGGTGGATCTGGCGCGCGTGCTCGTAGAGGCTCTCGGACTGCGCGACGAGCTCGCCCCAGGACGCGGTCGGCGAGACATTGACCTCGATGACGCCGGGGTCGGGCGTCACCGACATCGTGCGGACCCGGTCGTCGCCGGGCAGGGGGTAGCCCTCGAGGACCACGGGATGGCCGATCTCGGCGGCGGCCCCCTCGACGGCGGTCACGAGCGCCAGGGCGTCCTCGAAGTCCTCGACCGGCGGGAGGAAGACGAAGAGATGCCCCCCGCGGTGCTGCACGGCCAGTGCCGTGCGCGGGGACTCCTCGATCGGCAGGACCCGGGCGGGGGCGGTGTCGACCTCACCGAGGGTGCTCGGGTCGACGGCCGGGAGCGCTCCGCGCGGGGCGAAGGGGGATCGCTCCGGCGTGATCGGTCCCTCCGACCAGGCGATGGAGGACAGGGGCAGGCGCAGGCCGGCGGGGGAGTCCCCGGGGACGAGCGCGAGGAACCCACGGCGGGTGCGCCAGGTCGTCGTCGCCCAGCCCTCACCGTCAGGTGCGGGGAAGATCGGGAGCACCCAGGCGGCCGGGGTGTCCGGGTCGACCTCGGCGTCGATGCGCGCCAGTGCGGCGGCGCGCTTGGCCTCGTCGGACGCGTCCTCGGCATCGGGGGCCAGATCGCCGGGGGTGGGCGCCTCACCGGCGGGGCGACGGGCCTCCTGCGCGAGCTGCTGCAGCGGGTCCTCGACGGCAGCGACGAGCTGCTCGACGGGGATGCCGGTACGGCGGGCGATGCCCAGCGCCAGGCCGCGGGCCGCGTCGGCGGCCTCGGCAGAGGTGGAGTCCTCGCGCTCGGGACCCCACGGGTCGTCGAGCAGGTCGGGGTCGCGCCAGAGCGGCTGGCCGTCGGTGCGCTCCGCGAGCCCGATCTGCCAGCGGGGCAGCGGCTCGCCCGGGTACCACTTGCCCTGGCCGTGGTGGCGCAGGGTGCCGGGCCCGGACAGACGGCGGGCGAGGGCCATCGCCAGCTCGCGCTTCTGCTCGCCGTCGGCGGCGGTGTGCCACTGCGGGTCCTTGGTGCCGCCGGCCGCGACGAAGGTCGGCTCGCCGCCCATCGTCAGGCGGACGTCCCCCTTCGCCAGCAGGTCGTCGACGGCCTCGCCGAGCGTCGTGATGTCGGCCCACTGCTCGTCGGTGACCGGCTTGGTGACGCGCGGGTCCTCGGCGAAGCGGGTCACGGTGTTGGAGAAGTCGAAGGTGACCTCGGCCGGTGCCGTCGCGCCGCTGATCGGGGCGGCGGAGGCAGGGTGGGGGGTGCACGAGAGGGGGATGTGGCCCTCGCCGCACAGCAGCCCGGAGGTCGCGTCGAGCCCGACCCACCCGGCGCCGGGGATGTAGACCTCGGCCCACGCGTGCAGGTCGGTGAAGTCCTCCGTCGGGCCGTTGAGGCTGTCATCGCCGACCGCACTGAGGTCCGAGGTCAGCTGGACGAGGTAGCCCGAGACGAAGCGGGCGGCGAGCCCGAGCTGGCGCATCGCCGAGACGAGCAGCCACGCGCTGTCGCGGCAGGAGCCGATGCCCCGCTCGAGGGTGTGCTGCGGCGTCTGGACGCCGGCCTCGAGGCGGACCGTGTAGTCGACGCTCTCCCGGATGGCCCGGTTGAGCCCGACGATGAAGTCGACGATGCGCGTGCCCTCGCCGACCGCCGCGTCACGCGGTGCCGTCAGGAGCGAAGGGAGGGTCCGCTCCAGCCAGGCGCTGACCTCGGGGGCCGGGCCGCTCCCTTCGCCGCCGTCGTCGACGGGCTGCAGGTAGGGCGCCAGGTCGACGCGCGTCTGCTCGGGGTAGGCGAAGGGGAAGGTCGACGCCCAGTCCTCGACGAAGAAGTCGAAGGGGTTGATGACCGTCATGTCCGCCGTGAGGTCGACGGTGATCTCGAGCCGGGAGACCTTGTCGGGGAAGACGACCCGCGCCAGCCAGTTGCCGAAGGGGTCCTGCTGCCAGTTGAGGAAGTGCTCCGGCGGCTCGATCCGCAGCGAGTAGCTGGGGATCGGCGTGCGCGAGTGGGGTGCGGGGCGCAGCCTGATCGTGTGCGGGTAGACGTGGGTGGGCTCCGCGAACTCGTAGGAGGTGCGGTGCTCGAGGGCTACACGGATGGTCACCCGCCCACTGTAGGTGCGAGGGGCGGCCGAGGGGCGTGACGAGGGGCGTGACGGGTGCGCCCGGCTGGCGCGCGAGCGGGCTGCGCGGGCTCAGGCGCTGTCCTGCAGGTCCTGCAGGATCTCCTCGGCATGGGTCTCGAGCTCGTCCCGCCCGCGGTCCTCGTCGCGGTGCACGCTGGTGACGGCGACGAGGTTGTGACCCGCGCGCACGACGATGTAGTCCATGTAGACCCGCACGCTCTTGCCGTCGACCTGGTCGAAGGTGATGAGCCGGGCGCCGTAGTTCTGCTCACCGATGGTCGGGACCGTCCGGGGCTCGGCGATGACCCGCAGGTCGAAGTGCCCGGCGGAGTCCTCGCCCGTGAGCGAGAAGGTGGAGCAGCTGCTCATCGCGGCGCCCGACCGGTCGAGCAGGGCGGGGCCGACCGGACGGGAGTAGGAGTCGATCTCGAAGCTGTAGCTCGTCGCCGGGTCCTGGGTGGACCAGGTGCGCTCGGCGTGGGCGACCCGCACCTGGCGCAGGGCATCGCCCTCGGGGCCGGCGCGCAGGATGTCGAGGCACTCCGCCGGGTCGGTCGCGCGACCTTCGGGGGCGCTCTGCGCCGCCACGTTCTTGGCGCCCGTGGGCCGGGTGGGCAGGGCCGCAGTGGCCTCCTGCTCGCTCAGCTGCCTGCCCCGACCGCTGTCGGCGGGGGTGGACGGCGAGGCGGGCGTCGGCGTCGTGGTCTGCGACGTGCTCGGGTCATCGCTGCCGAAGGGGGTGGTGCACCCGGTGAGCCCAGCGGTCAGCGCCACGACGAGGGCTGCGGTGGCCGTGACGTGAGGTCGGTTCATCAGCTACTCCTCCAGCCCGGCCAGCGCCGCGCGGGCGGCCTTCTCGGTGACCGCTGCGTCCGGAGTCCCGTTGTAGGTGCTGTTGGCGACGGAGATGGTGTTGTGCCCGATCTTGATCATGACGAAGTCGATCGTGAAGGTCTCGTAGGTCTGCTGCACCTGCATCCGCAGCGCGAAGGTGCGGTCGCCGAGTGTGGGGAAGCTGAGGGGCGAGGCCGCGTAGGAGCTCGTCGAACCCGTGTCGACCTGTCGGACGTCGAAGTTCGGGCAGTCGGCGATGCGCGCCCCTGCCTCGTCGAAGAGGTGGACCGGGTACGGGTCGTCGAAGGAGTAGGCCCAGACGCCGAGGAAGTGGCGCTCGGTGCCCGGGGGCGGTGGGTTGTCGCTGCGCTTGAGGTTGGTCTGGACGCGGGCCCTCTGGGACTTCTTGGCCTCTTCCCACTCCGGCCCCTTCTGCAGCAGGGGTGCGCACGTGGCGGGGGTGACATCGGCACCGGCCGTCTCGAAGATGGTCTTCATGGGGTCGTCCTCCCACCCGTCCCCGAGGTCGGCTGGCGCTGGCAGCGCGGCGCGCAGGCCCCCTTCGTCCAGAGGTCGGCCGGCACCGGTGAGCGTGCCGAGGTCCTCGCCGGACTGGTCGGCGGCGCCCTGGGAGGTCGGCGGGGAGGTCGATGAGCCGGAGGGCGCGGCCTGGGGGAGCAGCCCGCACCCGGCGAGAGGCAGCGCGAGCGCGGCCGCCACGGCACCGGTGCGCACGATGGTCCTCACAGCGCGTCCAGGTTGTCGATGGTCGCCTTGGTCAAGGTCTCGACGGCAGTGGGGTCGTAGTCGGAGCGTGGACCCGAGGCGTAGACGACGTAGACGAGGTTGTGGCCCCTGGATGCGCCGGCGATCTGCACGACGCCGCCCTTGAAGATGTCGCCCTCGGTGGTGCTCTGGACGCGGGTGGAGTAGGTCCGGTCACCGATCTGGGGGAAGGTGACTTGGTCCAGCTTCCACGAGGACGTCCCCGACTCGTCGATGAGCTGGAAGGTGCCGCACTGGCTCTGGGCCGCTCCGGCATCGTCGAAGAGCTGCGCAGGGACGGGCTGGTCGTAGGAGGAGACGGTCACGCTGACCGAGCCGCCCTCCTCGCCCACGAAGGACTTCTTGACCCGGGCCGTCCGGTGGTCCTTGAGCGCCTTGCCCGCGGTGCCCGCGAGGCGGACGTCGAGACAGCTGGCCGGGTAGGCGGTGGCCTCGTCGCTGGCCTCGGCCTCGCTGCCCGTCTGGTCGTCGTCGACCTCGATGCCTTCCGGCAGCTGGTCGTCCCGGGGAAGTGCCATGCGCACCTGGTCCTCGCTGAGCTGGCCGGCGCCGACCGGGGCGGGCGGGGCGTCGCCACCACCGAAGGACGGGCGTATGCAGCCGGCGAGGAGCAGCAGCCCGATGAGCGTGGCGAGACCGCGGACCGCGGTGCGGGGGTACCCCATGTCATTCCCTTCGTCGGCCGCAGACAAGCCTACGGGCCGCTGTGTGCCGAGGATGGGTGAGATTGCTCCTTGTGAGGAGCGGTCGGGCTACTTCTCCAGCTCGTCGAGGACGCCCTGGGCGTACTTCGCCAGGCGCTTGTCGTTGCTCTGCGTGTAGCCGGTGCGCATCCGCACGGTGATGAGGTTGTGGCCGCTGCGCACCCACAGGTAGTCGATGGCCATGTCGAACTGCTCGCGCCCGATCCGCACGCCGAAGCTCTGGTCACCCATCGCCGGCGTCGGGATCGACGTGGCCTGCCAGTCGTCGCCCATCGCGTCGTCGGGTGAGTCCGCGCTGGCGTGCGTGGTGCACTCGGCGAGCGCGGCGCCCGCCTCGTCGAAGAAGCGCTTGGGGTAGACCTCGTCGTGGCTCCACAGGATGACCGCCATCTGCGGCGCGGCGAAGTCCTGCGGCTGGAGGTAGATCTGACCGCCGCCGGCGACCATGTGCTCCTGCTTGAAGGTGCGCATCTCGGGGGTGTCGAGCACCAGCGCCAGGCACGGCTCGGGGTCGGTCGCTGCCGTGCTCCGCGCGTTTGGATCGAATTCACGGTCAGAGGCTGGGTAGGGGCCCTCGTCCTTGCCGGGCAGGGCGGCCGTCACCTCCTTGGCCGTCAGCTGTCGCTGCTCGGGACCGTCGGCCTCCGACGGGGTCGGCGCCGACGTCGTCGCGGCGCTCGCCGTCGGGGTGGACGGGGGTGGCGAGTCCTCACCGCAGGCGGCGAGGGGCAGGGCCACGGCGAGAGCGGTGACGAGCGGCACCAGACGGCGGGCGGACCTCATGGGGTCGCGGCCAGGTCGTCGAGCACGCCTTGGGCGGACGTCTTGAGCTGGTCGCCGTTGTCCTGCCGGTAACCGGTGAGCATGCGGACGTGCACGACGTTGTGGCCGCTGCGGACCCAGAGGTAGTCGATGGCCAGGTCGATGTCGCGGGAGCCGATGCGTACGCCGAAGCTCTGGTCGCCGAGTGTGGGGGTCGAGATGGTGGTCGCCTGCCACGTCCCCTCGGCGGAGTCCGGTGTGGTGCGCGAGGTGAACGTGGAGCACTCGCCGAGCACGGCGCCGGCCTCGTCGAGGTACTCGCGGGGGTACGGCTCGTCGTAGCTGAGGATCCCGACCGAGATGCTTGCCGACCCCGGCTCGTCCGGGTCCTCGCTGAAGCGCACCCCGCCGTCGGCGACGAGGTGCTCCTTGGTGAAGGTGCGTTGTGCCGGCGTGGCCATGTACAGCGCGAGGCAGGAGGCGGGGTCGGTGGTGCGCTCGCTGACCGAGGAGGTGTCGAAGCCGCGCGAGTCCGGTCGGAAGATGGCCGGGACGTCGTCCTTGGTCGGCAGTGCCGCGGTGACCTGCTGGGTCGTGAGCTGGCGGCGCTCGGGTCCCGTCGTCTGCTCCGTGGGCGTCTGCGTGACCGTCACCGTCGACGGGGTGGGCGGTGTGGTCTCGCCACCGCACGCAGCCGTCATCAGACCCAGGGCGGCGACGACGGCGAAGGGGGGCACCCGGCGGCTCATGGACGTCATGATGCCTTCTCCAGGCGGTCGAGGACGTCCTGGGCGTAGTCCTGGAGCGCCTGGTCGTCGTAGGTCGTGGTCGTGGGCAGGTACTTGACGACGACGAGGTTGTGGCCGCTGCGGACCGTCAGCTCGTCGGTGACCCGGCCGGCCCCGTCCGCGCCGGCGGTGTACCGGATGCCCAGCGCGCGGTCGCCGACCGTCGGCGTGGTGAGCGCCTGGGTCGCCCAGGACCGCGCCGCACCATCGATGGTGCGCTGGTAGGCGGAGCAGTCGCCGAGACGCTCGCCGGCCTGGTCGAGCAGCGTGGTGGGGAACGGCTCGGAGAAGGAGTAGAGGGTGACGGCGAGCTGCGCCGCGACGCCCTGGGTCCACTCCGAGTAGGCGACGCGCTCCTCGACCTCAAGATGGGCCTTCTTGAAGGTCTGCGCCTCGGCGCTGCGGAACTCGACGGCCGCGCACTCCGGTGGGTCGTAGGTCCGCTCCGCGTGTGAGACCGGGCTCTCGTTGACCACCCACCCCTTGGGCAGATCCTCGAGGGTGGGCAGCGCGGCACGGGCCGTCGCCACGTCGACCTGCTGCTGCTCGGGCCGCTCGAGGGCCTCGGACGCCGTCGGCTCGCTGGTGGCGACGCTGGACGTCGACTCCGACGGCGCCGTCGGCTCGCCGCAGGCAGCCGTCATCAGGATCAGGGCGGTGACGACGGCGAAGGGGGCGATGCTGCGCCTCGAGCGACTCATGGCGTCTTCTTGAGCTTGTCGAGGATGTCCTGGGCGTACTTCGTCATGAGGGTGCCGTCGTACGTCTCTTCCTTGCTGAGGGTCATGACGGTGATCAGGTTGTGCCCGCTGCGCACGTAGAGACGATCGGTGTAGGACTCGGACTCGCCGGACGACAGGCGCAACCCGAAGGAACGGTCGCCCAGCGCCGGGACGGAGATGGCCTTGACGTGGCGGGTGCTGGAGCTGGCGTTCTTGGTCCAGGTGTAGGTGGCGCAGTCGGTGACGTGCTCCCCGGCGGCGTCGAGGAGCGAGGTGGGATAGGGCGCGTCGAAGCTCTCGACGTACGTGGCGGTGATGAGGCCGCCGTGCGACTGGGGCGTGCTGAAGCGGGCCGCCTCGTTGACCTTGCGGTGCTGGTCCTCGAAGGTGCGTGCCTCCTGGGAGTCGAGCTCGACATCCGCGCACACGGCGGGGTCGTAGGTGACCGGGTCGTCGCCGAAGGTCGAGATGTCGATGGCCCAGCCGTCGTCGGGCATGTCCTCGAGCGTGGGCAGCGCTGCCTTGGCGGTCGCGGCATCGACCTGCTGCTGCTCGGGCCGGTCGAGCGTCTCCGGCGTGACCTCGTCGGTCGCGCTCGTCGACGAGCTCGGCGGGGAGGTCGGCGGTGGGACGTCCGTGCCGCCACAGGCGGCCAGACCGACGGCGACCACGACGGCGGCCACGGGGACGAGGAGTCGGGTGGTGCGGCGGGTGGGGCGCGTCATGGTGGCGTCTTCACAGTCGAGGAGCGGGGCGGTGCGCCCACAGGTTCTCACGCCGCCGGGTGCGCGTCCCCGCCGTGTGGCTGCCAGGTGCACACGCACGCCTCGTTGCCGTCGGCGTCGGCGAGGACCCACCAGGAGGGGGCGAACTCGTCCGTGACGAGGCGCCCGCCCGCGGCGACGACCGCCTCCACCCGGCTCAGGGCCTGGTCGTGGGGGACGTACACGTCCAGGTGCACGCGGCCCCGGCACTCGCGGGCCTCGCTCTCCTGGAACCAGATCTCCGGCAGCTGCCCGTCGGGCGAAGGGAGGCTGCTGGCATCCCCCTTCGCCTCGTCGTGGCCGGTGAGGGCCATCCAGAAGGGACGGATCGCGGCGGCGTCAGCGGTGTCGATCCCGATCGTCATCGAGGTGGTGACCTCAGGGAGCGCCTCGGCGCCCACGTCGGCGGCGATCCGACTGATCTCACCAGCCAGCTCCAGGTCGCGGGGGCTGAGCCCGCCCACGTCATGGCTGACCAGGCGCAGGCCGACCCAGTTGTAGCGCAGGTCGATGTCGGGGTGGTGATCGGCTGCGTCGGCGGCCTGGGCGATGCGCGTGACCAGGTCCAGCGCCGCGGTGTAGTCCGCGACCTTGAGCCGGGTGCGCAGCATCCCGTCGACCTCCCGCCAGTCGCGCGGCGCGCGCTCGTCGACCTGGTTGCTGGTGAGGACCTCGGCGTCATCGCTCATGTGACCCACGTTAGACGTCGAAACCCTGTCCGGCAGGCGATCGCGTCGGTAACCTCGCCGCATGACGGGTGCAGCATTCTTCGATCTTGACCGGACCCTCCTGCCGAAGGCCTCCGGTCCGGCGCTGTCCGCGGCCATGCGGCAGACAGGGGTCGTCTCCGCACGGGTGCCCGGTGAGTCGCTGCTCTTCGGCTACTTCAACCTCCTCGGTGAGTCCCTCGGCTCGATCGCCCTGGCCCGTCAGGCGGTCCTCGTGGCCAGGGGCCGGCCAGCCGATGCCTTCGACGAGGCGGCGCTGCTGGCGGCCGATGTGCTCGAGCCGATGGTCGGTCCCTTCGCCAAGATGCTCATCAAGGAGCACCAGGAGGCCGGGCGGCCCGTCGTCCTCGCCACGACCACCCCGGAGCACCTCGTGCGCCCGCTGGCCGAGCGGCTCGGCATCGACGCGGTCATCGCGACCCGCTACGAGGTCGGCGAGGACGGCCGCTTCACCGGGCGCAACGACGGGCACTTCGTGTGGTCGATGGGCAAGATCGCGGCCGTGCGCGAATGGTCGCAGGACAACGGGATCGACCTCGACGAGTCCTTCGCCTACTCCGACTCGATCTACGACGCCCCGCTGCTGAAGGCCGTCGGCAACCCCGGCGCAGTCAACCCTGACCCGCGACTGCAGACGCTCGCGATCGCCGCGCGCTGGCCCGTCCTGCACTTCGACACCTCGCCGGGCGTGATGAAGCTGCCGGTCATCGGCATGGAGGTGCAACGGATGGTCAGCATGCTGGCGCGGCCCGAGGTCTTCCCCTACGCGAAGTTCACCGTCACCGGCGCGGAGAACGTCCCACTCGTCGGCCCCGCGATCCTCGTGGGCAACCACCGTTCCTACTTCGACGTGGTCGCGATGCTCGTCGCGATGGGCCGCGCCGGCCGCACCGCGCGCTTCCTGGGCAAGAAGGAGTTGTTCGACGTCCCCGCCCTCGGCGCCTTCTTCCGCGCGATCGGTGGGGTCAGCGTCGACCGTCGCCAGGAGGACCCGGACAGCCCCGACGCCTTCGCGGCAGCTGTGCGCTCCATCGCGGGCGGGGAGATGGTCGCGATGATGCCCGAGGGCACGATCCCGCGCGGGATCAACTTCTTCGAGCCGGGCATGACCGGCTACCCCGGGGCCGCCCGCCTGGCCCAGCTGACCAAAGTGCCGGTCATCCCCTTCGCCATCACGGGGACGGAGAAGGTCTGGCCGCGGTCCTCGAGGGTGCCTCGGGTGCTGAACCTGCTCGACCGACCCGAGGTGACCGTGACCTTCGGGGAGCCGGTGGACCTGAAGTACCGCTCGGTCCCGCGGGACATGGAGCGGGTCTTCGACGCGATCACCGCGATGCTGCCGGACGAGGTGCGCGAGCCTGCGCGTCCGACCCTCGCCGAGCTGGCGTTGACATACCCCGACGGCAAGGTGCCCGGCGAGGACCGCTGGTACGCCGTCGACGGGGCGGACGAGGACTGACCGACGGGGACTACCCCCTGGCGATGCAGTCGATCTCGACGCTCGCCCCGTAGGGGAGATCGCTGACCTCGACGAAGGTGCGCGCGGGTCGGGGGTGCTCGAAGACGCGCTCGAACTGCCGGTTCGCCTCCTCGCGGAGGGTGACGTCGGTGACGAAGTAGGTCAGCTTGACGACATCGGCGAGCGTCGCGCCCACCGTGGCCATGCGCTCCGTCATCCGGTCGAGGGCGGCGTCCATCGCCTCTGCGCGTCCGGGGACCGCCGTGCCGTCGCGGTCGATGGACAGGGCGCCGGACACGAAGACCAGGCCAGCGGCCTTCGACGCGGGGCTGTAGGGGTGGGGGTCGCGCATCACAGGGTCACCTCCCACGCGTCGTAGCCGTAGACCCAGTCGGCGTTGCCGCCCGCCTTGAGCCACTCGTTGCCGCGCGACCCGACCTGGATCTGTGCGGTCCGCTCCTGGCGCAGGGCCTCGTAGCGCCGTAGCCCCTCGGGTGCGCCGTGGACTGACAGGCAGCGCGCCAGGACGACCGCGTCCTCGATCGCCTGCCCGGCGCCCTGCGCCATGAAGGGCATCATCGGGTGCGCGGCGTCCCCGATGAGGGTGGCGCCACCTCGACCCCACGTGGTGAGGGGGTCGCGCACGTAGAGCGCGGAGATGAGCACGTCGTCGCAGGCGTCGAGCAGGGCTCGGGCGTCCTCGTGGAAGTCCGCGTAGGCGGCGCGCAGGTCCTCGATGCGACCCGGGGTGGTCCAGGACTCCTGCGACCAGCTCTCCCGGTGCTCGGTGGCGAAGACGAAGGTCTCCTCGCCGCGGGTGAGGGGGAAGGTGACGATCTGCGTGTAGCGGTCCTTGCCCCAGAACTTCGTGAAGCAGTCGATGCCCGGCAGGTGGGCCACCCGCTCGGTGGGCAGCACGGCCCGGTAGGCGACGGTGCCGGTGAACTCGGGGTGCTCCTCGCCGAGCAGGCTGCGACGTACGGCCGAGTGGATCCCGTCCGCGCCGACGACGACATCGGCATCGTCGGTCGAACCGTCGGCGAAGCGCAGGGATACTCCGTCATCGGTCACCTCGCAGGACTCGAGGCCGTGGCCGAGGTGCACGGCGTCGCTGCCGACGGCAGCCTCGAGGGCGTCGAGGAGGTCTGCCCTGTGGATCGTGAGCTGCGGTGCGCCGTAGGCCTCTTCGGCGGCGTCGGACATCGGCAGTCGGGAGGTCTCCTCGCCGGTGTAGCCGTCGCGACTGATGCGGAAGCGAGGCCGCGCGGCCTCGGTGCGCAGGTGCTCACCCACGCCCAGGGGGTCGAGGGCGCGGACGGCATTGGGGGTGAGGTTGATGTCGGCGCCGACCCGTCCGAACTGCGCGGTGCGCTCGTGGACGACGGCCTCGTGCCCTTCCTTGCGCAGTGCCAGGGCGAGGGTCAGCCCGCCGATGCCACCACCGATGATCGCGATCTTCATGTGCTGTCTCCTTCGACGGACGCCATCGTCCTTCGCGCGGGTCTTGACTATGAGTCCATCTCACCACAAAATTACTTAGTACAAAATGGTTGAGGACAAAGATGTTCTGACCGTGACATCGGAGGAAGCATGAGAACGAGGCACTTCTGGGGCACCGCGCTGGCGGCCGGCTTGGCGCTCGGAGCATCTGCATGCGGTGGGGGCGGGTCAGCTGCGTCCGCGGACGGTGAGCTCGAGAAGACCGAGCTGACGGTGGGTTCCCTGCCACTCGCCGACTACGCCGCCCTGTACTGGGCCGACGAGAAGGGGTTCTTCGAGGACGCCGGGCTCGATGTCACGATCGAGACGGTCCAGGGTGGCCCTGCCGGCGTGCAAAGAGTGGTCTCGGGTGATCTCGACCTCACCAACTCGCCGGCATTCGTCGCCGCGACCGCACACGACTCCGGCCTGCCGATCCGCGCAGTGGTCATCACCAGCGCCCTGGCCGAGGACGGGATGGGCATCTACGTCCTCGACGGGTCGCCGATCAAGGACCTCGGGGACCTCGACGGCACGTCCATCGGGACCAACACCACCAAGAACATCGGCGACATCACCTTCCGCGCCCAGGCCAAGAGCGAGGGCGTGTCCGTGACGCCGAAGTGGGTCGAGGTCCCCTTCCCCGAGATGCTCAGCGGGGTCAAGGCCAAGTCGATCGATGCCGGCTACTTCCCCGAGCCCTTCGCCTCGCAGGCGCGGGGAGCGGGGCTGCGCAAGGTCGTCGACCTCACGACGGGACCCAACGACGGCCTGGCGGCGGCGAGCTACCTGTCGAGCGAGAAGTTCGTCAAGGACAACCCGGCCACGACCAAGGCCTTCTCCGACGCCATGTACGCCGCTGGTGCCGACATGGCCAAGAAGGAGGACGAGGTGCGCGCCTGGCTGCCCAGCTTTGCCAAGCTGGACAAGAAGACGGCCAACAGCATGCCGCTTCCCGCCTACTACGGCTCCTATGACGAAGAGGGTCTGGGGCGCGCGCTGGACATCCTCAAGGAGCAGGACCTGGTCAAGAAGGACCTGCAGGTCAACGACGTCTACTGGCAGCCGGCCGACTGAGTCGTCGCCGCCTGCACAACAGGAGCCCACGTCCCCGAGGGGCGTGGGCTCCTGTCGCGCTCGGCGCCGGGCGGGCCCGTGTCAGTGACCGCGGACGAGGTCCCGCGCGAGCTCGATCCACTCGGGGGCGTCCCCGGCCACGATCGTCACGTGCACGGAGCGGCGGGAACCGATGAGCGCGGTGGCGGCGGCACCGACCAGAGCGGCGGCCGCCAGCGCCACGAGCTGACGTCCCGAGGTCGACGGCGACACAGGCGCCGAGCCGACCGGGCCACGGGCGGTGACGGGTGCGCCAGACGCCTGCAGTGGCTCAGCGGACGAGCCGGCGGCGTCGACCAGCCCCTGGCTCGAGGTGTCGGCGACCCGGCGCTCGAGGTTCTTGCCGAACTGGGTCGCCAGACGCGTGATCACCTCGGCGAGGATTCCTCGACCGAACTGGGCGGGCTTGCCCTGCAGGTCCAGCTCCATCGACACGTCGATCCGGGTCGAGCCCTCGGCGCCGGGCAGGACGGAGATGTCGACCGTGGCTGCGGCGCTGCCTGCCCCTCGCGCCTCGTTGCCCCGGGCCCCGATGTGGATCGCCCGGGCCGGCTCGTCGTAGCGCAGCGTCCCCTCGCCGCCGTAGTTCAGCCGCATCGGTCCCAGCCCGACGGACATCTTCCCGGTGAAGGCCTCTCCGTCCAAGGAGGTGAGCGTGACGCCCGGGAGGCACTCGACGACGGTCTCCGGTCGTTGCAGCAGGGGCCAGACCTGGTCGATGTCGGCATGGATGGTCAGCGTGTGATCGATCTGCACGGTCACTCTCCTCCTGAGGTCGTGGCCGCTGCGCTCTCACGCAGCAGTCGTCGGATGTGATCTGGGTTGACGGGCGTGGACCGGACGACGACGCCGTGGGGACGCAGCGCGTCCTCGACGGCATTGGCGATGGCCGCCTGCGGTCCGACCGCCCCGCCCTCGCCCAGCCCCTTGACCCCCAGTCGGTTGGTCGGGGTCGGGTAGAAGACCTCGCCGAGACGGATCTCGGGCACGGTCTCGACCGTGGGCATGAGGTAGTCCATGTAGGTCGCGGTGGTGGGCTGGCCGTTGGCGTCGTACTGCAGGTGCTCCAGCAGGGCGCCGCCGATCCCCTGGACGGCCCCACCGAGGATCTGGCCGTCGGCGATGGTCGGGTTGACGATGTTGCCGGCCTCGTGGACGACGACGTAGTCGAGGATGCTCGTGGCTCCCGTGGCCGTGTCGACCTCGACGACCGCGGCGTGCAGCCCGCTGGAGGTGGCGTAGTTGGGCGGCCTGAAGTACGCATGGGCCGAGAGCCCGGCGCTGGGGTCATCGCTCGGCGACCTGGTGAGTGCTCGCACCAGCTCGGCGAGCGTCATCGAGGCGGCGCCGGCCACCACGACCTTGCCTGCCTGCAGGGCGACGTCCTCGGGCGCCACGCCGTGCAGGCCGGCCGCAGCGCGCTCGATCTGGGTGTGCAGCTCGCGGCAGGCCATGTCGATGGCGTTGCCCGCGGTCACCATGGCGCGGCTGGCGATGGTGCCCACGCCGTACTGGAGGTTGTACGTGTCGCCTCCCACCAGCTCGATGTCGTCCATGGGGACGTCGAGCGCGTCGGCGGCCACCTGGACGAAGCTGGTGGCGTGCCCCTGCCCCTGCGAGGGTGACCCCGTCGAGACCCGGACGGTCCCCGACGGCAGGACGGTGGCACGGGCTGACTCGAAGGGGCCCAGGCCGGACATCTCGATGTACATGCCGAGCCCGACGCCACGGTGGACGCCCGAGCCGCGCAGCCGAGCCTGCTCCTCGCGGAAGGTAGGGAAGTCGATCATCTCCTCGACCATGTCGAGCATCTTGACGTAGTCCCCGGTATCGATCTCCTGCGGCAGACCACGCCGGTCGAGCAGACCCGAGAAGTACGGCATGTCCTCCTCGGTGAGCAGGTTGATCCGGCGGACCTCGGCCGGGTCCTTGCCCAGCCGTACGGCGAGCCGGTCCATGGCGCGCTCCATGGCAAATGCAGCCTCGGGACGGCCGGCCCCACGGTAGGGCGCGGTGAACATCGTGTTGGTGAGGGACCCGACGAGCTCGAGGTCGAGTGCGGGGACGCGGTAGGGGCCGGTGAGGTGGACCAGCGCGTTGTACGCGACGACGAGACCGACGACATTGCGACAGCCCATGTTGGTGATGCACCGGTCGCGAACCCCCAGCAACCGGCCGTCGGCGTCCGCGGCGATCGTCAGGTGGTGGATCTGCTCGCGTGCGTGGGTGTCGGCCACGAGGTTCTCCGTGCGGTCCGCCTGCCAGCGCACGGTCCGGCCGAGGTCCCGCGCGGCGAAGGGGACGAGGATCTCCTCGACGATGAGGATCCCCTTCTGCCCGAAGCCACCGCCGACATCCGGCGTCGTCACGGTGACGTCATCGGTCGAGATGCCGAGGGCATGCGCCACGTGGTCGCGGACCCGGTGGGGTGTCTGGGTGTTGGACCACATCTGCAGACGCGCCGAGAACGGGTCGATGCTCGCCACGACGCCGCGCGTCTCCATGGGGGACGGGACGTAGCGCTGCGAGGCGAAGGTCTCCTCGAGCACGACGTGGGCCCCGGCGATGGCGGCCTCCATGTCTCCCGTCGAGATGTGGGCCTGGAGACCGACATTGTCGTCGGCCTCGAGCAGGGCCAGCGGGGAGTCGGGGTCGAGCGCCCGCTCGGGGTCGGTCACGACCGGCAGTGGCTCGTAGTCGACGAGGATCTCCTCGACCGCGTCCTCGGCGAGGTACCGGGACTCTGCGACGACCATGACCATGGGCTGGCCCACGTAGTTGACCTCGTCGTGCGCCAGCGGCGGCATCGGCTGGATCTTGACGATCGGCGCGACCCCCTCGATCAGCCCCGGTGGGACACGCACCTCCTCGATGTTGACCAGTGGCTCGACGACTCCGAGCAGCGACCGTCCGTCGTAGACGGCGACGACGCCCGGGGCCGACTCGGCTGCCGATGTGTCGAGGGAGCGGATACGGGCGTGCGCGTGCGGACTGCGGAGGAAGGCGATGTGCAGGGCGTCGGGCAGGGTGACGTCGTCGACGAAGCGGCCCTGACCGCGTAGCAGGCGGTCGTCCTCGACGCGGGGGATGGGCTGACCGACGAGGCGCGGTGCCTCGGTCGCCTCTCGCGTGCTCGTCGACTCACTCATCGTCGGCACCTCCCTCGGTCGCGACGCGGACGGACTGCCGGGCGGCGCGCTCGATCCCTCGATAACCCGTGCAGCGGCAGATGTTGCCGCACAGCTGGTCCATGAGCTCATCCTCGGAGACCGGTTCCTCGCGCTCGTGCAGCTCGGTGATGGACATGACGAAGCCGGGGGTGCAGAAGCCGCACTGGAGGCCGTGGTGGTCGTGGAAGGCCTGCTGGACGGGGTGGAGAGAGTCCTCGGCCAAGCCCTCGATCGTCCTGACCTCCCGCCCCGTGCACGCGGCCGCGAGAGTCAGGCAGGAACGGACGGCACGGCCGTCGAGCAGGACGGTGCAGGCACCGCAGGCGCCCTGCTCGCACCCGACATGCGTGCCGGTCAGCGCCAGACGCTCGCGCAGGAAGTCGCTGAGCAGCAGGCGGGACTCGACCTCGGTCGAGACGGTGGAGCCGTTGACCTCGAGGTCGACGTGCCGCCACGCGGTGGGCTCCACGAGCCGGGGGGTGACAGGGCTGCGGGGCGCAGCGGCCTTCTTGATGGTCATCAGCACAGCTCCCAGGCGCTCAGGATGGATCGTTGCAGCAGGGTGGCCGCCAGCTCGAGCCGCAGCTCGGCACTGGCGTGGACATCGGTGGGTGGGGAGAGGGCCTCGGCGAGGAGCGTGGCGACCGCGGCCCAGTCCGCCGTGGTGGGGTCAGACCCCACGAGGACGTCCTCGACGGTCGGGACGCGCACTGGGGTGCCCCCCACGCCGAAGAAGACGGCACGGCACTCGCTCAGCAGGTCTGCGCGGCGTGCGACCCGAGTGGCCACCCCGACGGTCGCGAAGTCGCCACGCCGCTGCGTGAACTCGCTGACATCGTGCCGGGTGCCCGCCGGTGACGGCGGGAAGTGCACGGCTGTCACCAGCTCGTCCGGCGCCAGGTCGGTCGTGAAGGTCCCGAGGAAGAAGTCTGCGGCGCGGACCTCCCTGCTGCCCCGAGGGCTGACGACCTGGATCCGTGCATCGAGCAGGACCGCAACTGCGGGCAGCTCGGCGGAGGAGTCGGCGTGCGCGAGGCTGCCGCAGACGGTCCCGCTGTTGCGGATCTGCGGGTGACCGATGTGTCGGATCGCGCTGACCACTGCCGGCCAGTCCCGACGGACCAGCGGATGCTCCAGTGCGTCGGTCTGCCGCACGGCTGCACCGATGCGGAGCTCGCCGTCCGGCGTCAGCTCGATGGTCTGGAGGTCGGGAACCCTGGTGATGTCGACCAGGACCTGGGGTCGGGCCAGGCGCATGTTGAGCACCGGCACCAAGGACTGGCCGCCGGCAAGGACCTTCACCTCGCGCTCGTCCTCGGCCAGGTGGTTGACGACGTCTGCGACCGATGTGGCCATGACGTAGTCGAAGGGGGCGGGCTTCATTGCTGCTCCTCGCTGCTCGCGTCATAGTTACCTTATCGCTCAACTGCTTACAGGTAAACGGTCTGGGACGAATGTGCCAGAACTACTTGACGGAGTGGATGATGTGTCGCAAAATAACTTACAGCCAAATAGTTGAGCACAAAGATGTGCACTGGCTCGGACTCGGAGGAACCTCATGAAGGCAACGCGCATGCTGGCCATGGCCGGAGCTGCGAGCATCGCCCTCGCACTGGCCGGATGTGGCGGCGACAGCGATGGTTCGGCGGCCGCGACCGACGGCACGCTGGAGAAGACGGAGCTCAAGGTCGGGTCACTCCCGCTGACCGACTACGCCGCCCTCTACTGGGCGAACGAGAAGGGCTTCTTCGAGAAGGAAGGTCTCAAGGTCACCATCGAGCCCGTGCAGGGTGGACCGGCCGGCGTCCAGAAGGTCGTCTCGGGCGAGCTCGACCTCACCAACTCCACCCCCTTCGGCACTGCCATGGCCGTCGACTCCGGCCTGCCGATCCGCTCGGTCGTGCTCACGAGCGCGCTCGCCGACAACGGCATCGGGATCTTCGTGCCCGAGGCCTCCTCGATCAAGGGCATCAAGGACCTCGACGGCAAGACCATCGGCATCAACACGACGAAGAACATGGGTGACATCACCTTCAACAACCTCGCCAAGAGCGAGGGCGTCGACGTCACGCCGAAGTGGGTCGAGGTCCCCTTCCCCGAGATGATCAGCGGCGTGAAGGCCAAGTCCATCGACGCCGGCTACATGCCCGAGCCCTTCATGTCGGGCGCCCGCAGCGCGGGTCTGCGCGAGGTCGTCGACAACACTGCCGGCCCCAACAAGGGCCTGGCCGGTTCGACCTACGTGGCCAGCCAGAAGTTCCTGGACGCCAACCCCGACACCGCGGCGGCCTTCGCCCGCGCGATGTACAAGGCGGGGGGTGACCTCAACAAGAACGAGGACGAGGCGCGCAGCTGGCTCCCGACCATCGCCAAGCTCCCCAAGTCGGTCGCCAAGGACATGCCGCTGCCGACGTACTACGACGAGATGAACACGGAGTCGTACACCAAGGCCGTCGACATCCTCAAGGAGCAGAAGCTCGTCAAGGCTGACCTGGACGTCAACAAGACGCTCTGGGCCCCCAAGAAGTAGAGGGAATCCTCGAAGGGAGGACCGGATGAGACTCATCCACGAACCACTCAGCACTCGCCGTCAGGCAGTACTCGGGGTCGTCGGCGTCATCGGTGTGGTGGCTGTCGCCGAGCTGCTCATGCGCACCGTGGTCACCAAGGAGGGGCTGCCGGTCCCCAGCAGGGTCTTCGGCAGCCTCGGTGACCTCTTCAGCGATGGCACCTTCTGGCAGGCAGTTGGCTTCACGATGGCCGAGTGGATGTTCGCGCTGCTGCTGGCGACCGTCGTCGGCGTCGTCGTCGGCGCCGCGATGGGCGCCTCCAAGGCGGCGATGATCACCTTCAACCTGCCGGTCGAGGCCTTCCGCGTCCTCCCGTCGATCGCCCTCGGACCGATCCTCGTGCTCCTCATGGGCAACGGCATGCTGCCGCTGTCCATCACCGTGGCCCTGGCGTGCGTGTGGCCGATCCTCCTGAACACCATGTACGCGGTGAAGGGGGCGGACACCACCGCCATCCAGACGGCTGAGTCCTTCGGGCTCTCCCGCGCGGAGGTCGTGCGCCGCGTCGTCCTGCCGAGCGCTCTGCCCTTCGCCTTCACCGGCGTGCGGGTTGCTGCGTCCATCGGCCTCATCGTGGCCGTCTCCGCCGAGCTGCTCGTCGGCGGGGGCAGCGGGATCGGCGGCTACATCCTCGTGGGCAGTGCCAATGCGACCAACCTCGATCTCGTCTATGCGGCCACCCTCGTGGCCGGCGTCCTCGGCGTGCTCGTCTCGCTGGTGATGTCCCTGATCGACGCCAAGGTCTTCGACTGGAAGAAGGGGTTGGCCCAGTGACCATCACCCAGCAGCTGCGCCCCCGCTCGCGTCCCACGACCGCCGCCAGGACTCGCCGGGACGGGCTCACCCTTCCGGTCCGGATCGGGCTGCGTCTCCTCGTCCCGGTCGTCATCCTCCTGGTGTGGTGGGCGCTGTCCCGCTCGGCCACGAGCGGCTACTTCGTCCCCAGCCCGCTGGAGTCCCTGCGGGCGGTCGGCGCGATGTTCCTCTCCAGCGACCCCGGGCGGCTCTTCCTCGGCGAGGCGACCTTCACCCACTTCGTCCCGAGCGTCGCCCGAGCGCTCGCCGGCCTCGGGCTGGCGATCCTCGTCGGCGTGGGGGTCGGTGTCGTGCTCGGCGTCTTCCCCAAGATGCACGCGCTCTTCCAGCCGCTCGTCCACCTGGGCCGCTCACTGCCCAGCCCGGCGCTGCTCGGCGTCTTCTTCCTGCTCTTCGGCATCGGGGACTCGCCGAAGATCTTCCTCATCGCCTTCAGCGTCGTCTGGCCGATCCTCTTCAACACGATCGACGGCGTCATGTCGGTCGGGGAGGTCCGCTCCCAGGCCGCCGCGGTCTACCGGATCCCGACCCGACTGGTGCTGACCCACATCGTCCTGCCGGGGGCCTCGCCCAAGATCTTCGCCGGCATCCGGACCGCCATGTCCATGTCCCTCATCATCATGATCATCTCCGAGCTGCAGAAGTCCGACAACGGACTCGGCTACCTGCTCGTCTCCACCCAGCGCGACTTCGACTACCCCGGCTTCTTCGCCGTGCTCATCGTGCTCGCCGTGCTGGGCGTGGTCATGAACTTCATCTTCCTTCAGATCGAGCGCCGGGTCCTGTCCTGGCACCGAGGAGTGACGGCTCAAAATGACTGACACCACCACCGCCCCCACCACGCAGACCATCCCCGAGCTGCAGCTCGACGGGGTGTCCAAGACCTACGGGACCAACCTCGCGGTCCGCTCCATCACCGCGGACATCCCCGCGCACAAGATCTCCGTCATGGTCGGCCCCTCCGGGTGCGGCAAGTCGACGCTGCTGCGCATCATCAGTGGTCTGGACCAGCCGACAGACGGCAGCGTGAGCTTCGAGGGCAAGACCGTCACGGGCGTCCCCGAGGGGCTGGCCATGGTCTTCCAGGACTACTCGCGCTCCCTCTACCCGTGGATGCGGGTCGACAAGAACGTCGCCTTCCCGCTGTCCAAGGTGCCCAAGGCCGAGCGCGAACGCCGCGTGGCCGAGGCGCTCGAGGCCGTCGGGCTCAAGGACCGCACCCACCTCTACCCCTGGCAGATGTCGGGTGGCATGCAGCAGCGGGTCGCGATCGCGCGGGCCCTTGCCTCGCAGCCCAAGCTGCTCGTGATGGACGAGCCCTATGCCTCGGTCGACGCGCAGACCCGGGCCGACCTCGAGGACCTGCTGCTGCGCATCCAGCGTGAGCTCGGCATCACGGTCCTCGTCGTCACCCACGACATCGACGAGAGCGTCTACCTGGCGGACCACATCATCGTCTTGTCGACGCCGCCGAGCATCGTCGCCGAGACGATCGACGTCGACCTGCCGCACCCGCGCGACCAGGTGACGACCAAGGCCGACCCGCGGTTCGTCGAGATCCGCGGCCATGTCGCCAGTCTGCTGCGCCACAAGGAGCTGCAGACAGGCGAGGACCGTCCGTGACCCGTCGCGTCGCGGTCATCGGCCACGGGGTCATCGGAGCGCGGGTAGCAGAGGAGCTGGCTCGAGGAGGGGTCGTCGGTGCCGAGCTCGTGGGCATCGTCGCCCGGCGTGCCCCGAGCTCGCCGGCCGGCCCGCTGATCTCCCTCGAGGAGGCTCTCGAGACCGCTGACCTGGTCGTCGAGTGCGCCGGCCAGCAGGTGGTGCACGAGATCGTGGACGCAGTCCTCTCTCGAGGGTCCGACCTCGTCGTGACATCGGTGGGAGCCCTGCTCGACGACCGACTCGGTCCCCGACTGGGTGTGCTCGGGCCCGGGCGACTCTTCGCCACGCACGGTGCCGTCGGGGGGCTGGACCTGCTCGCCTCGGCAGCCCGGTCCGGTGGCCTCGACACGATCAGTGTCCGCACGACCAAGAAGGCGAGCGCCCTGGTGCGCGACTGGATGTCTGCCGACGAGGTGGAGCACCTCGTGCGGGCCACTGCGCCGGTGACGGTCTTTGCCGGAGGGCCCGGCGATGCGGCCCGGCTCTTCCCGGACTCGCTCAACGTGGTCGCTGCCCTGGCGACGGCGGTGGGGTCCACGCACGGCGTCGGTGTCGAGCTCGTCGGCGATCCCGCAGCCACCCGCACGACGCACGAGATCACCGCGAGCGGTGCCATCGGCGAGTACAGCTTCGTCATCCGCAACACCCCGAGCACTCAGAACCCCCGCACGAGCGCGGTCGCGCCGTGGTCGGTCCTGCAGACGATCGCCTCGCTCACGGGGCGCGTCCCGCTCATCGCCTGACCCGACTCCTCCAGATGTCCGATGGAGAAAAGTCTTGACAGAAAATATCTTTGCGCTCAGACTTATAGCAACGACGGAAGGTAGGCCTCGGTTCAATGTCGACTGAGATCGCTCCACTTGCAGAAGGGCTGGCCCTGGGCCACCTCCTGCGCGACGAGGTGTTCGTCGCCGGCAGCTGGCGTACCGGCACCGGCGACGTCATCGAGACCGTCGACCCCGCCACGGGCCAGGTCTTCGCCCGACTGCACGCAGCCACCGTCGACGACGTCGACGAGGCCGTGCGCGCAGGTGAGCAGGCCGCCGTGACGAGTGGCTGGCGCGACGCCGCCCCCCACGAGCGGGCCGCCGTCCTGCGCCGCATCGGTGACGCCATCGAGCGGCGTGCCGACGACATCTCCGCGCTGCAGACCCTCGACACGGGCAAGACCCGCGGCGAGACGACAGCGCTGGCCCGCAGTGCCGCTGGCACCTTCCGTTACGTCGCGTCGGCCCTGGAGACCCTCGAGGACCAGGTGACGCCGTCGCGGGGGCCGTGGATGACCATCGCCACCTGGGAGCCCGTGGGGGTCGTCGCCTCGATCACCCCGTGGAACTCGCCGATTGCCAGCGATGCACAGAAGATCGCCCCTGCGCTCGCCGCCGGCAACGCCGTCGTGGCCAAGCCGCCGGCCTGGGCGCCCTGGGTGACCTTGCTGCTCGCCCGCATCGCGGAGGAGGAGGGGCTACCTGCCGGCCTGCTGTCCGTGCTCCCCGGCCCCGGTCGCACCGTGGGTGAGGCGCTCGTCGCGCACTCGGGCGTCGGCAAGCTCACCTTCACCGGTGGCACCTCCACCGGGCGCCACCTGGCCCACGTGGCTGCTGAAAAGCTGATGCCGGCCACCCTCGAGCTGGGCGGCAAGTCACCCACCATCGTCTTCGACGACGCCGACCTCACCCAGGCCGTCGCCGGCATCCTCTACGGAGTCTTCTCCTCCAGCGGCCAGAGCTGCATCGCCGGATCTCGGATCTTCGTCCAGCGGTCGATCTTCGACGACGTCGTGGCCCGACTCGTCGAGGCGACGCGGCACCTGAGGGTCGGCCCCGGCACGGATCCCCGCACCCAGGTCGCCCCGCTGATCACCCACAGCCACCGTGACCAGGTGGCCGCGATGGTCGACGCTGCTGTCGCCGAGGGTGCCCAGGTCCTCGTCGGAGGCTACGCCCCGCAGGACCCCGCTCTCGCCGAGGGCGCCTACTACCTGCCGACCATCCTCGGTGGCGTCGACAACTCCGCGACGATCTGCCGCGAGGAGGTCTTCGGCCCGGTGGCCGTGGTCCTGCCCTTCGACGACGAGGACGACCTGATCGCCCAGGCCAACGACAGCGCCTACGGCCTGGCCAGCGGCATCTGGACCGCGGACTACCGGCGGATCCACCGCATCGCGAAGGCCCTCGTCGTGGGGACGGTCTACGTCAACACCTACAAGCAGTTCAGCATCTCCACCCCCTTCGCCGGCGTCCGCGACAGCGGTCTCGGCGTGGAGAAGGGGCGAGAGGGGATCCGCTCGTACATGCGACAGAAGTCCGTCTACATCGACCTGAGCGGCGAGCCCCTCCCGTGGGCCGCCGACGAGGCTCGCGCGGCCTGCGCGGACCTGACCGATCACACCCCCGCCTGACCAGCCCGACACACAAGGAGCAAGCAGATGACCCAGCAGACCCAGCAGACCGAAGAGACCCTGCAGCCCGGCGCGGACCTGGACCAGCTCATCGACTCGTGCATCGCCAGCCGTGAGACCCGCTACGAGGACTGGGACGCCCTGGGCTTCCAGGCCGAGGCCGGTGGCGACCGCTTCCGTCGCGCACAGATCCGCTATGTCGGCTCCGGCGCGACGGGCAACTTCGACGACGACAACCACGTCAAGCGGCTGCGGGCCAAGATCGAGCCCCCCAGCAGACCCAGCAGACCGAAGAGACCCTGCAGCCCGGCGCGGACCTGGACCAGCTCATCGACTCGTGCATCGCCAGCCGTGAGACCCGCTACGAGGACTGGGACGCCCTGGGCTTCCAGGCCGAGGCCGGTGGCGACCGCTTCCGTCGCGCGCAGATCCGCTATGTCGGCTCCGGCGCGACGGGCAACTTCGACGACGACAACCGGATCCTGCCCTCGCGCGGMTTCACCTTCTCCAACATGCGCCTGCCCGCCGGCGCGGTCGGCCCCGAGCACACGCACAGCGACGTCGAGGAGGCCTTCTTCGTCCTCGAGGGCCAGGTCGACGTGACCGTGCACGACGTGGCCGACGGCACCAAGACCGCCACCCGCACCCTGGGCTACCGCGACATCATCGTCGTGCCCGCAGGCGTGCCGCGCAGCCTGGCCAACACCACCGACGAGGATGCTCTCTTCTGCGTCATCATCGGCACCAAGAAGCCGCAGCTGCCCACCTACCCCGAGACCTCGGA